>CAVWJS010000006.1:932500-1572863 GCA_963755495.1 uncultured Acidimicrobiaceae bacterium
CCGAGAGGCGTAGTCGATGCACAACTGGTTGATATTCCAGTACTACCGTGTCCACGCCAATTCCAATCTAGAGGTACTAAGGGGATGACCTTCGGGTCGAGCCGACAAACTCCGGGGCGGACAGCAAAGGAGGGACGCAGGAAGATAGGTGAGCCCAGGCGTTGGTTGTCCTGGGGTAAGCGTGTAGGGAGGGATCTAGGCAAATCCGGGTCCCATTAATCCTGAGACGCGATGCCGAGCCGTTCCAGGCGAAGTCACTGATTCTATGCTGCCTAGAAAAGCTTCTAGCGAGTTGGCACGGTACCCGTACCCCAAACCGACACAGGTGGGCGGGTAGAGAATACCAAGGCGATCGGGAGAACTGTGGTTAAGGAACTCGGCAAAATTCCTCCGTAACTTCGGGAGAAGGAGGGCCTCGATAGGGTGATGGACCTTGCGTCCTGATGCCTGAGGGGGCCGCAGTGAATTGGGGAAAGCGACTGTTTACTAAAAACACAGGAGCGTGCGAAGTCGTAAGACGATGTATACGCTCTGACGCCTGCCCGGTGCCGGAAGGTTACGGGGAACGGTTAGTCTTCGGACGAAGCTGTGAACCTAAGCCCCGGTAAACGGCGGCCGTAACTATAACGGTTAGTTTAATACCTGGCTGTTAAAAAACCCCACTGTATGCTGGAACATCCGAGAATCCGGCAGTACTCATTCATGTCACGACCTTTCTTTAGGGTGAAGGACATGAGTAGTGAAAATCCGACCGGTGCGGACAATCAGCAGGAAACTGCGAGTTCTTGCAATGTGCTCGATCCCAATTGGATGGTTGGATTTGCGGACGGGGAAGGTTGCTTCTGCGTGTCCGTGCATCGAAGTTCGATGATGCATCGTCACGGAGGATGGCAGCTCCAACCGGTCTTCCACATTTACCAACACAATGATCATCGGGAAGTTCTTGAGGCGATGGTTCCATTCTTCGGCTGCGGGCGTATTCGTCCTAAGGGTCCGAAGAGCAGTGTTTTGACCTTCGCGGTTGATTCTCTGCGGAATCTGGAGGCAGCCATACTGCCGTTCTTCGAGAAGCATCCCTTGTTGGTCAAGCGGAACGACTTTGAGGCATTTGCCGCCATCGTGCGGTCGATGCGAATGAAGGAACATCTGACCAGTGAAGGTTCGAGCGACTGGTGCGACTTGCGTATGGCATGAATGCCAATGGCAAGCAACGGGCCAGGAGTATGGAGCAAGTACTTGCAGGATCCTCAGAGACTGTACGTGGGGCTCTCTGATTTATCAGGGACGAAGATACAGTCCGACCCTCATGGCGACATGAGGAGCTAGACAGAAATGATCTAGCCGCTTGCGAATCCGCAAGTAGTAACAAAAGTGCCTAAGGTAGAATTCCCATAGAGTGCAATGGGTGCTGCCCCCCACGTCGGAGACGACGTGGTGAGTAGTCGGCCATATGCTGGAAACTCCGAGTATCCGACGGTACTCACTCGTGTTGCAACCAGTTTCTGAGGTTGGGCATGGGAAGTAAAAATCCGTTCGGTGCGGACAATCAGCAGGAAAGGCTCTGGGCTTAAGATGGCGAAAGCCGTCAAAGGACTAGAGAATCCTCAGAGACCAAACGCCGACCATCTCATAGCTTTATAGGTAGTCGATATGAGATGAAGTTATGGTCCGATCCCTACGGCGACGTAGGGAGATCGGCGGAAACGTCCGGTCCACTAGTCAATCGAATACCTTTGGTTGATTAGTTGTAACAGAATAAGCGAAATTCCTTGTCGGGTAAGTTCCGACCTGCACGAATGGCGTAACGACTTTCCTACTGTCTCAACCACAGACCCGGCGAAATTGAAGTACGAGTAAAGATGCTCGTTAGCTGCATCAGGACGGAAAGACCCCGTGGACCTTTACTATAGCTTGATGTTGGGTTTTGGTACGATTTGTGTAGGATAGGTGGGAGACTGCGAAGCATTGGCGCTAGCCAGTGTGGAGTCAACCTTGAAATACCACCCTTTTCGTGCCGGGACTCTAACCTCGGTCCGTGATCCGGATCAGGAACAGCGTCAGGTGGGTAGTTTGACTGGGGCGGTCGCCTCCTAAAATGTAACGGAGGCGCCCAAAGGTTCCCTCAGGCTGGTTGGCAATCAGCTGTCGAGTGCAATGGCAAAAGGGAGCTTGACTGCGAGACCTACAAGTCGAGCAGGTGCGAAAGCAGGGCATAGTGATCCAGCGGTTGCTTATGGAAGCGCCGTTGCTCAACGGATAAAAGGTACCCCGGGGATAACAGGCTCATCTTCCCCAAGAGTCCATATCGACGGGAAGGTTTGGCACCTCGATGTCGGCTCGTCGCATCCTGGGGCTGAAGCCGGTCCCAAGGGTTGGGCTGTTCGCCCATTAAAGCGGTACGCGAGCTGGGTTTAGAACGTCGTGAGACAGTTCGGTCCCTATCCGATGCAGCCGTAGGAGATTTGAGAAAGGCTGTCCCTAGTACGAGAGGACCGGGACGGACGTAGCTCTCGTGTGCCAGTTGTCCTGCCAAGGGCACGGCTGGTTTGCGACCTACGGGTGGGATAAGCGCTGAAAGCATCTAAGTGCGAAGCCCGTTTCGAGATGAAATCTCCCACAGGGTTAACCTGGTAAGGCCCGTGGCTAGACGACCACGTTGATAGGCCGGAGGTGTAAGTGCGGCAACGCATTCAGCCGACCGGTACTAATCGGCCGAGGGCTTGGGAACTTGCTCGTGCTCGCTTTGGAACGCTCAGGGGTTGCGGTAACGCAATCCTCTGGCCTCGTCTGCCGTGCTTCAGTGCGCCGCAGACGAGGTCGAGCGCACGGTTTCCGGTGGCCATGGCGGCGGGGAAACACCCGTTCCCATTCCGAACACGGCAGTTAAGCCCGCCCGCGCCGATGGTACTTGGGGGGAGGCCCCCTGGGAGAGTAGGTCGCCGCCGGGATTTCTAAGAGACAAAAGCCCCTCGAGTTCGCTCGGGGGGCTTTTGTCGTTCTCGGATTCATGTCCCGAATACTGGCCCTGCCATACTGCGGCTCATGCCGTGGGCCACGCTTGCGCCTCGCCCCCATGCGCGCCCGAGATACGGAGGAGCCCCACCGCGCCTCCACCCCCCTCGAGCTGCTCTTCGACCTCTGCTTCGTCGTGGCCGTGTCGCAAGCCGCCCGAGAGCTGAACGGAAGCTTGGGCCTGAACCACTTCCAGTCAGGGCTCATCGGCTACGTCATCGGTCTTCTTCGCCATCTGGTGGGCCTGGGTGAACTTCACGTGGTTCGCCTCGGCCTACGACGTCGACGACGTGGCCTACCGGCTTTTGACGTTTGTGCAGATCATCGGGGTCCTGATCCTCGCTGCGGGCGTCCCGGCGGCCTTTCGCCACGGTGACTTCAGTGGTCACATCGGCTACGTGGTGATGCGGGTGGCCCTCGTGACCCAGTGGCTGCGGGCGGCGCAGCGGCGACCGGTCGGGGCGATCTGCCGCCCGGCGCTATGCCGCGGGGCATCACGGTGGTGCAGATCCGGATGGATTGCTCGATTGTTCCTGCCCCATCTCGCCGGCGAAGTGGCGTTCTACGTGCTGGCGCTGGCCGAGATGATCGTTCCTGCGTTTGCGGAATGGGGCGGGCGGGGCACGGCCTGGCACCCCGAGCACATCAGCGAGCGCTACGGGCTCTTCACCCTCATCGTGCTGGGGGAGTGCGTAGCCGCCGCCACCGTCGCCATGCAGGCGGCCACGATCGTCGGGGCTCTCCGCCGGCAGGTCGGCGTGGCGACCGGCGGGCTCCTTCTCATCTTTTCTTCTGGTGGTGGTACTTCGAGCATCCGGCCGAGGAGGGGCTGCGGATGTCGCGGAACCTGGCCTTCTTGTGGGGCTACGCCCACTACTTCGTCTTCGCCTCGGTCGCCGCCCTGGGCGCTGGACTCGAATTGGCCCTGGAGAGCACCCAGCGTGCGAGCCCGGGTCTCGCCGACCACGGCGGGAGGGGCGGTCGCCGTGGCGGTTTCGGTCTATCTCCTGGTGACAGGGGTCGTGTTGGGCCGTCTGCGGCCGGGAACAGTCCTCAAGATGCGTTTCATCGTTCCATTCGCCGTGTTGCTTCTGTCGTCGGATTCAGTGCACGTGGACTTACCGTGGGTTCGCGCTGCCGATGATGGCCGTGCATCGTGGTGGCCCTGGTGATCGTGGATCACGAGTGTCGAGCGCCTCTCCAGAAGGCAAAACGGACGAGCTAAATCGGGTCGTCGCGGTGTGGAGTACCTTCGCTCGCCTAAACTCGACCGATGCCTGCTGATTCCCCCCGGCCTGATCGTCGCGCCTCCTCGCCGCGGCCGAGTGCCGACTCCGGCGGAGGAAAGGGCAGGTCGGGAGCATCCGCGAGCCGCCCCGGCGGGTCGACTGGATCAGGCAGATCGGGTGGCTCGAGCCGTTCCGGGGGCGCTCAGGTTCGGGCTCTCGCTCCGGCAGTTCCCGTTCAACGACGGCGAGGCAAGCTCGGCCGCGCCCCGCCGCACTGACGGCAGCGCCCGCCTGCCGGCGCCGCGGCGGCAGTTGGCGTGATGAAGACGGAACGACCGCTCAGAAGTGCCAAAGGGGCCCGTCCGACTCCGGAGCTCGAGCGCGTGCCGACGAAGTCAGGAGACGAAGGGTCCCGTCCTCGGCAACCCGCCAGTTCCTCACTCGGCTCCGCATGCTCGCACCGGATCCGGTGAGCGTTCGAACTCGGCCCGGCCGGCACGCTTCCGGACGCCCCGCCGTATAGAGGCGATCGGGATGACACACGCCCGGCGCGACCCCCGCGTGCTGGGGCAGCTTCCCGCGGCGCACCATCACGTGGCGCGCCCTCCGCGTGACGCGCCAGTCCCGCAGCGGCGCCTCGTGCGCACCGATGCTGGTGCCCCTGCGCGCCGCAGCGTGACGGTATTGCGCGACCGTGGGTCGTACGACGGTCCAGCGAGCGCCGACCCAGTCCAGCCCCAGCCGCCGACCCAGCGCCAGCCCCGGGTTCCGGGAGCGCGGCGCCCTTCTCGCGGCCCTACGACGACGATCCACTGCCCGGTCAGGCCAAGAAGTGGGGCAACGTGGCCCGTCGCGGCGCACGCGAGGTCACCCGCGGCGACACCGACGGGGAGCAGCGGACCGCTCGATTCTCCGACGACCAGGATCGGCGCCGGACCGCGCCGCCCCCCAGGCCCGAGCCGTGGGTCAGGACCGACGGCTCGCGTGACGAGTGGGAGGACACGGCCCGCCCGGCCGGACGCGGGGCGAGCGGCCGGACCCAAGCCCAATGGGGTCGACCGGGCAGCCCGGGCCAGCAGCATGGCGCTCTCGACGCTCTCGACCCGCAAGGCGCTGCCGCCGGAGATCGCGGCCGAAATCCGCAACGCCGCCTACGTCGCCACGGCGCTGCACCGGGAGCGATTGGTGGAGAAGGCCGAGTCGGCCTATGGCGCCTACGAACGCGGGCGCTACCAAGATGCGCTCCGTGCCATCAAGCCCGTGGCCGAGGAGACCCCCAGCGTGGCCGCGGTGCGAGAGCTGGCCGGGCTGGCCGCGTACCGGTCGGGCAAGTGGCGTGAGGCCGTCAAGCACCTCGAGGCGCACACGCTGCCTGACGGATTCCGCCGAGCATCTCCCGGTCCTGATGGACTGCCAGCGCGCCCTGCGCAAGCCGAAGAAGGTGGCGGACCTGTGGACCAAGCTGCGCCAGAGCTCACCCGAGCCCGACGTGCTGGCCGAAGGCCGGATTGTGGCCGCGGCGTCGCTGGCCGAGAGCGGCGACCTGCAGGGCGCCATCGCCATGCTGGCCACCGCCGGAGCGTCGAAGGCGCTGCGCAACCCTTCGAATCGCCACATCCGGCAGTGGTATCTGCTGGCCGACCTCTACGAGCGGGCCGGCGACGTGCCGCGGGCCCGGGAGCTGTTCGAGCGCATCCTGCGGGTCGACCGGGAGGCCTACGACGTGGCGGACCGTCTGATGGGACTGGGTCCGGTGGCGAGGGCCCGCTCAGCCGCCACCCGCAGCCGCCGCCCGAAGAGCCCTGACACCCCGAAGAGCCCTGCATCAGCCTGATCAGGAGGCCGGGCCTCACGACGGTGACGAGCGTCCCGATCGGCGTCAGGGGCCAGAGCATGCCGGCATCGGCCACGGTCATTTCGACGCAGCCGTTGCTCTGGGGGAAGCCGTACTTGGCCCGCACGAAGCCGTGCAGTGCGTCGCCCCCGTTGAAGTAGCTGGCCCACGGCACGTTGGGGTCGTCGTAGGTCGTGCCGTCGGGGTTCGTCCCCTTCATCTCCGAGGACGTCACGTGCTCGAAGACGGGGTAGGTGCCGTCGGTCGTGTCGGCGCCGGGGGCGCCGGTGTTGACCGGGATGTTCGGTGTACTGGGCCACGCCGTTGTTGTAGAGGGTCAGGTTCTCGGGCAGGACCTTGGAGACGAGCACGTAGGTGTACGGCGCGGAGTCGACCTTGTCCGCCGCGACATCGGCCAGCAGCGTCGACCACACCTTGGGCCCGGCCAACCCGTCGACGGTCAGGCCGTTCTGATTCTCGAACGTCACCACCGCGGCCTTGGTGATGACGGTCTCGACGCCTTGGGTCCACAGCGACGTCAACTCGGCGGGCATGGGCCAGCGCCAGGCGAAGGTGCCCGAGTTCGGCGTCGGCTGCGTCCTGCGGGCGCCGGCGCCGCGTGCTGCTGGGGGTGAAGGACAGCGGGAGGTAGTTGAGCTGCGCCAAGAGCTCCTGGAGGCGCAGGACGTTGCCGTCCGCCACGGTGAAGCTGAACGACGAACCGGCGGGAAGGATGCGCCCGTCCTTGGCCTTGATGCCCGTGTTGCCCTCCGGGGATGGTCACCACTTCGCTCGCCGACGGGATGAGCGGTGCCGCCAGGTCGTAGCGAATGGTCGTCGGGCTGGGCTGCACCCACGCTCCGGCCACGGCGGGCGTCAAGGTCGGCGTGGCCGACCCGAGCGTGACCGGGGACGAGAACGTGATGCTGATGTCGGCGTTGGAGGCCGCGGTCGACGTGCCCGGCGCCGGGACGTGGTCGAGCTGATGGAAAGCGGGGCCGCGCGGTCTTCACGGTTGTCTGTGTCGGTGCCGCCGCCTCCTCGCGTCCTTCGAGCCGGAGCCAGGAGGATTTGCCGATGCCGTAGGCGATGGCAGCGGCGGCGACGACCAGCACGATCGCACCGGCGATCAAGAGCCACGTGCGGCCGCGTCGGGGCGCCTTCCCGTGGGCCTCGAGAGCCTGCATCACGTAGCCCTTCCCCCGGAAGCGGATCTGAACCCCGCCGTACGGCGATCCTCCAGCCCTGCAGAGTACGCCCGCCCCGCCTGCGGAATGGCATCGCCTGCCAGGCGAGGCACCGGCCTACGGGGACGCCTCATCGGGGCTCCATTAGGATTACGCCCATGAGCCTCGATCTCCATGCCCTGCTGGGCGACGACGCCGATTCGCTCCTCGGGCACAGCGCCAAGGCCTTTCCCGTCGGAGGGACTCGTGCTTGCCCGGCCCCGACTACCTGAGCCGGGTCTTCACCGACAGCGACCGTTCACCGACGGTGCTGCGCAACCTGGGGACGCTGTTCAACCACGGCCGACTGGGCGGCACCGGGTACATCTCCATCCTCCCCGTCGACCAGGGCATCGAGCACTCGGCCGCGGCCAGCTTCTCCAAGAACCCGGCCTACTTCGATCCGGCCAACATCATCGAGCTGGCGCTGGCCGGGGAGTGCAACGCCGTCGCCACCACGCTGGGCACGCTGGGCATGGTGTCGCGGCGCTACGTCCACCGCATCCCCTTCATCGTCAAGCTCAACCACAACCAGTTCCTGCACTACCCGAACACGTACGACCAGATCCTGTTCGCCTCCGTGCAGCAGGCCTCCGATCTGGGGGCTTCGGGGGTCGGCGCCACCATCTACTTCGGGTCCGACGACGCCGACCGCGAGCTGCAGGAGATCTCGCAGGCGCTTCGCCGAGGCGCACCGGCTCGGGCATGTTCACCGTGCTGTGGTGCTACCTGCGCAACGCCGCCGTTCCAGAAGGACGGCGTGAACTACGAGGTGTCGGCCGACCTGACCGGTCAGGCCAACCACCTCGGCGTGACCATCGAGGCCGACATCATCAAGCAGAAGCAGCCGGAGAACAACGGGGGCTACAACGCCATCGGCTTCGGCAAGACCGACCCGTTGGTCTACGACGAGCTCACCACCGACCACCCCATCGACCTGACCCGCTGGCAGGTCGTCAACTGCTACGCCGGCCGCATCGGCCTGATCAACTCGGGCGGCGAGTCCAAGGGCGACAGCGATCTGGCCCAAGCGGTGCGCACCGCCGTCATCAACAAGCGGGCCGGCGGCATGGGGCTTGATCGTCGGCCGCAAGGCGTTCCAGCGCCCGATGGCCGAGGGGGCGGCGCTCATCCACTCGATCCAGGACGTGTATCTCGAGCAACGAGGTGACCATCGCCTGATGGGCGGCGCCAGTCGGGCCGAGTCGGGGCGAGTCAGGCGAGTCGAGCCGAGTCGAGCGACGCAGTCGACGACGCCAGTTCGACGAGGACGTGGCGCAGTTCCTGCAGCGAGTACTTCGAGGCCGAACCGGTCGGGGCGAGCTTCTTCGGGTTGACCGAGTGGGATGCGCAGCTGCCCGACTTCACGCGCCGACGGCTTCGCGCGCCGGGAGGCGGCGGCACGGCGCTGGCTCGAGCACTTCTCGCCGGGAGCCCGGACAGGTTCGCACGGGAGCCACGAGGGACCGCAGCGCTCGCGTTGAGCCACGACCAGCGGGTCGACCTGGCCCTGCTGCAGGCGCATCTGGGTCAGCAGGTGGCGACCGCCGACTTCGCGCACTGGCGCCGTTACCCCACGACCTATCTGGAGAACGGCGTCTTCGAGCTCTTCGTGCACGGCACCCGCGACGAGGCGGCAGCCACGGCGGCGGCCGTCGAGCGGGTGCGCCAGGTGCCCGGCGGCGCTGGCGGCCGGGCGCGAGAACCTCGACCCGGCGCTGGTCGACGCCGAGCTGCTGCGCCAGTGGGCCCTCCCGAACACGGCGGCGCAGGCGGCCTTCATGCGCGAGGGACTCGACGTCTTCGTGCACGAGCCGGCACACCGGCGAGGCTTTGCGCAGGCGGGCGCGCGAGGCCGCGGAGGCGTACGAGGAGTTCGCGGCGTACCTCGGCGAGCTGGCCGACCGGGCGACGGGAAGCTTCGCCTTCGGCGAGGACAACTACGACGCCGTGCTGCGGAGTGGGGGAGGGCTTCGGCTTCGACGTCCACACTCTGCGCGAGATGGGCCGCGAGCAGGTGGCGTCGCTCGATGCCGCGCATGGAGGCGCTGGCCGAGGAGATCGGCGGGACGTCGGACTGGCGGACCGTGGTCGAGCGGCCTGCGCGACGACCATCCGGCATCGATGGACGACCTGTTGCGGTGCTACCGCGACGAGACGGAGCGGGCCCGCGCCTTCGTGCGCGAGAGCGGCCTGGTGTCCATCCCCGAGGGCGAGGAGTGCGCGGTGGAGCCGGCGCCGCTGTTCCTGCGGGCCGCCGCCCCGGTGGCGTCCTACTTCCCCCCGCCGTCCTTCGGGCCGCGGGCCCACGGGACGTTCAACGTCCCCTTCACGCCCGACGACGCCACGCGCGGAGGAACAGGAGGCCCGCCTGCGCTCCAACTCGTTCTTCGAGATCCCGGGCGTGACGGCGCACGAGGCCTACCCCGGGCCACCACCTCCACTTCGCCGCGTGGCCCAGGGCGCCAACGCGCTGCGCCAGGTCCTCGCAGAGCACCTACATGGTCGAGGGCTGGGGTCTCTACGTCGAGAACATGGTGGGGGAGCACGGCTTCTACCTGACCCCCGAGGCCAAGCTGGCGCAGCTCAACATGCGGCTCTTCCGGGCCGGGCGCATCGTGGTGGACACCAGCCTGCACCTGGGCGAGATGAGCATCGACGAGGCCACCACTTTCATGGCTGAGCGCTGCGGGTTCCCGGTGCCCACGGCGCTACCGCGAGGTGCTGCGCTACTGCTCCTATCCCACCCAGGCCTCGTCCTACCTCACGGGCGCCCTGGAGATCGAGCGGATGGCCCGGGCCTGGACCGAGGCCGGGAAAGGGACCGCTGCCTGCCTTCCACGATGCCCTGCTCTCGTCGGGCAAGCTCCCGCTCGGCGTGGCCGCCCGGGCCATCGGGCTGGTCGCCGATAGGCGCTGGGCGACGGCCGGAGACGCCCGGCCGCGTTGCCCAGCGTGCAAGCCTTGCCGGGGTCGGAGCGGCGGGAGTAGGATGGACGCCCGAACGAGAGATTCGGCCGGACGTCAGGGCGCGCGCCTGAACGAGGGGTGTCGACGAGGCGCACGAGGGGCTCCATGCCTGTGCCGGCGGCGACGTCGACGACACGAGGAAGAGGGACAGCGCGTGGCAACGGGAACGGAGCAGCACACAGCCCAGCTTGACCAGGTCATCGTCCGCTTTGCCGGGGACTCCGGCGACGGGATGCAGCTCACGGGGGACCGCTTCACCACATCGAGTGCGCTCTTGGGCAACGACCTGTCGACCTTCCCGGACTTCCCGGCGGAGATCCGGGCCCCGGCCGGGACGCTGAACGGGGTCTCGGCCTTCCAGGTCCACATCTCGGACCACGACATCCTCACCCCGGGCGACTCGCCCGAACGTCCTGGTGGCCATGAACCCGGCCGCGCTGCAAGGCCAACATCGACCTGATGGACAAGGGCACGATCATCCTGGTCAACAGCGACGCCTTCGAGGAGCGCAACCTGGCCAAGGCCGGCTACGCCGAGAACCCGCTGACCGACGGCTCGCTCGGGGCCTACACCGTCTACGAGGTCCCGATGACCTCCATCACCCAGGAGGTCTGCAAGGAGGCGGGGGTCAAGCCCCGTGACGCCGAGCGCTCCAAGAACTTCTTCGCCCTCGGGCCTGGTCAGCTGGCTCTACACCCGCCCGATCGAGCCGACCCTCGAGTGGATCACCGAGCGCTTCGGCGTCCAAGCCGCAGGTGGCCGAGGCCAACACGCGGGCCTTCCGGGCCGGCTTCGACTTCGGCGAGACGGCCGAGCTCTTCGAGTCCAACTACGAGGTGCGCCCGTCGACCTTCGAGCCCGGCGAGTACGTCCAGGTGACGGGCAACTCGGCCATGGCCTGGGGCCTCATCGCGGCGGCCCGGCTGGCCGGGCTCCCGCTCTTCTTGGGCAGCTACCCGATCACGCCGGCCTCGGACATCCTCCACGAGCTGAGCCGGCGCAAGGAGTTCGGCATCCGCACCTTCCAGGCCGAGGACGAGATCGCCGGCGTCGGCGCCGCCCTCGGCGCCTCCTTCGGCGGGGCGCTCGGGCGTGACCACCACCAGCGGTCCCGGGCTCGACCTCAAGTCCGAGACCATCGGCCTGGCCATCAACCTCGAGCTGCCCCTCGTCATCGTCGACGTGCAGCGGGGCGGCCCCTCGACCGGCCTGCCCACCAAGACCGAGCAGGCCGACCTCCTCCACGCCATGTACGGGCGCCACGGCGAGGCGCCGCTGCCCATCCTCGCCCCCCAGAACCCGAGCGACTGCTTCGCCATCGCCATCGAGGCGGTGCGCCTGGCCGTCAAGTACCGCACGCCGGTCATCGTGCTCTCCGACGGCTACCTGGCCAACGGGGCCGAGCCCTGGAAGCTGCCCGACCTCGACTCCTTCCCGGCCATCGAGCCCGACTTCGCCTCGGCGCCCAACCACGTCGACGAGGACGGGACCGAGTCGTTCTGGCCTTACATCCGTGATGCGGAGACCCTCGCCCGCCCCTGGGCCCCCCCGGGCTGCCCGGCCTCGAGCACCGCATCGGGGGTCTCGAGAAGGCCGACGGCAGCGGCAACGTCTCCTACGACGGGGTCAACCACGAGCGCATGGTGCACCTGCGCCACGACAAGATCGCCGGCATCGCCAAGGACATCCCGCTGCTCGAGGTCAACGACGAGACGGGCGACGCCCAACTCCTGCTGGTCAGTTGGGGCTCGACGTACGCCGCCGTGGCGGCCGGTGTGAAGCGGGTCCGGGCCCGTGGCATGAAGGCGGCCCACGCCCACCTGCGCTATCTCAACCCGTTCCCGTCGAACCTGGGCGAGGTCCTGGGCCGTTACAGCCAGATCCTGGTGCCCGAGATCAACCTGGGCCAGCTCAGCCGGATCCTGCGGTCCGAGTTCCTCGTCGACGCCCAGTCCCTCAGCAAGATGCAGGGCGTGCCGTTCCGCGTGATGGAGATCGAAGCGGCCATCACCACCATCCTCGGAGGAAAGTCATGACGACCACCAGCCATCCCGGTGACCACCCGCAAGGACTGGAGCAGCGACCAGGAGGTGCGCTGGTGCCCCGGCTGCGGCGACTACTCCATCCTGGCCGCCGTCCAGATGCTGATGCCCGACCTCGGCGTGCGCCGCGAGAACACCGTGTTCCTCTCGGGCATCGGCTGTGCCGCCCGCTTCCCGTACTACATGAACACCTACGGCATGCACTCCATCCACGGGCGGGCCCCGGCCATCGCCACCGGGCTGGCGACGAGCCGTCCGGATCTCGACGTGTGGGTGATCTCGGGCGACGGCGACGCACTCTCCATCGGTGGGAACCACCTCATCCACGCCCTGCGCCGCAACGTGCGCGTTGAACATCTTGATGTTCAACAACCAGATCTACGGGCTGACCAAGGGGCAGTACTCGCCGACCTCCGAGGTGGGCAAGGTGACCAAGTCGACCCCGTTCGGCTCGTTCGACACCCCGTTCAACCCGGTCAGCCTGGCCCTGGGCGCCGAGGCCACCTTCGTGGCCCGCACCCACGACATGGACCGGGCCCACATGCAGGAGACCTTCCGGCGGGCCCACGAGCACAACGGCGCCGCCTTCGTCGAGGTGCTGCAGAACTGCAACGTCTTCAACGACGGCGCCTTCGAGAAGATCACCGGCAAAGAGGTGCGCTCGAACATGCTCATCCCGCTCGTGCACGGCGAGCCGATCGTGTTCGGTGCCGAGGGCGAGGAGCGCGGCGTGGCGCAGCGTGCCGACGGCGGGCTCGAGATCGTCTCGGTCGGCGAGGCCGGCACGGCCGGCTTGCTGATCCACGACGAGAAGCGGGACGACCCCGGATTGGCCTTCGCCCTGTCCCGCCTGGCCAAGGGGCCCTACGAGCCGACGCCGATCGGTGTCTTCCGGGCCGTCGAGCGACCCGAGTACGGCACGCAGATGTCCGAGCAGATCGTGCAGACCCAGGAGAAGCGCGGCCTCGGCGACATCGCGGCGCTGCTGCGCTCGGGCTCGAGCTGGACGGTCGAATAGCTCGGTTGGTCCCGGTGACCCCGGGTGACCCCGGGTGACCCCGGGTGGCGCACGGGCCTGGAGTTCGGGCACATGTATGTTTTTGGAATTACCTAACCGAACAGTTCGGTAGCGTTATTTCAAAACAAGTCCCGGGTCTCTCCGTGCCAGGTCACGGTCGGAGCTCCGGAGCGGGCCACACGGCAGGTGCACCTGCGCCTGGCTCTGGTTACTGTGTGGAGATGACTGAATCTTCCTCTACCCGTCGTCTGGGCCGTTCCGGCCTGGCCGTTTCCGTGGTCGGCCTGGGTACGAACAACTTCGGGATGAAACTCGATCTCGAACAGAGTCGGGCCGTGGTTCACGCCGCCCTGGACAATGGCGTCAACCTGATCGACACCGCGGACTCCTACGGTGTTTCCGAGGAATACCTCGGGGAGATCCTCGAGGGCAAGCGGGACGACGTCCTTATCGCCACCAAGTTCGGCAGCAACCTCCGTGGTAAGGACAACGGTGCCGATGGGGATGCCCGCGGCTCACGCCGCTACATACGGCGCGCGGTCGAGAGGTCGCTACGCCGGCTTCGTACTGACTGGATCGATCTGTATCAGATCCATATCCCAGATCCCCTTACGCCGATTGAGGAGACGTTGTCAGCGCTCGATGACCTGGTGCACGAGGGCAAGGTCCGTTACATCGGCCATTCCAACTTCAGCGGTTGGCAGACAGCCGACGCGGAGTGGGCGGCGCGCACCCGTCACACGGAGCGTTTCATCAGCGCCCAGAACCAGTACAGCCTCCTCAAGCGCGGCATCGAGAAGGATCTCGTTCCCGCCCTCGAAGAGTACGGCATCGGCTTGCTGCCCTACTTCCCGCTGGCCAGCGGCCTGCTCACCGGCAAGTACCGGCGGGGCGAAGGGGCGCCCGAGGGCAGCCGGCTCAAGACGTGGAGAATGGAATCGGCCCTGACAGACGAGGCCTTCGACGTGCTGGAAAAACTCGAGGCATTCGCGGCAGAACGTTCGATCACCCTGCTCGATATCGCCATCGGCGGTCTGGCCGCGCAGCCCTCGGTCTCCTCGGTCATTGCCGGCGCCACCTCGCCCGAGCAGGTGGAGGCCAACGTCAAGGCGGGAGAGTGGCGTCCCACCCCGGAGGATCTGACCGAGATCGACCAGATCACATCGTGAAATAGCGCAGGGAGCTCCCTAAGGGTGGAGAGTGCTCCCTACTGGTGCAGACTGCGGAAGACCATTCCGGTTCGGGGCTTGGGGCTGAAGTACGTCGTTTTGGGTGCCATCTGCTTGCGCTGGCCCGCCCATGACTCAATCTGACTGACCGTGACCGGTCGGAGAAGAAAGGCGGCTTGCGCCTCACCGTCATCCAAGGCCGCCAGAGCTTCGGCCACGCTGTGGCGATGCGTCGACTCGTGCGGCGGGAGGTGCGACAGGAGCACGGCGATGAGGCTGGAGTCGAGGTCGTTGCCCGCTGCTTCATAGGTTGCCTCGAGGGGGAGCAGGAGATAGGCGCTGCCCCCTGTCACGAGAGCGAGTGAATGCGCCTCGGTCAGGGCGCCCAGGGTGCGCTCGTCGGCCGCCCCGGCCCGCACCACGTCGAACCAGGGTGCGCAGGCCGCGACGAGATCGAAGTCCGGGGGCAGCCCCGAGATGGTCCGATGGATGGCGCCGACGGTGAGCTGATCCTCGGCCAGCTCGACGATGAGGGCCAGGACCAGATCGTAGGGTCCGGCTGCACCGCCCTTCTGTGCCCGGCACTCAGCTTGATACGTCGAGCGCCGTCTGGTAGCGGTGATGCCCATCGGCGATGACCACAGGAGCCTCCGCGACAGCGGCGCGCGATGGCGTTGATGGCGTCACGGTCGTCGAGCACCCAGAGCTGGTGGCGCACGCCGTCGTCGTCGTAGGCGTCCGCCGTGGGCTCGTCGTCGGTCGGGTCAAACGTTGCCGTCAGCCCGTGTCGCAGCGACAGTCCCCAGATGGGGGAGAGGTTGGCCCCCGTGGCCCGGAGCAGATCGAGCCGGTCGCTCTTGGGCTTGGGCAGCGTCTGCTCGTGGGGCAGGATGTCGCTTTCCTGTCCCGGGTCGGCGAGACCGAGCGCCCCAATCACTCCCGTCGAGGCCCGACCGGTGGTGTCGGTCATCCGATAGGGATAGAGGCACGGCCCCGGGTCGGTGCGCAGGGTCCCGTCGGCCTGCCAGCGCGTGAAGAAGTCGGTGGCCACCTGATAGCGGTCTCGGTGCCCCTGGAGGTCGGGCTCGGGCAGCTCGACCAAGATGGCGTTGGCCGGATGGCGCGAGGCGAGATGCACCCGTTCGGCCGAGCTGATGACGTCATACGGCGGCGCCATGACTTGGCCGATGGGTACCCCGGGGGCGTAGCGCAGGCCTCGGAACGGTTCGAATCGTGGCACGGGGCCACTCTGGCACACCAGGCTCGGCTGGCCGTGACCAATTCGACCCGAGCCCGGCGGGATGGCCACAGGCGGGGAGGGTTGCTCCCGTACACTGGGTCGGTGGAGCAACAAGACGGGCTGAGCAGGGTACTGACCGCTCCCAACGTCATCACGCTGGTGCGGCTTCTGTGCATCCCCGTGTTCTTATGGCTGCTCTTCGGCCTCCACCGACAGACGGCGGCGGCCGTGCTGCTGGCCGCGCTGGGTACGACCGACTGGATCGACGGGTACGTGGCCCGGCGCTACCACCAGGTTTCCACCCTCGGAAAGATCCTCGATCCGGCCGCTGACCGGCTCCTGGTGGGTACGGCGGTCATCGCCGTCATCGTCCACGGCGCCGTTCCGCTTTGGTTCGGGTTGGCCACCATTGTCCGCGAGGCACTCGTCTCGGTCATGGTGCTGCTTCTGGCCGCCCTCGGGGCGGCCCGGATAAATGTGTTGTGGGTGGGGAAAGCGGGAACATTCGGACTGATGTTCGCGTATCCGGCCTTCCTGCTCTCCACGGCACTGCCTCGTGGCAGGGACCAATCCGCGTGGTGGCCTGGGTCTGCGGCGCCGTCGGCCTGACCTTGGCCTGGGTGGCCGCGGCCGGTTACATCGGACCAGCCCGCGATGCCCTCCGGTCCGGTCGGGCGGCGCGTCGCACGGCGACCGTCACGGCCGAGGGCGCGGCAGAGAAGAGCCCGGCATGAAGGCGGTGATCGCATGAAGGCAGTGATCATGGCCGGCGGCGAAGGAACGCGCCTGCGGCCCCAGACGTCGAACCTGCCCAAGCCGATGCTGCCGCTGGTTGGGCGCCCGATGATGGAGCACATCGTCTCGCTCCTGCGGCGACACGGCATCACCGACATCGTGGTCACGGTCGCCTTCTTGCCCAACGCCATCCGCAGTTACTTCGGCGACGGTTCCGAGCTCGGGGTGCGCATGGTCTACGCCACCGAGGAGACGCCGTTGGGCACCGCCGGGTCGGTGCGCAATGCCCGCGACGAGCTCACGGAGCGTTTCTTGGTGATTTCGGGTGACGTGCTGACCGACATCGACCTCACCTCGATGCTGCAGTTCCACGAGAAGAACAACGCACTGGCCACGCTGGCCCTGTGCGCGGTGGAGAACCCGCTCGAGTTCGGCATCGTGATCACCCGTGAGGACGGCAGCATCGAGCGGTTCTTGGAGAAGCCGGGTTGGGGGCAGGTCTTCAGCGACACCATCAACACCGGTATCTACGTGCTCGAGCCCGAGATCTTCGATCTCATCCCCGAGGGGCGCGCCGTGGACTTCTCGGCCGAGGTCTTTCCTGCGGTGCTCGAGGCCGGAGGCCCGATCTTCGGCTACGTGGCCAACGGCTACTGGGAGGATGTCGGCACCACGGCGGCTTACCTCAAGGCGCATGAGGACATCCTCGACGGCAAGGTCGAGGTGGACATCTCAGGCTTCGAGTTGCAGCCCGGGGTGTGGCTCGGCAAGGGATCGTCCGTCGATCCCTCGGCCCGGTTGAGCGGGCCAGCGTTCATCGGCGAGAACTGCACGATTGACGAGCAGGCCGTGATCGGGGCGTACACCACGATCGGGGCCAACACCCGCATTGCCGAGAGGGCCGAGGTGCACCACTCGGTCATCGGCGGGAACTCCTACGTCGGGCCGGCTGCCCGGGTCGAGGGCGCGGTCCTCGGGCGCTCCTGCGATCTACGCCGGGGCGCCCGCTGCGAGCCGGGCTCGGTTGTCGGGGAGGGTTGCCTCATCGGCGCGCACGCCGACGTGCGGGGCGACGTCAAGGTTTACCCGTACAAGGTGGTCGAGGCCGGGGCCCAGGTCCAGACGTCGATCGTGTGGGAGTCCGGAGGGACCCGGACGCTCTTCGGCCGCGAGGGCGTGCGGGGGATCGTGAACGTCGACGTCAGCCCGGAGCTGGCGGTGCGCTTGGCCAAGGCGTGGGCTTCCTCGTTCGAAAAGGGCTCGGTGATCACCACCTCGAGGGACACCAGCCGGGCGGCCCGGGTGATCAAACGGGCGCTCATGGTGGGCTGCAACTCGGTCGGCGTGAACGTCACCGACCTCGAGGTGGCCACCATCCCGGTGACCCGGCACCACATTCGCACCAGGGGCACCCAAGGTGGCCTGACGGTGCGCCTGAGCCCCGACGACCCGCAGTCGGTGGCCATCCGCTTCTTCGACTCCAGCGGCCTCGACCTCTCTGAGAACGAGCAGCGGCGGATCGAGCGTCTCTACCACCGCGAGGAGTTCCGCCGGGTCACGGCGGGCGACATCGGTGACATCGAGTTCTCTCCCCGGGCCCTCGAGCACTACACGGCCGACGTGGTCGAGGCCTTCGACCTGGCCACACTCCGCCCATCGCGAACTCAAGCTCGTCCTCGACCTCTCCTACGGCGCCGCCAGCTTCGTCATGCCGAACCTACTGTCCAAGGTGGAGGCGGACGTGCTGAGCATCAATCCGTATGCGCAGACGCCGGGGATGATCTCGGTCGACCCGGCCACGAGCGTGGCTCGGGTGGTCCGGTCGGTGCGTGGCTCGGGGGCCGATCTGGGCGCCGTGATCGACGCCGGAGGGGAGCACCTGACGTTGGTCGACGGCACCGGCCGCGTGCTCACCAACGACGAGGCGCTGATGGTGTTCCTGGAGCTGGTCACTGGCGGTGGGCCCGATGGCTCGCATGCCGGCACCGGCACGAGGAACGGCACCAGGAACGGCACCGTTGGCAAGGGGGTGCGGGTCGCCCTGCCGGCCACCGTCAGCCAGAAGGCCTACCAGCTGTGCGCGCGCGCGGGGCGCCGAGGTTCTCACCACCGCCCTCTCGTCCTCCAAGCTGATGGAGGCGGCCGACTCGGGCGGCGTGACCTACGCCGCCGACCAGGAGGGCGGGTTCGTCTTCCCGGACTTCCTTCCCTCCTTCGACGGTGCGGCGGCCCTGGTCAACCTCATCGCGCTCCTCGGGCGATCCGGCGAGTCGTTGGCCCAGGTGGTGGCCCGGGTACCCGAGCTGCCCGTCATGCGCACCGAAGTGGAGACGCCCTTCGAGCAAAAGGGCATGGTGATGCGCACGTTGATGGAGCAACTGGCGGAGGAGGAGGCCGAATTGGTGCTCCTCGACGGCATCAAGGTGATCTCGCCCACGGGGTGGGTGCTGGTGGTGCCCGATCCCGAGGAGCCCACGACGCACGTGTGGGCCGAGGGCGCCGACCGGGCCGACTCGGAGCGGCTCAGCCTGGGCTACGTCGAGCGCTTGCGCCAGATGTTGGCAAGCCAGGCCGGGATCGCCGCAAAGGGCGTATAGGGCGGACATTCCGCGGCGACGGACCGAGCGCCCGGGGACCCCGTATTGGGGGTGTAAGTCCGCTCGGTCGTCCGCTAGCGTCGCCCCCCATGAACATTCCAGACGACCTTCGCTACTCGGTTGAACACGAATGGGTACGAGCCGAGGGCGGCCGAGTTCGGGTGGGCATCACGGACTACGCCCAGGACGCCCTCGGCGACATCGTCTACGTCGACCTGCCCGGCGGTCGGGACCGAGGTGGAGGTCGGTGGGAAACTGGGCGAAGTGGAGTCGACCAAGTCGGTCTCGGAGATCTACGCGCCCGTGGCCGGGACGATCACGGCCGTGAACGACGCACTCCCCGATGCGCCCGAGCGGATCAACGAGGATCCCTACGGGGAGGGGTGGATCTGCGAGCTGGAACTGGCCGAGGGCACGGCGGTCGAAGCCCTGCTCGACCCGGCCGCCTACCGCGACCTCACCGCAGGTTGAGCGCAGTGTTGGCCCTGGCCCCTCGGCCGGGGAAACGAAGCGTGGCGTCGAGTACCGTGGTTCCCGTGTTCTGTAACAACTGCGGGCATCGAAATCCCGAGGGCGTGAACTTCTGCTCGTCGTGTGGCCATGCATTGCTCGCGGAAGGCGACGACGCGACGATCACCCTCCACCCGGCCGACGACAGCGGTGAAGTTCCTGAGGACGATGCGACCCCCACCCTGGTGGAGATCCCACACGGCGCCGGCGTCCTGGTTGTGACCCGGGGGTCCAACATGGGTGCGCGGTACCTGCTCGGCGAGCACATCACCCGGGCCGGGCGCCATCCCGAGAGCGATATCTTCCTCGACGACATCACGGTGTCACGGCGCCATGTCGAGATCACCCACATCGACGGCGGCACGTTCATCATCCGCGATGTCGGCTCATTGAACGGGACCTATGTCAATCGCGAGCGCATCGACGAGGCCACCCTCATGCCCGGCGACGAAGTGCAGATCGGAAAGTTCAAGTTGGTCTACCTCGTGGCGGGGAACGAGTGAGCAGCCGCACGTATCTCTCCATCGGGGACGTCCTGACGCTGTTGCGTGAGGAATTTCCCGACGTCACCATCTCGAAGATCCGTTTCCTCGAGAGCCAGGGACTGGTGAACCCTGAACGATCCCCGTCGGGGTACCGAAAGTTCTTCGAGGCTGATGTGGAACGACTCCGCTGGGTCCTGCGCCAGCAGCGTGAGCATTTCCTGCCCCTCAAGGTCATCCGGGACCGCCTGGCCGACGGAGACCTGAGCGAGGAAGCGGCGCCCCCGCCCGAGGCAGGTCAACGGCGAAAACGGCGGCGCGGGCCCATGCCGTAGCCGGGGCCGGCGTGACAGGGCGGGCGCGGACCGTGGCCTCGGGGGCACGGCGACGGCGGCGCCGCACCGAGGAACAGTCGACGCAAGCCGACGACGAAGCCATGGCGCGGATACTGGCCGACGCTTCCCGTCGCGTCGCACGCGTGCCCGAGAGCGTTGCAGACCACAGCGCTCGTGCAGGCGGTCCCAGACCCGGGTGCACCGCCGCCGGCTGGCCCCACGGACGTACTCGGTGTGCCGCGCCAGCATCGACATTGCGGGCAACGTGCGGGGGCCGAAGGCCTGCCGCGTCGATCACGGACGCTCCTTCCACAGACGGAAGTCCGGGCCGCGACAGTCGGCGTTGTGACGTCTGAGCGACAAGGCATCGTCGCGCGCTTCGATCGGCGGCCCGCCGGTCGCTGCCAGCGGCTCAATCCGGTGCGACGCCACCGGCGTCAACCTCATCGACGTTGGATGCAGTGAGCGACGCCACTGCGAACGACACCGAGAGCGGAGCGTGCCCAGGGAGCCGAAGACGGCTTCCGAACGGCGCGCGCCAACGAAGGGCCGACAGAGGGCGCCGGAGACGGGGCGGCGGGGGTGCAGCGGCTGCGAGCGGTTCGAGGGCTGCGGTCGGCCAGGACAAGCGCACGGGTGCAGACTCGACGCAGCCAGCAGGCGCTGCGGGCCGAGTAGCGGAGCCGGCCGGTGCGCCGGTTGGCAGCGCGAGCGGGAACGTCCCCGGTCTCGGTGTCCGGCGTGGTCACCGGGGCGAGCCTGACCACCGAGGAGCTCTGCGCCGCCAGCGGCCTGTCCGAGATCGAGCTGGCCGGCCTGCAGGGCTTCGGCTTGATCGAGCCCGTCATGGTGGCCGGGATTCCCACCTTCGACGAGGATGCGCTCACGGTCGCCAACCTGGCCGCCGAGTTCCGCAAGTACGGCATCGAGGCACGGCACCTGCGTCCCTACCGCAATGCGGTCGACCGGGAGATGGGACTAATAGAGCAGGTCATCATCCCATTACTGCGTCAGCGCAACCCCGAGTCCCGGCAGCGTGCGGTGGACGCCGCGGACGAGTTGGGGGCCCTGGGCCAGACCATGCGAGCCACGCTGCTGCGGACGGCCCTGCGACGCCACGTGGGGGGCTGACCCGAGCCCACCCTGCGGGCGCTACATTTCATTCATGGTCCGAGTGCTTCTCCGTGCGGTCAGGGTGGACCTCCAGACGAACACGCCGGTGCTCCTCCTCCAGGAAGAGGACGGCGAAGGCAGGACGTTGCCCATCTTCATCGGCAATCCCGAGGCGACAGCCATCGCCTATGCCATCCAGGGTGTGGACATGCCGCGGCCGCTGACCCATGACCTCATGAAGGACATGCTCGGGCGCGCTCGAGATCAAGGTCGAGCAGGTCCTCATCACCGAGCTGCGCGTCCTCGACGTACTACGCCGAGCTGCACCTGCGGCGCGGCGAGGAGCGAACGATCGTCTCGAGCCGACCCTCCGACGCCGTGGCGGTGGCGGTGCGTACCGAGACGCCGATCTTCGTGGCCGACGAGCTGATGGAGTCCGAAGGCATCATCTTGGCGCATCGAGAGCGAAGAGGAGAGCGACGACGTGCCCGAAGAATTGGTCGGCGAGTTCCGCCAGTTTCTCGAATCGGTGCGCCCCGAGGACTTCGACGGTTGAGACCCCGGGGCGCACGCTGCGCGTGGTGGCGACGGTGCTCGTGCGGCGGCCTCATCGCCGCGGCGTGTTCGAGCAACACGACCGCACGCGACGCACGACGACGACCACGCTCCACCGCACGACGCACCACGACCACCGGTGTGGTGCCAACGACGGCCGGCACCACCACGACAACGGGCATCGGCCGCCTGCGCGCAGGTGAGCGCGACACCGGGGCAGACGCAAGGTGCCGCCGGCACCATCATCGGTACGGTCACCTTGGCCGCGGTCGGACACGCGGTCCACCTGCACGACCGAGGGTTATCCGACCCTGACCCGCTACACCGCGACCGGCTCGCTCAGTGCCCACCACCGTGGTGAATGGACTGACGGTCAATCTCTCGGGCCCGCCATCGCAGCCGCCGCGGTGGTCACGCTTGTCGTCCACGCCAACAGGCCGAGTTCACCTTCCAGTACTCCGACGTGGTCACCGGCTCGGAGACGAGCTGCGCCGTATCGTCAACTTTGTCGGTCTTCACGCCCGGGGGGACGCGTGCCTCATCCCCCGTGCCGCTCTCGATATCGGCCTGCCACAACGGCACTGTCGAGGTGTCGCCGATTTACGCCGCCACGAGCTGAAGCAGCCTTTCTCAAAAGAAGTTCCGCATATCTGTGGTTTGGCTGGGCCTGCTATGTCAGGCTGGGGAGCGCCCATGTCAGCCTCACCGCTTTCGATCGCTGAAGGGCACCATGCGTGGGCTCGGGCCCGGGAGCGTTTCGGGGCGACTCGTCCCGAGACCGGCGACGCCGTGCTCTATGCGTTGAGTGCGTTGTTCGCGCTCATCACGATTGTCGGATCGAGCCTGGCGCTCTATCGACAGTGGGCTGAGCTGGCGATCGGTCCCTTCCTCTTCGGCTCCGTGGTGTCGGGAATTTTGGCGGTGGTGGCCCGACGTCGCTCCCATCGCACCAGCGCAAAACCGGACAACAGAAGCGTCACCCGCGGGGACTCGTCGCCCCGTGGCCAATGGATCGCCCGCATCGCCATCGCCACCGCGTCTTCGCCGGTGCCACGGCGATCCCGCTCGGGCTCGAGATCCTCTGGCGTTCCGACGGTGACCCCGGGTCGCACGTCCAGCCCGAGGTTACGAATATCGAGCGGGGCGGGCAGACGATCGTCAAGGGGAAAGACCCCTATCACGCGGTGACCAATCCGCCGGGAAGGTCGTGTACCACGCCCCGGGCGAGTCGACCGTGAACGCATTCTTGCCCTACCTCCCGCTCATGACCGTGTTCGGCATTCCGAGCGAACGCAAGCACGACGTCGCCCTGACCGATGCCCGCATCTTCTTCAGCCTGGTCACGCTGCTTGGTCGCCGCCGCTGCACTCTGGCTCTGCCCGGCCGACGGTCGCCGCAAGATGCGCGCCCTGCAAGTCATCGCCATCTTCCCCACCGCGGCCCTTCCTCTGGCGACTGGAGGCGACGACATGCCCGTCGTGGCCTTCCTGTTGCTTGCCATGGTGTTGGCGCAGCGGAGGCAGCCGTTCGCCTCGGGCGTCGTCCTGGGGATCGTGTCCGCCATGAAGTTCACAGCGTGGCCGCTGGCCGCGTTGGCGCTCTTCGCGGCGCGCAATCGAAAAGGGGCACGGCGCCCTCTCCTCATGTTCCTCGGGATGCTGGTCGTCGCCGGTCCGGTCGTGGTGCCGTACGCGCTGCAAGGACCGTGGGCATTCTTCGACAATGTGATTTTGTTCCCGCTCGGCTTGTCGGGAGTCAAGTCACCCGCGGCCAGCCCCCTTCCCGGGCCATCTCATCGTGAGCGCGTTCCCGTTCTTGCATCGTGCGCTGCCGGTGGCGGTCGGCACGGTCGGCGGGCTGCTACTGGCGTGGTACCTCTACCAACGTCCGCCCCAATCGGCGTCGCAGGTGTGCAAGGTCGGCGGCGTGGTCATGGCAGTCATCACCCTTTTCGCTCCAGCCACGCGGATCGGCTACTTGCTCTACCCGATCAACTTCTTCGTGTGGGCCTATCTCTTCTCTGAGCGAGCGCCCGATGAGCAGATGGCACCAGACCTGGTTGCGCAATCCGTGACGTAGTAGGGGGTCCGGCGGGCCGAGCACGAAGGTCAGCCACAACGTTCGGCGGCAACGTTCGGCGGCAACGTATCCGTCAGTCCGGGTCGGGTTGCTGGATCAGCTCGAGGTTGAACGACGTCGCGCCACCGGCGGGCGCGCCGGAACCGAATGTCGTGGCAGAGATGACCGCACCCATCTCCCAGTAGAAGCCATCGGAACCGGCCTTCTTGCCCAGGACCTCGAACGCGTCGGGATCGTGGTCGGCTGGCCCGGTGCTGACGATCTGCCAGCCCTGCTTCTGCAAGTCCAACTTGTAGAAGTTCTCGAGGGCTGCTTGCGATTCGTCAGCCAACAGAGTGATCTGCGCGTCGTACTGCTGGGCCGCCTGGGTGTTGTTGGCAAACGATACGCGCGTCGGCCCCTTGCGGGACGGAGATGGCGTTGAGGATGTTGCCCGGCGGCTGACCCGAGACCGTGATGACCTTGAGATCGGATACGGCTGGCACGGCGCGCAGAGGGGTACCGGGGACGGAGAAAGAGCCGGTCGAGGTCTTTGTCGGCTGGACAGGATTCGACGTGAGGACGCCGGCGGCGATGAAGACGATCAGGATCAACAGCCCGATGCCCGGGCACGATCATGGCGGCCCTGATGTTGAATCCCGGCCGGGGCGGGGGGCGCACTGGCACCGCGTCGTCGAGAATCATGGCCTCGAAAGCCTACGTTCAGCGGGCCCACCCAGAATCAGCGGGAGCACCCGGAATCAGCGGGAGCGCTCGGACCACCCGAAATGGTCGATGGGCCCGTGCCCCGCGTCCGAGCCGCCAGGCAGCTCCACCGGCCAGTCCTCGGGCCACGAACGTCTTCGCGGCTCGTACAGCGTCGAGCACGCCCGCTCCCGAAGCGAGGTTGGCCGCGATGGCGGCCGACAGCGAGCATCCGGTGCCATGGTCATTGCCGGTCTCGATCCGCACGGCCTCGAGCACGGTGACCCCATCGGGGCCCCGCCACGACGTCATGGGCCGCATCGGTGAGGTGGCCCCCTTTGACCACCACCTACTGGGCCCCTCCGGACCGGATCTCGCTCGGCGGCGTCGATCATGGCTTCCACGCTCATGAGGTCCGCGTACGTCCAAGCCGGTGAGCGCAGCGGCCTCGCGCAGGTTGGGCGTCACGATCAGGGCGTGAGGGAGAAGACGGGTGCGGTAGGCATGGAGACCGTCGGGCGACATGAGGGCGTGCCCGCTCGAGGAGACGAGGACCGGGTCGACCACAAGCTGCGGGAGGCGTTCCGCCGCCGCCAGCGTCGGCGACCACGTCGACGATGGCCCGATTAGCCAGCATCCCCGTCTTGACGCTTCGCACGTCGAAGTCGTCGAGCACCGTCTCGATCTGCAGTCGAACGAAGTCCGGCTCCATCGCCGCCACACCACGCACCTGGGCCGTGTTCTGCGCGGTCACCGCCGTCAGGGCGCTGGTTCCGTGCACTCGATGCGCGGCGAACGTCTTGAGATCGGCCTGCGCTCCTGCACCACCGCCCGAATCGGATCCGGCGATGGTCAGCGCGACCAGGGGTGTGACGGGGGCGCGACGGGCAGGGGAGTGGCAGGGTCCGGCACCCGCCCACGATAGCGAGCGGTTGCCCGGCCGCTTCGCGGGTTCGGCCAGGATCTGTACGGGGGTATCGTCATCGGAGATGACGTCGGACCCGCGGGCATCGTCGCTTGCAGACCCTGAGCCCCTCCGTATCGCTGGGGAGGCCTTCTCCTCCCGTCTGTTGCTGGGCACGGGAGGCATGACCAGCCTGCGTGCGTTGCGCGAAGCGTTGGTCGAGTCGGGCACGGCGATGGCCACCGTGGCGGTGCGCCGGGTCGAATCTTCGGGCAAGGGTGCCCTGCTGGATCTGCTGAGCGAGGTCGGGGTGCGGGTGCTTCCCAACACCGCTGGGTGCTTCACGGCAAGTGAGGCAGTATTGACGGCGAAGCTGGCCCGGGAGGCCTTCGCCACCGATTGGGTGAAGTTGGAGGTGATCGGCGACGATCGGACGCTCCTGCCCGACGCAGTCGAGCTGTTGTCGGCGGCGGAGCAATTGGTCGACGACGGGTTCGTCGTCCTGCCGTACACGACCGATGACCCGGTGCTGGCCTTCCGCCTGCAACAGGTCGGTTGTGCCGCGGTGATGCCGCTGGGTGCCCCCATCGGGAGTGGGTTGGGGATCCGCAACCCCCACAACATTTCCCTGATCAGAGAGGCCGTCGACGTGCCGGTGATCCTCGATGCGGGCATCGGGACCGCCTCCGATGCGGCGCTGGCTATGGAGCTGGGCTGCGATGGTGTCCTCGTGGCGACCGCGGTGAACCGGGCCCATGACCCGGCGGCCATGGCAGGGGCGATGCGGTTGGCCACCGAGGCGGGCTACCTCGCTCGCGCCGCCGGTCGCATTTCTGTGCGATTTCATGCCGAGCCCTCCAGCCCTATGGAGGGACGGGCAGATCTTGGGACTGACGAGCCCCATTGAGTAACTGAAGGCACCCAATCGGGGGTTCGCCACGGGGGCTCCCGGCAGTTGGCCGCCTTGACGCTCCAATCTCCGGTCGCTAGGTTAGGTTTACCTAATATTCTAGGTGTCCCTAATATTCTAGGTGTCCCTAATATTCTGGGGTAGGAGGGGATTCGAAGAATGTTGCAGCAGGCGATTCCGGTCGGAGCGGCGCAGGCGAGGTGTGCGCCTCCTGCGATCCGGCCAGGCGTTGAGTGCCCGGAGGTTGCATCGTGAGGCGGCCTCGAGTGGCAAGGCGTTCTCCCGTCGTGATTCTCGCCCTGGCTTGTGCTCTGGCGTCGGCCCTACTGATCATTGATAGCGGCGGTGCTCGCGCCGGAGCCTCATCGAACAGCATCACCCTTTACAGCGGCCAGCATGTTCAAACGACGCAGTTGCTGGTGGCCGCCTTCGAGAAGAAGACGGGCATCACGGTCAACACCCGCTTCGACGACGAGGACACATTCGTCGACCAGATCCAGACGGAAGGGAAAAACTCACCGGCTGACGTGTTCTTCACCGAGAATTCGCCGCCGTTGGAGGAGCTGGCATCGAAGGGGCTGCTCTCGTCGGTTGACAAGTCGACGCTGGCGAAAACCCCGGCCAAGTTCGACGCCCCGGATGGGAAGTGGGTCGGCGTTTCGGCTCGGGTCAGCGTGATGGTCTACAACACGTCACTGCTCAAGGCGAGCCAACTTCCGACGTCGGCCATGGAGCTGGCAGACCCGCGATGGAAGGGAAAGATCGCCCTCGCCGGAGCGGAGACCGACTTCCAGCCCATCGTCACCTCGGTGGCGCGCACCCATGGCAACGCCGCGGCGCTGACGTGGCTCAATGCCCTCAAGGCCAACGCCGGCAGTCACATCTACCCGGACAACGAGACCATCACCAACGAGGTCAATCGGGGTCAGGTCGCATTGGGCATCGTGAACCAGTACTACTGGTACCGAGAGCGATCGGAGGTGGGGGCGTCCAACATGCACAGCAAGATCGCCTACTTCGCGCCCCACGACGTGGGCTATGTGCATCGACGTCTCCGGAGCGGGCATCCTCAAGTCGTCCAAGCACCAGGCGGCCGATCAGAAGTTCCTAGCCTTCCTCACCTCGAAGCAGGGGCAAGAGATCATCGCCCACAGCCAGAGCTGGGAGTACCCGATCGCATCGGGCGTGACCCGGACCGGTGAGACCCCGTTCGCGCAGCTCCAACCGAACTCCATCACGATCGCCCAACTGGGGACCGGCGCCGAGGCGATCAAGCTGCTGCAGGAGGCGCAGCTGTTGTGACCGTGCCGCCGTTGTGACCGTGCCGCCGTTGTGACCGTCCAGATGGTATGACCGTTCTGTGACCTCGGTCGTCGACCATCCCGTGATGGGCACACCGCCTGGTGCGCCTGGACCTGTGCCACCGATGCGACCGCGCCGTTCCACGCGGCCTGGTCGGGCGCCTCGACGTCCCTTGCTCCTGGTTGGGGCCGCGTTGGCCTCGATCGCGGTGATCCTGCCGCTCATCTTCCTTGTCGTGCAGGCCGTCCAGGTGGGCTGGCACACGCTGGACCCGTTGCTGTTCCGGAGCCTCACGGCCCAGCTGCTGTGGAACACCGTCAGCCTCTCCGTCGTCGTGATGGTGCTCTGCGCGGTGGTCGGCACTGTCGCGGCCTGGTTCGTCGAGCGCACCCAGTCTCCCGGGCCGGAGGATCTGGGCCGTGCTGGTCGTGATTCCCCTCGGCATACCGGACTTCGTGGTCAGCTTCGGTTGGCGGGCCATCTTCCCGTCCTTCGGCGGATTCTGGGCCGCCGTACTCGTCATGTCCGTGGCCGTCTACCCGCTGGTCTACCTTCCGGTCGCCGCCAGCCTGCGCAACGCCGATCCGGCGCAGGAGGAGGTGGCGCGGAGCCTCGGTCTCGGCCGCATGACAGACGTTCTGGCGGGTGACGGTCGGCCAGGCCCGACTGGCCATTCTCGGTGGAGCCGTTCTGGTGGGCCTCGTGGTGCTGGCCGAGTTCGGGGCCTTCGAGATCCTCGGTTTCCGTACGCTCACCACCGAGATCTACACCGAGTTCACGGTAGGCTTCAGCGCTCCCGGCTGCCTGCGCCCTCTCGCTGATTCTGGTGGTGCTCGGCGTGGTGCTGCTCGGCGGGTGAGAGCGCCCTGCGGGGCGGGGGCCGCGGTGCCCGTCTCGGAGCCGGGGTGGCTCGCCAGCTGCGGCCCCAGGCACTCGGCCGCGCCCGATGGGCCGTAGCGGGCGGCGTCGGCCTGCTCGTGGGACTGGCTCTGGGCGTGCCCGTGGGATCGGTCATCTACCTCATGGTGGCGCGGCGGTAACTCGACCTTGCCGCCGGCTTCGTTGCTCGGTGCGGCGGGGAACACGTTCCTCTACTCGGCCGTGCGCCGGCTCGGTGGCCACGGTTGCCGCCCTCCCGATCGCGTCTGCTTTCGGTCCGGTACCCGCGGCGGGAGGTGCGCATCCTCGAGCGCTCGAACATGTTGATCCTGGGGGTGCCGGGACTGGTCATCGCCCTGGCCTTCACCTACTTCACCGAGCACTACCTGGCGGGATTCGTGTACCAGACGCCGCTGCTCCTGATCCTGGCCTACGCCGTGATGTTCTTCCCCCTGGCGGTGGTGTCGGTGCGGGCCGCAGTGGCCCGATCGCCGGTCGGACTCGAAGAGGTCGGGCATTCTCTGGGCGTACCCCGTGCCAAGGTCTTCTGGCGCGTCACCCTCCCGCTGATCGGTCCGGGTCTGGCGGCCGCGTTCTGCCTGGTCTTCCTCGAGTCGGCCACCGAGCTGACGGCGACTCTGGTCCTGCACCCGACGAATGTCGAGACCCTGGCCACCCAGTTCTGGTCCTACCAGTCCGATTTCGCTTACAGCCAGGCGGCTCCCTACGCCGGGGTGATCATGCTGATCGCCGCCGTTCCCAGCTACGTGCTGGGCCGCTGGTTCGACCGCTTGCCGGCCCGCAGCTCGATCGTTCAGGCGGCAACGGCGCGGGGACCGGTACGGTCGCAGGCCTGGAGCCGGGCACAATGGTGAGCCTGTGAAGGGTCTGTCGATCTCCGGGGTGGCCAAGGCGTTCGGGGGCCTGTCGGTCCTGTCCGGCGTCGACCTCGAGGTGCCCGAAGGGTCGTTCACCGCCATTCTGGGGCCCTCGGGCAGCGGCAAGACCACGCTGCTGCGGATCATCGCCGGTTTCGAGCGACCCGATGCCGGTGAGGTCCGCCTGGGCGGTCGAACTGGTCGATGACTCGGGCCAGCGGTTCGTCCCCTGCGAGAGGCGGCGGATCGGGTACGTGCCCCAGGAGGGTGCGCTCTTCCCGCATCTCAGCGTCGGGCGCAACGTGGCCTTCGGGCTGGCCCGCCAGGACCGCCACGGCGGCCGGGTGGACGAACTGCTCGAACTGGTCGGTCTGGCCGGTCTGGCCCGCCGCTATCCCCATCAGCTCTCCGGCGGGCAGCAGCAACGCGTCGCCCTGGCTCGTGCCCTGGCCTCGCAGCCCGAGATCGTCCTCCTCGACGAGCCGTTCTCCTCCCTCGACGCCTCGCTGCGGGCCTCGGTTCGCGCCGATGTCCACGACGTGCTGCGCCTTTCGGGTGCGACCTCCATCCTGGTCACGCATGACCAGGACGAGGCCCTCTCGATGGCCGACCAGGTGGCCATCTTGCGTGGCGGGGTGATCGCCCAGATCAACACGCCTTCCACGCTTGTACGAGCCGCCCCGGGACGCCGAGCTGGCCCAGTTCCTCGGCGAGGCCAACCTCGTCGAGGGCACGCTGAGGGGCGAAACGGTGCTGACGGCGCTGGGCGAGCTGGAGGTGGCAGCCCGGTGGGTGGACGGCGGGCCGGCACCGGAACGGGCGGCGGGTCAGCACCGACGGTGCAGGTGATGGTCCGTCCCGAGCAGATCCTCCTGACGAGCGACACGGTCGCCGACACGGGGCGATGCGGCATCCACCTCGAGCGTGGTCCGCAGTTACGAGTACTTCGGCCACGATGCCGTCGTCCGGGTGCCGCCCGACCACGAAGGCCTGCCTGAGCTGGTGGTGCGGATCACCGGGGGCAACCCGCTGGCCCCGGGAGCACGCGTCGGCCTGACGGTGCATGGACCCGTGGTGGTGTGGCCCGAAGAGCCCAAGGTGCTCGAAGAGCCCGAGGTGCCTGGGGTGCCGACCGCTGCGCCGGAATCTCTCCGAACCACGCCTGCGTAACTACCTTCTTGTCGTCCCCGCTGAGCTACCATGGAGCACCGAGGCGGGAGCACAGGAGGTGCGATGGCTGACGTGCCGACAACCCAGGTTGGAGGGTTTCACGGTCCGCAGGTGTGCGGTCTGGTGGGCATCTCCTACCGTCAGCTGGACTACTGGGCCCGAACCGGGCTGCTCCAGCCGTCGGTGGCCGCGGCGCGGGGGAGCGGGACCCGGCGGGTCTACTCCTACTCCGACGTGCTCGAGCTCAAGGTGATCAAGCAGCTGCTCGACGCCGGGGTCTCCCTCCAGATCGGCCCGGCGTGCCGTCGAGTGTCTGCGCCAGGACCTCGGGGCCGATGTGGCATCGTCCAATCTTGTCCTGACCGGGACCAGCTCGGTGCTGGCCCGCTCCAACGGCGAGGTCGTCGACCTGCTGGCCGGCGGCCAGGGCGTCTTCAACATCGTTCCGCTGGCCGGCGTGGTCGACGAGCTCGAAGCCGACATCGTGCGCCTGGACATCGCGGCCCAGTCGCGGCCCGGCGGAACGCCCGGGGCGACCGGCTGTCGCTCCCGTGTCCCCGGTGGCGCGGGCCGCCGGCGAGTGAGCGAGACCGTCCCAGCACGCCGTCGGCGCCCTCCCCATCCGTCGGGCGCGCCCGCCGGGCAGGTTCGGTTCGCCCATCCCTCCGAGACGGCTCTTCGCCGCCCTGCTCGACCTCTACGACGAGCGGTGGGAGTACGAGCCGGTCGAGTTCCCCCTGCGCTGGGACGAGGCTGGGATCGCCGGTGTCGGGCTTCCGCCCCGACTTCTGGCTGCCCGAGCGGGGCGCTGTTCATCGAATTGACCACGGCCGAGCAGCGGCTGGTCACACGCAAGAACGGCAAGGTCCGCCGGATGCGGGAGCTCTACCCCGAGATCCCGGTGCTGGTCGTGTACCAGCGCGATTTCCTGGCCCTCCTCGAAGCGCACGGGCTTGACGTGAACGTGCCCTCCGCCGCCTAATCTGGCGCGGTGGTAGCCGACGACAGCGAGAGCGCAGCACTCGTATCGTCACTCACCGCTGCACGCGGCGCACATCGCCCTCGGGGCCAAGATGGTGCCATTCGGCGGATGGGAGATGCCGCTGGCCTATCCCTCAGGAACCATGGCCGAGCACCGGGCCTGCCGTGAGGGGGCGGTGGCGTTCGACGTCAGTCATCTCGGCGCCGTGCGGGTCGAAGGGCCGACGCGCGTTCGATCACCTCCAGCACTCCTTGAGCAACGACCTGCGGCGGATCGCCCCGGGTCGGGCGCAGTACACGCATCTGCTCGATCAGACCGGCTCGGTGGCCGACGACATCATCGTGTTGTGGATCGAGGACGAACTGTTCGACGTCATGCCCAACGCCTCGAACACGAGCCGGGTGGTGGCGGCCATCGGGGGCGAGGACGTGACGAGCGAACGGGCCATCATCGCCGTGCAGGGCCCCGCAGGCCCGAGCCCTCCTGGCGGACGTCTCGCCCGACGCGGCGGCCGTGCCGCGCTTCGGCGTTGCCCGCTTCGAATGGGAGGGAATCCCCTGCGTGGTGTCGGGCACCGGGCTACACCGGCGAGGACGGCGTCGAGTGCGCCGTGCCGGCGGCGCAGGCAGAGGAGTTCTGGGCGGCCGTTTTGGACACCGGCGTCACTGCCGGCCGGGCTGGGTGCCCGCGACACCCTGCGCCTCGAGGCGGGTCTGCCCACTCCACGGGCACGAGCTCGGGCCCGGGCATCACGCCCCTGCAGGCCGAACTGGGCTGGGTGGTCGGTTGGGCCAAGGGCGACTTCATCGGCCGCGCCGCGCTGGAGGAGGAGAAGGCCGAGGGCCCGCGCCGACGGTTGCGCGGGCGTGGTGGGCGAAGGGCGCCAGCCCCTGCGTGACGGGGCCGAGGTCCTCGCCGACCGGTAAGCAGTGTCGGCTTCCTGACGAGTGGCAACTTCTCGCCCATGCGAGAGCGGGGGATTGGACTGGCCCTCATCGACGCGGATGCCCAGCTGCTCGACGGCGACGCGGTGACCGTGGTGCAGCGCGGGCGGTCGCTTGCCGGCCACCATTGTGCGTCCGCCCCTGTGGCCTCCGAGAGTGGAGGAGTAATGCCCGACTATCTGCCGCATACCGAGGACGAGTTGGTCCAGATGTTGGGCTTTCTCGGCCTGTCCTCGCTCGACGAGCTCTTTGCCGCCGTACCGGCGGCACTGCGCCTGGGTCGTGGGCTCGAGCTGGCCGACGGATCCCCCGAGCCCGACGTGCTGGTGCGCATGGAGGCGCTGGGCGAGGCCAACCGGGCCCGGTCCGATCGCCTGGTGTGCTTCGCCGGAGGGGGTGCCTACGACCACGAGGTGCCGCCGGTTGTGCGGGCCCTGGCCGGACGCTCGGAGTTCGTCACCTCCTACACTCCGTATCAGCCCGAGGTGGCGCAGGGCATCCTCCAGGCGGTGTTCGAATTCCAGACCATGGTGGCGCGGCTGGCCGGACTGCCCGTGGCCAACGCCTCGCTTTACGACGGGGCGAACGCTCTGGTCGAGGCGGTGAACCTGGGCGTGGCCGCCTCGGGACGTCAGACGGTATGGCTGTCGACGGGCGTCCCGCCCCATTGGCGGGCCGTGCTCAGAACATTCGCCGCCGGTACCGGCCACGTGCTGGTCGACGTGCCCCTGGCTCAGGGGCTGACGAAGTGGCCGGGCCCGTCCGGGTCGCAAGATTCTGCGGCAACGACACCGGGCGTGCTGGTCGTCGGCTACCCGAACTACCTGGGTTGTCTCGAGGACCTCGCGGCGGCCCGCCGGCTCTGCGATGAGACGGGCGCCTTGCTGGTCGTGGTGGCCGATCCGGTGTCGGCCGCCATCCTGCGCTCGCCGGGGGAGAGCGGGGCCGACGTCGTCGTCGGCGAGGGCCAGCCTCTCGGGACCGCACTGAGCTTCGGTGGACCCTACCTCGGGCTCTTCGCCGTTGCCGCGTCAGCACGTGCGGCGTCTGCCGGGACGTCTGGTGGGCGAGACGGTCGACATCGAGGGGACCCGGGCCTACGTCACGACCTTGCGGGCACGCGAGCAGGACATCCGGCGCGAGAAGGCCACGTCGAACGTCTGTACGAACCAGACTCTGATGGCGGTCTACGCCGCGGTGCAGCTGGGTTGGCTGGGGACGACGGGACTGCGCGAGGTGGCCCTGCGCTGCGCCCGGGGTACTCGGTTCTGTCGCGAGTCGATGCTGGCCCTGAGCGGGGTGGAGCCGCTCACCGGCGACCACGCCCACATTGCGCGAGTTCGCCGTCCGCCTCGCCCATTCCGGGCCGTGTCGCCATCGAGCGGTTGGCCGACGAGGGGTACCTCGGCGGGTTGGCCCTGGCTGACCTCGTGGGCGACGAAGGCGACGGATCGGTCGACGGAGACGATGCGGTGCACGGGTTGCTCATCGCCGTGACCGAGCGGCGAACGCGGGCCGAAGTGGAGGGACTCGTGCGGACGTTGGACAAGGTGGTGCGATGAAGCGGTGATCGGTGCCGCGGCCGGTGGGCGGGCGCACGAGCGCGCCGATCATGGGGCATGAAGCCGAGCCGACACTTTTCGAACTGTCCCAACCCGGTCGGAGCAGTTGGCAGTTGCGGACCACCGGCATGCCCGAATGGGACGTCGAGGATTTGGTTCCGGCCGGGCACCGGCGCACCGAGCCGGTGCCGCTGGCCGAGGTCTCCGAGCGGGACCTGGTCGGTCACTTCACCCGCCTGAGCCATCGGCAGTTCTCGGTCGATCTCGGCGCGTACCCATTGGGCTCGTGCACCATGAAGTACAACCCCAAGCTGTGCGACACCGTGGCCGGTCTGCCGGGACTGGCCGGTGTGCACCCAGGTGCGCCGGCTTCGTTGAGCCAGGGGTGGTTGCAGATATTCGTCGAGCTCGAAGAGGCGCTGTGCGAGGTGACCGGCATGGCCGCGGCCACCTTGCAGCCGGCGGCCGGCGCGGCGGGAGAGCTGACGGGGCTGTTGTTGATGCGGGCATACCACGAGGCGCGAGGCGAGTCCCGCCATCGGGTGATCATTCCCGGACTCGGCCCACGGCACGAACCCGGCCTCGGTCACGCTGGGTGGCTACGAGACGGTGACCGTGCCGAGCGATGCGCGGGGCTGTGTCGACCTGGCTGCGTTGCGCTCGGTGCTCGATACCGACGTGGCCGGGATCATGCTCACCAACCCGAACACGTTGGGGCTGTTCGAAGAGGACATCGAGGCCATCGCGGCGGCCATCCACGAGGTGGGAGGGCTGCTCTACTACGACGGCGCCAACCTCAACGCCATCCTCGGCGTCGTGCGGCCCGGGGACATGGGGTTCGACATCGTGCACATGAACCTGCACAAGACCTTCGCCACACCGCACGGTGGGGGAGGGCCCGGGGCCGGCCCGGTCGCCGTTTCGCCGCGTTTGGTCGACTTCCTGCCCGGACCGCGACCGGTGCGCCTGCGGACGGATGAAACGGATGAATCGGGGGACGCGTTCGGGTACATGACGCCGGCCCAGTCGATCGGCCGCGTGCACAGCTGGCATGGCAACGCCCTGGTGCTGGCGCGGGCTCTGGCCTACATCGACGTGCACGGAGGGGATGGATTGCGGCGGGTGGCCGAGCGGGCTGTGCTCAATGCCAACTGGATCCGGCGACGGCTCTCGAGCGTCTACGACGTACCCTTCGATCGCCCCTGCATGCACGAGGTCGTGCTGTCGGCCGCCACCTTGCGGAAGAGGTACGGGACCAAGGCACTCGATGTGGGAAAGCGCCTGCTCGAGTTCGGCTTCCACTCGCCGACGATCTACTTCCCGCTCATCGTGGATGAGGCCCTCATGATCGAGCCCACCGAGACGGAGAGCCTGCAGACACTCGAGGCCCTGGCCGACGCGCTCGAAACGATCGCTGACGAAGCGGCGGCCGGGGTGCCACTGAACGAGGCGCCGCGTACGACACCGGTGCGCCGGGTCGACGAAGCCCGGGCCGCCCGCACACTGGTCCCGACTTTCGATGCCCGCCACTGAGCGCCCGCGGCCGCAGCCGCGCCCGGCTGAGGCCGGCGACTACCCGAAGGCGATCGTCCCCGTCGATCATGTCGAACCGTGTCCGCGCCGGGTCCGGGCCACACTCGGGGGCGAGGTCGTCATCGACACCTTGGCGGCGCGCTACGTGTGGGAGTGGCCCTTCTACCCGCAGTACTACATCCCTTGGGCCGACGTACGGCACGACCTTCTGGTCGACGAGCAGCATCCCCAGCAGGATCATCGTGGGTCGCTGCAACTCTTTGGTTTGGCTGCCGGCGACACCGTCCGGCCAAGCGCGGTGCGGGTCTACGGCGAGTCGCGCCTCACCGAAGGCTGCGCGAGACAGCCCGTTTCGAATGGTCGGCGCTCGACAGCTGGTTCGAGGAGGACGAGGAGATCTTCGTGCACCCTCGCAGCCCCTACGTCCGCGTGGACGCACAGCGCTCGACTCGCTCCGTGCGCGTGGAGCACAGTGGCGTCGTCCTGGCCGAGTCGTCATCTCCGGTGATGGTCTTCGAGACAGGCTTGCCCACCCGCTACTACCTGAACCGGACCGAAGTGGATTTCTCACACCTTGTCCCGTCGGACACCGTGACCTCTTGTCCCTACAAGGGAACGACGACAGGGTACTGGTCGGTCATGCTGGGCGTGGAAGTGTTGGCAGATCTGGCCTGGGCCTACGACTTCCCGACCGGGCCAGTTGCTGCCGATCGCCGGATTAATCGCCTTTTACAACGAGAAGGTCGACCTCTTCGTGGACGGGGCGCTCGTACCTCAACCTAAGACGCACTTTTCTTGATGCTTGACGAAGTGCTGACCCTGGTCGCGCTCGACCGGATGGCCAACACGCCGCTGAGCCGCACATCTGCATAAGGAGGGAACATGCGTCTCGCAGTGGCTGGCGGAACTGGGGTAGTGGGCACGTACGTGGTGCAGGCGGCGATGGCCGCCGGACACGACGTCGTGACTCTCAGCCGGCGCACCGGGGTTGATGCCCGCACGGGCGATGGTCTCGCCGCAGCGGTGCGCGACGTTGAGGTCATTGTCGACACCACCAATGCGGGAACGATCAACGGGGACAGGGCGACCGCGTTCTTCACCGAGGTGACGCACAATCTGCACAGCGCTGGTGCGGGGGAGGGTGTTTCGCACCTCGTGGTCCTCTCCATTGTGGGACTCGAACGGGTGCCGGGTTACGGCTACTACGAGGCCAAGTTGGCGCATGAGAGGGCGGCGCTGGCTGGACCGATCCCGACGACCATTATCCGGGCCACCCAGTTCCACGAGTTCCCAGCGCAGGTCCTGAGTTGGACCCGTCGCGGTCGATTCGCGGTCGTTCCGAGGATGCGAATCAAACCAGTGGCGGCGCGCTCCGTTGGTCAGGTCCTGCTCGAGACAGCCGTGGCGGGGCCTCCGGCGCGCCGTGCGCGGATCGAATTGGCGGGTCCCAAGGACGAGGAATTCGGTCTCCTTGGCCCGTGCGGTCATCCGTCATCGGGGTGAGCGGGTGTTCGTGCTTCCATTGAGCGCCCCGGGACGGGCCGGAAGGGCCATGCGATCTGGAGCGCAGTTGCCGATGCCCGACGTTCGCATCGTGGGACCGAGCTTTTCGGAATGGATTGAAGGCGGAGATGTGGAGTCGGTGGCCTGATGAGCGACTCCACCACTTGACATTTATCACTATATAGGTAGAGTTATGGCTGTGACCCGTTCCCGGAGTCCGTCTCCGCAGGTGATCAGAGTTCTCCAGGCACTGGCCGCCGATCCGCATGCGGTGGCGCTATGGCTATGACCTGACGACGGAAATCCACCTGAAATCGGGTTCGCTCTATCCGATCCTGATCCGGCTCGCCGACCGTGCGCTGCTCGAAACGTCCTGGGAACCAGGTCCACCCGGCCGGCCGCCCCGGCACCTGTATCGACTCACTCCGACCGGGCGGGACTACGTGGCGGCGCTTGACGCGCCGATCGAGCGGTCGGTGCTGCACCGACGCTTGGGCTTGAGGGGGCATAGTGCAGACGGTCCTTGCCACCTTGCTCCTGGGTATCGCGGGAGCGGTGATGTGGGGTCGCGAGCACCCGCCTCAGGACAGAATGACGGAGCGACGCGACGCTGCCGGTCCGGCTGTTGCGGTGGGCGGACGGACTTCTCCCGGCTGACCGGGTCGATTGGGGCCAGGCGATGCTGGGCGAGTTGGACCGGATCGAAGGGCGTTCCGAGCGGTGGCGTTTCGCCCTTGGATGCGTGGCCGGCGTCGTGTTGCTGCCACCGTGGGGTCCTGTCGGTCCGATGACAGCATTGATGGCCGTCGGGTTGGGCAGCGCGGTCGTGTTCGGCTTTGGGTTCGTCCACTTCGGGCTGGCCAATGACCCTTGGAACTGGGTAGTGCTGGCAATACTGGTCGCCCTTGTGGTTGGTTCCATCGTCGCCGTGAGCGTGCAGATGCGCCGGAACCGTGTCGCTCGTCTGGGGCTGGTGGGCGGCCCCTTCATCGCTGCAGCGTGGTTGCTGGTTTCTGGATTTACGTGGCAAGGCATCATCAGCCCCATCTATTCAGTGGGTGCGTGGTCCAATCCGACGTTGTACATCGGAGTGCCGGTGGCCCTGGGGGTGGGTGGTGCCTGGTACAGCGGGAGCGCTTCTGTGGGGCGGCGCGCCGCCCGACTGGCTGGCGTCAGTGCCGGTCTCGTCATGTTCTTCATCTCGACCATCGCTGTCGTGGCGATCGACGGTGGGCCACGTGATCCCGGCGCGTCGGTCGCCGGGGGCGTGAGCGAGGCGTTCTCCAACGTGGCCATGACCTACCTGCTGTCCCTTCCCCTGGCGGCGACAGCGGTCGGGTGGGTGGCGGCGACAGCCACTGCCCGAATCCGCTCGCTGAACTTCGCGCAATTGAACCTTGGCCCGATGACCATGACGAAGGCGTCCGGACGAGCGCCCGACGCACGCGAGAGCCGAACCACAGGGCGCACCTTGCGACGCGTGGCCATCGTGGCTGTGGTCATCGTTGCCATCACATTCGTCTTCCTGGCGCGATAGACGAGCAGTGCAGACGCACTGATGGATGTCAGAGAATTGCGGCGAGCCCGATCCCGGCTGCGGCGGCACCGAGGCAGAGGGCGAGACCACCGAAGGTATAGAGCCAGGCCTCGGATCGGTGGCCGTCTCGGGAGAGGTGGACGGATTCCCAGCTGGCGGTGGACCACGTGGTGTAGCCGCCGCATAATCCGACGCCGGCGACGTCGAGGTCGTGGGGTCCGAACCCGTGATACATCGAGAGCCCCGTGAGGAAGCCCAGGAGTAATGACCCCGAGGCATTGACGAGCAGCGTGCCCACGGGTAAGCGGGTCGGTACGACGGCGGGCGGCGTGATGGATGATCAGCGCACGCAGCACCGCGCCCACGCGCGCCGGCTGCCGCCACCAGGAGAGCAAGCCCGAGCGTGGGGGAGTGGTTGACGGTCGAGACGACGGCCACGGTGTCGAGGAGCGCGGTCATGTGGTCGTCAACCGCCGGCTCGAGCGCCGTCGCCGAGCACGACGAGCCCTGTTCCACCCGCGAGCGTCGCCGCGAGGTAGAGAACGCTCGACGCGACATGCCCGCTTCTGCAACAGGGTGATCGCACTCACGGCGAGGGCGGAGTACGTCGTCCAGCCGCCAAGGACGCCGACGACGAGGAAGGGCCGGAGCAGCGGCTGGCGGGGCGTCCATTTCTCGACCAACGGGACAAAAATGCCGATGGCCAGTGACCCGCTGAGGTTGATGAGCAACGTCACCGTGGGGAAATGGCCGGGCCCTTCGACGAACGTGGTGTCGAGAAAGAACCGGGCCAACGTGCCAAGTGCGCCGCCAAACGCAATGCGAGGACTGCGACGAGAGATAAGCCGAGCCGCGGTACCGCTGGGATCTGTAAGTGGATCGTCGCTGCTCTGTCATGGTCCTCCTGCGCCTGGTGCGCACCGTGACATTTGCTCGCGGTGCTCTCTGGTCAGGAGCCATCAGCCTTGGCGGCGGTTCTGGAGCGTGTGCTCCCCGGCGGGACCCATCACCGGACTGTTCGGCCAATATTAGCGGGCTCACTCCGCTCCCGGGGAGTGGAACTCGTTCGATCACCTCGCCCACTTCGCCGGGGGAAGAAGAAGGAGGCGAGGAGAAGGAGGGCACCCACGAGGGCAGCCCATAGCGAGGCATCTCCGTAAGGCGGAGTGAAGGAGAACCGGACCCGGGTGGTTCCCGCTCTGACGTGGACTGATTGAAACGGGCCATCCGAACGGACAGCGACACGGGACGACCCGACCTGCGCCGACCAACCAGGCATAGGGAGTTCGAGCCGGCGTAGCACGGCGGGTCCATTGCAACTCACCTCGACGTCTGCCGTACCCTCCGCCTGGACATGACAGTGCGCGCCGCTTGTGGTGAAGAATGCGGACGGGGAGGGAAGCTGCCAGACGGCAGCCGATGCATCGACATAGACGCGGCGGGGGGCCGGAGTGAGTCCTGCCGGCGGCCATGGCGATCCGAAGACATCGAGCCCAGACGCAAACGCCACCACGAATTTGACCCCGGCGGCTTCGTAGGCCGCCAGGTTGTTTGCCAACGCTTGGGCTGGCGCGGGACCGTCAGGATCCGTCTTCGTCGTCCCGGTGAACAGCAGGGGCACAGAGTTGGCGTCGAGGGATTTCTCCACGTAGGTGGTGAAGGCCCTGGGTTCTGGGAGGTCGTTCACGTTAATTTCGGCCAGGCCGAAATAGGAGCCGAAGTTGGGTTGGATCGGGCCCAGTGTGGCGAAGCGGGCCAGGCCAAGGTGCCGTTGGAGATATTGGACGAGAGCGGTATCGACCTTTGCCGGGCGGGGAGCGGAGAGCAGGGGTGCCGCGAACAACAGGGCGGCTTCGATCATGACGGCGCCCACCACCAGAAGCTGCCCGATGCGACTTCTGCGGCCGGGGCGTCGGGTCGATGCGAGCACGCCGCCGGCCACCACTGTGGTCACGGCCAACGCGGCGAGGGCGCCATTGGCCATGGTGAAGGCATGTGCGCGGGCGTAATGACTTACCGACGACATGACCGGCCACGCCTCCGATGCGGTGGACGCGATGACGCCGAGGCCGACCACTCCAGCGCCGATGACCACAGCGGGATGGACGCGCTTACGGGCAAGATCGTCGATTCCGAAAGCGGCCAACACGATGACCGCGAACTCCCAAGAAGTCTGGGAGTACCTGTAGAAGGCAATCGACTGAAAACCTGGAAGATGGTTCAACAGATGGCTGACAAAGCTGACACCGAAGGTTTTGCTCATGGCGATCAGAACCCAAAGGCCAAGGGCAATCCGCAGCGAGCGCCGGCGAGCGCCCAGAAGTCCCAAGAAGGCGCACAAAGCGAGGCTGGCATCGAGATAACCGCCGGTGTTCGACCACATGACCGTCAGCAGCGGTGCGCTTGCCCCGGTCTTGAATCCAGAGATAGGCCCAAACCCGTACGGCAGGATGGTCTGGGCCAAACTCTGAATCGGCAGGAAGACATTGCCCACCGCTCCCGCGTGGTCCCCCACATTGGCGTGGGGGAGATAGTCGACGAAAGCCACCAGGGCGGGGGCGCTCAGGAGGACGCCGGCGAGTCCTCCCAAGGCCAGCTTTGCCAGCATGGCGCGCCACCGTTCCTGCACGGAGAACAGCCGCACCGCGGCCCAAACCAACACCAGAAGGCCGTCGAGGTATGCCACCTCGGGAAAACCGGCGACGACGGAAAGAGCGAGAGCCACCGCCAGCAGGCGCCAGCCGTAGCGCCGGGAGCCCATCGAAGCCTCTCGGGCCCGCTCAACACCGAGAACAGCGAGGGGGAGAAAGGCCACGGGATTGGCGGTGGCGTGCTCGAACCAGGCGAACGTGCCGCAGAGCGCGAAGGCCACTCCTCCGGCCGTGGAAGCCGCCCGACCCAGACCCAAGCGCCGGAGGAGGAAGTACGTGGCATAGCCAGCCACCCCTTCGAGCACGACGTGGAACACGACGAACCCAAAGGCATTCTGCAGGAGCAGGACGGGCGGGAAGAAGGCGCCGGACTGCATCCCCCCGGCCAACGGGGCGCCGAGACCTTCGTAGGGATTCCACCAAGGGACATGCCCGTGCAACCAGTCCATGGCAACCAGATGGCCCAGGGCCTGCGTGATGTAGCCCGCGTTGGGGTCAATGATGGAGATCCCCGGCAAGGCCTGGTGAGGCGCCCCGCTGGGGATTGCCGAGAAAAGCTGCATCGGGTCCCGGGTGACAAGGTCGACGAGCGTCGGCAAGTTCACCGCCAGAATCATCAGACCGATGATCCCAATCGGGATGCAGTTCGGATTGGTACGCAGCCGCTTCACGAAGGCGTCGTCAAGGTGATGCGTGCTCAGCTCTGCTCCGCGATACGGGGGCCAGGCGCATTGCGAAAACGGAAGGGTTCGCTCTCTCGTCCGACGATGACGTACCAGCACTCACCGGACGTATCGGAATTGAGTATGCGTTGGAACGCCGCCACAACGTCGCTGACATCGAGGATGGGAAACCCCATGTCGAGCAACATCTGTTCTGAGCCCTTGATGACGTTCGTGTAGGCAAAGGACGGGCAGAGCGCGTGCACCCGAACGCCCTCGGCTGCGTAGGCCTCGCCAATGGAGCGCACGAGACCGACCAGCGCATGCTTGTTGGCGGCGTAAATCGGATCGAGGGGAACGGCAACCAGTCCGGCCATGCTGGCTGTGGCCACGATGGTTCCGCCTCCCGAAGCGATGATGGCCGGACGTGCTGCCGCCATCCCGTACACGACGCCATCGAGGTTGATGCGCATGGCCCGCCGGTAGGCCTCAGGGTCGAAATCGTCGCCCATGCCGCACGACGTGGTGACACCAGCATTGAGGTGGGCGAGATGCAACCCGCCGAACTCTTCGACGGCGAAGGCCACCGCAGCCGCACTATCGGCGGCCTCGGTCACGTCGGTATGGATAAAACGGCCCCCGATCTCCTTGGCCACTCTCGCGCCGCGGCCATCATCGATATCGGCGAGGACCACCCGGACGCCCTGTGCGGCCAAGTGACGCGCCACACCTTCACCGATGCCGTTGCTCCCGCCGGTGATCAACGCCACTTTTCCGGGCAGGTCCATGGCGAGGATCGTAGGGGAGTGCGCAGCTCCCGACGGGCCTTGCGGGGCCGGTGGGGGCAACGTGGCGCAGAGCGATGTTTTGCTGGGAATCAGCTGAACCGAGAGAACTGAGACGTCTTGGAGGAAAAACCACCCGGCCGGTATCGTTTTCCGAAAACAAGTCCCGGAACGTCTCGCGCCTCGTGCGGTCGCAGGCGCTCGGCGGGTCCTTGAGGCTTCCCAGCGCTCGTGGCGGGGCTGCTTTGCCGCTGCGGCTCATGACGCCCACAAGAGGGAGAGGGGCGCATCCACCCCTTGATGAGGCGCCCCTGAAAATTCCTGTCTTACTTAACATAATGATTATTATCGGCGGGCGGGGGGAGTGGAGCTTGAAGAGCACAAGAGTGGTTTGCCGATTCCACCTGGTTCTTCTTGGCGTCAGCGGCCGAACTGCGACTCCTGCGAGGAGGATTTGGGAATTGGGCGGAGAGTTACCGCATTGTTCGAAAATCGGCAGGATAAGAATGCCGTTTCGAGCACGTCCTCGAGTCGGGTGCGGTCATCGTCGTGATGACCCAGCAGCGCCCCCGGCCGGCACGGTGTCTGTGCACCGCGCCGACTGGGGGGCCGGGCGCCGTCAAGGGGAGGACGGCGCAAGTGCCCAATGCCTGCAGGGGGAATGGGGTCGTGATGGCGGAATCACGGCGTCCCCTGCGGGCGGAGCAATTCCCAGCATGGAGCTTCTAGTTCGGAGTTGGAGCGGCGCCGGCTGTGTCCCCCCTGGGAATGTTGGTGTCGTGCGAGGTTGTCAGGGCTTCGCACGTGCCCGAGACCCGATTGAGCTGGCCTTCCTCATAGAAAACTCGGAAACTCCAAGCGGGCCCACAGCCAATTTGCGGCTGGCTATGACATCGGCCGGATGTACTTCTTGCCATGCCCCATCAGGGAGATGACGACGCTTCACAGGCCGACGATTTAGCGGGACGCGAGCCGGTGGCGTACGTCACGCAGGAGATTCCGCTGAATGACGAGGGAGAGGCTCCCCCGGCGGAGGAGCGTTCGCACAAACGTAAGTACATGTTGATTGGAGCGGCTGTCGTTCTAGTCGCCGGTTTGGCCCTCGGTCTGGGTCTGGGGCTGACGGGAGGTTCGCCGGCAACTGGCCTCGTGGTGTCCACCCAGGTCGTCAAGGCGACGACCGGGACCATCAAAGAGACCGTGGCCGCTTCGGGCACGCTGCAGCCGGCGAGCCAAGCCAATCTCAATTTCGGCGTGTCGGGTGTGGTGACCGCGGTCGATGTCAAGGCTGGTCAAACGGTGACGGTGGGCCAGGTTCTGGCCACTGTGGGGACGGCCGCGCTCTCGGCCGACGTCCAGTCGGCCGAGGCGCAACTGGACTCCGCCCGGGCGAAGTTGTCGAGCGACGAATCAGCGAATGCCGAGGCGACGCAGATCGACTCGGATGAAGCGTCGGTCACCTCGGCGGAGTCCTCGGTGACGTCGGCGCAGACAGATCTCGCTGACGCCTCGCTCACCTCGACCATCGCGGGCACTGTTGCCTCGGTCAGCCTCACCGTGGGGCAGCAGGTGACAGGCTCGGGCACAGGGGGTTCGGGCTCGAGCAGTTTCGGCGCGAGTGCCGCCACTTCGACCACCTCTTCATCTTCCACCGGGCAAGTGGTCGTCATCAGCACCAACTCGTTCATCGTCAACACGACCGTCGACGACACCGAGATCGGTGAGATAGCGCAAGGTGACCAGGCCACGATTACGCCGACAGGCGCCACCACGCTCGACTTCGGCACCGTGGCCTCCATCGGCCTCATTGCGACGGAGAGCTCGGATGTGGCGTCGTTCCCCGTGGTCATCGACGTGACGGGTGATCCCGCTGGACTGTACGCCGGCGCGACGGCCGATATCTCCATCATCGTCAAGCAGCTGAACAACGTCGTCGAGGTTCCTACGGCGGCCATCACCTACTCCACCGGCGGTCAGGCCACTGTGACCGAGGTCAAGAACGGAAACCATGTCAGCAAGTCGGTCACGGTCGGAGAATCCGATGCCGGCGAGACGCAGATCACCAGCGGTCTCTCGTCCGGTGACAGCGTGGTAGAGCGGGTGACCACGTTCAAGTTCAGCGGGACCACCGGGACCCGGACGGGCGGCCTCGGCGGCGGCTTCACCGGGCGCGGCGGTACCGGCGGCGGCTTCACCGGCGGCGGCGGCGGGTTCGGTGGCGGCGGCGGCGGGTTCGGCGGAGCGGGAGGATGACGACCCCCCCGACGGCGCAGCCGACCGCATTCTCTGCCACGTCCACGTCCACGCCCACTCCCCTGTCCACACCCCCGACCCCGTCGGACGGCCACGCGGTCATCGATCTCGACCGGGTGACCAAGGTGTACCGCACCGGGAGCATCTCGGTCGCCGCATTGAGAGGGGTGTCGCTCAAGATCGACACCGGCGAGTACGTGGCCATCGTGGGACCCTCGGGTTCGGGCAAGTCCACCCTGATGCACATCCTCGGTTGCCTCGATACGCCGACCGCAGGCACCTTTCACCTCGCTGGCCAGAACGTCAGCCACATGAGCGAGGAGCAGCTGGCCGAGGTGCGCAACCGGCGCATCGGATTCGTCTTCCAGCAGTTCAACCTGCTGCCCTCCATGACGGCCTGGCAGAACGTGGAGCTCCCCCTGGCCTACGCCGGGGTGCACCGGGGTGAGCGCAAGGAGCGGGCCATGGCCGCACTGGCCAAGGTGGGGTTGGCCGGTCGGGTCCAGCACCGCCCGGGCGAGCTCTCGGGTGGCCAGCAACAACGTGTCGCCGTGGCCCGGGCCCTGGTGACCGAACCTGATCTGATTCTGGCGGACGAGCCGACCGGAAACCTCGACTCAGTCTCGGCGGACGATGTGCTCGGCCTGATGAACGAGCTGCACGAGGCCGGCCGCACCCTGGTCCTGATCACCCACGACGTCGGAGTGGCGTCGGCCGCGGGAAGGGTCATCGGCATCCGGGACGGGTTGGTAACGCAAGACAACGAACGTGACCTCGAGAACGTGCGGTGACCTGGCTCGAGACGTTCCGCACCGGCATCAACGGGATTGGCAGCCACCGGCTCCGTTCCGGGCTGACCGTGCTTGGGCATCCTCATCGGGATCGCCGCGGTGATCCTCACCGTCGGACTGGGTGAGGGGGCGCAGGCCCAGGTCAGCTCGGAGATCACCTCGCTGGGCACGAACCTGCTCACCATCTCGCCCGGGAGCACCACTTCGGCCGCGGGAATCCGGGGGGGCTTCGGCACGGCCTCGACACTGACCAACGCCAACGCAGCCGCGCTCTCATCCCCGGTGGTGGCACCGGATATCAAGGCTGTCGCCGCCACCAGCCAGGCCACGGAGACCCTCATCGCCGGAACCACCAACTGGTCGACGACAGTCGTGGGCACCACCCCGTCATGGTTGACGGTCCGCGGCCGCACGGTGGCCCAGGGAAGATTCCTCGACAACCAGGACGTGACAGATCACGAGGCGGTCGTCGTCCTCGGCTCGACCACGGCCTCCGAATTGTTCAGCCGGGAGGATCCGGTCGGGCAGACGGTCGATGTGAGCGGCGTGCCGATGACGGTTGTGGGCGTCCTCACGTCCGTTGGCTCCTCTTCTTCCTCCTCGACCACGACCGACCAAGATGACCAGGCGCTGGTGCCGATCACGACCGCGGCGGAGCGCATTTTCGGCGGCACGTCGCGGAACTCGGTGAGCTCGATCATCGTGCAGGCCCGCTCCTCGGCCGATCTGACCGCGGCCTACCAGGAAGCGGACCACGAGTTGTTGGAAGAGCACGGCATCACCGACGCGGCTGACGCCGATTTCACCATCACCTCGGAGCAGTCGGTGCTGTCGACGGCGACCTCCGTTGACAAGACTCTGACGATTCTGCTGGGTGGCGTCGCCGGGATCTCACTCCTCGTGGGCGGCATCGGTGTCATGAACATCATGCTGGTCTCGGTCACCGAACGGGTGCGAGAGATCGGATTGCGCAAGGCGCTCGGGGCCACACCTCGCCTCATCCGCCGTCAATTCCTCGTGGAGGCGTCCGTCCTCGGCCTGGCCGGGGGCGCGCTCGGCGTGGCGCTCGGAATCATCGGGGCGGTGTTCCTACCGGGTGTCGTGGGTGACCCCATCACGATCAGTCCCTGGGCGGCCGGGGGCGCGCTCGTCGTTGCCATGGCGATCGGGGTCGTCTTCGGTGTCTACCCCGCCAGCCGCGCCGCCCACCTGGCCCCCATTGATGCTCTGAGAAGCGAATAGGTGACACACAGTATGGACAATATGAAGGAGAAAACGACCGTAATGGCCACCGCACCACTGAATCGTCGCGGCATGCGAAAGATAGGGATGGCGGGAGGTGTGGCTTTCGCCTGCACGTCGATGCTCCTCGGCTTGTCTGCGACCGCCGGAGCCGCCACTCCCCCGGCGGGGCGCGGGAGCGCCACGAGTGGCAGTGTGGCCAGCATCAGTGGGAGCACCATGGAGGTGCAGAGCACGACGGCACAGACGGCGGTCACCTGGACCTCGTCCACGACGTTCTCCGAGACGGCGACCGAGTCCATCAGCTCCGTGGCGGTCGGCGACTGCCTGACGGTGACCGGTACGCCGGCCAAGAAATCCAAGACCACCATTGCGGCCCGATCCATCACCATCTCCCAGGCGTCTACGAGCGGTACCTGCGCCAGCGGCCTCGGCGGCGCTGGCACCGGCGGCGGCGCCGGCTTCGGAGGTCGAGCCGGCTTCGGCGGCGGTGGGACCGGAGCGAGAACCGGAGGAACGCCAGGGGGCGGAAGCTTCCCGGGCCGTGGCACCGGCGGAGCCGGCAAAGGGTTCGCAGGCGCGGCCAATTTCACCTTTGGCAGCGGCAAGGTCACTGCGGTCAAAGGTGCGACGGTGACGTTGTCGGGAACTCTCCTGAGCAACCTGTTCAACCGGGCATCCACCTCCAAGACGTCTAAGAAGTCCACCACGGCCACGAAGCCCAAGACCGAGAAGCTCAAGATCACGACGGGGACGTCGACGACATTCACGGAGACCCAAGCCACCACGTCGTCCGCCGTGGCCGTCGGTGACTGCGTGAGCGCATTCGGAGCGGCCGGCAGTACGGGGGCAGTGACGGCAACCACCGTGCGGATCACCTCCACCGGGGGCAAGACGTGCACCACCGGCTTCGCCGGCGGCGGCGGCGGCGCAGCCGGTGGCTCGTCAAGTGACTGAAGTAGGCCCGACCGGGCATAGGAGCAAACGGCGTCCTGTGGCCATAGGGGTGGCCGTGGTCGTTCTGCTCCTCGTCGCCGGTGGGGCGACGGCGCTGGCTGCGAGTAGCTCAGGCAACGGCGGCTACCGCATGGGGAAGGTCGTGCGCGCCTCGGTCGCCAGCAATCTGGTGGTGGTCGGCACGATCGAGCCCGTCAACGACGCTTCCGCCAGTTTCCAGGTCGCGGGCCAGGTGGCCAGCGTGACCGCGACAGCGGGAGAGCAGGTCACCGCGGGTGAGACGCTGGCGTCTCTCGACCCGACCTCGTTGAGCGAATCAGTCTCGTCGGCGGACCTCTCCCTGGAATCCGCTAATGCGAAGCTGACCGAGGACGAAGACAGCGAGACCTCGAGCACGACAAGCACCGCCGCAACGCTCCCCAAGACGTCCACGGCGACCGGCACCGCGGGATCGAGCCCGATCACCGGCGATCAGGCCACTTTGATCGCCGATCAGGCATCGTCGTCGACGGAACAGCAACAAGAGGCGGCGGATCTCAGCCAAGCGGAAACGGCGTGTGGCATAACGACGACGACGACGACCTCGTCGTCATCGTCATCGTCATCGTCTCCAACGGATGACAGCGCCTGCACCACGGGGCTCGAGCAGGTGTCCACGGATCAGCAATCCCTCGCCACGGACGAGAAGACGGTGGCGTCGGACGAGGCGACATTGGCCAAGGCCATCACCCAGGAGGAGTCCTCTTCCTCTTCGGGCTCCCCGTCCTCGAGCGGTTCGGGTACGTCGTCGGTGTCAGGCCCGACCAGCACGGGCAGCGGCAGCACGAGCAGTAACAAGGACGCCTCGACCAGCGGCGCCGCTTCTGACAGCGCAGCGCAGATCGCCTCGGACGAGGCCGCGATCGACACGGCACGGGCCAACGTGGTGGGTGCCCAGCAGGACCTCGCCGACGCTCAGCTCACGAGCCCGATCAACGGAACGATCGTGTCGGTCGGTATCAATGCGGGCGACACGGTGAGTGCCGCCTCGAGTACCGAGGACATTGTCATCATCGGCACGAATTCGTTCGAGGCGACCGCGACGCTGACAAGCTCTCAGGTCCCATCGATCAAAGTGGGCGCAGTGGCCGACGTTGCGGTTGACGGAACGACCGGCACGTTCGCCGGGACCGTGTCGCAGGTCGGACCGGTGCAGTCGTCCGATGGCACCTACTCCTACCCGGTCGTGGTGGCGCTTCCCTCCGCGGCCAACAATCTCTTCTCCGGTTCCAGCGCCAATATCTCCATCGTGACCGGCGCCAAGACAGACGTCTTGGCCGTGCCCACTTCGGCCGTCGAGATGGCGGGAACCCAGTCCTACGTTATCGTGCTTTCTGGGGGCAACCCGGTAGATAAGACGATCAAGGTGGGTATTGTGGGCGGCATCTACACCCAGGTCCTCTCGGGTTTGAAGTTGGGGGATGACATAGTCCTGGCTAACTACAGCACCCCGGTACCGGCATCCAATACGACAACTGTCGGCGGGTTTGGGGGCGGTACCGGCGGGTTTGGGGGCGTTACCGGCGGGTTCGGAGGCGGTGCCGGCCGATTCACGGGCGGTGGCGCCGCCACGCTCGGCCGTTAGGGCGACGACAGCTTCAGGGGTGGCCGACAGCCTCAGTGGTGAGAGGTCGCTGCGAGGCGGCGCACCGGGCTGCCGCAAATTTCTGATCAACTGGGGTCCGACGCCGATCAAGGAGAGAAACCATGGCCAAGTCGGGTGAAGACGACGTCCCGGAGATCGAATACCCGGATCCGCTGGAGCCAGAGGATGCGGCAGACATCGCACCGCTTGACAGTGAGATCGACTTCGATGACGAGCAGGAGGACGATCAGCTGCCCCTCGATGCCGTTGAGGCCTCCGAATTAGGTGTGCTGCTGGACGATCCCGAATCTCTCTCCGACGAGGACGAGTAGTAGCGCGGACGAAGCTACCCCTGCGCCCGCTGGGCGAACTCGAGGATTTGTGGCGCAAGCAGGTACCAGGTTTCAAACATGCGTGGTCGTCCGCTCTGTCGTGCCAGTGCTCCCAGACGGTTCCACTCGTTCTCCGTGTCGGGCCAAGGCGGCTCGACAAGCTCGGACCCGGGGATCAACCGGTGAAGCTCCCGAGAGATCGCGTCGGGATGCTGGAGATCCTTCAGACCGCCGCGGACGATGGTGACCGGCAGCGAGAGCTTGGCGATGTCGTTGGACGACACGCCGGGAATTGCCTTGTCCGGGTCGACGTTGTAGGCCCAGAGCCACTTCGTCATCTGGGCGATGAACTCGTCAGGGTCCTGTGCCAGTACCTGCTCGCGATGCCTCGGCTTGATATCGGGCTCACCGAGCAGCCCAAGGTCGTTCCAGTTCTTAAGGTTGGCGACTTCCTCCATGGAAATCGCGGCGTTGTTGATCCAGGGCAGGACATAGACCGACGCCAGCGTCAAGGTGCCGACGATTCCGCCAACGAAGTTCCAGCCGAAAAGACCGCTTGCAACCTCTGGGTGGCGTAGCGCAGTCAGCAGGGACACTCTGGCGCCTCCTGAGCCACCGGCAATGACGGCGGGGGCCATGTCGAGCTGGCGCAGCAGTTCGGCCAGAACATCTGCCTGCGTCGCAGACTCCGACTCCCCGGTGAAGTTGAGGTCGGATTCGCCGCAGTTGGGTCGATCCCAGATCAAGACCTTCATTTCCTTCGCCAGCTCTTCTGCCAGCTCGCGGTATCCGGGGAATTTCATCGAGAAGCGACCGCCCGGTGTCAGAGCAATCGGCGGTCCATCTCCAAGAATCTCATAGGCGACTCGCCTACCGTCGATCTCAACGAAGCTCATACAATTTCCCTTCTCGAGTTTTGCCAACATTTCACCTCTGACGGCGGGGCCGCCACGGAACGGATCACTGCCTGCGCACTAGTTCGGCGTGTAAGCGATCAGATCCGTCAAAAGTGATTCCCATGGCGAGTTCTGCCAGCCATCGTCCTCCCCCAGTTGTTTTGCCACGGCTACGGCGTCTGCAACCCACTCGATCCGCACATCTTCGAGTGGCATGGCCTTCCCTGCGACGTGGTAGCTCCCAGTGCCAGGGAGCGCGTCCGCTATGCCGAAGTCAAATGCAAGCCATTCGTCCTTCCAGATTTGGTGCCGCTCTTTGAATTGCACCCAACGGGGATGCTTCTGATGCTTGTCGTCTGACATCTTGATGGCCCATCTCACACAGAGGCGGGCGCGGTGCGGGTCTCCTTCAGAGGTGGTTTGGGCGATCGCTTCTTCATGCGATGCGACCTTGTCGGACTCTTCCTTGGGGAATGAGGCGTGCACTTCCTTGACGAACACTTCGATGAGCGGCGACGGGGAGATCGGATTTGCCATGCCCGATGGTATGCCAGGGCCGATGGCACCAGAGCTGGGAATGGCGCGAGGCTTACCAATCCTTGGCCCTTCGTCGCTACGTACCCCAGTTCGACGGCGTGCGCGCCCTCGCGATCTCCGCCGTCGTCGCGTACCACCTCGGCTTTCTGCAGGGAGGTTGGGTCGGCGTCGATGTCTTCTTTGCCCTTTCGGGCTATTTGATCACGAGCCTGCTCTTGGCGGTCGATCTCCCCCCGGGGAATCTGGCCGCCTTCTGGGGTCGCCGGGCCAAGCGGCTGCTTCCGGCGGTGCTCGTGCTCTTGGTGGCGCTTTCGATCTATGCCTGGGCAGGTGGTATGGGTCTGGTGCCAGCCCAAATTCGCGCGCCCAGCCTGGCCACGCTGTTCTACGTAGCCAATTGGCAGCAGATTGTCGCCGGTCACGGCTACTTCGCCCAGTTTCTCTCCGTGAGCCCGCTGCAACAGACCTGGTCGCTGGCGATCGAGGAGCAGTACTACCTCCTGTGGCCCCTCTTGATCCTGGCCATCACCTCTGTGACGCGCAATCGGCACCGGGACACCTCGCGCGCCCTGCTCTCCATCACCATGACGCTGGCGGTGGCATCGGCCGTCTGGATGGCCCTTGCCGCCCACTGGCTCGGCCCCAACCGGGCGTATCTCGGCACGGACACCCGGGCCTGGGAGCTACTGCTCGGTGGTGCGGCCGCCATGATCTGGCCCCCGGGCACCCAGGGCCAGGCGGCCAGGAGCCGTCTGTGGTCGACCCTCACGGTGCTCGGCCTGGCGGGTGTGGTGACTGGGGCCGCCCTGGCCGGTGGGCCGCCGTGGTGGATCTGGAACGGCGGGCTGGTCGCCATCGCGATCTGTGCCCTCCTTGTCATCGTCGGCGTGGTGCGCGCTCCGGACGGGTTAGTGGGTCGGCTCCTCGCTCTGGGGCCGCTGCGGTGGTTGGGCGTCATCTCGTACAGCTTGTATCTCTGGCACTGGCCGGTCATCGTGCTCATGACCCGAGACTCGACAGGCTGGTCCGGGTGGCCACTCCTGGTTGCTCGACTGGGCAGCATGGTGGCGCTCTCCTGCGTCAGTTACTACCTGGTCGAGCGTCCGCTCCGGCGGACCGACTGGGGAGCACTGCGTCGAAAAATCCGTGTACCGGCCATGAGTTTTGCTGTGCTGGGCATCGCAGTGACGGCAGTGGTGATCCTGGTCGGGACCGTCGGCCCCCCGGCCGCACGAACCGCTCAAGTAGCGGTGACGCCTGCGGGCATTGGCGCCGGGACCGCGCCCCGCGTCCACGTCGCGTTGCGCCCCTCGTCCCAGCCGTACCGAATGTGGATTTTCGGTGACAGCGTGATGGTGGATAGTTCGCCCGGCGTCACCGCTGCGTTGCAGGCCACGGGAGATGTCTCGGTGACGTTGAATACGGCCTTTCCGGGCTGGGGTTTGACGACCGTTCACTCCTGGCCCAGCGCGGTGCAGCAGACTCTTGCCCACAGTTCGGTTCAGATCGCCATGGGCACGTGGAGCTGGGACGATCAGGAGGCTGAGAGCGACCCTGCCACGTACCGGGCACTCCTCAAACGATTCGTAACCTCCCTCCTGGCACCACCTGACGGCGTCAAGCTTGTCGTGCTCGTGCAGTTTCCCCAGGTGGGGCCCGATGACTCGATCCTCGACCCTGCAGCACGCGAAAAGGACTGGCTATCTCGCACCCAAGCCACGGATGCATGGGATGCCGCGGCTCGCCAAGTAGTGGCGGAGTTCCCCAACCACGCGCTCTATTTGACGACATCGCAACTCTTCGCTCCTGGCGGAAAATTCTTGACCTGGATGCGGACGCCGTCGGGTGCCTGGGTGCGGGCCCGAAAGCTCGACAACACTCACATGTGCCCCTATGGCGCGGCACAATTCGGCTCGCTGGTGACCGAGGAGTTGACGCCCATTCTCCGTCTGGACGCCACGAAGTCAGGGTGGGAATTCGCATCGTGGACGAAAGACCCTCGCTACAACGATCCTCCCGGAGCCTGTCCAAACGATCAGCCTCCGCACGATTACCGCGGCGTTCGCGTCCCTGATGTGACGTCGAAGGGCGCCTGAAGAGACCTACGCGCCAGCAGTACCTTCGCTGAGCGCCGGGGCGGGAGTGGGGGCCGGAGTGGTCTTTTGCCGATGCAGCGCGCGGCTCGATGGCCGCGAAGTGTGCAGCTTTTTCCACCCGCCGTGCAGGATGAAGTGGTCGAGTCCGAGGGTCCCGGCGTTGCGCCAGGCCAGAATGAGTCCCACGCTGGCCAGGGCGTACATAGGGTTCACTCCGGCTGAGCCGCTAAACATGTAGGTGAGGTTGAAGACGAGCCCAGCCAACGCGGCGAGTCCCGTAAAGAGCCCGAGGATAAGTGCCACGCCGATGATGAGCTCGCCCAAGGCGACAAGCCTGCCGATCCACGACGCGTTGGGGATGACGAAGTTGTGCAGGAAGGCGGCCCACCAGCCGTAGCTCGCCCCGCCTTTGCCGGTGCTCGAACCGGCGACTCCCGCCGTTGCGAAACCTTTGACCCCGGCACCACTACCGAACCAGAAGGCAGACTTCTCGCTGCCCCAGATCTTCTGATAACCGGCGTTCATCCATGAGTACCCGAGCCAGAGCCGAACGGCCAGCCAGACAACGCTTGCCGTCGAGGAACGGAAGAGCCAATCAGCAAAACGGAGGTTTCGGGGCGGGGCGGCAGCTGGGGCGTCGTCGAGTGGCGTTGGAGGCGTGCCCCCGCTGTCCGTCGTAGCTGTCGGAGGAGCCATATCTGCGGTGAGGGGTCCCGTGGGGACCGCCGATCTCCCTCCAAGAGCGGAAGGCACTTCGCCCGAGCTGGGCTACGTGCTCCTTACCCAAACCCGTGCTACGTCAAACGGCGCTGATGCCGCGGCTGATGGCCGTCGTTCGTGGCGCGTGCGAGATTCGCCCCGAATGCCGGTCAACCCTGAATCACACTGCGGACCTGCGCCACCATGGGCTCTCCCACTGTGACGCCGAGCTCGGCCAGGATAGGCATGAGCGTCGCACCGAATGCGTCGAAGTCATCCTGTGACTCCCAGACGTCGAAGACATTCACGGAACCGTCGGACTCCAGGGCAACGTGATACGTCCGTCCTTTGGGGTTGCCCGCACCAGCGTCCTCTAGCTGCTTGATCGCCTGGTCGTACTTCTCTGGAGTGAATCCAGTGTGCGCGAAGTAGATGCCGAGTGCCATGACGGACCGCCCTTCCGTAGTTGTGAACAGCTGCGCGGAGTGTAGAACACGCGGACTCTGATTGCTCGCCCGCAGGAACGCGCCGCCGGCTCAGGCGCCACGCGACCGGTGCGGACCCGCTCATGAACGTGGCGCTGACTCGAGCCGCCAGCTCGTGCCCGAAGAGGGCATCTCGCTCGGGCACGGCTCGTGAAGGACGCTCTGTCGCCGGAGTCCCTACGATGGGACCCCAGCCGTTACCGGCGAGTTCTGGGGTCAACTGAGATCGAGGAGAGGCAATGGCAGAACACATTGGATTGGACGGACATCACAAGGCCACGGTGGAGAAGATCTTCAGCCATCCGGTGAGCCACAACATTCAGTGGCACGACGTCCTCTCCCTCCTTCAGAGTGTGGCGACGGTGACCGAGGAGCACGACGGCCGCTACAAGGTCGCTTTCGGTTCGGAGACGCAGTTCTTCGACGTCCCCCGCCACCATGACATCGACGAGCAGCAGGTCGTTGATCTCCGTCGAATGCTCAAGGGAGCGGGGATCACACCGACGCCGTCTTAAGACGTGCTCTGAACGGCACCGCCCACTCCTTGCGTCAGGCGCTTGCCTCAGACGCCTGCTTTCGCCGCGACGTCGACGACCAAAGAGGAGGTAGGCAATGGAGTTGGCTGAATTTGCGGCCGTCGCCACCCTCCAGAATTTCTTGGAACCTCGAATCTGATCATCGGGTCGACGTCGAATGTCACGCCATGCGAGCGTCGCCACGGCCAGATGGCCGAAAGCGATGGCTGCGATGACGGCCGGACTCGGTTTCCGCGTTGCCATTCCCTCAGCTTGCCCCAGCACCGGCTCGTCGACGGCGCGGGTGGGCGCCAGATACGGTAGGGGCGCATGGCTCCATCGGTTCGCTACTTCTCGGATATGCGATGACGGACTCGTCGGGCTCGGCCGTCGACATCGTGATTGAGATCCCCACCGGCAGTCGCAACAAGTACGAGTACGACCACGAGAACCACGTCATCCGCTTGGATCGCCGCCTGTTCACTGCCACTGCTTATCCGGCGGACTATGGCTTCGTGCCCGACACGCTGTCCAAGGATGGGGACCCCCTCGACGCGCTCGTCTTGGTGGCGGACCCCACGTTTCCGGGCTGCGTGGTGCGGGCGCGAATCTTAGGGGTCTTCTTCATGAGCGACGAAGCCGGGCTCGACGCCAAGCTCCTGACCGTTCTGGAGCATGATCCCCAGTGGGACGACGCCCATGACATCGACGACCTGCCGCGGCATCTCCTTAACGAGATCGAGCATTTTTTCAGCATCTACAAGGACCTCGAGCCGGAGAAGCACACCGAAGTCATGGGCTTTGAGAACCGGACCGCCGCACTCAGGGAACTGGAGGCGTGTCGCGAGGCCTTCAGCGCGCACGAGGACGGCCACTGACGAACGAGGGCGAGGCCCTCTGGATTTAGGAGCCGCTCCCGCTCCCGCTGCTGTCGGGGTCGGTGAAGCCCCCGGCCCCGAACGGCTTGGTTTGCTCCCCTTGCACCTGTGACTCCTGTTGTTGCGCTTCGGCCTGGGTGCCCAGCGTCACCGAAGTGGTGCGCTTGCTGTTGCCAACGTAGTAGGTGATCTGAATCTTCTGACCAGCCTTGTCCTTTTGGATCACGCTTTGCAGGTTGGCGGCTGAGGAAACCGCCGTACCGTCGATGTCGACAATCACGTCACCTTGGACGAGGCCGGCTTTTGCCGCGGGCGACCCCGAGACGACGTTGAGCACGACGACGCCCGACGTGGGAGTGAACCCGTACTGCTGGCGAAGGGCGGAGGTCAACGTCGTGATATCGACGCCGAGGTAGCCTCCCCCGTTGGTGGCCGGACCACCCTTTTCGTAGCTGTGGCAGCAGCGATTCGACTTCTTCTGCTGGTATGGCGAACCCGATGTTCTGTGCGTTGGTCCCATCGTCGGAAGTGCCCGCTACTGCGGTATTCATGCCGATGACCTGGCCCGACGTGTCGATGAGGGGGCCACCCGAGTTCCCAGGATTGATGGCCGCATCGGTCTGGATCAAGTTCTGCAGGTTCTCCGTTACCGTTCCTTCACCGCCGGCGCTGACGGAGCGTCCGAGGGCCGACACGATTCCCTGGGTCACCGTGGGCGTACCGGCGGCCAGACCGAGCGCGTTGCCGATGGCGACGACAGCATCGCCTACTACTGCCTTCGACGAGCTGCCGAAGGTGACGGTCGGCAGGTTGGGGGTCGGATTGTTGATCTTGAGCAGTGCCACATCCTGCTGCCGCGTCGTACCCAACCAGCGTGGCCGGGTCGGCTTTCTTCTGCCCGTACTCGGTCACCGTGATGGTGCCGGTCGCGCCACCTTGGGTGAACAGTTCGATCACGTGGTTGTTGGTGATCACCTCCCCACTGGAGGTGATGATCATCCCGGTACCTTCGTCCTCTTCGCCATGAGACTTGACGTCGATGGAGACGACGGCGGGGATCACCTTCTTGACCAATTCGGGAATGGTGACATTTCCGCTCAGCACGGCTGCGCCGGGATCCGCATTGCCTTCGTGAATGGTCAGAGTTCCGTTGTTGTTGCCGTTGTCGGCCAGCGCGGTGACGCCCGCACCGACCGCACCGCCGATGAGAGCCGCCACGACGGCGATAGCGATCCAGTTGCGACGGTCACCCGACCCTGACGACCTCGGACGGGCCGGAGGGGGTGAGAGCCATGGAGGCGCGGGTGTCTCCGCCGTGGTGGGCTCGGCGGCGGGCCCTTGGCCGGGCGTGACGCCGGGGTCCCCCGGATCGAAAGGGTTGATCGGCTCTGCGTCCGTCGCGGCGACAGCATCAGCAGGGCCGCCGCGGGGTGGACCAGCCAGGCCGCCGGGGCGCTCTGGATCGCCTGCGATGGGCTCAGTCGCCGGCTGAAGGGGCCACGCCGGCCTGGCGGGAGCGGGAGGAGTGGGGGGCGATGCGGGCAGCCAAGCCGCAGGCAGCGAGGGAAATGGCGCCACCGGTGGAGCCACGGACGGGGGTTGCTCGAGCGGAGACTCCTCGGGCGCGGGATCCGCTCGGGTTGTCGGGTCAACAGGCCCCGTCGGGTCCAAAAAGGTACCAACTTGGGGAGGCGGTGGAGGCTCAGTCGGTTCAGTGTCGTCTGTCATCGGGGATCCTCCTGAGAGCGGACTTGGGTCCGCCGCGCCGGCGTCCCTGGCGGCAATCGACGGTGCGCTCGTGGATGGGGGCCATGTTAAGGGAGCAGAAGAGCTGCCCGTTCTCGCCCCGAAATGATGCCTGCACCGTGAGGGTCGCCCAGCGCGGTAGCGTGTCCGCCGCATGTCACGCCGAATAGATATTGAGTTGACGAGCAAGAGCGGCGACGGGTCATGGACGTGGCGCGCCGGCCGGTGCGCGTCAGCCCAAAGGGATCGTCGAAGCGTCATTGGTGCCCGCAGAACCAGGAAGTCGGTGCCGTTCTCCGGGCCGAAGTCGACACGGGTCTTGAGGGCATCGAGGTGTTGTCGCTCAGTGAGGTCAAGGCCGCCCGCTCGCCAGAAAAGGCCGGGCGCATCGAGGTGGTGGGCACGCCCAAGCGAGCGCCCGACGTGTCCGTCATCCTGGCCCCTGGTTCGGGAAAGCGCAGCCGTCGACGTGACGAAGAGGGCGACGACAGGGAAGACCGCAGGCCGAGCCGAGGCGGTCACCGTGGCGATCGCCCGAGCGGCGGTCCCGGAAGCGGTGGACCCGGCGGAAGCGGTGGACCCGGCGGCAGCGGGCCTGGCGGAAGTGGTGGCCCCGGTGGCGATCGTCCGAGTGGCGGCCGCAATGGACCCGGTGGAAGTAGCGGCCCTCGGCGACCAGGCACTCGTCGCCCCGGCGAAGGCGATGGCCGGCCGGCGCGCGGCGAGCGCCCCGTGGCGCCGACCTCGACCGTGCACCGCAATGCGATGTTGGCTGCGCTCCGACCCGAGCAGATTCCCGTGGCCGAGCAGTTGTTGCGCGGCGGCCTGCCGGCCGTACGACAAGCCATCGACGCCCAGAACTCGGCGGCCAAGGTCTCCGGCCGGCCACCCGCGTCGACCGACGCGCTCTTGGCCATGGCCGACGAGCTTCTGCCCGTCGTCAAGCTGGCGGACTGGAAGGATCGAGCCACCGCGGCGCAGCTGGCGGGCAAGGATTTCCGCCTGCGCGAACTGCGCACCGTCGTGGCGGCTTCGCGCACCGTCATTCTCGACGAGGACGGGCGCGCCCTGGCCAAAGCCCTGCAGGAGTCGCTGGAAAAGCGCGTCACCGCCCTCGCGCGAGGAGTGGCTGGCCCGCATCACCAACGCCATAAAGGAGGGGCGCATCCAGCAGGCGCTGGAGGCCTCCATCCGTCCTCCTGAGCCCGGAACCCGTTGCCCGGCTGATCTGGCCGTGCAGCTGGCTGCAGCGGCCGGAGAAGCGATGACAGCAGAGCTTCCGCCCGAAGAGTGGATGAAGATGCTCGACGCCGTGGTTCTCTCGCCCGTGCGTCGTACGGTGAAGCCGGCGGGAATACCGGCGGACGAGGTGGCACGCCAGGCGGCTCGGCACGCCGCGGGCTCGGTCCCGGCGCTGGCCAAGTTGCTCGGCCTGCGGATCCCACCGCCTCCGCCGCGGCGCCTGGTCACCGAGCACCGGCTCAGTTCAGCGGGCGGTTAAGTACCAGTAGTCGGGCCGTGAACCCGGCGGCTTCGAGTCGTTGCTTGGAGAGTCGATCGCCCGGAAGCGCCAGTGCGTCGATGTCGCGGCACCCTCGCTCGGTGCACCACGCCACCATTGACTGCCATGAGTGCGGTGCCGACGCCGACTCCCGCGCGCCTCCTCTTCGACGTAGCAGCATTCGATCCGTCCACTGCGCACCGCGCCATGCGTGGCGCGTGAAGGTAGCTGCGGCCGCTAACCCGACGACGACGTGGTGGAACTCGCCGACGTAAAGAGTGCCATCGTCGGGACTCCGCATCCTGCCATCGGGCGAGGAGCTGTTCGCATGTTGCGCCATCCACGCAACATGGCACCGCCCCGCACACCGTCTATTTCGGCCAGGGCACGATTGAGGAGAGCGACGCAGGTCTCCCTGTCATCTTCTTGTGCCGGGCGCGTCGTTTCCATGGCGATACCTTCGCCGCGCTCGCTCTACTTGTCCGGTCGATCAGTCTCCGGGGACGTATCCGGGGCCGGGGCCGGGGGAACGGATGGCGCTCGGGCGTCACCCGCATCACCGGCGTCGCCAGCTTGGACCGCCTCAAGGATTTGGTGGGCACGGTTGAGAATGGTGCGGCGGTTTCGGTGCGACGCCTCATGGCGGTGCAGGGCCCGCAGCTCGTCGGGTCCGAGACTTTCGAGTCGGCGCACCACTTGAGATGCCGAGAGCGTGTCGTAGCCGGCCAGGGCGCCCTCGACCATGGCCCCATCCGCCGGATCGGGCGCAGGTTTGAGTGAGGCGGATGCTGGTGTTTTCGCTGCCGTAGTCCCCACGGGCGCACCAGTGGCATGCTGGTCCTCAATCGCGGTCCCCGACTCCGAGTCCCACGAATCGCCCGCCCCCTCCTTCTCTTCTCGACGGAACAGTCTGCCCACGCGTTCGACCAACTGACGCTGACCGTGTGTGACGACGAACTGACCAATGACCCGCGCGTTCTGCACGTCGGTCTCGAAACGCTGCCGTCCCTTGCCGATCAGGCCCGGGAGATCTTCGACCACGGTCAGTGCGACACCGACAGGTGCGAAGACGAGAAGGTCGAGCGCCCGTTGAAGCGGGTTCGACTCCCCTTCTACGGCGAGGCCGTTGTCGTCGTCGTCGTCAGACACAGTCCCGGCAGAGCATCTTCTTCTTGTCGGCCAGTTGGCTCGGGTGCTTCACGAGGAAGCACGAGCGGCACACGAACTCGTCGGGTTGCTTGGGCAGCACGCGCTCGTTGCCTTCGGTGCGGTCCTCCTGGTCCGTCGCCTCATCGTCTTCGGGCTCGTCTTCGACGACAAGGCGTTCTTTCAAAATGACATCGAGGCTGGCCTCGACGTCCTCGTCTTCGGGCTCTTCCTCTTCCTCCTCGTCCTCGGCTTCACCGGAACGCTCCACCACCACGGCGGGCGCGGCGGTGAGGATTTCGACGACCTCGTCGCCTACGGCGTCGTCGTCATCGTCGTCGATCTCGACGATGTCGTCGTCATCGTCGAGAGGGTCTTCTTCGTCCAGGTCGACAAGGGCATCCTCGTCGAGATCGACTTCCAGGTCGTCGACTTCAGGCTCGTCGTCAACGGCGTCATCATCCTCCAGAGCGGAGGCTTCGGGTTCAAGATCTTTCGGCATGTCCTTCTTCTTCGTCGCCATGTGCCGCCGGAGCATAGACGGTCCGCAGGTGGGTTCGATCGCAATTTGGCCCATCACAGCGCCCCAGCTCAGAGAGCTGGAAGCGGGCTAGGCGGTTGGGCCCTGGGGTCTTTGGCGCCGTCCTGCGTGCCCGATCAGACCAAGCAGGCAAAACGTTCTCTACTCGACCCCCAGGACCAACCTCCGCCTCTCACCTCATCACCCGCCAGGATGCAACTGCCGCAAAGGCCGTCGGCTCCATGTGGGCGTTTGGGACAGGGCCGTACATTACGTGTTGTACCCGAGGTGCCGTCAAGGGCAATGACCGGCCTCTCACCAGGGTGTATTGCGGTTGTTCCTGGTCAGCGCCGCGGACAAATTCTTGATCGTGAAGTTCATGGGTCGAAGAATTCATGATGCAGAAATCCACTTGTCAGCACTGCGTCACCATCAATTCACCGCCTGTCGGCGACGGTCATGAGACCCTGGGTCAGGGGGTCGAAGATCTTTGCGCCCGTCGTTGTTCGGAGCGGCGCTCGGATTCGAGACGTTCCAAGTCCGTCCCGCCATGATCGACGAATGTCATGGCGTCGGCCAACGCGTGATGGCCGGCGTGCTCAGCGATTGCTCGATGCATCTGTTGCGCAACACGTCGGTACGCGGGGTGACCTTGGCTGCCCGACCGGAGCTCGATGAGATGCATGGCTTCGCGCGCGTTGAACTGCATCACGTAACGGATCCGATGTGCGAGGGCGACGGCGTACACCGCTTGCTCGGGGAAGGTGGGGGCCAACGTGCGATAGAGATCTTCGGCCCGTTCGATCGCCTCGATGTAGCCATCGCCCAGTCCGGCTTCGGCCACAATCTCGGGCATGTCGTAGCCGAGGCTGATATCGAGTCGCTGCCATTCGATCGTCAGCATCCGGTGTCGTTGCAGATCGCGAAACGCGCCATAGTCCGTCACCAATTCGAAGCGGTAGTCGGTGCGCTCGAAGGCGCGTCCCGGTCGATGCCGACGGTTGCGTCGATCTCCGACATAGGCCGCCAATAAGGCCACCCGTTCGTTGTGGCTGAGCCGTCGGACCCGGGCCAGAGCCTCGCGTTCGGAGCATCCGCAGGTGGCTGAAACATGCCGCAGCCAGGACTTTCTCTTCCCCGTCGGGGTCGAAGTCCAGCAATGTCACCTCGGGCTCGGACTCCCCCACGCTGAGGGCGGATGCCCCCTCGTCGGGCCACAGACGCTCCACCACGCGAGCCGTGGCGTGGCGTGTCGACGTCAGGTACGAGGTCCACTCCCCTCCCCGTTCGGCGACGTCGACACGTTGGAGAAACGACGGGATGACCTTGCGCAGTTCGGTCAACATCAAGTCGGCATAGGTGCGCGCTTCGGGCAGCGGGTGCGCGCGCATCCGCAGCAATAGTTGCTCGTAGGACTGGCCGGTTCCGTAGAGGCCGATGTTGGAGAGCGAGGCAGCCGGGAGCAGGCCGCGCAGAGCGTCGAGCGACTTGGCTTTTACGGCTTGGCGGTACACGAAGTCGCTGTCGCCCGCTTGTTGAGGGAACCGATCAGCCACCCAATTCCGCATGGCAGGCATCAATGCGCCGTAGGTGTCGAACACCCGATCCATGTCGCCGACATAGCGAGCTCCGAAGGGCGAGTCGAGAATTTCGATCGGGCGGAAGTAGCGGTAATGGCCACTATCCAGCCGGTTGTCGTAGGCGATGTAGCGCGTCGATTGCTCGAGATACGACATCAGCCGTCCCCACTCGAGCACCTTGGAGAGCACGTTCGACGACTGCTCACATGCGAGGTGCACGCCACCGAGTTGCGCCACCGAATCGTCGCCGTATTCGACGAAGACCTTCTCGTAGAGCTGCTCGGCCCGGGCTAGGCCAATGGTGGCATCGAGCGAGATGTCGCCGGAGATGTCGAGGTCGCCCACGAACTCATCGAGGAACAGTCGCCGCAAGCTCTTGGGTGACCGCGAGTAGCGCGCGAAGAGCGCCCCTTTGACCACTTCGGGCAGGTTCACCAGGGCGAAGACGGGTAGATGGAGATTGGTCACGTAACGCCGGAGGATGACCTCCTCGTCGGGTGTGAACTGCTCTTCTACGTAGGGGAACATGCCCGGCCCACCATAGGACTGGGGCGAGGCGTTGGTGGCGGATGGGCGAGCTGGTTTTTTCCGCCGTGCAGCAACTTCAGGGTGTGGGCAGTCCGACCGCCACCACGCCGCGCAAGAGCATGTCGACGGCTTGTCGGGCCGAGGTCGCGGTGGCGGGCTCGGTGGCGGCATGGGCCACTTGCTGGACCAGGTCCGCCACCGACTTCACGGTGCGCACGAAGTCGCCGGGGGCCAGGTCGCCCACGTCACGGGCGGCTACGGCCAGGGCGGTCTCGAAGGATGCTCCTCGGGCCCAAGATGCCACGGCAGTGGCCAGGCCCGAGGACGGTTGTCGGGTACGCGGGACGAGATGTAGCTCCTCGACCGAACGGATCCGTTCCGCCAGGTGCTCGAGCGCAGCGCAACGCCATTCGAGTTCGGCCACCCGCTTCTCTCCCAGCCGGTCAGCCAGGGGGCCCTTGCGTCGGCCGCGCCTGGCCGCTGCACGGGGGCCGGGCGCACCATGCCCGGAGAGACGGCGCGGCCCGCCGAGGTTCGAAGACCACGGCGGAGACCACGCCGGCCAGAACAGAAGGCTCCGCTCCATCGAGGAGGTCGGCGGCCAAGGCCTCGGCCAGGAGGAGATCGGACTCGTGGTAGATCCGTGACAAGCGCCGCCCGGTCTCGGTGAGCGACCAGTCTTTGAGATAGCCGAGCTCCTCTAAAACGGCGACCCGGTGGCTGAGCTGAATAGTGAGGAGGTCGGCCCGTCTGCGCCTGCCACTGGGCGAAGGAGCGGCGAAGCACGTTATTCGCCGTCTCGCGGTCGAAGCGCGAGGCCAGGTTGACCGCGAGGTTGTAGGTGGGTCGAAAGGACGAGCGCAGGTCGGGCGGGGGTGCCGAGGCCACTCTTGCCGCCTCGCTGAACGCCGTCTCGGAGGACCACAGGGCCACGGCGTGACCCTCCTCGTCTAGCCCGCGACGTCCGGCGCGTCCGGTCAGTTGCAGGTACTCGCCCGAGGTCAGGGTGGCCCGCCCGGCACCGCCGTACTTGGTGAAGCGTTCGATTACCACCGAACGGGCCGGCATGTTGATCCCGAGCGACAGCGTCTCGGTGGCGAAAACCACCTGCAGCAGGCCGGCGGCGAAGCATTCCTCGACCGTCTCGCGGAAGACGGGGACCAGACCGGCGTGGTGCGAAGCAACGCCCGCCTCGAGTCCCTCCAGCCAGTCGTCGTAGCCGAGCACACCGAGGTCTTCGTCGCTCAACGATCTCGACGCGCCGTTCCGCAATCTCGCGGATAGTGGCGCGCTCGCTGCTATCGGTCAAGCGCACACCGTCGCGCACGACTTGGCGCACGGCCTCGTCGCAGGCGGCGCGACTGAAAATGAAGACGATGGCCGGTAGCATCTCCTCGGACTTGAGGGCCGTGATCAACTCGGTGCGTAATGGAGAGCGGTACGGCAACCGCGGGCCCTTGCCCCGCGGCTGCCATTGCGGCGAACGTCCTTGGAAGGAGCGCCGGACAGCCTGGTCGATCTTCACCCCTTCGTTGCCTGGCTTCCCGTTGACCAGCAGAGGGATCAGCAAGGTCTCGTTGTCCTCGCGCCGATGGGCCGCGAAGTGGTGCCGCAGCACGATCGGCCGGTGCCGTTCGACGATGACGTCGGTGGTGCCGCGGACCGAGCGCAGCCAAGCCCCGAGCTCGTTCGGCGTTGTTTACCGTGGCGGACAAGCAGACGAAGCGGACCTCGGGTGGCGAGAGGACCAGGACCTCTTCCCACACCCCGCCGCGGTAGGGGTCTTGTATGAAGTGGACCTCGTCGAGGATCACCGTGTGCAGCCCGGCCAGGAGGTCCGAGCCGGCCAGCAGCATGTTGCGCAACACCTCGGTGGTCATCACCACCATTGGTGCATCCGGGCCGCACCGCCGTGTCGCCCGGTGAGGAGACCGACGTGGTCCTTGCCGTAGGTGGCGACCAGCTCCCCGTACTTCTGGTTGGAGAGTGCCTTGAGCGGTGTGGTGTAGAAGGCCTTGCCTCCGGCGCCCAGTGCTCTGTGGATGGCGTAGGCGGCGACCAGAGTCTTGCCCGACCCGGTCGGGGCGGAGACGAGCACTGAATGGTCGGCATCGATGGCCTCGAAGGCATCACGCTGGAATCCGTCGGGCGGGAACGGGAGGCGGGTGACGAAATCGCTTTCCTCGTCCGTCGTGGTGACCGGCCAGGGGAAGACGGTCAACGGCCCAGCCAGCTTCCCGATGCCGATGGAGATGAAGTAGAAGAAGACGAGGGGAACGGCCAGGGCCAGCATGGAGAAGGGATCCGAGCTCGGCGTGAAGACGGCCGACGACCACCGTGATCAGGATCACCGCCCAGCGCCACGAGTGCAGGAGCCGGGCCGGGGTAACCACGCGGGCCAGTTCCAAGGAGACCAGTATCACCGGGAACTGGAACGTGATTCCAAACAGCGCCATGAGGGCCAAGATCAGACCCGAGGTACGGAATGGGATCGTAGATCTGTTGCAGGTCGGGCCCGCCCACCGAACGCAGGAAGCCGAGGGCGTGCGGAGAGCGTGAGATAGGCCGTGGCGGCACCGGCTAGGAACAGGACGAAGGCGGCTGAGACGAACGGGATGGCGTACTTCTTCTCCCGGGCCTGGAGGCCAGGAGTGATGAAGCGCCAAATCTGGAAGAGGATGACCGGCGAGGCCAGGGTCAGTCCACCGAAGACGGCGATCTTGACCCGCAGCGAGAGCCCGTCGAGCGGTGAGGTGACATAGAGATTGGCGCAGTTCTTCCCGCCCAGACTGGTTGACGAGGTGACGCCGCTCAGCCTGGTCCCTCCCCCGTTGGCCTCGCACAGCGGCTTGATCAGGAAATGCAGGATCGGCTCGTAGGCGATGACCGCCACCATGGTGGCGAGCAGGAAGGCGATGAGGGAGACGACGAGCCGCCGGCGCAGTTCGCCCAGGTGCTGGTTGAGCGTCATGTTGTCGGGCGACGGTTTTTCCTTGCGCTCGCCGAGGAAGGGAAGGGCCACGGGGTCTCGGGCGCTCTGGCCGCTCAGTTGAGGCTGGGGTCGCCAAGTACTCCCGGGGCTGGCGCGGGGGCAGTTGGCGTGGCGCTCGAGGCGCTCGGGGGCGTGGATGTGGGTGGCATGGGGGCGGATGAAACGGAGGAGGTCGCTGATTGCTCTCCATGGGATTCGGCGCCCGAAGGATCGGCGGATGTTTCGAGATCCTTACTTGCCGCCCGGTTAGCTACTTCGGGACTGCCGGCTCCCTCGGCCGCCCCGTTGCCCCCGCCCCGTTGCCCCCGCCCCGTTGCCCCCGCCCCGTTGCCCCGCCGCCCCGTTCCCGTTCCCGTTCCGGTCGGCCTCGTTCGGCGACAACGTGGAGAGATGGTTGAGCAACGCCGACGGCGAGCGGGCCAGGCGGGCGATTTCAGCGCTGGAGGGCAGGTCAGGGAGAGAGGTGCGGACCTCGCTCTCCATGCGATGGCGGAATTCGTTGAATGTGCGCCAGGCCGCCCCGACCTGGCGCGCCACCTGGGGGAGCTTGTCGGGTCCGAGCAGGATGACTGCCACCACGGCAATGATGAGCAGCTTGGAGGGGTCGAGATTGAGCACCTTTCCTCACTTTACGGCCGCTAGGGAGAGGCGTCGCTACAGAGAGGCGATCAGGCGCTCGACACGCTCGTCGTGCGACTTGAAGGGGTCCTTGAGCAGCACGGTCCGTTGGGCCTGGTCGTTCAGCTTGAGATGGACCCAGTCCACCGTGAAGTCCCGGCGTCGTTCTTTGGCCCGCTTGACGAAGGCTCCCCGCAGTCGGGCCCTGGTGGTCTCGGGGGGGTTGCGTCATGGCATCGGAGATGGCGTCGTCGGTGCAGGTGCGGTCGACCTGGTCGCGGTTCTGCAGCTTGTAGTACAGGCCCCGGGTGCGATCGACGTCGTGGTACATGAGGTCGATCATGGCCACCTTGGGGTGCGAGAGCGGAACGTCGTGGCGGGCTTTCATCTGCTCGATCAGGCGGTACTTGGCCACCCAGTCACATTCTCGCCAGAGCGAGGTGGGGTCGGCCTCGAGGCCCTTGAGGCAGTGCTCCCACATGTCGAGGGCGGTGTCCTCCTCGGGCGAGAGCCCCTTGCGGTCGCGGAACTTGAGGGCCCGCTCGAGGTACTCGGTCTGAATGTCGATGGCCCGCATCTCGCGACCGTTGGCCAGGCGGACCTTGCGTTGGCAGGTGATGTCGTGACTGATCTCCCGGATGGCGCGGATCGGGTTCTCGAGCGTCAGGTCACGCAGCACGGTCGAAGAATCTTCCAGCATGGCCAACAGGATGCTGGTCGTGCCCACCTTGAGGAACGTGGCGTACTCGCTCATATTGGAGTCCCCCACGATCACGTGGAGGCGGCGGAAGCGCTCGGCGTCGGCGTGCGGCTCGTCCCGCGTGTTGATGATGGGACGGCTGCGGGTGGTGGCTGACGAGACGCCCTCCCAGATGTGCTCGGCCCGTTGGCTCAGGCAGAACACCGACCCGCGGGCTGTCTGCAGCACCTTGCCGGCGCCGGCGTAGATCTGGCGGCTGACCAGGAACGGGATGAGCACCTCGGTGTAGCGGTTGAACTCGTCGTTGCGCTCGGTCAGGTAGTTCTCGTGGCAGCCGTACGAGTTCCCGACCGAGTCGGTGTTGTTCTTGAAGAGGTAGACCTCGCCCCGGATCCCTTCTTCCCGAAGGCGAGCCTGGGCGCCGTTCACCAGACCGCTGAGAATCCACTCCCCCGCCTTGTCGTGCGTCACGACGTCGGAGATCTTGTCGCACTCGGGCGTGGCGTACTCGGGGTGGCTACCCACATCGAGGTAGAGGCGAGCCCCGTTCTCGAGGAAGACATTCGAGGAGCGCCCCCAACTGACCACCCTCCGGAAGAGGTAGCGAGCGACCTCGTCGGGGCTGAGACGGCGCTGCCCGCGCAGGGTGAAGGTCACGCCGTACTCGTTCTCGATGCCGAAGATGCGCTTCTCCACTAGGCCACCGTACAGCGAGCTATGCCAAAAGCAGCGCCAGCTCCTCGTCTGCGATACGTCGGAAGGTGCGGCGGGCGTCGGGGCGACCATTGCCACGGCTCAGAGTCGCCACCTCGAGGTCGCCTGCAGCCAGGGTGCGATCGGGTCCGGCCAGGGCGGCGACGGCCGCCTTGAGGGCGCCGGAAAGGTCCCAGTCGGCCTGCCAGGCCGCAGCCACTCGCTCGGTGATCGTCTCGGCATCCCCGCCGAGGACGGCGAAACGCTCCTCGTCGGTGATCGTGCCTTCGTAGGCGATGTGGTAGAGCTGGTCGGGCTGTTGGCCTGTGCCAAGCTCGGCCACCAAGACCTCGACCTCGAGCGGCTTCATCTCGTGGGTGAACACGTTGCCGAGATACTGCGCATACAGATTGGCCAGCGAGCGCGCGTCCACGTCCTCCCGGCTGTAGGCGTAGCCCTTGGTGTCGGCGTGGCGCACTCCGGCCACCCGCAGCTGGTCGTACTCGTTGTACTTGCCGACGCCGCCGAAGGCGATGCGGTCGTAGATCTCGCTGATCTTGTGCAGTGACCGGGAAGGGTTCTCGGCCACGATGACGATTCCTAGGTCGTAGGTGGTGGCCACCAGGGAGCGACCGCGGGCGATGCCCTTCTGGGCGTACTCGGCCCGGTCCTTCATCACCTGTTCGGGGGCGACGTAGTAGGGCATGCTCATTGGGCCTGCCCCCCTTGCTGACCCGTTCGGCGGCCCTCTCCGTCTGATCGGCCGCGCTGGCGGCGTGCTTACGGGCGATGAGCGAGGCGAAGCGCTCGGCCACCTCTTCCTCGGGCACCAGGCGGTAGCCGTCGGCGTCGACCACGGCGATGAGCGGGTAAATGCCCCGCACCAGGTCCGGTCCGCCGGTGGCCGAGTCCTCGTCCGCCGCGTCGTAGAGGGACTGGATGGCCAGCTCGACGGCTTCGTCGCGGCCGAGGCCTTCGCGCCAGCCGAGCTTGATGGTCGAGCGGGCGTCGCGCCCGCCCGAGCCGGTGGCCTGGAAGTCAGTGTCCTCGTAGTGGCCGCCGGTGGCGTCGTAGCTGAAGATGCGCCCGATGCCCCGTGCCGTGTCGTAACCGGCGAAGAGCGGCACCACCACGAGGCCCTGCATGGCCAGGGGCAGGTTCTGGCGCACCATCTGCGCCAGCTGGTTGGCCTTGCCCTCGAGGGAGAGCGCGGTGCCCTCGACCTTTTCGTAGTGCTCGAGTTGCACCTGGAAGAGGCGGACCATCTCCACGGCCATGCCTGCTGACCCGGCGATGGCCACGGCGGAGAAACGGTCGGCCGCAAAGACCTTCTCCATGGAGCGGTGGGCGATGATGTTGCCCATGGTGGCGCGGCGGTCCCCGGCCATGATCACGCCATCGGCGTAGCGAAGGGCGACGACCGTGGTGGCATGAGGGGCACCGGCGAAACCGGCCTCGGGACCCGCGCTGATGGCGCCGCCGCTTCGGCTCTCGCCCGGCGCGCCGCCGCCGCTAAGTGGCATGCCGTTGCGTATCACTGTGCCCGCTTGGCGCAGGAGCCCGACGAAGTCTGGACCCGGATCGCTCTCCGGGGGAAAAAGGGGAAGAGCCACTGGTGACTACTGCCCGCCCTTCTGGACGTAGTTACGCACGAACTCCTCGGCGTTGTCCTCAAGCACCTCGTCGATCTCGTCGAGCAGGTCGTCCAGTTCGGCCTTGATCTTCTCGCCACGCTCGGAGGTGGCGGGCGCTTGCTCCGCTGCCAGCTCGTCGTCGGTCTCCGTCTTGGAGCTGTCCCGGGACGGGCTCTTTCGTAATCTGTTCCTGTTCTGCCATGGATTTTCCTTGCCGCCGTTCTTGTTCTCGTCGTTCTCGGGTTCGTCGTTCTCGGGGTTCGTCGTTCTCGGATCGTCTAGGAATTCAGTCGGTCCAACAGGTCCGCCGGCCCTGTGCTCTGGGCCAGGAGTGCGCCCGTGTGTTCGGCCGTTCCCTTCAAGGGATCCATCATAGGGACGCGTCGCAGGGGGTCGGTTCCGATGTCGAAGACCAGGGAATCCCAGTTGGCGGTCACCACCGCCTCCGGCCAGCGGGCCAGACACTTGCCCCGGAACCAGGCCCGGGTCCCTGGCGGGCGGCTCGGTCACGGCGAGATCGGTTTCCGCCGGCGTAATCAAGCGGCGCAGGCCCAGGCGCTGGTAGACGGACTTCCCGGCCCGTAGGTCGTGGTATTGCAGGGCCAGGGCGGCCACCCGGGGGTCGCGCCAGTCACAGTTGTGGCGGTCCTGGTAGGCCAGCAGAAGCTGGCGCTTGGCCACCCAATCCAGGGTGTCGGCCAGGGTGGCCGGGTCCGACTCGAGGCCCTCGAGGACGTATTCCCAATGCTCGAGGATGAGCGCCCCCACCTGGCCGTCGTCGCCGAGAGCGGTCAGACCGTCATGCTCGGCGTACTTGCGGGCCGCCTCGAAGAGCTCCCATTGCATTTCGAGCGCAGTGGCGGTGGTGCCATCGGTCAGGGTGAGGCGCCCGCGCCAGAGTGAGGTCGGCGGACACCTGGTGCAGAGCGCGTACGGGGTCGGCCAGCGTCAGGAGTCTGGTCGGGCCCGCGTCGTCCTCGATCATGGCCAGCACGATGGCCGTCGTCCCGACCTTCAGCAAGGTGGCGATCTCGGACAGGTTGGCGTCCCCCACGATCACATGGAGGCGGCGGAAGCGGGTGGGGTCGGCGTGGGGCTCGTCGCGGGTGTTGACGATGGGGCGCTTCAGCGTCGTCTCCAACCCGACGACTTCCTCGAAGAACTCGGCGCGCTGGGAGATCTGAAAGAGGACCTGGTCAGCATCGAGAGCGGCCGTTTCCACGCCCACCTTGCCGGATCCGGTGAAGATGGTCCTCGATACGAAGTGCGGCACCACGCCGTCGATCACCTTGGCAAACGGTACGGAGCGATCCATCATGTAGTTCTCGTGGCAGCCGTAGGAGTTGCCCTTGCCGTCAGAATTGTTCTTGTAGACGATCGGTGCCGGCTGGTCCGGGATACGCAGGGCGGCGGCGATCATGGCGCGTCGCAGTACCTCCTCGCCGGCCTTGTCGTGCACCAGGCATTCGAGCGGGGTGAGGCACTCGGGCGTGGAGTACTCGGGATGCGCATGGTCGACGTAGAAACGGGCCCCATTGGTGAGGACGGTGTTGGCCAGGTGGGTCTCGACCATCGGGGCGAGCGAGCCCTCCCGGGCGAAGCCGCGGGCGTCGTTGCCCGGCGTTTCGTCCTCGAAGTCCCAGCCGATCTTCTGCTCGATGTCCGAGGCGTAGGCGTTCACCAATACCGACGATGCCGCGATGGGATTCTGCTCAGCGCCGGGCGAGTGGATCCCGAATTCGGTCTCGATCCCGCACACCTTGATGGTGGCCACGCCCCGACCCTATCGGTCCCGGCCGGTCTTACAGGTACTGACCGGTGCCCACGCGCTCGATAGAACGACCACCATGCACCTCGCGGTCCTCGGTGAGCAGGGTACGGACATAGACGATGCGCTCCCCCTTTTTCCCCGAGATGCGCGCCCAGTCGTCGGGGTTGGTCGTATTGGGAAGGTCCTCGTTCTCCTTGTACTCCTGGCGGATCGACTCGAGGAGGTCCGAGGTGCGGATGCCGCCGGAGTCGCCCGCGATGACGCGCTTGATGGCCAGCTTCTTGGCTCGGCGGACGATGTTCTCGATCATGGCGCCGGAGGCGAAGTCGCGGTAGTAGAGGATCTCCTTGTCGCCGTTCTGGTAGGTGACTTCGAGGAAGCGGTTCTCGTCGTCCTCGCGATACATCTCGGCCACGGTCTTCTCAATGACGGCTTGGACCGCCTTGTCGGCATCACCACCACCGAGGCGACTGACCTCATCGGCGTCCAATGGGAGGGCGGACGTGAGGTAACGGCTGAAGATCTGGGCCGCGGCTTCGGCGTTGGGCCGCTCGATCTTGATCTTCACATCTAGCCGGCCGGGACGCAGGATGGCGGGATCGATCAGATCCTCGCGGTTCGACGCGCCGATCACGATGACATCCCTGAGCGATTCCACGCCGTCGATCTCGGCCAGCAGCTGCGGGACGATGGTCGACTCCATGTCGGAGCTGATGCCCGTGCCGCGGGTGCGGAAGAGCGACTCCATCTCGTCGAAGAACACGATGACCGGCATGCCCTCGTCGGCCTTCTCCCGGGCCCGCTGGAAGACCTGCCGGATCTGCCGCTCCGTCTCTCCGACGTATTTGTTGAGTAATTCAGGCCCTTTGATGTTGAGGAAGTAACTGCGCACATTGGTATTACCGGTCGACTCCGCCACTTTTTTGGCCAGCGAGTTGGCAACTGCCTTGGCGATCAGGGTCTTGCCGCAACCTGGAGGGCCGTAGAGCAGGATGCCCTTGGGGGCCGGCAGCGAGTACTGCGCAAAGAGCTCGCGGTGCAGGTACGGCAACTCGACGGCATCGGTGATGGCCTCGATCTGCGTGTCGAGTCCTCCCACGTCGGCGTACGTGATGTCGGGCACTTCTTCGAGGACGAGGTTCTCGCTCTCGAGCTTGGGCAGCTTCTCGATGAGCAGCCCGGTGCGCAGGTCCATGAGGAGCGAGTCGCCGCTGCGCAGTTTGACGTCGAGCATCTCCTCGGAGAGCTCAGCCACGCGCTCTTCGTCGGCGCGGGCGAACACGACGCAGCGACGCTTGTCCTCGAGTTGCTCCTTGAGGGTGACCACCTCGCCGGAGAGCTCTCCGTCCCGGACGAGGACCACGTTCAGTGACTCGTTCAACACGACCTCGTTGCCCTTGTGGATTTGGCCCGGGTCGATGTCGGGGTGAAGGGTGACCCTCATTTTGCGTCCGCTCGAGAACACGTCGACCGTGCCGTCCTCGTTGACGCCGAGGAAAGTTCCGTAGGCGGCCGGGGGCTGGGTCAGTTTCTCGACTTCTTCCCTCAGGGAGGCCAGCTGCTCCTTGGCCTGCTGGAGGGTGAAGGTCAGCTTCTCGTTCTGCGAGGTGGCGTGGGCCAGCTGACCTTTGCTCTCGAGGAGGCGCTCCTCGAGAGCCTGCACCCGACCAGGGCTTTCCTGCAGACGGCGGCGGAGCGCGTGGATCTCGTCCTCGGCATCGGCCAGCTCAGATCGCAGGGCCTCGGCCTGGATGGCAAGGTCGTTGGAGTCCGGGGTATTGCTCACTGCATTCACCCTAGCCCTGGGGTAGGGCCTGGCAACCCTCATGCTGTCGCCGGGCCTTCCCGGGCGCCTAGGTCCAGCCAGCCATGAGGGGTGATCGACCCATGGCGGCCCACGTGGCGTGGGCCGGCGGTACCGAGGTGGGTGAGGCAGCCGACGTCGCTGCCGCGCACGGGGTCGGCGCGAACGTGGCCAGTAGGGGCAGCTTTGGCACCTTGGTGACGGGGTGGGTGAAGTTGAGGAGTGTGGCGAGGTTGCCGGGGTCACCGGTCGCGTGTGACGCGTCGCGGGCCGTGAGTGGGTGCAGGCCCCAGCGCCACTCGATCAGCTTGAGCACCGAGGTGTGGTCGTAGAAATTGTGGTTGACCGCGGGCTGTCTGTTGCTGCCGATTCCCCCGATGCGGCTGAAGGGCGAGACGACGATGCAGGGCACCCGGAACCCCGACAGCACCTGTTCGTCCGCGTTGAGATCGGTGTCCATTCCACTGGCCGGTCTGGCGCCGATGGTCACCCCGGCCGTGATGCGGCGCGGCACCACGTGATCGAAGAAGCCGCCCCATTCGTCGTAGTTGATGACGAGCACGGTCTTTTGCCATCCCGGTCCGGTCGTGACGGCGTGAAAGACCTGTGACAAGAAGGCATCGCCGGCGCGGATGTCGGCCAGGGGGTGATCGTCGCCGGATGTCCCGTCGGCCTCACCGCCGAACCTGGGGTCCACGAAGGACACGTTGGGTAGTGTGCCTGCTGCCGCATCGCTGACGAATTGCGAGAATTTGGCGGCAATTGGTAAGTATTTGAGTCCCCACAGCGCGACGAACGGGACATCGCAGTAGTAGTAGCGACCGGAGGGACCGTCACTTTTGTTGAGCTGGTCCCAAATGGTGGGGAGCCGGGAGAGCGTCAGGGCATCGGTGAGGCGATCGGTCTGCGCCGAGTGCGCAAAGAAACGATTGGGGTAGGTCGGCCCCAAAATCGAACAGAAATACCGATCACACGTGGTGTACGACTGCGCCAAACGGCTCATGAACGGACGGTCTGCGGCCTCGTAGTAACTGATGGCGAACGAGTCGTTCTCGGTGTCGGAGAGGAAGCCGTTCATGCGGCCCTGGTTGTATTGGTAGCGGCCTCCCGAATAGGAATGGTCCGGGTCCTTGAATCCGCAGCCGCTCAACTGCGTCTGGTGATACGTCGCTTGACTCGCTCCACGTTGATCCGGGTACTCAAGCCCGGCTTGGCGGCCGTCGGCATGGGGCAGCCAGCCCAGGAAATGGTCGAAGCTTCGGTTCTCCATCATCACGACCACGACGTGCTCGATGCCGGACTCCGCCGGCGGCGGGAGCGCGTGCCTGGCCGCAAGGGCGCCATATTGGGAAGCACCGGCGCCGCTGGCCCCCAGGTCCCCCACGAAGATGGCCCCGGCAGCTCCCAGGGCGCCCTTGACGAACGTCCGTCGGTCCACTGTCACGAGAATGCCGCCCTTTCCTCCGCTCGCAGCCCCTTTGGCGCCCACATCATCCCTGAGGAACGGTCGGCAGTCAGGACGTTTCGGGGCTGTCTTGGAACCGTCTTGGAACCGCAGGAAGCGCCCATGACGGGATGGATCCGGGACGGCGACTAATATGAAAGCCCAGCACGTGATGTTGACGGCGTTGGGGTCGCTTCGTTACGGTCCCCTACGCCGTCGGGCGGGTCACTATCGAGGAGAGAGACAACGACATGAAGGTCTGGATCGACCAGGATCTCTGCACAGGCGATGGACTGTGCGAGGAGATCGCACCGGCCGTGTTCACTCTTCTTGACGATGGTCTCGCCTATGTGAAGGAAGAAGACGGTTCGGTCAAGGATGACCCGGGCGGTTCGGCCGGTATGGCTGTCGTGCCGGGCGACCTCGAAGAGGCCGTTGTCGAAGCCTCTGAGGAATGTCCCGGGGAGTGCATCTTCATCGAGCGCGACTGAGGCGTCGCGTCGGGTCTTTCGACGCCTCCGACTGTTCCGTTTTTCCCTGGCACGCTCGCCTGAAGCGTCTCTTTCAGACGCCCCAGCGATAGTTCTCGTCGGGCCAGTAGACCACCCCGCGATCGTGGAGATCGCCGATAGCGGCGTTGTCGTAGCCCATCTCGGCCAGGATCTCCTGAGTGTCCTGGCCGACCATCGGCGTGGGACGTTCCTGTCGACCCGGGGTGTCGCTGAAGGTGATCAGGTTGCCGAACTGGCGGACTCGCCCGAGAAGAGGGTGTTCGTACTCGGTCACCAGCCCGAGGCGGTCGAGGTCCTCGTCGAAGAGGATGCGTCTCGCCGTCCCACGTGTCGACGGAGATCTCCACCGGCACCCCGTTGGCGCGCAGCGCCCTGCGCCAGTTGACGGCCATGTCGCGCGTGAACGCCTCGGTAAGCGCCGACGTGAGCTCGACGTGGTGTTGTTCCCGCAACTCGCCGGTGGCGAATCGGGGGTCATCGAGTAACCCGGGAATCCGCAGCGCCTGGCACAGCGGCTCCCAATGCTCTTCGTGCAGTGCGGCTAGCTGCAGCCAACCGTCCTGGGTCTCGTAGAGCCGGTAGAGGGCGGCAGAGCCCAGCTGGTCACGATCGAGTACCGGCCGCTCGGTGAGGGGGTGCCGTCGGCGGCCAGCCAGGAGTCTGCCGTATAGAGCATGGAGCCATGGAAGATCGAGGACCACAGGAACTGGCCCTCGCCGGTGCGGTTGCGGTGGTAGAGCGCGATCAGCAGCGCGGTCACCGACGGCATGGCCGAGGCCACGTCGCCGTGGCCATAGCGGTACCACATGCGGCGGGTTGCCCTCGGCGACCGGCCCCTGCTCCCACTCGATGCCCGATGCCGCCTGCCCGAGCGGGTCGAGGCCGCCGAATGTGGCGAGGGGCCCCTCAGGCCCGTACATGAAGGTGTTGCAGTACAAGATGTCGGGCTTGACCGCCCGGCACTGCCTCGTAGCCGACACCAAGCCGCTCGGCGGTCCCGAGGGTCATGTTGTGGTGGACGATGTCGGCCGTGGCCACGAGCTCGAGGGCGAGCCGGACGCCGTCGGGCTGCTTGAGGTCGATGGCGATGTCCCGCTTGCCCCGCTGGCAGCCCATGAACGATCCGATGACGGCGCCGCGCATGCCGTCGCCCTCGGGTCGGCTCGACCTTGATGACGTCGGCGCCAAGGTCGGCGAGCAGCATCGGCCCGAAGGGGCCGGCCAGGAATTGGCCGAAGTCGACGACCCGCAGGCCATCAAGGGGACCTGGCATTTCAGATCACCCCTTTCGCCCGAAGGGCGGCGATGCGGTCGTCGTCGTGGCCGAGGGAGCGCAGCACCTCGTCGGTGTGCGCCCCGACGCGTGGTTGGGGGCCTTGCACCGCGCCAGGCGTCCTGTCGAGGAAGAAGATGGGCCCGATCTGGGTGGTCGGCCCGTGCTCGGGGTCGTCGACCTCGACCACGCCACCGGCGGTGGCGAGTAGCTGGGGGTGGTCGAAGCGCTCGTGGGGGGCCACGATGGCCTCCCCGCCGAGCCCAGCATCGTGGAGGGCTTCGAGCAGCTCCTGGCGGTCCCAACGCTTGAAGGCCTCGACGCGGCTCGCCGCATAGGCCTCCCTCTCGTCGGGTGGCAGGGCGAAGGACTCGGCCATGGGGAACTCCTTCGACCCCCAGGATCGATGCCTCGCTCCGGGTCGGGGTCATGCCCGAGGTGGTCGCAGCGTGGATCCACTCGCCGTTGGCACACTCGAAGATCGAGGCCTGGTGAACGCCGGCGGGGTGGGACTTGGCCAAGTTGTACTGGCCCTTGTCCGTCCAGTTCCAGATCTGTGTGGTGAGCGACAGCACGCCCTGCAGCAGCGAGATCTCGACGTGCTGGCCCCGCCCGGTGCGGTCGCGTGCCAGGAGAGCAGCCATGATCCCCATGGGCACGAGGAAGGCGGCCCCGAGGCTGGCCACCGGACTGTGTAGGAAGACGGGGCCGTTGCGGAAGCTGGTGTTCTCCCACTGCTGGCCGGTGCGGGCGTGCACGAGGGCCTCGTAGCCCGGGGCAGTTCTCGTAGCGCACGCCGGATGGCCAGGCCGGGATGGCGCAGTAGACCAAGCGGGGGAATTCCTCGTGCAGGGCTTCGTAATCGAGGCCCAGCCGACCCATGGTGCCCGGCGCGAAGGCCTCGACGAGCACGTCCGCCGTCGCAAGCAGCTCCCGGAAGACGATGACGCCGTCGGGTTGCTTCAGATCGAGAACGACCGACCGGCGGCTGCGGTTATAGACGGTGGAGGCCACCCCGAGGCGGGTCGGTGAGCCACCGGGTGGCTCGACCTTGATCACGTCGGCGCCATGCTCGGCCAGCTGCAGTACGCCAAGAGGTCCCGCGATGCCACCCGTGAGATCCAGGATGCGAAGCCCTTCGAGGGCCTGGGCGCTCATGGCGCCACGTGGGTAGGGAGAAAGGTCGCGGCGTTGGCGGCACCACGCAGGGTCGCCGGATTGGCGCCGGCGCCGGCGCTGGTGTCGGCGCCGGGTGGCACGATCACCTCACCGGGGTCCGCGTTCAACCTGGGTTTGCTCATGGATGCAAACTAACCGGCTGAAACTCCCGGTGCCCGGAGAACGGGGAGCCAGGAGACCGACCAGGCGAGGAGGGGGGATGGCCTCCGAAATCCTTACCGGCCGGTCGGTTAGTAACTTTGGCATCTCGTCCTCGTCGGCATCTCGTCCTCGTCGGCATCTCGTCCTCGCCGCGTGTCCGGGGTGGTCTTCGACGCCGATGGCTCCGTCTCGCCATGGCAGCCCGGCAATCCTTCGATTGCTCCAGCGGCGGGCGGTGGTTTAGACGCTCAGGCGGCGGGCGGTGGTGAGGAACCCCGTATGGCCCACCATACGGTGGTCCGGCCGGACCGAGCGTGCCTCAATATGCCATGTGCGCCGCATGATCTCCTGCGTTTCGGGCAGCCCGAACGGAGCGCTTTCATCGTCGAGGGCTTGGCGCAGGAGCGCCGTCTGATTGATGGTCGGCAGGTACGCCAACAGAATGCCGCCGGGTCGTAGGGCCTCAGCGGCGGCGGGAATCACCTTGTGGGGCTCGGGCATGTCGAGAAGGATCCGATCAAGGTCGCGCTCGTCGATCCCTTCGGTCACATCGCGGATCTCGACCCGGTACGGCGCATCGGGTCCGAGGGTGGCGATGACGTTGGACGTGGCCCGTGCGGCGAAGTCCTCGCGGAGCTCGTAGCCGATGACGGATGCGCCAGCGCGCAGAACGGTCATGGAAAGGGCGCCTGAGCCGACACCGGCCTCGAGTACCCGTTGTCCGGGACCGAGGTCGGCTGCGATGAGAATGGCACCAAGATCCTTCGGGTAGATGACCTGGGCGCCTCGCGGCATCTTGAGCACGATGTCGCTCAACGTCGGACGCAGCACGAGGAAGTGGCGTCCCGTGGAACCGGTGATGGTCCGTCCCTCATCTCCGCCGATGATGTTGTCGTGCGCAATGACGCCGGCGTGGGTATGGAACGTGGCCCCGGCCACCAACGTAATGAGGTAGCGGCGTTCCTTGGGGTCTATGAGAAGGATGCGTTCGCCCGCTTCGAGGGCATGTGATGCGGTCCTCGAAGCGGAAGGCTCGGGACTAGTCGTCGTCAATGGCATCCACGCGTGAAGCGCCGGAGCCTCCGGCATCGGCATCACCGACCGTGCCCTGGCCGCGGGCCTTGCGTCCACGCCTACGGCTGCCGCCACCCTCACCCTCGAACGCCGGAGCGTCCCATTCTCGGACAGAGATCAAGAGTTTCTCCCCCGGCGAGATACGCAGGGACGACACCACGTCACCCTCGTCATTGAGGGCCCGGCGGAGAACATAGGCACAGGCCGCAATGACCAGCCAGGTCCAGTCGCCGGCGAGCCCGCGCCGCACGGCGGCGCGCAAGAGGCGCCGTAGGAGAACGTCCATGCGACGACCTACAGCCGCCGGATCTCAACGACAGCCGAGCGGCTGCGTCCACGGCGGCGTCCAAAGAGAAAGGCCACGGTGATGACGGCCAATCCGACGGCGCCGGCGGCCGCCAGACCCTGAGGGGCGGCGGCACGTGCCGTGGCCTCCCCCTCCCCCACCACCGTGGAGTAGGCCGCTTGCAGATCCTCCCGCGTGATGCGTCGTCCGTTGGTCCCTGGCCTTGGCATCAGCTACTTCCTTCCTTCGTCCCTAGTGCTGGTGTTGTGGCTAATGCTGGCGTTGTGCCCAGCGCTTCTGTTGCGTCCTTCTTGGCGCCGCCGTCCTTCGGCACTTTGCGTTTTCCCGGGCCCGCCGTAATGCGCCAAACCGAGACGCCGGCCACGCCAAGGCCAATCAGTGCGACGGCGAAGTACGGGACCCAGGACCAGTTGCCGGTGAGCGCCGTGCCGGTCTCGGTCTGAAGTAGCCGGAGAACACCGACGAGGAGCAGCAGGATGCCGACGGCGATGGCCAACGAACCGGCCACGCCCCAGAGCAGAAAGCGGCCCAGTCCCTTGAGCGGGTCGAGCGCCTCCTGCTTGAGGTAGTCAACGGTGAGCTTGAACGCATCATCACCGGCGCGGCGGAGCCCGGTCTTGCCCCCGCTCGATTTTGCGCGAAATGGTGCCATGTGGCCCGCCATCCTGGTCTGTTGGGCGGTGAGGTGCAAACACCGGTCTGGTTTCCAGTCCAATTACTACCTCGTACTACCCCGGTGGCAGGGAGTTACTCACGAACTGCCTCAGTCGCGGGGGCGAAAGATGTAGGTGGAGTTGGCCCGGGCCACCAGCCGGCCCTCGCTCTCTGGCACTCCACGAGACGTGGCCACGACGCTCGCTTCCACGAAGGCCACCGTGGATCCGCTGGAGACCACCTCAGCCGTGCACGTGAGTATCGCCCCTGGCGCGACCGGCGCTAGGAAGCTGATCTTCATCTCGGCGTTCGCCGAGAAGACCTTGCGCCCTTTGACCGAGGTGACGGCAGCGGCGCCCATTGAAGAGTCGGCGAATGCAGCGAGGAATCCTCCCTGCATGGTGCCGGCCGGATTCGCGAAGCGCTCGTCCGCTGTCATCCGCCAGATGCAACGCCCCGGTACGGACTTGTCGACGCAGACCATGCCGAGCGTCAGGTCACTGTTGGGGGGGACTTGCAGGCGGTGACGTTCTGGTGTCATCCGCGGTGAGGATAGGCGCCCACTAGATAGGGTGGCTCATGACCCATGCCGCGTCGTCTTCGCCCGCTCCGAACCCACCGGTCGTGCAGGACCCAGCCCTGGTCGAGTTGGGGATCAACGTCATCCGCGGTCTCGCCATGGATGCACCGGAGCTAGCCAATTCGGGCCATTCCGGTACGGCCATGGCGCTGGCCCCGTTGGCGCACGTGCTGTGGACCCGCATCATGCGACACGATCCGCAAGCTTCGCACTGGCCGGACCGGGACCGCTTTGTCCTGTCGAACGGGCACGCCTGCATCCTGCAGTACTCGTTGCTCTACTTGACCGGTTACGACCTCTCGTTGGAGGACCTGCGTCAGTTCCGCCAGTTCGGTAGCCGGACCCCAGGCCATCCGGAGCGCTTACACACCGACGGGATCGAAGTCACGACGGGCCCATTGGGTCAGGGCGTCGCCAACGCTGTTGGCATGGCGATCGCCGAGCGGGTGACGCGGGCTCGCTTCGGGAGCGAGGTGTGCGATCACCGCACCTACATGATCGCCGGTGACGGGTGCTTCATGGAGGGCATCTCGCACGAGGCGGCTTCGTTAGCCGGGCACCTCAAGCTCGGCCGGTTGATGGCGTTCTATGACGACAACCACATCACCATCGACGGGCCGACAGAGCTGGCCTACAACGACAACGTGCCCGAGCGTTTCGAAGCCTACGGCTGGAACGTCCGCAACCTGGGTGAAATGGCCAACGATGTGGACGGGCTCGAGGCCGCCATCCGCGAGGCGTTGGAGGCTCCGGGCGATGGCCCTGACGCCAAGCCCACGCTTCTCGTCTTGCGCAGCCACATCGGGTGGCCATCCCCGAAACTGACCGACACCGCGGCCGCGCACGGTTCGCCGTTCGGCGCCGAGGAGATCCGGGTGACGAAGGGACTGTTGGGCCTGCCGCCCGACCAGACCTTCTGGGTGCCCGACGAAGTACGGGCCTTCTACAGCCAAGAGGTGGCGCGAGGCGAGGTGTATCGCAAGGAGTGGGAGGCGCGGTTCGCGGCGTGGGATGGCGACAAGGTGGCCTGGGAGGCCGCGCAAGCTGGTCGGGGTATCCCGGGTTGGGATGACAAGTTGCCGACTTTCGAGGCCGGTACCAAGTTGGCCACCCGTCACGCCATCAACCAGTGCATCGATGCCACGTCCGCCGGATTGCCCGGCTTGGTGGCCGGATCGGCCGACCTGACCGGGAACAACGGCGTGTTGGTCAAAGGTGCGCAAATCCAGGCGGCGGACACTCCCGGCGGCGCCCAGTTGCACTACGGCATCCGCGAGCACGGGATGGCCGGCGTCATGAACGGGATGGCGCTGCACGGGGGCGTTCTCCCGGTCGGGGGAACCTTCTTCGTCTTCACCGACTACATGCGGCCCTCGGTGCGGCTGGCCGCGCTCTCCCGGGCGCACGTGATCTACTCGTGGACCCACGACTCGATCGGCTTGGGTGAGGACGGCCCGACGCACCAGCCGGTCGAGCATCTGGCCGCCCTGCGGGCGATGCCGGGGCTGAACCTGGTCCGTCCGGCCGATGCCAACGAAACGGCCCAGGCTTGGCGACTGGCCGTCGAGTCGGATGAGCCCGTTGGCCTTGCGCTCACCCGTCAGGACGTTCCCGTGCTGGACGAGACGGCGGTTCTGGCCGAAGCCGGGGTGCCCAAAGGGGGCTACGTGCTGGTCCAACCCGAAGGGGCGGTGCAGATCGTCCTGGTGGGTACCGGTAGCGAAGTGCAACTCTGCCTCGGGGCGGGCAAGGTTCTGGCGGAGGCCGACGTGCAGGCACAGGTCGTCTCGCTGCCCTGTTGGGAATGGTTCGAGGAGCAGGACGAGGCGTATCGAGCCGTGGTCATGCCGCGTGGGGTGCCCACCCTCAGCGTCGAAGCGGGCTCCACGTTTGGATGGAGCCGCTACGCCGACGACTCGATCGGGCTGGACACCTTCGGGGCCTCGGCTCCGGGCGCGGTGGTAATGGAAAAGTTCGGCTTCACGGTTGAACACGTCGTCGAGAGGGCACAAGCACTCTTGAGCAAGGAGATCCGTACATGACGCGACTGCACGACCTTTATGAAATCGGGGGCCAGAGTCCGTGGTTGGACAACTTGCGGCGCGACTGGCTGGAAGATGGCCATCTGGCTGAACTCGTGTCGCTGGGCGTGCGGGGGATCACGTCCAACCCGACCATCTTGGCCAAGGCGATCAGCGGCCAAAAGACATATGACGATCAATTCGCGGAGCTCATGAAGGACCACACGGTGGACAGCGCCTACTGGGAGTTGGCCATAACCGACATCGGTCACGCGCTCGAGCTGCTGCGCCCGGTGTACGACGACAGCGACGGTGAGGACGGCTTCGTCTCCTTAGAGGTCTCCCCCGCGCTGGCTCATGACACCGAGACCACCGTACGCGACGCCCGCATGCTCCATACGCGCCTGGCGCAGCCGAACTTGTTGGTTAAGATTCCCGCCACCAAAGAGGGGGTGCCGGCGATCAAGACCATGATCAGCGAGGGTCGCAGTATCAACGTGACGCTTATCTTCGGGATCGACCGCTACGACGACGTGATCGAGGCCTACATCAGCGGCCTCGAGGAACTGGTCAAGGCGGGGCGGGCGGAAGAGCTTCCTCACGTGGCCAGCGTGGCCTCGTTCTTCGTGAGCCGGGTGGACACCGAGGTGGACCGTCGTCTGGAGCAGTTGGCCGGGGGCGAGAACGGTGACGCCGCTCTACTGGCGCTGCGGGGAAAGGCGGCGGTAGCGCAGGCCCAGGTGGCCTATCAGCACTTCCACGCCGCGTTCTCCACCGACCGGTGGAAGGCGCTCGATGCGCAAGGGGCACGCGTGCAGCGACCCCTGTGGGCCTCGACCTCAACCAAGAACCCGGCCTACAGCGATCTGCTCTATGTCGACAGCCTCATCGGCCCGGCCACCGTCAACACCATGCCTGAGGACACCATCACCGCTTTCGTGGATCACGGCGTTCTGGCTCGCACGGTGGATGCAGATCCCGCTGAGGCCGCAGGGGTGCTGGATAAATTGAAGGAAGTCGGTATCGACATCGACGACGTCGAACACACACTGGAGGACGAAGGGGTCAGCTCCTTCTCCAAGTCCTTCGATGAGCTCATCCAGTCGCTGACCGACAAGGCCGCCACCTTCAAGTGAGCAGCGACGTGAGCAGCGGGACGTGAGCAGCGTGCCGCCGCAAATAGTGCCGGTGGACAACGTCCCCGATGCCTTTACGGCGACGGTGGGTGACGCATTCGCCAATCGTCCCGGCCCTCGCTTCACTCTGGTGCTGTCGGGCGGCCCGACGGCCAAGCTCTGTTACGAGCACCTGGCGCAGGCCAAAGGGGCCTGTGACTGGTCGCTTGTGGACATCTACATGGGAGACGAGCGCATCGTGCCGCCGGACGATCCCGATGCCAACCAGCGGCTGGTGCGTGAAGCGATCGTTGACAAGGTGGGCCACGTTGGTTCCTTTACGCCCATGCCCACGGTCGGGCCCGTGGACGAGTGCGTGGCGAAGTACCAGCGCGTCATGGAAGGTCTACTCGCCGGCCCCGGAATCGACCTCATCCACCTGGGCCTCGGGCCGGACGGTCACACGGCGTCGCTCTTCCCGAGCGCGCCGACGCTCGAGGCGCCGCCCGACCAATTGGTGGCGGCGACCCAAGACCCCAATGGCGTGAACCCACACCCACGCATGACCGTGACCCTCCCGGTGATCGACGCCGCCCGTTGCGCGGTTTTCACCGTGGCCGGCGAGAGCAAGCGCGATGCGGTGGCAGCCGTCCGCCGAGGTGACGACATTCCCGCTACTCGAGTCCACACCACGAGCATCGTCTGGCTGGTCGACCGCGTGGCGGCGGGAGGGAGCACCGAGGCCTAGGGCCGCCAAATCGCGCCCTGTCCTGGCCGCGCGCGGAGCTGCGAGTACCCACTTCGGTCCGACATAGCCCCCGGGTGTCTAGATTGGCCCCAATGCTTTCCAAGGTCGATCTCCTCCAGATGCCGTTGCCGGACCTGATGGCGCTCGCCCGCGGGTGTGCGTGACGAGGCGTACGGCCGCCGGATCACCTACTCACCCAAGGTCTTTATTCCGCTCACGATGCTCTGCCGGGACCGCTGCGGCTATTGCACGTTCGCCAAGGCTCCGGCTCGCCTGACCTCGCCCTACCTCACCCCGGACGAGGTGCTCAGCATCGCCCGGGCCGGCAAGGAGGCCGGTTGTCACGAGGCGCTCTTCACCCTCGGTGAGCGACCTGAGCTGCGCTACCCACTGGCGGAGACCTGGTTGGCCGACAATGGTTTCGCCTCTACGGTCGACTACCTGGCCCATGTATGTCAGCTCGTCTTAGAGGAGACCGGCCTGCTCCCCCACGCCAATGCCGGCGCCCTCTACGCCCCCGAGTTGGCGGCGTTGCGTCCCTATACGGCCAGCCAGGGCATGATGATCGAATCGCTGGCCGAAGACCTCGACGCGCATCGCAGTGCGCCCGACAAGGAGCCGGCTCGTCGTCTGGCCACGCTCGAAGCGGCCGGCGAGCTCCACATCCCCTTCACGACCGGGATTCTTGTCGGCATCGGTGACGATCGACCGGGCCAGCTCGCCGCGCTGGCGGCCATCGCCGCCTCGCACGCCCGACACGGTCACGTGCAAGAGGTCATCGTCCAGAACTTCCTGCCCAAGCCGGGGACGGCCATGGCCCGGGCAAAACCCTGCCCGACCGACGACCTGTTGTGGGCCATCGCGGTAGCCCGGCTGGTGTTGCCGTCCGAGGTGCACATTCAGGCCCCGCCGAATCTTTCCGACGAGCTGGCGCCCCTCCTCAACGCAGGCATCGACGACTGGGGCGGCGTTTCCCCCATCACGGCCGACCACGTGAATCCAGAGCGGGCCTGGCCCGCACTGGCCACACTGCGGGAGGCGACCGAGGGCGCAGGGCATGTGCTGGCGGCACGGCTGACGGTGTATCCAGCCTTTGCGCATGACGCGGCGACATGGCTCGATCCCAACTTGGTCTTCCCGGTGCTCGATGTTTCTGACGCCGAGGGCTTGGCGCGAGATGCGCAATGGTGCTCGGGTGGCGAGGTGGCCCCTCCGGCGTTGGTCGGTGACGATGGCATGGGTGGCAGTGGCAGCGGCGGCGGCGCTCGTGGGCTCCGGTGGGCCGGACCGGTAGCCGAGGTTCTCGATGGCGTGGCACTCGGCCAGGAGGTGGGCGAGGACGAGATAGTGACCCTCTTCTCGGCTCGCGGGCCCGAGGTGCGCATGGTGGCCGAGATGGCTGATGACATGCGGCGTGCCGTCGTGGGTGACGCCGTCACCTTCGTGCACAACCGCAACATCAACTACACCAATGTGTGTACCTTCAAGTGCCGCTTCTGTGCCTTCTCGAAAGGACCGCTTTCGCTGAACCTGCGCGGGGCGCCGTATTTGCTCGAGCTCGACGAGATCACCCGGCGCGTGGCCGAAGCCGAAGCCGAAGGGGCCACCGAAGTCTGCTTGCAGGGCGGCATCCACCCCGACTTCGACGGCGACTACTACATCCACGTGCTGGGTGCGGTGCGCGCCGCTTCCGAGCGCATCCACATTCACGGGTTCACCGCGCTGGAGGTCACCGAAGGGGCCCGCCGCTCCGAAGTGCCGCTGGCCGAATATCTGGTGCGACTGAAGGAGGCCGGGCTGAAAACATTGCCCGGAACGGCGGCCGAAATCCTCGACGACGACATTCGCGCCCTGATCTGCCCGGACAAGATCAACTCTGAAGAATGGCTCGAGGCGCACCGCACGGCGCACTCGGTGGGCCTGCGCTCGAACATCACCATCATGTTCGGCTCGGTCGAGCATCCGAGGAGCTGGGCCCGGCACATCGTGCGCACCCGCGCCCTGCAGCGCGAGACCGGTGGCTTCACCGAGTTCGTGCCACTCCCCTTCGTGCATATGGCTACCCCCATCTACCTCCAACACAAGGCGCGCCGGGGGCCGACGTTCCGCGAGACGCTGCTGATGCACTCGGTGGCGCGCATTGCGTATCACGGCGACATCGACAACATTCAGGTGAGCTGGGTCAAAATGGGCGTCGAGGGAGCTCGTCAAGTCCTCCAGGCTGGAGCAAACGACGTCGGCGGCACGCTGATGGACGAAAACATCTCGCGGGCGGCGGGAGCGTCACACGGCCAGCGCATGGGTGTCGAGGAGCTCGAATCCATGGTGGCCCCTCTGGGCCGCCCCCTGGTCCAACGCTCCACCCTTTACGCCCTGGCAGGAACCGCCCCCGCACCGTGAGTCCGGACGACCTCGAGGCGGGGGGGAACAATCCGGAGGCTCGTTTGGCCGAGCTGGCGGACGCACTCCCCGACGATCAGGAAGACGAGCTGCACCAGGCTTTCGATGCCCTGGCCCAGGAGCACTCGCTCGGCCCCGCTCAGACCCGGGAGCTGCAGGGGATGATCGGCACGCTGAGCGATCTCACCAAAGAACGAACGTCGGTGGGCGACCTCAAGATCGCTGCGGCGGCGTTGGCCGAAATGACCGAAGCGTTCCGGGTCTTCCGCCCGTACCGCAGGATCCGCAAGATCACCATGTTCGGTTCGGCCCGGACGCTCCCCGAGGATCCGGTGTACATATTGGCGAGGGACCTGGCCAGCCACCTGGCCCAGGCCGACTGGATGGTGGTGACCGGCGCCGGGCCCGGGATCATGGCGGCTGGTCTGGAGGGGGCGGGGCGCGAGCACGCGTTCGGCGTCAACATCCGGCTCCCGCACGAAGAGGGTGCCAATGTCTTCATCGCGCAGGACCCGAAGCTGGTCGAGATGCGCTACTTCTTCACCAGGAAACTCATGCTGATCAAGGAGTCGCACGCGTACGCCATTCTCCCGGGCGGCTTCGGCACCCAGGACGAGGCCTTCGAGCTCCTCACGCTGCTACAGACGGGTAAGGCCGAGCCCGCACCGGTGGTCATGATGGAGACGCCGCACGGGAGTTATTGGCAAGGTTGGTTGCGTTTCGTGGAGGGCGAGGCTATTTCGTCGGGGTGGGTTTCGCCCGAAGACAAGGCACTCTTCAAGGTGACCACGTCGGTCGAAGAGGCCACGGCCGAGATTCTGGGTTTCTACCGGAACTACCACTCCTGCCGTTGGGTGGGCGACCTCCTTGTGCTCCGCCTGCAGATCGCGCTGAGCAAGGCTGAATTGGCAGATCTCAACCGCCGCTTCAGCGACATCCTCTCCCAAGGCACGATCCGCAACGCCACAGCCTTCCCGCCGGAGCGATCGAGCAACGACGTTCCGGACTTGCCCCGGTTGGCGTTGCGCTTCGACAAGTGGCACTTCGCCCGGCTACGGATGCTCATCGACGCCGTCAACGAATGCACGGGGGCCTGAGCGTCGGGCCTGAGCGTCGGGCCTGAGCGTCGGATGTGGGGCCGCCTACCGGGATTGTGTGGCTCCACATTTCGGACACACGGTGGCGTAGTGCCCGTCGCTCCACTTCAGAGCTGACCGACAGGATCCGCAGCGGTCGTGGCCCTTCGCCATTTCCCGGTACTTTCCCCCGGGTCGGAAGCGAACCCCAATGATGACGGCGGCGAGGACGCCGAAGAAAATCCAGTAGAACAATTCCGCTCTCCGTTCGCTGTCCTGCTCGCCGCTGTCCTGAGTCTCAGATTCGCGCTCTTTTCCAACGTATTTCGGAATGCCCCGGGAGAATCGGCATGGTGGGCAATGGCCGTCCCGACACTTGTTTTTGAGAAACCGTACCGAACCGTTCGGTTAGCTTTTGCGCAAAGGAGTGCCGGAACCGGCTCTCTAACCCGTCGTCATAACCCGTCGTCGATGAATGTGTCTCCGGTGGGAGCCAGCACAGTGATCGCTTTCTCGAGAGCCCTGCGCGCCCGGACGATCCTTCGCTCGACCCGCAGCGCCTCACCCGCCTCGAAGGAGTCAGGGTCACCCTGTGAGGCGCGCCGCAACGCATCAAGAGCGATATCGGTCAGCTCCTCGGCCATGCCCTCCAGGCGCGCCGCGACGTCTGCCATTGCCTCGGAAGCCGACGTCACTTGGGCGGCTCCACGGTCTGCACGGTGTAGGACCCTTGGGCAAAGGCTGTGCGCATGATCTTCTTGTCGAACTTGCCCACACTCGTCTTGGGAATCTCGTCAATGAATGTCCATTGTTCGGGCAGCCACCAGCGCGGGACGCGGTCGGCCAGGAAGGTGACCAGCGCCTCGGGGTCCAGTGTCTTGCCCGGGCTGGGCACCACGGCGACCAGGGGCCGCTCCGACCACTTGTGGTCAGGCACGGCGATGACCGCCGCTTCGACAACGTCGGGAAACTCCATCACGGCGTTCTCCAACTCCACCGAGGAGATCCATTCGCCACCGGACTTGATGACGTCCTTGGTGCGGTCGGAGATGGTCATGTAACCCTGCACATCGAGGCACCCGATGTCCCCGGTGCGCAACCAACCGTCGCGGAACCTCTCGGGATCCTCTTCTTTGTAATACGAGGCGGTGACCCAGGGCCCACGGACCTCGAACTCCCCTATCGATTGGCCGTCGCTCGGCAGCACGGTTCCGTCCTCGGCCACGACGCGCACCTCGACGCCGGCCACCACTCGACCGGCCTTGATCTTGTAGTACATATCGTCGTGGCCGTCGAGATGACGGGCGGGCGGAAGTCCGAACGCAGCCAGCGGGCTGGTCTCGGTCATACCCCATCCCTGGATAATGGTTGCACCAAACCGCTTTTCGAACCCCTCGATCAATGCGCGCGGCACCGCGGCACCGCCGGCGGTGATGGCGCGTACAGAGGAGAAGTCGACCGGCGTGTCGAGCTGGAGCAGTCCGTTCCAGATGGTGGGGACGCCACAGGCCAGTGTCGGGTGAAACTCGTTGAAAATGGCGCCGAGCGGCTCACCCATGAGAAACATCTGCGGCATGATCATGTCGGTCCCGGCCATCCAGGCCCCATAGGGGGTGCCCCACGCGTTGGCATGGAACATCGGCACAACAATGAGAATGCGATCCTTCTCGGTCATTCCCACAGAGGACGCGGCCTGCTCGGCCATGGTGTGGAGCCATGTGGAACGGTGCGAGTACACCACGCCTTTGGGGTTGCCGGTGGTGCCGCTGGTGTAGCACATCGCCGCCGCTGAGCGCTCGTCGAGCACGGGCCATTCGAAGCCCGGCTCCTCGGCCTCCAGCAGGGCCTCGTAGGAGTGTGTGTCGCCCAGGGCTGCGGTGTCGCCATCTCCCACCACAATGATGGTTTCCACCGATTTGAGGTCGTCCTTGATCGCCGCCAGCAGGGGAATCAACGAGCCGTCGACGATGATGACCTTGTCCTCAGCGTGGTTAATCACATAGGCCAGCTGCTCAGACGGGAGCCGGATATTGAGGGTGTGCAGTACCGCGCCCATGCACGGAATGGCCAGGTAGGCCTCCAGGTGGCCCTGGTTGTTCCAGCAGAATGTGCCCACCCGATCGCCGTCTTGGACGCCAATCCTCTGCAAGGCTTTCGCCAGTTTCTCGGCCCTGGCCGCGACCTCGTTGAAGGTGGCCGAGCGATGGCCGCCGGCCTCGACGGTGATGACCTCGCTGTCTCCGTGGGTCTGCTGCCCGTGGCGGAGGATGTCGCTGATCAGGAGGGGTGCGTCCTGCATCGTGCTCTTCATGGCCCAAGTATGGCCAGTGCGTACCCATCGTGCCCGTCGAGCCGTGACCCGGGCCGTGACCCGGGCCGGGGCCCGTGATCGGCCCGTGATCAGTCCCGTGCGACCGGAAACGACCGGTCAGGACGTGGTGATCGTTACTTTCAGCATCCGATGGGTGACATCGGGGGGAACGCCCGAGGCGCTTCCTTGCGCGTTGATCTTTTGAAGGATGCTCATCCCCGAAGTGACATGGCCGAACAGGGAGTACGAGTTCGATAGCGATTCACCCTCAGTTCCGGTGACGATGAAGAACTGGCTGCCGCCGGTATTCGGTTGCCCCGTGTTGGCCATGGCCACAGATCCAAGCGGGTACTGGTCTGCAGGGTTGGACGTCTCGGCGGGTAGCTCGTCGGGAATTGTGTAGCCCGGTCCACCGTTCCCCTTCCCGGTCGGGTCCCCGGTCTGATCAACGAATGACGGGATGACCCGTAGGAAGATATTGCAGTCGAAGAAATGGTGTTCGGCCAAGAAGACGAAATTGTTCACGGTTTGGGGGGCAGCTTTCGCGTCAAGTGCAATGACGAACGTCCCGAGGTCAGTCTTGACGGTGGCGGTGTAGGTCTTGGCCGGATTGATGATCGTTGCGGGCGGGCTGCTCCAGGTTCCCTTCTTCAGCGCGGTGGCGGGACTCTTTGGACAACCGGCAGCGACCGAGGCGGCATTTGCGGCGGCTTGCGCCGTCTTGTCAGCCGCCGATGCTCCGGTTCCCTTGGAAATTGTCACGCTCGAAAATCTCGCGTTCTGGAGCGTGGCGGCGCTGGCCAGCAGCTGCTCGTCGTGTGCCGTGAGAGGCACCGAGGCAGCCGTCGTCGTACTCGTCGTCGTACTCGTCGGCTCGTCCGTATCGAGGCCGATCACCTCTACCCCGTTACTGCCGCGGAGCCACGCAAAAAGGTAGGTCGAATTCGAACCCTCTCGCGCCACGGCCGTCGATCCGAGTCCCTTGGGAGGCGTCAGACCAGCGACGGCCGCGCCGTTGGACTTGAACCCCTCCAAGAGCTTTTTCGCATCTGCGGCTGATTGGCAGTACAGCACCTCAGACACCAGCCCCAGGTTCGTTGACTCGTCGGCGAATTCTTCGTGGGAGCCATAAGGGCACCCGCTGATACCGGTGCCGGTGGAGGCGTCGGGATTGCTGACGACCGTCGTGAACCCTTCCCCCTTGGCAGTGGATTCGGGAAAGAGCACGCTGGTCGACGGCTTGGACGCCGACGACGCTTCCGCCACACCAGACGCCACGACCACCGGAATGGCCAGGGCGGCAATGGTCGTTGCTGCACCGATCCCGGCGGCCACGAGCTTCAGGGTCAGCTTTTTCACGAGCACACGTCTTTCTGAAGGAGAGGGGTTTTTTCGAGGCCGATCAGGCGAGAGACCACTTCGTGCGGAGTCATCCGGGCACCAGTGGGCTCGATGAGGAAGATAGTCGAACTACACGCGAGGTCGGACCTTTCTCCGCTGATGGCTTCTCCAGCGATGCGTCCGCCTCGTGTCCTGGCGATCGGAGCTCTGGGTCTGATGCTCTCGGCGGTCTTGATGGCCGGTGCGATCGGAGTGGTGAGTGCCTCCGTGGCGGGTGGCGGGGGGGCAGACAGCGGAGGAGGTGGGAACGCCGGTGGCAGTGGAGGTGGAGCGGGCGCAACCCCAACTGCGGTTGCCAGTAGCGAGATCCCGGCGCAGATGCTCGCGCTGTATCGAGCGGCCGCTGCTACGTGCGCAGGACTGCCTTGGATGGTCCTGGCCGCCATCGGCACCGTGGAGTCGGGAAATGGCACGTCTGACCTCCCTGGGGTACATGCCGGATCCAATTCGGCCGGGGCCCAAGGGCCCATGCAGTTCGAGCCGGGCACCTTCGCCGCCTATGACTCGCCGGTCCCTCCCGGCGGCACCACGCCTCCGAGCCCGTATGACCCGGTCGACGCCGTTTACGCGGCCGCCCGCATGCTGTGTGCCAATGGTGCGGCCGCGGGCGCTGACATCCCGGCGGCCGTCTTCGCCTACAACCACGACGACGCATATGTGTCCAAGGTGCTCTCGTTGGCCGAGACCTTTGGGCAGGTCAACCCGACTGCTCTCGCCGCCTCCACGGTGGGCGCCACCGCCGTGGCCTGGGCTCTGGCCCAGGTGGGCACTCCCTACATCTGGGGTGGGGCGACCCCGGGCGTCGGGTTTGATTGCTCGGGTCTCGTGCAGGCTGCCTTCAAGGCAGCGGGCATGGTGCTCCCCCGAGTGGCGCAAAATCAGTTCGACGCCACGCTTCGGCTGGCCCAGGGCACCGAGTTGCAGACCGGTGACCTCGTGTTCTTCGGCACTGGCCCTCAAGGTATCTCCCATGTCGGCCTCTACATCGGGGTCCAGGGCGGGCGCACCATGATGGTGGATGCGCCCCATGCCGGAGCCGAGGTACGGGTCGAGGCGTTTCCCATCATCCCGGGCGCCAGATGGGGCAGCGACATCTTCGTCGGCGCAACCAGGCCCGCCACGTAGGGCGAAGCCGACCCGGTAAGCGGCCGCCCCCTTGGACCGGTCTACGCTGGGGGGCGAAGGGGAGTACCCCATAATCGGTGATCGACATACCGGCTCCTACCGAGCCCGGTCATCGGACCTGCGTGCAGGTGGGCGAGACCTTCGTTCCAGCCATGTTGTCATGGCCGGGGCGAGGGAGATCCCTTCGGTCCGGCGAGAAAGGTCACTGTGCACATCGCGATCATCGCCGCCGTTTTTCCGATCATCTTCGTGGGCGAATTGCCGGACAAGACCATGTTTGCCTCGCTCGTCATGTCAACGCGAGGCAATCCCCTTGCCGTCTGGCTCGGCGCCGCCGGCGCCTTCGTGCTCCATGTGGTCATCGCCACCACCATCGGGGTTGCCCTTTTCCACCTGGTTCCTCACCGAGTCCTTGATGGAATCGTCGCCTTCATGTTCGTGGTGGGGGCCGTGCTGGCCGTGGGCGAAGCACGCAAGGAACAGCAAGAGGAGGCAATCGTCGCCAAGGAGTCGGCGTCGGGGCGACGGGTCACCACCACAGCGTTCGTGGTGATCTTCCTGGCCGAGTGGGGCGACCTAACGCAGATCCTCACCGCCAACTTGGCGGCCCACTATCACTCCCCCCTTTCGGTGGGAGTCGGCGCGGTAGCGGCCCTGTGGGCCGTCGCGGCCCTGGCCGTCATCGGCGGGCAGGGCCTCTTGCGAGTGATCAACATCAAGACGGTGCGGATCATCACTGCCGTCGTGCTCTTCGGGCTCGCTGGCTTCACCGCCTGGGAGGCCGTCAAGTAGGTGGCTGTCCAACGGCCAGCCACTCAGTAGGTTCAGTCACTCAGTAGTTCAGCCACTCCCGAGCGTCGCTTCGATGCCGCGGATGTCTCCCTCGTCGTCGACGAGCTGGACGACCTCGTCGTAGCCCAGTCGGGCCAGGTCGGTTTCGAGGTCTTCGGCCTGCTCGCCCCCGAGCTCGACGAGGACCACGCCACCACGGCGGAGGAAGCGCGGACTCTCGGTCAGGACACGCCGAAGGATGTTCGTGCCATCAGGACCACCGTCGTACGACCGCGGGGATTCAAACGCCAAGGTGTCACGCTGTAGCAGTGAGAGGGCGGGCGTCGGCACGTAGGGGACGATGCCGACGACCACGTCGACGACGCCCTCGAGCGACGTGGGTAGCGGCGCGAACAGGTCGCCGCAAAACGCCTCGACCCCGTTGCAGAGCGCGCAGACGATGGCGCGTTCGTCCACGTCGGATGCCACGATGCGCGCCGCAGGATGCGTTGCCTCCAGTACCTTGGCTACGGCTCCGCTCCCGGTGCACAGGTCGATGGCAACGCCCGAGTCGGGCAAGCGCGCGGCGGCCCGAAGCGCCACCATCTGGCTGTGAGGGCGCGGGACATACACCCCGGGATCGACCCGGACGTCGATATCGCAGAACCACACGTGCCCCGTGATCCAGGCCAGCGGCTCACCGGTGAGACGACGAGCGGCGATGACGCCCAGCAATTGGGCGTCCCCCGCCGCATGTTCGATGAGATCGTCCGCTTCTTCCTCCGGAGCGAGGAAGCCAGCCTGCGAAAAGCGCAGGACAAGCGCGGCGCGTTCGCTCGAGGTGGCCACGTCTGCCATTGCAGCACACCCACAGCCCGGCCGGCACAGATGAGTCCTCCCAAATATGATCGGACCACTCGGACGTACTTTGAAGGAGGACTCGCATGGCCGTCCGGATAACCGAGCCACGAAGCATTACGCCATTGCCGACTACGGCACGGCGCATCGCCGGATGCAGCGAGTAACGACGGCCGGAGTGCCGGCAGTGGGCCTCGACGGACGACCCGGTGTTGGCCTTCAAGGCGACGCTAGTCGCTACGACGCGGCGACCTGACGCTGCCGGCTGACGGTCTCGCGCCGCTTCCCTGATGCAGCGCTCAGGTGGAGCGCCCGCGCAACGAGCGATACTGCTGCACCAACGCGGCCGTGGAGGCGTCCTGGCCGGAAAGGTCTGGAGGTTCGTCGGCACTGAGGACCGGGGCCAGCTCCTTGGCCATCACTTTGCCCAGTTCGACTCCCCACTGGTCGAAAGAATCGATGCCCCAGATCGCCCCTTCGACAAACACCGTGTGCTCGTAGAGAGCCACCAGCTGACCCAGGATGGAGGGGGTCAGCTTGGGAGCGAGGATGGTGGAGCTGGGCCGATTGCCCGGCATCACCTTGTGCGGGACCAGTTCGGGTGGCGTGCCCTCGGCTGCGATCTCCTCGGCAGTCTTGCCGAACGCCAAGGCCTTGGACTGGGCCAGGCAATTGGCCATCAGGAGATCCTGCTGGCCGCCGTTGTCGTGGGTGGCCTCGGCGAAAGCGATGAAGTCGGACGGGATCAGCTTCGTGCCCTGGTGGATGAGCTGGTAGAAGGCGTGCTGGCCGTTGGTCCCTGGTGCCCCCCAGAAGATCTCACCGGTCTGGCTTTCGACGGCACTTCCGTCTAGCCGCACCGACTTTCCGTTGGACTCCATCGTCAGCTGCTGGAGGTACGCCGGAAACCGGCCCATGCGGTGGCTGTAGGGCAAGACGGCATGGGTCTGGGCGCCGAAGAAATTGTTGTACCAGACGTTGAGCAGCCCCAATATCACTGGAAGGTTGCGCTCGAGTGGGGTGGTGCGGAAGTGTTCGTCGATCGTGTGAAAGCCGGTGAGCATTTCGCCAAAGGCCTGGCGCCCGATGGCCACCATCAGCGAAAAGCCGATGGCGGAGTCGTAGGAATAGCGCCCACCCACCCAGTCCCAGAACTCGAGCATGTTCGCGGGGTCGATGCCGAACTCGGCCACCGCAGTTGTGTTCGTCGACACGGCGATGAAGTGCTTGGCCACCGCACCCGCGTCCACCCCGCCTCCATCGGCTTGTGCGGTAAGTCCGTCGAGGAGCCATTCCCGGGCAGCCGCCGCATTGGTGAGCGTCTCGAGGGTGGTGAAGGTCTTCGAGCTGATCACGAACAAGGTGGTGGCCGGATCGAGGTCGTGGGTCGCCGCGTAGAGATCCACCGGGTCGACATTGGATACAAAACGGCTGATCAGATCAGGTGCGGCATAGTCCGCCAGCGCGTCGTACGCCATGGCCGGTCCGAGGTCGGAGCCGCCGATGCCGATGTTGACCACGGCCTTGATCCGCTCGCCGGTGGCCCCTACCCAGGCGCCGCTCCGGATGCGATCGGAGAGGTCACCCATGCGGCGTAGTACCGCGTGGACCTCGGCCACCACGTCTTGCCCGTCGACAGTGAGTTGCTGCTGCGCGGTCATGCGCAGGGCCACGTGGAGCACGGCCCGGTCCTCGGTGCTGTTGATGTGGGCGCCGGCGAACATGGCGTCACGTCGGCTCTCCACGCCGGCGGCCAGGGCGAGGTCTATCAAAAGGGGCAGCGTTGCTTTGGTGATCCGATGCTTGGAGTAGTCCAGGACGAGGTCGCCTGCGCCAGCCGACAGTCGAGTTGCCCGATCCGTCTCGTCCGCAAAAAGCTGACGCAGATGACGCTCGCCCACGTCCTCAAAATGTTTGGAGAGGGCCAGCCATTCTGGACTGCTGGTGAGATCAAACATCATTACCTCGCTTCGCTCCCCGTACCGATGACTCGGTTATCCGGTCTGTGGTCCGGTAGCCGGCTGTCACATTCTCTCCATCGGACGTTATGCGGCATTCGGCAAGCCTGCGGCCAGTAACGCCGGAGCTCGCCGGGCCTGGACTTGAATGCTTGTCGAGCGGGTCCGTCCACCACGTCCGTCGGAGTTGGCGATCGCCTACGGCGGGGACGTCCGGACGGTCCCTCTCCCGATGGCTTCGAATGAAGTTCCGATAACGTCAGAACGTGGGTGAGACCGAGGACACCGAAGTGGTCAACGTGTGCATCCGGTCGCTCGGCGGCCACATCCGTCGAGACTGACCGCACTCGGCGCCATTCTCGCCGTGCAGCAGGCGCCACCGGCGTTACACCTTCTCGAACCAGCGCACCTGGCCGCGGCCGTATTTCTTTGCTTCATAGAGGGCATGGTCGGCTCGTTCGATCAGGGTGAGGACGGTGATATCCGAAGGCCGAGAGACCGCCACCCCGATGCTGCACCCGAGCATCTGTCTACGGTCGCCGGCTCGAACGACCGAAGATGCCACCAACTCGCTGATCCTCGTGGCGAGCTGGGCGGTCGCCACAGGGTCGGGTTTGGCGAGCCACCCCACTACGAACTCGTCCCCGCCGTAGCGGGACACCACATCGGAGGATCGGGTGGTGGCGCGGAGGGCATCAGCCACCGCCACGATGGCCTCATCTCCACCCTCGTGCCCGAGCGAGTCGTTTATCTTCTTGAGGTCATCGAGGTCGATGAACAGCACCGTCAGGGCGAGTGCGCCATGGCTGCGGCGGGCTCCCGCGAGGTCGATGTTCAAGGCCTCGAGGGCCGCACCTCGATTGAGCAGGTGGGTCAACGCGTCTCGCGTCGCCCGCTCGAAGAGCTCCTCGCGTTGGACCTCACTTGCCTGTATCGAGATATGAAGGTTGCTGAGAGCCGATTGCAACGCCTCCCCCATCCGTCCGGGTAATGGGACCTGCAGTGCCGGGTCATCGCGATTTCCGTTCGACAGGGCAATGGCCTGCGCCTGCACGCCGCGCAGGGTGGATGCCATTTCGTTGAAGGCGTTGGATGCGAGGGCAAGCTCTCTCGGTCCCGACGCGTTGAGATGCGGAAGCTCCAGCTCGCCTTGTCGCAGTGACTCGAAGGCGGCGCCGAGGTTGGCGATCGGACGGCGTACCGACCGACCGAGCATCAGGACACCGCCGATTGATAGGAGCACTATGAGCGCGATGAGGAGGACGCTGATTTCGAGAGCCGAGGTGGCGGCGTTTGCTTGGCCCGCGGTGGCCGTCCGAAGGTCGGCGGAACTGGACAGCACGAGGTGTGACAACGAGTTGGCCCACTCCACTTCCGATCGCGCGATTGTGGCGATGCCGCTCGTGGGGACCGGGGGTGCGTCGTGGTTCAAACCCGCAGTGATGCCAAGTTGCACGTAGGTCTCGAAATGGGCCGAGAGGGTGTTGCTGGCAAGGGCTGTCCATGCCGCCGTCGCATGTGGGCCGAGGGCACCGGGAAAGTCGCTCGTCGACGCCTCGAACTTCTCGTTGCTGACAATGAGGCTCTGGAGGGATCCGGGCGTGGCGCCGGCCACGAGGACAGTTTCCAGGGAATCACCGGTTTGCAGATTTTCCTCGCCTAGTCCGGATGTAAAGGCCGCAAAGGAGGAATTGAGCGCAGCGAGCCGTTTGGAGGTGGAGTGGTTGTCCGAAGTCTGGGTGCTTTGGAGCGCGGTGAACATCCGCGTCCACGCGGTGTCAATGTGATTGCCGAGAACGTTGAAGAACGACTCGACTTGGGCCGAGGACGCCGTCCCCTCGTTGATCTCGCGGCGCAAAGTGAGGAGCAGGGTGCGATCAAGAGGGAAGATCCCATTCATACCCAGTACGGACTGTTGATCAACGACCTTCCGAGCCTGAACCAGGTTTTTCTCGGAATTGACACCGAGAAGAGTGTCGAGCTGCGCTTCGGAGAGGTGGTGCTCCCTCGCTGCCACGATCGCTGCACTCGGCACGTATTCCGCATAGATATCGATGCGTGCACGCAACAGGGCATCAAGCGTCAAGGATGAGTTCTGGACCGTAATGGCTCGGTCGCGACTCGACACTTGCTGTGCGACCACGCTCGACGCAAGTGCGAGTCCTACCGCAACCGGCGTGAGGACGGCAAGGAAGAGCGATACGCGAAGGCTGAGGGGAAAGATCCGGCGTTTTGGACGATCGCGTCCCGACCGGCGTGCGGAGCGCCCTGCGCCATTTGGCGAGACGTCCGAGTGACTGCTGGGTTGGGTGCGCATGCACGTCCTGCTCTGTCCGGGTGGGCTGCGTTCTTGCGTGCAGTCGCGTTCACCGCGGACGATCGTCAGTGCAACTCTGTCATCTGGCGCCCCAGGGCAGCCCTACCCATCCCCAACACCCGCCCAACCGTGACGTCGTCGGTCGCGTGTGCGGGTGACGACACGGGGGATGCTCACGGCCTAGCGGAACTCTGCTCCCGCCTCCGCGTTGCGAATCAGGACGCGCCCGAACTTCGCCAGCAATAGGCCGGCCGCTACGAAGACCCCAACTCCGTAGAGCGCGGGTCGATGGGGCGGGAGGTGAAGGACCGTAGCCAGGGCGACGGTGAGAAAGAGCAAGATGGAAAGGAGCCTCGTGGGTAGGCGGGCGGAGAACATGCACGCCACCAAGACGCCGAGTGCGATCCAACCTGCAGCGAAGACAAGACCGGCTGGTGGGCCCACGAAGACGAATGGAAGGAGAAGGGCCACTCCCAACCCGCCTCCACCCATCATCAGCATGCGTCGGTTCCACAATTGCCGAGTGGTAGCGGCTCCGTGGGAGCGCAGTGAGATACCAAGAAGACCGAGTACAACCACCGCGGCGAAGCCGATGGTCATGGTGACTGCTCCCACGAGTCCTAACCAAGTCATCTGCGGCTCCACGTTCGACCACGTTCTCCCTGCCTAAAGGCTATCTGACCGTCCAATCCGCATCTGGCATTTCGGCCCTCGGAACTCCGGGCGCACCTGGCGATTAGTTGTATCAGCGTGTCCGGGCGCGTCAGCTGGTGGCGCGATTGCTGGTGCGGCAGGATCTCGGACGTGAAGATCGACATCCTCTTCGATCCGTTCGGCACCAACTGGCCTGATGTGCGGGAAGCGGCAATGGCGGCTGAGGGCGAGGGTTTCGATGGCGTCTGGCTCTACGATCACCTGGCCGGCTCGGTGCACCGCCAAGATCGCGTGCTCGAATCGTGGACGACGCTCACGGCGGTCGCCGCCACGGTGCCCCGCATCGCCATCGGCCCGATGGTGCTCAACGTGGGCAACAGAGACGCGGGAACTCTGGGAGTCATGGCCGCGACCCTGCAGGAGATCAGCGAGGGCCGCTTGCTGCTCGGGCTGGGAGCAGGCGGGGGGCGAGAGACCCCTTATGCGGCCGAACAGCGAGCCTTTGGTCGCAACGTCCTGGCTGACAGCGTGAGACGGCACGCGGTGGAGGCAACGGTGTCGATCCTGCGCGAGGTGTGGTCCGGGACCGTGGCCGGTGTCGGCGGATTCCTGCGGCCTGACCCGCCGCCGCCGATCATTCTCGGAGGATTCGGACCAAAGATGGCCGAGTTGGCGGGACGGATTGCGGATGGCATCAATGTGCCGGGCGGACCTGGTCTGGGCAATCTCCTGGAGATTGCGCGCCGGGAGCGCGTTGCGGCCGGACGCGGGGCGTCGCCAGTGGACCCGCCATTCGTTGTCACGGTTTCCTCGGACGGGGGCTCTCGATCGCTGCAACGTCTCGAAGAACTTGATGTGGATCGGGCCATTGTCTTCCTGGGAGCACCTTCCGCGGACGGTGTACGCGAGCTGGCCGGCCGCCGGCGCTGAGGTTCACCGTCGGTTGGGGCCGGCGGCCGAGGATGGCCGATCAAGCCCAGAAAAAAGTTCATCGCTTGGACCAGGGTTGCTCTCTCGGGTTTTTGGGTACATATCGCAACATGAGGGGTGGGACGTCGAGCGGACCGAGGGGCTTGTTTGCCCGTGGGTTCTGGCTGGTTGGGCTCGTCCTGTGGCTCGGCCTCGCCATCGCCTTCGGACTGCACCGAAATTGGAACCTCTTCTCCCTCTCGGTTATCTGGGTGATGGCGTCGCTGGCCGGATGGTCACATAGTGAAGAACACGTCAGGGCCTGAGGCACTCCCCCGCACTCCGGGCTCGTGTGCTCTCGACCCGGCATCGAGATCGACCACGGCGGTAGCGTGGCCCGATGGAGACAGATAAGTACATGGCTTTCATTCGTGAGCGCTCCCAGGCGATGCTGAGCGTGGGCGGCGCCAATCTCGGTGTGGCCGTCCCGAGTTGCCCAGGTTGGACGAACGCGGATCTCCTCGCGCACATGGGAGGGGTATGGGGCTGGGCCAGTGCGGTCGTTCGCACTGGAGCGAGGAGTGATCTCCCGGTGGCACCGGCTGAAGTCAGGGGTGCGGCGCTCGTCGGGTGGGCAGAGGAACAGCTCCACGAGGTGCTCAGCACTCTGGAGAAGGCCGACCCCACTGCGAACTGCTGGACATTCGGTCTCCCCCGCACCCCGTTGTTCTGGTTCAGGCGCCTGGCGTTGGAGACCGCGGTCCATGCCTGGGATTGTGAGGGATCCATCAGCGACCCGACACCTTTGGACGGCGAACTGGCCAGAGACGGCATCGATGAATTCCTGATCTCGATGCTTCCCCGGCAGGTCAAGCAGCGACCCGACGGGTGGACGGGGCAGTCGTTGCACTTTCATTGCGCCGAAGGCGAGGGTGAATGGACGGTGCAACTCGGTCCCGACGGTCAAGTCACGACCAGCCACAGCCACGAAAAGGGTGACGTTGCCCTCCAAGGCCCAGCGTCCTTGCTGTACCTGTGGTGTCTTAACCGCGTGCCGGCTGAGGACCTCAAGCTGTTCGGCGATCCGGCCGTCGCGGCTCAATGGACGGCGGAGATCGCGTTCTGAGGACTGGCGCACCATATTGCGCCTCGTGACCCCAAAACGGAACCTACGATCCCTTCGACTGTGAACTCACCTGCCTCAGCCTGTAGTGTCCAGCGTACAGCGCTGTAGGACGAAGTAGGGGGGGAGCAGCATGGGACTGTTGGATGTCATGGCGTCAGCGTCGGGGGTGCCGGTGACCGCATCTACGCAGGGACGCGGGACGTTGAGTCAAGTGACCGACACCGTCTCGAGCACGAGCTCCCTATTGACCATCGCCGGCGTCGTGGTCGAGGTTCTCGCCCTCTTCGCCTTCATGGCGATCATCGGTCTCGTCATCATCATTGTGGTGGCCAACCGCGCCGATCCCGATCCGACCGGCCGCCGACCGCAGTCCGTCTACTACTTCGCCGTCTCGTTCGTGACGCTAGTGACGTCCATTGTCGGATCGATTGTGGTGGTGTTCTCTCTCGTCGCCCTCATTGGACATCATGGATCGGGTGCTGGCGATGCGACAGCGCGCGCCTGTGTGCTCGGGGCACTGATCACTGTCGCCAGCTTTGTCCTCCTGCGGACACATCTGCTACGAGGCGTGTCGCTCGTAGGATCCGAAACCACGAGTCCCACTCGACGGGTGGCGCAGAGCTACGCGTCCGCCGTCGCATTTCTGTCGATTCTCATATTGCTCGTGGTGACGATTTTGGTGGTCTATCTGATCTTCGTGCTGGTTGGGCCAGGGGTGTTCGGATCGCTGGGCGGTCGCACCTCGGCCTGGCGCGCCCTTCTTGACGCTCTTTACGTCGGCGCCGTGGCCGGACTGGTCCTGCGGACCCACCGTAATCTGGTCTCCCCTGGCCTCCAATTCTTCCGCCCCATTGCGGTCGGCGAGACATTGGCCGTGTCGCCGGATCGGTAGCGCAGCCGGAGCCTTACAAAGACTCGGTGAACGTGTGAAGTGATACCCCGCATGCGCCCCTCGATCGTGATGACACGAGTCGCTTTGTTCACGTCATGGGGTGCGCCTTCGAGGTCGGATCACATGGCGTTGTTCGCGTCAAGGGGTTGGCCTCGACTCGGGCGATTACTTTTCCGCCTGACGTCCGTCCTTATGGCAACGTCTGACTGCATTTCACCGCAGAGAGCATAAGAGGGCTATATGGCGAGATCGAGGAACGACCACCTCTGGGCGTTCGCGCACGCCGAACGAGCTGCGCTTGCAGAGGATCTGTCGGGTCTCAGTGCCGACCAGTGGCGGCACAACACCCTGTGCGGAGAGTGGGACGTCGAGGAGGTCGTCGCCCATCTCACCGCCGCGGGATCCCTGAATCAGTGGCAATGGGCGCGGAGCATGCTCGGAGCGCGTTTCCGTGTCGATATGCACAACCAGCGTCGGCTGTCTGACCATCAGGGCAGCGCGCCCGCCGAGACGCTCGACCGATTCCGCGCCATCATCGGCAGTACAACCGCTCCCTCGGGACACACCCCGGCCTACCTTGGCGAGGTCGTTGTGCATGCCCAAGATATCCGTCAGCCACTGGGACTGCCCCGCACGCCGGGCGTGGACGCGCTGACACCCGTGGCTCAATTCTTTGCGAGTCGCAACTTCACCGTTGCCAGCCGGACTGCCGTTGCCGGTCTGCAGCTGTGCGCAGACGATGGGCCGTTTGCCACGGGGACCGGACCGCTGGTCACCGGATCGACCCTCGCTCTGGTGATGGGCATGGCTGGCCGCGCTCATTACGTTGGCCAACTCGACGGTCCGGGTGTATCGACGCTGCGGGCACGCTTCCACGGCGATTCAGCGTAAACAGCGGCCTTCGAGACGTGAGCCGAGCCTAGGTGGCCCGGTCTAATTTGCCGCTTACTGAGCGGGGAATAGCCGACCAGCTGCGCTCCTCAGGCGACCCGGGCCGATGCTCCAGCCCCCTAAATGGCTCCGGCAGCCTCGAACGAGTTGTACACCGTGACTGTAGGAGGACCCGTGACACCGATCGCAGAAGTGACCCGCTCGACCTTAGGGTTCCCCTCGAAGAATCCCTGGAACTGCTCTGCAGTTTCCCACTCATCGATGACGACGAGCTCGGCGTCGCCAGCAACGAATCGGTGATGAAGAATTCCGGCGCCCTTGGTGTCCTCAGTGATCTCTTCGAGGAGCGCTGCGTTGGCCTGCAGACCCTCGATGGCTTTGGCGACGTCGGCAACAGGGAAGTGAACAATGGCTGTGATACTCATGTTGACACCTCAGATCAGTGGGTTGAACCACCCCAGTTGAGGCAGCCTCGGAAGGTTACGACATCGCTGCTGAGATTGCTCAGCCTGCTCCGGTTTCCGGAGTGGCTACCGCCCGACCGCAAAGGACGCAAAATCGACGGCGAGGCTGGGAGGCCATTGTCGTTGATTTATGGGGGCACCTCGGGCGCGCCCGGCGTTATCCGAATCAGGTGACGCTGCCTTTTGTGCCGCCCCTCCCCGCACCTGGTCGAGGTGGATAGGGACTTTGGTCAACATTTGAGAAAAAGTCACATTTATGAATAGGTGTCCCTACCCCCCTTGACCTTCGGTCCGGACCCCTGTAGACCTCAGACGGCGGTGGCAGTCGGTTCGGCACGTTTCGTTCTGGAGGGGTCCATGTGAGGGTTCGCCGAACGGGGACCTGAACTGATTGCCGTCTTGCAGGTTCCGTTTGGCGACGAAGGAGACTCTCTGATGTTCAATGGAAGCGTCCGACTGTGTATCGGTTTCGCCGCAACTCTTACGTTGTTCATCGGGGTGACCGCGGCGGCTGCGGTCGCGTCGCCAAGTCCCGGCGGCTTTCCGCCAGGACCGCAATCCGCCCTGTACGTGGCACCCGGAGCGCCTGCGGGGCACGGGTTTGCGGGACACGGGTTTGGTTGTTCCAATGCCGAGTTCTCGACCATATCGGCCGCCGTTACTGCGGCGAACCCTGGAGCAACGATTATCGTCTGCCCAGGCACATATACCGAGGACGTCACCGTTGAGAAGCCTCTCACCATCGAAGGCTCCTCGGCCACGGTCGCTCCCGCCCCAAGCGACTCCTCCCCGGTCACTCTCTTCACCGGAGGCAATAACGGATTCACCGTTCTCAGCTCGGGAGTGACGATCAGTGGCTTCACGGTCGAGGGAGCCAGCAGTGATGGGCTGATGGTGGTCGGCGATCACGCCACCATCACGCACAACATTGTGGAGAACAACGGGCTCCTGGACACTAACAACCCCGGCAACGGTATCGACCTGGATGGCAGCTCGTACTCGACGGTGAGCAACAACACCGTCTCTGGCAGTGGCAACGGGGGAATCCAGCTCGCCAATGACCCCGACGCGATCGGTCTCAGCGCTCTGTGCGCGGCTACCGGGATCTCTTGCAAAGGGATCACCGGTACGGCCACTTATGACAGCGTCATCGGCAACAATGTGAACAACAATCCCAATGCCTGCGGCATCTTGCTCGTCGATCACGTCGGCACCGACGGATCGACGCCAGACCTCGCCGACGGTATCCACAACAACCTGGTCCTGGGCAATACGGTGCTGAACAACGCGCTGCTCGGGTACGGCGCGGGGATCCTGCTGGCGACAGAAGCTCCAGGCGGAGCGGTCTACAACAACACCGTCAGCGGAAACGACGTTGCAGGCAACGGCCTCGCCGGTCTCACGCTGCATGCACATCTGTTGGGTGCGCATCAGGACCTCAATGGCAATGTCATAGTCGGCAACAACTTCGGAACGAACAACACGAAGGGCGAGGAGACCAGCGACCTGCACCCGACCGGTGTGTTCATCGGGAGTGAGGACCACCTGGAGATCACCGTGTGGGGCAACATCATCCACAACGACTACTACGGCGTGTTCACCGCCTCACCCAACGGCGTCACGGTGAACGGCCTCGCCTTTAACGCCTACCTGGCCGACACCGTTCCATGGTACGCCTCGACTTCCTATAGCGGGTAAGGCACCCCGCATTCAGCGGGTGCCGTCGTCACTCCCAGGTTTCTTCGAGGAGGTCGAGGCCAAGTTATTCACTGTGCCGTCGCTCATCCGTCGATGCATCTGTTGCAATAGTCGACGGAGTTCGGGATCCTTTACCGACTTGTACTGCTCAGTCGTCAAGGCCTCGCCCTCTGGGTCGAGAGCGGGTCTGTGGGAGGCAGCCTCGATGAAAAATGCATCCACCTGATCCCATGCCGCCGCAAGGTTTGGGGATAGCCGATCTCGGACTTCCTGAGGAGAGACAGCAATGTCAGTGTGCGAGGGGGGGAGATGTTTCCCAAGTCCTCCATGAAGCCGACAAAGACTATTTCCTGGACTGCAGAATCTTCTTCGCTGAGATAGGTTTCGGCTTCGCGTAAAACCCGATCCGCTCGTCTTTCGTGGCCAGACCTCATCTGTTGGATTACGTAGTGGGTCAGAGCGGCCATCGCATCCAAATCGCTGCCGTCGCCAGCGACCCGCAATCTTCTTGCTGACTTCAGTAGACGGGTACGAGCATCACTGATATTCACCATCTGCCTCTTCCAGGTGACGGATTGTGGCCGCTACGCGGCGTACTAGGGCGCCCCGTCTTGGATCAGCGGCGCAGTCTGAGAAACTGGTTAGATGACTGAGACTGCAGATCGGACTCGTCATGCTCGGCTTCTGAGTCGGGGCCGCAAGCTGGAAGCGGCCACGCTCTGCTGGAACATCGTCGGCGTCTTCGTGCTGGCGTTTGCCGCTGCACAGGCCCGATCCGTTGCCCTTGCGGGGTTCGGCCTGGACAGCCTCGTTGAGATTGGCGCATCCACCGTTGTGCTCTGGGAACTGGCCGCCGTAAGCCAAGAACGGCAACGCCGGGCGATGCGTTTGATCGGGTTCGCCTTCGTGGGTCTGGCCGTCTACCTGGGCATCCAGAGCACGGTTGTTCTCATCGCCGGGTTCCACCCGCATCACAGCCCTCTGGGCATCGGCTGGACCGGGGTCACCGCTGCTGTCATGTTCGGTCTCGCTCTCGGCAAAGCGAAGACGGGCGCTGCGCTCGACAACGCGGTACTGCGGGTCGAGGGTCGGATCACGATGATCGACGGAATCTTGGCGACGGCGGTCCTGATTGGCCTCATCCTGAATGCCGTCGCCGGGTGGTGGTGGGCCGATCCACTTGCCGGATACGTCCTGCTTTATTACGCAGTGCGAGAGGCTCGGGAGTCTCTGAACCACTGATACCGCCCCCTACGGGGTAGCTCCGAAGTGTCGGTGAGGGTGGGCTGCCCGCCCCCACTGTTCTGGAATGTCTGTTGAAGAAGTTGTGACCTTCCTGCCGTAGAAGATCACTCGGCGGACGGACCGGTGGTCTCGCCCACCGCTATCCCGGAGGAGCGAAGAACTCGAGCGCGATGTTGTCCGGGTCACGGAACGACAGGCCCGAGCCGTAAGGCGCATCAATGATTCCGCCGTTTGCGACACCGAGTTCGTTCAGGTGGCGCTCCCACTCCTCGAGTTCAGACCGGTTGGCACACCCGAAGGCCAGGTGATCCAAGCCGGGGCGACGTTCGTCGAAGGGTTCCGTGCTCTTCAAGTCAGGGAAGTGGTGAATGCCGACGAGCGTGCCTCCCATGAGCCAGACGACGTGGTGGAAAGGACCGGTGTCTTCGTCGACGACCGGATCGGAACCGAATAGCCGGCCGTACCAGGGGCGACTGCGATCGAGGTCGCTAACCGTCAGAGCGACGTGTGTAATTGCGGGAAACTCAGGCATCTCGGCCTCCTTGGCATGAAACGTACAAGGAGAATAGACGGGTCGACTCTCACTGGTCCTATGGACGGCGCACTGGCCCGGCTGCAAAATGCCGGTGATCGAGCGGGACCTCCTTGGCCTCCAGCACTCCCCTTGTCAGTGCCGGACGTGGTCACCCCCGTCCACTCCTACAAGAATTTCGTTAGGACGCCGCGAAACTCACTGCCGTCAGCGCCTCGGACACGTCCCACAGCCTGCCTGCGAGCCCCGGGTCCCGTGCACGCGCCGCCAGCTTGGCGGGGCCAACGCGGCCGCCGATTTCTCCGAGGCCGGTTGGTCCGTAGTAGCCGGCTCGGGTGACGTCGGGCGCCGTCGCGGCATGGACAGCGGGACGGGCGGCGGCCTCCGCCGTCGGTATGAGTCCGGACACGACCTTGGCGAACCTGTGATTCTCCAGGGTGTCGCCGGGTTCCATCATGGCCTCGGTGCGGGCGAACCCCGGATGCGCGCCGACAGAGATCAGGCCCCAACCGGCCGCATCGCTGCGCCTCTGCATCTCCGTCATGAACAGAAGGTTCGCCAATTTTGATTGTCCGTAGGCTTTGAATTTCCGATAGGACCGGGCGGATTGCAGGTCGTCGAAGTCGATTTTCGCCATGCGATGGGCCAAGCTTCCCACTACGACGATTCGTGGGGCATCAGCGGCCTTGAGGAGGGGCATCAGGGCCGAGGTGAGCGCAAAATGACCGAGATGATTCGTGCCGAAGTGCAACTCGAATCCGTCAGCGGTTGTCTGGCGTTTGGCCGGCATGACGACACCAGCGTTATTGACGAGAACGTCAAGCCTGTCGTAACTGGCCTGCATGCGGTCGCCGAATGCCGCGACTGACTTCAGGTCCGCGAGGTCCAAGAGCTCGAACGTGACATCGGCGTCCTCGTTCTCGCGGCGGATGGTGTCCGCCGCCTTCTCCCCAATCTCGAGGTTCCGTACGCCAAAGATGACGCGCCGCCCAGCGCGTGCGAGGCCTCGCCCCACCTCGTAACCAAGCCCCCGGGCGCCCGTCACCACCGCTGTGTCCATGCCGACTCCTCTTGGTTGCGCCCAGAAAGACCAGGCTCTTTGACAACTTTTTCACAGGGCAGGTCCCTGTGGGATTGGCAGAACTCAGCGCAGTGTGAGTTGCCCTGGCACGATTGGTGCTGGAAGCGCCGTTTGGCCCATGAGCCAACGATCGACGGCCGCGGCGGCGGAGCGTCCCTCGGCGATGGCCCAGACGATGAGGCTCTGCCCGCGGGTCTGATCGCCACAGACAAAGACACCTTCGACGTTGGTGGACCAGTCACGGGAGGCCGCAACGGCCCCGCGGTCGTCCACTTCCACGCCGAGCTCGTCCACCACTCCCCGGCGCTCCGTGCCGATGAATCCCATGGCCAGCAGCACCAGGTCGCACTCCAGCTCGAATTCGGTGCCGACCACCTTTTGGAACACGGAGCGACCATCCTCGAGGATCGTCTCCACCTCGTGGCCGCGTAAGGCCCGCACGGCGCCCGAACCGTTGTCGACGAGCTCGGTCGTCGTGACCGAGAAGACGCGTTGGCCGCCTTCCTCGTGGGCCGACGACGTGCGCAGGATCAACGGCCACAGCGGCCACGGGTTGGTGTCGGACCTCTGCTGAGGGGGTTGGGGCAGGATCTCGAACTGGTGCACGGAGGCGGCGCCCTGACGGTGCGCCGTACCGAGACAGTCCGCGCCGGTATCGCCGCCACCGATGATGATGACCCGCTTGCCTCGGGCCGAGATCGGGGACGCGGTAATCGCTCCCTCGCGCACCAGATTCGACGGCTTGAGGTAATCGAGGGCGAGATACACGCCGTCCAGCTCGCGTCCGGGCACGGGAAGATCACGGGGCAAGGTCGCCCCGCCGGCCAGCACCACGGCGTCGAACTGGGCGCGCACGTCGGCCGCCGAGCGCACAGTGACGTCAGGCGCGCAGGCCTTGCCCAGGCCGCGCTCCTCACCCGGTTCCATCGCACCGTCACCGGGCGTGGCCCCCTCGGTCCCGCCGTCACCTGTCGGACCACCGATGGAGGTGGCACAGACGAACGTCACTCCTTCGGCTTCCATCTGGGCCAGTCGCCTGTCCAGCACGGCTTTCTCCATTTTGAACTCGGGAATGCCGTAGCGCAGGAGTCCACCCGGCTTCTCGGCTCGCTCGAACACCGTCACGTCGTGACCGGCCCGAGCCAACTGTTGGGCCGCGGCCAGTCCGGCCGGTCCGGAACCGACCACGGCGACGGAGCGTCCCGTGCGCACGGTGGCGAGTTGGGGGTCCACCCATCCCTCGGACCAGGCCCGTTCGGCGATCTCGTACTCAATGCGCTCGATCGTCACGGGGTCTTCGTTGATGCCGAGGACGCACGCCGCTTCGCAGGGGGCAGGGCAGAGCCGGCCGGTGAACTCAGGAAAGTTGTTGGTGGCATGCAATCGCTCAATGGCATCGGACCAGTCGTCCTTGTAGACCAGGTCGTTCCACTCAGGGATGAGATTGCCCAATGGGCAGCCCTCGTGGCAGAAGGGGATGCCGCAGTCCATGCAGCGGGCGCCTTGCTCCTGGGTCTGCTCGGCGCTGAAGGGCTCGTACACCTCACGCCAGTCGCGCAGGCGCACCGAGACCGGGCGCCGCCGGGGCAGCGAGCGATCGAACTCCATGAAACCGGTGGGCTTACCCATGCTGGCTCTCGTAGGTCCTAGACATGAGCAGCAGCCTCCATGACGGCGTCGTCGACCGAGCGGCCCTCGGCCTCGGCCAACCGGGTGACCTCCAGAATGCGCCGGTAGTCCCGCGGCATGACCTTGACGAATTCACGCTGCTCGACCTCCCAATGAGCAAGGAGGCGGCCGGCGACCGCGGAGTCGGTCTCTACGGCGTGGCGCTCCACCAAGCTGCGCACCAGGAAGCTGTCCTCGCCGTTGAGCGGCTCGACGTCGACCATGTCGGCGTTGACGCGTTGGCCGAACGTGCGCTCGGGGTCGTAGACGTAGGCGATGCCACCCGACATGCCGGCGGCGAAATTGCGCCCGGTGCGGCCGAGCACGACCACCCGGCCGCCGGTCATGTACTCGCAACCATGGTCGCCCACGCCCTCGACCACAGCCACGGCGCCCGAGTTGCGGACGCAGAAGCGCTCCCCCACCTGGCCCCGGATGAAGGCCTCGCCGGCCGTGGCGCCGTAGAGGATCACGTTACCGGCGATGATCTGCTCCTCCGCGGCGAAGTTCGATTCGACGTGGGGCCGGACGATGAGCCGACCGCCCGAGAGGCCTTTGCCGAAGTAGTCGTTGGCGTCCCCGAACAGGCGCATGGTCATGCCCCGGGGGATGAAAGCGCCGAAGCTCTGTCCGGCCGACCCGGTGAAGGTGAGCGAGATTGTGTCGTCTGGCAGCCCGGCGGAGCCGTAGCGCCGGCTGATCTCCGAGCCCAGCAACGTCCCCACGGTGCGGTCGACGTTGGAGATGGGCAACGCCACCGAGACGGGCGTGGCATCTTCTAACGAGGCGGCACACACATCCATGAACTGGTGGTCGAGCGCTTTCTCGAGCCCGTGGTCCTGGAGACGCGTCTGATGGCGCGCCATGTCGTCGGGGACGTCGGGCTGCGCCAGGACCGCGCCCAGATCCAATCCGATCGCTTTCCAATGGCCCACCGCCGATTCGCTGTCGAGCAGATCGACCCTTCCCACTGCCTCTTCGAGCGTGCGCAGCCCGAGCGAGGCCAATAGCTCGCGCACCTCTTGTGCGATGTACTCGAAGAAGGTCTCGACGAACTCGGGCTGGCCGCTGAACTTGGCCCGCAGGGCGGGGCTCTGGGTGGCGATGCCGACGGGACACGTATCGAGGTGGCAGACCCGCATCATGATGCAACCCGAGACCACGAGGGGCGCCGAGGCGAAGCCGAACTCCTCGGCCCCGAGCAAGGCGCCGATGATCACGTCGCGGCCGGTTTTGAGTTGTCCGTCCACCTGGACCACGATGCGGTCGCGCAGCCCGTTGGCCAACAGTGTCTGCTGGGTCTCGGCCAAGCCGATCTCCCACGGAATGCCGGCGTGCTTGAGCGAGGTGAGCGGCGCCGCTCCCGTTCCACCGTCGTGCCCGGAAATGAGGACCACATCGGAGTGGGCCTTGGCCACCCCGGCCGCCACCGTGCCGACCCCGACCTCGGCCACCAATTTCACGTGCACACGGGCGGCGGGGTTGGACGACTTGAGGTCGTGGATGAGCTGGGCGATGTCCTCAATGGAGTAGATGTCGTGGTGAGGCGGGGGCGAGATCAGCTCGACCCCCGGCGTCGAGTTGCGGGTGCGGGCGATCCAGGGGTGCACCTTCTTGCCCGGCAGCTGGCCGCCCTCGCCCGGCTTGGCGCCCTGGGAGATCTTGATCTGCAGGTCGTCGGCGTTGACGAGATATTCCCCGGTCACGCCGAAGCGGCCCGAGGCCACCTGCTTGATGGCGCTGCGCCGCAAGTCGCCATTGGCGTCGGGCGTGAAACGGTCGGCGTCCTCGCCACCCTCTCCGGTGTTGGAGCGACCGCCGATGCGGTTCATGGCAATGGCCAGGGTCTCGTGCGCCTCGGCCGAGATCGACCCATAGGACATGGCGCCGGTGGAGAAGCGGGCCATGATGGCCTCGATCGGCTCGACCTCTTCGATCGGAATGGGGCCGGTGGTGCGCAGCTTCAAGAGTCCCCGCAAGGTGGCCAGCTTCTCGGCTTGGTCGTCCACGGCGGACGTGTACTCCTTGAAGATGGCGTACTGCTTCGAGCGTGTGGCGTGCTGGAGCTTGAACACGGTCTTGGGGTTGAAGAGGTGATATTCCCCCTCACGCCGCCATTGATATTCCCCACCCACCTCGAGTTCCCGGTGCGCCCGCTCCGTTGGGCGATCCTCATAGGCCATGCGATGGCGGGTCGCCACCTCGGCCGCCAGCACCGACAGGCCGATGCCCCCGATACGGCTAGCCGTGCCCGAGAAGTACTCGTCGATGAGGGACCGGTCGAGCCCGATGGCTTCGAAGACCTGGGCACCGGTGTAGGAGGCCACGGTCGAGATGCCCATCTTCGACATCACCTTGAGCACGCCTTTACAGGCGGCCTTCATGTAGTTGCGGCGGGCCTGGCGAGGGGACACACCCTCGAGCAGCCCCTCGCCGATCATGTCGTCGATGGTGTCGAGGGCCAGGTACGGGTTCACCGCGGCGGCGCCATATCCGATGAGCAGGGCCATGTGATGGACTTCGCGGGCGTCACCGGTCTCGATGACCAGTCCGACCTGGGTGCGGGTCTTCTCCCGCACCAGATGATGGTGCACGGCTGAGGTGAGCAACAAGGACGGGATCGGTGCCCATTCCTCAGTGGCATTGCGATCCGAGAGGACGATGATGTTGGCCCCGTCCCTGATCGCCTCGGACACCCGGCGGCGCACGTCGTCCAGCGCCCGGGCCAGAGCCTCGCCGCCGGCCGCGGTCGGCGCTCCGGCGGCGCCGGCTTGTCCCACCTCGAACAGGCCGTCAATGGCGAAGGCCTTGAAGCCGGGCGTCTCGCCGCGCTCGTTGACGTACATGAGCTTGGCCAGTTCGTCACGGTCGATTACCGGGAGCGGCAGCAGGATCTGGCGGCACGAGCCGGGGCCGGCCTCGAGCAGGTTGCCCTCAGGCCCGACGGTGGCCGAAAGCGAGGTCACGAGTTCTTCCCTGATGGCGTCGAGCGGCGGGTTGGTCACCTGGGCGAACAGTTGGGTGAAGTAGTCGTAGAGCAGGCGGGAGCGGTCAGAGAGGACGGCGATGGAGGCGTCCGACCCCATGGACCCCAGAGGTTCTCCGCCGCTGCGGGCCATGGGGGCCAGGATCACCCGCAACTCCTCGGCCGTGTAGCCGAACAGGCGTTGCTGGCTGACAACCCGCCCGTGCTGGGGGGTGAGCATGGCGCGGGGCGGGAGCTCATCGAGGCGGATCTGGTCGGCGGCCAGCCATTCGTCATAGGGATGCTCGGCCGCCAACGCCGACTTGATCTCGTCGTCGTCCACCAGCCGGCCCTTGGCCGTGTCGACCAGGAACATGCGGCCGGGCTGGAGCCGGCCCTTGCGGGCGATGCGCTCCGGGGCGATGTCCAGCACGCCCACCTCGCTGGCCAGGACCACCAGGTCGTCGTCGGTCACCCAGTACCGGGCTGGACGCAGGCCGTTGCGGTCGAGCACGGCGCCCACCACGGTGCCGTCGGTGAACGTGACAGCGGCCGGGCCGTCCCACGGCTCCATGAGCGAGGCGTGATAGCGGTAGAAGGAACGCCTGGAGTGATCCATGGTGGTGTGGTTCTCCCACGCCTCGGGGATCATCATGAGGACGGAGTGGGGCAGGGAGCGACCCGCCAAATGGAGCAGCTCGAGGACCTCGTCGAAACTGGCCGAGTCGCTCGCTCCGGGCGTGCACACGGGGTAGATGCGGCTGAGGTCTCCCTCAATGAGGGAGCTTTCGAGGAGCGCCTCGCGGGCCCGCATCCAGTTGCGGTTGCCGGCGAGCGTGTTGATCTCCCCGTTGTGCGCCATGTAACGGTAGGGGTGCGCCAACGGCCAGCTCGGGAAAGTGTTGGTCGAGAACCGTGAATGCACCAGGGCCAGCCCGGATTCGAAGAGAGGGTCCTCCAGGTCGGCGAAGAAGGTCCGGAGCTGCTCCGAGGTGAGCATGCCCTTGTAGACGATGGTGCGCGACGAGAGCGAGGGGAAGTACAGGCCCTCGACGGCGTGCTCGGCCCGCTTGCGAAGAACGAAGGCCCGGCGCTCGAGAGCCATTTGGTCAACGCCCCCTCCGGCCCGCGTCACGAACAGCTGCTCCATTATCGGCATGGCGCTGAGCGCGGTCTCCCCCAGCCCCTCGGTGACCACGGGGACCGGGCGCCAGCCCAGCACGTTGAGACCCTCCTCGGCCGCCAGGGCCTCGACCACCTTTTTGGCTTTGGACGCATCGTCAGCGTCGCCGGGCAAGAAGGCCAGGCCGACGGCATAGCTGCCGGGAGCGGGAAGGGAGAAGCCGGCTGCCTCGGCCGCGCCGATGAGGAAACGGTGGGGCACCTGCACCAGAATTCCGGCCCCGTCACCAGTGGAGACCTCGGCTCCCGACGCACCGCGGTGCGCCAGGCGCTCGAGCACGGTGAGGCCCTTGTCCACAATGTCGTGATCGGGCCGTCCGTGGAGGTCAGCCACCATGCCGACGCCACATGCGTCGTGTTCGTACGAAGCGTCGTAGAGGCCGGAGGCCATCGGTTCCTTTCGGATTGAGTGTGGACAGAAAGGCGACCGGGACGGCGCTGGCCCAGAAGCGGAAGGTACAGAATACACGACCGCCGCGACCGCTCTCGTAGGCTGGACGGCATGGGTCCGGGCGATATGGCGCAGCGGGTACTCGTGGCCGGAGGAGGCGTCATCGGCCTCTCTTGTGCCTGGCGACTCGCCGCGGCGGGCCATGACGTCACGCTGGTCGCTCCCACCCCGGGCCGCGATGGGGCCTCATGGGTTGCCGCCGGCATGTTGGCCCCGGTCACCGAGGTCCAATTTGGCGAGGCGGCCCTCACCCAGCTCCTCCTCGAGGGTGCCAAAGGCTGGATGGAGTACAGCGCAGCGCTGGAAGAGGCCTCGGGGCAGGACATCGGCTACGACCAATCGGGGACCCTCACCGTCGCCCTCGATACGTCGGACCGCGCCGCCCTCGACCAGCTCCTCGCTTACCAACTCACGCTGGGCTGCACGGCGCACCGTCGGACCGCTTCGGAGTGTCGCACGCTGGTGCCGGCCCTCAGTCCGATGGTGTGCGGCGGTATCGAGGTACCGGGCGACCACCACGTGGACAATCGGGCCCTGCTTGGTGCGCTCGTCGCGGCGTGCCGGAGGGCTGGCGTCACCTTTGAGTTGGCGCGCGTGGCGGCGGTCGAGGCCGCGGCCGGGACGGGGCCCCGGGTGAGGGCCGGGGCCGGGGGCGGGTCGGGGGCCCGGGTGAGCGAACCGACCGTGGTTCTCTCCGACGGACGCCGACTCGGGTCCGACGCCATCCTCATTGCCGCCGGCGTCGGGACCCCCTCGATCGGTGGCCTCGAAGCGGCCGGCCTGCCGGAGATCCGGCCGGTGAAGGGCCACATCCTTCGACTGGGCCAAGCCGGGGGTGCTGGCAGTGCGGGCGGTCCCCCGCTCCTCAACCGCACGGTGCGGGCGCTCGTGCATGGGCGGTCGATCTATCTTGTCCCCCGTCACGACAAATCCCTCGTCGTCGGGGCGACCATGGAGGAGCTCGGCAACGACGTGACTGTGCGTGCGGGTGCGGTGCACGAGCTCTTGTGCGATGCCCGCGCTGTCGTTCCGGGCATCGACGAGTTGGAGCTGCTCGAGGCCGTGGCCGGGCTGCGCCCCGCCACCCCGGACAACACGCCGACGCTGGGCTGGACCGCTCTGCCGGGCGTGGCCGTCGCGAGTGGCCACTTCCGCAACGGGATATTGCTCGCTCCCTTCACCGCATCTGCCGTGGTGAATCTGTTTGCGGCCGATGGCGCAGCCGCAGCCGGGCCGGGAGGGTCAGCACGACCTGCGGTGGATGCCTGATGAGCGAGCTCATCGTGACCGTCAACGGGGACCGCCTCAGCGTGGCGGCCGGGAGCACGATCGCCGACGTGGTGGACCGGTTGATCGAGGGGGCCGAACCCAAGGGCATCGCCGTCGCGATGGATCGCAACGTCATTCCGCGCTCGGAATGGGCCACCACCAGGGTGCAAGCCGAGGCGCCGATAGAGATCGTCACGGCGGCGGCCGGTGGCTAGCCTTTAAGGATGAGCGAACCAGCCCTGGCGGGGCCAACTGCATTCGTGCTGGCCGGAGGCGGGACGAAGGGCTCCTTCGAGGTGGGCGCCCTGCAGTACCTGGTCGGCACCGAGCGGATCGTCCCCGACATCATCACCGCCACCTCGGCTGGCGCCATTGCTGCCTCTGTGTTGGCGCAGGCGCGCACCCTCGAGGAGTTCACGCGGCGTGTGCAAGAGGTTGAGGACGACATTTTGGCCATGACCCGCACCGAGCAGATCTTTGGCGAGCAAGCCTGGCTGCGGTCGCTCGAGGGCACGGCGCTGGGCGGAGAGATCCGCTTTGCCCTGACCGAGGGCACCCGCCCCCCACGGCCCACCCTCGAAGCAACCGGCATCGACGGCGCCCTCATGAAAGTCCCCGAGTTGGCGCCTCTCAAGACCCGTTCGGTACAGCGCGCGGCCAAGAAAGTACGCCGCCGCCGGAGGCGCAAGCTGCAGCGCATGGTGTTCAGTGCGGCCTTCCGCCTGCCGGGCGTCCGGCGCAAGTTCCGCACGAGCGGGAGTGCGGTGCTCAATCTCCGTCCCTTGGCCGAGGCCATCCGTCACGGAGGTGAGGCCGGGATCCACCCGGTCGATCCATCGCTCGTGGCTCGCCCGGGCCTCGAGCTTCGACTCGCGGTCACGGCGCTGCGCGCCGGCGTCCTGCGCTACATCACCCAGGACGGCACCATTGTCGAAGACGACGCGGTGACGCCGGTGCCCGGTGAGGCGGGGGGCCCGGTCGATTTCTTGGAAGGCGCCATCGCCTCGGCCAGTGTGCCGCTGGTGTTTCCCCCTCGCGCCCTGGCCGACGACGACTACGTCGACGGTGGTGTGTTGCAGGTCGTTCCGGTCCGGGCTGCTGCGCATCTTGGTGCAACCCGGATCATCGCCGTGGTGGCGATTCCGCTGAAGATCGACCGTGACGAGCGTAACTACTCAGACGACAATGCAGCCAACGTCGGGCTGCGCGCCCTGGGCGCAATCGCCATGGCTGATCGGCAACGGGAGAACTTGGCTGTCGCCCTACCGCCAAACGCCACCCTGATCACCATCGATCCCGTTGTCGACGTCGTCGGGTACTTCGAGGTGCAGCCCGGCCTCCTGCGCATCAACAAGGACTATGGCTGGTTGCGCGCCGCCGATGTGATGGCCGACGGGGATGCCACCTTGCTGTCCGAGATAGCGGCCGAGACCCACCGGCTCACCGCGGCCCGTTTGCGGGCGTGGCATCTCGAAGAGGCGATCTGGGAGTCGAGCCGGGCCGGCGACCACGCCGATGCAGGGACCGTCGCTTTATTACGCGAGCTCAAGCGGCAGGTGCACGACATCGTCGATCAACGCAAGCAGTTGGGCTTTCCTGTTCCCGACGGTTGTGAAGCCTGGTGGACGGGGTACGAGGTGCACGGGCACTAACGCCGTTGCTGGATCAGCTGTTGCTGGATCAGACGGTCGGTCCGCCCAGCCAACCGCGTTTCTTGAACAACATGTAGAGCAGGATCACGGCGACAACCTCGGTCCCGATGCCGACGATGAAGAAGGTTCCCGTGGCTGTGATGTGATTGACCAGAAACGCGAAGTTCTGTCCGAAAAAGCCCGTGAGCCAACTGAGTGGCAGAAAGATGGTGGCGATGATCGCCAGTTGCTTCATCACGACGTTGAGCCGGTTTGACACGGTGGAGAGGTGCGTGTCCATGACGCTGCTCAAGAGGTCGCGGTAGCTGTCCACCAGGTCGGCCAGACGAATCAGGTGGTCGTAGAGGTCGCGGAAGTATCGTGCGGCCTCGTCGGTCATCCCGGGCACGTCCGAGACGCCGGCGTTAATGCTGGCCATCATGTCCCGCTGAGGCGCGATGACCTTGCGCATGTTCATGAGACTGCGCTTCATGTCGAAGAGCACACCTAACTGCGCCTCGGTCGGTTGTTTGAGGATGTCGTCCTCCAGGGCGTCGATCTTGTCGTCGAAGTCGCTCAGGACAGGGAAGAAGGCATCCACCAGCGCGTTCATGATGAGGTAGACGATGACGATCTGCGGCGATGCGTTATTTGCCGCGATGTGGTGCTGATCTATCCGATTGCGCACGGCCATCACAGACGGGCAGTCGCCCCGATGCACGGTGACGATATAGCGATCGGTCCAGAAGCAATGGACCTCGGCTTCCCCCGTATCGTGGGGGTCGGCACCACGCGCCGCCAGATAGACGAAGTCGTCGTAGTCATCGAATCGCGGCCGGACGGCGAACCTCTCCGCCGCCGCGACGGCCAGCGGATGGAACTTGAAGTGCACACCGAGGAGTTCGGCGACCGTCCCATCCTGGGCGGTGTCGTCGAGGTCCAGCCAGAAGAATCCGGTCCCCGCCAGTGCGGCCAAGACATTCTCGCTGGTGGCTTCTGTCTCTTGTCCGTTCTGTGTGAGGGTGCCCTTCATGGCCACAGTCTCACTGCCAGGTCTGCCTCAGGGTGGGATGGGCGCGCTCTAGGGTCGAGGCGGTAACCCCGGCGAGGGCGCGCCTGCGGGCCCCGGCGTGCGGCCCGCCAGTGCAGCCTCTATGCGGTCGAGGCGGGCGTCGAGGTCGGTGAGGCGGGCCCCGAGATCTTCGTGGTTGGCTTGTAACTGCGCCTTGTTGGCATCCGTATGTTCTTGGACGAAGAAGGATGCGACGGTGGCGGTCAACGTCCCGATCAGGCCAATGCCGATCAGCATGAGGATCACGGCCACGGCTCGTCCGCCTGCGGTGATGGGGAAATGGTCGCCATATCCGACCGTCGTCACGGTCACGACGGCCCACCAGAGCGAGTCGGCGTACGAGTGGATGTTCGAACCGGGGGCATGGTTCTCGAACAGCAGGTCTACCCAAGCGCCCAGGAACACGAGTCCGGTGGCGGCCAGCAGTACGCGGAACAGCCCCCGGTGACGCAGTATGGCCCCAAAGCGCGCCAACCCTTCGCCCCACAGCACGCTCGTTTCTTCGACCCCGAGCACCTTCGAGACCTGGAAGAAAGGGAGGACGACCAGCGCCGGCTCTATCCGACGAGAGGCGAAGTAGCGGCGGCGGTCGGGCACCACGATGTAACGGGCGAGACATTCGACCACGACCAGGAACCAAATGACGAAGAGCGCAACGACGAACGCTTCGGACGTCGTGCCCGTCGAGTGCGTGGTGATCACGACGATCCCACACACCGCCCAGGCCAATCCGAGCGCAGCCATGGGGAAGCGGACGAAGTGCTCGATCCGTTTGAGCACTTCCCGGCGACTGTCCATCGGTCCTTGCCCGTCTTCGATCGATTGGGCGCGGCGGTCCGCCGTGGCCAGCTCGCGGGCGATCCGGTCCCGTTCTTGGAACTCGAGCCGATGGATCCGCTTTAGGGCGGCTGAACTTACGTCGCTGCCTTCTGGTTGCGGGTCCACCAGTGCATGAAGTTAACGCGTTGTCGTACGGCCATCGGGGACTCGTCCACCGTGCGAGCATGGCGTAATGGCATCCATCGAAGAACTTCTCGCAGCCCTCGACGAGCGACTACTTGACGCGATTAAGGGAAAGTCGACCCCCGAAGGTGTGGCGAAGCTGGCCGAAGCCCGGGCCTGGATCACCAACCCCGATCAGCCCCATGGGGGTTCGCTCTCGACGTAAGCAAAAGGCGGCGGTCCGCCGTCCTTGCCGCAAATACTGGTGCAAAGCCCAAGTAGTTGGCCGTGAACCCGTCACAGGCCGGAACGAGCAGTTCCGACACTTTGTTTCGCAACAATCAACCGATCGGTATCGTTAGGTTACGAGTGAGTGGCAAGCTCTGCCGAACCATCCGCCTGGCACCTTGTTGCGCTTCGCCGGCACTACTACGTTGACCAGCGTGCGATTTGTGACCGGAATGCCAGGGTTGAGCCGGTATCCGCCCTCCGAGCCGAGTTGGGGTCCCGAGATGACGGGCGCCGACATGCAGCGCCTCGCCCGCGCCATCGACGATCTGGACTCGCTGAGTGGGGGCCGAACCATCATTGCGATCGGGATCGGGCACGCCGTCCAGGAATTCGAGGCGGTAGGCGTGCCCTTCAATCAGCGCGGCCGAATGGCAGACGAGTATCTCGAGGCCATCCGCGTCCTGTGGACAGAGGACGCGCCCTCATTCGACGGGCGTTTCGTGCAGTTCGACGACGTCCGCTTCGAACCAAAACCCCACCAAAAGCCCCATCCGCCCATCTGGATCGGTGGCAACTCCCCCAGCTCCCTCCGGCGTGCTGCACGCTGGCAGGGTTGGTTCCCGTGGCAGGTAACCCAGGCTGAGCTTCCTTCGCGTCTGGCGGACCTACGGAACGATCCGGCCTTCGGCGACGACGGGCGGCCCTTCGACGTCATGATGACGCTTTCCCCGGTGCGGGTCAATGAGCACGATCACCGACCGCTGGACTCGGACACGGACGCGCCGGCACCGCTGACCGACGCGCAAGCCATGGTCGACGCCATTGCCGGATTGGCCGACATCGGGGTCACGTGGATGCCGGTGCCCCTATTCGGCCCCCCGGCGCGATCTCTCGATGACCACATCGAGCGGCTGGCCCAGGTGGCGAGCGAGGTCCTTGTCCACTTTCGCTAGGCGTTTCCCCACTCCGTAAAGGCCGGCAGCGCTAGGCCCCAGCCGTTTCGTTATCTGCGGCAGCGGCCGGCGCTGGCGCCGCAGCCAGAGCCTCGGGAGCCGGTGGTGTGGCAGCTCCGAGTTCCGCCTTGAGGGCAGCGAGCTCGTTGTCGACCGAGGCGGCCTTGCCGACCTGGTCAAGCTCCTTTTGAATGTCATCGCCCCCACCACCCACGTCTTCGAGGACGCCGGATTCGAGGAGCTCGTCGAGAGCGCCCGAGCGCGCCTGCATGGTGGCGATCTTGTCCTGGGCCCGTTGGAGCGAGGCGCCTGAATCGTTGAAGGACTTCGAGATCCCGGCCGTGCTCTCGTTGACGGACGTGATTGCCTTGGCCGCGGTGTACTGCGCCTTCAGGGTTTCTTTCTGCGTACGGAACTCGTTGACACGCTTTTGCAGCGCATCGAGGGTCTTGGTGAGCTTCTCCTCCTCCTCGGTCATCTGAGCCCGCTGCGGCTCCATGGAGTCGATCTGTTGCTGGGCCGCGGCCTTGCGTGAAAGCGCCTCCTTGGCCAGGTCCTCGCGTCCTTGTCCGAGGGCCGCCTTGGCCTGATCCTGCAAGTGATCGATGGTGTGTTGGAACTGCTGCTCCTGCAGCTCGATGTTCTTGCGAGACCCGGCCAGGTCCACCAGGGCCCGCCGCACCTGGGTGATCTGCTCCAGCATCTTCTGGTAGGAGAGGTCGAGCATCTCGTCGGGCTTTTCGGCCGCGTCGAGTGCCTTGTTGGCCTTGGCCTGCGCAATGTCGTGTGCACGCTGAAAGATGCCCATGTTCCCTCCCTGGGATCGGCGACGAACTCGCAGAATAGATCTGATCGTCGCCCGACGGGGCAGCGACCCGGTTGGGCAGGACCCCGACGCTAAGTTACTCGAGTGTCCTCCACCTTCTCATGGGCCAATCCGGGTTTTCCCGCTTCGATGGACACGAAACCGGGAATGGCGCCCGGGGGGACAACAGCGTTCACGCCATTCTCGACACCGGAATGATCAATCAGGCAGTAGCGCGGCGGACGATCGCGGACTTCGGTCTGAGATTTGTTTGGCAATAAGTGGACATGAGCGATTCGCCGCAGTCCGAATTCGGGGGCTTTGCCTCGCGAGTGCCCACAAGGGCCGAGCGAACAGCAGAACGCCGAAGGCAAGAGGCGATACTGGCCCAGCAAAAGCAGACCCAACAAAAGGGGCCCCGCCACAGTCAGGCACGGCACAGCCGGCAAAGTCACCGATTACCTCGATGGTTGGCCATCATCGGCTGGATTGTCGTCGTGGCCCTCGGCGTCGTGGCCCTCATGCGCATATTCGCCTGGGACGACGTCGAGGTTTTCGCTGTGCTCAACTCGGTCGCCGCGTTCGTGTACCTTCCGGCATGGGTCGTGGCCATCGTGGCCGGGCTCGGCCGCCGGTTCATCTTGGCGGAGGCCGCTCTCCTCATTGTGGTGGCACAGCTCTTCTTCGTCCTCCCCGAATTCACGGCGGCCCAATCCGTTCCCCACTGGGCGGCAAGCGCACCAACCATCCGCCTGCTCGATGCCAATGTCTACGACCACAACCTCACGGGGATGTCCGGCTACGCCAGTGAGATCAAGGCGTTCGATCCCCAGCTGGTGACCATGGAGGAGGCGACGCCATACCTTGTCGGGCAACTTAGGGCCACGGGTGCCCTCGCCGGCCTTCCCTATGACGAGGAGGTCTCGCTCTTTACCCCCAGGGCTTTCTTCGTGGCCTCGGCCTACAGATTGTCCGGTCTTCATGTCGTCTACTCCGACGGTCTCCCGCTCATCCTCGAGACCACGATCGAGTTGCCTTCCGGGCCGCGTCCGTTGTGGGTTGTCCACACCACCGCTCCGCTACCCAGCTCATTCGGCAAATGGCAGTCCGAGCTGGCCCTCGTGGCCAAGCTCGTGAAGGAACGCGGAACTCGCCAACTCTTGGTTGTCGGCGACTTCAATGCCACCTGGGGCAACAAGGGCTTCAGGTCCATTCTGAGTGATGGCATGACCGACGGAGCGGCGGCGCGGGGACAGGCTCTCGACATGACGTGGTCGCAGATCAAGCACCCTCTCCCCCCGCTAGTCCGGATCGATCATGTGCTCACGGGACAGGGCGTCGCCGTCACAAGAATCCGCACCGGTGTCGGCCTGGGGAGTGATCACCGCGACTTGATGGCCACGTTGGCCTTTAAGCAATAGAGGCGGTGATTTGAAGGCGGAGATCACCGAAATCGCGGGTGGCCACGGCTAGATTTTCCTTTGCCGGTCCAGGCTCGACCGGGGAGAGAATGCCCGTTGCGCTCTCCTTCGCTGTTTCCAACGCGCGAGGCGAAACGAATGACCAAATGAGCGCCGATTTCGAACCGAACTTCTGGCCGAGATCGAAGAGCTAGGGGCATGCCCACGCTGCGCTTAGGTGATGAGCCCGCACCTTCGTCTTCGCGTCTGCTGCCCATTCCAACGCATGGTGATCCGACCGCGGGTCCTTGCGGTCGGCGGTCTGAGGTGGGCGGGTGACGCTCGACCCCCTCACCGACTGGGCGACACCTCGCTATGGACAACGATTTCCCAGTTGTCCAATGATCAAGATCACCCAGGTTCTCGGCGAGGTGCGTTGTTACTTACTTCCAGAACACGACGGCGAGCACTGCTCAGCCGAATGGATGGAGTGGAGTTAGACACTCCCGTTGATGGTCTTACGACGGGGAGTTGGGCACTCATTGGGCATGGATTGAGCCTCGCCAAATAGCGTGACTGTCGTGAAGGTGCGACAGAAGGTCGATCAGCTGGCTTCCGAGCCACCCGTGGGTGACCTCGGTTACCCGGCTGATCAGCGCCTGGTGGCCAGCCTCATGCTCGGGCTCCAGCTACTTGCCGACGAGATCGACGACATGAGGCGCCATCCCGTTCAGCTCAGTGAGTCTCCGCCCACAGAGGCGCAATCGAGACAGGCCAACGACACTGTCTACGAGGTCGACGGCGAAGCTGACGTCGCCACGCAGCTTCTTGAGCTCACCGAGCAGCTCAAGAAGCTGACGAAAGCCGTGAAAAAGGCTTCGAAGCGGCGGTAACTCTCGGCCGACCGACGCCGCACCGTTTCGACCTGGTCAGGTCGCCTGCTCCAGCCCAACGACCTCAGTGCAACGCCCTTATTCGTGCTTCCGGGCCGCCATGGCTCCCCTCGAGAAGAGAGAGCGAATTCTCAACGATCGTTCGCGTCCCGCACTTCGCCTCCCGGCTGGCGCGGACAATCAGTCCTCGCAGGTAAGAGGCCAGATTCAGGACGTCGAGGCGGGAATTGACGCCGCAGATCGGGATGGGCTCGGTGACAGAAGAAAGGCCGGAGGCCCGAATGAGGGCCTCTCTCATGGCTGACATGGCCACCACGGCCTCGTCGAGCGTCATTTCGCTGTGGCTGATCCAATAGGAAACTCCCAGCTCAAGGCACAGTTCTTCCTCGTAGTGCCCGATTTCCACAAGCCCCCTGAGGACGAGCGGAGCGAAATCCGCCCGCTGACGGGGCTTGCAAACTGAGAGGGCAGCCATGGAGCAAGTCTGCCGAGAGGGTGTATCAGAGTGGTGGATCGCGCCTGAACTGGGTAAAGATTGCGTCATGCCACGTACGATCTGGAAGGGCTCCCTCAGCTTCGGGTTGGTCAACGTCCCTATCGGCGTCTACCCGGCGACGCAGGACAAGAGCATTCACTTCAACCAGTTCGAGCGGGACACCTCGGATCGCATCCGCTACAAGAAGGTCAACGAGCGGACGGGCAAAGAGGTCGAGGGGGCCAACATCGTCAAGGGAGTGGACCTTGGCGGGGGCGAATATGTGATCCTCAGCGACGAAGAGCTGGCATCGGCTGAGCCGCAGCGTTCGAGGTACATCGAGATAACCGATTTCGTATCTTTGGACGACATCGATCCCGTGTACTACAACACCACTTATTACCTCGCGCCAGAGGGTGAAGCCGCCGGTAAGGCGTACTCACTGCTCCGCCAAGCGATGCTGGAGTCGGGCAAGGTCGCTATTGCCACTTTCGTCATGCGCAACAAGGAGTACCTCGTGGCGATTCGACCCGAAGCCGACGTACTGGCACTTGAGACGATGTATTTCCACGATGAAGTGCGCTCCCCCTCAAATGAGCTGCCGAATCTTCCCGGTACCCAGGAGGCGAGCGAACAGGAACTGAAGATGGCCAACCTCCTGATTGGCTCAATGGAGTCCGATTGGGAGCCGGAGCGGTATCACGACACCCACCGGGCGAAGGTCGAGGCCCTGATTGAGGAGAAGGCGCAAGGCAGGACAATCGAAGTGGCCAAGGAGATCCCAGCCACCAAGGTGGTCGATCTCATGGAGGCATTGAGCGCGAGTATCAAGGCGAAGTCGGGTGCCACGTCAAGCCCTTCGCGCTCGAAGACAGGAGCCGCTGCCCGCACTACGCCAGCAACGGCCAAACCAGCGACGGCCAAACCAGCGACGGCCAAACCAGCGACGGCCAAACCAGCGACGGCCAAACCAGCGACGGCCAAACCAGCGACGGCGAAGGTCACGGCTACCAAGAAGGTCATCAAGGCTCCTGCCGCGAAGCCCGCCACCCGGCGCAAGGCCTCTTAACCCTTTTTAGTTAACCCTTTGCAGCTGCTTTCGGGGTCTGTCGGGCCCCACGTTTCAGCACGGCTCAATGCACGGGCATTGCCAATATCGCGGGTATTGCCAATATCGCGCTACTTGAGCAAGGAACCCAGACCGGGAATCGTAATTGTCGAGTTCGTGGTCGTCGTGCTCGGCGCAATCGTGGTCGTCGTGGTCGGCGCAATCGTGGTCGTCGTCGTCGTGGGCGGCGGAAAGAACAAGATCCGCGTCGTCGTGGTGGTTGTGCTCGCCGCTGTGCGGGAGGTGGTCGAAGTGGTCTGGGCCGGGATGAATGGGTAACTGACCGTCTGGGGGGCCGTCACCACCTTGGGTGCCGTGGTGGGGGTGGTCTTCTTGACCGTGATCGTTGCTGGCACCACAGGAGAATTGACCGTGGTCGTGGTGGTGGATGGCGGGGGGGGTGGGAGCACCGGGTCCGGCGCGCCTGTGGTTGTAGTGACCTGGCTGTTGTCAACCTGGCCGGCCGAACTGGAGGTACGGGCGTGGTCTGGCGTCGGCACGGAGATTGGTGTCTGACCACCGTGGAAGGCCACCAGCGCAAGAGCCACGACGGCGCACACGGCGACGACCACGTAGAGCGAATATTCTGCTCGGCGTCCGCCAGTTTCGTATCGACCTTTTCTTGGCATGCTGGGGTGGAATCTCCCTCGAGTCTGGGACGACCGTTAGGTTTTGCACGGCGACAGGAGACCGTAGCAAGACTCAGCCGTGGCGACCAGCGCCGCGTGTTCCCGCAGGATGCTGGCCCTCAGACGCGCTCGGCCCGGCACGGCTGCTCCAGTTCATCGGCGTGGCGCGTACAGCTCCACACCCGGTGGATCTTTCCCTTGGCGTCCGTGAACCGTCCCCGCCACACCGCAGGCTCGTCGCAGTGTGTCGCCTGGATCTGCAGGGACGCGATCATGCGGAAGCACCGCCTTTCCTGGACGAAGAAGCCGTTGAGAGTGTCTCCTGGCCGGATTAGCTGCGACATTGTCGAACCCTACTGAAGGCCTGCTCCAAGGCCCTTGGGCCGCCGTTGCCTGCGGTCACTCTGGCGCTGACTGGGGATCCTCCAACAGAGCTGACTGATTGCTCCGGGGGTGCACGATCGACTCGGCAACCTGTCGGAGCTTGACGTTGAGCCGTTGTGAGGCACGCCGTAGTGCGTCGAGCGCATCGGACTCGGTCATATCTTGGCGGACCATCAATAGGCCTACCGCCTGGCCGATCAATTGGCGGGTGACCATCCCGGCTCTGAGATTCTCGATCATCTGCGACGTCGACCAGGCCACCGCGGCGTGGGCAGCGAAGACGGTGGCAATCGCCACGTCACGGTCATCGAAGGCATCGGGCTGTGTCGAATAGAGATTGAGCGCGCCCATCGTCCCATCTGCAAAGAGGCGCAAGGAGAGGATGCTCTCGATTCCCGACTCCGCCACGGCACGCGGAGTGAAGTTCGGCCAACGTTTCTCTTGCGAGAGCCTCCCCGTTTGGAACACCTGATGTTCCTTTATTGCATCGACACAGGGCCCCTCTCCGGTCTCAGATTGAATCATGTCAACAATGGCCGGCACCTCGTCGCTCGAGGCCGGAGAAGTGACCACCTTCCCCTCGATGACCGAAATACCCGCGTGTTCGCTCCCGTCGATCGTCTTCACCGCCAGGGTGACGATCCGCTGCAGTGTGGCCTGGGGATCCGCTTCGGCCAGCAGAAGTCGGGCAATATCGCTGAATTCCTTCGCCAACTCAACGTCGACGTCGTCTGCCACAACTACGACGGTAGCCGTAGTCCGTCGTCGTTATGGCGCCGCACGCGTTTGCCTTCTGCAGCAAACGCGGGAAACTTCTGGGCAACGGGGGTGACTCGGATGACGTGCCTCGGCGCTCACCTAGGGCGCCTCCCGGAATCGCCATCTGACAACTGACTGGAAACATCTGACTGGAAACATCTGACTGGAAACATCTGACTGGTCCGACGTCTGACGCCGCAGGAAGGGTGTGGCATGCATTTTGACGAGGGTTCCGACCGTCAAACGCGAATGATGTTCGCAAGCCAGGCTTGGGCGAACGGCGGATCAAGGTTTGTGTCGAACTGGGACGCTTCGATTGATCGCACCTCCCATCCGGCTCCGAATGCGATGCGGATCTCGTCCTGACTTACGCGGCGAGGCCCCCAGTCCCCGGACTGTTGATCACTGAAGCAGCACATCAAGTAACGCGCTCCGGGCCCGAGCACAGTCGCGAGCGCCTCGACATAGCGGGCACGGGCGTCGTCATCGAAGACATGGAATAGTCCGCTGTCGAGCACCGTGTCGAAATTCTCTTTGAGATCGGCGAGGTGTAACGCATCCCATACGAGAAAACGAGCAGGCAGCCCTCGAGAATGCGCTTTACGTTCTGCCGCGGCGATAGCGGTCGGGGCGGCGTCGATACCCGTTGCCTCTAGACCCCGCCCTGCGGCCATGAGGACGTGCTCGCCTGTGCCACATCCGGCGTCGAGAACCCGGCCTTGGATCAGGCCCGTTTCCGCGAGTCGAAGAAATGTCGGCTGAGGACGGCCTATGTCCCAGGGCGGCGTACCGTTGTAGCTCTGGTCGAAGTTCTCGATGGATTGAGCCGGCCCTCGTAGGGGCGGCATTTCGGCGCCGCCGGGATCGCTCAATGCTTCTAGTAAGCGAGGAACAAAATCTCGTCTCGCGAGTACTCATGATCGGGATGGGCCTCTTTGAGGTGAACCTGAGTTTTGTCCACAAGCTCGTCATCGTCCTCGCCGGTGATCTGCGCACCGCACGGACAGCTCAGATGTCTCATAAGTTCCCCTTACTCAGATCCAAAGGAAAACGATAGCGCAGGGATTCCAAGTCACATCCACATGAGCTCGAGATGAGCGCAGGCCTGGGATAGGAAGGCGTACAGTCCGCTGCCGAAGATTCTCTGGGACCGGATAATGCCCGCCACCTGGCTGGAAGAGGTCCTTGTCCGATGACGAACAAGCCTTATTCCCGCGACAGAGCAAGATTCTGGCTGTCCCCTGGTGCCAATGACGTGGAAGTTCGGTAGGCAGGTGTATCAGCGTCGGATCCGGCAGATGCCATCTCTGGCTCGCGCTCGAAGCGAATGGAAAGCACGGAGCTCAAGGGTCCAGAAGTGGGCCAAGGTCGATCGGTGGCCCGTGAGAGGGCAGGCTCTTCGTCAAAGAAGAAGCTGTGGTCATTCGCGAAGAACGTCCCCGTTACCACGCTGTGCCACTGGCCGTCCGGCAAAAGGACCGACGTGACTTTCTTCGGGCCTAAGACCCCAAGGCAGTCCAACATTGGTCGCCTCCTTGATTCTAGAGAATCCCCATGATGGCAGCCGACAGGCTCTGCCGCGTGGATCAAACTTACGGCCAAGGACGCGCCGGTGCGAGGACGTTGTCCACCGGAGCGGATTGGCCGGGTCTTTCCGAAACGGAAATGCTGCTCAGAGGGGGCAGGTGTGGCGGAAGGTCAACCCGCGTTCAGTCCCTAACCGCCACCCTCGAACCCGACGAGCCAGTGGACACCGTACTGGTGCGGGGTGGGGGCTGTCATGGTGCTCTCCCATTGGTTGCTCGCATCCATCGAGCCTTTAGACGGCATAGCTGGGCGAATCTCATCACCGTGGATTCCCAATAGTCGATACCGAATTGTGTCTCAGAAGCTTGGGCGGTTGGGGTGCGATGCTGCGGGTAGAACCATTGGGCTTCTCATCGCTTCCGATGAGCAGAGCGTCTCGGCCGGCCCTCACGGGGCCGGCCGTTTCGCTTCTTCAGCCACTTATCTCCCCTGCCGCGTCAGAAGCGTCGTCGACACGGGCATTGACCGCGGCCGGAACATCAGCCACCCCACCGTCGAGGGTTCGAATCGGAACTGCCTGCGTCGAAACACAGAGTTAACACGCTTGTGGTTTACTCGATGCCGCGTCGGGGCAAAGAATGAGTAGCTCGTCGTCGTATCGATGAGAGTGACTCAGCGTTTCGGCCCCGCTACCCCCCCCCCAGCGGGGTCGTTTCGCGTGAGCAGCTTGGCGGGGCCGGTGTCAATTGAGGAGACGAGCCTGGAGCTATTGGCGGTCATCAAAACGGCAAATACCGCCCTTCAAAGTGAGATGCCCGTAGCTATCCATCTGACGTGCGATCACACTATGGCGGGTGCCGCGATTTGAACCCTGGAGCTCTTGACCCGGGTGTTGGACGCTCAAAGGTGTAGAAGGGAGCATCGGGCTAGGTCGGAGGTGGACGAAAGTTGGTCGACTACGCGCGCTCAAATCGTCCTGTTGGGTCCGCGGTAGCGGTGTCCGAGGGTGAGCACGAGGCGCGGGTGGCGCAAAGCTCTCTGATTGTGACGGCTACCCCATCGAGCCTGCCTAACGTGTCAGTGATGTTCTCAGGGGGGAGGGGAAGATCCTGAACGGAAGTGCGCCGACGGCGGCTGGCCGACGAACGTTTCTCCCCGTGCTTCTATCGGTCGCGGCTCTGACCGTACTCCTTTCCTCGTGCTCCGAAGCACCCCTACTTCGAACAAGATCGCTTCTTGTCGTGGGTGACAGTATCGCCGCGCAGTCTGCCGAAGCCTTGATCCACCTCGCACCCGAGGGGACCACCGTGAGCGTCGACGGCGTTCGATCTGGAACCGCACCATGCGATTGGAACCACGGATTCGTCGATCCGACGGACAACGAGTTCCGAAGCTTCGCGAAGATCCTTGATGCGATTCATCCGGAAGTGGTTGCCTTCGTGTTTACGGGCAATCCCGGTTTGTCAGGACCGGCTGCGGGATGTGTTGACGCCAACAGACCATATGACCTCGCCCAGCTGCTGGCGAGCTATGAACCTGCTCTTGTCGAGATGGCTGACAGGGCCGCGACCGCAGGCGCCACTGTGTACTTCGAAGCCCCACCCCCGAGGAACCCGGCCGTGCCCGTCGGTTTCGATTCGCAAGACCTGGAAAACCGAGGGTTCCAGGGGTCCCCGGCCATCGCTTCGTTCTACAAGCGTCTGGCCACGAAGGACCCCGGGCACTGGCTCTACGACGACAAAGCGGCAGAAGCGGTGTCATCGACCAGCCTGTCCTGGATGCTGACGCTGCCATGCGAGGCGTGGGACGCCACGCGCTGCATCGATGGACGGGTCCAAGTCAGGTTTGGCGGTACCGACGCCGTCCACCTCGACCAAGCAGGGTGCGGTGCCATTCGCTTCGCTCTTGGCCTCGAGGAGGGGGTTCTGGCGACAGCCCCGCCTGACCCGAAATCTGTGACGGATGCCGTTGCAGAGTACGGCGGCTGTCAGGAGGCCAGATCCACGACCTAACACCCGACTCGGTGGTCCACATTGTCTTCGTAGTTGTGACCTACACCCCACTGCGTCGGGCTGCCGGGATTTGAACCCGGGACCTCTTGACCCCCAGTCAAGCGCGCTAACCAAGCTGCGCCACAGCCCGCTACATCTGTTTTGTCCTACTCAGAGGCTCTTTCTTTGCCCCGGCTGAGTAACACTACTAGAGGGGGAAGTGGCGCCAGCGGCGAAGGACCCTGCTCGACGATGGTTTGGTTCCTCATTAGGCGGATTGAACTGAGATCCAAGAGCCTTCAGTGCCTAGTTCACACCCGCATCGTTTTGGCTGATGCGGATGCCAACGGCGGAGAGTTATTCGGGCGATTCGGATCGTCCATGTACCTCGCCAAGGGACGGGTCAAGGGACTAGGTCGGGAGCGCATTGGTTTCTTCGATGAGGGCCAACGCTCGCGTTGGAAACGACGGCGCGCCATTGAGTACTATGACTCACGATTCGTTGCCGGCTCGTTATCGACCCGCGGGACGGGAGAAACCGGTCCGCGCCCAGGGCTACTCCCTGGTCGCTCAACTCGTCTCCAATAGCTATGTCTGGTTGATCGACTGACGATCGACCAGTGGCCGCGCGCTTGCCCGTGGGGGTACTGGGACGACAGCACGAGCTGCTTCGTTCGCGGCAGGAAAGGAGGGGCTTCCAAATGCGAGGCCCCCTCGCGGAGTCCTCCTCATTCGATCGGAACATGCGGGGGGCCTTGGCATACACACACAGGGCGATCCGTGGCCATTAGGTTGCATAGCCTGACGCGAGCGTTCCCCATGGGGGGAACCCAAAAAGGTGTGATCCGCATGTCTGGACGACGAACACGTTTGCAGCTGGCCCAGGCGGACGGCTACCTGATGTTTTTGCGAACGAAGTCGCTCTTGAAATGCGCCCTGGCGGTGATTCTCGGCTTCTTTGGCCTTCTGTTCTTCACCGGCCATGCGGGAGCAGCCACCCCGCGCTCGCATGTCCAGACTCCGAATCCGACCTGCCTCACCGTGACGGGAAACGTGGGTGACCAATTAACTGGTTGCATTCAGGCCACCCCGTCAGGCCTGACCTTCTTCTGGACCGGTTACGTGCATTACTCACTAGCTGAGCAGTATGTGCAGATCGATGGACAAGGCGTCGCGACGAGTGAGAATGTCGTCTGTTCCCTTCCTAATTGCACGAAGTCATATCCCCTCGCTCCGGGTGAATACACAGGACGGGCCACGTTGGTGACAGGAAATGGGCCCGGTGCAGAAATCGGATTCGATCTGATCGTTGGTGCAGACGATCCCCCATTACCTCAAGCGGTTTCGGCGCCCATCATCGGTCTTACTGCCACGCCGGATGGAAAGGGTTACTGGGAGGCCGGGGCGGATGGAGCGGTGTACGCCTTTGGCGACGCCACCAACTACGGATCGCTTGCCGGAGACCTCCTCAACAAGCCAATCGTGGGCATGGCCGTCACGCCCGACGGAAAGGGCTATTGGCTGGTGGCATCCGACGGCGGCATCTTCACGTTCGGAGACGCAACGTTTTATGGCAGCACCGGCAACCTCGCTCTCAACAAGCCAATCGTCGGCATGGCCGCCACGCCCGACGGAAAGGGCTATTGGCTGGTGGCATCCGACGGCGGCATCTTCACGTTCGGAGACGCAACGTTTTATGGCAGCACCGGCAACCTGGTCCTCAACAAGCCGATCGTCGGCATGGCCGTCGATCTCGCCACAGGCGGCTATTGGCTGGTGGCGTCCGACGGCGGCATCTTCTCCTTCAACGCCCCCTTCTACGGAAGCACCGGCAACCTCAAACTGGCCGAGCCGATCGTAGGGATGGAAGCGGACCCCGATGGAAGCGGTTACCGCTTTGTGGCCAGCGATGGCGGGGTGTTCGATTTCAACCAGCCTTTTGACGGATCCCTGGGCGGCCAAGTCCTCCCCGCGCCGATCGTAGGTATGGCCTCAGACGGTGCAGGCGGGTACTGGCTTGTGGACGCTCGGGGAGCGGTGACCCCCTTCGGTGGGGCCGCACTGTACGACGACGCCAGCTAACGAAGCCCTTCGAAAGAGGCGACGAGGGTAAGCATCACTAAGGTGTGATCAATACCTCCCTTGGTAGTGTGCCGGCATGACAATCGAAACCCGCCCTCTCGGGCGTACTGGAGCCGATGTGACCATCCTGGGCTACGGCGCCATGGAGCTACGTGGCGTACGTGGGGGTCCTGCCCTTGAGGATGACGAGGCTGGGCGACTTCTCAATGCTGTACTCGACGGAGGCATCAATCTCATTGATACCTCGCCTGATTACGGTCGGAGCGAGGAAGTCATCGGGCGCTATGTCGGCCATCGTCGCGAGGAGTTCTTTTTGGCCTCGAAATGCGGGTGCCCTCTCGACCAGGCGCCCAACCCGACCCAGCGCCAGCCCCACGATTTCAGCGAGGCAAACATCCGTGCCGGGATCGAGCGGAGCCTCAAGAGGCTTGGAACGGATCGGCTTGACCTTCTGCAGGTACACATATCCCCTAGCCGAGAGCAGATGGAGGCAGAGCACACTGTCGAGACCCTTCAGGCTCTGCGGGACGAGGGGAAGGTCCGCTTTATCGGTATGTCAGGGACCCTCCCCAATCTGCCGGACCACATTGCGATGGGTGTCTTTGATGTCTTCCAGATTCCCTATTCGGTGATACAGCGTGAGCACGAGGATCTGATCACCGCGGCAGTAGAGGCGGGTGCCGGTACGTTGATTCGAGGCGGCGCGGCCAGGGGTGCTCCGGCGGACGACAAGGGGTGGCAACAAGGCCCGATCGGGCTGTCGGAGAACGAAGGTCAGCAGCGCTGGGAGTCAGGAGGCTTGGACGATCTCCTGGGCGACATGAGCCGCATCGAGTTCGTGGTGCGGTTCACGCTCAGTCACCCCGGACTTTCGAGCACCATCATCGGCACTTCGAAGATGGACCACCTTGCATCCAACCTCGAATTTGCCGAGAAGGGTCCCCTCCCGGCAGACCTCTACGCGTCAGCGAAGAGTGCGTTGGGCTCCGTGACCTCCTAGGAACGGAATGAGGCCTTGAGCTGGCCGCTGGTCTGGACGCCATGTGCGCCCGTTGTGCTTTTCGATTGGGCCGGGCTCCCCCACTACCCTGTAGTCCGTTCCAAAGGAGCTGCCGTGAGGGAGACGAATGCCATTCGATGTTGCTGAGACGCTGCGGGAACGTCACGGCGAGAACTACGAGCTACATGACAAGCACCTGAATCACCAGTTGGCGAGGGTGCTCAAGACCATCGGATTCGACCAGTTCTACGTCCGGGGCCAGGGCTCCTACCTTTTCGATGCAGACGGCAATCGCTATCTCGACTTCCTCTCGGGGTTCGGCGTCTACGCGCTCGGTCGGAGCCACCCGGCCCTCAAGGCGGCCTTGCACCAAGCGATCGACCTCGATCTCCCCAACATGGTCCAGATGGACTGTGCCCTGCTGCCGGGCCTGCTGGCGGAGCAACTCGTAGCCCGCTGTGAGGGTGATATCAATCGAGTGTTCTTCTGTAACTCGGGTGCAGAGGCCATTGAATCCGCCATCAAGTTCTCCCGGCAGGCGACCCGGCGTCCGAGGATTCTCTTCGCCGAGCATGCGTTTCACGGGTTGACCACGGGAGCGCTTGCGCTCAACGGGGGTGCTGATTTTCGGCAAGGCTTCGGTGATCTGCTCCCCGGATGCAGCCCCGTACCCTTCGGCGACATCGAGGCACTCCGCCGCGAACTGCGGCGCGGCGATGTCGCCGCATTCATCGTCGAGCCAATTCAGGGCAAGGGCGTCTATATGGCGTCGCCTGAGTACTGGAAGGAAGCCCAGGAGCTCTGTCGGCGCCATAAGACGCTGCTCGTCCTCGACGAAGTGCAGACCGGTTTGGGACGAACCGGGAAGTTCTTCTGTTTCGAGCACTACGGTCTCAGTCCCGACATCATCACGGTCTCCAAAGCCCTCTCCGGAGGCTATGTCCCCGTCGGCGCCGTCCTGACGTCGGATCGCATTTTCTCGTCGATCTACAGCTCGCTGGAAAAGGCCCTCAAGCATTCGACCACCTTCGGCCGTAACCAGCTCGCCATGGTGGCCGGTCTGGCCACGCTGGCCACCTTCGACGATGAGGGCATCGTCGACCGGGCCCGGGTAACCGGTGACGCCTTCGTGGCGGCGCTGCAGCCTCTGGTCGAACGCTACGAAATGTTCCATGAGGTGCGGGGGAAGGGGCTCATGATCGGGCTCGAGTTCGGCCCGCCCACCTCAAAGGGCTTGCGCAGACGCTTCACCACGCTCGAACGGCTCCGGCCGGCCATTTTCTCCCAGATGATGGTGGTGCCCCTGTACCATCGGCACCGAATTCTGACGCAGGTGGCTGCGGACAACGTGAACATCATCAAGCTGCTCCCTGCTCTTATCTGTGGAGAAAAGGAGATCGACTACTTCGTGAACGCTCTCGATGACGTGCTCAAGGACGCGCACGACGGATCCGGTCTCTTGTTCGAATTCGGAAGAACGATGGCAAAAGGTGCACTCCGGCGGTCCGGCAAGCTCCGCCCGGACGCCCCCTACGTCCCCCCTGGGCCAGCGGGAGCGAGGAATGAGGGGGTTAATGGGAGCGGGACCGGCAACGGAAACGGGAATGGCGGATCCACCCACGAACAGATCACTGTGACCCCAGGGGGATTCTCGGCGCAGACCGCCCCTTCATGACCCTCGCGCCTCAGGCGACTTCCCATCTGACCATCGACCAAGGTGACCGAGTCGCCGTCACCGGGGCGGCCGGGTTCATTGGTTCTGCAGTGGTCCGCGCCCTCCTCGCTCGTGGTGCGCATGTCCTCGCCCTGGTCGAACCGGGCGGCGACGAGCGCAACCTGGACGGTCTCGACGTGGAGCGCATCACGCTCGATGTGCGCGACGCCGACGGTGTCATTGCGGCGTGCGCGGACGCTCGGTTCATTTTTCACCTGGCCGCGCTTTATCGCTTCTGGGCCAAACGCCCACAGGATTTCTACGACATCAACGTCGGCGGCACCCTCAATGTCCTCGAAGCCGCTCGCCGCGGCGCGTGCGAGCGCGTCATCTACACGAGCACGGTAGGGGTCCTCGGATTGGACGGGGCGGCGCATGGCCGCCCCGCCGATGAAACCAGCTACGCCGACGTGGCCCATCTCTTCGGCCTTTACAAGCGAACGAAATATGTGGCCGAACATGAAGTCCTCCGCTCCATCGCGGAAGGCCTCCCGGTTTCTCTCGTGCTTCCGACGTTTCCGCTAGGCCCGGGCGACACGCGCCCGACCCCGACCGGAAAGCTCGTGGTCGAGTTCCTCAATGGCCGGGTCCCGGCCTTTGTCGACACCACGCTGAACGTGGTCCACGTCGACGACCTGGCGACCGGACATCTCCTTGCCCTCGAGCGCGGGTCTGTCGGTCGCAGCTACATCATCGGGGGCGAGAACCTTGGCATGGGCTCGTTCCTGGCCGAACTGGCCGCCTGCACCGGCCTGCCGGCACCAAAATTACAGGTGCCGCGGGGCGTCGCACTCGGTGTGGGAGTGCTCTCCCAGCTGGTCGAGGGGCGCCTGCTCCAGCGTGAACCCAACGTCGCTCTGGAATCGGCGCGCATGTCGACCACCAATATGATGTTCAGCGACCGCCGGGCTCGAGATGAGCTAGGACACTCCCCCCGTCCCGCGTCAGAGGCCCTCCTTGACTCGGCCCGCTGGTTTGTCGGCAACGGGTACATCAACGAGAAGCGCGTGAGACGAATTCGATTGTCCGGGCCGGCATGAATGTGGGTGATGGCACCGACGGTCCCCGGCCCCCACGTTGCTTGGCGAACTAAGCCCCGAGAGCTATACGGCGGGCGGCTGGTAGCGGTCCGTCTTCCGGAGAAGCCGGCGGGCGGAACGCCGGTAGGCCACAGAGTCTGCAGGAATCGACCGATTGCCGTAGAGCCAGTCCACCGGCTCCATGAAGTCGTCCACGTAGCCGAGGGCGAAGGCGCCACGTTGGTAGCCCATCAGCCGTAGGAGGCCTTCGGGAAGTTCACGGGCGACCTCCGGGGGGCAGGCGAGATATTGATTCTCCTCCTGGCGCAACCAGCCGAGCGAGTAGCCGACGTTCATGCCGACCCGGTGAACTTGGCTCGTGTTCGCCCCGCCGCCGTGGTAGATCGCCCCGGAATAGAGCAGAACTGAGCCCTTCGCCATCTCCGCTGCGGTTGTGAGGGCATAATCAACTTCTGCAGGGTTCTCCTCCCACAAATGGCTGCCGATTACGACGCGGGTGGCGCCCATGGCTTCGGTGAATTCGCTCACCGCCCACATCAGGTTGATCTCGGCCTCAAAGCCGGGAGGGAACGGGTAGTTGTCGAAGGTCCACACATCTCGATGGATCGTCTGGGCGGTCTCTCCGGGTCCCATGTCGATCATCTGCGTCAGGTCCACCTGGTAGGTGCTGGCATGATCCGCGAGGACGAGATCGAGCACACTAAGAACGGTCGGATCAGTGATGAGCGTCCGAGCGGTCTGCGATCTAGCGATGAGGGCTCCGGTGCGCCGGGTGGCGTGACCGACGAAATCCGAATATCCCGGCTCGGCCGTCGAAAGCCAAGGTTCCAGTTCCTCGGAGATCTGATCCATCGTCGCGCTTGGCGCGAGACTACCGATCACGACGCAGCCGTCTTCCCGCAGGACGTCCGCGATATCCTTCGGCGCAGCGTCACGTGCGGTGGTCCTCACTCCGTTAGCCCAGACCTTTCAGTAACACGGATCTGATTCGATGTAAAGACGCGGGAAAAGCCCTTCTGCTCTGGGAAACTTGGAGTTGCGAAGCAACAAGTAGCCAAAGAGAAGGGCACTTCCGAGATGAAGCGTACACGCGCGTCGACCCGGCTCGCGGTGACCACCGGCGGCAAGGGTGTGGTGGCCCACGCCGGGGCCCGGCTGCTGTGCGACCTGGCCGACGACCTCGGGCTTCGACCGAGCGGCTGTCGGAGGCCATGGCGCCGACCAAGAAGCGCCGACGCGGCCATGACCGGGGCGAGGTGCTGGTCGACCTGGCCGTGGCCCTGGCCGACGGGGCCACGACGATCAGCGATCTGCGGGTGCTGTCTGATCAGCCCGCCCTCTTCGGCGAGGTGGCGTCGGTGCCGACGGCGTGGCGGACCCTCGAGGCGATCGACGACGACGCCCTCGGCGCGCATCGCCGCGGCCCGGGCCGGGGCCCGCCGAGCGGCCTGGGCGGCCGGGATGGACCCGGGCTTCTACGTGATCGACATCGACGGCACCTTGGTCGACGCCCACTCAGAGAAGGAGGGGGCCGCCGCCGAACTACAAACAGGGCTTCGGCTTCTATCCCCTCGTGGCCTACCTCGACGCCACCGGCGAGGCCCTGGCCGGGTTGCTGCGCCCGGGCAACGCCGGCTCGGGCACGGCCGCACGACCACATCGTGGTCCTCGACGGCCTCCTTGCCCAGCTGCCGGTCGACCCAGGCCGACCGAGGTCATCGTGCGCACCGACTCGGCGCGGCGCTCAGCCACGGCTTCGTCGAGGCCTGCGCGGAGCGCAGGCGTCCTCTTCGTCGTGCGGCCACAGCCTCACCGCCGATCTTGGCCCAGCGTGATCGACCACAGTGCCCAAAAGACGCTGGCAGACCGACCATTTCGGCCGACGGCACCGAAGAGCGCGAAGCAGGCCAGGTGGCCGAGATCACCGACCTGGTGGACCTGTCGGCGTGGCCGGAGGGCACGCGGATGATCGTCCGGCGTGAGGAGCCCCACCCCGGGGCCCAGCTCACCTTCACCGACGTCGACGGCCATCGCTACCAGGTCTTCATCACCGACCACGCCGACAGAGACATCGCTTCCTCGAAGCCCTCTACCGGGGCCGGGGACGCTGCGAGTGCGCCATCCGCGACGCCAAGGACACCGGGCTCGCCAACCTGCCCTCGCCCAGCTTCGCCATCAACGAGGCCTGGCTGGCCGTCGTGCTGATCGCCGGCGACCTGCTGGCCTGGATGAAGGGGCTGTGCCTCGAGGGCGACCTGGCCAGAGCCGAGCCCAAGCGCCTGCGCTACACGCTCTTGCACACCGCCGGGCTCTTCGTCTCCTCGGCCCGGCGCACGACCTTGCGCATCGCTGCGGGCTGGCCGTGGGCTGACGAGCTCGTCGACGCCTTCGGGCGGCTGCCCTCGTGGGCGACTGTCACCTGAACCCACCGTTGCGGACACTTCCCGAGTCGTCGCCTTCTACGAGCACGCCCTCGAAGCGGTGCGCGACGCGCCGCGTTGGTCCGAAAGACTTTCGCAGCACCCGCCACGCCCCTCGAGACGCTTCGATGTCCGATCACGAAGGCGACGTGTCTTCGGGTAGCCACCAAATCCGATCAGATGAGAGTTACTGAAAGGTCTGGGTTAGGCATGCCCTAAACTATCTCACGTGCCTATGCCCTTTCGGTTTGGGGTTCTTAGCGGGGTTGCCCCGACGATGGCCGAGTGGCGGGCACACGCCCGAGAGGCAGAGGCGCTCGGCTATTCGACCCTCTATATCCACGATCACCTCGACCCTCAATACGCGCCACTGATCGCCGCCGCGGTGGCGGCCGAGGCGACCAAAACGCTTCACGTGGGCACGCTCGTGCTCAACAACGATCTCCGTAACAGCGTCGTTGTGGCGAGAGAGATAGCAACACTTGGTCTTGCGGCCGAGGGGCGGATAGAGGTTGGTTTGGGGGCCGGTTACCAGGAGAGCGATTACGCGGCGGCGGGAATCGCTCTTGACGATCCCGTCACGCGAGTCGATCGGCTTGAAGAGAGTGTGCAGGTGATGACGGCCCTTTGGAGAGACGGGGCAGTTACCTTTGAGGGAAAGCACCTCAATGTGCGGGGTGCTCTCTGCGAGCCCCGACCGGTGCTTTCTCCTCGGATCATCATCGGCGGGGCAAGTAAACGTATCCTGGCGGTTGCGGTTCGGCATGCCCAAATTGTGGGCGTCAACCGACTGGCCGCGTCCAAAGTGGACGGCGACCTTGTCCGGATGTATGCCGTCGACCACTACGACCGCTGCCGTGATCTCATCCGCCAGGCGGCCGGCGACCGTTTCGACTCGCTTGAGCTGCAGATTGCGGCTGCTTCGGTCATGATTCTCAAAGCCGGTCGCAGCGCCGGGCGTGCCGCGGGCATGCTCGGGTTCACTTCCGACGACGCCCTCGACTCACCGGCGGTGCTTATCGGAACCGTGGATGATCTGTGCGAACGTCTCTTGCAGAGACGCGAGAGGTGGGGCTTCAGTAACGTCGTGGTGCCCGGAGAGGCAATGGCAGCCTTCGCCCCCGTCGTGGCCCGGATGGCCGGAACGTAAGGCAGGCCGGGTAGCCGCCGCGCGGCTCCGAGTGCGTCGTCTGGCCCCCGCCAGGGAAAGCCCAGGCGAACACAAAATCAGGCTTGAATTATTGCTGCATCAGTTCGAGGGGTTGCGACGGGCTCGTGCCTCAGCTTGGCCAGCGTCGTGGTCAACATGTCGACGCATCGGGGATCTTGACAGGACGACCACCTTCCAACCCGATCGGCCCGGGCCGGGTCGCTCCCTTAGGCCGAGGACCGCTCGCTCCCAGGCTTCGTGGCGGCGGGCAAGGGACGCAGCCCTGCCTGTGACAGTAGGAGGCGCTCGTCCAGCTTGTTCGACTTGTTCACGGGCAGCTCATCGACCCGTTCGAAGCGATTGGGAAGCATCGCTTCGGGAATCCGCAGTAGTGCGCCATCACGCAAATCGAGTACCGAGACAGGCTCGTCGGTGACGACAAAGGCCGCAATACCAAGTTCGCCGTCGTCGTCGAAGGTGATACAGGCTGCAGCTGACACGTGACGTACGCTCCGGATGGCTTCGCCTAGTTCGATGAGCGATATGCGCAGCCCGTTGCGGTTGATCACCCGATCAGCGCGGTCGACGTAGACGTAGTTTCCAGTCTGGTCCCGGTAGACGAGATCGCCCGTCTTGTAGACCTTTTCCCCCGGCACGATGTCAGACCGAAGTATCTCTGCCGTGAGCGCAGGTGCTCCCCAATAGCCCGTCATCAGTTGGACCCCGCCGATGTAGAGCTCGCCGACCTGATCTGCATCCTCGATGATCTTTCCATTGTCGTCCACCAGGTGGAAGGTCACGAAGGGATGTGGATACCCGATGGGCACCGTTCCCCCGGCTACCAACTCTGGGGTGACATGCTGATGCGTCACCACGATGGTGGTCTCGGTGGGACCGTACCGGTTGAACAACCGGATCTTCGGTGCGACCGCCCAGAGCGCCTCCAAGTCGGCAATCGAACTGGCCTCCCCCCCGAGTGCGATGACGTCCAGCGCAGAATCGGCCAGTTTGGGCAGCTGCGGGCTGGCCAGGAGTAGACGGAGAAAACTCGGAGAGAAGCCGGTATAGGTAATCCTCTCCTTGAGGACCGTATTGAAAAAGGTCCGGGAGAACAACAAGGAGAATGGTCGGATCACCACAGCTCCGCCGGAGAACAGGGTGGGGAACAGAGTGGCGAAAGATCCGTCAAAGTAGAACGGCGACACACAGAGTGTGCGCGTATGCCGATTGATGTCGAGCGCCTTGGATGTGGCGTCGACGGCCGCTCCGAATGCGTCCGTACCGATCAAGACGCCCTTGGGCGTCCCGGTTGTCCCGGACGTATACATGGCATACGCCCCTCGCGATGGTGTGGGCCCGATCCACGGCCGAAGCTCCGAAGTAGAGCCACGCAGGGCGGAGATGGACACGAGTGGAACCTGACCAATCCAGGGAGGAGTGGGCTCCTCGGCCAGGTGTGTGTCGGTGGTGATAACCACAGATGGCCCACAGTCGACGAGCATGGTCGCCAAGCGAACCTCAGGGTCGGTCATTGCCAATGGTATGAATATGGCACCCAGCCAGAGGCAAGCCAATGCGGTGACCACGAAGTCGACGGAATTCGGCAGATGGAGCGCGACCCGGTCTCCCTCGACCACGCCCTGATCGGCCAATCCGGTCGCGAACCGCGCCACGGCTTCGACCAATTCGCCATAGCTGAGATCCTGATCCTCGTCCTTGACGGCGGGGAAATCGGGAACGACTTTGGCCTGATGGATGATCCCTTCGAGAACGTCAGGCATCGTGAAGGTCAGGCCGTTTCAGCGAGGTCCGGGTTGGACGCCGCGCACCAGGGTGCCGGGAAGCTCACCCGTGGCAATGCCATCTTCGAATGTCACCGCGCCCCGCTTGATTGTCCAGCGGTATCCCGTGGCACCCTGCAGCAGCCGGCGTCCACCCGCGGGAAGGTCGGCCACAATCTGCGGGGCCCCACACTCGAGGCCCTCGAGGTCGATGACATTGAGATCGGCTAGTAGGCCTGGTGCGAGAAGACCTCGGTCGAGCCAGCGAAAGTGCGCGGCCGGGCGACGAGTTATGTGGTGGACGACTGCTTCGATCGGTATGCCTTCCCGGCCGGAGCGATCTCTGGCCCACAGGGTCAGATAGCTAGTGGTCATGCTCCCGTCGCAGATCGATCCGCAGTGTGCGCCGGCATCGGAGAGCCCGAACATAGCAACCGGCGAAGTGATCATCTCATGGATCGCATCGAGGTTGCCGTGAGCAAAGTTGAAAAGGGGTATGTAGATGAGTTGGCGTCCGCCGCGTTGGAGCTGCACGTCATAGGCGTAGACGCGAGGATCCACGCCCATGCGCCGAGCGATCGCTCCGATCGACTGCTTGCTGTCCAGGTCATAGTTGGCCGGATCGCCCAGAATGTACATATCATCGAACCTTCCGAAGAAGGCGTGGCCGGCGAACGCATCCGCGCCTGAAGTCAATTGCGCATGGCCCTCAAGGATGCGCTGACGACGCGCTGGGTCCCCGAGCGCGATGACCCGCTCCTCGAACGGAAGGCCGGCGATCCCACCGTACGCCCTCGTCGGTGTGAAGACGTTCGCCGACGCCTGAAGACCCAGCAATACTCCAATCGGCCGCGGTGCCACCTGGGTCCTTACGTCCAGCCCTTCGGATTGCAGCGAACCGGCCAAGGCAACGAGGTCTCGCCAGCGTTCGGGCACTTCGAGATCCTGCTGCACCGTGTAGCTCACGGGCCGACCGCTGACGCGGGCGAAATCCCGGATCAGCGCGAACTCCGATTCGGCAAAATCGTCATAGGGCGTGCGATAGCAGTCCGAGATGAATTGGAAGACACCCTTGCCGGTGCGCCGCAGCACGTGGGCCAGGTTCGACAATTCAGGCTCGCGCGCCCTGAGCGTTCCGAGATTCTCACCCGTGCTTGTCCGATGTCGATCCGTTCGCGACGTCGTGACCCCCAAGGCGCCAGCGTCGAGCCCTTCCTCGAGCAGGCGTGCCATTTCCGCCAGCTCGCGCTCGTTGGGGTGCGCGCCCGTGTCGGCGCCCCGCTCCCCCATGACAAAGGCGCGCAGCGCCGCATGGGGAACGTGCGTGCCGACATCGATTGCCCTAGGCTGACGCTCGAGCGCACAGAGGTAGTCAGGGAACGATTCCCAGTCCCACTGCAGGCCTTCGTGCAGAGCCGTGCCGGGAATGTCCTCGACACCTTCCATCATGGCGATCAACCAGTCGTGCCGGCTCGGCGCGACAGGGGCGAAGCCCACTCCGCAGTTACCCATCGCAACAGTTGTCACCCCGTGTTGCGACGAAGGTGCGAGCAATGGATCCCACGTCGCCTGGCCGTCGTAGTGGGTATGCGGGTCGACGAACCCGGGCGTCACGATCAGTCCGTCCGCGTCGAATTCTCGCCGACCTCGGGTGATTTCATCGCCTATCTGTGTGATGCGGTCACCCTCGATGGCAATGTCGGCTCTACGAGAGGGACCGCCGCTTCCGTCGACCAAAAGACCGTTGCGGATTACGAGATGGGCAGTCACAGTTCGCTCCTGTTCTTTCAACGGGCTAGAGCCCAGTGCCGTAACTTCTTGCGGGCATCGGTCAGCTCTTCGAAGTGCTGCATCGGTCAGGGGGATCGCAGCGGCTACACGGTTCTCTTCGACGTGGGTCGGTCGTCGGAGGGCCACGCACCTCGGCCCGCGGCCGACCGCCGACAGCGTGCGCCTCTCATTGAAAGTGGAATCAATCGTGCCCCTGACCACCAACCAGACGTTAGCGTTGAACTGGGCGTTCACCGGCTAACTGATCACCGCTTCGCAAGAAAAACTCACAATTTCCATTTTCACGGCAAAGATGGGGGGACTCGAGAGGGATGCCAGCCGAGCTCATCGCTATTTGCCTCGGAGATAAAAGGGCCGCGGTCGACACCAGCGACTTCGCCAAGCCGGTCCTTCCGTTGGTCCGAGAGGGTGCAGCGCGGTGACGCCAGTTCAGATAAGCCGTCCTAGGGCCAGAGCTGGCCACGGGTAGCCGACGGCCAATCCGAAGGTCGCATGCCATGGGTGCGGAACAAGGCCAACGTGATGCGGTCGATCCCGAAGCCGAAGCAGCAGGAGTGGGCCACCTCTCCCGATGCCGTGTCGATGCCGAAGGGTTGACCGAAGTGGTCAAGGTGGCAGTTGGCGGACGCTATTGCCGTCGGGTACTCGGGCGAGTGAATGGGACTCACGATCTCGTACTTGAGCGTCTCTTCTAACTGGTTGTTGGCCAAGATCCGTCCCGCCCGTCCGAAGAACGGATCGTTCGCCACGACCGGCTCAACCGAAAGGTCGAGGGAGCCCAGGACGTCGAGACCGAGCTGCAGCCAACGATCGCGGTGCTCGCCGCGCTGGCCGCGTCGCCCACATAGACCAGGTCGTGTTGGCGGAACGCCTGCATGCGCGTCGGATCCACGCTGGGCTCATGCCGGAAGCACCATCCGTAGACGTCGTAGTGGCCACCGCCCTCCGGCAGCGTGCCGCCCAAGGTCGGGTAGAGGGGATGGCAGACAGCCGGGCAGAGAGTTACTCCTGCAGGTGCGAGCAAGGTCGTCCAATCGCCTCCGGACTCCAGCAGGTCCAACAGCTTCATGTGATCACGGTTGTCCCCGACGAAGGTCGACACAACGCCGATCATGTCCGGGAAGGAAGAGAGGTAGCCGGTTTCCTCCAGGACTGCGCGGGGCATGACCGGGGGGAACCGGTAGGCCGTTGATCCCTCGCTGGCCGCGGCCCGTTGCGCCAGCCCGTCAACGGCAGACGCAACGTCCTCGTAGACAGCCGACCGCCCGTAAATCCCATCCGTCCCTGTGAGCACCAGCAGGCCGGCGGCGACCAGCTCGTTACGGAACAATTTCCGATCGGGTTCCGGCGTCGGGTCTATGGGAGTTGCATCCGGAGTCTCGGCGCCATGCGGTGAAGTCACCGTCAACCCTTCACGTTGCTCGACGCCGTCTGAGCCGTGTCCGAGCCCACCCCGCCAGGATCAACCATTCGTAGAGTCAGACCCGACGAGCTCGCCCAGTGCGGTCCGGATGGCATGGACCGATTCGAACGTGCTCTTTCGCAGCATGCTCTCAGGAAACTCGACGTCGAACTCGTCTTCGAGAGCGAGCATGACGTTGACGCTCGCGTGGGACGTCATCCCGGCGCGGAACAGATCGTCGTTCTCGCCGATGGTGCTGATGTCGACCGGGAAGCGGCCATGCTGGGCCAAGATGCTGCGGATCGTTTCATCCATCAGAAGCTCCGTTCAAAAGGAGGCGCCGGTGCGTCCCCGGACAGCGACATGCTGCATATCGGCACCGACTCTGATCGCAGTTCCGGCGCCCACAAAGCATCTTGCCCACTCGACATGCTCCTCTCTCGCATCAGACCCGGCGGTGACGAATCTGTACCGGGATTCCCAATCTCGATCCACGCAACCGGCACGGCTATCATAACGGTGTCTTCCTGCGACAAAATAAGCTCCTCGGACCACCAGGCGGCAGCTCCCCGAGAGCAGGGGCAACTTTTCTAACGCCAAACTGCCATTTCCTGGCAAGGGACCGCGCAGTCTCCGTTGAACCTTGGCTTTCGCTGCGCTTCGCCGCGTCGATGCACACGGGCAACCTCGGCTGCCGCGTCGGCGAGCTTGCCATGCTCTCCAGGTCACGAGGTCGGTCACCTCGTCGACGACAGCCACCGGTAGGTCGCGCCGCGGGAAGAGCGCAGTCTTCCGCTCGGAAGGCGAGGTGGCGCGCCAGCCTTCAACCGGTGGCAGCGACGGGCCGCCCCGGCCATCCACACGTCTTCGCCTCTCGTTCACCCATCATCATCGCCCGCCCACCTGACCGCTACTATCGCAACGATGGGGCGACCTGGGCACTTCTTGGTCGTTACCTTCGATGGGGGCGGCAATGTGATGCCGGCCGCCGGCCTGACCGCGGCGCTCGTGAATCGCGGACACGACGTGAGGGTGATCGGACCAGCAGAACTTCAGCCCCGATTCGAACGGGCTGGAGCCAGGTTCCGACCCCTCCGGCGGGCTCAAGCACCTCACTCGAGAGAGTCGGAGGTATCCGATGACAACTTTCTCGGGTGGACGCGTTTCCTCTCGGGGAGGCGTCTCGCCGACGACGTCTTGGAGGAGCTGGGATCGGAGCCGACCGACGTGGCGGTAGTCGATGCCTTTCTCTCTGCGGGATTGGCGGCAGCGGAGAAGGCAGGGGTGCCTTCCGTGGCGTTGGTCCACATTCTCTACGCCCCATCGATAGAAGGGCCCCTCGCCACGCAATGGGACCCGACCCGCCCCATGATAGAGATCACAAGGCGGCACCTGGAAATCCCCGAGCTCGATCCCGCTGCCCCCGCTATGGCTGGGCTCTGGGCGCGCTGCCCGATCGTGTTGGCATGTGTCCCGCAGTCATTCGATTTCCCCTCCGACCGATTGCCGTCCAATGCTCGCTACGTCGGACCCATCCTCGACGGACCTCTCGCGTCTCCATGGCAACCGGGCAGCGGCAGGGTGCTCGTCAGCTTTAGCACGACCGCCATGCGGCAGGGCGACCTCCTCCAGCGAACTCTGGATGCTCTGGCTGATGATGACCTCGAGGTGGTGTGCACCCTAGGAGGGATTCCGGTCGACGGTCTCTCACCGCCGCCGAACGCGTCTGTCTTCGATTGGATATCGCACGGCGAGGTCCTACCTCGTACCGACGTTGTGGTGACGCATGCCGGCTTGAGCACCGTGATGTCCGCGCTGGCATCAGGTGTCCCCTTGGTGTGTATGCCCATGGGGCGGGACCAGCCTCTCAATGCCCAGAGGGTCGCGACACTCGAGCTCGGCATCGAGCTGTCACCACAGGCATCCACCGACGCCATCGGGGACGCCGTCAAGGGCGTCTTGAATGACGAGAGATTCAGGCAGCGAGCGAAGTCAATGGCCGAGGACATCGCAGCGTACGGAAACGGTGCGGTGGCAGTACAGGAGCTGGAGGCCTTACTTTGAGCGGCAGCGGGTTTCAAACGCCGCCCTCATTCTCCGTTCAGAGACCGGCGGAACGATTGGCGCTCACCTGGTCAGCCCGTGGATGCGAGCGTCCGCGAGTGATCAGGCCAGCTCGAAGACCGCAGAGAGATCGTCGAGAGGCAAGACCGTGCCGACTGTGGCTGAGACCTCGAGGCTGTCGAGGTCGGCTATGCCCGAATTGACAGTGGAGAACGCAGCGTCGGCGGCGTCGCGCCCAGTGGCGATGCGCACCAGCGAGGGCCTCGGGGCGAGGCCGGTCGCGTCATGGACATACCAACGACCATCCTCGAGGGTCTCGAAGACCGCATGAAAATCCATGGGTGACAGGCCGGGAGCGTAGACCGCGGCGAAACGGGCGGGAATCCCCGTCGCTCTGCTCAGGGCTATGCCAAGATGCGCGAAATCTCGACATGTGCCCATTCCTGTGAGGAGGGTGTGTTCGGCCGAGTCATGCACGTCACTTGACCCTGGCACATAGCGGATCCTCTCCCGGATCCACTCGGTGATCGACGCCACCCGCGAGACGACATCACTCTCGTTTGGGAACTCGGACATGGCGAACCCGATGAGATGGTCGCTGGGACAGTAGCGGCTTGGACGCATGTACAGCTGTCGCTCGTAACCAGACGACGGTGAGGGTTGCGACCCCGCCCGGGACCCACGAGGTTGCGCCACCAGCTCGGCTCTATACGAGATCGAGAGGCGCCCCGGCCCGGCCAGGATCACGTAGATGCGCTCTCCCTGTGGATTGCGAATCTCCTCGAGGGACTCTGGTGGCGCACCATTGCTCACCACGTCGAATCTCTCCGTTACCGTGCGGCCCGCCGAGTCCGCCGCAACCACTTGCACCGCCACCTCGGCTGGTTCGGTGACTTCAAAGACAAGGTCGCAAGTAACCACGCGCGTCGCGTCACTTTCGGCCCCCGAGCGCTCCGACAGGGGGCCGTTAGTCATCGCAGTACCCTGGCACAGATTGTGGCGGCCGCTTCACGCGTCGGTAGTGCGGGTCAATACCTGATCGCGCTGGAGAACGCGCAGGAGCTCCTCGTAAGGGCCGAGGAGGAAGGCCTCGTCTCCCCCGGCGAAGCGAGTGCCACGCCGCGGTGGATGCTCGAGTTGACCCCCCTCGGCAGCCCGGCTGAGAGCGATGACCCGGGTCCGGGCACCGAGGTCGGCCATGGCCAGGCCCTGCAGCCCGCCTTGAGGGGTCACGGTGACCGCCCCCACGAGGAAAGGTTGTTGATCGACATAGAAGGTGCTCAGCACGTCCAGTCCGAGGGCGGCACCGACGAACCAGGGGGCGGCCAGGGCCGAAGTCGATCGCACATGACGGAATCCGAAGCTCTGCTCCATCATGCGAGCCAGGTCCCGATCGAACACGCGGAGGACGACGGGAACTTGCTCCCACCGGTCGCCCAATGACTCCCGGATGGACAGCCCGGTCTCGATATTGGTCAGGTCGGCACTCGTCAGGACGGCGACGGCGGCCGCGTCGTTGAGATTGACCATGCGGTGTGTCTGGAGTTGTGTGGCGTCGGCGATCACTACCGGGACACCGAGGGCCCGCGCCTGGCCTAGGAAGCGGTTGTTGTCGTCCCGTTCGATGACCACCACCCGCTGGCCTTCGGCAATGAGGCCCTGCACGACGGCGATACCCACGGCGCCCAACCCGATCACGATGACGTGATCGACCATTCCCGGCACCTGGCGCCGGCCCAGCGAGCGCTCAATGCGCCGGCTCACCAAAATGTTGGTGAACAGCGCGAACGCCGTCGAGACCAGAGCCACCCCGGTGGCGATGAGCAAAATGGCAAAGACCTGCATGGCGGAGTTCTGGGTCGCAAAGGTGTAGTCGCCGTAGCCGACAGTGGCCACCGTTTCGACGGTGAAGTAGGCCGCGGTCAGAAATCCCATATGAGTGTGCGCGTCGGGGACGCGGTACGTGAAGCGAAGGATGATCGTCGAGACGGCAATCAATGCCAGCAGACCGGCCACGACAAAGGTCAACGCCTTGTTGCCCTCCTCCATCATTACCGCGGCCTCGACGGGCCAGACGTCGGCTGAGGGCGACCGTCCGCTGCGGCGAGCGCCGGGTCTGCTCACTATCGATGCCCCCGAGTTTGAGTTCCTCCTCGGTCCCCAAGACGGCCACGCGGTCGCCGGCCACCACCTCGATGATCGCGGCCGGGGCATTGCGCCATCTCCCCACCGTCACCAGGCATGATGGCTACGGGAGCCAGATTGCCGAAATGCCCGCGGAAGGTCGGGTGGGCGCCGTCGGACTCGGTCACTTCCACCTGCACCACAGCGAAGTGCACGCCGGCCAATTCGATGTCATGGGCGTTGCGTCCGAGGCAGGCCTCGACGAAAGAAGGACCGGCCAGGATGGCGACATCGAGCACGCTGCCCTTGCCTGAGACTCGCTCGAGGGCACGCCCTACCGAGGGATTGGCCATTTGGGTCACGATCCGCACGTCGGGCCGGATCTCACGGATGCGTAATGCGGTCTCGAGCGCGTGAATCTCCTTGACTTCGGCACAGATCACTGCGGCGGCGTGCTTCAAGCCGGCATCGATGAGAGCGTCGCCAAGGTACGCACTGCGTTGCAGGTGGGGCACGCCCCAATCCTCGAGGATCCGCGCGAAGCGAACATCGGCATCAGCATCGACCACAATGACCGGTGTGCCACTCAGGTGAAGCTGCTCCACAATGCGGAAGCCGACGCCTTGAAGGCCGCACACGATGACGTGATCGCGCATCTCGACTGCCATTTGCGATGCCAATTCAGTTCGCCGCCCTGGAGTATGTGATCTCAGAGTTCCGTTCGTTCAAAAACCGGCTCGTTTGCGCGGTACGTGAGCCCCCCGTGCGCCTTTGACAGCGCCCGGGGAGGAGCTCCCGACGAAGCCGAATTGAGCCGGACTAAAGGATGAAGAGCATCTCCTGGTAGGTCGGCAGCGGCCACAGGTCGTCGGCCACCAAGGCCTCGAGAGTGTCGGCGGCCGCCCGCACCGCGGCCATGGCCGGAAGAAGACCCTTCTGGGCGTGCTCGGCGTGCTTCTCCTCAGTGTCGGCCTCTTCGTGGTCCATCTCGGAGCGAAGCGTGGCGATGCCGGCTCGCAGTGCCTTGAGCGACGCCCGACACCTCGTCCAGGGTGGTCGAGTCGTACTCCTGCCCGATCGCCGTGAGGCTGGCGAGGTTCGTGGCCAGCTCGGTCTGGTAGCGCAGCGCAGCCGGCAGGATGATGGTGTTGGCCATCTCGAGTGTCAGCGCCGCCTCGACGTGGATGGAGAGGATGTACTGCTCGAGAGCGATCTCGTAGCGGCTGTGCATCTCCCGGTGGTTGAAGACCCCGTAGTGGCTGAAGAGCTCCATCGACTCCTCGGTGATCGAGCTCGGGCAGGGCGTCGAGCGTGGTCTTGAGGTTCGGCAGGCCGCGCTCGGCCGCCTCGGTCTGCCATTCGTCGGCGTAGCCGTCCTCGTTGAAGACCACCGCGCCGTGGTCCTTGATGATGGTCTCGAGCACCGTCTGCACGGCCGCGTTGAACTCGGCGCCGCCGGCGATCTGCGCCTCGATCTCGGTGGCGATGTGGTCGAGGGCCTCGGCCAGGATGGTGTTGATCGTCACCATCGGGCCCGGCGATGGACTGCAGCGAACCGGGCGCCCGGAACTCGAAGCGGTTGCCGGTGAAGGCGAACGGACTGGTGCGGTTGCGGTCGCCGGGGTCGGTCGGCAGCACAGGAAGCGTGTCGACGCCGATCTCGATGCGAGCCCTTCTCCTTGGAGGTCGTGGCGCCCCCCTTGGGCGATCTGCTCGAAGACGTCGGCCAGCTGATCGCCCAGGAAGATCGAGATGATGGCCGGTGGGGCTTCGTTGGCCCCCAGCCGGTGGTCGTTGGTGGCCGAGGCCACCGAGGCCCGCAGCAGGCCGCCGTACTTGTGCACTGAGCGGATCACTGCGGCGCAGAAGACCAGGAACTGGGCATTGTCGTGCGGCGTGTCGCCGGGCAGCAGGAGGTTGCCCTGGGTGGAGTTGCCGAGCGAGAAGTTGACGTGCTTGCCCGAGCCGTTGATGCCCTCGAACGGCTTCTCGTGGAAGAGGCACTCCATGCCGTGCTTCTGGGCCACCCGCTTGAGCGTCGTCATCAGCAGCTGCTGATGGTCGGCCGCCACGTTCGACCGCTCGAACATGGGTGCCAGCTCGAACTGGCCCGGCGCCACCTCGTTGTGACGGGTCTTGGCCGGGATGCCGAGCTTGAACAGCTCGCGCTCGCAGTCCATCATGAACGCCAGCACCCGCTCGGGGATGGCCCCGAAGTAGTGGTCGTCGAACTCCTGCCCCTTGGGAGGCTTGGCGCCGAACAGGGTGCGGCCCGAGTTGAGGAGGTCGGGCCGGCTCAGGAAGAAGCTGCGGTCGATGAGGAAGTACTCCTGCTCCGCGCCGGCGAAGGACACCACGGCATCGGGGTTCTCGTGGCCGAAGAGGTGGAGCACGCGGGCCGCCTGCTTGGCCATGGCCTGCTGGGAGCGCAGGAGCGGAGTCTTGTTGTCGAGGGCCTCGCCGGTCATGGAGATGAAGACGGTGGGGATGCACAGGGTGTTCCCGTTGGGGTTCTCGAGGATGTAGGCCGGGCTGGTCACGTCCCAGCCGGTATAGCCCGCGAGCCTCGAAGGTGGCCCGGAGGCCACCGTTGGGGAAGCTGGACGCGTCGGGCTCGCCCTGGGTGAGGGTCTTGCCCGCGAACTCGGCGATGGCGTCACCGTCGCCGCCGGGCTCGAAGAAGCTGTCGTGCTTCTCGGCGGTGAGATGGGTCAGCGGATAGAACACGTGGGCGTAGTGCGTGGCGCCCTTCTCCATGGCCCAGTCCTTCATGACCACGGCGACGACGTCGGCCACCGACGGGATCGAGCGGCTTGGAGTGCTCGATCGTGGCCATCAGGGACTTGAATACCGGCTTGGGGAGGCGCTTCTGCATGACCGCCTTGGTGAAGACGTTCTCGCCAAAGACCTCGCCGGGATTCTGCTCGCTGGAGAAGACCGCCGGTGGCGGCGAGTAGTGCCGTACTGCTTCGATCGAATCCTGGCGTGCCTTGTTTCCACTCATCGCTGACTCCTTCGTAAATTGCCGGGATTGTGTTGCGCAGAGCGAACTTGGCTCTGGCACCCGCTGCCGTCGTGAAGAAAATAGGCAAGCCAGATCACAACCCGGTTTCTGCAATGTGAATATCTAGATCGCGCGGCCCGCACCGGCCAGCTTCATCTGCATTGATGAGAGGAAGTATCTGCTGCAGTGATGGGCTGCCCTCCCGGTCCGGACTCCGGATTCCGGACTCCGGAGCCCGGCCCCCGAAGCCCAGGCCGGATGTCGCGGTCGGGGTGGTGTCATAGTGGCTGTGTCCGTCGGAGGCTGTGTCCATCGGAGGGCCCGGTTCCTATCGATCGGCGGTTGCTGCACCGAAGAAGGGGGTATTTGAGTCATATGACGGCAGACACTGAAAACCTCGAGCGCGAGTTGAAGTTCGCCGTAGATGTTGGCTTCAAGCTGCCCAACCTGGCGAAAATCGCCGGCTCCACCCTTCGGCTGCCCCAGCAGGCCCTCAACACGGCCTACTTCGATACTCCTGACCTGCGGCTCTGGCAACGGGGGATCACCCTCCGCCATCGCGAGGGCGAAGATCGTGACTCCGGCCAGTGGACCTTGAAGCTGCCGGAGGAAAGCACGGAGCGCTCGCTTGATCGCCTTGAACTTTCATGGCGTGGTATGCGCGAAGAGGTCCCCGGGGAGGCAAGCAGGATTCTGCTGGGTGTCGTTCGCCGCTCGATGCTGGGCCGCATCGTCGTCCTCGAGTCGCTCCGGCGCCGGGTCGTGCTGCGCGACGACAAAGGGAGCGAGTTGGGGGAGATCGACGACGATCTCGTCACGGTGGCTCATGGGACCAAAAGGGGACTCAGTTTCCGCCAGGTCGAGTTCGAATTCGGGAGCGACCTCGAGCCGTCGGATCACGATGACCTGGTCCATGCCATCTTGAAGAAACTTCGAAAGGCAGGGGCGCGGCCCGAGACCGAGCAAAAATTCGCCAAGGCATTGGGGCCCGACACTGCGCTCCCGCCGAAATGGAAGGGCAAGGTTGGTCGTCGCACCTCGGTGCAGGACGTCGTCCGGCTGGCCATCACGGAGGGGTTCGAACGCATCCTCAACTACGACTACTGCTTGCGGCTCGATCCTTCGGACCCGCCGGTGCGGGCGGTGCATCAAGGCAGGGTCGCCTGTCGAAGGCTGCGCTCAGATCTGAAGACATATAGCCCCCTGCTCGACCCGATATGGATCGAACATGCCACGACAGAACTCCGGTGGATCGGTACGCGGCTGGGGCAGGTTCGTGACGTCGACGTATTGACCGATCGCCTCGGCGTCAGCCCGAAGGCGACGGGTACGGATGCGGGAATCGATGGAAGTGAGCACCTGCGGGCCAGGTTGGTCGCGCAGCGTCACGACTACTGCGGTGAGTTGGCCGAGGACATGAAGAGTGATCGTTACCTCGACCTGCTTGACCGTCTGCACGCGGCAGCGCTCGCTCCACCGTTCGCGTTGGCGAGCCGCCGTTCGCCCGGCATGGATCGCAGCGTGCGCTCCGACGATCTGGCGCGGGACGTTCTCCCCTCACTGGTCAAGGTGCCGTGGAAGAAGTTGCGGCGACGCGTTCGCCGCGCTGGACGGAAGCCCACCGATCATCAACTGCACCGCATACGGATTGCGGCCAAGCAACTTCGCTACGCGTCTGAAGCAGCCGCCCCGGTGATGGGCCAGCCCGCGTTGTACACCGCGGCCGGAGCCGAAGCCCTCCAGACCGTGCTCGGAGAGCACCACGACGCGGTGGCGGCCGAAGAGTGGCTGCGGCTCGCGGCGATGGACGGCAGTGGGATGGCGGGATTGGCGGCCGGTCTCCGGGTGGCGCATGAGCGTCACCTGCAGCGCAAGTTGCGCCATGAATGGCGAGCGGACTTGGCCTCGTTATCGGCCAAGGAGAAGACGCGTTGGCTGAGAGCAGGCTGAACGGGAAAGGTTTCCCAAGGGGAGCGATGAGTCCTCAATCCGCGCTCCGTCTTCTTAGAGATGACACACGCCGTTCTCGAGGTGCGCTCTGTAGAGTGTGAGGTGGTGTCGCTCCGCGAATCCACATTGGTCCAGTCCGAGCTGGAACCCTTCCGTCGGGAATTGACGAGCTACTGCTATCGGATGCTCGGCTCGGGATTCGAAGCCGAAGACGCCGTCCAAGAGACGATGTTGCGGGCTTGGCGCAACGCCGACAAATTCGAGGGGCGCTCGAGCCTGCGTTCGTGGTTGTACCGGATTGCCACCAACGTGTGCATTGACATGCAGCGCAACGTGCAGCGACGAGCCCGGCCGATGGAGATGGGCCCTTCGTCGCCTCCCGTCGAGACGCACCTGGGACCGACGTTGCCTGAGGCGTTATGGATCACCCCGATTGCTGACGCCAGCGTGGCGCCTGAGGGAGCGGACCCCGCCGAAATTGCCCAGTACCGGGAGTCGATCCGGCTGGCCTTCGTCACCGCCCTGCAACACCTCCCAGCCCGCCAGCGGGCGGCGTTGATCCTTTGTGAAGTGCTTCGTTGGCAGGCAACAGAAGCGGCCGAGCTTCTCGATACAACTGTGGCCGCCATCAATAGCGCCCTGCAACGAGCACGGGCCACGCTCAGCGCCGTCCCCTCGGTGGCGCAGCCAGAAGTGCTCGATAGCGCGGAGAGCGAACTCCTGGCTCGCTATGTCGACGCGTTCGAGCGCTACGACATCGAGCGGCTCGTCACTCTGCTCCGCGACGATGCGGTGCAGTCCATGCCGCCGTTTGCCATGTGGATTCAGGGCGCGGCGAACATCGGCCACTGGATGGTCGAGCCCGGTCCCAGCGAGTGTCGGGGTTCACGCCTGGTGGCCACCAGCGCCAACGGGTGTCCCGCCTTCGGGCAGTATCGCCGTGACCCGCGGGGCGGGTATGCCCCCTGGGCGCTGCAGGTGCTCGAGATCGCGGAGGGAAAGATCACCGGGATGACGTTCTTCCTCGACCTGTTGGACCCCGAGCGTCTCTTCCCGTCGTTCGGGCTACCCCTTCATCTCGACGACTAGCCCCGTCACGTCGATCACGAACCCGCTCAGCTCGAGCAGTGACCGGAACTCGGAGGAGACGGCGCTGAGCCTCACGTCCCCACCGAGTCGCCTGGCGGTCAGGGCTAAGCGAGCCAGATCATCTACGGCGGCGATGCCGGGGGTGGCCGGACCTTCCAGCACGCCGGAGGCCAACGCAATGCCGTCGCGGTCGATCATTGTCACACGGCACCACATCGGCATCATGGGGAGGACGTGGGGCGCTGCCCGTTCTCATCGGTCGAAGCGCACGGGAGATGCGGCTCGGGGTATCGGGGTATCGGGGTATCGGGGTATCGGGGTATCGGGGTATCGGGGTATCGGGGTATCGGGGCAACGGGTCATCGGGGTATCGGGGCGATCGGGGCGGGTCCATCGGGGCAACGGGTCATCGGGGCGGGTCCAGGGCCGTCTTTCGCTCGGAGCGATGATTTCGTTTGCATCCAGTCGTCGGAATAGGTGCAAGATGCAATTGACCTCGGACAAAAGGAGCAGCCACCATGACCACGCGTGACAGCGCACCTCTTGGATCGCCCTGCTGGGCAGATCTGTGGACCTCGGATGTGGAGGGCAGCGGACGTTTCTACGGCGAGCTCTTCGGTTGGGAAGCCCAGGAGCCCAGCGAGGAGTTCGGCGGCTACTTCATGTTCACCCGTGATGGCGTCCCCGTGGCAGGGGGCATGGGCGACATGGGCGATATGCGAGCAAACGACACCTGGAAGATCTACTTGAGCACCGACGACATCACAAAGACGGTGGCAATGGCGGAGGCGGCGTCGGCTCAGGTGACCGTGCCCATCACGGCGGTCGCCGACCTCGGAACGCAGGCCGTCCTGATCGACCCGACTGGTGCGGTCATCGGGGCCTGGCAGCCCGGAACCTTTCCGGGCTTCACCGTGCTCGAGGTACCTGGCACACCGAGCTGGTCCGAGCTACTCACCAGTGATTTCGCTACTGCTATCGACTTCTATACGTCCGTCTTCCGTTGGGAGACAAAGGCCGAAGGTGACAGCGACGAATTCCGCTACTCCACGATGCGTAACCCCGAGGGCGAAGGCGAGTTGGCCGGAGTCATGGACGCCAGTGCGTGGCTCCCCGCGGGCCAACCATCCACCTGGTCGATCTATTGGCACACTGACGATATCGACGCGACGATTGGCACTCTGAAGAAGCTGGGGGGTTCGGTGATCAGAGAGGCCGAAGACACCCCGTACGGGAAGTTAGCCACGGTCGCCGACCCGGCGGGCGCCCAATTCAAGCTGCGTACTCCTCCCCGTTAACGCCTGGCCCTCCTGAGGGGTGATTCGTTATGCAGGGGCTGCATCAGGGAGTAGCGCTGGCTTGTCGCCCCCATCGGCGCGCCCTACGCCTCTGCTTGCCAGTCGGCTGCTGACGACGACCAGAAGGGGCCACAAGGCCTCTGACAAAGCTGCGGCGCGCTCCGCCAACCCTCGATGCGAACCATTGATTTCGAGCACGAACCACAGCAGCAATCCGAACATGACTACGGTGGCTGCCACCGAGGCCCTACGGGTCAATAGGGTTATCGCGGTGTGACGTCGCGCGGCGCAGACGGGCCATGCTCCGAGGGCCGTAAAAGCCAGGGTGGCGGCAATGGTGTGGCTGACGCCATTCCCACGGACCGGTTGGGGGAAGGCCGCCACCAACAGCGTGGCCAGTCCCCCACCCACAAGCAGTGATCTTCCAAAGCGGCCGGCCGGGCGGAGACCGAATCCGGTTACGGCGTAACACGCACCCAATCCGGCCAGGGCACTCGTCATGATCCAGCGGTCGGTTGCACCGATCGCCGCCAGCGAGCTGATGGTGTCACGAATGGAGTCGAAGCCCGCCGGCTCTCGACCTGCGGCGATTGTCCAGCCTCCGACCAGGAGAAGCGGTGCAACGCCGGCCGAAGTCAGGGCCCACCACGGGACCCGGGGTCGGGGGCGGAGATCGAGTCGGAGTCGGAGTCGGAGATCCTCATCGGTCTCGCTCTCGGGGTGATCTCCATACTCACTCACCATGACGCACTTTCACCATGACGCACACTCTCCCCCATCGGGGGTTCGCCTTCTGACCGGGAGGCGTCGGATGCGGAGGACTGGGTCGCTGGTGCTGCGTGGTGTCAGCTCGCCGGCGTGGCGTGTTCATTGACCGGAGATGACGGGATAGCTGGGATGCCCGAGGCGTCACCGCCGGTCACAGGGGCGACGAGGATGGTGGGGGAACTAGGAGTCACTTGGGTCGCAGCGTGGGCTGCCTTCTTGCCCTCATCTAGGCCCTTTTCGAACTCATTCTTGGCTGAACCCAGGTTGCGAGCCAGCTTGGGAATCGCTGCTCCGCCGAAGAGGAGCACAACGACAACAATGAGAACGATGATTCCATCGACCCCGAACACTTCTGCGAGCATCTGACTCTCCTTTGCACTGTCCGCGTAGTGGACTGCCTTTGTATTCGGCGTGCCGCGCCATGCGGATGTGGTTCGGAGCGAGAAATCCACAGACACGCTCCTCCGTCCGTCCGGGAGAGGGCGCAAATGCTCTCATCGCCGATGGAAAATACCCATCCGCCGATGGATCAGGAACGAATACATGGTGCGATGCTGAATCTCGACCCGTCGAAGCTCCTGGTGATTGCCGTCGTGGCCATCATTCTCCTGGGTCCGGACCGACTTCCGACCTTCGCACGCCAGGTTGGAGCAGTTTGGCGATCCTTCACTGAATATCGGCATCGGCTGGAGGCCCAGGTTCGTGACTCCATGCCTGACCTCCCGAGTAGTGGAGAGATCGCCCGTCTTGCCCGTTCACCCGGCGCGCTTCTCGACCACCTCTCAAGCATGTCTCCAGAGGACGAGGGGACGTCGGCGACGCCTCAAGCTGTACCAGTGGCCTCCGGAGACGGCATCGCATCAGGGACGGCGGCCGACATCATGACCCGTGCCGCCGCTGCATACCGACCCACAGAAGACGTCCAGCGACCCCGTGGGACGCTGGTTCCTGGCCAAGATCATTCGGTCGCTGATCCGGAACTGAACTAGGTGAACTGAACCAAGTGACCGAGTCGAGGGGCTGAATCCAGTGCTCGAATGCGAATGGCCCGCACTTTCTTGCGCTCCCTTGGCTTCATTCCGACGTGCCACTAATGGTGTCCCTCCAGAGCACGACTCCTCTCTTTCTGGTCACCTGCTTTTAGTCACCTGCTTTCAGTCACAGTGGACTCCGTCAAAACAACCTCCGGGCATCAGTACGCAGCGCGGTATTGGTCGAGTTGCTCAGCATTCATGCCCCACAGCGCCTGAATGGTCGCTCCCCCGTCGACGATGAGCGTCTGCCCAGTGATCCGGGCCGAAAGTCGGGAGCACAAAAAGAGCACGGCATTGGCGATGTCGGTCCCGCGGGGTGGCGAAAGCGGATTGATGCCGTTCACGGCGTACTCGTCCTCGGGCAGGTTCTCGTTGCCGTCACCGACGTTTCCCGGTGCGACGGCATTGGCCCGTATGCCATAGCGCCCGAGCTCGTGGGCGAACGTCTGGGCCAGCGAGATCACACCGGCCTTGGCCACACCGTAGGGGGCGTGGTACTGGGCGGCCAGGGTGCCGTCAACCGAGGCCAGAGCGACCAAGGAACCACCCGTTCCCTGGCTGATCATGTGTCGTCCCGCCGCCTTGAAAAGGAAGAAGACCTGGGTCACGTTGTGCAGGATCGAGAACTCCCAGTCCTCCAACGACGTGTTCTCGACCCGGTCCCAGGTGGCTTTTCCGATGATGTCAACGCAGACGTCGAGGCCACCCAATCCGGCCACTGCCTCATCGACGGCACGCTGGGCTTGCTCTGGATCGGTCATGTCCGCCAAGACCGGAAAGGCTTTGCCCCCCACCGCTTCGATCTCTTTGACGGTCTCGAGACCGCGTCCTTCGTCCCAGTCGATGCACGCCACGGTGGCCCCGGCGTTGGCCAAGTTGAGAGCGGTTGCCCGTCCGTGACCAGCGCGCCCGGGGATGTACCCGGCCCCCGAGACAATGGCCCTCTTTCCCTCCAAGCCCAAGTCGATCATTAGTGCTCCTCTCGTTTGCTTTCCCCTGTGTATTTCTGCATGTCTGCCCTCATGATGGTGCTTACGAACAGTTCTAGCCGATCTCGAATGAAGGCGGGCAGACTTGCCACGGTAGGTCTCCCGCAGAAAGTCAGGATTGCTCTTGATCGCAGCTGTGCTATCCGATACACGCCCTCTCCGTGTGACATCACCATCGGCCGGTGCGCTCGTTCCAAGGCGAGATCGCCCGATTGCTCGATAACAAGTAGGCCAATGCCGTCACGATCGGCAAGCGGTTGAACTCGCGTCGATAGATCGGCGACCACGCGAGGCCACGGCTCTAACAGATGCCTTACCCGAACAGATTCCTTGCTCGAACAGATGCCTTAGGACGAAGAGCAAGTGCACCTGTTCGTCCAGTCGAGAGAGAGGGCTTCACTTACTTCGGCCGGCCAGCCAACCCGGTGGTTGAACGGATGGGTCGATTGAGGAAGTCCCCAGAGGCGCCCCGCAACGGTCGCCCCTTTTGTACAATTGTCCGTTGTTTATTTCTTTTTTGGGGGGTCTTTGACCCTCTCAAATGTCACAACCTCGTGCTGTAGTTGGCCTATGGATCTCTTAGAAGACCTGGCTCAGGTCCTCGATCGCTTGGCGGAGTCGGACTTCTTCTCCTATGCGGACCCTGGCTCGATCATGGCCCTCGAGGGCGCCTCGGCCCGCTTGGACTGTGTGCTGAGTCACAAGGTGGCCAGTTTCGCCGAAGGGGGCGAATGGTCCGGCACGGGGGCGCAGAACGCGGCGGCGTGGCTTTCGACCATGTGTCATCTGCCTTTGGGGGAGGCCCGGGCTCAGGTGCGCCGGGGGGCGGCCCTGGTCTCCATGCCCTTGGTGAAAGAGGCCTTCGCCAAGGGTGCGATCACTCCGGCCCACGTTGACCGCTTGGTCAAGGCCCAGCGTGGTGCCACCCAGGCCGCAGAACGGGGCGAGGGCGTTGACCCCGAGGTATTCGCCCGCTGCGAGGCGGACCTGGTGCGCTCGGGCCAAGAGCTCAAGTTCGGTGCCTTCTGCGACGTGGTGTCCTATTTCAGCCAGATGGCCGATCCGGTGGGGGCCGAAGAGTCCGATATGGCCAAGGCGGCCCGTCGTGATGTCTCCTTGCACCAGAGCGTCTTTGGCATGTCTTTGGGGGCCATGACCCTTGATCCCTTCTCGGGGGCCATTGTGGGCACCGAGCTCGACCGGCTCGAAGCCCAGCTCTTTGAGGCCGACTCCGCCGCGGCCAAAGAGTCCCTCGGGCGCGAACCACGCCTCGATCAGCTTCCCCGCACCCGCGCCCAGCGGAGGGCCGATGCCTTGGTCGAGATGGCGGTGCGTTCTGCGGGAGCCAAAGAGGGTGATCGGCGTCCTGAGCCCCTCTTTACGATCCTGGTCGGTTACGAGACGCTCTATGGGCGCATCTGTCGGATCCAAGGAGGGCCCATTGTCTCGCCGGGATCTCTTTTGCCCTTCTTAGAGAAGGCCTCCTTCGAGCGCATTGTCTTTTCACCCCGCAACCGCATCGAGTGCTCGACCACAGCCCGGTTCTTCACCGGAGCCACCAGGCGGGCCATCGAAGTCCGTGACCAGGCCTGCACGCACGACTTTTGTGAAGTCACAAGCCAAAAGTGCCAGATCGACCACATCGTGCCCTTCGCCCAAGGAGGCGAGAGCACCCAGGAGAACGGACGGGTCCTCTGTGGCTTTCACAACCGGCTGCGCAATCAGGGCAACCAGAACAACCAGGGCAACCAGGGCAACCAGGGCAACCAGGGCAACCAGGGCGGGGGCCGAGATGGTGGAGATGACGGACACGGAGACGAAGACGGGGAGGAGCCCTATGACGAGGATGATCCGTAAGACTTCGCCGTGTCCACTCCCCTCGGCGAGTTGGTCGAAAGAAGTCAGGCGTCGAAAGACGACGACGCCACGTCCAACCTCGCATTTCACGAAGACAACAAGCATTGGCTCCGCGCCACATTCGGTGGTGCGACGCTCCTGGGAGATGTCGCTCATGGTCGCACCTGGCGCCACTGTACGCGTAACCAACAAGGACACGGCCACACATACATTGACTGCGACCGGCGGCCAGTTCAACACAGATGACATAAATCAGAATCAGACGAAGACGTTCACGGCACCCATGAAGCCAGGGACCTACCACTACATCTGCAATATCCACCAATACATGATGGGCTCCATCGTCGTGAAGTGAGCGGCGGGAGGTGCCGGCGGCCGGGTGCCGGGCAATGGAGCCGGGTGCAACGGTGCCGGGCAATGGAGCCGGGTGCAACGGTGCCGGGCAATGGAGCCGGGTGCAACGTCCTTCGCGGCGCATCCTGTCCATCCCCTACTACGCTTACATGAGGCGCCATTCGGGGTCACAATACAATGCAGTGCAATGCCAAAACTGAGTGCGGGAATACTCCCCTACCGCTTCGTTGACGACGATTCCTTCTCCGTCCTGCTCGTGCATCCTGGTGGACCATTCTGGAAGAACAAGGACGAGCACGCATGGTCGATCCCCAAGGGCGAATACAGACCGGACGAGAATCCTGAAGAAGCGGCTGCACGTGAATTCAGCGAAGAGCTCGGCCTCCCGGTGCCCGACGGAGCCTGGATTGATCTCGGGACAATTCGGCAATCTGGCGGGAAACATGTGCGGGCATGGGCGGTGGAGGCACGTGATCTGAATATTGAAGAGATGGTCAGCAATCGCTTCGCGATGGAATGGCCGCCCAAATCGGGAACGATGCAGGAATTCCCTGAGGTCGATCGGGCCCAGTGGATGACCGTGGCCCAGGCCAGCACTCGCCTCGTCACGGGCCAGGTCGAGTTGCTGGAACGCCTGCGCGCGGAATTGGGGCAGTTACGGCCCGATTGACGGTGATCCGGTATTGCTCAATCTGGCACTGGCTTACTGAATTAATTCGGGAGCTGCATTCCTTGCCAGGGCTTTCACAAGGTTCCGCTGCGCAGGAGGAATATGTAGGAAATCCAGCCGGCGGGAATCGGCAGCCAGAACGTGGCAATTCTGAAGATGAGGACGGCCGGGATGGCCTCGTGGGCTGGGATGCCCAGGGCGGTGAGACCGGCCGTGAGCACCGTTTCCACTGCGCCCAGACCTCCAGGCGTCGGCGCGAATGACCCGACCGTATTGCCAGCCAGGTAGACGATGGCGGTCGGAAGTATCGCCGGATGGGCCCCGAGTGCGTTCAGGGCAGCGAGAAACGCCAACACATAGCCGAAGGTGAGCAGAAGGTTTGCTCCCACCGCTACCGCGAGCCGTGACGGTTGGGAAATTGCGTTCAACAAACGTGGCCACACGTTGCGGATGCGCGGCCATACCGATTGGTGGAAGCGTGCCCGGGTCTGGGGTATGAGAAGGACGATCCCGATCACGAGGGCGATCACGCCCAACCCGATGGAGAGGTCGGCGCCGGGCACGATCTTGAAGCGACTTATGCCCGATCCCGTGAGCAATCCGAAGGTGATCAAGAGGGGGATCGTCGTGACCACATTGACGATCTGTGAGAGGGCAACAGCGGCGGCAATCGACCCCTCGTCGACGTGCTGACGCGTCAGATAGCGCGCATTGACGGCGACGTGCCCCACTGTGGGCGGCATGGCGACACCGACGAAGGCGGTCGAGAGTTGTACGAAGAAACCCCGGACCAGTGAGAGACGCTTGGGGACGAATGCGGCCAAGTTCAATGCGGCGGCGAAATAGGTGATGGCCGATCCGAGGATCGTCACGGCGAACCACCCGAGGTTCGTCTGGCGCAGTGCCCCGAAGAGATTCACCTTGGAGAATTGACCGATGAACAAGAACGCCACAATGGTGAGGGCGACGGTGGTGAGCACGGTACGCCAGCGGAAACGCTCGAGACGGGTGATGGGAGCAGCCGATTCCTCGCCCACGAGCTCGCGCCGCACCTCGGCAATGCACCCGCGTGCCTCGCGCATGGCCGACCAACCCCAGGGAGCGAGCGCGAGCGGTTGCAGGGTGGCGATAACTGCATCTTCATCCTTGGGCGCGTAGGCCTCGCGGAGCGCCACAACCGCGTCAGCAGGTCCCACGGCGCGGGCCAACGTTGTCAACAGCTGGGTCACGTCGAGCCGCCGCACAAGCTCACCAGCGCCGGGCAGGGCAGCATCGAGGGACGAAAAGACGGCTGATCCATTGGCGACACCCAGATTTTCCGCCCGTAGGTCGCGGTGGGCGAGACCTGCATCGTGGAGTTCGCGAAGGGCGCGAAACAGCGCCTTGGCGCTCTCGAGGGTCCAATCGGTGCTCGGCAGCGGTGCGCACGGCGTGGCGGTGACCAGGATGAGCGTCTCGGCGGGCATCTCGCGCAGCAGGAGCGCGGATGGGCTCAGCACTCCCGCACTGTTGGCCAAGAAGCAAGCCAGGGCCAGTTGCTCGAGCTGAGCCCGGGAGCTCAGCGCGATGTGATGGGCGATCACCGGTCGCAGGCGCACTCGCGTCCATAGACGCCGCGCCACCCCGGCACCCCTGGTATCGCGATTGGCCAGCCGAACATTGATCGGTCGCCCGTCGGTGAGCGAACCGGCGAGCCGAGCCGTATCCGTATCTTCAACTTCCAAGGTCTCTATGGAGAGGCCGCACTCGGAGAGCCACGAAACAAGTTCGTGCAAGCTCGGTCGAACCGATGCTGCGCCAAGTCCCCACCGCGTCAGCCAGCCAACCAGGAGTGCACCGAACAGCGAGACGCCGAGCGCAAACGGAGTGAGGGCATCGACCGCCACGCCAGCGAGCAAGATGCCAGCTCCGGCCAGGAAGCACCACCGCGACCACCGGGAGCGCCGGACGAGGTCGCTGGCGACGAGGAACGCGATGAGCGCCGCGTCGAGGACCAGAATGGAGGGATTGCTGCCATGTAAGACAGCGCGCGCCACGGACCCGTGCTCTCCATGCCAGATCGTGGCCGCGACGATCGCCAACGCCGCTGCCAGTGCGGCAGCGGCGAAGGCATTGCGTGCGGTCCGAATATCCGTGCGCAAGAGGGTGACGATGGCGACCACCACCAAGGCCAGACAACCGATAGTGGTGACAACCTCGGCGGCCGAGGAAAGCCAGCTGGGAATATGGTGCAACCAGCTCGAGACGTCGTTCGCCAGCTCGGTGCTGCCGGCCGGAAGCGCCTGGATCAGCGCCAGCTCAATCCCCAAGACGGCGGCGGCCAGTAGGCCCAACAAGACATCAGTGGGACGCCTGACCCGTTCGACACCTGTCGAAGGCGCGCTTGATTCTGGATTAGCGGTGACCATGACGTTCCCGTGCGGTCGACGCGTCGGCGACGATTCTCAAAGGGCCGAGGTCCATGGCGCACTGTTTAATCGGAAAACCCTCAAAGATTGTGCACTGCCTCTTTGAGAGACCTATTTCGGGGACAGCCCCTAGTGCTTGACCGCGTCCTTGAGCTTCTCCCCGGCCTGCTTCAAGTTGCCTGATGCCTGATCAGCCTTACCCTTGGCCTCAAGAGTCCTGTCATTGGTGGCTTTGCCGGTTGCCTCTTTAATGCTCCCCTTGACTGCTTGTGCCTTGTTCTTTGCCTTGTCGACCGTGGACATTGCGCTCCTTTGCTTGGCTACCCCTTCTCTACCCAGTCGCCCCGCGCCGCAACCAGTAAATGGTCACGCTTTAAGATTCGCCAGAAGGGTAAGAAGGGGGAATGAGTCTTTCCCGAGTTGTCGCTCGTCCCATGTTGGCCGCCATGTTCGTGTCGGGCGGCCTGGACGCCGCCCGACACCCCGAGACAAAAGTGGAGGCGGCAAAACCCGTTACAGATCAACTCAGAGCCGTAGTTCCATCCTTGCCCGAAGACACCGCAACGCTGGTCAGGGCGAATGGCATCGTCCAGGTGGTCGCCGGTGTCTTGCTGGCGGCCGGCAAATTTCGTCGCCTGGCCGCATTGGCGCTCATCGGCTCCGTGATCCCCACGACCTGGGCCGGTCACCGATTCTGGGAAGAGAGCGACGAGCGGAAAAGGGCACAGCAACGGGTCCACTTCTTGAAGAATCTGGGACTCTTGGGCGGATTAATTCTGGCCTTGGTCGACACTGAGGGCGCGCCATCCCTCGGGTGGCGCGGCGAAGCGGGGGGCTCATCAGCTCTCCCATGTCGTCTCCCTCGGGGGAGCCTCGACCAGTGCCGGAGTCCACAACAGCTCCGTCAAGGCCGCGGCGGCCGGGCGTAGCGCCGGGCGCAGCGCCGGGCGTAACGCCAGGAAAGCGGCGATGAAGGCGAACAAGGCGGCCGTGCGGGGCGGCCAGCGCGCCAATCAACTGGTCTCCGGCGCGGCCGCGTCGGGCGTGGCCTACGCCGCCCCGTACATTCGCCACGCCAATGAGAGTGCGCACCATGCGGCCAAGGCAGCATTGGAAAGCGTCGAAGAGAACGCCTCACGCGCCTCTTCAAAGGCGACCGCGTCGCGACGCCAGGCCGGGCGCAAGGCCAGGAAGGCGAGTGTTCGTGCCAATAAGGCAGCAAGGCGAGGCGGGCGCCGGGCCCGCCAGGCCCGTCAGGCCCGTCAGGCAGCCAATCGTGCTCTCGTCGACGCGGCTGCGTCCGGAGTGGCGCTTGCCGCGCCCTACATCCACCACGCCAATGCGAGCGCCCACAGCGTGGCGGAAGGCGTGCAGTCGGTGGCCCATGCGCTGCGCGAAGGCGCGGAGCCGGCACTCAGCGCCCTACGGGAAGGTGTCGATCCACTTCTCGCCGCCGGAGTGGAGCGGGCAGAGGAACTGCGCGACAAGGTCAACGAGCACCTCGGGAGTTAATCGGCTCAACCTTCGATCCCGAAGACCTCCGCCAATTCGGTCGGCAGAGGCGTGTCCAGTTGTGAGTACGTACACGACTCGGGTTCTCTGTCGCGCCGCCACCGTTTGAATGACGTGGCATGGCGAAAGCGATCACCTTGAAGATGGTCGTAGGAGACCTCGACCACTAACTCGGCCCGGAGCGGGGTCCAGCTGAGGTCCTTGCCGGCGCTCCATCGGCTCTGGCCACCGGGCCGACGCTGTGCGGGACCGCCTTCGTCCGCACCGACCGCCTGGCCCCCCAGCGCCGCCATCCATGGATGATCCACCGCGGCCCCATCCAAGAACGGGGCAAGTTCCTCGACGAATTCGGCCCGCCGCGCCACGCTGAAGCCCGAGGCAACGCCGACGTGGTGCAGCACGCCCTCGGCGTCGAAGAGCCCGAGCAGCAGCGAACCTACTCCCCCCTCCTTGTGCTCTCGAAACCCGCCGACCACGCAGTCGGCGGTGCGTTCGTGCTTGACCTTCATCATGACCCGCTTGCCGGGCTGATAGCGCAGATCGCCCGCCTTGGCGATGACCCCGTCAAGTCCCGCACCCTCGAAGCGTGAGAACCAGTCGCGTGCCACCTCGGGGTTGGTCGTGGCCGGTGTCAGGTGTATGGGTGGGTCGGCGTTGCCCAGTGCCCCCTCGAGGGCCAGACGCCGAGCCGCGAATGGCTCACCCTGCAGGTCGTGATCACCCATCGCCAGCAGATCGAAGGCGACGAAGGAGGCCGGCGTCGTCTCGGACAGCAGGGTGACGCGTGAGGCGGCGGGGTGGATGCGTTGAGTCAACGCGTCGAAATCGAGTCCGGACGGGCCGGCAATCACTATCTCGCCGTCGAGCACGCAACGGTTGGGCAAGTTCTCCAGCAATGAGCGGCGCAGCTCGGGGAAGTACCGATCCAGCGGCTTCTCGTTACGGCTTCCGAGTACGACATCGCCGCCGTCCCGAAAGACGATGCAGCGGAATCCGTCCCATTTGGGCTCATAAGAGAGCCCATCATTTACGGGGAGCTCACGGACCAGTTTGGCCAACATGGGGGAGACCGGGGGGGTGACCGGGAGTGTCATTGGCTGTGACTCGCTGTCCAGGCCAGGAACTCGTCCAGGGGTCGGGTGTTCATAATTCGGTCTTGCGCCACACCGGTCGCCACCGCCTGCTCACACCCAAAGCGCTGCCATTCGAGTTGGCCCGGCGCGTGGGCATCGGTGTTGACCACCATGACGCAGCCGAACTCAAGGGCCAAGGAGAGGAGATCTTTGGGGGGATCGAGTCGCTCAGGGCGCGAGTTGATCTCAACCGCGGTGCCGGTGCGCGCGCATGCCTCGAAGACGGCTTCGCTGTCGAAGGTGGATGGCGGGCGTCCTCGTCCCACCACAATGCGACCGGTGCAGTGCCCCAGAATGTCGGTGTGCGGACTCTCGATGGCGCGCAACATGCGCGCGGTCATTTCGGGCGCGTCCATGCGGAGCTTGGAATGCACGCTGGCCACCACCACATCGAGGGCGGCCAATAAGTCCTCGTCCTGATCCAGCGCGCCATCCTCGAGGATGTCGACCTCGATACCACTAAGAATGCGAAACGGCGCCAGCTCCTCGTTCAATTGCTCGACGATGTCCAGTTGGGCCCGCAGACGCTCCGGGTTGAGTCCGTGGGCGACCGTCAATCGTGGGCTGTGATCGGTCAAGGCCCAGTAGGCGTGGCCGAGCTCCTTGGCCGCTTCGGCCATCTCACGGATCGGGCTCCCGCCGTCGGACCAGTCCGAGTGGCTGTGGCAGTCTCCTTGCAACTGACTGAACAACTCGGCTGCCGCTGCACTCATCGGGATGGGCTCATTGGCCTCCAGCTTCTCGAGATACGTCGGAGTCCTGCCGCCAAGGGCCTCGGCAATCACCTGCGCGCTGGTCTTGCCAACTTGGGGGATCTTCTGCAATCCGGCCAGCGTCATCGGAGCCAAGGCCGCGTCGTCAAGGTCTTCGATGGCCGAGGCGGCATGCCGAAAGGCCCGGACCTTGTAGGTCTCGGCGCCATCACGTTCGAGTAGGTAGGCGATGCGCTGCAACGCGGCGCGCGGGTCAATGTCACTCCCCTGTGTCACTTTTTTTGGCTCATTCTTTCTTGGCTCATCCTTTTTTGGCCCGACTGGGCGCCACCCGGGGCGGCTCGTCGGGTTGCTTGGGGTATTCGGGCGGCCACGGGGCATCGTGGAGGCCGTTGTCCCGATCCCGCGCCGCCATGGCCAATAGAGGTTCGAGCGACTGTGGTTCGTCCACCATCGCCGCCCACGGGTCTCCCCGTTGGCGCAACAGGTCCGGGACGGTGCGCAACGTCAGCTCTTCGGGCTGAACCGATTCGATTTCCTCCCAATTGAGTGGCGTCGAGACCTGCCCGCCGATCCGCGGCCGTACGAACCAGGCACCGAAGACGGTCTTGTGCGGCGCGTTCTGATTGAAATCAACGAAGACACGCGCGCCTCGTTCCTCCTTCCACCATTGGGCGGTGATCAGTGCGGGATGGCGCCGTTCGAGCTCCCTGGCCAAGGCGATAGCACCGGTACGCACTTCGAAGCTGTCCCACTGCGGAACCAGGCGCACGTACACGTGCACGCCGCGATTGCCCGACGTCTTCGGATAGCCGACGATGCCGAGCTCACTGAGCAGGCTGCGGACGTGCCCGGCGGCTTCCCGGACCTCTGCGAACCCCACGCCGGGTTGAGGATCGAGGTCGATGCGGAGCTCGTCGGTGTGATCCGGATCGTCGGCCCGGTACGGCCACAGATGCAGTCCCAGACATCCCAGGTTGACCGCCCACAGCACGTGCGCGATGTCAGCCACCACGAGCGCGTTCGAACGCGTGCCGTTAGGGGTCATGACCTCGGTGGTCTCGAGCCAGCTCGGCGCATTCTTCGGGACCCGCTTCTGGAAGAAGGAATTCTTGCCGGCCCCGTCAGGGAAGCGCTCCAACAGGGCCGGTCGCCCGCCGGCAATGCGGCACAGCACATCGCCGATCTCGACGTAGTACTTCGCCAAGTCGAACTTCGTGGCGCCGATCTCAGGGAAATACACCTTGTCCGGACTGGAGATATCGACGGCCCGGCCAGACGCTTCGATGGTCCGCTTCTCCGAAGGCATGCCAGGACAACGCTATCGCAGGGGACTCCTGGCCCGGCTCACTCCCGGCAGGGCAGGGTCGCATCGCACCGCCCGGAGCAGCTGGGACCTGATGCCTCAGGTTCGCGGGTCGCGCCCGCTGTAGGCCAGATACTGGTCTTGGATCGAGGCGTCAGGCCCCACCTTGACTTCCGGTTTGAAGATGCCCCTTCTCTGGTCATCGGTGAAACGCCCATGGATCATGGCGTAAGCCGCCTCAGGGAGGCCATCTGGCATCGTTGTTTCTTGGTCCGTTGCCACCGCCAGATCCCAGCCATGAAGAAGGAGGTCACTGCAGGCGATCCCCAGCGACGCCCCCGTCTTCTCGATCACACCGGGCTTTTCGAAGGCGTTTGCCGTCTCCTCTCGTGCCTGCTCGAAAACGGCAATCGGTTCGTCGCCGATCAAATCGGGCGGGACTGTCGCCGGGAACGAAGGCTGCTCGCCTCGAGCCACGCCAGCGAAATATTTTTGCGTGTCCACCACGTGATTTATCAGCGTTCGCACATCCCACTCATCGCACGGGGTTCCGGCATCCAGTCTCGAGGCCGCACCGGCGATCTTCTTCGCCGTCCATTGGCTGGACGCCCCGTACATATCCAACAGGTCCACGGAGAGTCTGTACCCGTAGCGGTCGCTGGGAAAACGACCTCGGCTCCCCTAAACTCCGTTGGTGATCATGAGCGACGATGAGAGGGCCGACGAGGCGAGCGAAGAGTCGATCCCGGCCAGCGATCCGCCGGAAGGGTGGGCCGGCGAGGACGACGCAGACGTGACACCGCCAGATCCTCCCGGGCACTGAGATTTCTTACCCGCAGCCTGGCCATGTTCGGCGGGGTACTCCGTCACCGACCTCGGCCATCAATCGTTAGGCCCGGCGACCGAATTGCTGACGCACGAGCGCAATGCCTTGGATGGCTTTGTCAAGAGGGTACGGCCGTAACCTCGGACGGTAGCCTGTTGCGTATGACGAACAACGAGGAATCCTAGTGGCCGATCCCTATGACCTTGAGCGATTCGTCACGACCCAAGAAGCGGGCGGGACGTACGACCAGGTGACCGCGGAGCTTCACGCGGGACAAAAGGTGAGCCATTGGATGTGGTTCATCTTCCCGCAGATTGCCGGGCTCGGGCACAGTGAGACCGCACAGAAATACGCCATCTCTTCGATCGATGAGGCACGGGCGTATCTCGCCCATCCCGTGCTTGGTCCCCGTCTCAGGGAGTGTGCCGGCATCATCGCCACCCTGCACGACCATACGGCCGAGGAGATCGTCGGAGCCCTCGACGCCCAGAAACTGCGCTCGTCGATGACGCTGTTCCATCACGCCGCACCCGACGAGCCGTCATTCACTCAGGTTCTGGACATGTACTTCGACGGGCGAGAGGACGAGGCGACGACCCAGCGGGTCTGATCAGCGCGTCACCTTCAGCTCACATGGGGGCGAAAACCGACACCACGGCGTCCGCTGTCCACGGCGTTCTGGCGAGTGCAGCATCATGACGTTCTTCTCTCGAAGCCATGAGCTGCGCGGACCGACGTTCGAAGTCCTCCACCCGCGCCAAAGCCTCCGCAAGATCCTCGGGGGTTGTCAACACGCGTACGGACCCATTGCCGCTCCTATAAGGAGCTTCACTCACGATTCCCATCTGATGACCTTCCCTGTTGGGCCGTTGCCCCGTTTCGGATCAACGCGTACAAATGGTCGCTGCCCGAAGGTTATTTCCAGATTTGCTCGATTGAAACGTCCACAGATCGCCACCCTCGGCTCTCTCCGATTCGTTGTGAAAGTTCCCAGCTGACGTTGGGCAACAGTTGTGCGAAGGTCGGGAATCCGTAGTCCCGGTGCTGGCACGCTGAGAAGGATGCCTCGATTCTCGCCCGCGGGACATCGTGAATGTGGCTGAGTGGGGGTAACAAGATGAGCACGCTGGATCCGGCGCAAGCCGAGAGCGCTTCTGGCCGAGACGTCAGCGGAATCCTCAATTATTACGTCCTCGACTACCTGGAGACCCAGACGCCCGCGGGCACGGTTGAACGGGTACTGCAAGCGGCCGGGGAACGTAGGCCTACGGACGTCATGCGTGATACGGCGGGGTGGAGCTCGTACGACCAGTTCCGACGTCTGCTCGAGGCGACAGGCGCCGTCGTGAACGAGCCACTCTCTTGCATCGGACGGCACGTCCCCGAATCGGACGACTCAGCCGATCTGATGGGGATGCTGGCATCGCTCGGCTCAGTCGAAGCCGTGCTCGAAGCGCTGCCGGCACTGGTGAACGCGTCAACGCCCTGCTTGCAGGTGCGCACCGAGTGCGTCGGACCCAACGAGTGTCGCATTGAGCTCATGTTCGAGGAAGGATTCGATCCGTATCACGAAATTCTGCGCCCTCCAGTTGGGGCTCACTGCTGCCATTCCGGCCACATTCGGGTTCTCGGGGGCCGAAGTGATCGTTGAATCCTGCCAAGCTGACGGAGCTCCGAGCTGCCGAGCCCTCTTGCGTTGGAACAGTCTCGATGAGGCCGGCACCGAGTTGGGTCGGGCCAAACTCATGGCGCAGGTTGCGCAGGGCCGACTGGAGGAGCTTCAGGAAACCGTGGCGGACCTGGTCTCCGGCGACGGACTGGTCACTGTCCTCGAACGAGTTGTCAAAGCGGTGGCGCGCTCTGTGAAGTTCTCCTCCTTTGCGCTCGACATTAAACCGAGTCGTACGACGCCCCAGATCCTTTGCACCGAGGGGATGGACGACGATGCAGCTCGGCAAATGATCACTCGCGCGCGTGAGGATCCCGATGTCGCCGCCCTGGCCCACATCTGCCTGGTTGAGGTGGCATCAGACCACAGCCACTACGGACATCTCCTCGCCTGCCGGGCCGAGTCCGGCGTGTTCGAATCATTCGAACGCTCGGTGCTCGAGTCCTACGCTCGTTTGGCGGCGAGTGCGCTCGATTCTGAGTCGGCCATCATCGATGCCAAACAACAGACTTCCACCGCGCAGGCCCTGCTCGCTCTGTCCAGTTCGCTGGCTGATCTCGCTTCCACCGACGAGCTCGTAGTCCGGATAGCCCACGCCGTGCCATCCATCGTGCCCTGTGATCGGGTCATCCTATGGCGAGTTGATTCTGAGAACCTCCCTGCCCGCGCCGTGGCGACGTTTGGATTCGACGATGACACAGAGATCGAACTCCGTGCCCTCGAAATCATTCCGCGACCTGCCGAATTTTCCCGTACCGACGCGTATCATCATTTGTTATCGGGCGAGCCTGGATTGTCAGGGACGCTGGCCGAATCAGGCTCTCTGGCCGCTCTGTCGTACCCCATCAACTTCGGTGTCGAGCAGTACGGATGGATCACGGTCAACGTCACTGAACATGTTGAACGATTTGACGACGAGGCCGACATCACAGAGCGACTACGTGGCCTGGCCGGTCAAGCCGCAATCGCTATCCGTAACAGTCGTCTCGTCGATGAGATCCGCCATCAGGCGCTCCATGACAGCTTGACCGGACTACCCAACCGGTCGCTTGTGCTCGACCGCGTGGATCAAGCCCTCGCCCGGGCTCGCCGGGAGCCCATCGCCGTGGCCCTGTTCTTCATCGACCTCGACGGGTTCAAGGAGATTAATGACACGTTGGGTCATGAAATTGGCGACCGGCTTCTCCAAGCCGTATCGGCGCGCTTGACCGGTACCCTTCGCGAATCCGACACGGTGGCTCGCCTCGGGGGTGACGAGTTCGTCGTACTCGCTGTTGGTGCTTCGGCTGCTGCCGGCGTTGAACTGATGGCTGAAAAGCTTCTGAGCACGCTTCTCGAGCCGTTTACCTTCGAGGACCATCACGATGTCTCCGTCAGCGTGTCCGCCAGCATCGGAGTGGCCGTCGGCCGGCGTGACACGGCCGAAGAGTTCCTCCGGGATGCCGATATCGCTCTCTACGCCGCCAAGAAGGCCGGAAGGGACCAATACGTCGTGTTCGCACCGGAGATGCACGCGGAGGCGCAGGACCGCCGCGAACTCGAAATGAACCTGCAGGCGGCCATTGGCACCGACCAATTCTTCCTCATGTACCAGCCCATCTTCGATCTCAACCAGATGCGGATGGTCGGGGTGGAGGCGTTGTTGCGTTGGAATCACCCAACCCGCGGCTTACTCCAGCCCGATCAATTCATTCCCATCCTTGAAACGTCCACCCTGATCGTTCCCGTCGGACGATGGGTTCTGGAAGAGGCGTGCCGCCAAGCCATGGTGTGGCGCGCCAACGGTCAGGAAACCACCATGTCGGTGAACGTATCGGGACGTCAGCTTGAGACCAACTCGTTGTACGACGACGTGCGGCGTGCCCTGACGCTCACCGCACTTCCGGCGGAGGCGTTGATGATCGAGATCACCGAGACCAGCCTTATGCACAACACCAAGCGCACACAGAAGCAGCTGGAAGCCCTCAAGTCCCTTGGCGTCCGTATCGCCATTGATGACTTCGGCACCGGATACTCGTCGCTGGCGTACCTCCAACAATTTCCGGTCGATTGCCTGAAAATTGACCGTTCGTTCATTTCGGGGATGGCCAAATCGCCGGAGGGCGACGCCCTGCTCCATACGCTGATGCAGCTCGGCAAGGCCCTCCACCTCGAGACTCTGGCTGAGGGCATCGAGGAACGTAGTCAGCTCACGCAGCTGCAGGCCGAAGAGTGCGATGTCGGGCAGGGCTTCCTCTTCGCCCGGCCCTTGCCATCCCACGAGGTGCCAGCCGTGTTCGAGTCCATGAGGACCCCTGTCGCCGCTTCCTGACCGGCAACTTTGTGGGGAGCCCACAGGTCAGCCTGCGTGAGGCGGGATGATCTGAGACCGCGCCGACGTTGCACCTTTGCGACGGAACGGATCGCGGCGAGGTGGAGACATGGTGTGTCGCCACGCTCGGAGAGGAGTCAATAGTGAAGATCGGCATCATCGGTGCGGGCAACATCGGCGGGAATCTGACGCGACGATTCACTGACCTTGGCCATGAGGTCTCAGTGGCCAACTCGCGTGATCCGGAGACCCTGTGGGAACTGGCGAATGAAACCGGAGCAACCACCGTGTGGGCCGACAAGGCGGCCGAGGGTGCCGAGGTCTTGGTGGTCGCCATTCCCGAGAAGAACATCCCCAACTTGGCCGCAGGAATCCTTGCGGGCCTCGCACCGGGCGCAGTCGTCATCGACACGGGCAACTACTACCCCAAGCAGCGCGACGGAAAGATCGACGAGATCGAGAACGGCACCACCGAAAGTCGATGGGTGGCGAATCACCTCGGCCATTCTGTCGTCAAGGCATTTAATGGCATCTATGCCTCGCACTTACTGACCCATGGCAAGCCAGCTGGCACTCCGGGCCGAATCGCCCTGCCGGTAGCCGGAGACGATCCGGCGGCGAATGCAGTCGTCATCGATCTCCTCGACCAACTGGGCTTCGACGGAGTCGACGCCGGCGTGCTCAATGACTCCTGGCGCCAACAGCCGGGCACGCCTGTCTACGGAGGCGACCTGGACGCCGAGGGTGTCAGAAAGGCCCTGGCGGAGGCCAGCCCAGAACGTCCGGCCGACTTTCGCGCCTGACCAGCTCCTCGGCCTGCCGTTACACGGAAGAATGCAGTATCGTCCGGCGGACCGAGGCATACTCGCTGGTGTTTCATCTGGTACGACACCGTGACTGATCACCGGCTCCGCCTCAGCGATGAAGAACGGAAGAACTTGAACGGAGACGCGGCATGAGCCCCGAGATGATGACCTTGCCTGACGGCACCGAGGTGGAAAGCCTGGACAGCTTCCGCCAGCGGGCGCGCGCCTACATAGAGGAGAACATTCCCCTTTCAAGCGCTGCAGCGATACGGGGCCAGCAATCCGACGAAGAAGAGCTGGCCGACGTGGCGCACCAACGCGTGCTCCAGCGCCTGCTCTTCGACGGCGGTCTGGCCGGGATCATCGTGCCGGTCGAGTACGGCGGCCAGGGTCTGACCCCCGCGCACTCCCAGATCCTTAACGAGGAGATGGCCGGACGCGACTATCCGGACCGGCTCCAGGTACCCACCATGACGCCGTGCATGGCCGTACTGCTCGAATTCGGCACCGAGGACCAGAAGAAGAACCATGTCCCCGCCATGCTGAACGGCGACGAGATCTGGATGCAGATGCTCTCCGAGCCCAGTGGCGGCTCCGATGTGGCCGGGGCCCAGACCACCGCCGTGCGCGACGGCGAGGAATGGGTGCTCAACGGCTCGAAGATCTGGACCACCGGGGCCTGGTGGGCCGACTGGGCCATCACCTTGGTCCGCACCAACCCCGACGTCCCCAAGCACCGTGGCCTTTCGGTCTTCATGGTGCCCTTCAAGTCACCGGGCATGGAGATGCACCGCATCGAGATGCTGAATGGCTCCAAAGAGTTCTGCCAGGAGTTCCTCACCGACCTGCGCATCCCCGACAGCAATCGCATCGGCGCCGTCGACGACGGGTGGACCGTCGGCATCCGCTGGATGTTCTACGAGCGCTCTTTCTCCTCGTCACCTCTGACGCTCCGTCCGAGCAATGCCGGGAACATGAACCCGGCGGGAGGCTCGGACACCTTGCTCGACCTGATCGAAAGAGTCGGCCGGAGCACCGACCCCGCCGCACGAGAACTGGTCGGTGAAGCTCACGCCCTGGGACTCGCCGCGACCCACCTCGCCCGCCGCCTACCCAAGGCCATCGCCACCAAAAAGATGACCGATCAGGCGGCATCGATGGGGCGACTCATGGGCGGAATGGTCGGCCGACGCACGGTAACCATCAGTTGGGAGCTGACGGGGGCCACTGCGGGAGCATGGACCGATGCTGACGAGGATCTCGGCCAGCGCGGCATGGGCTTCCTCAGCCGTCAGGTAGGAGAGATCGGTGGGGGCACGACCGAAATGGCCCGCAACGTGGTGGCCGAGCGCGTCCTGGGCATGCCCCGCGAGCGCACCCTCGACCGGGATGTCCCGTTCCGTGACATCCCGAAGGGCCCCCCGGCGAGTCACTGATTACGGAGGGGCGTTACGGATCCAAGCGTTTGGGCACGGGAGACCCAGGCACCTAGCCCACGGGAGGCGGCAACCCGTTCGAACCCAGTGTGAGTGACTCAACCACGTCTGCGAGGCGATGTCGGCGGTTGAATGCAATGCGCTGGAGCGATGCCGACAACTGGTCTCATGGGTTCGTTTGCGGATCTCAAGGAGTTACCCAGCCCAAGGGCGGGTAAACATCCGCCCTCCCTACGCACGGAGCGCCGGCAGCAGCTCCTTTTCCGCCCAGGCGATGAAGGGAAGCTGGTCCGAGCCTCCGATCTGGACCAGCGCGACGTGGGTGAACCCGGCGTCTGTGAACTTTTGCACGGCCGCCACGAATTCGGCTACGTCCGAGCCGCAGGGAATGGAGCTCGCGACGTCCTCAGGTCGCACGTACTTTGACGCGTCATCGAAAGCCTGCGTGCCGGGCAACTCCGCATTCACCTTCCAGCTGCCTCCGAACCATTTGAACAAGCGGTGCGCGCACGCCACCGCGGCGCCGCGATCCTCATCGAAACAGACCGGGACTTGCCCCACTCGGGGCTTACCGCGGCCTCCACCCTCATCGAACATCGAACCGAGGATCGCCTCGGGCTCTACGGCGATCATGACATCGGCGTAACGACCGGCCAGCTGGCAAGACTGCCTCCCAGAGACGGCGATGCCGATCGGTGTCCGTACCTCGGGCCGGTCCCACAGCTTGGCCGAATCGACCTGAAAATAGCTTCCCTTGAAGTTGACATAGCCCCCATCGAAGAGGGCACTGATGATCTCGACCGCCTCTTCCAGCATGGCGTGGCGCACGTTGACCGGTGGCCAGCCACCCCCGGTCACGTGTTCGTTCAGGTTCTCGCCGGCCCCGAGACCCAGGGTGAACCTCCCGTCGGACAGCAGGCTCATGGTGGCCGCTTTCTGCGCCACGACGGCCGGGTGATAACGCTTGATCGGGCACGTGACGTAGGTCATCAACCCGATGTCCTCGGTCGCCTGTGCCGCAGCCCCGAGCACGGACCACGCGTACGGAGAGTGACCCATTGTCTCGAGCCACGGAAAGAAATGATCGGAAATGACGGCAAACTCGAAACCGGCCAGCTCGGCCGCTTGGACGTCGCGCACGAGATCTTTGGGTCCCGACTGCTCACACATCATGGTGTAGCCAATCGTCGTCATGCGCTCCTCTTTGCCCCCGAGTTACGGCTGGGTGATCCAATCGCGGCTGCGCTGTGGCGCTGTGCCCGCGCCGCCAGAAGCTCGGTATTCTGACCCTCGCATTCCCGCGCCCGGGAGATTGCCGCGGTCAACTCCTCCTGCGAGGTCAGGATACGGACGTTCCCGGTCTGGCTCGGATACTCAGAATCGGTGCATGTCTTCGAATCGGCGAAGGTCTTCATGTCACGTCCTCTCCTCGACGCCTCTCCACGACAGTAAACGACCGCGAATGCGGTCCAGTGTGGTATTTCCATTTCCGCCTTATTGAAACCCGACTCGGATCGGTCTCCTCCCCACCTTGAAGGACCACTTCCACGCCAGGCACGGTTTACGAAGTCGTCCGTCGGGTACGAACTGACCCGTTATGCCACCTCGCCTGCCTGCCCCGCGAGGGCCAGTCACTGACATGCTCTGCCGCGCAACTGAGAGCGAAGCCGCGCCGTATTTTCGACTTGGCCTCCGCCGGTGGCGGCGACCTGCTCGACGGCCTCGGAAGCGAAGACCTCCAGCTTGCTCTGCACCTTTGTTACGGACTGCATTACGACGGCTTCGAAGGAGTGGACGACGAGTGGGAGTGGGAACCCTCGCTACTGGCCCTTCGAGCGAAGTTGGAGCGACGATTTCTCCTGGGGTTCACCATGCTCGCTGGGCCGCCGGCCGACGAAGACGCCGCGCGCTATGTCCCGAGCGTCGTCCATCGCGTGCGTCAGCTTCTCTCAGCACAGGGACCGTCCCTCTCTGCTTACTTGTCCCAACAAGGTGGAATCGACGAGATGCGGGAATTCGTCATCCATCGCAGTATCTACCAACGCAAGGAGGCCGATCCTCACACCTGGGCCATCCCCAGGCTGCGGGGGCGGGCCAAGTCTGCGTTGGTCACCTTGCAGTCGGACGAGTACGGGGGCGGAAGGGCGGGCGCCACTCATGCCGAGCTCTTCGCCGAGACCATGGCCGCGTTGGACCTCGACCCCACACCGGGGGCGTACATCGATTGGATCCCAGCTACCACCCTCGCCACCGACAACCTCGTTTCCTTCTTCGGGCTGCATCGCCGATGGAGGGGTGCCCTGGTCGGGCACCTGGCCGCCTTCGAGATGACGTCGGTCATTCCCATGGGCCGTTATGCCGCGACTCTTCGCAAGATCCTCGGCACCGATGCCGGAGCCGCTTTCTACGACGTCCACGTCGAAGCTGACGTACGCCATGCGCAGATCGCCGTCGACGACCTCATCGACGGCCTGGGTGTGACTGATGAATCTGCGTTGCAGAATGTCGCCTTCGGCGTGGCCGCACTCATGGCCGTCGAGGGCCGGTTCACTGCCCACCTTTTGGGCAGTTGGGCCTGTAGAAGATCATCCCTCAACATTGCGGAATCATCCCGATCAGCGGTGTCGGCGTGAATGCGGCCCCCTCCTTCCTGCAACCCCCGAGGCAGACGCGACAGCGTACGGACGTCGCAACGCTGGAGGCGTACACCGAGGTCAAGGCAGTCTGCGCGCAGCACTGAGGACTGCACCCCGGGATACGGTCGGCCTTAGGAGTTGAGCGGAGCGACGGAGGGTGTAGTGCACTACTGACGAGGGAAAACCAACCCCCTGTCGGCTCGTCCGCTGGTGGGTCAGACTGACGACCGTGACCACGAGCGCACCCCAGCCGACCATCCTTCGTCCGTGGTCGGTTCTCGCCGCGGCGTGCACAGCGGCCCATCACATCTTCGAGTTGTCAAATGGGGTGGGACTCGTCTTGCAGCCTGAACTGGGACTCCCAGGATCCATCGCGCTCTGGGGGGCCCAAATTCCGGCATGGGCCTTTATGGCGGCCCGGGGAGACAAACGGTGGGACGGCGTCCTGGCCTTCGCCTGTGGCGCCTCCGTCGCCGGGGCGTCTGTCCATTTCATGATCTGGCCCTGGCGGCGAAGCCCCCTTGGCGTGCCCTTGTTGACCGAGGCCGAAGGGCTCAAGTCGTCCCGTCTTCCTGCGTACAACACGCTCCTCTACGCGTGGGGTGTCGCCTCCACCTTGTCGATCATGCGCGAAATCTCCCCACCAAAGCGCCGATGGGCTCTGGCAGGTCTGGCGACCTTGCCGCTTCTGCGCAAGTCGGCTCGACATCACTTCTCCTGGATATCCGCACAGGCCGTTGCGAATCCGGCCTGGTGGAACCGAGGCGTCGAGTGCAACGAAGCGAATGGTGAATCGGCGACGTAATCCAGCCCCTGGTGGCAACGCGAACCTGACCTGTCTGCGCGGACTGGGTGTCAGTGAGGGGCCAACATGAGCAGTCGGACGTGTGTGCTAAATGACTCTCCCCTCGTAACGTCGTTCGCGCGAGTACGGAAGAGCATGCGAGTGGCCTGGTACTTCGCCCAATCGGTCGACGGAGTTCCACGGCGGATGGTCGTCGTAAGCCGCTGGGCCGGAGGCAAGGTAAGGGAACGAATCCTCGATGGCTACTACAACTACTGCTGGGGGCTCGACACGAAGGGGCCGGACTTCGACCACGATTTCGACGGAACTTCGGATTTTGTCGGGTACGTGCCCACGCCCTGGCAGCTCCTGCACCGACTCTTCCCACCGGGAAGGCTCCGACGGGAGGACGTACTGCTCGAATACGGTTCTGGAAAAGGACGGGTGGCGGTATGGACGGCTTCACGCTTTCCGGTGCGGCGGGTCCTCGGCGTCGATCACAACGACGCCTCCACCGTGGCGGCGAGGCGCAACCTCGTAACTTGGCGCGGCCCGCGACGTTGCCGGGACATTGTGTTCATCTGTAGTGATGCCAGGGAGTTCGAAGTTCCCGACGACGTGTCCGTCATCTACTTCTACAACCCGTTCCTCGGACAGACGTTCGTGCACGTGCTCGCCAACATTCGCGCCTCGCTCACGCGACGCCCCCGGAGGCTGACGATCATCTATCTCGTCCCCTTCATGCATGATGCGCTCGTCGATGCCGGATTCACCGTGCTGGCGTCGGAAGAGGACCTTTACTACCCGTGGACGATCTACGTGAGTGAGGGGGACTTTTCTTCGCCTGGACCCTGAAGCTGCCAGAAACCGGGCTTGGCCAACTCGGTGGCTTCCGGCGGACCCCACGACCCCTTCGGGTAGATGATCGGCTCGGGCTTGTCCCCGAGAATGGCGGCCGCCACTTTCCACACGTGGGCTAGCCCGTCGGGTCGGGTGAACAGCGAGCGATCGCCGATCAAGACGTCATAGAGCAGGCGCGAGTAGGCGGGTAGGGACTTGGTGTGAAATCCCGTTCCTAGCGGAATGGTGACGGTTGACGTGCCCAGGGTGAGGCTGGCGCCCGGCTCCTTCGCGACGAGAGCAAGCTGGATCTCCCCATCCCCGGAGAGTTCGAAGCTGAGGACACTCACAGACAGCGGCTGTCCGGGGAGACCCGGATCGGGATCCTTGAACTGCACGCTCACCCGTTGATGGCTTTCGGCCAGGCACTTTCCCGTGCGCACCAAGAACGGAACTCCCTGCCATCGCTCGTTGTCGACCCAAAGCTTTGCCGCCACGAACGTCTCCGTCCGAGAATCGTCGGGCACTCCTTCGATCTCCCGATAGCCCTCGTACTGGCCCACGACGACATCAGCGCGTGTGAGCGGTCGAAAGCAACCGATGACGTTCTCGCGCGCCTCACCCAGGCATTCGGGCTCGAGCGATTCAGGTGGTTCCATCGCAACCTCTGCGGCCACCTGGAACAGGTGCGTCACCAGCATGTCAAGGATGGCGCCAGTGGCCTCGTAGAACTCTGCTCGCATCGCCACGTCGAGTGTCTCGGGTACATCGATCTGAACGCTCTCGATGTGGTTGTTGTCCCAGGCCCCGGCGAACAGCCCGTTGGCGAACCGCAGTACGTGGATGTCCTGCGATGCCTCCTTCCCGAGGAAGTGGTCGATACGGTAGATCTGCGACTCGTCGAAGACCTCATGGGCGATGCGGTCCAGCTCGGCGAAGGACTTGGCCGAAGTGCCGAAAGGTTTCTCATAGACCACCCGGGAGTTCTTGGCCAGGCCGTGGGCGCCGATGGCTTGGGTCAAGGGTCCGAACGCCACCGGTGGAACAGCCATGTAGTGGACGAGTTGCGGGTGGCCGCCCAGGTCGTGTTGTGCCTCTTCGAGCACGTCGAGCAGACACCCCGGGTCGTGTTCCTCGAATCCTCCGCCAGCGAAACGGATCCGGGAGCGCACCTCCTCCCAAGGACCTTCCGAGGGCTTAGGCCCGAATTCCTCCAGGCTGTCATGCACGCGCTGTTGGAAGTCCTCGTGGGAGACGTCGCCCCGGCCATTGGCCACGAGGCGCCACTCCTCGGGGAGGAGGTTAGCTATGGCCAGACGGTAAAAGGCCGGTAGGACCAGGCGATGTGCCAGGTCACCGGTCCCGCCGTACAAGATGAAGACGGTGGGCTGGGGTTTGGGCACGTGAATGGTCATAACAAGGAGGGTACCGGCGGACGTGACCAGTTGGTCAGCTATGCGGGGGCAGCAACCGGCTCGGATTCTCCGGGTTCGGCCAGTGTGGCGAGGTTGCCCTTCGGGAGCACCAGGCCAGTAATGACTGCGCCGGCCAAGAAGATGCCCGAAGACCAAAGAAATGCCGTGGTGTAGCTATGGACGGCGGCCACTCTGACGTTCTCCGAGCTCGCCAACTTCCCGACCAGATACGCACTGGCTGCGCTGGCGGCCAACGTGTTCAAGAGTGCCGTGCCGATCGACCCTCCCACCTGTTGCGCGGTGTTGAGCGCGGCTGAACCGACGCCGGCATCGTGGGGCTGCAGTCCGAGCGTGCCGGTGCTGAAGGCGGGAGCGAGACTGAGTCCGAAGGCCACGCCAAGCAGGACCAGCCACGGCAGCACCTGGGTGTAATAGGAGCTGTGCACACTGACCATATGCAACATGAACATGGAGACCGCTCCTGCGAAGAGCCCGATCGGCACAATCACCTTCGGTCCGACCGTGGCCAGCAAGACCCGGGTGGACACCTGGGCCATACCAGCCAGGCCGAAGACGAGTGGGAGGAAGGCAACACCGGTCTTCACTGGACTGAAGCCGAGCGTGTTTTGCAGGTAATAGGTCAGGAAGAGAAAGACCCCGAACACCCCCATGCTGGCAAAGAGCATGGTCAGAAGTGAGCCACCCCGCAGGCGGTTGCGTACGATGTGGAGTGGAAGCAGCGGATGGCGTCGGCGCGACTCCACATACGCAAAGATCGTGAGCAGGACGACGCTCAGCACGAGGAAGCCGATCGTGAAGGGGTTTCTCCAAGCCGTGGTCTCGGCGTGGGAGAACCCATAGACGAGCGAGAACAGCCCCCCGGACACCAAGAGCAGGCCCGGGATGTCGAGCGGGTCACGATCGGCCGCCTTGTCGTTCTTCAGCCACAGCAATGACCCCGCGGCGGCGATGGCCGCGAAAAAGAGGTTGACGAAGAGCGTCCAGCGCCATGAGGCGTACGAGGTCAAGAGCCCACCGAGGAGCAGCCCGATGGCTCCCCCGGCTCCGGCAATGCCCCCGTAGATGGCGAATGCCTTTCCTCGTTCCACCGGATCAGTGAAGGTGGTGGTCAAGAGGGCCAAGACGGAGGGTGCCAACACGGCCCCGAATGCCCCTTGGACGCTTCGAGCTGTCACGAGCATCGGGAAATTAAGAGAGGATCCACCCAGTGCCGAAGCGACAGCGAAACCGATCAAGCCGATGAGGAGGGCCCGCTTTCGGCCGATGATGTCGCCGATCCGCCCTCCGAGCAGCAAGAGACTGCCGAAAGCGAGGGAATAACCCGTGACCACCCACTGGCGATCGGCGTTGGAGAATTTGAGTGCGTGCTGCGCGGTGGGAAGCGCAATGTTGACGATCGTATTGTCCAGGATCACCATCAGTTGGGCCACGCCCAACACGGCGAGGATCCACCACCGTCGAGTGTGATTCGCATCGCGGTCAGATACCTGAGGTCGATCCTCGGGCAGGGTGCCCGATGGTGAGGTCATCGCTTTCTCCATCGGACTGGGTGCCGCAACCGGGCGCTAAGGCGTCTCGGCCCGTACATATGGACTGCTCCAGCAGGCCACTTCAGGCTGGGCGGTCCGCCGCCGGTCGATTCGAGCTTTCCGCGCACCTGGCGAGATTCTATGACCGCCACGACCTCTTCCATCGCGCCTCGCGAAGATGCGCACGCCCACTGTGAGAATTAACGTGTTGGAACCATCCCGGCCTGCAAGTCCGCGCCCAACTGCAGAAGAACAAAGAGTGCAATCGCTGAAAAGAATTCACCACAGTTAGGTGGTAAAATGAAGCCGCGGTAGCCTTCGACCATTGAGGGTTTCTTGAGACAACCCGCGTCTCCCCTCACCTATTGGAGGCAACGACCAAATGATGGCGTGTCACCCCTTCCTTTTCCGTGATCGCTTTCTTCGGCCTCTTTCACGACCAGTATGACAACGACGTCGATCGAGGCCGAGAGAGACCCGTTATCGCCCTTGCCGCAATCGCCATTGTCAGCGAAATCGTCTGATAGCCCTGCCCAGCCCGGAAGCACGCTGCAGCGGATCATTACCGGCGTCCTCGTCGTGGGCCCGCTCGTAGGGGTGGTTTTTGCGATCACCATGCTCTTTGGGCGGGGGCTCAGTTTGTTCGACTTAATCCTGGCCGTGTCGTTCTACGTCGTCGCAGGTCACGGGGTCACTGTGGGGTTTCACCGTCTGTTCACCCACCGCTCGTTCAAGGTCGGGCGCGCCCTGAAGATCCTTTTGGCAGTAGCCGGGTCAATGGCATTCGAAGGCTCGGTGAACAGTTGGGTGGCCAACCACAGACGCCATCATGCGTTCACCGACCAACGAGGTGACCCGCATTCGCCCTACCTGTCAGGCTCATCGTGGTCGCAACGCATCCGGGGGGGTCTTCACGCGCACGTCGGCTGGCTGTTCCAGGCACAGCCGACCGACGAGAGCCGATGGGCCGTCGACCTCACACGAGACCCTGACATGGTCATCATCAGCCGTTTGTTCCCGGTCCTTTGCGTGATTTCGCTGGGACTCCCTGCCTTAATCGGCTGGATGTTCACCGGCACCGGATCTGGCGCGCTGGAAGCCTTTCTCTGGGCGGGACTCGTGCGTGTTTTCGTTCTGCACCACAGCACGTTTGCCGTGAACTCCGTATGCCACATTTGGGGAAAGCGCCCGGACCCGACCAGAGCAGCTGACCGCTCAACCAACTTTGCCCCGTTGGCCATCCTCTCAATGGGAGAGAGCTGGCACAACACGCACCACTCCAATCCCTCTATGGCGCGCTTCGGGCGTCAACGCGGCGAATTGGACTCGAGCGCCCGGGTCATCCGCATACTGGAAGCAATGGGTTTGGCGCATAGCGTTCGATGGTCACCGGCCTTGCGACTGCGTTAGGGCGCGCCTCCCCTGGTTCAAGGTGAACGCGTAGGGCTGCGCACGGTGTGGCTTGGCGAAGCGCATGTGCAACATGATCGCTCCACTGCTGAGCGCCGCGTAAAAGCACCAAAGTGACGTAAAACCATCAGCAGTAAGCCGAGCCAGCACGATTGCCGCTATCAGGTTGGCAAACCCGAATATGACGATGTGCTTGTATCCCGAGAGAAGTAACGAACCGCACGTCGCCAACAGGTAGAGCCCGACAATAACGACCCCATGTTGCAGTCCGATGCTGTAGGCCAGGTGATACGTCCCTAGCTTCACGGTTACTCGGTTCCGCAGCATCGTGACGAGAAGCGCACTTGCGACGCAGGCGCCTAAGAGAACAAGCGGCGCGATGATCAATCGTCGGCGGCGGGTGGGTTCGAGCATCATGATCGCAAACGGAATGAAGATTGGCACGACGATCAAAGCGATCACGAGGTAGATCCACATAGCCGTCCGCCCGACAGCTTCAGGAACATGGCCCTGGAGCCACCACCACACCAGAGTCTCATCGAGTTGGTGCAGGCCGAAGAGCAGCGGCATCGCAGCCAAAAGGAGTTGATCCTTGCGGTGGCGCAGATGGCGGCAGGCATCAACACCTATTGCAGTGATGACAAGCCCACCCACGAGATCGCCCTCGGGGGAAAAGCACACGGTTGGCACCGTAGCCCGTGATCATCACGAAGCCGGCACACAGCTGTAGCTACTTCTTCTTTTTCTTCTTCTTTCCAATGCTCGGGAAACGCTTTTTCACCGCTGCCTCGACCTTCTTCTGCTCGGCCGGGGTGCCGTTCTGCGCGACGCGTGCCAATGCATTCCGCGGATGCGCCTTGTCGGGGATCGGATACTTCCGCTTGCCGGGCAAGCCGAAATCCTTTTTGGTCAGCTTCTTGCGCTCTTTGGTTCCCAGTTTCTTAGCCATGGCCGTTTGTTACCCCTCACGCTATGGGCGAATCCCTCAAGTACAGCTCATTCACACCGTCTCGTCCGTGGTGACCCGACGTCGATAGGCCGAGGGGGTCTCCCCGGTATGCCGGGCGAAGGCCCGGGCGAACGAGCTCCCCCTCGAAGCCCACGGCATTGGCCACGTCGAGGATCGAAGGGCCTGGCTCGGACAGAAAAGCCATGGCGCGGAGAACGCGGCTCTCGAAGAGGTATTGGCGCCATGTCATGCCGGTCGCAGCCGGGAAGGCCCGACGCAGGCTGCGCTCAGATATCCCGACGGTCCGGCAGACCTCAACCGGCGTGACGGTGGCCAGATTTGCGTTGGTGTGCTCCATGACGGCCCGCACCAGAGGATCCTTGGAGGTCGGCAGGCAGAGGGGCATCTCGTGTTCGAGCCACTCCAGCACCAGGGCGGCCAGGGCCGTGAAGAAGGAATCGGCTCCGGGATCGCTCTGGGGCCGGCTTATGGGCCAGCGCACGGCGTAGAGGATCATCTCTCTGATCACCGGAGCGGCGGCCAGAATCCGGGCCCGGTGCCCATCGTCGGGAACGAGAGTTGGGACGAAGAAGACGGAAATGGTCCTAACCCCGTTGAGAGTGGAGCTGTGCGACAGGCCGGCCGGGATCCAGGCAGCCTGCTGCGGGGGAAGGAGATAGTGGGCGGCTTCCGTCTCCACCTCGATGGTCCCCTGGAAGGCGTATTCGAGCTGATGGAGGTCATGGGAGTGCCAACCCGTCACCAGGTTGGGTCCGTCATAGACGAATGTCCCGGCCACCACCTCCGTCTTCCCCCGGAGGTCTACGAGTCCATGGTTGGCCGTATAAGGCAAATTATTGGCCGGATGCGCAGCGACGGTCACAGGGGCGAAGTGTACCTAATGGGAAATGAACGAAAAGCTCTCCGATGAGGAAGTTCGCCAGTCATTCGCTCGACAGGTGGCGCTCTTTTCCGGCACAGATTCGCCGTTCGCGAGTCGTTCGTCTCTCGCCACCAGATGGGTCGAGCCACTCGAACCGGACATGATCGTTCTCGACGTGGCCTGTGGGGCGGGCCACGTGGCCGAGGAGATCGCCCCGAAAGTTCGTCAGGTGGTCGGGCTGGATCTCACCTCCGACCTCTTGCGATTGGGGGCCGAACGCCTGAAGGCCAAGGGGCTGGGCAACGTCCTTTTTCAAGAAGGCAATGCCGATGACCTGCCCTTTCTCAGTGAATCGTTCGATCTTGTTGTATGCCGGAGCGCGCTGCATCACTTCAGGGATCCCGCTACGATGGTGCGGGAGATGGCCCGGGTCTGCCGAGCAGGGGGCCGGGTGGCGGTCTCTGATTTGGTGGCACCCGGACAGGATGTGCGGGCCGCGTACGACGAGATGCATCGTCACCTCGATCCCTCCCATATGGGGGTGCTCCTGAGAGACGAACTCGTAGAGCTCCTGGCGAACGAGGTTGGCCCTGTGTGCTTCGGCGAACTCAATGACCCAGGCCGGTTCCCATTGGATTACATCTTCAGTGAGGTCAGTGATCGGCAGTGGGTGAGCTCGGCGCTCGCAGCAGAACTCGCCGGCGGTCCCCCCTCAGGCTTCAGCCCGGAAGCAGAGCCCGGGACTCGGGCGCTCTCGGTCGCCTTCACGACCGTCACGGTCCACGCCAATCGAATTTGACGACGTATACGGTTGGGTGATTACAACCCCGGACGAGCTTGCTCCAATGGAGCGAAATGACTCCCCGACCTGCCTTAGCTCCAATGTGCGACCGATGGTCTCCCGTCCGGGGCGCTGCGTTCGATCGCTGCCAGTACGAAACCGGATCAGCGGACAACGTTAGAACGGATCTGCTCCAGCCATGACGGGCCTATTAGCGACGGAAGTGACCGAGAGCGCGCCGGTATCTGTCCCATGGGTGGAAGGTTGCAAGCGGTGCGATGCTCGTCGTCTATGCCAGAACTATTCGGTCAAGTGCATCCAAAATGTCGCTATTGGTGAGGTCGAATTTGCGAGCAAAGTTCGCATTTGACGAAAGTAGGAAATCAAGGTCTTCTAGCTTGAATACGTCAGGGTGGCCGGATTCTGGATTGGTCCATCGTTTCTCGTGCAGTGCGATATTTGCGACCCTCAGGTCCGAATCATTGAAGACAATTGTTCCGGTAACCGATTCCACTGGAATGATGGTGTGTTCGTAGTAATGGACGAGCTCGGGGTGCGAATCGACGTATTCGAGCACATGGCGAACTGCCTTGGATGAAATCACAAACCACGAATCGTGGTACCAGCACGGAAAATCGGGGCTGAAGGGAGTCCGTCTCGCCCTGATCCCGATCCAGCTAGGAAGGTGCAGTTCGACTGGCCTCCCGTATAGAGAAAACGTTCGCTGGGAAGCATTGATCGCCGAATATGTCAGTCGACGAGACTTGGCTACGAATTTACGCAGACGGGGCGGGAGTCTGCTTTCCAAGTTCACATTTGGCAGGCACGAATATTGATAGAGGTATCGCAGGGTGCAATTGCGGCGAAAGCCCCGGTCTTCGATTTCGTTAACCCGTTGACCCGAGATGAATGCATCCACGCCGCTATGAGCCATCCGCTTTCGGAGATCCCCGAGAGGAGCGATCGGGTAGTCCTGTTCGGACAACAAGACGACCCAATCAACATCAAGACTATTCAAGATCCATCGAAAAACCTGCCATCGAGCTATGTCCAAACTCAGATCGCCCCAAAGGATCGGGGACTCGCTCGTCAAAAGGTGAACGTTCGACATGGAATCGAATAAAGAATGGTCTAACGGTGACGCGAACGAGTCATGATGAATAACGATGGGCGCGTCCGGCTCAGCGTGTCGCAAGGTGTTTACGAGTCGAGTCAGCTGATCTGGTGGGCGATACGCGGTAATGAAAAAGGCAATGCGCAGCGTTTTCGCGGTCCGATCGTTCTCCAGTTTGACCTCCCCGCCGCTGGTGTCAGGCATGATCGACTGACTTCACATTCCAAGCCTGATGCGGTCCCTCACTTTTGCATCCTCCCATCTCGCATGCCACGGTGAAGAATCCAGCTATTGCGGTATGCAAAGGCCCCGGCTGGAGGCGCTTAGCTCGTCAAAAAGGGGGGCTCGAAGTTGGGTGGTCACCATCCCGGACGAAGCTTCTTCTCCCCATTTCGGCCGGCGGTCCACCCACCGAGGTTGCGCCTGCGGGCGGCGACCCTGATCGCCATTTCGCAGCGCAAGGACGGCAGCGAGGGCATCCGCAGCTGCGAAGGCAACCCCGAAGCGGATCTCGGTCGCCAGGCCTTCGGGTGATTCGTTCTGCACCCAATCGTGGAGATGGCGCACCACCTTGGGAAATGGATTCCTTTTGAAGAAGTGCACCAAGGGTTTGTCCAGATCGAGAAGGGCGGCGCCGGCCATGGCGGCCACCGTGGCCGGCCGTCCCTCCTTTGTCGCCATCAGCGTGGCCACCGCCATTGCCGTGAGTCCGAGCAGCCCGTCACGCTTGGCCACGACCAAGAATTGATGGGCTCCGCAGGGCGTCCCCGTGTCACAGCCCCAATGCGGTACTGCGTCGAGGACCAGATGCGAGGCCACACCAACCGCGAACGCCACCACCGGCCGTCGCTCCAGCGCGCGCCCGATCAGCGCCCCGGAGAGGACGTGGTTGGTGACGAACACGGAGCCACTCTGTCAGAGCAGCAACGGACTGAGAGCGCGGGATCCCCCTGTTTCCCCAGCGCAGGGCATATCGTGGCCCCCAACGGTTGTTGCAGGAAAAGGGGGCCGGGCATGGCATTCGCGGGAAGCCGGACGGCACTGCGCGGACGACGCCAAGGGGTATGTCATCGTTGCGGCTGGAGGGGCGTGGTGGGCTCTGTGCGCCGCCGTGACCGCAGTCAACTTTTGGGCGCGCGCTCCTTTGACCGGCTCTGTGGCGAATGCCTTCTTGACCTGTTGCGGGCCTCCGCGTCAGGTCCCGCCTCGAAGCCGTCAGGAGCGCAACCAAAGGTCGAGCGCGTCCGAGAGATCGTCTGAATCTCGCACGGGCCACTTCGCTCGGTAGCGCCTCGGTTGCGAATCGGTTGGAGACGTGGCTGAGTGCCTCCTTTCCTTGACTTACGCAGGTCAAGGGGTCATTGTTGGCCTTGTTGCAAGTCGAAAAGGCAAACCTCTCGTGAGGGAGGGACGCAAAGTCACGGGACTCTCGGAGTTCGCCGGGCCGCCGAAATAGCGATGAATGTGAAGTGGCTATTTTCCCAGCGACCTGCACTCTCAGGGTGAAAGGGAAATGTGCAAACCAGCATCCTTCACAAGCAGCGCCCCGGAATCTGCCATCGGTGCGGATGGAGAGGCATCGTCGGGAAAGTCCCACGTCGCGATCGCCGGTACATGGTTTCTGGCAATACCTGCGGTCGCCTGTGCGAGGACTGCGTGGCCGTTCTCTTCCATGGTCAGACCACGTTCCGTGACTTGCACGGCGGTCACGTCCGATTGACCGTGGTCCCAGCCCGAGAAGTCGCTTAACCCCCGTGGTCATCAACCATCGGCGCCGGACCCATCGCCATCGAGAAGGTTTACCGGACCGCCCCTTCGATCCACCCGTGGGCTGGTCTCCCCTGAGTGCCAAGGCGACCATCCGGCCACTGCCTTATAGCGAGCAGGAGATGTCCGATCTCCCCGTGCCCGAGGCGCAACCGTCAGCAACAACAGCCCTCAGCGAACAACTTCCCGAGGATTGCTCGTAGGGCGTCGCCTGCCCGGAGTCTCCCTCACAGCTGTCAGGTCAGGCCGCTCCGAGTGCGATGGGCAGGCTCGACAGTCCGCGGACATTGCTCGAATAGGCCCGCTTCATGGGCTGGGTCAGTTCGTAGTCGGGGTAGCGCCGGAGCAACTCTTCGAAGGCCACGCGAGTCTCGAGACGGGCGAGCGCCGCCCCCACGCAAAGGTGGATCCCGAAACCAAAGGCGACGTGGCGGTCAAATTGGCGGTGAATATCGAACAGCTCAGGCTCCTCGAACACCCGTTCATCATGGTTTGCCGAACCCGTAATAAGGACCACCCTCGACTCGGGTGGGATCGTCACGCCGTGCAGAGTGACCTCCTTCTCCACCCATCGTCCCTGGTAGTGCGAGGGCGGGTCCCAGCGCAACATCTCCTCGACCGCGCGTGGGATGAGGCCAGGGTCATCGACTAGCTCTCGGCGTTGATCGCGGTACCACGTCAGCGCCACGACCCCATTGCCGATCAACTTTGCCGTCGTCTCGTGACCAGCCGCTATGAGCTCCATGAGACGGAACGGCACCACCCCAGGGTCAAGGCCGACCTCGTTTCCCTTCTCATCGGTGGTCCGGGCGGTCATGAGGAGGGACGCGATGTCGTCCGTCGGGTTCGCTGCCTTTGCGTGTGCCAGCTCAGTCATCATCGATACGAAGCGCATGATGGCTTCGGGCGCGTCGCTGTTGATCTTGGCGTCGCCGTCCGCTTCGCTACGGTCCAACATCCGGTCGGATAACTCGCGCAATTCCGCCCTCTCCTCGGTCGGCACGCCAAGCATTTCGGCGATGACCATCATCGGGAGATAGGCCGAGTACTCCCCGATCACGTCGAGTGTCCCGCGCTCACGAGCGTCGTCGAGGATCCCGCCGGCGACCGAGCGGACCTGCTCTTCGAGTTGGGCGATCGCCCTTGGCGTGAACACGCGCGAAACCAGCTTGCGCTGCCAGGTGTGAGTGGGTTGGTCTTGGGCGATCAGGACGCCTGTCGTCATGGATGTGTCGAGGATCTCGATGGAAGGACCGTGGTTGGACAGGAAGGTCCCGGGTTCGAGATGGGCCTTCAGTACGTCATCGAACCGCGAGAGAGCGTAGAAATTGAGATCAGGGTTGTGGTAGAGGGGCTCTTCGTCACGTAACCACTGGTAGACGGGATACGGGTTGGTCTGTGTGTCCCGGGCGAATGGGTTGTACTCCATTGCATGACCCCCTGTATCAGTCTGGGCAGATAGCTTGTTGAAGTTCCGTTCCGGCGCCGCCACTACTTGTAAGCCTTCGCTTTCCGACTTTCACAAATCTTCGTAATGCCTAGAACCAAGGGGACAACTGAAATCCTCCCCCATCTCCTCGCAGAGCGCACGCTGTCCGCCCCCGGAAAAGCTGTTAAAGGATATTGATCTCTCAAATTTACAGTACAAGGGAGTGCGCACTACATTGGCTCGAGCTGGGAGCTTACTCACGAATACTTCGCCGAATGCCACCCTCGTGCGGTGACTCGATCAAGGTCCGAGGTACAGCTTGATAGGTCGACTCCGTACTCGAAGGAATGACCTAACTCAGTGCAGACGTCAGTCCAGTCCGAATCGAACGTGATTTGGAGCAAATCGCTATATCCCTCTCAAGGGACAGGTGGTTTCTCGTTATTCTGAGAAACGGCCATTAGAGCCCTCGGGTTTGATAGCGCCGTCTGTCCGCTTGTCGACGACGCAAGTGGGAGAGGGAAATGGCTCCGCTTGGCAAGCGAGATTGCGAAAGCCTCATCTTAGCGATGAAAGCATGCAATCTCCGATCCGTAGTACTGGCCTATGACGGAGCAGACAGACTCTGTTCCCAAAGGTAAGCGGGAACCTGCTCATGCAGATAAAAGCAAGCGGACGTCAGCCCACACAATAGTTACAGGAGCACTCTGGAATAATCTGTCATCTATTATCCCGATCGGGGTAAATATTTTCATGACCCCGTTTCTAATTCATGGATTCGGAGTTCGGCGCTGGGGGCTTCTCGCTTTAGCGGGCTCTATAAGCGTCTTCCTTGGACCGCTGGGCGGGGGCCTCGGAGGTTCCCTCGGTAGGTACTTTGCCCTCTATGCTGCAAAAGACGATAAGATAAAGACAACTCAGACTTTGCTTACAATCTCGGGTCTTCTCCTAGCGCTTGGTTTAGTTGCAACGGCGCTGTCATGGTGGCTTGCGCCACCTGTCATGTCGCTCTTTCACGTGGAGGGCAGCCTCAGACCACAAGGGGTCTTCTTAATTAGGACCCTTGGCATACTTGTAATGACCGGGTTTCTGCACAATGCCTTCGCGTCCGTGGTTAACGCAAGGCAACGTTACGCGTTCACAAGTATGACCTCGATTGTTGTTTTCGGCGCTGGCTCTCTAGGTCTCGTTATCTGTGTCGAGTTTCACGCTGGTCTTCAGGGGGTCGCGCTAGTTTATGTTGCACAGCAGGTACTCGCGTCTGCGTTTACGGTCCCATTGGCGTCTAAATACATGTCGAGAAAGGGCTTACGAATACTCAGTTGGCCGGAAGTTAAGGAAATTGCGCGCTATTCTGCGAGCGTTCAACTGACGGCACTTATCGGCCTCGTGAATAATGAGATCGATAGCCTCCTCATCGGTGCTTTCTTTAGGCTTAGAGCGGTGGCATTTTATAACGTTGGGAGTAATCTTTCGAACGCAGTTCGCAACCTTACTTTCAATCTTCTAAGCTCCTCTCGGGGTGCATCTGACTCGAACATTCGCTACCGCCGGCGATGATGTGCGGTGGAGACGTTGATCGCTTACAACGAGCGTGGGTAATCCTATCGACTGGAATTAGCGTGGTGGCCCTAGGCTCGGTCTACTTTATGATCGTTGTATGGCTGGGGCCGCAATTCTCGATAGGTGGAGAGATTGCAGTAGTGGCCATGGCGGGCAATCTCGTCAACCTTTGGACGGGGGTGCTAACCCAATTTTTATCAGCTGTCGGGCGCCCCGATGTGGAAGTCCGCTACGCACTCGTCGCAATGGGGACAAATATCGTCGCAACGGCCGCGCTGCTGAATTCTCGGACCTCTCGGAGTTACAGGAGGCAGCACTGTGGCGGCCATATTTGCAAGCCTCCTGCTTGTGAGGATCGCTCGACGATTCTATCGTTCCGATATCACGCACTTCCTCAGAGATGTCCCCATACTTCCTGGTCTTCTTGCTTGCGCCTTTACGATCAGTGTGGAGGCGATTATGGAGCCGCACCTCCCGCAGGGCGTCTTTGGACTTCTGCTGACTGGTATACCGGCCTTAGGTGGAATCGCTGTCTATGGTGCTGGGGTACTCGGGAAGCGATCACCGGCATTCCTAAGGGCTCTCGTCTTCCGGCCGTTCAACATTTCCCTGCTAGCAGAATTAGCTTTTGGCTCACAAACCGTCGGGAACGAAGGACGGCCGAACTAGGCGTTTAGCTCATGAACCGTCGAGAACGTGCGGCGATCGCTTGCAGCGAAGGGCTCTAACCCAGCCTGAACCGAGAAGGATTCTATTGGGTCCTCCACGGAGGCCGCCTTGGTGGGCTGGTGCATATGCTGAATAATCAGGTGCTCAGCAAAGAGCCCTATGGCGCTATATTCACGGCTGTCTATGCGGAGGTTCTTATTGCCGGCGTCAGTAAGACCAAGTCGGCGACCATCCGTTAAGGCTGTCCCTCGCCTGCAATCCGACGGCCAAAGTACTTCCGAGCGTCCTTCCGTCGTCGCGTGAGAACATAGACCGCCTGCTCGACATCTCGAAGAAGTCGCTCGATCCGCCGCGCAGGCCGTGAATTATCCGGCGAGTCCGTCCTGAGAAGATCGCGCTTCATAACCCGACGTCGCTGTTCGTTCGGCATCGCACTGTAATGCCGAAAGTTGCCTACAGCTCCCCCCATAGCATTCCAGGTTTGGTCGATAAAGGCTGTCCCATCGAGCCATTCAGTCCTCCGCTCGGAGCGGTATGGTCTGACGGTCGTATACCCAAGAAGGTCGAGAACCTGAAGGTTATCCCACATCCCAGGCTCACCCTCGGCAGTGTGGTTCCACACCGCCTCAAGAAACGCCTTGGATCGATCACCAGACCGGAGGAACCAGACACCGGTGTTGACCGCACGTTCGCGCTCCGACACCACCTGCTCAACCATGCCTTGAAAGTGATTAACCGGCACGGCATCCGCTATGTCTAAAGAAGGATCCAGGATCAGAATGTCACTGTCGATCCACAGAGCCTGATCATAAGTTTCAAGCAGACGTTGCAACAGGACTACCTTGCCCCATGACGGCGCCCGGCCGCCCGCGTTCCCGGATCCCACCACTAGGTCGTAGCCATGTCGTTCCGCATAAGGACGGAACGTCTGAAGGGCAAGATCGAGAACGGGCCGCATCGGGCCGGTTCCGATTGTTGCGAGTGCCTTACTCACGTCCCAGAAGGTATCAGTGGTAGGGATAGAGCCTCGATCCCTACCCGACAATAGGATCAAAAGTGGCGCTGATGGAAGAAAACTTCCTCCCGCGAACCCCTGAGCACCACCCGCCAGCGTTACACGCACCTCGGCTGGAGGCAGCGTTCCGCCTCCGTGACAAGGGAGGCCAGGCCTTGGGTCACACGTCGGCTCGAATCGATATTGGGTGGCCCAGGCTCCTCGAGCTTCAGCAGAGCCGCCGAGGCTCGCGGTGGTCTTGATCTCCTTCGTCGGTGCGCCAGTGCCTCTGGACCTGATTACCGCAGCAGGACAGACCATGATGACTCATGGGGGGCGCCGTCCTGAACGCCAGCTGACGAAGTTTGTAAACCGCTCTCGGCGGTAATAGTCCTGGTACTGCGCCTAACCAGCATGAGGGGGGCAGAATGATGCACGTCGGAAACTACGGGAACGGGCTTGGTCGTCACCGATATGGACCATGCCACCGCTGCGGCTGGAGAGGCCCCGTAAGCAAGGTTCACCTCACGGATCGGATGTTCCAACCCTCGATGAGAGGCTACGGACGGCTGTGCCGGGAATGCCGCGACCAGTTGTTCCATGGCCATCTCCCGCATCTCCACGCGTACAAGGCGCGACGTGTGCTGGATCACAACACGGAACGGCGCCGGCACGTCGCCTGATTTTCACGGCCCGGAACTTGACGTTCCGGAACTTCGCTTCACCGGAAAAAAACGACGTCAACTCCGAGTCGATACTCCCCATTCGGACCACTGGATCGCCTCGAGGATCTGATCGGGTAGATCCCCCGCAAATGGTGGCCCCCAGGGCACCGACACTTCGAATATCGGCAGAGCTCCCACGATGTTGCCGACATCGGTGAACTGTTGGCGCAACTGGGAGCGATCTCGCCACCCTTCGATCCTTTGCAAACGATTCAGCCACAAGCTGGCGACCCCGACCTCTAAGGCACATGCCCTCACCTGGGAGCTCTCTCGGTCGGGTCTTGGCAGGATTACGGCGCGTAGGGGTATCCGATCGATTGCTGAGTGAACAGGCGTCACCCCATGCCGATCGTCGGCGGTCATTCTCACCGCCGTTTCCGAGTCGAATCGTTGCGCCAAAGACGCTGATTTCTCCCGAAGTCGGATTTCGGTCCCTGAGCGCACGCAGTAGACCTGCTGGGATCCCCCCGTGCCGGCGAACTCCAGGGGCAGCACATCGTCGGTCACGAGGGGTGCTCCCGTAGCGCAGAAGAGGGCAGCCAGTGTCGACTTTCCTTGCCCCGAGGCCCCGACGAAGGCCAATGCGGCACCGTCTATCTCCACGGCGCTTCCGTGAAGTACCGAGAATCCAGCCATTGTGAGGAGGAATGCGACGACCGTTCCAGGAAGGATTATTGGAATGAGCTCCAACCGTCCTGATGCGGCGGGGCGACAAGTGACGTGCTTGAGATCAGCATCGATCAAGAAGTCGGCGATGAGGGGCATGCGGGCCACATATCCGTCATCGACTCGACAGAAGGTGTAGTGAACGTAACCATCTACGACGAGCTCAGCGACTATCTGTTCCGACGGACGCTCGACAGGGAGGATCATCTCGTCTCCCCACGAGAAAGTGACGTCGGCCCTCGCGGGATCGCTAAGTTTGGACTCCGGTGCAGAGAGAGCAATTTCTGACGCAACTATCAAACCGGAACACTCGTAGAGACGCACCGTAGAACTATTCGGCATCCGTAGCCGATCTGAACGGCGTCATACCCGGCAACGCGTTGAACGACAAACCTTCGGCCTCGACCCAGGCATGGGCAATCGTTTCTTTCGTATCCAGCATCCCCAGCCTAAGGATGGGGCTCCGGCGACGGATAAACCAACCAAATACCAATGCCTGGCGGAGGCATGTTGCGTCGTAGAGCCATCGGTCCATTACCCACTGCACGGCCCACAGCATGCGCTGTTCACGTTCGGACAGACGTCCCACGGTCTCGGCGTTCACCGCCGGCTCTGCGGGTCGGTCCGTGGCCACCAAAGGAACCCCTAACCATCGTGCGAGATGGGAGACATCAGTTATCTTCAAACCGATTTCCACCGCCAGCAACGCAAGCGTGGCCTGGGTCGTGCCCCAGCGGTCTATCCAGGATTTACGGAGCCAGGACTGCGCGACAGCGGTAATTCCCGCCATCGTCGGACGCCGGCTCCGTGCCATCCGCTTAGTCGTCAGACCGTTGACCGTTGAGATGACGCTGTCAATATCGTCAACTGCCGTCGTAAGCGGAATCCCCAGCCTGAGTGATAACTCGTTTGCCGCAAGCGTTGGATTGCTTTCACGGTTCAACACCTCAACGATGCGGGTAGCGGCATCGTCAAGCTTCAAATAGGTTCCCGACGGGATGTGGAGAAGGACCGTCTGGCTCGAGATGTCCGTGGAAAGAACGACATCTTGGGCGCGCCAGGTCCCCGACCGAGGATCACCTCGATCGGGAAATCCACCTGGTGCGCGGCTAATCAGCTGCCGTGATGGTGATGAGGATGGGTGTTGCCTTCCCCAGAGTGGGGGAAGTCGAAAAAGATGCCCGGCTTCGACTGCGTCATGTCCGTCACCTCGCCCAAGACTGTGATCTCAGGCGCCTCGTAAGTCTCTTCTGCCATTTTCTTTTCCCCTTCCAACCGTGAATGGCTCATGGTAATCACGCCCGCCCGAACTGACCAGCATTGGAGAGGGGGAAGATCCCCCTAGGGGAATTGTGGGAGGTCCGTCGGCAGGTGAGCCGCATCGGGTGTTCGGGGTCCACGGTTCGCCAACAACCATGCAGCCTGTAGTGGGATGGCAGACCCATACACCGGAACTGGCGCCAGCCATTCCTGCCGCAAGGCGTCCGGGTCGACCAGGTCCCTCTCGAAGGTGGCGCCATCCCATTCGTGTGCAAAGGTCCTGCTGGCAGGGCCCCAGAAGACCCCTCCGAACGTCGCCTTGCTGGTGCGGGCGAGTATCGGCCCCGGCAACACCCCGGAAAAGAGCGTCGACATCACCTCCGTCCGATCACCGCGGCCGAAAGTGCCGCCCCAAGCTCCTAAGGCGGCCAGAAACCGCTCGTCGAGAAATGGGGCAATGAAGTTGGTGCCCTCGAGAGCGCACAGCCTCTGGATCGTCCGGAGAGAGAGGTCAGTCGAGCGGCGGCGGCGATTCACCTGCTGATAGCGATCCCAGCGAAGAGGGTCGTCAGCACGATCAGCCGCCATTACGTGGGCCAAGTATCGAAAGGCGTCAGGACGGATCCAGTGCTGGTACGGAGGCAGGTTCTGACGCCAGCGATAGCGGCGAAGAGCTCGGGGGACACATCCGAGGGCCAATCCGCGCAGATCCGATGAACGTGGAACCTTTCGGTCACGAATCGTCGACCACAGCCGGCCGTAAGGCCAAAGCCCGAACGCCTCGTCACCGCCCTCGCCGGTGAGGAACGACCCGCCTGCCCCTATCCGCATCATTGGACGCAAGGCGTACGCGGGCGCCGGCCATAGCAAACCCAGTTGCCTAAGAACCGAGGTCGCTTCATCACCAAGCAAGTCGAGGTCAGTGCCGGGGCGAATGATCTCCCAATTGCGCACCCCGATCGTGCGTGCCACTTCTTCCTGCCACTCGGACTCGTCGCTCGCCTCGTCGTCGCTCCAGCGCGCCGTCACCGCGAGCGGCTCGGGAAGGCCTTCGCTCCTGGCCACGTCTATGAGAAGGGCCAGGAGCGCCGAGGAGTCTCGGCCACCTGAAAAAGCCACCACGCAAGGCGGCGATGCCAGTAAAGGCCGGACGAGCGTCCGCAGCACCGCAATCGGGTCGTGACGACCGTCTCCGGCAAAAGTGGGTCCACTCACCTGCCCGACGACCACGCCTGAGGCCACCTCCAGCTCCGTCAGGCCCCCTGAATTTGCTGCTGGAAACCACGGACTTTCGAAGCGTCCCTTCATGGCGAGCTTCGGTTCAGGCACCGTGAACGAGAAGATCCCTCTCGGTGAGAGCGGCCAAAAATGACTGTGCGTCTGCCCTGGCATGCTGAGGTGTGATCTTGTAGCGCTGCGTCAAAGCCTCTACCAGGGCGTCTACGGTGGTTCCGCCTACAAGCCCTTCCCAGAGGTGCTTGGCCGTTCCATTGAGGGTGAGGTAGGTGGAAGTCGAAAGTTCGAGGATCACGAGCTCATCGCCGACTTCCCTCCAGACGACATCGTCGACCTTCAGTTGCAGCTTTTCGCCTGGTTCGTAAGTCATTGCACCGGTCACGTCGCTTGATCAGCCATTAGAAGGTCCCAAGTGTGCCACGCCTTTGGGCAATCCTGAATGCCCGGCCGAGCAACCACGCCGAAAGCGGCAGAAGAGTAAGGGTGAAGCCGACCAGAATGAGCAAGTCCTTGAGGTAAGAAGTTGAGGGCTGGCCCGAAAGGGTGGCCGAACGTAGGGCTTCGAGGGAATACGTCAGAGGAGACAGGTGCGAAATAGCCTGAAGCCACCCCGGAAGCGTTCCAATCGGGAACAGGGTCCCGCTTAGAACGCTGATAATGCTGAGGGCTCCTACGACGATGGTGCCGCCCTGCTGAACCACAATGACCAGAGCTGCGCCGACGTTACCAATGGCGGCAAAAATTACGATAGTGAGAATGCTTACCGCGACCACAATGAACCCATTGAAATGAGTCACTCTGAGACCGATAGGGATCATCAAGAGGGCAACTATTATAGCCATTGCGATCGACTGGAGAAGCCCGTAGGCGGACCAACTAAGTCCGAGATAGATGCGTCGGATAGGAAGACTCGCTAAATATTCAAGCGTGCCCTGAACTTGCTCATTGCGGGTGGAGATAGATGTGCCGACCGACACTGGTTGCAGCACGGAGGCAAAGAGCAGACCAATAACGGTGAACCGGAAGTAAGCGACGTCATTTCCGGCGAATTGCCCCGTATTAACGAGGTTGGAAACGAAGCGAAAACTCAGCAGCCCCCAAAAGGAAGCGATGACACCTGAAATGAAACCAACGCGATAGGAGATCGCCGTCCGAAAGTCCTTTTTCGCAATGGCGACCACGATCTGCGGAAACTTCATGAGCCGGCATCGCTTTGGGCTAAGTCACGCAGCTGTCCGCCCTCGAGGCGGTAGAGCGCGTCTGCGATGGAAAGGACCGGGTCGACAAGAGGTGCCACGACGAGCACCGTCATACCTTTCGCTGCTCCGTCCACCACGATGGCATTCAGCGCATCGAGGCCTTCTGCATCGAGCCCTCGAAAGGGCTCGTCGAGGATGAGGACCGCTGGCTCAACGAGCAGAGCTCGAGCAACCATGAGACGCTGGCGCTGACCGGTCGACATCTGCGCGACGCCGCCGAGGCACACATCCGTGATGTAAAGGGCATCGCAGATCGTCGTCGCACGTTCTGCGATCGTCCGTTGCGAAAGCCCGGCAATTCGGCCGAACAGCTCCAGATTTTGGGAGCCGGTGAGCCTCCAATAGAGGCTGCGCTCGTTGGCGAAGCTGACGCCGATGGAACGACGGACACCCAGGCTCTGTTTCCGTACGTCATATCCGCCCACGCGCACGGAACCGGAATCCGGCGATATCACGGTGGCGAGAACCCTGACCAAGGTCGTCTTGCCTGTACCGTTCGCTCCCTCGATCACCGCAATGCTGCCTTTCGGTACAGAGAGGTCGAGCGAATCCAAAATCAAGTGGTTGCGCAAGGTCTTCGAGAGTCCGACGACCTCAATACCGCCCAGCTGTTCTGCGGCGGAGGTCGAGCCCCGCTTGGCAAATCGTTTCACCGAGGAACGCCGCCGCGGGGCGAAGGCGCCTGAGCTGGAGCGCCCCCCATGGCCAGGGCCACTGCTTGGGCCTGAGTCCGCACACCGAGTTTGTCGAAAATACGCGTCTTGTGATTCTCCACCGTCTTTGGTGCGATCCCGAGGTGATGGGCAATGGCCTTCGTGCTGAGCCCGTCCGACATTGCCCCCAAAACCTCGAGCTCACGCGTGGTCAACTCAGAACCAAACACCTCATTAGTGCCCTTCCGGCGGGCGCGCCGCCAGTCAGCAGCTATCGCATTAACGACGTCCGGGGGAAGGTCGGCTCCTCCCACTGCGAGCGTGAGCACTGCTTGTGCCATCGCTTGAGGTGTTTGGTCGGTAGTCGTTATACCCGTGATACCCAGTTCCACCAGCTCGAGCATTCTGGCCGTGTCATGTCGTTCGGATACCAGCAAGATCCGAGTTCCCGTTTGGAGCAACGCTGGAGCGTAATACTCCATCACCCCATCGACGAGGAGCTCACCCACGACGACGACATCAGGCACATGAAGCTCGCAAAGAGCTACCGCCGACTTACCCGAGCGAGTCTCGGCGACGACGTCCACTCGATTCTCCAACACCAATTTGAGAGCCTCATGTATGACGGCATGGTCATGCATGACGATCACTTTCGGCAGCCCAGAAGTGAATCTGCTCACCCCCATAGAAGGCTTGCGGTAGAAAGCGTTCGGAAACTCCTTGGCCGACGTGGCCAAATCGCTCACGAGGAGCCGAGCAAGCCATTGCGCATGGCAACGGTCAACGCGTGCGATTGATTCTGCACTCCCAGCTTTGTGAATAAGGTCCTTCTTCGGTTTTCAACCGTCTTGATACTGATGCCGAGCCGTTCGGCGATCTGCGTGGTCGTGGAACCTTGACTGATGAGTGACAGAACCTGAAGTTCCCTCTGCGTAAGACTTTCCGGAGTCTTCCGTGTCACGGCAGGATCCATCTGACGGCTGGCATCCGTTCCGACGTCGTCAGCATGAAGTGCAACGAGAAACTCTCGGCTCGAGGAGGTTCGCGTCACATAGGTGACATGATCAGCCTTGCGATGGTGTCGGAACTCGTGCGGATAGTTTCCGACGAGAACGATGTCCGCATTCTCCGCCCGAAGTCGCTCGAGCATGCCGCTTACGTTCCAAGGGACGCCACCAGCCTCAAAAATGACGGCATCCATAGGCTCAGAGTGACAGACAATTTCAAGAGAAGCTTCATCTTCCACGGTCTCGGCGACCCGAAGGGTCGACGATGCCTCCAGCAGCAGACGGAGGGACTCCCTGAACATTCGTGATCGGTCCTGAATCGCGACCGTGTGTACGGCAATCGGCATAGAAGCCACTGCTGAGACGCCCTCCTCTCTCATCCGCTGTTTGAGGAATCGTATTGTAGGTCTGGGCCAAATTCGATTTTGGAACGACCATTGGCCGCTACCCACGTCGACGGTTCGCTATCCGCCCGCAAGACGGCTGCTGTTCGGCTCTTTACGCCTTCGCTTTGGCACCTTCGCCAGCTGCCTGTTGGGCGGCGCCGGGTTTCATTGCGTTGCCATTTGGTGAATTTCGGGCGACCAACATGGCCGTGTGGGTTGCCTAAGAGTTGCCGTCTGGTGGAAGCAATCTCGAACCTGGCCATTTCCATTGACATCAGTGGCGGATTCGACCAATGTTTTAGCTAACAACCGAAAAAGGCAAACCTCTCGTGAGAGGGGGACGCAAAGCCACGGAACTCTCCGAGTTAGCCGGGTCGCCGAAGTAGCCAGCAATATTTCGCTCTTCCTCAGGCCACCTTCTCGGACTGAGGAGATGCATGAGCGATATTGAGGGAAGCGGACACACACGACGAACCTGGAGAGGCTGGCACATCGCTTCTGCCGTCGCGGCCTTCTGCTTGCTCGCCGGAACCGTGAGCCTCGTCGCATCTGCCTCAACTACCGCGACCTCTGACTCTTCAACTACCGCAAACTCCAATTCCACGGCAGTGCTGTCCTCAGCGTACGGCGGCGGGCGCTTGATGGCCGCCGATCCAGACGGTGGATACTGGACGGTGAGCATCTTCGGGGTGATCACGAGTTACGACGGAGCGCCCCTGTTCGGCTCGCCCGTCGTTTCCGGCATTCGGCTGTCGCAACCGATCGTCGGCATGGCGGCCACCCCTGACGGCGAAGGTTATTGGCTCGTGGCCAGTGATGGCGGCATCTTCAGTTTTGGCGACGCCAATTTCTACGGCTCAACTGGTGCCATCCACCTCAACCAACCGATCGTGGGCATGGCGGCTACCCCGGACGGGCACGGCTATTGGCTCGTGGCCAGTGACGGAGGCATTTTCACCTTCGGTGACGCCGGCTTTTTCGGCTCTACCGGTGCCCTCCAACTCAATCAGCCGATCGTCGGCATGGCGGCGACCCTGACGGCGAAGGTTATTGGCTCATTGCCCACGACGGCGGCATCTTCACCTTCGGAGACGCCGGCTTCTACGGCTCAACCGGTGCCCTACATCTCAACCAACCAATCGTCGGATTAGCGCCGACACCCGACGGCGACGGCTATTGGCTGGTGGCAGCAGACGGTGGGATCTTTAGCTTCGGTGACGCTCAATTCTACGGATCGCTTGGTGGCAGCGGAAAGCAGATCCTCGGGATAATGGTCGAGCCCCAAATGTCCGGCTACACGCTGATCGAGACCGACGGGGTCGCCGATACGATCTCGGCGTGGACAACCCCCACCCCCCAGCCGACTACCACAACCACGCAGCCTCCCGCTCCAACGTCACGCCGCCAGCTGCAACCTCGACCGGGACTTCAACACCACCACAACCACGACAACCCCTTCATCATTCGACTCCTCGTGGCAACTTGTTGGTGAGGATGATTTCAGTCAAGGAGCGTCGGACCCAAATTGGGATTTTTACTCGTCGAACATGGATTCGGACAATGATTTTTCCAGCGATGAAGTAAACTTGACTCCCGGTCAGGCGAATGTATCGACGGCGGGCAGCTTGAGTGGAGGTATGTGTTGGTGCAATAACGCACCAGAATCCCTTTATGGCCGCTGGGAAGTTCGTGCAAAACTTGAAGGTAACTCGGATCAAACGCCGATCTTCATTATGTGGCCCACGTCCAACGATTGGCCCATCGGTGGAGAAATCGATTGGGTTCAATCATTCTCGGACAACCTGTCTTCGCTTCTCTACTCTCTTCACTGGGGCGCAGACAACTCTCAGACCCACGAAGGAGCAACAGGCGACTTCTCCACCTGGCATACCTACACCCTGCAATGGGAGCCTGACGACATCACCGTATGGGTCGATGGTGTCCAGATCTTCCAGACCACGGATCCCTCGGAGATTCCGCAGGATCCAATGCTCCTAGCCGTACAGGCTTCTCCCGTACATGCCGCTATTGCGCCTGCCACCACCAGCACCATCGAAATCGCCTGGGTCAAGGTTTTCGCCCCCTGAGCAGAGAGCTCATCCGTCGCTGTCCGTCTAGCACTTGGAATCGCTATCGAAGGATCACGAATCGAGCCGTTACAACAGCGATAAAGAGCAGTAGTGGGGGCACAACGAATAAGCCGATCCACCACCGGTAACGTGCACGGCGCCGATGACGCGGACGACGCCGATGGCGCCCCGTAGGCACAGCTTGGGATGCCTGGAAGATTACGAGAATTGCCAGCAACGGGAATACCACCGCGTAGGCAAGCGCGGTGTTTTCCACCAGTGATCGCACTACGCTCTCCTCAGGGAGTCTCCTGGTACCTGTGCAATATTAGAGAGCGTCGCGAGTATCAATCCGACACCAACGGTAACAGCTGGATGCCACCACTTGAGCTCCACCGCCCCCATACTTATCGCTATCCACAACGATATTCCGGTAGCTATTGTCAGAGCCGCAGAATAGCCGAAATCAGGCAAATTCAGCCACCCACAAATCGCCCAACCACAACCAATGACCAGTGCGACCAGGATCAGTATCGGCCTGACAGGTGTATGAATGTCGGTGAGGACTACACAAGCAGCGGCGGTACATGTTAACGACAACACGACGTCAATTATCAGGTGCACCCTCACCACAGGAGGCACTCATTTCGAGGAGTCCGGCCGTGGTACTACTTTGAAGGACCATGGCAGTGGAGGTCCGGTGCCTCACCTGGACCACCCCTGTACTCAGGAGGCGGCGAATCAATGCAGGCTCCCATCCGGGCGATGGCCCTCTAAGGCCAGGCCGTATTCATATTGGCTCCGATCCAGAAGAATCCATCCATTCGGAGCCGAATTGATTAGTCCTTTGCGAAGAGCCTTATTGGAAAGGGCAGAGAGATCGCCCACGTCCTGAATGTTTAGAGAATTCAGATGGGTGAAGTAATAGGGATTATTCGAAATTACGTCTCTAGGAGAAGGGATCCAGCGGGTACATGGTTATTAATCCATGCGGCAGCTGCTACGTCGCCGGGGCCATAGCTTCGAAGCTTTCATTGCCGTATCGCGCTAGAGGGAATAGCGCCAGCAGCAGTCCGCCCAGAATGACGCATGCAAAATTGACAATCGAGAGGCGACTGGCCCGTCGATCAGGGAAGCAATCAGAACGGCGGCGGGAGCGAGGCTGAAGAGGAGAATTCTAAGGGCGACTTCACCACCGTAACTAGTGGCGAGAGCTACGAATACCGGCGCGATCGCCAGTACTGCCAATGTCCATTGAGTCCGACCACGTCGCCACGACCACCAAAAGCCCAAGGCGGCACCCAGGAACGTGACTACCGACGCTGCAATCCTGGCGTGTTCAACAAGTAATCGTCCCGAGGGTACAGATTGAAGTCGGTCCCCAACACTCGAGTTTACGACGACCCCGACCTGGCCTACGCCTCCGAAAATCTGACTCAAATTGCCCAGCCAATAGACACGGCCCTGCCAGGACAACCAACCGAATGTCAAAACCGCCGTGATCAACCAGAGGGTCTTCATCTTCGTGCGGCCTACCGCTGCAAGAGCAAACGGCACTACGCAAAGTGCGATCGGAGTGAACTGATGCGAGACAACCGACGCCCCTACGAACAAGAGGATCAAGCCATACAGGGCCGAAGACATGGTGCGTCTCGTCGACGCGGGAGGTATCTCGGCTGGAAGTGCCCCCGAGCGGACCATCGAGAAATGTCCGAAGAAAATGCGTGCTGCGAACGTAATGGTGTGAAGAAGATGATTCGGCGAACAGTGGCCGGTTGCGAACCTCGAGAGCTGAATGATTTCAGAAGAACAGCGATGACGACCAAGTAGAGGAAGAAATCAACGCCCTGTGGCGAAAAGTAATCCTGGTCAATCCAGTTTCCAGCAAGAAACAATGGCAGAACTAACCATCGGGCCCGTTCGGACCTCAAAGTGACGTTCGCGATCACTTTCAGAGGCAGCAAATAAGACAGGTTAAGGACGAGTGGCGCCCACCTTAAGAACCAGAGTGGAGAAACACCCATGGCCTGGCTCGCCATGCCGGCAGCAGAGAAGAGACCCGGCCATGAAAATCGTGCATCGACGAATGGCAACGTATGGCCAGTGCGCGCAATTGCGCGGTGAATTCAGCGATGGCGTAGGCAGTGCTAAATCGCGGGAGCGCTTTCGGAAGCGGGAAGCGTTCCGTGCAGGATCAATGCGAATCCCAAGATGGTCAATACAATTGAGATGAGTCCTGGGTTTCTTTCGGCTCAGCTCTGATGCCAATGCGATGACCATCAACGCGAGAGCGATCCACCACACGCCCGGAAGGAGGGAGACCAATCCAGTCTCGGAGCCGAATACGGATGGATTCTGGGAACACTCCAGATCCAAAGGACTAGACCACCTAGGACAAGAGTGCTGGTCGACCACGGCCACAAAATTAATTTCTTGAGTGTGGGAGCGAGAGATGAAAGACCCGGGATGGCCAGCTGAGCGGATCGGGCGGCCTATTTCTTGGGACGACGACGGTGGGCCCTGGGTTCAGGGCGAGCACCCTCGCCCGCCCCTCCCTCGCGCTGAAGTGAGATCGGAGGGGGCGGTGAAGGTCGGCACGTCGAGTTTGGGCACTGACCGGACGCTCCTGTCCATCCTCCATTCTGTCATTACACGACAGCAAGAGGGCAATCAGCTAGTACGGTGAGATGTTACTTGCCGAAGGTCCTTTTGGTCGAGTGACACCGACGTGTTCTTATTGAAGGATAGGGCTGAACAAGGTAACTTTGCCCGGGTGAACAGGCTCGGAGGATGGGCCACTTCGGAAGATGGGTCCGGCAGCTCGTTGGTGTCTTTTAGCGGGAGTCATAAACAACGAGGGATCGCCGCCGGCTGTTGCTGATTTTGCCCGAGAGGCAGACATTCTCGTTCAAGAAGGGCTTGCATCAGTCGCTGACCAAGCTTTAATCGGCGACGCTGCTCATGCGGACCAACCCTACCTCAAGACATTTCGGTACGCCGCACTTGTCGCTCAAATGAAGTCGATGGCGGCTGAGGTCGTCGGAGTGCAAGTCCTCGTTGGCCTCAATGATGCTGGAATCTCGACGGCTATTGTCAAAGGCCCTTCAATGGCCCGATACCACCCCTTAGGGTGGCCCCGACCTTTCGTAGACATCGATGTGCTGGTGTCAATACCGATTTTCCCCCGCGATTTCTCTAGCAGAGGAAGCGGGTTTCGGGCACTCTGAGCGGTCTATACCGCAATGGTCGTGGTTCGATTCCTTGTGTCGAGAAGGAATCAATCTACATTCGCCTGGTGGCGGGAACATTGATCTCCATCACCACCTTCCACCTTGGGCCATTGGGTCAAATGTAAGCGTTCGCGACATTATCAATCGATCAGAGCCTCAACGACTCTGTGGCGCTGCCGTAAATTACGCTTCAGCAAGGGACCAGATTCTCGTCGCTGCCCTGCATATATTGAATGATCTATGGAAGGGGAAGATGGGTCTAGCGTCATGGAGGGACTTCATCGTCCTCACCAAATGGCTCGGCGAGGGTGAGGCGCGGGCCGCCTTCAGAAGCTCGAACATCGGCTGGCTGTTCGAGCTCTTGGCTTCGAATCTCCATGACAATGTGCCCGAAGCCGACGTTCAGTCGCTCAACCCTCGATTCGTGCCGCCCCTCGCCCCACGGCTGCGAATAGCGGCTCTGGGCTGGACCAACGACTCGCCCGCTGTTCGACATCGGTTGGCCTGGGCCACGCGCCTCCCGATACTGAACGCATGCGCCTTTCTTGCCGGCACGGCCTTCCCTTCGAACGAGTACATCCGATCACGACATGGCACCTTGGCTAACTACTGGAAGCGGGGGTGGCGAGAGACTCTCTCCACCGCATCCGGGTCCGATTTCAGGATGACGACCGTGGACGACTACGAACCTGAAAGTTGAAGTGCCAGCCGACCTGCGACATTGCCAGCGGCGGCCAGCGCTACGGCAATCACCAAGACGGCAAACCGGCTAAGCCCACGTGCATCCCCGCGGAATAGATCCCGCATGGATTGCCATGCACTCTGTCGGAGCGATCGTAAGACAAATGTCACGTCAGCGTCCATGTTCGCGGCTGCACCCATGTTACGAAATGCCCTGACTTTTCCCATATTTACAAAAAAACATCGACGCCAAAGATAGCCCCACCTGACCCGTTCAGCGCCGACGTGGTGGTACACGATAGCCCGAGGTTCCATCAAGAGGAGCTGACCGGTACCTTGAGCAAGGAGTCGATGACACATATCCATATCGTCGTGGTCGTCCGAGTGGAACCCCCCGATAGACTCAAGGGCGCCCCTACGCACCGACATTGATGCTCCGATAAGTCGCTTCACCGAACTCAACTCATGCGGCAGTCCCGCGTAGTAGCAACCAAACACCCAGTCGAGTTGAGGTGGAAACCATGAGGGTCGATACGTTTCAAACACTGGAAGCGGTGCCCCTCCGACGGCAACGACCTCCGTCCGCCGATACGGATCGACGAGGAACTTCAACCAGTCCACGTGTGCGGCGGCGTCATCATCCAAGAACGCGACGATTTCTCCAGACGTGCTCTCAACAGCGGTGTTACGAGCGCTTCCGAGTCGTCCGTCATACTTGTTCTGGAGAACCGTGATCGGAGTGGTCGAGGTACCTCCGGAAACACCCCACTTTGCCCTGCATCTTTGCGTCAAATTCTGGATTGTGATCGACACACACGATCAGCTCGGAAGCCGGAAAGGACTGCAAGAGCACCGAGTTGACTGCACTCGCGAGAAAGTCCCAACGCTCCTCCGTATATGCGCAGATCACGACCGACACCCGTATGTCGGAATGGGAGGGCACGCTGTTGTCTGTAATCGTCAAGTGGGTCGCTTTCGCCTGAGATGGAACGGCTATCTCTCATTTTATCCAGTGCGGAAGTCGGGGTACGTACCAAAGCGCATTCCGCGCGGAAGCATACGTATGACTTCTGGGAGCGGATTGGATCGGCTATTGCGTGCCCGATAAAGTCCAGAGGCAAGGAGCGCCAACCACGTGGAAGCGAGCGTGCAATGCCAGGATCACCCGTGATCACGGACCGTACGTGGTTTGGCCTTGCTCGACGCAAAGGGCCGACCATTCTGATTGAGGGAGCATTTGAGCCCTCGCCTGCAGGGCACGACAAGGCCCAGCTCCTCGTTGTCGACGAGGTTGGGCCGATATGCTGGCTGCTCCTCGAACCCGTAGATGTAAATGAGCAGAGTGTTCTTAATCGCCTTAGCGCTCTACCAATCGATGACCAGCGTGGCACATTGCCGGAGATGGCCTCGGGCGACTTGACCATCGCGGTATGCACGCGAGAGCGACCGGAATTCCTTCAATCGTGTCTCGAACGATTACATACCGCAGTCGATAATGAACATGACGTTCTGGTGGTCGACAACGCACCCGAAACAGAGCGTACTGAACGAGTTGTCGCTTCATTCGACGAATTCGGCATGCGTATCCGCCGAGTCGTCGAGCCACGACGGGGTGTCTCGAGCCCGCAATTTGGCCCTCCAGGTCGCCACGACCAAGTACCTGGCCTTTGTCGACGATGACACCCTTCCCGATGCCGGCTGGCCGAACGCCATCCTTCGGGGATTCTCTCGAGGATCCAATGTCGCAGTCGTGACCGGGATCGTTCCGCCCGCACAAATTGAGACGCCATCACAAGCTCTGTTCGAGAGGAAGGTGAAGTGGAGTAACAATCTGACGCCTGAAACGTTCTCAATGGTTTATCGGAACAACTATGCATTTCCATTTCCCTATTCAGCCGGCCACTTTGGAACGAGCGCCAACTTCGCCGTCGATCGAATGATCGTTTCCGATCTGGGAGGATTTGACGAAGCCCTTGGAGCCGGCGTGCGATCGGCCGGTGGCGAAGACATGGAGTTCTTCGTGAGAGTGCTTCGCCATGGCTACGAGCTCACCTATGAACCCAACGCCATCGTGTGGCATGTGCACCGTCGGGATGATGAGGCCTTGCGTAAAGTGATCTTCGGATACGGGAAGGGTTTGTCAGCCGCGGCTTCCAGCGAATTCCTGCAGCCGGGGAAACTTGACATGCTGCGTGGGTCTCTACAGGGTATCCGTAATCTGGCTAAGGCACGACAGTCGGAAGTTGACTACGGCATGCCGCGCAGTCACCTTGCGTTAGAAGTGGCCGGAGTGTTGTGCGGGCCTACCGCCTACCTCTGGGAGCGTTTCCGGGGACCAAAGGGATGACTCGATCACTGGTTGTCGGGTCCGGGCCTTCCGCCGTAGGGGCAACCCTTGCGCTCCTGACTGACCCTGCGCAGGAAGTTACGGTGATTGATATCGGCCATAATCTCGAGCCGGAACGACAAGCCATTGTGGAAAGGATGGCCACGACAAGTCCCACCCTCTGGGATGAGGCAGACCTCTCCGCCATCAAGAAGCAACCAGCGGGGCGTCAGGGCCGAGGGCTGCCACAAAAGTCATCCTACGGATCGACCTACCCGTTTTCGGACGAGGGTCAGCTCCAGGGCGTCGTGGGTGTTAACGGCGTTAATGAGACAGTCGTCTCAGGTGCGTACGGAGGACTTAGCAACGTGTGGGGTTCCCAGGTGATGCCCTTCACGCCGGCCACTTTTGCCGAGTGGCCGGTTGACTTCGCCACGATGGAGCCTCACTATCGGGCGGTACTCGACCAGATACCATTTGCTGCCGAACAAGACGGCTTGGCGGAGGACTTCCCACTCCTCTCAGAACCACAACCGCTTCCCCCTCTGGCGCCACGAACGACTGCCGTGCTGGCCAACTTCTCACGCCACGAGGCATCCTTGGCTCACCTTGGCGTCAATGTCGGTCGGGCTCGCCTGGCCTTCCAGTCGTCGGAGTGCGTGCGGTGCGGCCTCTGCATGACGGGTTGTCCTTACTCGCTGATCTATTCCGCGGCTCACACATTCGACCGGCTACGGCGAGAGAAGCGTATTCGATACTTCAGCGGCTTGCTAGCACTCGACGTGGGTCAGTTGGACGAGATGCCGTACGTCATAGCCAGAGATATCCGGTCCGGAGTCCTTGAGAGATTCGACTTTGATCGGGTATATATCGGTTGTGGAGCCGTAGGGACCACGCGGCTCGTTCTGAGTTCCCTAACGTGTTCGATCAAGATATTACGATGGCAGAGTCGGCCCGTTTGTGATCCCCGTGGGTTCGCGAGTTCCTACCGCCGATCCCCGGACCACGAGTGAGTTCACCCTGAACCAATTCAACATGGTGGTGTCCCTCGACAAAGAGGCGCACGACGTTTCGCAGGTCCACTTCTATCCACACAATGATGCCCTGGTCGAGGCACTACCGGCACCGCTCAAGACACGACTGGGCGACCCCATAGCGGCTCAGATCCTCCGGCGGTTGACGGTGGGCCTCGGATATTTACCGTCCTGGGAGTCTCCAGCCATGCACATTCGCATTTCAGAGCCGCACTCCAAAGGAGCCTGCCGGACATGGGGAGTCTGGCGACAGCAGAACGCTCTCGCTAATCCGATGTTCGGAAGGTGGTCTGGCGCATGCTCAAGGCGGCGCCGAAATTGACCTATGGCCGATCCTTCCGATGGCGTTCCTTTCGGCGCCGGGAAAGAGCTACCACTTTGGGGGGAGTTTTCCCCACCGGCTTTCTCCCGTCGATGGCCCCCTCACAACGGACGCGGAGGGTCGGCTGCGACAGTGGTCACGCATCCACCTGATCGATGCCTCAGTCTTTCCCACAGTGCCCGCCACCACGTTCACCTTGACAATCATGGCGAACGCTCACCGCATCGCCACCGAGTCACTCCGCTCAAGCGCATGACGAACCCGGCTATTGGGACGGTCGCCATCACCGGGGTGACGGGCTATTTGGGGGGCCTTCTGCGGAACCGATTAACGGATGATGGCGTTCACGTGATCGGACTTACCCAAGCCCCGATGGGCCAAACATGCGCCGCTACGTCGTTGACGACGTTCCGCAAGTTGATCTGCTCTCAGATGTCCGCATGTTGATCCACTGCGCCTACGACAGCGGTCCGACTCGAAGAGGACATCTGGCGGGTGAACGTTGAGGGCACCCGGCGGCTTCTGGAACGGCCTCCTCATCCGGCGTGCGACGGATCATCGTTCTTTCTTCGATGTCGGCGTTTAGCGGTACGGAGCAGCTCTACGGGAGAGCAAAGTTGGCCATCCAGGAGCTGGCGCGGAGCTTTGGGGCGGCGTCTGTGCGTCCGGGCCTCGGTATGGGCCCAATGCGGGAGGCATGGCGGGTGCGCTCTCGTCAACTACGCGTCGACCGGTCGTGCCGTTGGTCGCCTCGCATTCTCACCAGTTCACTCTGCATGAGGACGACTTCGTCGCGGCGATCGTCGCTCTGCTGCATTCAAACGAAACGCCGGAACTTCCCGTCGGGCTGGCAAATCCAGTTCCAGTGTTCTTTGCGGATCTCGTCCGAAGGAGCGGCTGATCAGAATGGGCGGCATCCCCGAACGATCGGTGTGAAATTCCGAGACTGGTGCTGGCGGGACTACGGGCAGGTGAGAAGTTGGGAATCGATCTGCCCTTTCGAAGCGGATTCCCTCCTTGGACTGGCGAACCCCGCTTCTTCGGTACCGAATCAGGATGTCTGTATATGCTCGGCCTAACCTTTCGGCGCTTCGGACAGCCCATACCGGGACATCCACACTCAGCCGTCGGATCCGCAGCTCCCCTGAGCAAGCCCAAGTCCCCACGTCGCCCTTGTGATCCCAAAGGTGGATTCCGTCGCCATTTCCACCAGCGGCCATCTTGCTCTGGAGCTGCCAGATAAGAGCAATCCCTATCTTCTCAAGAGCCGCTCATGCAGTCGCTTCATTTCTGGACCGATCTCTCGTACGCCGTGCCGTTCCTCTTGAGGTGAATCATACGACAGTAAATTCGATATTCTGATTGACTATACATCTTCCTCTTTCATGTAATACCAACTTCGGCCTCAACTCCCCACCCCATGTCACCCTCCTCAGGAAACGGCATTAGCTTCTTTGCAAAGTTCGGGTCAGCGACCAAAATTGGTCCCTGTTCCACAAAGTTCGTATCTCTGGCTACAAGCAACGGGCGGGCGATATCTAAGAGACAGGTCCACCATCCCGAAGCATGCTGTGGCCGGGCTGAGCAAGAGAGAATCCGCCTCGCCCCATGAGCGCCACCATCGTCGTTAACCCGCCGCCGAAGAAAAACACGTCGTCGTCCGCTACGACCAACCAAGAATCTTCCGCCACAGGTCTGGCCCCATAAAGCCAGTTGAGATGCACAAAGCGCGGACCGGGTCCGAAACCTAGCGTGTTCGAGGCAAGTTCAGGCGCAACTTCGTCGAGTGCCCACAGTCTTACTTCCGCATGCGTGCCGAGCTGTCGCAGTAAGATTTGGACGGTTGCAACATTTCTCGCTCGATACACCATCAAGACAAGTACCGGTGGCCCGCTTCGGTCCGCATCCCTGGAGCTCGAGATGTCCGAGGCGCGAGCCAACTCCCGTCCCCGGATCTTTGAACGCACCGGTTCGGAAAGATTCGCAATACGAACCAGCACTCCGGTAGCTACGAACCTTATGAGGTTGCCCAAAGTGGAACGGTGAGGCAGCTTCACTACTGCCTAGTCTGCTGAGACCACTCGCTGTCTGTCAATCTGAAGTGGCATCGCCCCACTTTGACGGTCAGTCACGATCGGGGCGCAAAGCCTCGAAAGGATGGCCAAAATGGAGACCACGGAACAGAAGCGGCCACGGCGGTCTTTCTCCGATGAGTAATGCAGAGGTGGTCGTGCTGTGTCGCAGTAGCGACAAGACGAGCACCGAAGTGGCCCAGGACCTCGGACTGACAATCAGTGAGCATTCGCCGCCTTGGCGGACACCAAACATGAGGCGGCGAGAGCCGACCCTTGGAAGGATGTCTCTATGCCACACGTCATCCAGATGAGTTCCGCCAACGTATCGTCGAGCGGGTGACAAACAAGTCGCTGGTTCGCAACATTGAAAGGGAAACTCATCTACTAACAGGCCTGGCCGACGCGCGCCCATGCTCGGCACGCCATCCTCGAGTTCATCGAGGTGTTCTACAACCGCGACAGACTCCTGTGAGGGGATCCCGATAGTTGGTCCAGCCCTTATGTGAGTTGGGGTTGGTGTCGGTTGGTCCATGCTCGGGCGAACTCGTTGGGGCTGAGCCAGCCGTGCGCACTGTGTGGACGGTTCATGTTGTAGTCGATCCGCCAGTCCTCGATCAGCACCTGGGCTTCGAGCAGGGAGTCGAAGCGGTGGCCGTTGAGGAACTCGTCACGGAGCCGGCCGTTGAAGCGACTCGATCCAGGCGTTCTGCCACGGTGATCCTGGATCGATGAACACGGTCTCGGTGCCGTTGAAGCGGCACCAGTCGGCCACCGCGTTGGCGATGAACTCGGGGCCGTTGTCGAAGCGCAGGTACATGGGCGCACCGCGTTCGGCTGCGATGCGCTCGAGGCAGGCCACGACGCCGTCGGCGTCGATGTTGCGGGCCACCACGATGGCCGGGCACTCCCGGGTGAACTCGTCGATGACGTTGAGCAGTTTGAGGGTCTTGCCGTTGGAGGTCTGGTCGAACTGGAAGTCGAGGGCCCACAGCACATTCGGCCGGATCGGGCACATGGCCCCCATCACCACGCCCTTGCCGCGCAGTGGCTTCTTGCGCTTGCGATAGGGGACTTTGAGCCCTTCAGCAGCGCCAAAGGCGCTGGATCCGCTTGTTGTTGACCCGCCAGCCTTCGCCCGGGCCATCACGGCCGCCCGTCTCCAGCCCCAGCGCGGACGGACGAGCGAGAAGGCGCGCAGCCAGGCCCGCAGCGCCATCTCGTCGTCGGACGGGGCCGCTGGTGCGTTGCGCTGGGTGGCCCGATGCTGGCCGACCACCCGGCAGGCTTGACGCTGGGAGACCCCGAACCGATCGATGAGCGTGACGACTGCTCGTCGACGACGGTCCGGGGTTAGAAGTTTCCCTCAGCCAACTCCTTGAGCATCGACTTGTCGAGCTCGGCCTCGGCCAGGAGCTTCTTGAGCCGAGCGTTCTCCTTCTCGAGCTCTTTGAGGCGCTTGGCGTCGTCGGCTTTCATGCCGCCGTACTGGTTTCGCCACCGGTGCCAGGTCTGCTCGGAGATCTCGAGGTGCCGAGAGACCTCTTCGATCGTCTTGCCCTCAGCCAGGAGCTTCTCGCCTTCGGCGAGCTTGCGGATCACCTGCTCGGGCGTATGCCGGCGTTGCTTCATCTTGTGCTGTCCTCCTTGCCCCATCTTGGGGCATCGGACTCACACAAGGGATGGACTACTTCAAGGGGACCCGGTCACCCGCTAGTTGAGGCCAGCATTTCTGCCATGAGACCTACCAAAAGTTTTAGTGGTCGCCGACACAATCGGACCGGGGCGGTCCGACAGAAGTTACAGGGGAACCTCTTGGTGAACTTAGATGAACTTCCTATTTGCCGCCTTACAAAGCACAGTCAGAATTCCTTCTGCCGATGTATCCACGGCAACTGCGCTATCTGAGGGACTCAGATTGTGATGCTGGGGGGGCAATTGGGTTGACATCAGTGATGACTTCCAACCGACTCCGGCTAAAGTAGGAAGCCATGGCGAAATGTGTATGCGTCATTGAGCCGCACAGCTTTTCTGACTGGACGCGCTCATACAACGAAGGCAAGAAAGCAGGTGATCTACCTTACGGGGTCCGAGCGTTAGAGGGACATGGTTTCAACATTGTGCACAGCGAGCGTCTCAATGATGGAGTAAAAGGCCAGCTCTTGAGAGCAGTTTTGGGCTCCATCGAATTTATGACCGATCAGACAATAAAGAACGTGGTCGCGAGTCTTCCTGAACTTTATCGATCCGATGTCGTTATTAGCCTATTCGAGGACCAGGGCAGGACCTATGAACAATTTTCGTAAACGCTTCAGGTCGTTACCGCAACAGGTAGTAATTACCTGCTGGATGGCCCAGTATTTACTGCTTTATTCTGCGCGTCGATTTCGATCCTTGAGGTCAATGGTATCCAATGCTAAGGCCGTCACAGTCTTTTCAGAAAACCAGATTCCAATAATTACAGAGCGTTTGGGTGTCCCGGCGGAGCGCTGCACCGTGGTCGATTTCGGTGTCGACACAGATTTCTTCCATCCAAATGGAGAAGCCCAAGGATACGTGGCAGTTGTCGGAGCGGATTACGGGAGAGACTGGCCGACGTTACTTGCCGCAGCAACGCGGACGCCGACGGTCCGTTATAAAATCCTCACGTGGCCTAACCGCTTAGCCAATCTCGACGTGCCCGCTAACGTCGAGGTGGCCAACGCAGACCATCTTGGCTACCGGGATCTTTTACAACGCGCCTAATTCGTTCTCACAGTAACTCATCCACTGGCATACCCAACCGGGCAAAGTGTACTTTTGGAGGCCTATGCCTGTGGTCGCCCGGTTATCATGACGTACACCGCAGCCATCAGATCCTATTTAGACGCTGCCGCGGCCGTTCCGTGCGTCGCGTCGGACCCCGAAAGTGTGGCAAGTGCCGTGATGTCACTGATTAATGATTCCGAACGCCGACTTGAGATGGGTACTGCTCCACGCAACCTTGCGGTATCCCGTTACGATAGCCGACTGATGTGGGCCAGAATCGCAGAACTTCTTTAGCTCGTTACTCGCGAACAGATAGAGCATGGTACTAGTGATTATAGAGAGCTCACACCGCTAAAGTTCGACTAGCGATACGGCTATTGTGTGGTTGACTATCCGCTCGTGGACGCTAAACGCGCAACTCATCTCGCGAGAAGCAGCTTTCCAGAGGGCGCACCTTGGGAAGCGTCAACTCAGACTACTCCTGAGGAATGCCAGAATGTCGTGTTTCCCTAACGCTGCAAGAGAAAAGTAGAGAAGTGCGGGGATAGTTCCTAGAGTGCAAAACAGTAGACCGATTACGCCGTGCAAGCTTATAATTTCACGTAATCCATCACAGCAAACAGCAGCTATGGCCGCAGCGGTCAGGCCATGACGCCATGGAACATCGGCTAGAAAACTCGGAATGTCATGCCGGGCGTTTTTTCGAGCAATAGATAGTAGGTAAAGGCTCCCTACTATAGTACCCACTGCGGTAGCGCCCACAATTCCAAGGAGCCCTAATAAGACCAGTGGAATGGTCAAAAGAATGTTTATGGCCATGGCTGCCGAACCGTAGCGTGCTTCGATTTTTGACAGGCCAATGGCGTTGAGATACAGCGTGAGAGTTCCTGTGAACATATTAATCATGTAACCAGCCAATAGGACCATGCACACAATCCCCGCTTGGATGAAACGCGGCACCAAGCCAATTTTCGACAATAAATAGACTCGACCCGATAGCTACAAAGAAGAGTCCTGTATTCCATTTCACCCAATTGCTTTGCCTAGCGCAAAATTCCCGAAAAGTTCTGTCTTCACCTTCGTTACCGAAAATGGTCGCAAAGCGAACGCCGGTAGGATACAGCAGGTTACTCAGGAGCCCGCGAATTTCGGATAGCCAAATTCGCCCCGGTTGTGTATAACGCAACATCGCGGATCGGAAGAAAAAGGGCGACGATTACAGCGTCCGCTTGGACATTAACTAGAGCCGTGATGTTCGAGATCTGTATGTTCAAGGAATAACGCATCAATTCTGCCAAATCCCGTAGTCCCATCAACATTGACTTTTCCCAATGCATGTATTGCAATGCCGATGGAATAATAAGAATCCATGAGACTGTTTGATAGATCAGTTGAATGATTGCCATCCTCTCAAGCCCGTGTCCCCCGCTTGCAAATAAAAATATTGCGGCGGCTCGGCTAATGGCTGTTGAGATCGATGTAAGACTTAATCGGCGGAAGCGAGAGTGAGCTTGGAGTACTGAAGTTGCTAGAGCTTGAAGTAGGCTTATGGGGAGGAGGAATGCAATTAGTTTGAAAAACAAACGCGATTGCGGAATAAGGATTTTCGGAATGTCGACGAGGTTTACAATGTGACCTGAAGCCGCCGATATACCAGTCGCGATTGCCGTTCCCCCAACGATTAGAATTATGCTGAGTGTTAGGATCAACTGGGTTATGCGGTGTGAGTCGCCTGAACCGCGATAAACGGCGATATACCTAGTCGAAGAATTAATAAGTCCCCCGTCGATCTGCTGAATCAGAACGATACTAGTGAGGCCGAGGGAATATACGCCGTAGGCGGGGACTCCGAGCCTTACGACGATGATTGGAATGACGGCGATGGTTAGTGCGGCATTGGTTAACTGGGCAGCAAGATTCCAAAGAGAACTCCTGGAGATAGATTCATCGCCCCGTCGTCGCCGGTGTTTGCCGCGGAGAATCACACCGGTTTCGGCGGCTGCAATACAGCTTTGTAATCCCTCGCCCCATCATCTTGTTTCATCGATGCACTCGCTTGCCAACCTACAGAGTGCTGCGTCGTCATTTCTTGCCCAAGATCTCTCGAAGAATGGCATCGAGAATCGTGAGGGATGACTTGAGGGAATGGGAGGACATTTCTTCAGAACCGGCCGTGGCAAGTCGAATACGTTCGGAGCGATCGCAAAGTAGTCGAATGACCTCGGTGGCCACTGCGTGTCCATCCCCCACGGGTACAAGACTCCCATTGCGGTCATTTGTCAGAAAGTCCGCAACTCCTCCGTTCCGGGTCGAAACTACTGCGGCCCCACATGCCATTGCTTCGGCGGCGGGAAGCCCCCAACCTTCATACCTACTCGTTAGGAAGAACACGGAGCACTTATTGTAAAGGGCGCGAAGTTCAGAATGGCTCAACTGTCCCCGCGCATTGATGCACGCCGGGATATTCGAATATGTCGATCGGCCAAAACATTCGATAACCGCATCTGGCATAGCGTCGTGAATCAGTTCAGCCGCCCGGAATGCAGTGGGGATATCCTTAGCGGCGCCAGACCGCAAGGGAAACGCGGACAATTTCTTTGCGATTCTCGATGGGTTGGTCGATTCCAAAATCTCCTTCTTCGAGTCCGGCGGTCACGGTTGCATGTATTGGCGTACCTAGCCGGGTCAACATATCGGCCACTACTCCGGACGTGGCGATGTATGCCACATCATGTCGACTGAGGGCCGAACGCATTCGGTTACGCAATTGTGGGTATTCCATCCAGAATTTCATAATCGTAAACAATCTGTACGAGTTCCCCGGCCCGACGAGCAGGCCGCATCGTCATTTCAGCGGTTTGCCATGCGGTAAGGATGGTTAGGTCGGCGGGTGGAAGCGTTTGGCCAGTCAGTCTTGGAACGATACGGACCTCCACGTCCGGGTGAATCTGAAACCACGTGACCATCGGTCGTCTCGCTTGCATACGTGCAACGAGCTGGACGTAACGAAGCCACTTAACCGCAGACGGATTGTGTCTGCCGGCAACCGGAAACAGTAACGTAACCCGATGACCGAGTTGTGCTAATCCATTGGCATACTGATAATGGACCTTGTACCCACCAATGGGACGATCTGAATACATCGGCAGTAAGTAAGTGATTCGAAGTCCCATCAAACAGTGACACTACAGTCCTGAAATTGGGCCAGTTCGCGTGGCGTTTCTTGGTAGACAGCGATCGCAAATTCTCACTCGGCAAATAGACGCTCCGTTTCAATTGTGCGTGCATTTGTTCAGATGCTGTGACTGCTTGAGTTCTCGGATAGGCCGAATCGATACAGCCGCTGCGTCCATTGTCGTTTCGCAGGATTTCCATATCTCGTGGAGTGGATTCTGCCTAAGAGGCGCCCATGTTAAGGGAAGTGAGGCGGAAGTCTGCGCCAGCGGATCACCGCCTGAAGCTAACTTCCAGGCGCGCCTGAGATTCGTCCGGCTCGACATGGGAGCACTGCGACTAGCTGGCCTCTTCCGTCAAGGTTGAAAGCATCGCCCACGACTCACCAACGTCTCGTCCAGCATTCGCTGAAGCGAGACGGGCTCGACGGGTCCAACGCTTTCGTTCGGCATGGATGGTCCTCAAGACACGAATTCCGTCCGAAAAAGCGTTGAGGTTGCTGGATCCAAATCGGCGTGTGCGTTCGAAGCTAGGAACCTCGGCCACCCGGAGCCCTGCTTTGGCGATTCGAACCGTGATGAGCGTCTCGACTTCGAATCCATCACCCCACAGCATCGTAGATTCATCCGCTCCTTCAACTTCTCCCGCCTCTAGCTCCATGACGCCGAGGCATTCTCGGCGGAATGCGTTGTAGCCATAGCAGAGGTCGGTGTATCCGGTGCCGTAGAACAGATTGACAACTTTGTTCAGCCAGTAGTTTCCGACGCGTCGAAGTCGGCTTATGTCACTACTTCCCGCTCCAGGCAAGAACCTGGAGCCCTTGGCGAAGTCAGCCCCTTCCATGAGGGCACTGACAAAAAGAGGGATCTCTGCAGGATCAGCGGATCCGTCGGCATCGAGCATCACAATGAAATCGCCCGTTGCTGCGGCGAAGCCGCAAGCGAGAGCGTTGCCCTTACCTTTGCGGGTCTGGCCTATGACCGTGATATCGGGCCACAGTTCTTGCGCCACATGCACTGTTTCGTCGGTCGAACCGCCGTCGACCAGAATCACCTCGAAAAGATCTCGCTCCAACTCCGCGAACACGTGGGGAAGGTTGAGGGCCTCGTTCTTGGCTGGGATCACGACACTGACCGTTGGTCGTGCCCTATGTCCATCCGGTCTGCGCTGGGAGATCCTTTGGAGATCGCCAAGTGTCATATCTGCTTGCCCCTCATAATTTTCGACGGCCGGGAGTGCGCAATTTCTTGGCGCACGCTCTTGACTATTGGTCTAATCGCGAAGCGCCGCCTTGAAGCCAGTTTGTCATTCCTTGGGCTGCGATGAAAATGAGCCCGAAGCCAATACAATGTGTCCATCGATGTGTGATTCACTCACACCATTCAGGCCGCTCACGTGTCGACCGCGCCGGTGTGGAGACTCTCTTCAAAAGAGTACGCCGCGAAGGTTACCCAGCCTTGTCCGTTGTGCTAACTCCGTGTAAATACATGCAAACTCCCTGCCCAGCAGTATCAAGTCGGCACCGATCCCCTCTTGATGGGCCCCACCCCTGGAACCGACGACACCAAGCTGGGTGGCCAACATTTCACCGACATCCAGCTGCAAACGCCCTGGGTATTGAGGCGGTACAGAGATGTCTCACCCGAATTCTCCACGTCCTAAGCGCCCTCCACTTGCGATCTCTCCTCATTCGAGGATTAGACGTATCTTCGTCGCCCTGGCCCATGTCCGAATAGGGCACTTAGACCCATTCTCTTATGGATTGATTAGCGACTCGCCAGCCAGACCCGGAGTCCATACCCGTCGACGAAAAGCGTCATCAGCCGTTAATCGTGTCGGCACCTGGGTGGCGAGGCGTCGATACGTCTTCGAGGGTGTGGTCCAGCTTGACATGGGCATTACTGAGAAACCGGCCGACGGCCGTACGAGGTGGGCGCGGCCGCTCTGAGGCGCTCTTGAACGTGTGATTGATGTCTTCGGCCAGCTGGCTCCGCTCGTGTGTCCCAAGGGATCCGACGAGGCTGGCTATCAGTTGGTCCTCTACCGCCATGATCGAACGCACCTTGGTCACGACCACCTCAAGGGTGTCCTCAAAGCTCTGACCACCCGAGGCGTGCACATTGCGGGGGTCGATATGCATCGTCCGCTGATGGATGTCGTCCATGGCCTCCCGAAGTTCCTCCCGGTCCTCTTCGAACTGGTCGAGCACGGCGTGACCCAAGTCCTGCAGCCGAGGAAGAATCGCGCGCTCGAACGTATCCTCGTAGCGCGAGACCGACCGCACGAGCTCGCTTCCCAGGTCAGCCCGCTCGCTCAGGTCGTTGGTGTCATCGAGCCGGCTCGTGATTCGCTCGATTCGGGCCCGCTCCTCGGAGAACGGACTGAAATCGGCCAGACCACTCCTTGACGGAGTCGAATGATCCTCTGGCTGCTCACTCCCTGCCGGTCCTGACTGTGTCATTGTTCCCGCTTCCTTCCGAGTACACGGGAGTTATTCCCCGAAAGTCAGGGATCGAACCCAAAATCAGATTCCGGGGAAGGGCTCCTCGAGGGAGGCGATCACGTGGTCTGCGCCGGCCTCGGTGAGCTCGCTGACCGAATAGTGGCCGCTCGCCACGCCGACCCCGACCGCTCCGGCGGAGTGCGCAGCCTGAATGTCCTTGGGTGTATCCCCCACCACAAAGACCTGGGAGGGAGTGAGATTTGCGTGCAGCAGGGCCGCCTTGGCAATAGCCATTTCAGTAAGTTCAGCACGTACGGGCGAGTCGGACCCGTACGCCCCGAAAGTAAAAAAGCGGTTGAGATTGGCCGGCGTCAACTTGGTCCGAGCCGCCCCCTCCATGGCCCCGGAGACGAGGCCAAGCAACACCCCTGCTTCCCCGAGCTGGCGAAGTGTCTGCTCAGCGCCGGGGAGCACGCGATAGCCCGCGGACTGGCTGATGTCCCCTGCCAAGTGCAATAGGTATTTTGCGTACACCCGATCCATCTCGTCATCGCTCGGGTCCCGGTTGAGCACGCCCTTGAAGGTCTCACGGCCCACCTCTGGGTCGGTCTCTCCAGCTGAGGTATGGGCGCCTATGTCGGCCGGGATGCCGTACAGCTCTTCAAATGCCGCCTTCCAGCTCCGAGCGCCTGAGCCCCCGGTATGGACCAATGTCTCGTCCACATCGAACAGGACCACGATCGGCTTGGCGACCACTTAGGCCTTTTTCTCGTCGTGGCCCCCAAACCCCTTGCGCATCGCCGAGAGGACTTTGTTGGCGAAGTCGTCGAGTCCACGGGAGGCGAATCGTGAATACAGCGAAGCGGTGAGTACCGGAGCTGGGACGCCCTCGTCGATGGCGGCGATGGACGTCCAACGTCCCTCACCCGAGTCGGATACGTGTCCGGCGAACTCCTCGAGTTGTGGTGAGGCGACCAGGGCTTCCGCGGTGAGGTCCAGGAGCCATGACGCCACCACACTCCCCCGCCGCCAGACCTCGGTGACCGCCGTGGTGTCGATGTCGTACTGGTAGAACTCCGGTTCCTCGAGAGGCGCCGTCTCGGCATCGCCGGCCGCCGGGCGTTTCTTGCCCGCATTGGCGTTGTGCAGGATATTGAGCCCTTCGGCGAACGAGGCCATCATGCCGTACTCGATGCCGTTGTGGACCATCTTGACGAAGTGCCCAGCGCCGTTGGGCCCACAATGCAAGAACCCCATTTCGGAGTCTTCGGGTTCGCCGGACCGTCCCGGGGTGCGGTCCGCCGTGCCCAGGCCCGGGGCGATCGTGGCGAAAATCGGTCGCAGGTGCGTCACGATGTCGTCTTCGCCTCCGATCATCAAGCAGAAGCCCCGGTCGATCCCCCACACCCCGCCGCTGGTGCCGCAGTCGACGTGATGGATGCCCTTTTCTGCCAACGACTTGGCGTGACGGATGTCGTCGCGGTAGTACGAGTTGCCGCCGTCGATCACGATGTCCCCGCTCTCCATGTGGGAGCCGAGCTCCTCAATGGTCTTTCGGGTGATCTCGCCTGCTGGCACCATCACCCAGGCGGCCCTCGGTTGCGTCAGCTTCTCGACGAAGTCCGCCATGGACGTCGCACCCGTTGCCCCCTGTTGCTCCATGGCCTTCACCGCATCGGGGTTGACGTCGTAGACGACGCAAGTGTGACCGTCGCGCATCAAACGACCGACGAGGCCGGCGCCCATCCGTCCGAGCCCGACCATGCCGAGCTGCATCGGGTTGCTTGTGGGCATTGGTGTCTCCTCTGTTCGCCGACGCGTGTCGGTTGTCCGGGTGCCTTGCCCGAGGATAGTCATGGCCATCCCCCAGGGCGGTTCGGTAATGTCGAGTGGATCGGCCGGGACCTCCCTGTCAAGCGGCGTTCCTGGAAGGGATATGGGATGAGGCAAAGGCTCCACCTCCGTGCGGTACGGGTTGCTGTCGCAGCGGCACTCTCAGTGGCAGCCGCACTGGTCGGCATGGCCGTGCCGGCCACCGCCAAGACCCATAGTCCGGTGATGGTGAGAGCGGCTCTCCCGGCGAAAAAGATCAACCACGTCATCGTCATCGAATTCGAGAACGAGGGTTACCAGACGACATTCGGGCCAGGGTCGGTCGCCACCTATCTGAACGGGACCCTCCGGCCCAAAGGCGAGCTGCTGCAGAACTACTACGGGATCGGCCACTTCAGCCTGGACAATTACATCGCCCAGGTCTCTGGCCAGGCACCGACCGAAGATACCCAAGCTGATTGCGCCGACAACGGATTCGCCTTCGCCAACGTGGAGCCGGGAACCCCCGATGCCAACCAGGCGGTGAACCCGGGGCAGGTCGACGGACAGGGCTGTGTTTACCCGAGCACGGTCAAGACCATCGCCAATCAGCTCGACGCCAAATATCCTCCCAGTCCCAAGACCCACGTGGCGTCCTGGCGGGCTTACGAGCAGGACATGGGGAACACGCCGTCCCGCGACGGTGGTGTCTCCGATCCAACGGGAGGGACCGACTGCGCCCACCCGGCCATTGGGGCTACCGACACGGCGGAGGTCGCCACCGCGCTCGACCAGTACACCTCCCGCCATGACCCGTTTCTGTGGTTCCACTCGATCATCGACAACGCGGCGGAATGTGATGCCAACGTGGTACCCCTCGGGACCTTGGGCGCAAACGGGGCGCCCTCGCCGGGAGGACACTTGGCCCGGGATCTGCGCAGCGAGAAGACCACGCCTCGCTTCGCGTTCATCACCCCCAACCTGTGCAGCGACGGGCACGACGGAACCTGTGCCGGGACCAACAGCACCGGAGGCCACGTCGGCGGATTGACCGGCGCTGATGAGTTCCTGCGGGCGTGGATGCCGCTCATCCTCGGTTCGCCTGCGTACAAGCACGGCGACACCCTGGTGGTGATTACCTTCGACGAGGCCGATGTTGACGCATCCGAGCCGGACTATGCCTCATCATGTTGTAACGAGCCCACAGGTCCCAACACCCACGCCCCCGGCAATGCCGGGTCGTCGACGGACACCGCTCCGGGTGGGGGCCAAATCGGAGCCCTGCTACTCAACGCCAAGTACGTCACTCCTGGTTCCATCGATACCAAGGGTTCGTACAACCACTATTCGGCCTTGCGCAGCTACGAGGACCTCCTCGGACTGACTACTGGTGGGAACGACGGCGAAGGCCATCTTGGCTTTGCGGCCGCTTCAGGATTGGCGCCATTTGGGACCGACGTCTTCAACAGTCCCGCCGCGGCCACAGCGCCGCTCGCGCTCAGGCGAGCGCTCAAAGTGATCGATGCGTTCTACGACGGCGAACACTCGTTCACGGGAGATGCCAGACCCACCCGAGCTTCGGGGGCATGCACCCGTCTCGTCTACGTCGGCGTGTCCAAGCGGACCAGGCTGGCGGCGTAGCGCTTTCCATTTTCGACGTAGAAGGAAGCCCCCATCTCGATGCCAGAGAGGTACGACTTGCCCTCCTTGATGACGGCCGGCACGCCGACGGCCAAGGCACCTGGGGGCACGATCATGTTGTCGGTCACCACTGCGTTGGCCCCGACGGTGGCCCCGGTTCCAACCACGGCATTGTGCAAGACCACCGAACCGGATCCGACGAGGCAGCTGTTCTCGATACGGCAGCCTTCGAGATGCGCGATGTGACCGACGACACAGCCGTCTCCGACTGAGGTGGGAGTCTGCTCGGTCGTATGGATCACGGTGCCGTCTTGAATCGATGTACGGGCGCCGATAGTGATGGAGCCGTAGTCCCCACGCAGGACTGCCCCCGGCCATACCGTCGACTCAGGACCGATGATCACGTTGCCGATGATGACGGCATCGGGATGGATATACGCGGTCGGGTCGATCTGAGGAGCGATACCGTCAAGCTCATAGATAGGCATGTCTGACGAACCTAATGGCTCGCCGGCATCTGATGTAATCGATGGCCCGGAATTCGAGCTGGCAAAAGGGGCCAAGCTCGCTACAGGCAGTCGCACGCGACGGCTCGACAATTGAGGTCGGTAATGTTCCCGCCTGTGTGACCGCCAAACCAAGAAGGGCTTGACCCGACCGACACCGCCATTTATTAGTGCGTTTGTCATCGGATACCATCTCAAAACTGCCGGCTCCACTGAGCGGGCCGTCAGCCCGCCGAGGTCGGGGTCAATCATGAGAGGTCGGGGTCAATCATGAGAGGCCATGGCAGAGGCCGAGTACACAACGGCAAAGGCCCGAGACAGCTGATCTCCCTCACCGGGCGCCTCGGTGCGGCCCTGGCAGCGGTCCTGATCGTGATCCTCGGAGCGGCGGTGCCGGCCTCAGCACAGACTGCGACCAGCACCGGCGTCGTGTCCTCGGGCAGCCCCTCGACGGTCGGGCAGAGCGTCACATTCACCGCCACGGTGACGCCCACACCCGATGGGGGCACCGTGGACTTCACCGGCGGCGGCATCACCACATGCTTGGGGGTGACCCTGACCTCCGGCGTGGCGACCTGCACCACCTCGGCCCTGGCGGCCGGTGCTGGTCAGGCCATCACCGCTACCTACAGCGGTGATACCAACTTCGACACCAGCTTTGGCACCACAAGCCAGACGGTGCTCACGACCACCAGCACCGGCGTCGTGTCCTCGTCCCCCTCCTCGACGGTCGGGCAGAGCGTCACCTTCACCGCCACGGTGACGCCCGCACCCGATGGGGGCACCGTGGCCTTTACCGGTGGCGGCATCACTACCTGCGCGGCCCAGGCACTTACCTCCGGGGTGGCGACCTGCACCACCTCAGCCTTGTCGGCCGGCGCCAACCAGACCATCACCGCCGTCTACAGCGGTAATGGCACCTACGCCACGAGCACCGGCACGACGAGCCAAACGGTGAACTCACTCACGACCACCAGCACCGGCATCGTGTCCTCGGGCAGCCCCTCGACGGTCGGGCAGAGCGTCACCTTCACCGCCACGGTGACGCCCGCACCCGATGGGGGCACCGTGGCCTTTACCGGTGGCGGCATCACTACCTGCGCGGCCCAGGCACTTACCTCCGGGGTGGCGACCTGCACCACCTCAGCCCTGTCGGCCGGCGCCAACCAGACCATCACCGCCGTCTACAGCGGTAATGGCACCTACGCCACGAGCACCGGCACGACGAGCCAAACGGTGAACTCACTCACGACCACCAGCACCGGTATCGGGTCCTCGGGCAGCCCTTCGACGGTCGGGCAAAGCGTCACCTTCACCGCCACGGTGACGCCCGCACCCAATGGGGGCACCGTGGCCTTTACCGGTGGCGGCATCACTACCTGCGCGGCCCAGGCACTTACCTCCGGGGTGGCGACCTGCACCACCTCAGCCTTGTCGGCCGGCGCCAACCAGACCATCACCGCCGTCTACAGCGGTAATGGCACCTACGCCACGAGCACCGGCACGACGAGCCAAACGGTGAACACTCCTCTCACGACCACCAGCATCGTGGCGTCCTCGTCAAATCCCTCGACCCTGGGGGGTTCGGTCACCTTCACCGCCACTGTCACGCCCACGCCTAATGCAGGCACCGTTGCCTTCTCCGACAACGGCAGCACGCTTTCGGGTTGCGGGGCCCAGCCGCTCACTTCCGGCGTTGCCTCGTGCGCGGTGACCTACTCGTCGGCCGGCAGCCACTCTGTCGTCGCCGTCTACAGCGGCGCCACGGGATTCACCACCTCCACGTCTCCCCCGCTAAACCAGGTGGTTTTGGCAACGCCGACCTCCGTTACCCTGACCTCCTCGGCCAATCCCTCCACATTCGGCCAGTCGGTCAGCCTGCTGGCCACGGTGAACACAGCCGGAGGCCATACGCCGACCGGCAACGTGGAATTCTTCGATGGCACGACCCTCCTCGGCACATTCGCCCTCGGAGGTTCGGGTCTGTCCACCTCAGCCTTGGCGCCCAATCAGGCCGAACTGTCGACCTCCGCACTGAGTCAGGGAACGCACTCCATCACCGCCGTCTATAGCGGGGACTCGTTGGACCAACCGAACTCATCCTCCCCGCTCGCACAGGTGGTCAACGCCCCGGCACCAAAGCTGCCGGCGACGACTACCACGCTGAGCTCGGGGGCGAATCCGTCGGTGGTGGGTCACCCGACGACGTTGACCGCGACCGTAGTGACCACGTCTCCTGGAGGTTCGGTCACCGGATCGGTCCAGTTCTTCGACGGCAATATCTCCCTCGGCACGGTTCCGTTGGTGGGCAATCAGGCCGTGGTGGAGATCGAAGCGAAACTGGCCGGCACCTACGTGCTGACCGCGTCCTACAGCGGAGACGCAGCGAACGGCCCCAGTACTTCGGGTGCCCTCAATCAGGTGGCGCTCGGACTCGGTCAGGCCGGCACACACGGCTATTGGCTGGTCGGTTCCGATGGGGGCATATTTTCTTTCGGGGATGCGTATTTCTACGGTTCGACGGGCGCCCTCACATTGCAGCGGCCCGTTGTTGGTATCACGCCAACAAGTGACCTGGAGGGCTATTGGCTGGTTGCTTCCGACGGCGGCGTCTTTACTTTCGGCGATGCCGGGTTCTATGGATCCATTCCCGGGCTCGGTTTTTCTCCTGCGGGTTCTGGTGCGGCGAAGAAGCTGAACGCACCAATTGTCGGCATGGTTCCCTCGTCGGATGGTGGCGGATATTTCATGGTCGGATCTGACGGCGGCGTCTTTGCCTTTGGTGACGCCAAGTTCGAAGGATCGTGCCCCGGTATCGGCGGGTGCTCCGGTGCAGCAGTCACGGTCATGCCCGATGCAACCGGGAACGGGTATTGGCTTGTCACAGCGTCAGGCCACATCTATACCTTCGGAGACGCCGCCTACTACGGCGCCCCGGGGCCGCAAAATGTGCCGGTCACCTCAGCCGTACGCACGCCGGACGGAAAGGGTTACTGGATTCTCTTCTCCAATGGGGCCGTCGCCGGCTACGGCGATGCGGGCCACTTTGGAAGTCCAACTGGAGTCTTCGGGGGCCTGAATCCAGCCTCGGCGATCTTGGCCACGGTCGACGGCCAGGGATACTGGGTCGCATCAGCCAATGGGTCGGTCTACACCTACGGGGACGCACCGTTCGCGGGCTCGATGGCCGGCACCAAGCTGAACGGACCGATTATCGCGGCGACGGGCTTCTAGAGCTCGATCGCCCCCTCAGATGTGGTGGATGGCCCAGTGCACGAGCTGGTAGATGCGCCACCCGAGGTAGATGACCGTGGCCAGCAGCATGAACTTGAAGTACCACGGGATGGGGGCGCGCTCCTGCTCGGCCAGGATGGTCCCGCAGGCCGGGCACTCCCCTTCCTCGCCCAGGTCCTCGTCCTCAACCAGCGTGTCGCACTCCTCGCACCACGCCATTACTTGCCGCCGATGCGAACCCGCAGCTTCATCGGTGTGGCGCCGAACTCGAACTTCTCGCGCAGTCCCCGCTCGATGTAACGGATATAGGTCTGGGGCAGGCGCCCGTTGGTGAAGAGGGTGAAGGTGGGAGGGTCGATCGCACCCTGAACGATGTAGCGAATACGGGCACGGGGGGCGGACTGTTTCAGTTGAATCTCCTGCAGGGCCCGGTTGAGAGCGCCTGTCGGCACGCGCTGATGGTAGGCCTCCACCGAATCACGGAGGGCGGGCAGAATCCGGTGCACGCCCTTACCCGATTTGGCCGAGAGCTTGAGCACGGGGGCCGAGCCCAGAAAGGCCAGGCGATCCCCGACCCCAGCCAGGACGTCGTCGCGATCGTCCACCTTCACCAGGTCCCACTTGTTGAGCACGACGATGGCGGGGCAGCCCGAAACGCCAATGCGCTCGGCCAGCCGTTGATCTTGATGGGAAGCACCAACGGTGGCGTCGATCACGAGCACGGCGATGTCGGCCCTCTCCAAGGCGCGCAAGGCGCGCAGCACGGAATGGTGCTCGGTTCCCCGCTCGGTTCGTGAGGGGCGACGAAGGCCAGCCGTATCGATGAAGCAGACCGGGCCATTGGGAGTCTCAACCACCGTGTCGATGGCATCACGCGTCGTGCCGGGCATGTCATGCACGACGGAGCGCTCTTCGCCGAGCAGCTTGTTGAACAAGGTCGACTTGCCCACGTTGGGTCGGCCGATAATGGCGACGCGTGGCGTCCCGCCTGGCCCGGTGCGGGCGGCGGAAGCAGCAGCTTCTTCCTGTTCCTCGGTGGGGATGGGCGGGGGCAGGAGCTCGACGACGGCATCGAGCAGGTCGCCGGTGCCCCGGCCGTGCAGAGCGCTCACGGCGAAGGGGTCGCCCACACCGAGGGAGACGAACTCCCAGGCCGCAGCTTCCCGGTTGCTGTCGTCCACCTTGTTGACGACGAGGCGGACCGGCGGACCGGCACGCCGGATGACCTTGGCCGCCGCGAGGTCCTCGTCGGTAACCCCAGTCGTCACGTCGACCACCAGGAGCACCACGTCGGCCTCGGACAAAGCCCGCTCGGCCTGCTGGCTCACCTTGGAGGTGAGGGCGTCACCCCCGGCCAGCCAGCCTCCGGTGTCCATGATGGAGAAGGGCACGCCGACCCATTCGGCGGTCAGAACCTTGCGGTCGCGCGTGACCCCGGGCTCTTCTTCGACCACGGCGGCCCGCTCCCCCACGATGCGGTTGACCAGGGAAGACTTACCGACGTTGGGGCGCCCGGCCACCACGACCATGGGGAGCATGCCCGCCCTTGGATCGACCACCTCCCCGTCCGCCGGGTCGGCACCAAATTGGCCAACGTCGTCCGGGTACATGTCGACGGGGTTTACGTCGTCGGCGCCCAACCCGTCGAGGTCCAGGTCGTCGAGGTCCAGGTCGTCGGGGTTTACCGCGGCGGGAGTCATGCGGCGCAGGCCGATCGGAACGAGGTGCCTTCGAGGGCGGCCCGCAGTGAGTTGCCATCGGTCGGCACAACTTCGACGGGACGCGGGAGGTCGGCCAGGGTGAGACCGTCGAGGAAGCGGCCCTCGTTGAGGCAGGCATCGGGGAGCAGGTAGCGGGTCCCTTCGGGGCTATTGGCGAGGGCCCGGGACACGTCTTCACCGGTGAGGAGACCGGCCACGCCGATGTTGCCCCCGAAGAAATCGTTGCTGATCTCGCGGACGCCGACGTCATGACGCGGATGGGCGGCCAATAACGGGCGCAGGATGCGGGCACCGTAGGTACCGGTCAGCACCGTGACGGGTCGGGTGTCAGGGCGCTGACCGTCGTTCAGTACAGGCAGTGAACTGACCTCGGACTCGGGTATGCGGATAGCGCGGTAGCCCTCGGCCGGGGCGGCGTCCACTGACGCAAAGAATCCGTGACGCACTCCTCCGGGGCCCTTGGTAGCTGGGTTGATGAAGGCATTCTCGAAGGCCCGCGCCATGCCGATACCGTTCTCGTGCTGGGGAAACTCGTCGTAGGCGCCGGCAGGCGGGAATGGGCGATTCGCCAGCAAGTAGTACTCGTCGGCGGCATAGACCAGGCGGCGGCCCAGGGTCCTCTTGAAGATGCGCTGCCACTCGACCACGGTGTCAACAACGTTGGCCGCCTCCTCGGTCGTGTGGGCGCGCATCTCGGCCTCATTGGAGAATTGGCTGATGCCCAGGGGAACGACCCCGACCGTGGCCAGGTTCGGATACTCGTCCAGGACCCCGGCCAGCGTGTCCTCGAGAGCCATGCCGTCGTTCACGCCCGGGCACACGACTACCTGGCCGTGGACCTCGATGCCCCCGTCCAACAACACGCTCAACCAGCGCAAGCTCGTTGCCCCCTTGGGGTTGCGCAACATGTGGGCCCGCAACTCGGGGTCCGTGCTGTGGATCGAGACGAATAAGGGGCTGAGGCGTTCGGTGAGGATCCGTTCCGCATCGAGCTCGGTGAACCTGGTCAACGTCGTGAAGTTCCCGTACAGGAACGAGAGCCGATAGTCATCATCTTTGAGGTACAGGCTCTTCCGCATGCCTTTGGGCAGCTGATAGATGAAGCAGAAGGCGCAATGGTTGTCGCACGTCCTGATGCGGTCGAACACGGCCGAGGACACTTCGACGCCGAAGGGCTCACCCGGGCGCTTGTCGATCTTCACCAGCCGCGGGAGAGCTGCTCCGGCGCGCTTGACCATCACGCTGAGCTCATCGGCGTCGGTCAGTTGCTGGAAATCAATCACGTCGCGCGGCTCCTGCCCGTTGAGGGAGAGCAGCTCATCGCCCACGGCCAGACCGGCCCGAGCAGCCGGCGACGCCTCGGTGACCGAAGTCACCGTGGGAGCGGACATGGGCCACAGGTTAGTTGTGGTGGGAGTGGGTGGCGGTCGGGGTCGCCGCATCGGCCCTCATGGGTCGCGCAAGAGGCAGTCAGGGTTACGCAACTTATGGTTGCATTCAGGCACTCCACGTGTTACCGTCATATGCAACCAAACATTGCAGGAGGGTAGTCATGGAGTTCGGATCCATCGAGCGTGAGGTTTATATCGAGGCCTCTCCAGAGGTCGTCTTCGAAGTGGTGTCCAGTCCCGAACACCTTCAGGGGTGGTGGCCCGACGAGGCGAGCTACGAGCCGGTCCCCGGGTCGACCGGGGAAATCGTCTTCGGCCCGCGCACAGCGGGTGGGAAGGTCGTCCCCTTCACCGTTCTCGAAGCCCTGCCGCCCCGGACGTTCTCATTCCGCTGGACGCAGCCCGCTGACGAATCAGCGGTGGTCGGCAACTCGTTGCTCGTCACCTTCGAGTTGTCCCGAACCCGTGGTGGCACGCTGCTTAAAATGACCGAAAGCGGCTTTCGCGAGATGGGTTGGGAAGTCGCCGTCCTCGAGGAGGTGTACCAGGACCACGTCAGCGGCTGGGCCTTCTATCTGCCCCGGCTGGCCCCCTATATGGCGACCCTGCAGGTCCGGCCATGAGCGGGGCGGTCATGGGGCGGGTGGACGACGACCTGTGGTCGGCCATCGGCGATCCGACGCGGCGGCGCATACTCGACCTGCTTCTCGCCAACGGGGACGGGACCGCCACCTCGCTGGCTGAGCAACTCCCGGTAACCCGGCAGGCGGTGTCCAAGCATCTTGGAGTGCTCGACCGGGTGGACCTGGTCCGGGCGGCACCGGCGGGACGAGAGAAGCGCTATCGCGTCGACGACGCCCAATTGGCGCGTGCCGCGGCGCAGCTGGCCTCGGTCGGATCGTCCTGGGATGCCCGCTTGGCGCGCATCAAGGAGATCGCCGAAAGGATCCAGCGCAGCCAGACGGGCTGAGCCGTCATTCGAGACAACCGCGCATCACCAACAAAGAAGGCAGTACGGAAAGCAAAGGAGAAAGAAGATGGTCGACATACTGCACCGGGTCGGGGTCAAGACAACCTCGCCGGACAAGGTGTACGACGCGCTGACAACCGTCGAGGGTCTCGCCGGATGGTGGACCGACGACACGAAGCGGAGCGTCGCCGAAACGGAAGACGTGTTGCAGTTTCGATTCGCCGCCGGGGGCTTCGATATTGAGGTCCTCGAGCAGCGGCCATCCGAGCGGGTGGCGTGGAAGGTTGTCGACGGCCCCGCAGAGTGGGTCGGCACGACGGTCAACTGGGATCTCCGCCAGGATGGCGATTACACGATCGTGCTCTTCTCGCATCAGGGCTGGAAGGAGCCCGTGGAATTCATGCACCACTGCAGCACCAAGTGGGCGACCTATCTCATGAGCCTGAAGGCACTCGTCGAAACCGGCGAAGGTGCGCCGGCCCCTCGGGATGTGCACGTCGCCTTCCCCGACTGAGCGTCAATTTCATCTCGCTTTGTGCGGCATCGGTGCGGTGAGAGAAGCTTCCGGCACAGGTAAATTCTGCATAAATCTGGCTTGATCCGGTCCCCGCTGATATTGACGAACGTGTTACGAACCTGTAGCGTTTTCATGTCAGAGTGAGCAATCTTTTGAGGGGAATGCCCTCAATGAGGGGGTCGTCCATGTGGACCGGTAAGCGGGCGTTGCGTTTGGGAGCAGCCGTCTTTTGTCTGGCGGGAGTTCTCGTCGGGGTGTCGGGCGGTGCCGCTTCGGCGGCCAAGGCCCCGATTGTCATCGGGATGATCACCGACGAGACCGGTGGCGCAGCATCGACCTATGTCGACGCGCAAGACGGGGCCATCGCCCGCATCGACGCCCAGAACGCGGCCGGCGGCATGGACGGGCACAAGCTCGTGCTCGACGTCGTCGACTCCCAGTCCACGCCGTCCGGCTTCCTCGAGGCGTCACAGACCTTGGTCCAGGACAAGGGTGCCTTCGGGGTCATCGCGATTTCCTCGTCCACCTTCGGTGGGGCCTCTTACTTGCAGAAGAATGGAATACCGGTGACGGGCTTCGCCGAGGACGGCCCTGAGTGGGGTCAGCAGCCAAACACCAACATGTTCAGCGTGACGGGGATCCTGACCGGCCCCATCAACGGGAGGATTTACAGCTACAACGGCTCCGTCCAGATCTTCAAAGATCTCGGCGTGACCAAGCTGGCCACCGTGGTGGCTAACGTGCCCACCGCCATTCAGGCGGCTGATGGCCTCTTTGCGGCCGCCAAGCCCCTCGGCATCAGCAAGTGCCTGGACGACATCGTGCCGCTCGCCGCGGTCAACTTCACGACCTTCGCCCTGCAAATGAAGCAGCTCGGATGCAACGGCATCGAAATTCTCCAAGGGGTCGACTCCTGCATCGGCGTGCAAACCGCACTCATACAGGATGGCCTCAACAAGAAGGTGGCCGACTTCTGTGTCACCGGCTACGACCAAGCCATCCTCAATCAGCCGACAGCACTGGCAGCCATGCAAGGTACGTACGCCCAGGCGACCATCAATGTTCTGGGCACCAATCTTCCCGCTTCGACGAAAGTGTTCCTGAATAACCTCAAGAAATACACGAGCTGGCCCGGAGGCCTCCCGAGCGAGGAACTCACCTATGCCTATGAGTCCGCTGATCTCATGATCAAGGGGCTGCAGCTGGCCGGGAGTCCGGTCCGAAAGACGTTCATCTCCAAGCTGCGCAACCTCAACGACTGGACCTCAGAGGGACTGATCACGGCCCCCGGCGATGATTTCCAGCACTTCGGAACCCTGGCTGGGGTGCCAAAGACACAATGCCTGCCGCTCCTCCAGCTCAAGGGCAAGGGCTTCATCTCGGCCCTCGGCGGCAAGCCGGTATGTGGGACATTGGTCTCCACCGCGGCGGCCGGCTAACCGGCTGAAACACTGACGAGACACGGCGCGCTCGCCGTGCACCAGGTGTGGAAATACAAACTGGTGTTCGGCGAGCAGCGTCCGTGGGCAGTCATTCCCGAGTTACTTTGCGAAGAATCGCCTCGATGTGGCAGGAAACCGCTGATGCGATTACGAGTTACGCGCGGCTTGACGACGACTTGACCATCCGGTATCTTCCCAAATCAGCAGTACGGGTATTTCATTCGGGGACGTAGGCGTCCCCACTAGGGGGGTCGTCCATGTGGACCGGTAGGCGCGCTTTGCGGTTGGGGGCATCCGTTTTTTGTCTGGCGGGAGTTCTCGTCGGAGTGTCGGGCGGTGCTGCTTCGGCGGCCAAGGCCCCGATTGTCATCGGGATGGTCACCGACGAAACCGGTGGAGCGTCATCGACCTACGTCAATGACACCGACGGGGCGCAAGCCCGTATCGACGCGCAGAACGCGGCAGGCGGGGTGGACGGGCACAAGCTCGTGCTCGACGTCGTCGACGCCCAGTCCACGCCGGCCGGCTTTCTGGCGGCGTCACAGTCCCTGATCCAGGACAAAGGTGCCTTTGGCATCATCGCCATCTCCTCGTCCACCTTCGGCGGGTCCGCGTACCTGCAAAAACAGGGTATACCGGTCGTGGGTTTCGCCGAGGACGGGCCTGAGTGGGGCCAGCAGCCGAACTCCAACATGTTCAGCGTGACCGGGATCCTCACCGGCCCCATCAATGGCCGGATCTACAGCTACAACAACGGGGTGGAGATCTTCAAAGATCTTCACGTGACCAAGTTGGCCACCGTGGTCGCCAACGTGCCGACCGCCATCCAGGCGGCCGACGGGCTCTTTGCCTCGGCCAAGAAGCTGGGCATCAGCAAGTGCCTGGACGACGTCGTGCCGCTGGGTCAGGTCAACTTCACCACCTTTGCCCTGCAGATGAAGCAGCTCGGATGCAACGGAATCGAAATTCTCCAAGGGGTGGCCGCCTGTATCGGCGTGCAAAACTCACTCGTACAGGCGGGCCTCGCCAGCAAGGTGGCGGACTTCTGTGTCACGGGCTACGACCAGGCCATCCTCGACCAGCCGGCGGCCCTCAAGACGATGCAGGGTACCTACGCCCAGGCCACGGTGAACGTTCTGGGCAATGACATCAGCCCGCCGGTGAAAGTGCTCCTCAATAACCTCAAGAAGTACACGACCTGGCCCGGAGGCCTCCCCAGCGAAGAGCTCCTTTATTCCTATGAGTCCGCCGACCTCATGATCCAGGGCCTCAAAATGGCCGGCGGCCCGAACCGAAAGACGTTCATCTCCAAGTTGCGCACCGTGAGTAGCTTCACCTCAGAAGGACTGATAACAGCCCCGGGCGAGGACTTCCAGAACTTCGGAACCCTGGCCGGGGTGCCAAAGAAAGCATGCGCGCCGCTCCTCCAACTCAAGGGCAAATCATTTGTGCCGGCCCTCGGGGGTAAGCCGGTATGTGGGACATTGGTTTCCACACCTGCGCCTGGCTAGCACTGCCGTTTAACCAGGACTGCCGCTTACTACGTCTCCTGCCTCTGACGTAGGGACGCATTCTGACGAACCCGAACTCGTGCTTTCACGCATGGGTCCGGGTTCGTCCGCGTCAACGCTCAGTCGTTCGTGGTCGGATCACGAGGTCACAAAGTAGTGGCCCTCTTCGAGATCGTCGATGAGCCCTTGGTGGGTCGGCTTCCATTCGAGCAGCGCGCGCGTGAGCGTGCTCGAGGTCGGATGTCAGCCTCTGCCATCACTTCTGAGTACAATTGGCTGCCGTGATGGCACGGTGGGAACCCGAGAGCCGCCGCAGGCTGGAGGAGGCTGCGCTCGCGCTTTACGGAGAGCGCGGATTTGAGAGCACCACCGTGGCCGAGATCGCCGCGCGCGCAGGATTGACCGAGCGGACCTTCTTTCGGCACTTCGCCGACAAGAAAGAGGTCCTGTTCTGGGGCGCCGGCGCGTTGCAGGAGCTCTTCGTGAGCACCGTTGTCAGCGCTCCCCCGGCGGCCACGGCCTTGGAAACGGTGGCATTGGCCCTCGATGCGGCGGGTACCATCCTTACGCAGCGCGGCGACTATCCCCGCCAGCGCCAGAGGATCATCGGTGCGAGTCCCGAACTGCAGGAACGCGAGTTGATCAAGCTCGCATCGCTCTCCGCCGCCCTGGCCGGTGCTCTCCGCGGTCGGGGCGTTGGCGACCCAGCCGCCGCTCTTATGGCTGAGGTTGGGGTTGCCGTGTTCAAAATCTCATTCGAGCGCTGGGTGGCGGACGACAATGAGAGAGAGCTTCAGACAATCCTCCGCGAGTCGCTGGGCGAGCTCAAAGCCGTGACCGGGGACTGAAAAGGACCTGGGGGAAGGAGCCATTAGCGTTGGTGGTGTGTCCACCGTCGATCGTGTCCTGTTGGCCTCGCCCCGGGGATTCTGTGCCGGCGTGGAGAAGGCGGTCAAGGCGCTGGCCTGGATGGTACGGGTCTTCGATGCTCCCGTGTACTGCTATCACGAGATCGTGCACAACCAGGTCGTGGTGGACCGTTTCCGAGCGCAGGGCGTCGTTTTCGTAAACGACGTAAGCGAAGTCCCTCCCGGATCCCCGCTCATGCTGAGTGCCCATGGGTCGGCGCCCGAGGTGGTCGCGGCGGCGCGTGCCAACGGAGGTGTCGTCATCGACGCCGTGTGTCCCCTGGTGACCAAGGTCCACCATGAGCTCAAGGTGCGCACCAACAAGGGCTATACCGTTCTCTACATCGGCCACGCCGGGCATGAAGAGGCGGTGGGCACCATGGCCGTGGCTCCCGATGCGGTGCGGTTGATCGAATACGAGTCGGACCTCGATGCCCTGGCCAAAGAGGACATTGGTGGCGAGGATGCGCCCGTGGCGCTCCTGGCCCAGACCACACTGAGTCACGACGAATGGCGGGGTCTCATGGAGTCGGCCCGGGAGCGCTATCCAAACCTGTGGATGCCCAATCGGAGCGATCTGTGTTTCGCCACAACTAACCGTCAGGCATCTCTCAAAGCGATGGCTTCCGAAGCCGGGACCATCGTCGTGATCGGCTCGGCCAATTCTTCCAACACGATCGCCCTCGAGAAGGTCGCGCGAGCTTCGGGTTGTCCTCGGGTGTTGCGCATCAACGAAGCGCGAGAGCTGCCGGACGACCTGACGGGCACGGTGGGCGTCACCGCGGGCGCCTCAGCGCCTGAGGCACTCGTGGAGGCCGTGATCGGTGTCTTAGCACCACGGTTCGGCGTGACCGAAATCACCGTGACGACCGAGGACGAGTACTTCCCTCCCCCACCCGAGCTACGTGAGCTCCTGCGCTCCGTGGGCTTGACCCTGGGATTCCTGGCGGGGCGGGGCGCTGCTGCGACGAAGCGCAGCGACCCGGTGACCGACGATCGCGGCGTGTCGGCGGCCGATGTGCTCGACATGCTTACCTCGTGACGGGCGATGTCTTCTCAAAGGGTGTCAGTGCAATGATTGCCACGTGATGTTCACCCGGATGGATGAGTCGACATCGACCGAGTGGCAGGAAATAATTGTTGCGACAATCGAGTACGAGCAGTCCATGGCCGACCGGGTTCTCGCCATGCTGGCTCAACTCGAGGGTCTCGCTGTCGGCTTTGGGGTGGACCAGCTGGTGCACTCGTTACAGACAGCCACCAGGGCCGAGGAGGCGGGAGCATCGGCCGAAGTCGTCGTGGCGTCCTTGTGCCACGACGTCGGGAAAATCATTTCGGTCATGAACCACCCGGCAATGGCGGCCGAGATCCTTCGTACCTACGTCAGCCCGGATACCTACCACATGGTCCTGTACCACCAGGACTTCCAAGGACGCCACTACTACGAGTACATCGGCCTGGACCCCTCGGCTCGTGAGAAGCACGTGGGGCAGTCCTGGTACGCCTTGGCCGAGCAGTTCGCCGACGAATGGGACCAGAACAGCTTCGACCCTCACTACCCCACCAAACCACTCTCGCATTTCGAGCCCATGGTTCGTCAGCTTTTCGGCTCCCCCGCCTCATTTTGAGGGAGGGCCGTACGGGGAGCGTGCGCACCGACCCCGAGAAAGCGCTCCGGGTCATTGCTGAGTCCAGGCGGGCCTTCGATGCGCGCTATCCCAAGCTGAAGCTCTCACCCGTCGTCGGGCTCATTTGCGCCTACGAAGAAGAGGCGAACATCGGGGCCGTCTTGGCGGCCATGCCGGTCGAAGCTTGCGGGTTGCCGCTGTCGACGTTGGTCGTCGTGGACGGGGGTGACGACCGGACGGAACAGGTGGCGCTGGCCGCCGGCGCCGTCACCTTCGTCTTGCGCCAGAACCTCGGCCAGGGTTACGCGCTCCGCATCGGCTATTCGCTTGCCATCGAGCTGGGAGCCGAGTTCGTGGTCACTCTCGATGCAGACGGGCAGAACGACCCGGCGGAGATCCCGCTTATGCTGGCGCCCTTGCTCAACGACGAAGCGGACTTCGTCGTCGCCTCGCGCCGGCTCGGGCAGGATACGACGACGGATCGCTTCCGCAAGGCTGGCGTACACGTCTTCTCGCGGGTGATCAGCGCTTTGGGGGGGACCAAGCTCACTGACACCTCGAACGGGTACCGAGGCTTGCGCGTCCTCATGCTCGAAGACGTGGCGCACCGGCTCACCGAGCCCCAATATCAAACAGCGGAGTTGTTGATCATCGCCATGATGCGGGGCTGGCGTATTACCGAACGTCCCACCCGGTGGCTCCCAAGAGCCTCAGGAAGCTCGAAGAAGGGAAGTAACTATCGCTTCGGGCTGCAGTACGCGCGGGTCGTGGCGGCGACGTGGTGGCGACAACGCAACATGGTCGAACGATAAGGAATTAGCGAGGCGCACGCCCGGAGCGCTTCACCAGTCTCCGCTTCTCGAGTGGCCGGGCCGGGCGCTTCGTTCGCCGATCTGCCAGCATGCGCAATCCGGCGATCTCCTTGAGGGAGCTGACCCGGCTGAACCATTCCATTTGGCCTGCGACCTTGACGCCCACGACCGGGCCGGCGCAGATCTTTTGGCAGCCGACGGGAACGAGTCGGGAGTCTGACTTCTTGAGGACCTTCATCAGGCAGTCGGAGTTCTTGCACTTCCTGCACACATAGACCCTTTTCGTGCGCACCCCTCCTCTTGACCCAGATTGCTGCATCATCACCCTTTCTCGGTCATCACCCTTTTGCGCGCTCGCCCATGGACCAAGGTCAGCGAAACGACCGCCCCGATGAGGAGGAGCACGCCGGAAATATCGAGCGCCACGTGGAGTCCCGAGCCGAAGGCGTCATATGCCGCGTTCACCACCTTGTTCACTAGCGCTGCGTCCTTGCTGTGCTCGGCGCTCGAGACGGCAGACGCGTTACCCCCACCGATGACGTCATGGAGGATGAGGCTCTGAAAGGTCGGAGGGATACCGAGCGCCTTCAGTCGTGCTGCCAGCTGGCCCGTCAACTTGGAATTCACGATTGAACCAAGGACGGCGACGCCGAACACGGCCCCCAATTCCCGGCTGGTGTTGGTGACCGATGCGGCCATACCTGAGTGCTCAGGTGCCACCACGGTGAGTGGTGTGGAAGTGACCGGGACCAACATGATGCCGAACCCGATGCCGGCGAGAGCGAGGACCCAGGCCAGCGCGGCCAGGTGCACATGGGGGCCCAAGATGGCGCTGGTGATCAAGATCCCGGCGGCGGCCAGGATGCATCCTGTCGTCATCGGGACCCGAGGTCCGCGGCGGGCCACCCAGGGACCGGTCATCACCGAAGAGATGATCAACCCGGCGGCCATGGGCAAGAACGTGGCCGCGGTGGCGTACGCAGAGGTATTGACGACAACTTGGAGGTACAGCGCGGTGAAGAAGAAGATCGAGAACGTGCCGAAATAGGCAGCGAATGCGGCGAACACGGAACCGGAGAACGGGCCCCGGCGAAAGAGCGTGACATCGAGAATAGGGCGCCGTGAGCGACGTTCGACGAGGACGAAGGCTATGCCCAACGCGATCGACAGCGCGAAGAATAGATCGACCCACCATGTGGCGTAGCCGGATTGCTCGCCCTGGATGATCCCGAACGAGACGGCCCCCAGAGAGAGGGCGCCCAGCAGTATCCCCATCCAGTTGAGTCGGCCTTCCCCTCGGTCCGAGGTCTCCGGTACGAAGAGCGCAGCCATAATGAGGGCCACGGCCCCGATGACGAGGTTGAACCAGAAGATGGCGCGCCAACTCCAATAGCCCACCAGGAGTCCCCCGATGACGGGGCCCAGGGCGAGGGCAAGACCCGAGACGGCGGCCCACACGCCGAGCGCGTCGGCACGGGTGCCCTCGTCGGGATACACGTGGCGAATGATCGAGAGTGTTCCGGGCTCTGACGCCGCCGCCCCAAGCCCCATGATCACGCGCCCGACAATGAGCACATCAACGTTGGGGGCCATGGCAGCCACCACCGAGCCGGCGCAGAACACGGCGACGCCGGCGAGCATGGCCTTCTTGCGACCAAGCATGTCGCCCATGGTGCCGCCGGCCAACATGAAGGCGGCAAATGTCAGGGCATACCCGTTAACGACCCACTGCAGTGAGGTGATGCCCGCGTGGAGGCCACTTTGGACATCGGCCAGCCCGACGCTGACCACGGTGTTGTCGAGGAAAGTGAGAAACAGGACGACACAGAGGGTTGCCAGGGCGAGAGCCTGGGCGGGCGAGCCCAGTCCACCTACCCTGATGACGAGTCCGGGGACGGCACCGGTCGAGGTGGCGCTGGAGGGAGGAGCCTCCTCCGTGGTCATTCAGCGCCCCCGATTTCCCGATTTTGTCATCGCACCCTGCACCTTAAGCAAGGTCCAGCTTGACGTGGGCACTTCGGACGGGCGAATGCGCGTCCAATCGAGTCTGGAATTGGCCTGGGTGCACGGTTCCGACCTGTTGTTCGGAAACAACCAACCGAACGGTTCGGTTCCGTTTAGAAAATGCAAGTACCAGGACTCTTCGCCAAGTTTGCGCCTCGAGAGCCGGACAGAACCCCTCTCTCGATCGAGGGAGCGACTCCCCCGCCATAATGGCGGGATCGATGCGACGGAGGCTTCGGCCCAACGAGTTGAACCCCGGCTACTGCAGCAGCTGAAGGAGGCCGTCGGGGCGCAGCATGTCATTGTGGACTCAGACGTCATGGCGTCCTACTCCCGGGACTGGACGGGACGCTTTCAAGGCGCAGCTTCGGCCGTGCTCCGCCCCGGTGACAGCGACGAGGTGGCGGCGGTCATCGGGCTCTGCCGGGACGCCGGCGTGGCCCTCGTACCCCAAGGTGGGAATACCGGTCTCGTGGGTGGGGGCGTGCCGCTGCATGGGGAGGTCGTGTTGAGTCTGGGCCGGCTGGCCCGGATTTTTGACGTGGACCAAGTGGGCGGACAACTCACGGCGGGCGCCGGGGCATCCGTGGCCGCAGTGCAAGCGGCTGCGGGCGCAGCCGGATGGAACTACGGCATCGATTTGGGGAGCCGTGACAGCGCGACGATCGGTGGCACCGTGGCCACCAACGCTGGCGGACTCCAGGTCCTACGGCACGGCAACACCCGGGCGCAACTGCTCGGGGTGGAGGCGGTGCTCGGCACGGGAGCGGTGGTGTCGCACCTGGCCGGTCTGCTCAAGGACAACACGGGCTACGACCTCGGGGGCCTGCTGTGTGGCAGCGAGGGCACCCTCGGCGTGGTGACCGCGGCGCGCCTGCGGCTGGTTCCGCCCAGTCCTGAGCGGGTCGTGGCGCTGCTGGGTTTCGCGTCCACCACGGCCGCGGTCGACGCCGGCTTCCTCCTGCGGCGCAGCCTGCCCGAACTGCAATCGCTCGAGCTCTTCCTGGCGGCCGGCCTCGAGCTCGTCTGTCGCATCGGCAACCTCCCTCCACCCTTTGCCCGCGGACATCGGGCCTATCTCCTGGCCGAGGTGGCGGGCCAGCGTGATCCGCTGCCCGCTCTGGGGGAAGTGCTCGAATCGGTCCCGTGGATCGAAGACGTCGCCGTAGCCACGGAACCGGCGCGCCAGGCCCAGCTGTGGCGCTATCGCGAGGGGCACACCGAGGCAATCAACGGCCTGGGCGCGCCGCACAAACTTGACGTGACACTCCCCGCTCCAGAGCTGGCGGCATTCATTGAGACGGTGCCCGAAGTTGTCAGTGCCGCCAACCCGCGCGCCACGACGTGGCTCTTCGGCCATGTGGCCGATGGCAATGTCCACGTGAACATCACCGGCGTCGACCCCGATGATGTGGACGTGGACGACCGGGTATTGGTGTTGGCGGCCAACATGGGGGGAAGCATCAGCGCGGAGCACGGCATCGGAACGGCGAAGCGGCCGTGGCTCCACCTCAATCGGACCGAGGCCGAGATGGGGGCGTTTCGGAGTATCAAGGACGCACTCGACCCGTCCGGGATCTTGAACCCGCACGTGCTCTTCCCGGGGACAGCTCTGAGGTGAGCAGCTTCATGGCGATTCTGCCGCTCGGCACCCTCGTGGTCAGCCTTCGCCTCCGTCCCGTACCCCTGGAGAGATCTGTCCGCAGCGCGCGCACCACGCTGCCGGTGTCCGGTCATCCGAGGGGTGGATCAGGGCTCCACAACGCGCACAACGCCAGATCACAGGAGACTGCTTTTCCGATCCCGACACAAACCTTCCCTTTCATCCGGCTCGAAAACATACCCCCGAGATGGCGCCGGCGGTGGGATGGAGGGGTACTGCGTATGGTCCGGCGGCCACCAGCCACCAAGTGCCGCATCGCTATACTGCGCCGCAGCTGAGTTGTCTCAACCTCCTCCAAAAACGGGGACGCACGTAGCGCTCAGGAGCCGGAAAGGGCTCAATGGAGGAGCAGCAAGAAGCGATCGCCGAGAGCCTCCGCGCGCTTGCGCAATTTTTTGTCAACGACGGCACGCTGGGCGACACTCTGCTTCGGGTCAGTCAAATGGCGTGTGAGTTCACCCCGGCCAAGTATGCCGGCATCACCATGATGGTCGAGGGCTCACCCCGCACTGGAGTCTTCACGCATCCAGAAGCGCCCGAGATCGACGAAGCCCAATATCGCAACGGAGAAGGGCCGTGCATGTACGCCTTCCGAGACCAGCAGCTCTATCGCATCGATTCGACAATCCAAGACCAACGTTGGCCCGACTTTTGTCGCCGCGCAGCGGCTCACGGGATTTATTCGACCCTTTCGGTCCCGCTCGCCGCACGCGGGAAGAGCCTGGGGGCCTTGAACCTCTACTCAGAGTCCGAGAATGCCTTCACGGCGGACCACGAGAGGAGTGTTCGCATCTTCGCAGACCAGGCCTGCATCGTGCTTGCCAATGCTCAGGTGTATTGGGACGCCCGCCAACTCAGCGAGAATCTGAGCCAAGCCATTGAGACACGGGAGACGATCAGCCAGGCCGTCGGCATTCTTATCGCTACGGGAGGTCGGACTCCGGACGACGCCTTTCAGGTCCTCGTCAACGCATCACAACGCGAGAACCGAAAGGTGAGGGACATCGCCGTTGAGATCGTGGCTCGGACGGTAAAACGGCAAACGGACGAGAGCGCGTAGAAATCGCGTCTTCTTGGTCAAGCCTGCCGACTGCGGGGTAAGAAGTACCGATGCAACCACAGTCCGGCCGTCATTTTCCCCTGGGCGCCACGCCCACCGGGGAGGGTCTCAATGTCGCGGTGTCCTCGGAGGTCGCTGATGGCATCGAGTTCTGCCTCTTCGATGAGGACGGAACGGAAGAACGCATCGCATTGCCGGAGCGAACAGCACACATCTGGCATGGTCTCCTGCCAAACGTCCGGCCGGGGCAACGCTACGGGCTACGGGTGCACGGCCCTTGGGATCCTGCCAACGGATTGCGGTGCAATCCGGCCAAGCTCCTCATCGACCCCCACGCCACGGCCATCGACGGCGATGTCGCCTGGGGCCAAGCGGTCTTCGGGCACGACCAGGACCAACCCGACACCCTCAATGACCTCGATTCGGCGCCGGCCATGCCCAAGTGCGTGGTGACCGAGCGATCCTTCGATTGGGAGGGCGACGCGCGGCTTCACATTCCCCTCGAAGAAAGCGTGGTCTACGAAACCCATGTAAAGGGAATTACTCAGCGCCACCCCGATGTCCCTGAGGAGATCCGTGGCACGTACGCCGGACTCGCCCATCCGGCGATAACGGGATACCTATCGGATCTCGGCGTCACGGCAGTCGAACTCCTGCCTGTCCATCACTTCGTACACGATGCACGCTTGCTCGATTTAGGCCTCACGAACTACTGGGGGTACGACAGCATCGGATTCTTAGCCCCTCACGGGGCGTACAGTTCGGCGGGAACGGCAGGCCAACAGGTCAACGAGTTCAAATCCATGGTGAAGGCACTTCATGGAGCAGGTCTCGAGGTCATCCTTGACGTCGTCTACAACCACACCGCCGAAGGCGATCACCTGGGACCGACGTTGTCCCTCAAGGGCATCGACAACCCCGCGTATTACCGACTCGTTGACGGCGAGCGGGCGTCTTACTTCGACACCACGGGCACGGGGAACAGTGTCAATGTCGGCCATCCCGCCGCCCTCCGGCTCATCATGGACTCGCTGCGGTATTGGGTGACCGACATGCACGTCGACGGGTTCCGCTTCGATCTGGCCACAACGTTGACTCGGCAAACGGGCAACGAGGACATCCATAGCGCGTTCTTGGACCTGGTGCATCAAGACCCCGTCCTCGCCCCGGTGAAGCTCATCGCCGAGCCGTGGGACATTGCGGGCTACATGGTGGGGGGATTCCCTGCCCGCTGGTCAGAGTGGAACGGGAAGTATCGCGACCAGGTGCGCGATTTCTGGCGAGGTGAGGAAGGTCTGCTGGGCGAGTTCGCTCTGCGGGTGACCGGGAGTGGCGATATTTACTCCTCCGATCGCCGGGTCCCCACGGCGAGCGTCAACTTCGTGACGGCGCACGATGGGTTCACGCTGGCCGACCTCACCGCGTACAACGAGAAGCACAACCAAGCCAACGGCGAAGACAATAACGATGGCGAGAGCAACAACCGCTCGTGGAATTGCGGGGCCGAAGGTCCGACCGACGACCCCTCGATTACGAAGCTTCGTGATCGTCAGCGGCGCAACCTCATAGGAACGCTACTGCTGTCCGCCGGAATTCCGATGCTCCTGGGCGGCGACGAAATGGGTCGCACCCAAGGAGGGAACAACAATGCGTACTGCCAGGACACCGAGATCTCCTGGTATGACTGGGCGCATGCGGATGAACATCTCCGGGAGTTCACCCGCACTGCATTGGCACTGCGCCGCGAGCATCCAGCTTTGCGCCCACGCGAATACCTGCGCGGCCCCGGTGGCGCCCCGGCGCAGATGGTCCTCTATCGAGCCGACGGGAAGCAAATGGTGGAAGCGGATTGGCAAGATCCCTCCGCCAAGACGTTGGCGATCTCGCTTGACGGCCGGCAGATCGAAGATGCCGAAGGCGATACGGACAGCGAACGATTCTTGGTCTTGCTCAACGCGCACTACGAACCGGTGACCTTTACCCTTCCGCCGGGACACACCGGCTGGCAGATCGTTCTGAGTAGTGTGGAGCCATCGGAAGCCCCCACGGTGCAGGATGGCAGTGTGCTCGAGGTGGCCGACCGGTCGTTTCTGCTGCTTGTGGCGACGTAGACGTCACTGGGCGCACGATGTTGACACCGGTATCGAAGCCTGCCAGGCTCGCCCGACATGGGGTCCTGTACGAAACCGGGCGCCGTCGATCGTTCATGGGCTGCGCAGTAGCCCGCAAGGAGGCCTCGAACATGCGCACCAAAGCAGCCGTTCTTTTCAATGCACCCGGAAAGTGGGAGATTACCGAGCTCGAGCTCGAGCCGCCCCGACAGGGAGAGCTTCTGATCAGGATGGTCGGCGCCGGACTGTGCCATTCCGACGATCACATGGTGACCGGGGACCTGCCGATACCTCCCGAAGCCCTACCGATCGCCGGGGGCCACGAGGGTGCGGGGATCGTCGAGGAGGTAGGTCCGCACACTCCGGGGTGGGAGGTGGGCGACCACGCTGTGCTCTCGTTTCTGCCCGCGTGCGGGTTTTGCCGCTGGTGTGCCTCGGGAATGCAGAACCTGTGCGACAACGGCTCCCGCATTTTGGCCGGCATCAGGGAGGACGGCACCCGACGCATGTCGCTCGACGGCAAACCCGTTGGACAAGGGGCAGGGGTAGCCACCTTCAGCGAGTGGTCAACGGTTGCGACACAGTCGGCCATCAAGGTGGACAAGGACATCTCTTTGGAAGCAGCATGTCTGACGAGTTGTGGCGTCGCGACCGGTTGGGGTTCCGCGGTCCGATCAGCCGACGTCACGGCCGGGGACGTGGTCATCGTCATGGGCATTGGCGGAATCGGCATCAATGCCGTGCAGGGAGCTTCGCTCGCGGGCGCCTCGGTAGTGATCGCTGTCGACCCGGTTCCGATGAAGCTACGGGAGTCTCTCAGCCTGGGTGCGACACACGCTGTGGCAACGATGGAAGAGGCCACGGAAATCGCCCGCGGCTTCACGAACGGACAGGGCGCCGACTCTTGCATCGTCTGCGTAGGCATCACCACGGGCGAGCACATCGCCCAGGGGGTCGAATCCATCAGGAAGGCGGGGACATGCGTCATGACCGGACTGCCGCGGATGGCCGACGACGTGAGCATCCCGATCTCAATCCGCCACATGGTGCTGTTTCAGAAGCGGCTGCAAGGCGCTCTCTTCGGCGCATCCAACCCTTCCAAGGACATTCCGGCACTGCTCGAGCTCTACCGTCGGGGTCAGTTGAAGCTTGACGAGCTGATCACGCGGCGCTACGCCCTCGATGAAATCAACGAGGGCTTCGAGGATATGCGGGCTGGACGGAACCTGCGCGGGATCGTGGCGTACGGGAGCTAACCCGTCGGTGGTTTAATCCACCGGCTTCTTGTCCTCAGGAGGGGTGATAGTGGATATCGGATTATTTCCCGGCGGCGGGTTCAACGATGCAGCAGGGCTGCGCGCACTCGGTGCCGCGGTAGAAGAGCGGGGCTTCCATTCCCTTTGGTTCCCCGAGCACGTCATTCTCTTTGACGAGATCGACTCGGTGTCGCCGTTTACGGGGCGGCGTGTCCTCGCCCCGGGCACGTCACCCATGCTCGACCCCTTGACGTGCGTGACCTTCGTCGCTGCGAGCACCCAGCGCATCCGCCTGGGCACGGGAATATGCGTGCTTCCGCTGCGTAACCCTGTGTTCCTCGCAAAGGAGGCCGCCACCATCGACGTGCTCTCGGGCGGTCGATTGGACCTCGGTGTAGGCGTGGGGTGGGTCAAAGAGGAGTTCGACGCCGTCGGAGTCCCCTTCGACCAAAGAGGCCCGATCACCGACCGGAACCTCGCGGTCATGGAAACATTGTGGACCGACGAGTTGTCCCATTATGAGGACGAGACCTACCGACTCCCCCCTTCGCGTCAATACCCCAAACCAGTGCAACACCCGCACGTGCCGGTACACATCGGGGGCACCTCGGCCGCCGCACTGCGGCGCGTGGCGCGTTACGCCCAGGGGTGGTACCCGTTCAAGATCACACCCACCGACCTTGAGGCGCGCCTACCCATCCTCGAAGGGATGCTGGCTGACCGCGGGCGCAACCGGGCCGAGATCGTGGTGAGTGTCTGCGCCTTCCTTGCGGCCGTCGACATCGAGGACGTGCGGCGGTACCGGGACGCCGGCGCCGATCAGGTCATTCTTTTCGAACCGAACCTCGGTCCCGACCCCCGCTCCCGGCTCGACACGTTGGTCACCCAAATCGTGGAGCCAGCAGCCGCACTCTGAAGCCAGGCCCCTATGGGTCGAGGCTGAGCGGCTCACCGTCCAGAACCTTGGTGGCCGCTCGCCCCCCAGGTCAGGCGCCCCAGGATGGCAATGGCCAGCAACTTGGCCAGCAACTTGGTCAGCAACTTGGCCAGCAACTTGGCCAGCAACTTGGCCAGCAACGTGGCGGCCAAAGTGGACAGAAGATGGCCACTTTGAGAAGGCTGCATGGAAGCATTGCGGAGGAGCTGCGGGAATTCAGCGATGTCGTACGGGCGCCCCGCCAGACAAGTTCTCTGATAGAGGCATGCAGAGTGGGGTATATGAACGCTGCCAGGGACCACGGTAAGTCTCCGGTCGCAAGAGCTGAGTCCATTGGACTCGGCTCTTTGCGCGTCAATAAGGGGATTGCCTTGCCCCCGCGGATCGATCAAAACTGCTCACGGCTAGCGTCTCAGTGTGGCTGTGTTCCGCGTGACCATCCAGAAGCCGGAAGCCCGCTCGACGATGGAGATTGAGGCTGCCAATTATTTCACCGCGGAGCACTGGGTGACCTTTTGGAGTTCGGGAAATCTCCCGCAACCAGTGCTCCGCCTGCCTCGTGAGCACGTCGTCGATATCGAACTTGCCGGGCCCGGTGGGGAATCTATGGATCCGGACTGACGTTGTCCCTAGCTCAGTGGCAGTGAGAGGAGGAAGCGTGGCCAGAGCCGTTCGTTTCGATCACTATGGAGGTCGGGATGTCCTGTACATCGCCGATGTCGACATCCCTGACGCCTCCCGGGGCGAGGCCGTGGTGGCAGTAAGGGCGGCGGGACTGAATCCGGGTGAAGCGGCGATCCGTGAGGGCGCGCTGGAGGCGCGTTTCCCGGCCACCTTCCCCTCAGGCGAGGGAAGCGACCTCGCCGGCGTCGTCCATGCGGTAGGCGACGGAGTGACGGAGTTCGCAGTGGGTGATGAGGTACTGGGATGGTCTGAGCGTCGTTCCAGCCATGCCGAGTATGTCGCCGTGCCCGTGGCCCAGCTCATCGCAAAGCCGCCGGAGCTGAGTTGGGAGGTTGCGGGATCACTCTATGTCGTCGGTTGCACAGGATTCGTCGCGGTGCGGGCGGTCGAAGTCTCTCCTGGCGACACGGTGGCGGTGTCGGCGGCAGCTGGCGGAGTGGGCACCGTCGTGGTGCAGCTTCTGCGGGCCAAGGGCGCAACCGTCATCGGTATCGCGTCCACGTCGCATCATGAGTGGCTCATCGAGCACGGCGTTATCCCCGTGGCGTACGGCGACGGATTGGCCGAGCGTCTCAAGGCCGCAGCCCCCAATGGGATCGACGCCTTCATCGATCTCTTCGGACCCGGTTACGTGCAGCTGGCCGTCGACCTTGGCGTCACCAGAAATCGCATCGAGACCATCATCTCCTTCGAAAAGGCGAACGAGCTCGGCACGAAGGCACAAGGGAGCGGTGACGGCTCTACCACAGAGATACTCTCCGCTGTGGCCAAGTTGGTCGCATCAGGGCAGGTCGAGATTCCCATTGCCGCCGCCTACCCGCTGGAAAAGGTCGGTGAGGCCTATGCCGAACTGGAAAAGCGCCACACCCGCGGCAAGATCGTCCTGGTGCCCTAAACGGTCGGTCGTCGATCGTCGGGCACCTCCAAGAGCAACAGCGCCACGGGGTACTGATGGAACAATCGGGTCAAGCTGACAGCCCCGTCGTAGCGGCTGCCCGTCAACACGTCCCTATACTCGCCCTTGGGGAGCGATAGCTTCGTTGCTCCCCATCCGCCGAGACGCTGCAGCCCGACCGGGAGACGAGTGGCCAAGGTGATGGCGCCTCCGCGGTCGAACGCGAGCAGGTGGTCGTACTGCGGGCCTTCTAGTACGAGGGGCTGGTAGCCAGTGAACAGTTCGGGGCGATCGCGGCGGGCGTGCAATGCCTGGCGGGTCACCCATAGTTTCGCTGAGGGAGAGTCGAACGTGGAAGGCCCTGACTCCGCCTTTTCCAGCGCGTCCAACATGGAGAACTGCAGACGAAAGTCCACCGGACGCCGGTTGTCCGGATCGACCAGTGAGCCTTCGAAGGTCTCGCTTCCTTCGTACACGTCGGGCACACCGGGCATGGTCAGGTGGACAAGCTTTTGTAGGAGTGAGTTCGACCAACCATGCGAGAGGATGCGCTGGGAAAATGGTTCGATCACGCGCCGCACCTCGGGTCGGTCGTACGCCGCGTCGACTGCCACATGGACCGCTCGCTCGAACTCTTCGTTGGGATCGGCCCAACTGGTCTCTTCGGAGGCCTCGCGGATTGCCTTCTCGGCGAAAGCATGGACGCGCTCGCGCTCGATCAATCCCGTGGCGGCCATGGATTGCCAGAGGAGATAGCCGAACGCGGCGTTGGGAATCGGGGCGAGTTGTTGCAGCTGACGTACGGTCGCCGCCCACTCGTCCGGCACCTCGACCAGCACCGCCAGGCGCGCCCGTAGGTCTTCCCCTCGTTTCGTGTCATGGGTGGACAACGTCGTCATTCCCAGAGGAGCGCGCTGCATGCGCCAATGTTGCGCCGAGTGGAAGTCGGCCACGCTCAGGCCGAAGTTCCCCGGGCTCGCGCCTACTTCGTTGAGCGCGATGAACCGTGTGTAACGGTAGAAGGCGGTGTCCTCCACCCCTTTTGCCATGACGGCGCCGGTGATTTGTTGGAACAGGATGCACAGGTCGTCGGCGGGATTCAACAGCCGGGCGTGCACAGCCTCAATCGCCTGGGTCAATTCTGGCCGCGTCCTGAGGGCGGTCGCCACGGCCTGCTGCAAATGGTCCTCCCCCAGGGGCAGGTAGGTTCGATAGACGGGCAGGGCCACGGCCAGTTCGATGAGGGCCTCCTCAGCCTTCTCGATTTCGACGGCGAGGCGAGCCAATCGTCGAAACTCCGCCGCGAGGAGAACGGTGGCTGCCTGATGTTTGCCATGGCGGACGTGCTCGGGCCACGTGCGTGTGTCTCCGGTCACCTCGACATACAGGTCATCGAGCGGGCCCTCGGCTCCCGGATCGATCAAGAGCGCATTGACCTGACCGAGAGCGTCATAGCCCGTCATACCGGCTACCGGCCATTCTGACGGCAGCTCTTCATCGCGCTGTGTGATTTTCTCCACGACGATCCAGGCATCCGGGGCCGACGTCGCCAATCGTTCCAGGTATTGACCCGGAGCCGCGAGTCCGTCGGGGTGGTCAATGCGGAGGCCACGTACGCCGTAGTCGGTAATCCAGCGGAGGATCTCGCGGTGACTGGTTTCGTAGACCTCAGCGTCCTCCACCCGTAGCCCCGCGAGATCGGAAATGGCGAAGAAACGGCGGTAGTTCAGCTCGCTATCGCCGAGCCGTGAATCGATGAGCCGGTAGTGCTGCCGGAGGTGCACGGAGGAAGGCGCATCGTCCTGATGCCATGTCTCGGGGGCTATTGGATACCGGTGGTCGCCATAGTGAAGTTCGACGCCTTCGATCGTAAGGTCCCGTTCCGCCTCGAAATCGTCCGCCAGCACGGGGATCAGAACCCGGCCGTCGCCCCCGGCCCAGTCAACGTCGAACCAGGTTCCGAAGTCCCCCGCGGGCCCGCTCCGCAGCAGCTCCCACCATGCCCTGTTCTGGGTCGGGTCGGCCACTCCCATGTGATTGGGAACGATGTCGACGACGACAGCGATCCCGGCCCGCTGGGATGCTTGGGCCAATTCCTGCAGTCCCACCCTTCCCCCCCTTGCGGGGTCGACCAGGGCGTGATCCACCACGTCATAACCGTGCGTGGAGCCCCGGGAAGCACGAAGGAGTGGCGATAGGTAGACAGCCCCCACACCCAGTCTGCCCAAATATTCGACGACAGGAACCGCGTCGAGGAGCGTGAAGTGCTCGGAGATCTGAAGCCGGTACGTAGAGCTCGGCGCAAGAGGCCCGGCGGTCGTCATCGAATATTTCCATTCTCCGGGCTCGGAGCCCCGCCGGTCTGGGGCCGTGGTTGATGACTACCCGATTTGCCCCCGAACTGAGTCCGCTTCTTGCAGCGATTGATCGATCGAGCGCGCATCTGCCTCTCATCCCGGCCTTCCAGGCTTTCGGTGACAGGGTACGGCGTAGTCTCAGATGTCGACGGGATACCCCGGGAAGAGAGTTCGCCTCAAGCGATTCCTCAGACCGACATCCGGGGATGAACGACGAGATACGACATAAGCCCGCTCAGCTGGAACAGGCGTATGACCCGGCGATTGGGATACAAGATCAGCAGCCCTCCCCCGGCGGCCCTGGCCCGCTTGTGTTCGGCGACCACAACCGAAAGTCCGCTTGAATCCATGAAGACCAAATTGGTGAGGTCCAGCTCCAGATGGCTGACACCGCGACGTGACAGCTGCGCGAACTGTTCGAACAATCGGGGGCAGCTGGATGCGTCGAGCTCGCCGCGCAACCTAATGACAGTCCCCCCGTCGGACTCCGACAACTCGATCTCCAACGCATCTGCGGACACGCGCGTGGTCATCGTTTCACCTCTTTGAAGATTGCGAACATCTTGGCGAGGCGCCGTTCCTGCAACGGGCTGCTGCAACCAGTATGAACCTTACCCGCGACAATTCAAAGGAACATTTCTTTTAAAGAACCAATTTTTGGGGACGTGCGAGGGGGGCGCGTTGCTGTGGCTGCGGGACCGGTTCGGAGGGAGAAGGCTCGGGCTCAGGTGTCGTGGGGATTGTCATGACATCGTGGTACCCGCGTGCCACCGTTCGAAACCGCGGGGTCTAGCGACAGGGCAAAACAGCCCACACGCATTTGCCGCGATCTCCCGTTGCGACGCCCCAATCGGCCGCGATTGCCGCGACGATGTGCAGTCCTCGCCCGGACACACCATTGGAGAGCGGCTGGGGCACCACGGGCGTGGGATTCTGGTCACCAACCTCGACCAGCACGTCTGAACCCTGGCGATGCAGAGAAACGGTGAATTGGCTTCCGGCATGAATACACGCGTTCGTCGCGAGTTCGCTCACGATGAGGCCAATGTCAGAAGAGTCGCATCCGAGCGTTTTCGCCTGAGCCTGCGCGAAGTGCCGGGCCGCACTCACTTGCGAGGGAGAAGGTGAGAACGACTCTGTCACCATGAATGATCCTTACCCTGTCGACGAGATGTCAACCCTCTGGGTGGAAATATCTGACGGTGGACTGGACTGCCATTGGACCAGGACGAGGGTTGCATCGTCGTCGAGGCGCTCGCCATGGTGCGCGAGGACGGCACGACCGATGCGCCGTACGACCTCCTCTGCCACAATTTGATCGGACGCAGTTTGGCCAACGATGTCAACGAGCCCTTCGATCCCGAAGCCGCCACCACTGCTCGCCTTTCCTTCAATCGCCCCATCGGTGTAGAAGAGCACGGCATCGCCGGGTTCTAGTTGAACCTCGGCCATGGTGGGTTGGGACTTTGCTCCGAGCCCCCACGGAAGCGTCGGCGGACATTCGAGATCTCCGATGACCTTTCCACCCCGGATATGCAACGGCAACGGGTGACCGGCGTTGGTCCACTGGAGGAGACCTGTCTCGACGTTGAGCTGAGCCAGCTGCCCGGTGACGAACTCCCTGCCGCCATAGTGATCCATGACGGTGGTCTCGAGCTGTTGATGCATCGAGATGAGAGGCATCCCGTGACGACGATCGTGGCGGTAGCAGCCCAAAGCAAGACTGGCCAGGATGGCGGAGCTCAAACCATGCCCCATCGAATCCATAAGGGCAAAATCGAGCACGGGCCAGTTAATCGAATAGTCGAAGCAGTCGCCTCCCACCTCGTAGGCGGGCTCCAGAATTCCAGCCACTGTCACGGGAGGCGACCTGAATACCAGAGGGGGAAGCAGATCCCACTGCAGGCTGGCGGCAAGACTCATGGCCTTGCGTCGACGATGGAGATTGAAGAGATCGCTCACCCGGCCGTTCACGGTGAGGAGGTATCCGGCCAGGATTCCCAGTGCCTCACATTCCCTGATTCGCTCCGGGTCCTCGTCAGGGAGTGTGACCGCCAGCACACCGCTTCGGTCCGACCCCTCCAAGATAGGAACCCACAAACGGATCCCGTCGGAGCGTTGGGCCCTGACCAGCGTTTGGGTGAGGAAGGCTCGCCCAGCCATCGTCGATGCGACTTCCTCGGCGTGAGGTAACTCGGCATGCGCCGCATGGTCGCCCAGCGGTTCGAGGACGGTCTGGCCGAAGTCGATCAGGTAAACCACAACGTCCGAAACACCGAGAGTCGCCCCGACACTCTCGATGGCGGCAGTGACCGCTTCCGGCTGCGCCAAGGTCGACCGAATGAGCGGCGTAAGGTCGATCCCGGCCATGGTCCGCAGCCTACGCGATGACGGTTACCTCCATTTGGTGAGCGGCACTGGTCCACCGCCAGTTACCGCCAGAAGAAGTGTCGACCCGTACCCCGTAGCCGAAACGCGGTACACGTTTTTCCTTCAGCCTGGAACTCGCATGCGATCCACAAAGGAAGCGAGCGGACCGAAAAGCCGGTTACCTATTGCCGAATGAGGCAAATGCGGGTGAGGGTAGGTGGGAGCAGCCAGCTTCTCGCCTCTGAACTTCTGACCCAGGAATGAAAGGTATGCACCCTCATCGTTCGCCCGTAGCAAGGGGAAGACTTGGGCCTCCTCGCTGGCGGCATGAGACAGCACCGCGGCGCGAAGGTCTCTCACCGCGCCCATGAACTCCTCCGTGCCGCAATCCAGTTGCATCATGTGCGCTAAGAGACGCTCTGCTTCGGATTCTTCTCTAAGGCGGGCATCCGCCACTTCGTCTCCGCCGGGCTCGCTCCGGATGGCGGGGTAGAGGACCGTCTCCTCTGCCACTTCATGACGGGTGAGTTCCGTCATCAACTCGTGGAAGAGGGCGGCCCGGGTACTCGAATCCGCACTTTCGAGCTCCCACAGTCTTTCCTTAATGGCTTCGTGATCTTGCTCGATCAAAGCGGTGATGTCGTCAGTCGGAATGACCGTCATCACTCTCCCCTTTCATAGTCATTTCCTACAGGACTACCCAATCTCAAGTGTGGAAAACCCCCAAGATGGGTCTCCCTTTTCCCCAGCCAGGGATATAGAGGCATCCCCCCATTGCCTCGGATACATTGAGCGTGCGCCTCAAATGAGAGGGCGACGGGAGGGCGAGACGGGAAGGAGCGATGCTCGCCCCACGAGCGGGACGGGAGAGGGACGATGACAAGTAACGGCGACGCAGGGGCATTCTCGGCGACAAATCGGCTGCACGATGGCCACTCGGTGATTGTGCTGAGCGGAGAACTGGACGTGGCATCGGCGGGCGCATTGAGTCGTGAGCTCGATGAGGCGGAGCGCAATGGAGCAGGCGAAGTCAACGTCGAGATTTCCGCTCTCTCGTTCATCGATAGTTCGGGGCTGGCCGTGCTCGTGGCAGCCCAACAGAAGTCGGAAAAACAGGGACGACGCCTCTCGCTCAGCGGTGCTCGCGCTCTTGTCCAGAGGGTCTTTGGAATTGCCGGTCTGGTCGAGTTCCTGAATGTCGACCTGGACGTACCGACGCCAGACGAGTCATCGAGGAGATAAAGCCTTCGGCTGCCTCGGTCGTCCGCCTACTGCTGGCCGTTGTACTCGGCCTCGGTGACGTGGACGCCAAAATGCGCCTCACCTTCGGTGATCGAGATATGGGTCATGAAATGTTCGGGCGTAGCCCCATGCCAGTGCTCTTCGCCATCTGGGGCAAAGATCACGTCACCGGGGCGAATTTCCATCGCCCGCTCCCCTCGGGGCTGTACGAGTCCGCGCCCTTCGGTTACGTCGAGCGTTTGGCCGCCGTCGTGAGAATGCCAGGCGGTACGTGCCCCGGGCGCAAAGTGCACGGAGCCGACGCTGAGGCGCGACGGTGCGTGGCCCCTCGTAATTGAGTCGACCCAGACATCGCCGGTGAAGAGTTCAGCCGGACCCTTTAGGGACGGGTTCTTCTGCTGATGTTCCATCTGATTTCTCCTCAGCCCAGCGCTACGGTCTCCGTATCACGCCCTGAGCGAAGGACAGTGCCGGGAAGCGCACCGGTGGGCTCACCATCAACGATGGTCTCTACCCCGTTCACCAAAACGTTTCGTATTCCCGTAGATGGAGCGGTAAGCCGAAGGCTCTGGCCAGGAAGATCGTAGACACGTCGAGCTGGACCACTACTCACCGTCTCAGGGTCGAAGACCACCACATCAGCCAGCGCTCCTGGCGTGAGACGTCCTCGATCCTTGAGGCCATAGAGGCGGGCGGGCACGTCAGTCATCAAGTGCACCGCTCGCTCCAACGAGATGAGCTTTCGGCCGTGCATGGCATCGGCCAGAAAGCGGGTGGGATAGGGGGAGCCCAGCATCCGATCAAGGTGAGCCCCGGCGTCAGATCCGCCCAGCACGACGTCGTCGTGCTCCCACAGCTCGCTTCGCCGCTTCCAATCCTCGGTGGTATCGGCCATTGGGACGGGCCACAAGACGGTTCTGTACTCGTCCGCCACCTCGATATCCACGAGCGCATCCCAGGGATCAACACCCCTCTCCCGAGCGATGTCGTCTACCCGCCGGCCTTCATACTTTTTATTCTCGGGTGCAACCGTGTCACCGATCCGATACATACCGAAGTCTGCCAACCGCTCGAACCCCGACCCCTGCGCGCCTGCAACCATCTCCCGCGCGGAACTGGGGGTCTCGAAGTTTGACGGTCTTCTCAGCGGGAGGAAGCAGCATGACTTCTCTCCACCCCGGAATCAGCCAAATCGCGCAATAGGTTGCCATACTCAAGTTCATGTCCATGTGCACAGGCATGCTGAGCGCGACGACCCGACCCCCAAGCTCACGAGCCCACGACGAGGGACGCATTTGGTGCTCGAATTCGCTCCTCGTCCGCATCACCCTTGACGCCCAGCGCGTTCCAGTTCAAGGGACGCTGCGCCTGCACGCTCATCTGCACGAGTAACTCAGTTTCTTCGTCACTGAAACTGGTCACGCACCCGGAAAAAATGGCTTCAAGGGTCGTGCCGGGGTGCTCACCAACGGCTCTACACAACGTCAGTAACTCTTCCTCCGATGCTTGCCGACTCGGCACAGGCTGGCCGTTGTGGTCGGGATGTGTCCTCGAGCGTGTGGTGGAGAGCCCAAGACCTCCCGCCTCCAATGACTCGTGGAGAAGCGCAACGATCGCCTTCACTTCTTCGTCGGTAGATTCCCGTTCGAGGGACTCCTCCCCCAGCACGTAGCGACGTAGTGCGCAGTGGCCAACGAGAAATCCGGCGTTCACGCCGATTCGCCCTTCGAAGCCGTCGAGAAACTCACGGAAAGTCTCCCACTTCCAGTCAATTCCGTTCTCGAGCGCCGCCAGCGGCATCCCTTCGACTTGGGACATCATCCGGCGGGTGTAGTCGGCATCCCGTGACCTCAGCGGTGCCAGGGTGAATCCGCAGTTGCCCCCGAACACCGTGGTCACCCCGTGCAGCGAGGACGGTGTCGCATAACCGTCCCAATTGAGCTGGGCGTCATAGTGCGTATGAAGATCGATGAATCCGGGGGCCACCACCAGGCCCGTCGCATCGAGGACCTTGTCAGCCACGCTTGTAGTGAGGTCTCCGATCTCGACGATTCGCCCACCTCGGATGCCGACATCGGCGATTCGCCCAGGTGCGCTGGTCCCGTCGACAACGAGTCCACCCCTGATCAGGTAATCCCACATACTTCCTCCCTGTCAGCTCAGTTCACGGTTACCACGTAGTGCAGGATCAGCCCACCAGCCCCCGCTTTGACGGAGGGACGGACGGATGGGTTAACTATCCGGTTTCAGGGGTGCCGATCAAGGTGCCGCAGATCAGCTTGCCACCGAGGGCCGGGACGAATGCCTTGCCCTTGACCTCGACGACCTGCGAGCATGACGTCTTCGGCAAGGAGGCCAGGGTGCCAAAGTGGTTGAAGTTGGTGCCCGGGGGCGCGATCAGTCCGCCCGCCGTCCAGTTGGTGACCGTGCGCAGGTAGGAGATGAACTTGGCCCGTGAGGGAGACGCCACCCCGGTGTGTTCGAGCCCCTGGATGATGAGGTCAGCCGACTCGTAGGCGAAGTCCATGTCAATCGTCGGGATGCCTCCGGCCCACGGCGTGTACTTCTTCATCTGGCTGAGATAGGTCTTGACCGGCTTGGTGACGTCGTTGCCCAAGACATTGAGGATCGGCGTGGCATAGGTGCCCTGCATGGCGGCCAGGGCGGCCGGCTGCGTGAGTACCGCCTGGTCGTAGCCGGTGGCACAAAGGTCGGCGATTTTGAGGCCGGCCTGCTGAATGGCGGTTTGCACGGCGATACAGCTCGAAAGGACGCTCAGCACCTCGAGCCCGTTACAACCGTCCTTCTTCATTTGGAGGGCAAAGGTGGTGAAGTTGGAGCTTCCAGCTGGAATCACCTCGTCCAGACAATCGCTGATGCCCTGCTTCTTGGCTTGGGCGAAAATCTCGTTGGCCGAATCTATGGCCGAAGGAACGTTGTAGACCAGCTGGGCCAGCTTGGTCACCCCGAGTGCCTTCAACTCATCGCTGCTGTAGCTGTAGATCTTGCCGTTGTACGGCGTAAAGAGGGTTCCGACCACGCTGAACATGTTGCTGTTCTGCGGTTGGCCCCACTCGGGCCCATCCTCGTCATCACCAACGACGGGTATTCTTGCCTTGCTCAAATACGGCGCCCCGCCGCTGGCCACCGTCGATTCGTCGATGACCGCGAAGGCGCCCTTGTCCTCGACCAGCGTCTGAGCCGCCGTCTCGTTGCCCGAAACGGTGGATTGGTCGTCCTCGACATCGAGTTCGATCTTGTGGCCATCTATCCCGCCGATGGCGTTCTGGGCGTCGAACCGGGCCTGGGCCCCGTACTGGCCGTCGGCATAGGTGGCTGAAGATGCACCCGTTTCGTCGGTGATGTACCCGATGATGATCGGAGCCTTGGTGCCGGCAGCCGATGCGCCACCGCTCGAAAGGCCGACCATGGTGCCGGCCAGCGAAAGCATCACTACAGCCATGCAGAGCGCACGTCGCATGTAGTCCCCCCTGTTCTGTTTGTGTTGCTCAGTGGTGTGGTGTGGTGTGTTGTGTTGCGTTTCTGGTGGTGCGGTGTGTGGTGGTGCAAACGCCGAAATCGTTCATTTGGACCAGCGGCGCAGGAACTCGAACGAGCTTAACTCGGAGCGAGAGGCAACTTATGGTCTGGCCACTTCTCCGGTGGATCCACGTACTCGGTGGTGTAAAAGGTGTGGCCGCGGAAATCTGCGATCGTTGCACCCTCGGGCCCGGTCCAGAAGGAGTACGGAGAACCCGCGCTGCGGTAGACACCTTCACCGGCTTTGAGCACCTGGTTGCCGTGGTGCACTTCTCCCTCGAGGATGAACTCGATGTAGTCCACGTCATGGCGGTGGGTGGGAAGCAACGTTCCCGGCTTGAACCTGAAGACGGTCAGGCTCAGCCCGTCGGAGTCCGGATTGGAAACCATGATCCTGCGCTCCGCCCGTCCGGCGAAGTAGGCAGACCCTTCGGGTGACCGGCTGCCCCCGGTGGGGTCCGGATCGAGCGGTGCTATCTCTTCGTCTTCTGAACTGCGCCGCACGTCGAAGAAGACCGAGCGATGCTTCCGGGCCATCATCGTCATCGTGTTCCTCCTGCATTTGCCATTGGATATGCCATCAGCCGCTACGAACCTGCGTGCCCGAGGTGTTCCGACCGGACCGGAGGATCACTCCCGGCGTGTTGCCGGTAGGTGCGCCGTCGGCGAAGACTTCGGCTCCGTTGACGAACACGGAGGTGACGCCGACGGGGTCGGCCAGCAGCCGCTTGCTCTCTCCGGGAAGATCGAAGGCAGTGCGGGTCGGTCCTGAGTCGACCGTATCGGGGTCGAAGAGTACGAGGTCCGCCTTGTAGCCCGCAACGACCCGACCGCGGTCGGTCAGCCCGAAGAGCCGGGCCGGTTGGTCCGTCATCAGCTGGACGGCACGTTGCAAGGTGACCAGACGACGGCCGCGAAGAGAATCGGCGAGGAAGCGAGTGGGATACGACGATCCGAGCATTCGATCGAGATGGGCACCGGCATCGGAACCGCCCAGGAGAACGTCGGGGTGTTCCCAGAGTTCTTGGCGGACCTTCCAGTCCGCGTCGGTATCGGTCGTCGGTAACGGCCACAGCACCGTTTGCAGGTCGTCAGCCGCCGCGATGTCGACAATGGTGGTGAAAGGGTCCTTGCCCTGCTCGGCCGCGATCTCACCAACGATTCGATTGCGGTACTGCTCATTGCCGGCGGAGAAGACATCGCCGATCATGTAGGTGGAGAAATCGGCCATGCGGGCCAGCATGGCTCCCTGGGATTGCTCGAGCATGCGCGCCCGTACCGCTGGGTCCTTCAGTTGTGCGATGCGCTCGGGCACCTCCAGACTCAACACATCTCTCCAGCCCGGAAGGAGCCACATGGCGCAATAGGTGAGGAAGCTCATATTCTGATCAGCGAAGGTGGGCATGGTCAACGCCACAATGCGGCCACCCACCTCCCGCGCCCGCCGCGAGGGCCCGAGTTGGTGTTCGGCTCGCTCGGGGTCGCCTGCGCTCACCGCCAGGACGTTCCAGTTGATGGGCCGGTTGGCACGGCGGCTCATTTCGGCCAAGAACTCCGTCTCTTCGGCGCCGAAGAGACGGATACAGCCCTCGGTAATCAACTCCAGCGAGGTTCCCTCCTGCAGGCCCACCACGTCGCACAAGGCAAGGACCTCATCTTCGGAAGCCCACCGGCTCGGAACCGGCTGACCCTCCCCATCGATGTGCGTCGGAGAGCGCGAGGTCGAAAGACCCAGACCGCCGGCCACAAGAGACTGGTGAAGCAGATCGGCTATCAGGCCGACCTCTTCGGGAGATGACTCCCGCTCGCAGTCCTGGCCCATGACATAGCGGCGCAGGGCCGAGTGGCCGACCATGAAACCTGCATTGATGGCGACATGACCGTCCAAGGCGTCGAGGTACTCGCCGAAGCTCTCCCAACTCCAGGGCACCCCCTGCTCGAGCGCCGCCAGGGGCATGCCTTCAACCTGGGCCATCATCCGGCGCGTGTAGTCCACGTCACGGTCCTTCAGGGGGGCCAGGGTGAATCCGCAGTTCCCCCCGATCACCGAGGTGACCCCGTGCCACACCGAAGGCGTCGCTAACGGATCCCAGAACAATTGGGCGTCGTAGTGCGTATGAGGATCGACGAAACCCGGGCTGACCACCAACCCATCGGCATCCAAGGTTCTGGCGGCCGGCCCATCCACTTCACCAACCGCGACGATGCGATCCCCCTCGACCCCGATGTTGGCCCGGACCGGATCCGCACCCGTGCCGTCGACCACCAGGCCATTCTCGATCAGGAGATCCAACATTCGGGCTACCCGTTCACCATCTGGTCAGCGGAGTTGGGAACACACGTCCAGTTGAAAAGGCGCTCGGCATTGCGCAGGGTGATCAACTCGGTCTCGTCGTCGGGTACGTCGTGGAACAGGTCATCGACCACCTTCTGGGTTCCCGGCCAAATGCAGCTCGAATGGGGATAGTCGCACTCCCAGAGGATCCTCTCGATACCCACATCGTGACGAACCCTGAGGCCATATGGCTCGTCGATCAAGCAGAACCACATGTTCTTTCGGCACACCTCCGAGGGGAGGAGATCGTCGGTGCCGCTCCAGTACTTATGGCGCTTGTACATCCGGTCGGCCCGCTCCAATGCGCCGGGCACCCAGTTGACTCCGCCCTCGGAGTAGACGATCTTGATGTTGGGAAACTTCCGTGGGACGGGGCTGTACATCATGGCCAGTGAGTGCGTGATCGTCGGCACGAACCCCAGGGCGACCATCAGGCTGGGATTCGACTCGGGCGGGGTGAAGGCCCGCCACCCACTTGAGCCGATATGCATGCACACGGCGATCCCGGCTTCTTCGCAGATGGACCACATCGGGTCCCAAAAGTCGGTGTAATACGAGGGCAACCCCAACATGCTGGTTTCCTCGGGCACGCTGATCGCTCTCAGGCCTCTCTCGATATTGCGCTCAATCTCCTTGGCGGCCAGGTTGGCGTCCCACAGCTGGACGAGCGCCATGGGCACGAACATCTCGGGTGCCGCCGCACACCACTCTTCGAACATGAAGTCATTCCACGCTCGCACGCAGTAATCGGCCAGCTCCTTGTCCTTGAAGTCCGGAAAGAGGGCCCCGCCAAAACGGGGCAGGGATGGAAAGTTCAAGCTGGCTGCAATGCCCTCCGAGCGCATATCCTCCGCTCGAGCCTTGGGGTCATAGCAACCGGGAATCATGTCGCTGAAGCGAACCGGATCCATGGTCCACTCGTCCTCGGGCTTTCCCGCCACTGCATTCAGTCCGACCGTGGGCATCCTCTTGCCCTCGACCATCCAGTACTCCATCCCCCCTTCTTCGATCACGTGGGGGGCCTCCTCGAGGAACCTCTTCGGCACTCGTTTGGACCATACGTCCGGAGGCTCGACGATGTGGTCGTCAGCGCTGAAAAGCATTCTCACGAGAACCCCTCCCTAATGCCTGGGCACAAGGATGCGAAGGACTGCCCGGCGCTTGGATTGTACGCCTTGGTTTGCATGCAGACAACCCGTTTCGTATACGAACCGAATCTGCTGCGGCGCCGTACAGACCCCCGGTTTGGCCGCTACGTAGGCAGAAAATCAAGCAGCAGGCGATTGATGTCCGCCGGGGCCTCGAGCTGCATCCAGTGACCGGCTCCTTCGAGCCGCTCATAGCGCCAAGGACCCGAGACGTGGCTGGCCGAACCGACCATCTGCCCCTCGGTCAGAGCGGTGTCGCCGCTGCTCCAGATACCCATGGTCGGTGCGGGAATCAGGGGGAGGGAGACCGGCGGCGAAATGTACGACTCGGGCGGGATGTTGGCCCGATACCAGTTGAGCCCGGGCGTCAGCGACGCGTTGACTTCCAGTTCGGCAATCACCGCATCGGCATCGGGATGGCCCGCCCAATCGCGGAAGTTGGCCCAACCGTTGTTCGACAGCCATTGCTCCGCGACGCCCGGGAACTGAAACAGAAGCATGTACCAGGATTTCTCCATCTGTTCGTAGCCGCCGGCCCTAAAGCTCAAGGGGTGCCCCACCGACAGCGCGACCAGGTGGTCCACCCGATCGGGTGCGACCGCGGCCAGCGCCCAGGCCACGGCGGCCCCCCAATCGTGTCCGACCACGTGTGCCCGCTCCACGCCGACCTCGTCGAGCACTGCGCCGACGTCGGCCACCAGGTAGAGAATGTTGTAGGCATCTGCCTCCGTCGGCTTGCCCGAGGCGCCGTAGCCGCGCATGTCCGGAACAATGACTCTGAAGCCGGCGTCGGCCAGGGGGGCGATCTGGTGGCGCCACAGCCGGCCTGAATCGGGAAAGCCGTGGAGGAGGATCACGGGACGCCCTTCTCCCGTCACCTCGTACTCGATACTTGCCCCTCCGCTCTCCGCGCGCATTTGCCGTCCTCTCTTCTCATCGCGATCGTTCTTTTCCGGTTGGCGCTGATCAGGTTCGTGCTGCAGCAACACTCAGGCGTTGGCCATGGCGACGAGCTGTTCCCGCGACGGTCCGATCGGCTCTTCCTTACGCCAATCAGCCCCGTACTCGATCACCTTTTCGAAAATCCCCGGCCGCGCCATGACGTCGTTCGGCAAGTCAAGGACGCCGATGATGTCGAGGAAACCCCGCAAGACGTCAGGGTCACGTGAGCTGGCCGCCGCGAGCGCTCCGGACATCTGATACGCCGGGTCGTCTGATTCGTAGATCATCCCCTCGGCCGCGGCAGCCATCTCGCCTAGCCGGTGCCGGTCGAACGCCAAGGTGGCCTGGTACCAAGGTTCGACCGTATCGGCGGTCGCGATCGCAAACGCCTCGGAGAGCGCTCCTGGTTGATCGGGACCGGTCAGGCGCAGGGTGTCGCGCAACGTCTGGGCGTGGAGCATTCCGATCGACGCTCCCCTGCCGACGGAGGGATTCGTGCACGCCCAGGCGTCGGCCACGGCCAGAATTCCCGTGGCCACCGGGACACCGCCGGGTCGCAAATTGCGGTGGCGGTCCTCGATTTTGGCCATGGTGACGATCCGGTCCTCAATCGGGTCACCTTCCAGCCAATGGGCCACAGTCGGGAGAGACCGCACGGCACGCACCCAGCGCTCCGTATCCCTGATCCCGAGAAGCGCCCGATCACCCGAACGGGCGATAAGGGTCACCGACCATGTGCCGTTGTCCGCGGGCAGAGTGAGAACGGAAATGGATCCGTAGGGCTGCAACAGTGGCCCGAGTGGAGCCGGCAACTGTCCGTCACGAGATTGGAAATGGCGGCCGAGGTAGATGAATCCGCTGTCTTCAACCTGCTCGTCAGGCGGCCGGGCTCCCAGCGCTTCCAACCACGACGGAAGGGCAGAGCGACGTCCACTACAATCAAGCACCAGGTCGGCAAGTAATTCCCGACCGTCCGCGGTCCTGACACCGCTGACATGAGGGACCCCGCGTATCGATTCGGGTCCACTCAGCAGCCCTTCAACGGCCACGCCCCGCTGGAGGTCAAAGCCGGCAGTCTCCTCCGCCACCGATGCCACGGCGCGCTCGACGACGGCTCGGCGTCCCGAGAGCAACGTAAAGCGCTCGTCCCCTTCCCGGAAGCCGCCCCTCAGCGCATCGGGAATGCCCTGCAGCGGATTGAGGCGTATTCCACCGTCGCGTTCGATCGCGGCCGCGACCGTCGGCAACTCCGCTTCGAGGATCTGGCGATAACGCGCTAGGAAAAAATGGGCCAATCGGAACTGCGTGACGCCCTTTCGATCCCAGCTCTCCCAGGCCCCGACGGGTGCGCCGGGGGCAGGCGCGGGATCACGTTCGAGCGAGGTGACCGTGTGGCCATCGTGGGCCAGGATCATGCCCAATCCCAAACCCACGACACCGCCGCCGACAATCAGGATCTCCGCCATGCCCGCTCTCCTTCACTCGCGTCGCGAGCATACGGGTCGTCCCAGGTCCGGCGCAGGCTCCCGTCCTTAACGCTCCTGCTCGGTCGGGCGGATCAGGATCTCGCTGATGGCGACATGGCGGGGTCGGGTCACGATGTAGGCGATGGCGTCGGCAATGTCCTCCGCTTGCATCGGCTCGGCCGCGTTGAACTGGCCGCGCAATCCTTCGATCACCTCGGCTCGGTTGTGCGTGATCAACTCCGTCGATGTGGCTCCGGGCTCCATCAGCGAGATCCGGACGTGACGCCGTGTTACTTCCTGGCGCAAAGATTCGCTGAAGGCCCCCACGCCGTGCTTGGTCAGGTTGTAGACACCGCTTCCGTTGCGGACGACGCGGCCGGCTACCGAACTCACGTTGACCATGTCGGCCACCTGCCGCGGGCCATCCTCGGCGGCTCGCAACAGATGCGGCAACGCCGCATGGGCGCAGTACATGAGTCCCAGTACATTGAGCTCGACCATACGCTGCCATTCGCTCACGGGCGCGTCGACGATCGATCCCAGCAACATGACGCCGGCGTTGTTCACAAGAATGTCGAGCCGACCGAGCTCGGAGACCGTTCGGGCCACGGAATCGACCGCCTGTTGCTCCTCGGTGATGTCGGCCTCGAGGACGATCGCGGTCCCCCCTTCGCTGCGGATGCGATGTCCCAGCTCATCGAGCCGGTCCTTGCGCCGGGCCACCAAGGACACGGTCGCACCTTCAGCGGCGAGAGCGAGTGCGGTAGCTGCCCCGATGCCGCTCGAGGCCCCCGTGACAAGTGCGACTGTGCCTGCAAGTTTCGTCATGTCGCCAATGTACGCGCTGGCCTTGGAGGCGCCGTTCGTTCCAACGCGCGCCACGCTGGCGTTACTCGACGGTCACGCTCTTGGCCAAGTTCCGCGGCTGATCGATGTCGACGTCGCGCAGAAGGGCGGCGTGATACGCCAGGAGCTGCAACGGGACGTTCAAGACGATCGGGTCGATCTCGGGCTCGAGCTTCGGCACCAAAATGACCTCGTCGGTCAGGTCGAAAAGGGCAGTCGAATGGCCGATGGCGATCACCGGCCCACCGCGGGACTGGATCTCGTGGATGGTGGCCACGTTCTTGTCGAAGAGCTCGTCATCGGGGATGACCACGAACGTCGGCAGCTTCGGGGCAGATAAGGGCCAGCGGTCCGTGCTTGAGCTCGGAGGCCGGGTAGGCCTCGGCATGGATGTACGAGACCTCCTTGAGTTTCTGGGCCGCCTCGGCCGCGACCGGGAAGCCCCGTACCCGGCCCACGAAGAAGGCGCTCGTCACGTTGCGATAGCGCGCCGCGATCTCTCGGGCCAGACCCTCGGTGGCCAGCACCCCTTGCAAGGCGGCCGGGAGGGCCTCGAGGGAGGAGATCAGGCGTCCCCCGTCGCCCTGCCCGAGGTCGCGGATGCGCCCGAGATGGAGGGCCAGGAGAGCGAAGGCGGTCACGGTGGAGGTGAAGGACTTGGTGGAAGCGACGGAGATCTCCGGACCCGGCGTGCAGGTAGATACCCCGTCCACAGGCACGGGCGATGCTCGAGCCGACCACGTTGACGATGCCCAGGACCGTGCCGCCCTTGCGGCGTGATCTCCTGGACGGCTCGCAACGTGTCGAGGGTCTCGCCCGACTGGCTGACCGCCACGTAGACCGTGTCCGCCTCGATGATCGGATTGCGATAGCGGAACTCCGAGGCCGGCTCGGCGTCGGCGGGAATCCGCGCGATGCGCTCGATCAGCTGGGCCCCGGCCATGGCCGGCGTAGTAGGCCGAGCCGCAGCCGAGGATCTGGACACGCCGGGTGCGCAGGATCTCCTGGGCGCTGAGCTCGATACCACCCGAGATGTGCCGTGGCGAACCGTGGCTCGAGCCGGCCCGAAAGCGTGCGCCGCACGGCCTCGGGCTGCTCGAAGATCTCCTTGCGGAGGTAGTGCTCGTGCTCGCCCTTCTCGTACGTGGCGGCGCTCCAGTCCACCGTCTCGACGCCCTTGGTGCGATCTGTGCCCTCGATGCTGAGCGTGCGGAACTGGTCCCGCTCGAGGACGGCGATCTCACCGTCGTCGAGATAGGCGATCTGCTGGGTGTAGCGGATGATGGCACCGACGTCGGATGCCACGAAGTGCTCGTTCTCCCCTATGCCGATCACCACCGGGCTGCCGTTGCGCGCGGCCACTATCTGCGTCGGGTTCTCCAGGTCGATGACGGCGATGCCATAGGTCCCTTCGATCGCGCCCGAGCGCGTCACGCACCGCCTCGGCCAGCGTCGGCGCGCCGGAAAGGGCGATGAGGTGGGCCAGGACCTCGCTATCGGTGTCGGAGCGGAACGGGTACCCCTGCGCCAGGAGGGAATCTTTGATGGCCTGCGCCATTGTCGATGATCCCGTTGTGCACCACGGCGATGCGGCCGCTCGGGTCGGTATGGGGATGGGCGTTGACCTGCGTTCGGGACGCCATGGGTGGCCCACCGGGTGTGGCCGATCCCGATGGTGCCCGAGAAGTCCGCCGGCGTGGTGGAGCGCAGCTCGCTGATCTTGCCCTTGACCTTGTGGATCTTCGAGCACGCCCTCGTCGATGACCGCCATGCCCGCCGAGTCGTAGCCGCGGTACTCGAGGCGGGCCAGGCCATCGAGCACCATGGGCACCGAGTCCCGGTAGCCGACACATCCCACGATGCCGCACATGCCTCAGTACCGCCCCGTCTTGGCCTTGGCCTCGTCGTAGACCGCTTGGAGTCTGCCAACGAGTTCTTCGGTGGCGGCGTGCACGGCCGAGCGGGAGACCCGTCCTCCCCCGGTACGGGCCGGCGGAGGGATGGCGGGGCCGACGACCACCTGAATGGTCATGGGTTTGGGAATGGCGCTCCCCTTGGGCATGGACAGATCCGAGCCGCCGATGCCGATAGGCACGATCGGCGCTCCCGTGCGGGCCGACAGGAATGCGGCGCCCTCCATCAGATTCTCGATCACCGGCACCCTCGCGGCGGGTGCCCTCGGGGAACAGGACGAGGCACTGGCCCCGGTTGAGGATCTCCTCGGCGCGCTGCATCGCCTCGCGGTCAGCCGACTCCCGGTGCACCGGGAAGACGCCGAGGTAGAGGAGCAGCCGGCCCAGCCACTTGTTCTTCCACAGGGAGTCCTTGGCCATGAAGAAGAGCTTGCGCCTGGTGCACAAGGACGTGAACCCGAAGTCGGCGAAGGAGCGGTGGACCGGAGCCAGGATGACCGGGCCGGCTGGCCGGCACGTGCTCCTTGCCCACTACGTTGGGCCGGAACCACGAGCTCAGCAGCGCGTTGAAGATGGACGCGCATGATCCGGTAGGCCGAGCTGGCGGGTGGGCTCGATGGCGAACTCCTGGTGGCGCCCGGGCGCGGCGGCCAGCGAGGGCACCGGCTCGTGCTGCGCCGATTCGGGCTCGGACTCGGGTGTGCTCACAGCCACGACAACACCTCCTCGACTACATCTTGCACGGTGCGGCCGGTCGTATCGAGGAGGTGCGCGTCGGGGGCCTGCGTGCAGGGGGGACGCGGCCCGGGTCGAGTCGATACGGTCCCTGCGGGCCACGCCGGCGGCCGACTCGTCGTGGCGCCGCCGGGCCCGTTCCTCCGGCGATGCTGTCAGGTAAACCTTTACCTCAGCTTTAGGGAAAACCACGGCTGCCGATGTCTCGACCCTCGACCACTCCTCCACCGTGGGCTGTGCCCAGGCCCGCTGGCGCTGGACCAGCTGGGCTGCGCACGTCGGCGTTCGCCGCCACCACCGAGACGGCCTGCCCGACCTCGGGCGAGCGGATGACACCGGTCACATCGTGGCCGTCGATGACGACCCGCGGCGCCGACGACGATTTCGGCCCCGGCCGCCAGCGCCGCCACCGCGTCGTGGTCCTCGGGGGCGATGCCCCGTGCCAGGGCCAGGGCGGCGACGGCGCGGTACATCGCCCCCGTATCGAGCCGGTCGAGGCCGAGCTTGGCCGCCACGGCACGCGAGACGGTCGACTTCCCGGCGCCGGCCGGACCGTCGATGGCGATGATGAGGGCCCGGGGGGCGGGGGGCTCGGTCCCGGTCAGCCGGCCGAGGTCGTCGGCGAACCCGGGATAGCTGGTCTCGACGGCGCCGAATCCGGTGATGAGGCTGCGCTCCCCGGGAGCGGCGGCGAGGGCGGCAACGGCGGCCGCCATGGCCATGCGGTGATCGCCCCGGCTGTCGAAGCGGGCTCCGTGGAGCGGCGCGCGGCGCCGATGCCGGTGATCGACAGCGTGTCGCCTTGCGCGTGGGCCGAGGCCCCGAAGGCGGTCACCATGTCGATCACCGCCTGCAGGCGATCGACTTCCTTGACCCGCAACTCCCCCACGTCGGTGAAGACCGTGGTGCCCCGGGCCACTGCCGCGGCGACGGCGAGGGCGGGGATCTCATCGAGGGAGGGGATCTCGGCCGCGGCCACCGTGGTGGCCCGAAGCGGCGCGTCGTCGACCTTCGTTCGTGGCCGCGATGACCGCGGTGCCGTCGGTCGCAGTGGTCACGGTGACCCTCGCCCCCATGCGCTGCAGAACCGAGACGTAGCCCAGCCGGGCCGGTCCCTGATAGATCCCCTCGACCTCGACGCTGCTTCCGGGCACGACGCAGCCGGCCACCACGAAGAACGCCGACGCCGAGGGGTCACCTGGCACGACGCGCGGCGTGACCGGGTGCAAGGCGGAAGGGTGGAGGGTGACGATCCGACCCTCCCCCCATGCCTCGACGGTGAGGTCCACGCCCGCCTCCGCCAGCATCTCCTCGGTGTGGGCACGCGTGGTGACCCGCTCGCGCACGATGGTCGGACCGTCGGCGGCGAGGCCGGCCAGCAGGATGGCCGACTTCACCTGGGCGCTGGCCACCTTGCGTCGTCCAGTCGATGCCGTGCAGCGCCCCACCCTTCACGCGCGAGCGGCGGCCGGCACTGCGGGCCCTGACCCTCGACGGCCGCCCCCATCAAGCTCGAGGGGCTCGGCCACCCGGTCCATGGGGCGGGCGCTCAGTGAGTCGTCGCCGATCAATACGGTCTCCCAGGGGAATCCGGCCACCAGGCCGGCCAGCAGCCGCATGGACGTCCCCGAGTTGCCGCAGTCGAGCGCAGTCGGCGGCTGGTGGAGCAGGCTCCGTCCGCCCGAGAGCGTCACGCTGCCGTCGCTGGTTGCGCTCGACGCCGGACGCCCATCGCCTCGACGGCGGCCAGCGATGCCGCCACGTCGGCGCCGTCGGAGAGGCCGATGAATCACCGAGGTACCCTCGGCCAGGGCGGCGAACAGGACGGCCCGGTGCGAGATCGACTTCTCGCCCGGCGTGCGCACCGAGCCCCGGCACGGCACGCCACCCTGCACTACGAGGATCCGCGGCGCCGTCATGACAGCTCTCATGACAGCTTCTCGGCCCGGCAGTGGTAGCCCTGGGCCTCGATGGCGTCGCGCAGGCGCTCGGCCTCAGCCGAATCCACCACCAGGATGAGGACGCCGCGTGGGCCCTTCGGCCGAGTGGGCGATCTCGATGTCGTAAATGCTGATGCCCCCATCAGCGGCCAGCGAGGTGATCTCGGCCAGAACGCCGTGGCGGTCGGGCACCGGGATGCGCAGCTCGGAGAGGTCGTCGGGGCGCACCATGCGTGCCGGGAGGTTGCGCCGGGCCTGGCTGGCCCGCTGCAGCACCCCGAAGATGGACTCGCGATCGTTGTCCGGCCACCCGGTCGCGCATGACGGGTCAGCTCGGCCAGCAAGCGCTTCGAGGGCCTCGACGATCGGCCCGGCGTTCTCCGAGCAGATGTCGGGCCAGATGCCGGGATGCCCAGCCGCCACCCGGGTCATGTCCCGGAAGCCCCCGGCGGCCAAGCGCAGCAGGGCGCCGTTCTGCTCGGCCCCCACCGTGGCGGCGTTCATCAGCGTGGCGGCCACCAGGTGGGGCACGTGGGAGACCACGGCCACCAGGCGGTCGTGGTCGTCGGGCGTGAGGACGAGCACGTCGGCGCCGAGCTCGGTCACCACCCCCTGCAGGCGGTCGAAGGCATCGAGGTCGGTGGCGCTCGTTGGGCGTCAGGACCCAGACCGCACCCTCGAAGAGGTCGGGGGCGGCCCCGCGCAGTCCGATCTGCTCCGATCCGGCCATCGGGTGTCCGCCGATGAACCGGGGGTGATCGGCCGCTGCGACGATGGCGGTCTTGACCCCGCTGACGTCGGTGACCACCGCATCGTGCCGGCGCTCGGGCGTGGCCAGGATGCGACCGACCTCCTCGGCCACCGCCGCTGGCCGGGGTGGCGACGAAGACGATCTCGGCTTCGAGGTCGTCGCCGGCCCGATCGATGACGCCCATGCGTGAGGGCCTCGGCGAGGCGCGCCGAGTCGGCATCGAGTCCGCTCACGTGCCAGCCGCGCTGGCGGAGGGAGAGGGCTATGGAGCCACCGATGAGGCCGGTCCCCACGACGAGCGCCCGCGGGCGCGCCCCGCCGTCAGCCCGGGAGGTCATCGCGGAGCCCTTGGGCACCGTGGAGATAGACGTGGTGGATTTCGTCCCTGCGTCCTGGTGGTGTTGACATGGAGCAGGACCCGGATGCACAGCGGCATGGCGCCGGGCACGGCGATCTCGGCCGCACAAAGCAAGGGCACGGCCCCGAACCCGATCTCCCGGATGGCGGTGGCCGGGAAGATGCTGGTCACGTCGGCGGTGGCGGTGAAGAGGACGCTCACGATGTCGTCCTCCACCAGGTCGTTGCGCTCCATGAGCCGCAGGATGAGCTCCTGCGAACGCTCCGTCACCTGCTCGACGCTGTCGTCATCGACGGTGGTGGCGCCGCGCAGGCCCCGGACCATGAGAGGTGCAGACATGGCCGCTCACTCTACTGCGGAGGCTCGAGTTTGCCGGCCCGAAGAGGAACGAACGGCAACTCGACCGGAGCTGTACTCCCGACGCGGCCGAGCCCCTGATGGGTCAGTCTGCCATTGGATTTGTCGAGCGAGCATGTTTCTCACTAATCTTGACAAAGATGAGTGGTTAAGTCATATTTAAGGCTACACTCAGGTCCAGAAAGGACTCGAACGGGTGTCGGCGAGACGCAGACGCCCGAACGCAGCGGAAGGGTCTTATGAGGCGACAGCAGAAAGAGCACATCAGACAGATGTTCAGTGCCCTGATCGGCGGCAGGGTTGACGACTTCCTGTCGGGCTGCTCCGACGATCTCGTGGTTACTGCCCGCGGTACGACCCCGATCCCGACAACGTTGACCAAGATCGACATCTACGACTGGTACGGATCACTGCAGGCCCTCTCCCCCACCTCGCTGCAATCGTCGGTGGAGGTTGTGAAGGTCGAGGGGAACAGCGCGACGGTGATCCTCCGTCACTCCTTCGGTCGCAACGGCATTGACTACAACTTGGAAATGCTCAATCTCGTTGAGTTTCGTGACGGCCTCCTGGCCGCGTGGTCTTCCTATCCCCTCAATCTGAGCGAGTACCAGAGGGCGTGGCGGACGCAAGAGGTCGCCACTCTCGCATCGGCCTAGGCGGAACTTCTTCATGGGGGTTCCTGACGCAGGGAGACGATAGTGACGATCACCTGTCATTGGTTCTTGCCCTGAATGAGTGCCCTCAGGTTGCCCTTAACCGCCTGAGGTGGGCGAACCGACCTTGGTCGCCTCGGTCACTTCGACGAGCCGTCCGGTCTCAACCTCGTAGATGAAGCCGTAGATGGCGATCCTTCCCGGTACGAGTGGGTGATTGCGGATCCTGGCGACGTCATCGACCACGCTCTGCGCATTGTCGGCGATCGTCAGCCAATCGATGTAGGAGGCTTCGGATGACCCGGGACCCGCGCCGACGTCGTGAAATCCATCAGGGCCGAGTGCGGCCGTCTCGAGGCTGTTGGCCAACAGGCCACGAATGACGTCGTCGGTGAAGAATTCCATCCCGCAATTCGAATGATGAATGACAAACCACTCCTGGGTGCCCAGCAACTTGTAGGAAATGACCAAGGAGCGAATAGCGTCATCGCTCGCCCGACCTCCTGCGTTGCGGATGACGTGGGCATCGCCTTCGCGTAGCCCGGCGTACTTGGCCGGGTCCAGCCGCGCATCCATGCAGGTCAGGATCGCAAAGTGTCGCGCCGGAGGAAGCGCAAGCGTCCCCTTGTCACCGAAGGAGGTTGCGTACTGCTCGTTGGCTTCGAGTACTTCGTCGTAAATGGACACGGACTGCCTCTTTTCTTCGGATGAGATGCGTTCTTGTCGTGTACCCGGATTTCCCTCTAATCATCACTATATCTATAAAGATAAACGGGTATCTGGCACATGAACCCGTGAGGGCCGAGGATCAGCTGGTGGCCGGTGAGGACGAGCTCCCCGGCCGCGGAGGCCAAGGCGCGCACTTCGGTGCCGGTCAATTCCCTCCAGTGTCCGGGGGCGAGACCGGTGTCACGCAGTGTGGCGATGCGCGTGCGCACTAAGCGACGGACCGGATGTCCGATGGCTTCGCACATGCGGCGCACCTGACGGTTCTTGCCTTCGTGAATAACGAGACGCAACACCCCCGGTGACAGCACGCCAACTTCGGCCGGAGCGGTACGCCCATCGTCGAGCTCGACGCCTTGACGCAGTTGACGCAGAGCTCCCGGCGCCGGCGTGCCGTCTTCGACCTCGGCCACATACTCCTTGTCCACCCCGTGCGACGGGTGGGTAAGCAGCTGCGCCAACGCACCGTCGTTGGTGAGGATCAAGAGACCCTCCGTATCGAGGTCCAGGCGCCCGACGGCGAAGACCCGGGGCTCAGAGGGCACCATATCGACCACTGTCGGTCGTCCCTGCGGGTCGGCCGAGGTCGTAACGACCCCAGCGGGCTTGTTCAAGAGGTAGTAAACGAGGTCCGGTGCAACCGGCAGCAGGATCCCGTCGACCTCGATCCGGGCCGTCGTCACGTCCACCCGGCGACCCAGCACCGCCACCTTCCCATCGACGGTGACGCGCCCATCCGCGATGAGGTCCTCGCAGACGCGGCGAGAGCCCTGGCCGGCTCGGGCCAGAACCTTTTGCAGACGCTCGCCGTTTTCATATTCTTCCTGGTAGGTCATCTGAGCCCGTCGGCCATCCCCTCACTATCCCATCTCCGGGCGAACGCAGGCCCAGAGCGGGCGAACCGTGCGGTACGGGCATGCCAGCCTGAACTGTTCGAATTCGACGTCATCTGGAGGTAACAGTTACGCCGTCGAAGCTCGGGGCGGGGCCTGTGATGCCTCCGAGTCGATTCACCGCAGAGCCCGTTGAAATCTCGTACCGCAACCACTCTGCAACTGCCGTGCGTGGCACCCTTAGGGGATGGTCGGAATTCAGACGGAGGATGATCTGCGCCACGCCCTGAGGGAGCTACTCAGTGACGTAGAAACCGATGCCCAACACTCGCTCCGCGTGTTTCGGGCCTGGTGCATCGAGCACCACACCGATATCGAATATTTGGCAATAACCGGGGACTGGCCGGACGACTGAGCGTCGCTCTTGGGGCGGGAGAGGCACCGATCCCCTCACGGCGAACATTAGGCCCGGGCTACGCCAATGCATTCCGTCGCCCATCGGTGAGGGGCCGTGCCATCGGTGAGGGGCCGTGCTGTCAGAGGGGCCGTGCTGTCAGAGGGGCCGTGCTCTCAGAGGGGCCGTGCTGCCTCCCGCTCGCGTCGAAATACAAATAATCGCGTGCTCGGTTCGGACTGCGAGGGGTGAGACTCGACAAATTCCCAGCCGTCGGCGTCTCTGGCGTTAAGAAGCCGCTGAATCGTGGTCTCGATGTCATTGCCGCTGTGGACATCCGCCACGCCGATCGACTCAACCTCGTATCTAAACCGAGCCATGCCTCAAGTATCGCGCTGTCGGCACTCTTCGGGTGGTCGACGTCACCGCAAAGCCGAGTGATCTGCATCCGCTGCGATTCCCTCAACTGTGCCGACGTGGGCCCAGAACCCCTGCGACTTCGAACGGGGACCATCGACGCTGTAGCGCATTTCGATCGGCAGGTCGCAAGTGTGGCAACTATCGCCCTCGGACATCCGTACCTTCCGTCGCGGGTGGTCCTGGGGAGTCTCGCACTTTCGGCGGCGTCGCGACATTCACCGATTGACGGGTCAACGGACGACGCCGCCCCATCCAGCCAAGGACTCCCACTACCCTGCACGAACGACCTCAGACGTCGTCGGTGCTGACTTCCCCCACCCCGAGTGCGGCCTGAAGATCGGATTCCATTTCACCGGCGACCTCAGGCCCGGGCAAGAAATCCTCAACGGGTGGCAGTTGGGCCAGCGAATCGAGCCCAAGGCGCTCCAAGAAGAGATCTGTGGTGCCGTACAGGGCCGGTTGACCAGGTCCGTCGGCCCGGCCGACAACGTCGATGTAACCCCTTTGCTCGAGCAGCCGGGTCACCCCGTCGACATTGACGCCGCGCAGGGACGATATCTGGCCGCGAGAAACAGGTTGGCGGTAGGCCACGATCGCCAGTGTCTCCAGGGCTGCCGTCGAGAGGCGGTGCGAGACGTCGCGGTTGGCGAAACGCTCCACGTACGGTGCGAGATCCGGATGAGTCTGCAGGCGGACCCCGCCCGCGATGCGCGCCAGTATGAAGCCGCGGCTCTCGCTGAGATAGCCATCGGCCAACCGGTTCAGCCCTTCTTCAACCCGCTCGACCGGCTCCTCCAGCAGCTCGGCCAACAGGCTGGGCAGCACAGGCTCGACCGCCACGAACAGAACGGCCTCGATGGCCCGGCCAAGCTCGTCATTCTCCATGGTGCGTTCCCTCAACCCTCGTAATCGTCGATCTCGAGGCCTGACATTTCGCCCAGACCCCGGCCACTGGAGACGCCGGCTAAGACGCCCTCCGACTCCAGCCAGTCAATGTGCAGATCCCCAAACGTCCGGCCTTGACCGAGTGCGACGCGGCCCATCTTGCAGAGCTCCAGCAAGGCTAAGAAGCGCACGATCACCTCCATCCGCGTGGTGCAGCCTTCGACCAAAGTCCGGAAGGAGCTCGCCCTGTCCCGCCGGGGCAAGGCAATGAGTGAGGACACGGCCTCGGCCACAGACACGGTGTCTACGGTCACGTGGGACAGATCCACTCTGGGTACCGGACGTTCGGCCGCGCCCCGAAGATACGCCTGGGCCAGCTCCTCGGGAGTGACCCCTGCCAACAGGTCGGGCGCATGCACGGCGAAGTCAGCGGGCAGTCCGGCTTCCCTGGGAATCGAACGAGCGGCCTGCTCGGTCAGGGCGACGAAGACGTCGGCCGCGGCGGCGTAAGCCCGGCACTCCAGCAAACGAGCCAAAAGGAGGTCTCGTTCCTCCCAGCCAACCAACTCGTCATCATCATCGGTGCCTTCCCGGCCTGGGAGCAGCTTCTGAGATTTGAGCTCGATCAGAATGGCCGCCATCAGGAGAAACTCTGAGAGCTGGTTGAAATCGATCCGGTCCCGCTGCTCGGCCAGCACGCGCACGAAACCATCGACGATGGGGAGCAACGGAATGTCCAGCACATCGACTTCGTGCGACGACACCAGGTGCAACAGAAGATCGATCGGGCCTTCGAAGGTAGGCGTGGCCACGGCGTACGTCACACTCCGACGATACCGAACCCCCTCTCCAAATCCGCGCACCCCGCGAAGGCCCAGCCCAGGCCCTCAGCACGCCATGGAGATCCCTCGAAGCCTGGTCAAGATCCGGTCAAAACCCGTGATGATTCATGTACATACCCCTGCTGGGCCCCGTCAGAGTCCCCGGGCAACCGGGCGTACCATGGCCAACCATGAAACGGGTCCTGTCCGGCATTGCGCCTTCGGGCGACTTCACCCTCGGTAACTATTTAGGGGCCCTCAAGCACTGGGTGACGTTCCAGGACGCCAACGACGCCTTCTACTGCGTCGTCGACCTGCACGCGCTCACCACCGATATCGACCCGCAGGTGCTGCGCCGCAACTCCCTCGATGCGGCGCTCAACATCTTGGCCGTGGGGTGCGACCCCAAACGATCCACGATCTTCGTACAGAGTCATGTGCCCGAACACACCCGGCTGACGTGGCTTCTCGAGTGCACCGCCACCTTCGGCGAGTTGCGGCGGATGACGCAGTTCAAGGAGAAGAGTGAGGGTCAGGAGACCGTGCGGGCCGCCCTTTTCACCTATCCGGTCCTCATGGCGGCCGACATTCTGCTCTACGCAGCAGAAGCAGTCCCCGTGGGAGACGACCAGCGGCAACATCTTGAGCTCGCACGAGAGCTGGCGATCCGCTTCAACAACCGCTACGGCGAGACATTCACCGTCCCCGAAGCGGCGATACCCGGGGCGGCGGCGCGGGTAATGGACCTGCAGCACCCCGAGCGCAAGATGTCGAAATCCGTCGAATCTCCGCTTGGAACCATCGGGCTGCTCGACTCCGGAGAGGAAATCACTCGCAAGGTGCGCAAGGCGGTCACCGACACCGACGGAGAGGTCCGTTACGATCGCGCTTCCAAGCCGGGATTGGCCAACCTGCTGGACCTCCTGGCGGCGGCGACCGGTTCTACGCCTGTCGAAGTGGCAAAGGGATACACGCGTTATGGCGATCTCAAGAACGACGTCGCATCCGCGTTGGATGAACTCCTCCGTCCCGTCCGCGAGCGGCGGCTCGAGTTGGAGGGTGATCCCGCCTACGTCGGGTCCGTGCTCGCCGATGGAGCCGAGCATGCCCATTCGGTGGCGTCGGCCACGTACGCCAGGGCGGCTGATGCCATGGGGCTGCTGCCTCCGTTCTCCGGCTGAGTAGCGCAGTCCGGGCGAGTAAGCGGCGGTCAGGTTCGGCCGACTCGACGCTTCGCTTACCGGCCAAAAAAGCGATCAGCCGGAGGAGGTTGTTCGGGAACGACCAGGACGCTCTCTATCTCATCTGCTTCGTCGAACTTGAGGATGAAGATCTGACGCCCCGAGAACATCCTGTTTTCTGCTCGCATCGAGACACTTGCAACCGCCGCGACATGCTCCGAACCCACGAGCCAGTCTTCCCACTTAATTGCATCAAAAGGTGCCAGCGGTTCTAGCGAAGAATTCGCCGAGATGTCGCTTGACCTCGTCCGGTCCTTCGAACGAGCCAGCAAGTACGTGATCACCGTGAACCCGATACGTGATCTTCTTCGAAAGACTAACGCCATCGGGAACCGCATCACGATGCCCGATCTGCGTCAGGAACGTCTGCGCAAGCTTCAGCCGATCGAGATGTGGTCCACCCATAACGCCTCCCATGGACTTCTCGCAACTTCTCGCAACTTCCTCTCGCAACTTCTCGCAACTTCTCCTCGCGCGGTGAGAGTACTGCGAGCGTGAAGTGACGACAATGCAACGAAGCTCACGCCCCCGCAACGGTCGCCCCTTTTGTACAATTGTCCGTTGTTTATTTCTTTTTTGGGGGGTCTTTGACCCTCTCAAATGTCACAACCTCGTGCTGTAGTTGGCCTATGGATCTCTTAGAAGACCTGGCTCAGGTCCTCGATCGCTTGGCGGAGTCGGACTTCTTCTCCTATGCGGACCCTGGCTCGATCATGGCCCTCGAGGGCGCCTCGGCCCGCTTGGACTGTGTGCTGAGTCACAAGGTGGCCAGTTTCGCCGAAGGGGGCGAATGGTCCGGCACGGGGGCGCAGAACGCGGCGGCGTGGCTTTCGACCATGTGTCATCTGCCTTTGGGGGAGGCCCGGGCTCAGGTGCGCCGGGGGGCGGCCCTGGTCTCCATGCCCTTGGTGAAAGAGGCCTTCGCCAAGGGTGCGATCACTCCGGCCCACGTTGACCGCTTGGTCAAGGCCCAGCGTGGTGCCACCCAGGCCGCAGAACGGGGCGAGGGCGTTGACCCCGAGGTATTCGCCCGCTGCGAGGCGGACCTGGTGCGCTCGGGCCAAGAGCTCAAGTTCGGTGCCTTCTGCGACGTGGTGTCCTATTTCAGCCAGATGGCCGATCCGGTGGGGGCCGAAGAGTCCGATATGGCCAAGGCGGCCCGTCGTGATGTCTCCTTGCACCAGAGCGTCTTTGGCATGTCTTTGGGGGCCATGACCCTCGATCCCTTCTCGGGGGCCATTGTGGGCACCGAGCTCGACCGGCTCGAAGCCCAGCTCTTTGAGGCCGACTCCGCCGCGGCCAAAGAGTCCCTCGGGCGCGAACCACGCCTCGATCAGCTTCCCCGCACCCGCGCCCAGCGGAGGGCCGATGCCTTGGTCGAGATGGCGGTGCGTTCTGCGGGAGCCAAAGAGGGTGATCGGCGTCCCGAGCCCCTCTTTACGATCCTGGTCGGTTACGAGACGCTCTATGGGCGCATCTGTCGGATCCAAGGAGGGCCCATTGTCTCGCCGGGATCTCTTTTGCCCTTCTTAGAGAAGGCCTCCTTCGAGCGCATTGTCTTTTCACCCCGCAACCGCATCGAGTGCTCGACCACAGCCCGGTTCTTCACCGGAGCCACCAGGCGGGCCATCGAAGTCCGTGACCAGACCTGCACGCACGACTTTTGTGAAGTCACAAGCCAAAAGTGCCAGATCGACCACATCGTGCCCTTCGCCCAAGGAGGCGAGAGCACCCAGGAGAACGGACGGGTCCTCTGTGGCTTTCACAACCGGCTGCGCAATCAGGGCAACCAGAACAACCAGGGCAACCAGGGCGGGGGCCGAGATGGTGGAGATGACGGACACGGAGACGAAGACGGGGACGGAGACGAAGACGGGGAGGAGCCCTATGACGAGGATGATCCGTAGAAGGTCGAGGCCAACCCGGGTCTCGCCTCACACCCACAGCACGCCTTGATCCAAACATCCGATCGGATGACCAGTTCTCCATCCAGTTGTGCCTCCTGCGATTTACTTACGACCGCTTACTTACGATCGCGCCAATTGGTATGGCCAACGCAGGCGCGCCACGTTGGCTGACGCTGAGCATTCAGGGAACTACTGGCGCCATCCACTATCCAGACCCCCACCGCCGACGGCGAGCGGTCAAGGCCGCAGGCCGACCCCCGAAGCAAAGCGGAGTGGGGTTGACGGCGAGGGGGCGGCTCTCACCCTGGGCCAGGAACCCCTCTGGGGGTTCCTACTGGCGACTTTGAGTTCGGTGATGAAGCCCAGCGTTCCTTGAGGTCCCAATCAGTCGCCGGCGAGCAAGGTTTGGAGTCTGGCAAGAGTGGGTCGGTCGACATTGCTCGTGAACCGGCCCCGGTGGTCGGGGCGCCGCCCCCAGAGCACCAACGTCCTTGCTGCCGGATCGAGTTCCACGGTCGGACCATCCGCCTTGTCGCTTAACTCGAGACGTGCCGAGTCGGTGTCGACAACGAGACGGACATCGGGGGTGTCGCCTGAACGGAGCCGCACGTCGAAAGGTTCGTCGGGATTCGGGTCGTGCTCGCGCCCTTGATCGCCGCTCTTATCGGTGCCGTACTCATCCTGAGCGCGGCAGCCACCTCGGAGTACCCCATTCGGCGCCGTCGCCTGGCCGAGGTGCTGGCCTGGCCTTGCTGTTGCGTCTGACAAACCAATTCGGTCCAGCACACGTCAAGGGCGCCAAGCCGATCATTCGTCGCGTGATCGAGGTCTCAGGTCTCGCCGGAGTCCTGCAGCTCGACGGGGGGGCATCGTGAAGAAGAAGCAGAAGTTCCCGGAATCCACCTCCTCGGTGCCATTGGCGCGCCAGTTCGTCGCCGAATCCCTCACCGCAGTCGCTCCCGAGTTATCGGAAACCGCAGCACTACTCGTCTCGGAGCTAGCCACCAACGCCGTGGTGCACGCCGAAAGCGAATTCGAAGTGGTCGTTGTCTACCCGTCGCCGTCGGGTCGGGTCGGGTACGCATTGAAGTCAGCGATCGCGAGAAGAGCCTGCCCTCCCCTTCGCGGCCTCCTCCTCACGTTCCCCACGGTCGCGGTCTTCTGCTCGTCTCGACCCTGGCCGACGAATGGGGCGTGCAGGAACCACGACGGCGAGCGGGCAAGTCCGTTTGGTTTGAGTTGACACCGGCCACCGCTCCGGCCGGGAATATTGCCGGGATGGGGCGAGGACGGCGCAAGAACCGACGTTTTCCGGGAGATCTTCCGTTCTTCTTCGCTTGGACTTCGGAACTCGTGGCTGCTCAGGTCACGCTCACTTCTCTGCCGGCCTGACCGAGGTAGTTTCAGGCGAAGCGCACGTTGGCACCCACAACCCCCAGCCACCAGTTGTAAAGATGGTCGATGGCCCAGGTGAGCGGCCCACCATTTTGACCGAAAGAGAAGTTGATTATCACGATCGCCACGATGATGAGCATCGTGTACGGCCGGATGCGTAAGTACCTGGGCCAGTAGCGCGCAGGCAAAAGCCGCTCGAATACCACCGAACCGTCGAGCGGTGGCAACGGGATGAGATTGAAGGCCGTCAACCCGATATTGGCCACGCTGAAGAAGAGCGCCACGCGTGACAGCACCGAAGGGGAGAATGTTCCGTTGAACGACGTCCGAAATACGGCGATGAACAGGAACGCACCGGCGGCGGCGAGCAGCAAGTTCATGGCCGGTCCGGCCAGAGCAACAAGCAGGCCCTGATTGCGGGGACTGCGCAAGCGTCTTGTATCAACGGGGACGGGCTTGGCCCAACCGAACACGCCCACCGAGGCCAGTGCCATGAGGGCCGGAACGATCAGCGTGCCGACCGGATCAACGTGCTTGACCGGATTGAGCGTGAGTCGACCCGCCCGAGCTGCCGTGTCGTCGCCAAAAAGACGCGCCACCCAACCGTGAGAGACCTCATGCAGAATGATTGACGGCACCACGACGGCGAAGAAGATGATTTCGTCGCTCGAGATGTTGTGATGGGCCACCAGCGCCGCAAAGACCACCACGGCGCCCACGATCCACAGCGTCCGCCTCGTCGACTGATCCATTGGGCGGCGGCCGGAAGATCCCCCTCCGGTAGGACTCACCTACCGCCTACCGCCTACTGCTTACTGCTTGGCGGCGTCGACAATGCAGAAGCGCGTCGAGGGCATGGCCTCGAGCCGGGCCTCGCCAATCGGCTTCCCGCAGGCCTCGCAGAGGCCGTAGTTGCCGGTTCGGAGCCGCTCCAAGGCGGCATCAACCTCATCGAGCGCCTCTCGCAGTTCCGTGGCCAACCGCTCTGCCTCTCCCCGCTCCGCCGTCACCTGGCTGGAGTCGGCGAAATTGGAGTCGTAACTGAGACCGGTGTCGCCCCGGTCCCCGAACCCGATCTCCTTCAACTGGGCGTGGAGCTCAGCCTGCTCGGCCACCAGAAGGGCGGCATAATCGACCTGGGCTGATTCGGCTGTTGAAGCCTCGTTCGGCATCCACTCATGCTATGTCTTCCCTGCCATTCGTACTGCCCGCCTGCTCGCCAGCCCGCCAGCCCGCCAGCCCGCCCGCCGACTCGCCGGCCGTGAACGTCCGCCCGCCCCTCGGTTCATTGCCTCACCCGCCGACCCGCCCTTGGATGAGCGCTCTCGTAGGCCCGGCGCAAATGTTCAGCCGAGACCTTGGTGTAGCGCTGGGTGGTGGCGATGGAGGCATGGCCGAGGAGCTCTTGGACGACTCTGATGTCGGCCCCCCGGGCCAGCATGTGCGTGGCACAGGAATGCCGCAGAACGTGGGGGCTGACCCGGTCGGCCAGATCGACTCGCCCGGCGTACTTCTTGACCACTCCGAACGCGCCCACCCGGCTCAGACGGCCGCCGCGCACGTTCAGAAACACTGCCTCGGCATCGCTGCGCAGTTTCCACTTTTTGGGCTCGAGCAAGGGACGTCCCTCCCCGGACAACCAGTCTCGGAGCGCGGCGAGCGCAAGCCGACCGAGGGGAACCAGCCGTTCCTTGTCGCCCTTGCCCAGCACCCGGATGAGCGGGACGTCGCCACCCTCGATGGCCTCCGCCACGTCGCCCAGATTGAGCCCGACGGCCTCGCTCACCCGGCAGCCGGTCCCGTAGAGCACCTCGAGGAGAGCCCGGTCACGCAGCATGGCTGGGCCGGTGCCCACTACTGCGCCGAGCAGTCGCTCCGTCTCGTCCTCGCTGAGGGCTTTGGGCAGCATCTCGGCCAGACCGATCCCGGGGATATTGGCCGTCGGATCGGACGGCGCTGTCCCCTCCTCGACCAGGAAGCGATGGAAGCCCCGGAGCGTGGAAAGGGAACGAGCAACCGTCGCCCCACTCCTGGTGCGGCGCAAGGAGGCGACGTAGGCCGCCACCTCTTCTGCGCTCGAATCGTCAATCACTCCACCCGACCTGCGCTGCGACACGAACGACTGGTAGCCGGCGAGGTCACGCCGGTACGAGGCCAGGGTGCGTGGGGAGCGGCCTCGCTCGACGTCCAACCAGGAAAGGAATTCCTCTGCGTTACGCGGCAGCGGCGAAGTAGTCACTCTGCCACTCGGTCAACCAGGCCCTGGGTCAACCAGGCACTCGGTCAACCAGGCCCTCGGTCATACAGCCAGGCGGGCACGGGCCAAGAACAACCCGAGCACAGTTGTCTCGTCCGTCAAGGTCCCGTCGGCTACCAGCGCATCGACATCATCGAGGGCGATCGTCTCAATCGTCATGAACCCCTCCTCGACGCCCATGGGCTCGGGAGGGCAGGCCGAGAGTCCGGTGGCCAAATAGATCGTCGTGCGCTGGTCGCTGATTCCCGGCGTGTTGAAGGTCTCGATCAAGACCTCGAACTTCTCGGCCACCAGACCCGCCTCCTCGGACAGTTCCCGGCGCGCCGCAACCTCGCGGTCTTCGTTCTTGACGTCACATGTCCCCGCGGGCACCTCGAGCACCATGCGGTCCACGGCGGCTCGATACTGGCGGACCAGCGTCACACGACGCTCCGCATCCACCGGCACGATGGTCACCGCTCCCGGGTGGTGCACGATGAAACGCTCAAAGTGCTCTCCCTCGGGGTCGACCACTTCGGCCTTGCCGACCCAGAAGATCTTGCCCCGGAACACCTCTTCCTCGGAAACCCGCGCAAAGCCGGGCGTGGGGCTGTCGGCCACCCGAGTTACGGTACACGATCGAGATCGAGCAGGTGGGGTTCACGTCCCTCTGCTCGATCGAGTGCCGCCGCCACCAGCTCACGGAACAAAGGGTGGGCCCGATCAGGACGACTCTTGAATTCGGGATGAGCCTGGGTGCCCACCCAGAACGGGTGATCGCTCAGTTCGACGAACTCGACCAGGCGTCCGTCGGGCGAGACTCCGGAGCAGACGAGCCCCACCGCCTCCAGCTGGCGCCGGTACTTGTTGTTGAACTCGAACCGGTGGCGGTGGCGCTCGGTCACGCCGAGGGTGCCGTAGGCCTCCGACACCTTGGATCCCGGCAGGAGGGCCGCCTGATAGGAACCCAACCGCATTGTGCCACCCTTGTCCGTCACGTGTGCCTGGTCGGGCATGAGGTCGATGACGGGATCCGGGGTCAACGAATCGAACTCCCGGGAGTTGGCCCGGTCCAGTTTGGCCCAGTCCCGGGCCACCGAGATGACCATGACCTGGAGGCCCAGACACAGGCCGAGGCACGGGATGGCGTTGTCGCGGGCATAACCGGCCGCGGCCACCATGCCTTCAATGCCCCGCACGCCGAAGCCTCCGGGGATGACGATGGCATCCAGCGTGCGCAGTCGGTCCGAGCCCAGCAAGTCGGGCACTTTTTCGGCGTCGATCCAGTCCAGTTCGACCTCGGTCCCGTAGTGGAATCCACCCGAGCGGAGAGCCTCGACCACGGACATGTATGCGTCCGGCATGCTGACGTACTTGCCCACTATGCCGATCCTCACCCGCCGCGAGAGGTGCTCGACCCGGTGCACCAAGTCTTCCCACTGGCTCAGGTCAATCGGGTGGGTGGCCTCGTCAATCCCCAGAACGCGGCACACGAAGGAGTCCAGGCCCTGGTCGTGGAGGACCAAGGGGATCTCGTAGATGCTCGGCGCGTCAACGGCGGAGATCACCGCCTCCATGGACACGTCACACAGCTCGGAGATCTTGCGCTTCAGGTTCTCCGAGATGGGCAGGTTGCTCCGGCAGACGATCACGTCGGGCTGGATTCCGCGACTGCGCAACTCGGTCACGGAATGCTGGGTGGGCTTGGTCTTCTGCTCACCGGTCACGAGGTAGGGCACCAGTGTCAGGTGCATGTAGCAGACGTTTTCCCGGCCGATATCCCGGCGGAATTGCCGGATGGCCTCAATGAAAGGGACGATCTCAATGTCGCCCACCGTGCCGCCGATCTCCACGATGACGATGTCCACGTCGTCGTCGGCCAACTGCCGCACCCATTCCTTGATCTCGTCGGTGACATGAGGAATTACCTGCACCGTTCGGCCCAGGAAGTCACCCCGCCGCTCTTTTTCGATCACCGAGCGGTAAATCCATCCGGTCGTCGTGTTGGAGCGCTGGTGCAGATTCTCGTCGATGAACCGCTCGTAGTGACCGAGGTCGAGATCGGTCTCGCCGCCGTCCTCGGTCACGAAGACCTCACCGTGCTCACCTGGATTCATGGTCCCAGGGTCGACATTGATGTACGGGTCGAGCTTGCACATGGTGACTCGTAAGCCACGGCACTTGAGGAGCCGACCGAGCGAGGAGGCGGTGAGGCCCTTGCCGAGGGAACTCGACACGCCACCGGTGACGAAGATGAACTTGCTCACGCCGCCCGCTGAGCGCCCGATGGCATAAGGAATACGTCAAATGATCGGTGCACTCTGCCACGATAATCGACGCCACCCGCTGTTGTGGCGGATTCACCCGGCGCCCCCGTTACCACCCTGGTGCGAGGGAAGGGCCGATCCCTCGGGAATCGGGGTTGGGGCTGCGGCTGTGGCTCCCCAACAGGAGGCAGACGTCGAGGAGCTCAGACGTCGAGAAGCTCAGACGTCGAGGAGCTCAGACGTCGAGGAGCTCGCGGGCGTGGGCTCGGGCCACATCGCTGTCCGGATGACCCGACAACATGCGAGAGAGCTCAATGACCCGTTCCTCCCCCGTCACGGCGACAGCTGAGGTGAGCGTCCGACCGAGCACTTCGTCCTTGCGCACGGTGATCTGGCGGTCCGCTTTCGCCGCGACCTGGGCCAGGTGTGTGACCACCAACACTTGACGCGTGCGAGAGACCTCATGCAGCGCCTGCCCCAACGACAGCGCAGCCGCCCCACCCACGCCGGCGTCCACCTCATCAAACACCATCGTCTGCGGGCCTCCCATGGCGACCAGGCGAATGGCCAGCATGGCCCGCGCCAACTCACCGCCCGAGGCGGCTTTGGCCAACGGCAGCACTGCCTCGCCGACATTGGCCCCCAGGGCGGCTTCGATCGGATCTCCGGCACCCTCGGGAGCCACGCGGATCTCTACGCGCGCCCCCGGCATGGCGAGGTCGGCCAACCGCTCACCCACCAGTGTCCCGAACTTTGCCGCGGCGCGCGTACGTACGTTGCGTACCTTCTTCTCCGCGGCCTCCAAGCGTTGCAGCACCTCGATCTGCTCCGCCTCCAAGCGCGCCGCGGTCTCCTCGGCGTTGTCCAACTCATGCAGACGAGCCGCCGCTTCTTTGGAGAAAGCCAACACCGCCGTGAGGTCGACGCCATATTTGCGACGTAAATCGGCTAGTAGCCGGCGCCGCTCTTGCACTGCGAGGAGACGCTCCGGATCGTCCTCCCATCCTTCCACTACGTCGCGCAGGCCTCGTGCGACGTCGGACAGATCAATGGCCGCACCCGCGATCCGCTCGCGGTATTCGTCGAAGGCCTCCCGTCCGGCCAACGCCCTCGCCGCCTCGGCCAGTCGGGCCAGAACTCCGCCGTCGCCGTTTCCCGACGCCGACTCGAGGAGCTCCCCGGCGAAAGCCGCAGCCTCCCGGTGGGCCGAGGCGTCGGCTAGGCGCACTTCCTCCTGGCGCAATTGGTCCTCCTCGTCAGAAGCGGAAAGGTGGGCCGCCGCGATCTCGTTCACTTGGTAGCGCAACACATCAGCCTCTCGGGCCCGTTGCTGTGCATCACCCCCGAGGGACGCCACAGACTCGGCCAACCGCCGCAACTCCGCCCGCAGCGACAACACGGGGGCGAGATCGGTCCCGGCATACGAGTCGAGGACCGCCCTCTGGGCCCCAGGGGTGACCAGTGACTGGTGTTCGTGCTGACCGTGGATCTCCACCAGCTCCGAGGTGACATCGGAGAGTGCGCTCACCGGGGACATGCGTCCATCGATCCAGGCGCGGGAGCGACCATCGGCGGGCACGGCACGGGCAATGATGATCTCGCGCTCACCCTCGTCGGTCCCGACCACGAAGCGCGCCTCGACCATGGCCTCGCTGGCGCCTGACCGGACGAGGGTCGGCGAGGCGCGGCCACCGAGCACCAGCTGCAGCGCTTCGACCACCAGTGTCTTACCGGCGCCGGTCTCGCCGGTCAGCACAGTCATACCGGACCCAAACGTCAGCGAGAGATCTTCAATGACCCCGAGGTCACGCACGCGCAGATCAGTCAACACGGCTGCTCACACAACACGGCTGGCGCATCACGGTGCCGTCAATCTGCCTACTGTTCGCGGTCGGCGAGCAGCCTGAACCGCAGGAGCGCGCCAAACCCCTGCGGGTCATTGCGCACAACCCGCACCGGGCGCGTCGGCACCCGGCAGGTCACGGTCGACCCTGGCTCGAGGCGGCCCGTTTCCTGTCCGTCGATCACCAACGCGGCGGCCCGGTCCGGCGCGATCTCGACGCGGACACGCTGGGTGTCGGTCAGCACCAGGCTGCGATCGAGTGAGAGGTGCGGCGCCACCGGGGTGACCACCATCGCTCGCAACGCGGGAGCGAGGATCGGTCCGCGCGCCGACAAGTTGTAGGCGGTGGATCCCGTCGGGGTGGCGATGATGACACCGTCGGCCGAGTAGGTGAACACGTCCTCCCCATCGATGGACGTCGCCAGTCGCACGGTGTGGCCGAAGTCAATCTTCTCGAGCACGACCTCGTTGAGGGCCAGATACTTCGATACGGCATCACCTTGTGAATGGTCGGTGATCGTGACCTCTAGTGCGCAACGGTTCTCGATGATGGCCCGGTTCTCGAACACTCTCGTCAAGGCCGCCTGCATCTGGTCGGGCATAAGGTCGGGCAGGTAACCCAACCGGCCGAAGTTCACGCCGAGGACAGGGATATCCTCCGTCCAGGCCAGTCGGACGACCCGGAGAAATGTCCCATCGCCGCCGAGGCTGACCGCAACGGTCGAGCCCTTGAGGTCGACGGCGTCGAGGTCGATCTCCTGCCCGGCCTCCGTGACCCGATTGGGCGCACTGAATTCCAAAATGCGCGCGGCGTCACCTTGTGCGGTAAGCCACTCCGCCGTATCGAGGGCGAGGGCGAGGGCATCGGGACGCCCGGGATGGACCAGAAAGGTGGCGGTCGACATGCGTCAGCGTGGCTCCTGCGAGTCGGCGACTCGAGATTGGCTCAAGGCCGCCTCGTCGACGGTGGCGGAGAGGAGGCGGACAACGGCATCAGCCTCGAGCGCGGCATGGTGCGCAAAGGCACCCTTACGGGCGTGCACGAGGAACTCGACATTGCCGGCTGGGCCGGTCAGAGGGGAAACCATCGCCCCCATGATGCCGGTTCCTGCGCCCTCGAGTGCGGACGTCACGCGCGTGAGCGCGTCGTGCCATACCTCGGGGTCCCGCACGACGCCCTTACCCCGGGCCACGACGACGCGGCCCGCTTCAAATTGCGGCTTGACCAGGAGCACCAAGTCGGCATCGGGGTGGCCCAGCGGCCCGCACAGTGCCGGTACCACCGTGACCAGCGAAATGAACGAAAGATCGGCCGTCAGCAGCGATACGGGTTCGAATGTCGGGTCCCGTTCGGCCAACACGTCCGGCGTCAGCGAGCGGAAGTTGACCCGTTCGAGGACGATCACCCGGCCGTCGTGGCGCAAGCGCTGGTCGAGCTGCCCGTGCCCCACGTCCACGGCGTAGACACGAGCCGCTCCACGCTGCAGCAGACAATCAGTGAACCCGCCGGTTGACGCTCCCGCATCGAGCACGCGCCTGCCCTTGGGAACGACCGCGAACCGCGTCAGAGCGGCATCCAACTTCTGGCCACCTCGACTGACGAACGGCGCCTTCGGCCCTCGCACGACGACGGGCTCGTCGGCCGCCACCAACCGTGCCGGCTTATCGGCTTGGGTCCCCGCCACCAGGACCGACCCGGCGGCGATCGCCTCTTGGGCTTCGTGCCGGTTGGCGACAAGTCCGCGGCGAACCAGTTCAGTATCTAGCCGCCGGCGGGACCCAGGGCTCAGCTGTCCGAGCCCGGTGCGCTCGGAGCAGCCTTCTTGGCTGCTGGGGCCTTTTTGGCGGCCGGGGCTCTTTTGGCCGCCGGTGCCGCCTTCTTGGCCGTTGTTGCTTTCTTCGTGGGCGCCTGCTTGGCCGCCGTCTTCTTAGCCGCCGTCGCCGTCTTCTTCGCGGCAGTCGTCGCCTTCTTGGTCGGTGCAGACTTCTTGACCGCCGTCGCTGCCTTCTTGGCGGCCTTCGTGGTTGCGCTGGTCGTCTTGGCGGCTGCCTTCTTCGCCGCGGCCGCCGTCTTCTTTACGCCTTCTGGCGTCACCTTCTCCGCTGCGTTGCGGGCAGCCTTGGCACCCTTGGCGGCCTGCGCCGCCACGTCGGCGGTTGCCGTCCGTCCGGCACCCGCGGCCCCCTTGAGGAGGTCGGCCACTTGATTGGCCACCTTTTCGAGGGAGGAGCCATCGATCCTCTTGAGCTGCTGGGCCACCTCGTGGCGTATCAGGTCCAGGATCTGCTCACTCGTCTTGTGCCCTCGCTCAACCAAGTTGTCCACCCACTCCTGTGCTTGATCGCGCTGGATGTCTCCGGCGCTCACCAACTCCCGCACGATCTCTTCGGCGCGGGCCCGTGTGACCTGGCCCAACACCGTGCCGGCGTCGAGATACTTCTTGATCCGCTCATTTGCATCCATATAACGAGAGTATATTCTGAGTTAGCTAGCAGCAAGCGTTACGGCCCCGTGTGGTCGAGCACCCGGTGAACTAGTTCGGCCAGATCCTTCGCCACTGCATCCGGGGCCGGGTCTTCCGGCACCTGGCTGGCGTCGGTCACACCTGAGAGAACCAGCGCGAACGGAATGCCCAATTGCTGCGCCAAGGCGCCATCGGTGGACGGGCGATCCCCCACCATCATGGAGAGATCGGTCGCCCGGGCTCGAATGGCGTCTGCGGTGGGGCGATGCGGCTTGCCGGCCACCTCGGGGGTTGTCTCGGACGCCGTCGAGACCGCCGCCAGCAGCGCACCGGCGCCGGGAAGCAGCCCATGGGGAGTGGGGTGGGTGGGGTCTTCGTTTGTCCCGATCAGCCGCGCCCCCTCACGAACTCTGCTGGCCGCCTCCGAGATGGCGTCGAAGGTGAACCCACGGGTCCATCCCACCACCACGGCGTCGACCGGCCCCGACATCAAGCAACTTCACGCCCCGGGTGAGCAGGGCCTCACGCACGCCCTCATCGGCGAGTACCAGAGCCGTCGAACCGACTGGCAGCATCTCCGCCGCAACATCGGCTGAGCTGAGCAGGTCCTCATCGGACGTGGTGATGCCGCAGTTCTTCATGCGGGCGTGGAGCTCCGCCCGCGTGGGGGCGCGAAATTGTTGGTGGCGAACAGCGTCCGGATCCCTGCGGCGCGGAGCGCATCTACCGCCGTGTCCACGCCCTCGATCGGTTCGCCCGTCAGCCAGATCACCCCGTCAAGGTCGATGACCCACGTTCCTCGGTGCGGCGGGGTCGACATGGGCGCTCCAGGTGGTGGGACTAGGGGTGGGGGCATTGAGCGGAGGTTACCCACCTTCCTGCACGTGCCGGCACGTGCCGGCACGTTCCCGCACGTTCCTGCACGTTCCTGCACGGGTCGGCCCTAAAGACCCCAAGAGTTCACACTGCCGTAGCTTTTCGGATGTTCTCTTCTGTTTCACTTGTGGAGTGATCGAGACCATGGCCTCGCATCAGTCCGAGGACACCCATCAAAAAGCACTTCACATCAATCTGGACCCCCGCTGGTACGGCACGGTGGCCGAGATCGGCGCCGGCCAGGAAGTCGCCCGTTGGTTCTTTCGCGTGGGCGGAGCAGCCGGGACGATCGCCAAGTCGATGTCAGCCTACGACATGGCGGTCAGCGACGCCGTCTACGGCGAGGTCGACCGCTACGTCTCGGAAGCCCGGCTCCAAGCCATGCTGGACCACGAGTTCGCTCTCAACATCGACCGGCTCAGCGACTCTCGGGGAGACAGCACCTCCTTCTTCGCCTTCGCCGATACGGTGGTGGCCCGGAGTTTCCGTGGCGGTAACGAGTGCCACGGCTGGATGGGCGTCAAGTTCCAGGCTCATCCCCACGACGAGCCGAGCCAGATCGCGCTCCACCTGCGCATGCTCGACGTTGAGGCATCCCTCCAACAAGAAGCGCTCGGCATCGTCGGGAGTCAACCTCTTGTACGGCGCGTTCTTCGAGCATCACGAGCCCGACAAATTGGTGGAGAGCCTGCTCGACCGCTTGAGCACCGACCGGATCGAGATCGACATGATCCGTTTTCGGGGGATCGAGTTCCGTAGCGTGGACAACCGGCTCGTGGCGCTGCAGCTGGTGCAGCTCGGATTGAGCGGCGTGGCCATGTTCGGACCGGACAAAGAGGTGCTGCAGCCGAGCGAGGTCCTCCGCAAAAAGGCGGTGCTGGTCGAGCGGGGCAGCTTCCGTCCCACCACGGTCGTCAATCTCGACATGCTCGACGTGCGCCATGGACAAGTTCGGTGCCGAACCGGGCATGGAGGGCAAGACCATCCTTCCGCTGGCCGAGCTCACCATGCGGAACCTCCTCGCCGGCGGGAACGAAGTGGACCGGCGCGACTTCCTCGCCCGGGCGGAACTCCTCGCGGCATGCGGCCTGACCACCATGATCACGGACTACTTCGACTACTACCTGCTTGCCGCGTTCCTGGCGGCGCGGACCGGCGAGCGCATCGGGATCGTCATGGGTGTGCCGAGCCTGCTCGACCTCTTCGACGAGCGCAATCACGAGCAACTGCAGGGCGGGATCCTCGAGAGCTTCGGACGTCTCTTCAAGAACGACCTCAAGCTCTACATCTATCCCCTCCGTCGAGCGTCGGGCGACGAGCTCGAGACGGTGGACAACCTCAGCGTGGCACCGCCGGTGCGACCGCTCTACGACTATCTCGCCAACCGTGGGAGCTTCGTGCCCCTCGACAACTTTCGTGAGAGCTGTCTCCCCATCTTCAGCCGCGACGTCCTGCGACGGATCGCCGAAGGCGACGAGGCCTGGGAGGAAATGGTGCCCGACGGAGCCGCGGCGCTCATCAAGAAGCGGGGCTTCTTCGGTTACGTTCGCTCGGCTGACTGAAGGCTGTGGCGCTGAGGTGGCGCCTCAGCCTTGGATGTGGCGGCGCAGTTCCGCCACATCGTTTGAAATAACGCCACGGCGCGGTAGGTTGTTGTGAAACCAAGTGCCGGGGCTCTTGGCCCAGGTTTCTCCTTGCCGCCGACTCTCTCGGGGGCCGGCCCTAACCGCACCCGACTTTCTCGCCGGCCAGATGGAAAGATCCGAACATCGTTGGCAACATAGTGTGCTGATCCAACTGGGCTCGGCGAAACAGGCCAGGAGGACTCATGGCATCGATTACCCCGTTTCTGTGGTTCGACACCGATCTCGCCGAACCGATCTCCTTCTACACCTCGATCTTCCCCGAGTCGGCCGCACCCGCCGTCGCCTCAGAAGGCCCGATCTTCACGGCGACGATCGAGCTGTGCGGGCAGCAGTTGCTATTGCTCAATGGCGGTCCGGAGCATGCAGGTTTCAGCGAGTCGATCTCGTTGTTCCTCAGTGTCGAGACCCAGGACGAGATCGACGACCTATGGGACAGGCTGACCGCGAACGGGGGCGAACCCGGCCGATGCGGATGGTTGAAGGACCGCTACGGCCTTTCGTGGCAGGTCGTCCCCACAGTTCTGGGGTCACTGCTCGGCTCCCCCGACCACGCTCGGGCCCAACAAGCCCAGGAAGCAATGATGCAGATGGGAAAGCTCGATCTCGGCGCGCTCCAAGCTGCCTTCGACCGCTGAACGGCGCACTCATGGTGGACTAGGTCGCTGAATGGGCCGCTTCGACGATCCGTCTGTATACCTCGACGTACGCATCGACCATCCGGTCGACCCCGAACCGAGTTACGGCGTGAGATCGGATGCGATGGCGATCGAGACCACCGATGCGAGATACGGCGTCGATCGCTCCGGCTACGTCGTGCACCAAGGCCCCCGACACACCTTCTTCGATCAGCTCGCGGATAGAGCCCCGGTCAAAGGCAATCACGGGAGTGCCGCATGCCATCGCTTCGACGACGCTGAAACCGAACGGCTCGTCGAAACTGATGAGGTGCAGCAGGGCGAGCGCTCCACCCAGGAATGCGGAGCGATCCTCGGCGGCGACGGGCCCCACGAACTGCGCACCCGCACCCGCACCCGCCAAACGCGGCGCCACCTTCGTGTCGAAGTACAACTGATCCTGGATGATGCCGGCCATCTTCAAGGGGATCCCGGCCGCGGCCGCGGTGGCGATGGCCTCGACCGCGCCTTTTTCGGGATGGATGCGCCCGAAATAGGCGAGATAGCTGCCCGGAGCCGGCGTCAGTGCGAACGCGCCCGTGTCGATGCCGTGATGAATGGTGGCGATGTAGTCGAGTGCGGGATGCCGGTCAGCGTCGCTGATGGCGACATAGGACGTTCGCCCGTTGTAGCTGACGTAGACCGGAAGGATCCTCTCCGAGGAGAATCCGTGAATCGTCGTGACCACCGGTGTGCGCGTCAGGCCGCTATAGGTCAGGGGGAGAAAATCGAACCCGTTGTGGATGATGTCGAATTCCTCGGCCCGTTCGAAAACCTGGGCAATGTGGAGGCACTCGGCAACTTTAGGATCGAGGGTCGTGTCCTCGGACCAGCCGCGCGGCACCACCGAGGACAACCGGGCCGACGTTTGCGAGTCACCGGACGCGAACAGGGTGACCTGATGGCCGCGGGCCACCAAACCCTCTGTCAACAAAGAGGCGAAGAGCTCCCATGGCCCGTAGTGACGGGGTGGTACGCGCCACGACAGAGGCGCGAGGACCGCAATGCGAAGCGGCGTCAGCGTCCCAGGCCGGGACGGCTCTCCTTCTTGTCGCGCTTGGCCTCGCGCTTCTCCTTGAGAGATTTTCCGGGCTTCTTGCCGGCAGGCTTCTGCGGTGACTTCTCAGGCATGTCGCTCTCCTTCGTGCTCGTGGGACGTGAGATCGTTGTCGGCTCAAGAGCGGCCAGCAGCGCAGCCAGCGGAATGGTGGCCACTCCGATAGCGGAGTCTCCTATGCCATAAGGCATGACAAGGTTACCCCGGTGGACCAGGGCGCCGCAGGAATAGACCACATTGGGCACGTAGCCGTCCTGCTCGTCGGGGGCCGGGCTCAGCAGCGGCTCCGAGAGCTGCCCGATGATGTTTGTCGGCTCATTGAGGTCCAACAACATGGCACCGATGTTGTAGGTGCGCATGGGCCCAACTCCATGCGTGAGCACGAGCCATCCACGTTCGGTCTCGATCGGAGACCCACAATTGCCGAGTTGCAAAACCTCCCAGGCCCGCGTGGACACCTGGCAAGGGCTGGAATCGGTCCAGTGCCGCAGGTCCTTTGAAGTGGCGATGGTGTTGGATTCCCGATCGGATCGGGACAGCGCAACAAAGTGGCCGGCGATACGCCGAGGGAAGAGGGCCAGTCCTTTGTTGGCCGCTGCCGGTCCCACCAGTGGCGACGACGTAAAGCGGCGAAAGTCGGTCGTCTCCAGCAGTTGCAAGGCGATATCTGTTCCGTTGTAGGCGGTGTAGGTGGCGTAGTAAGTGGAGGGCAGTCCACCACCGCTGTCCTCTTCGCCGAACTGCACGAAGCGAGCATCCTCCACGCCGTTGCTCTCGGCCGCCATGGACGGCATGAGGACCCGTTCGTTCAGGGCCGAATCCCCGTCGAATTCGATTGAATAGGAGCGCTCGGCGATCCGTCGGATCAAGCTGATGACCCGTTTCCCCTGTGGGCGCGTGGCCAGCTTTCGTTCCAGTTTTACCAGGCGCAGGGCCAGGTCGGCTTCGCTGAACAGCGGCCCGAGCCCGTCGAGTACGAAATCGGCGTCGTTGCCGCCGGCGCGCAGACGTCGCAGCTCGCCGCGAAAGACGGTGGCGTGCAGCAGTGCCTCGTCACGACGACCGGCTGTGGCAAACGTCGGCGCCGGGTCCAATCGGAGCTCACCCTTGGCGTCGACCAGGCCGGTGCGGAACCCGATGGACGAACGATGCCCTTCCCCGATGCCGCGGACACTCATCACCACGCGGAATGCCCCCGCCGCCACCCCCCGCTGATCCGGATGTGCCACCAGGCTGGGGTTGCACAGGGCTGCACCCTCAATGGCGTACTCACTGGTGAAGGTGGCGCCGAGCAGGAGGCGACGCGAATCGGAGAGCTCGGGTGTGGCGTCGAAACGGTCCGACAGCTCATCGGCGTGGCGCGCGAAGGTCTCGAGTAGCTGATGGTGCCGACCGTCGAACCTCTCAATGACGTCGTCGAGAGCACGTTGCACTTCCTCCTCGCCGAGGGCGAGCACCCGCTGCAGCACAGCGGATGACCGTGACTCCTGCTGGTCGTAGCCTTCGTCACCTGGGACGAATAACTGCGTGACGACCCTCGACGAATCGGCTCGCAGCCGATCGGGGCGGCGGCGGACAAAAGGCGCTGAGGCACTGTTCACGACGAGACTGTTGACGACGAGACTGTTCACGACGAGCCGTTCAGGACGAGCTGTTCGGCCAGCCGCGCTGCGTGGGCGTGCTGCAGCGTGGTGAGGAGGGCCAGTGTCGACTCGGCCCCTTGGTTGAGGTTCACCCCGTCCGCCTCGAGCCCGTCGAAGCCCCCGCCGGAGAGGGGGTCCCACATGACTGCCTGGCTGTCGTTCTCCCCGAGAAACCACGCCACGGCGGCCGCCATACCCGTCGACCAACGCGAACTGTCGTCGATGGTGGCAGCACGGGCACAGGCGTCGGCCAGCGCCGCAACCTCAATGGGCTGTTGATCGAACCCCGGCCCCACGTTGTCCGGTCCGGCTCCGCCCGCCGGAGTGACCGAGATATGCCCATCCGCCATCTCGCGCTGCAGCAGCCAGTCCAGCAGGTGCAGGCCCTCCTGACGCAGCGTGGCACTATCGAGTGCCACACCCGCAGCAATCATTGCCTCAGGCAGCACGGCATTGGCGTACGTCAGTCGCTCTTCGGGCCAAGGCCACGTGTGGTCACGGCTTGGCCGTGCGACGCCGGCTGCCGCATCGATCAGAAGGGCGCGCGCCGGGGCGTGGTCGGGCATGACGGACAACACCTCGGCCGCGCCAAGGGCGGCGAAGGCCATGGCGCGTGGCCACACAGAGCGCTGGTGCACTACTTGTGCGAATTGGTCGGACGCGGCCGTCCGGACAGCTGCTGCCTCGGCGTGTGCGACTGCTGTGCCGAGGCCCCAGATACTTCTCCCCCATGCGTCCTCGACTCTGGGCAGATCCTCCCAATGGCCGTGCTGGTTCATGCGGTTGCGGAACCCTCCACCGACGCCGGCCGCGTCGCATACGAATTGCAGCGCCAGCTGGAGCAGGGTGGCGACCGTCGGATCCCCCGCCGGTTCCCGGGCGGTTGCCACCAAAAGCCTCGCCATGTCGTCGGTGCAGTAGCCGTGCTCGCGGCGAGGCGTGGTGAATTTCGCGTGCTCGAAGATGCCTCGCCTATCGCTCAGGTGTGCGAGGTGGGCGAAGCTCGGTCGCGGCGCGCGCGGCATAGTCGGCGCGCGGCGGCATAGTCGGCGCGCGCTGCATAGTCGGCGCGCGCTGCATAGTCGGCGCGCGCTGCATAGTCGGCATAGTCGGCATAGTCGGCGTGCTCACCTCGGCCGCCCACTCACACCAGGGCGGGACGCGCCGACACCAGGCGTCTGGCCAACGTGAGATACGCCTCCGCCACGATCGGCCAACCCAGCGCCGGGGCCAGACGAGTCGCTTCGGCTGCCATACGAGTCGCCAGTCCCGGCTCGGAAAGAACCCGTCGCAGAGCCGAAGTCATGGCGTCAGGATCATCATGGGGGACGACGATGCCGGCACCGCTGGCCAAGAGTTCCTCGGCATGGGCGAAGGCGGTGGCCACAACGGGCCGGCCCGCTGCGATGGCATCCACCAGCACGCCCGAGGTCACCTGATCCGTCGAGTCGTACGGCAGCACGACCACCGCACTCGAAGCAATCAAGGCGTTCAACGACTGCATGTCGCGGTAATCGTCGTCGAAGCAAACGGATCCGGCTACGCCAAGATCTCGGGCCTGCGCCATGCGGGCTTCGCGGTATGCCTCCCCGTCGGCCGCTAACACCTTGGGATGCGTGCGGCCGGCGACGAGGTAGCGCGGACGCATAGGGAGTTCTTGGAGGGCGGGCATGGCCTGCAACACACGCTCGATCCCCTTTCCGGGACCGATGAGGCCCCAGGTCAACATGACCGGGCGAGATGGCGGTTTGTGGGAGGGACCGACAGGAGGGATCGCCGCGCCGTGTGCGATGGTGACGACGCGCGCCGGATCGACGTCAAAGGTGGAACACAGACGCACCCGGGCCGCCTCCGACATCACGACCACCTGGTCGGCCAGTGCGGTTGCCTCGACCAGGACCTCGCGCTCGATGCGGCGTGGGGTCGCGCAGAATGGTGTGGACGATCACAATGGAAGGCACCAGCAGGTTGCCGATGATCTCGAGCACCTCGTCGCCATCAGGACCGCCGAAGAGGCCGTATTCGTGCTGGATCACTGCGATGTCGCACTGGTTCAGCAACTCGGCGCTGGCCGTCACCGATGCCGATGAACCGTTGCGCAGCTCACCGATCACCCGCTCCGATGTCGACGGTATCCCGTCATCCACCCGGACGACATGCACGTCGGCTCCGTGGCCCGACAGTCCGTTGGCCAGCGCCGTGGTGAAGGTGGCCAGTCCACAGGCGGTCGGAGGGTAGCTGCTCAGGAAGCCGAATGAGGGGGCGCGGCGGGGTCGGCCGTCACATGGCAGGGTCGATGACTCGGCGACGCGCACTGAAGCTCCTTGCGGTAACTCGGTCGAGGCGTCGTGCCTGCACGGGGCGACAGCAGGCGTTGCCGGCCGTCCAGCCCAAGCGAAGCGACTCTCCCAAGAGGTGAGAATGCAAGTCTACCGTGGCGCCCGGCGCCCTGATCGGCGCAGGGTACCTTCATCCGGCCATGTCGACGGCGTTCACCCTCACTATCTGCAGCGTGACCGCGACACGGGACTGGCCCTGAGCGTCATGCACGCGCAGGTCAGCGCCGTACTTGGCGCCGACCCGGTCGGCAAAGGCGTACTCGTCATCCGGCTCGATCACGGCGTCGCCCCGCAATTCGAGATAACGGGTCGTATGCACGAGGTCGAGAATGAACAGGGTGCATGCCGGGTTGCGGCGCAGGTTCTTCGTCTTCTGTCGCTCCGTATTGAGCGAGAACCGGACGGTGTCATCCTCGGCGAGAAACCAGATCTCGGAGAGCTGAGGGCGGCCGTCGGCACCGACCGTGGCCAAGGTGGCCACCGAGGAGTCGAGAAGATCACGGTGTGTGGCGGGGATCAACGACATTGCGGAATGTTCCTCTCAGCGGGCCGCGTCACCGAATCGGTACGGCCTCGTCAGTTCGTCCAGCTCTGCTTTCACCGCGCCTGGCAACTCGTATTCCGCTGCCGCCAGGCTTTCGTCCAACTGCTCGGGACGGCTGGCCCCGATAATTGGCGCCGTCACGGCCGGATGAGCCAGGACCCACGCCACCGAAAGCGTGACCAGCGAGACGCCCTCGCGCTCGGCGATCTTTCGCAGTTCTTCCACCGTGGAGAACTCCCGCTCATGCCAGTAGCGATCCTGGTACATGCCTCCCGCGGCTCCCAGGGTGAAGCGCGAGCCTTCGGGCGGCGGAGCCGACGAATTGTGCTTGCCCGAAAGCATCCCGCCGGCGATGGGATTGTAGGGAATGACCCCGATCCCCTCGTCCTCGCAGAGGGGAAGCAGCTCACGCTCGATCTGACGGAAGAGCAAGTTGTAGCGAGGCTGCACCGAATCGAAACGGACGACGGACTTCGCCTCGCTCCGCCCCAGTGCCCGTGCCGTCTGGTAGGCCAGGAAATTGGAGCAGCCGACGTAGCGCACTTTGCCCGAACGGACCAGGTCGTCGAGCGCCCCCAATGTCTCGTCGATCGGCGTGCCCGGGTCCGGACCATGCAGTTGGTACAGGTCGATGTAGTCGGTACCGAGACGGCGCAACGATGCCTCGACGGCCTCCATGATGTGCTTTCTCGAGTTTCCCTGCTGCCAGGGCGCCGGCCCGGTGCGGCCGAAGCACTTGGTGGCGACGATGAAGCGTTCACGCTTGCCGCGCAGCCAGCTGCCGAGGATCTCCTCGGTGCGGCCTACCGTGGGGAGACTGCCGCCGAGTGGGTAGACATCCGCTGTGTCGATGAAGGTGATGCCACCTTCGGCCGCCCGATCAAGAATGGCTTCCGACGTGGTCTCATCGGATTGCAAGCCGAATGTCATGGTGCCGAGACAGAGCTCGGAGACGAGGAGGCCGGTCCGGCCGAGATGTACGTGGTTCATGCGCCCAAAGTAATACCGCCGGCATCGATGCCGTGCCGCGCCTGCGGCAAGGCGGCGGCGGCTGGCTACTCGTACTCGTATTGCTGGTGCGACTCGTGCTGGTGCGACTCGTGCTGCTTTTCCGACTCTTTCCGCCGTTCCGATTCGTCCCTGATTGCGGCGTGTTCTCGTCTCCCCGGCTCTTCCCGTTGCCGTTCGGGGTCCATGGAGATATACCGATTCAACGCGTCCAGCGCGGCTTTGGCCGACGAGACGAGGTCACCCTCAGCCTGCGCGATGCCCATGCGGTCGTCGTCTCCGGAGAGCGATCGAAAGGCGACGATGACCGACCCGCCGATCACCGTATCGACTTTCGTCACCCCCATCAGATAGAAAGGGATGACGTAGCCCAGGTCACGGAGCGCGGCCAGGGTTGCCTCGGCGCCACCGATCAACGGGCCGCTGCCAGCGCGACCGACACCCGTCTTGCCGCCATAACTCAGGTGCACCTCGCTGATCCCGTCGTGCTCGTTGAACTCGGCCACCACCAGCGTGATCCGGGCCATGTACGTCACCCGCACCGACACAGCAGAGCTGGCTTCCTCCAGAATCACCGTGGCGCTGGGGAAGTACAAGCTGGCCACCTGAACCGCACTCTCCCGAACCGTCTCGGGATCGTGGTTGCGGATGGAGAGGATGACGGAACCCACTTCGCCGCTCTCCATGTGGTTGATGCCCACATTCACGACGCCCGGCAGCGACCGTAGCTCCAGTTCGAAGTCCTCTTCGATCGTGGCCGTCATGTGAGCACGATGCCCTTCTTCTCATAAAGCCGGGCGTCCGCAATGCGGTACAGCTCAGCCGGGTCCGTCGAGTCGCCGGGTGATGTGGCGGTGCCAACCGAAAAGTCGAGTTCCGGTAGCGATACGAGGAGGGCACGCAGCCGCTCGGTAAAGGCCAGTACCTCGGTTCCCTCGGCGTTGGCCAGAATGATGGCGAACTCATCGCCGCCCATCCGTGCCGTCGTGTCCCCGCTGCGCACGGAGCGTCGCAGAGCCCATCCGAAGGAACGCAACATGTCGTCACCCACGGCGTGTCCCAGCTTGTCGTTCACCGCCTTGAACCCGTCGAGGTCCACCAGCACCAGGGTGAAGGCCCAACCGTAACGCGCGCTCTGCACCGCAGCGTTGCGCAGGGCGGCGTCAAAATGCCGACGATTGGCAATGTTGGTCAGAGGGTCGTGATCCGCGCTGTGGCGGGCCAGGTGCAGCGTCAGACGCGAGCTGGCAAACATTGCGCACGACGTCGCGCACGACGTAGGGAACGACGTCAGGCTCGCAGAACACTCCGGGCACGGTGGCCAAGTTGGCAGGCGAATCGCTCAGCAGGCTCTTCTGGCCGAGGCGGAAAGCCTGCGTGCCGAGAGCCTCGTCGCGCAGGACCACGACGGCATCGGTGAGGCGATAGCGGCGGGCCAGCAGGTCGAGGACCGAGTAGATGAAACCGATGTTGACCTCGTTCGTCGACATCTGGTCGAGCATGGTCAAGAAAACCCAGGGCTCATGGAGTTGCCCGGTACTGTCGATCTCCCCCGAGCCCGTGTCGGCCATTGTGGTCACAGGGACCTTTCCGACAGAGCGGGAGCCACCTTTCCAGCCGAACGGAACTTGGAGAGCGGGATGGCGCCGGCACGAAGCACCGGGGCCAACTCCTCCGGGGACATTGGCACCGACATGAGATAGCCCTGGCCACGGTGGCATCCCAGCTCGAGGAGCCTGTCGATCGTGTCGCCAGCCTCGATGCCCTCAGCAATAACGCCCAGGTCAAGGGCCCGACCAAGTTGGATAATGGCCTCGACGATGGCCTTGTCGCTGGGATCGGTGTCGATACCCTGGACGAAGGTCTGGTCGAGCTTCAAGAAGTTGACGGGAAGGTGCTTGAGCTCGGTGAACGAGGCGTAGCCCGTCCCGAAGTCGTCGATGGCGACTTCCACGCCGAGAGCCTGGAAGCCCTGCAGGATCCGCGCTGTCTGCTCAGGCTCCTGCAGGACGGCATGCTCGGTCATTTCGATGCACAGGCGCTCACCTGGGATGCGATGCACCCGCAGGCAGTTCTCGACGAACTCGACCAGCCCGCTGATGACGAACTGTGCTGGCGACATGTTGACCCGGACCACCAGGGGCAGGTTCGGGTATTCCAACCTCCAGGACGCCAACTGGCGACAAGCCTCGGCAAAGACCCAACGACCCATGTCCACCACGAGTCCCGTTTCCTCGGCCACCGTGATGAAGGCCGACGCCGGGAGGAGACCGCGCGTCGGGTGTTGCCACCGCACGAGCGCCTCCACGGCGAGAAGCTTCCCTGTCCGCAGATCTACTTCGGGCTGGTAGTGCAGGCGCAACCCGTCGCCCTCAATAGCCTCGCGCAAGGTCAACTCCGTCCGCGAACGCTCACTCACCGATTCCCGCAGAACCTCGTCGAACACAACGGCTTGGTTGCGTCCCTGGCGCTTCGCCGCGTACAGGGCCACGTCAGCCCATCCGAGCAATTCGATTCCATTCTTGATGCCGGGCTTGGAGAGCACGATGCCGATACTGGCGGTGTGCGTGACCTCTTGTCCGGCGAAATCGATCGGTTCGCCGATGACGCTCAACAGGCGATACGCGGTGGCCGCAACTTCCATTTCGCTGCTGACGTCGCCGACCAGGATCACGAACTCATCGCCACCAAGGCGGGCCGCGAAGTCATTGGGCCGAATGCTCGTGCGGATTCGGTCGGCGATTGTCGTCAGCACCCGGTCGCCACTGGCATGGCCGAGGAAGTCGTTCATCACCTTGAAGCGGTCCAGGTCGAAGAAGAGGATCGCCGTCTCGCGGTTTGCGGCCAGACGCACTTCGAGCTCCCGGAGCAAGGACCGCCGATTGGGCAGGCCGGTCAGGTCGTCGTGCAAGGCGATGTACTCGGTGCGCTCCTCAGCGTCGATGCGCGCTTGGAGTTGGACCAACATGGAGGCGATCGCCTGCAGGGCACTGATCTCTTCGGGGGTCCAGCCGTGAAGCCCGAAATGGAGAAAACCCAAGACGCCCCAGGTGGTATCGGCCAACAGCAGGGGTACGCAGGCGCCACCAACCATTGGTATGCCTGAGCCCTTTTCCACGCGATCGAGGTAGTTGTCGTCCCGGTCCACCTCGCCCGCGAGATACGGCTTGCGGAGGTTCTTGGTGGCGGCGAAGACGGGGTCGGTGTCGAAGGGCACTTCGCCGAGGGGGTCGGTACCTTCCACTTCGCGCGGCGGCCATTCGGCCTCCATAATGCTCAGATTGCGCTGATGATCGTTGCGCCGAAGAAAGGCGACATCAGCGCCGAGGAACTCCGCCAGAACGCGTACCGTCCACGTCAAGACGCTCTGTCGGCTCCGAGACGAGGCCGACATCAGTTTCTCGGCCACCTGACCGACGAGCTCGTCCAAACGTCGCTGGTCCAACAGTGCGCTCTCGCGCGCGGCCAGCGTCACGGTGTGGCTCAAGAGGCCCCCGAAGGCCTTCGCCAGGGCGCGCTCCCGGCTCGACCAGGTTCGCCCTTGCCGTGCCACCACGAGCGCCCCGATGACCCCACCATCCTGAAGCTGGATCGGCTCAACGAGAACTCCCCAGGCCACGCTGGAGATCACACAAGAAAAGGACGAGACCGGGTTCTGGGCTCCCAGCAGACTGACGACACGCTTGCGGATATGCATGAGCGCGTGCTCATTGCCCGGAGCGGTCCAAGATTCAGCATCGAATCCCGGTACCGTCTCATCGAGACTGCCGACGATCTCAACGATTTCCGCGCCGGGTACGACCTGCGTGATTGTCTCGATTACGAGACGAGTCTGCAGGCCCGCTACGCCGGGGAAACTGTCGTCTAGATCTGTCATATTGGAACCCCCCCCTCGAGGGTTCACGGGGCCACCTGCGCGATTCGTGCGCAAATACCTGGCTTGGAGTATGCCATAGCGAGACCCGAAAAATCCATTATCCCTGGTGGCAGGCAGGTTGCGGCAAAAGTGCTACGCCATTTCCCACTCTCTGCTCAAGAGCTCGCTGAGGGGGAGCCGGGCACTGCGGGTAGAGGGTGATGGCGCATGGCTCAGGCGGAGCAACAAGGCGACGTGCTCGCCGTCGTCGAGGTCCCAGAACTCGTTGAAACGCTGCGACAGATCGAAAAGGGAGTCGATATGACGCTCGCCCCCCAGACCATGCAGATCCTTTTCATCGACGGCGTAGAGGAACACCGGCGATACCGGTTGCACGGCGAGCCCGTGCATCTCCGCGGTAAGCCATAGGCGTTCGACCGCTGAGCCGCCGCGGACGTACCACGCCGGATCGGCGCGGGGCACGGTCACCACGGCGAGGGCCGAGCTTGACCCGACGAGGGCTCGGGTGCGTGCGCCCAGTGCCTGACCGGCCCGCCAATCCGCCAGGTGCTCCATGACGTCGGGACGCCGCAGAAGTTCGAGCGCAGCCATCTCAGGCGGCGAGAGCTCGAGCGTCCGGACGTCGAGACCCTCATCGAGGGAGTCCTGCCCGGGAAAGCGCAACTCCCCCACCATCTCCCTGTGCAGGGTTGGCAACAGGAAACGGATCCGGTCTGACTCAGCCAGCAACCCCGCCATTTCCTCGATCCGATCGCGGGCGACCGCCATGCGCAAGCGTGCCCCTTCTCGTTCGACGCCCAGTGAGAGCTGCTTGACGACCTCGGCGTCGATCGAAGAGGCATCGCCCATCTGCCGGTTGGCCACCCGTGTGCGCACGCGGGGTGCGAGGGATGCAATCTCAAAGTCCGTCGACTCCCCCAACGACAATGTCGCCACGCAATGCGACGGCGAACCCTCAGGGAAGAGCTGATACTCCCCGAGGGTCTTCAGCGATGCCGCAGCAACACGAGCGTTAAAGAGCGCAGCACCGATCGCGACGTAGCTGCCCCGGTATCGCACATCCATCATCGTCGTGCGTTCGGGCACGAGATACATGCGTATCTGATTAGCGTCGGCCTCGAAGCGCCAGGGCTGGATGTTCCCACCTGACGGCGCCCACCGCGCTGCCTCGACAATTATGTCGACCGGGTCGGCATCCTCGGAGAGCGGTTCGACCGAGCCACCATAAGGGGCGAAGTTCTCCTCGCCGTCGTAGCCGGGATCGTCGTCATCGCCGTTGAGGGGAGAAAGGACGTCCAAAGGCGCAATGCCTGAAAGGATCTCTTCGACGTCGAAACGGACACGACCCGACGGTAGGTCGCCCGACAATCCGATCCTGCGCACCGCGGCGGCCGCCGTTGCCGCCCCGAGCGTCACTTCACTACCGAGTTGCGGCCACCCGGTAACGGTGACACCGACCTCCAACAAGGAGGCCGCACCGCGCGAGGTGACGTCGGCGGCGCCCAACATGCGTAAGACATACGGCGCCTTTTGCTGGATTGACAATCCGACGAGATCAGACGAATGCAGTCCGGGCAAGAGCCCGTGAAAGATCGGCCGGTCCGGTTCGAGGTCGAAACGCTCGACATCGAGAACACCGCGGTCGCTCGTCTCCATCAGTACCGGGATACGTCGCTCTCGTGCTGCTTCGCGCACGCGCATTTTCATATCGAGTGAGTCGCACTCTTCAATTACAAGGTCCAAGCCGTCCAGGAAGCTGCCGAGGTTCTCGTCAGTGATTCCTTCGGGGATCGTCAAGATTCGCAGGTAGGGGTCGATTTCACTGATGCGGCGCGCCGCCACGACTGCCTTGTTCACTCCGAGGTCGAGGACGCTACCGGGAATGCGGTTGAGATTCGACAACTCGACGGTGTCGAAGTCAGCCACGCGCAGCTCACCTGCGAGGCCCTCCATGGCGAGGACGTGGGCGATCGAGTGGCCGGCGCTCAGTCCGACGACACCTATACGGAGCCTGCGCTGCTGGGCCTGCTCAGCCCGGGTGAGCTTGTTTCGGTTCCGGTCGAGCCGCAGCGTGCCAAACGATCGGGGACCGAGCAGTCGCACCACAGCCCGCCGCCAGGGGTAATAGACCCACCGCTGCGGCTCCTCCTCGAGAGAGGGCGAGGGCGCCGGCTTGATCTCCGAGAGTTGTGTCCGTTGCTGGGCAAATCGGTCGATCACCTGGAGTGCAGGGTCGGCGCGCAGAACCCGGAGCACTTCGCGTTGGTCCCGAACCCGCACGTCGAGGACCAGCGGGCGCCAAGAGCGGGTGCGGGTCGAGTCGTGAGAGACCAGACCTTTGTGAAGATCTGGGTTGCGGGAAAGCTGCTCTGCTTCAAGGCGCAGAGCCCGCTGATGTTCGTCGTCGCTCAACTCGTGGCTACGGGAGCGCTGCCAAGAAACGGCGATGGTCCGGTACCGGTCATCAGGGAACGGGACCGAAGATTCCCCCACCATGCGGGCCCCGGTCACAAGACCAGCGGGCAACAGTGTGTCGGAAACGGCAGCGATGGCGTGCTCCGCGCCCAACCAGTTCATGCAATGTGTCACCGAGCGGGATATCGCCGCTATCAGACGGTGTCCGGTCGCCACCTCACCCTTGGACCAGGCACCCTTGATTTCCAGAATGCCCCCGCTGATACCGTCATCAATCGTGCGCTTGAGCAGGCTGATTTCCAGCGAGGAGCCCATCTCCTGAAGGAGAAAGGCCTGATTGCTCGACTCCAATGGGCCATGGCATCGCACACCGGCCACGGGGACACCGTGGTCGTCGAAGCCAAGGAGGAACAGCGATACGCCAGTACCTTCATCGAGCTCCTGGAGATGGAGCTTGCCTTCAAAGCCGCCGAAGTTCCGGTAGCGGCCTTCAGCTTCGTGGAGATAGAGCTTCCACAGATCAGGCCGCTCGTGCGGGTGGTGTCCCTCGAAACGCACACCCGACGCGCTGTCCACGAAGCTTGCGCCATAGCGATACCGCCGACTGATCATGTTCCCCACTGATAAGCCTCATTTGTGCACTGTCTCGTCTTGTACTGACACGCCTTGAACTGACACCTGCGGCGGGCTCGTCCAGAACCCAAACAAGAACCTACAGCCGCCACGAACCCCCGACGCGGATGCAGGTCACGCACTTACCGCTCCGGACTATCCGAACCTCGACGATAGAACACCCGGCGTTACACCTCGCCCATTTGCCGAAACTGCCGCTTTCGATGGAAATAACGAGTCAATCAGGACCATCGATCAGTCAATCGATCGATCTGCCAATCATAAGGGCGGCTTATGTCAAAAAGACGACATATGTGCCGGCGACAGTTAGACCGCTTCCGCCGTGAGGAGCATGCTATCGATACTCCCGGCCGACATAGGGCGTGCGAAGAAGTAGCCCTGGTAGAACTCGCTGCCCAACAGCGACGCGATCGCGCACTGCGCCGCCGTCTCTACTCCTTCGGTGACCACCGTCAGGTCGAGCATGTGTGCCAGCTCGATGGTCTTTGTGACGATCGCGTGACTGGCCGGGTCGTGCTGCAGGTCAGCGGTAAAGGTGCGGTCGATCTTGAGAATGTCGACCGGGAACTGCCTGAGGTAGTTCAGTGACGAGTACCCCGTGCCGAAGTCGTCGAGGGCGAGGAGTACCCCCAATTCCTTGAGATCGGTCAGCACCACGAGGGTACGCCGGGGGTCCTGCACGAACGCCGCTTCCGTGATCTCCAGAGTGAGTGAGCTCGGCGGTGTTGCCGTCGCCGCCAGCACTTCTGCCACCGTGCCCGCGAAATCGGGTGACAGGAGCTCATGGGTGGAGACATTGACCGACATCCCGAATTCGATGGCGCTTCCCCCGCCGGACCAACGGCGGAGGTCCGGGCAGGCGCGCTCGAGCACCCAGCGCCCGATCCCGCTCATCGACCCGGCTTGCTCCGCCAAAGGGATCAGTGTGGTGGGCGGGATGAGCCCGTGCGTGGGGTGATCCCAGCGGAGCAAAGCTTCCACCCCGAGGACTCGCCCATCGTGCATGCGGACGATCGGTTGGTACTCGGTCCGGAGCTCACCGCGTTCGACCGCACCGGCGAGGTCGTTCTGGAGCGTGACCATGCGCTCGGCCAAGCTCTGCTCGCGGACATCGACGACCTGGTGCGTCCCACCGCCCCGGCGCTTGGCCTGGTACATGGCTATGTCCGCCTCGCGGAGGAGCTGCTCGGGATCGTCTTCTCCCTCGGCCGAGAACGCGAGCCCAACGCTGGCCGACAACTCGACCACCACGCCGCCGATCGAGAATGGTGCGGCCAACGCCTCGACGATGCGGCTGGCGACGAGGTGGATTTGGAGCCTCTCCGAAATGGCCTCGCACACGATCACGAATTCGTCGCCCGAAAGACGGGCGAGCGTGTCACCGGGGCGGATGAGGCTCCCCATCCGTTCGGCTACTGCGACAAGGAGATCGTCGCCGACGTGATGCCCGTGGCTGTCGTTGACCGTCTTGAAGCGATCCAGGTCGATGAACAAGATGGCCACCGGATAGCCCAGTCGTACGCTGCGCAGGAGCGCGTGATCGAGTCGCTCGAGAAGAAGGAGGCGATTCGGGAGGCCGGTCAGAGGATCGTGCAGGGAGCTGGAGTGAAATCGCTCGGAAGCGTCCTGCAAGTCCGAGCGGGCCTGTGCGTTGGCAAGGTATGCCGCCGTCACATCGGCGAGGGTTTGCGCCACCTTCATATCCCCAAAGGTGAGTGATCCGGGAGTCTCTCGGTACAGATCGAGCGCCCCCAGCCGCCCGTCCACATTGCGCAGCGGAAACGTGAACACGGCACCGAGGCCCTCCTCGATCGCCCGCGGCCCGAACTCCTTGAACGCATCGGTGAAGCGAAGGTCCGGGATAGCGACCGCCTCACCCGACCGATAGGCGGTCAGGCACGGGCTCTCACTGACCTCGGACTGCAAGCGTACGAAGCGCAATGCCGTGTCGTCGGACGCCGCCACGTCGAGAGGGGTCGTTGACGGAGAAATAAGGGTGACCCCGGCCCCCGTCACGGGCAGGATGTCGACGATCCGCTTCACCAGGTGATCCAGGATCCCCTGGATCGGAAAGTCGGTGGCCATGGTGCGGGCGAATTCACTCAACACATCAGCCAACTGGCGGTCGGTTGCCACGAGGGCCACTCTCCGGCGCTCTTCGGTCTCCGTGTCGGGGTACCGAGTGCCGCCTTTAATTAAATTTGTACTGGTTGAAGGACGCGAGAGCAACACTACCGTTGCGCTGACCTCCGCTTACGCTGACCTCCACTTACGCTGACTTCCACTTACACCGTGGTGCGCGCAGGGGTCGCGCCCTTCAGCGAATCCGAGAGTCAAGGACGCTCGTCCTAGGATGCGTTCATGCTGGTACTCCTGGTCCGGCACGGCCACGCCGGCGCGAAGCGGCAATGGCCGGGCGAAGACGAACTCCGCCCCCTCGATGCGCAGGGCCTCGTCGAAGCGCAGGCGCTGGTGCCCCTGCTGGCCTCGTTGGCACCGGCGCGGATCCTGTCGAGCCCGTTCTTGCGGTGTGCGCAGTCGATGGCTCCCCTCGGTCAGGCTCTCGGCATAGAGGTCGAAAGCTCGCCGAGCTTGACTCCCGATGGGGGGACGGCAGCGAAAAAGCTCGTGCTGGAGGTTTCAGCCCACGGCTCCGGCGCCGTCGTGGTGTGCACCCACGGCGAAGTCATCCACGATCTGCAATCAAGTTTGGGGAAGCAGGCTCCCACGAATTTCAATGCCCATGCCCCACGAGAAAAGGCCTCGATTTGGGTGCTGGAGCGGTCTTCGGGCCGCTTCGTAAGTGCGAGCTACATCCTGCCCTCGGTGGTGGCTTCAGTCACACCCGAGGGCCGTGGGGGTGGCGGAGCCAAAGTCCTCCATTCGGCCCAGCCCTAACTTCGCTCTTCCCCATCCCTTGATTACGGCAACTCCTTGGTGACGGCTCTTTGCCACACCGCTGGCCACTGGGCCCGCAGTGCGCCTCGGCGGGAACGTTCGACGGCGATGAGCTGGCGGACGACGTTGCCGACCTCAGGTGCTTCGGCCGCAGCACGGAGGAGCCACTCTTCGGCCAGCACGGTGTCTTGGTGGTCGCCGAGGACCGTTTGCAAGTCCGCCACTGCGGAGGCGAAGCGAACGGCGTCCGGCCCCAGGAGAGGAGCGGTCGCCTCAGCGGCATAGCGGGAGCGCTTGGCCAGAACGCGGACGCGGTGAAGTTTCTCGTCACTGGGCTCATTGCCGAGCGCGCCTACGGCTTCGACGACACGACGCCACGGCTTCTCCATGATCTTCATCGCGACCTGGCGCGACTTGCGGCGGCTGAGGTTGCGAACCTCCAACAATGGCGGAGCGGCCGCAAGAGCCACCAGCGCATCCAGAAGACGGAGATAGCGGTTCTCGCGTAAAGCTGACGTCATGGCATCGCGAGCGACCGCCGACTCCTGTTCGAGCAGGCTCATGAGTCGGTTGGCTTCCGCTGCATCCGCGTCCGCGAGAGACGCCAAACGAGAGGTCAGACGCAGGGCGAGTACATCGGTGTCCCTTACCGCGCCGATCATTTTGCCCAGCCAGCTCAGTTCGGCGCGCAGGGGGTCGATCCGGGTCTCATCGAGCAAGGAAGAGAAGCTGTGGAGATCCGACCGCAACCGACGAGTCGCCACGCGTAACTTGTGCACTTCTTCGTCGTCACCCCCCAACCGTGCTCCTGGGTCGTGAACGATGATCTGCGCCACCGAACGAGCAGTGCAATGGCGCACCAAGTCGATCACCGTGGCATTTTCGGGCAGCGGGGGAACCACCACATCGGGCGCTCGGGTTGCCGGCTCTCCCAGCGCCCGCACCAGCTTGGGCATCGGCGCCTCGGCTTCGCACCCGGCCCCGATGAGCCGCAACAACGCAGCATCGAGCACCCGCTGCCCGTCGGCGCCATTGATATGGAGTTCAACTTCGATCTCTCGAAACCGACCGACCTGTCCCATCTCTTGCGACACCGAGACCGTATCGTCGACCACTTCGGCCAGAAGATGCCCACTCCCATCGCGGATCTCGATCGGACGCCGTACGGTGGTGAGTCGCGCCACCCTTTGCAGCGCCAGAGTTCGGGTCGAAGCAAGAACCAACTCGGCGGCCGGAGCGGGCACTCGATCAGGCGGGCCTTCGAAGCGGACCTCGCGACGCACAAGGTCAGATGCCGACTCGCTGTCGGGAAGTTTGACCGTCCAGGCGGGACCGGATTCCCCGGCGCGATGGCGCAATGTGATCCCTGAGCGCGCCAGTCGAAGATCAGCTGTGTCGTAATAGGTCGCATCCAGGCGCCTCACAGGGCGTGTGACCGCCCTAGTGTCAGGAATCAGCTCGTCAAGGTTCGGCATGCCCAAGCCGGGGGGCGCCAAGAGTTTGGCTTCACGCTCCACACTCAACGCGGCGACCTTTGGTGTTCCCTCGGCGTCGAATTGCGCCTTGGCTGGCGTTGGCCGGGTTGGCGTGGCGTGTGGGACCTCAATTGGGAATTCAGTGAGATCAACCACCGAGTTATCGCTCCCGTAGCCGTTAGGAACGTAGCCGTCGGCGGTCAAGTCGTTCTCCCATCGAATGCCGTCAAGCAGGTAGCGAAACCGATAAGAGCGCCCGCCCTCCAGATGGATCGTCCGGATGAATCCCTCTTCGACTTGATCCATCACATCACGGTCGGGCGACCAGTCGTTCCATTCGCCACAAATGGCGGCGCGGCGGGCGCCCACAGCCATAGGCAGGGAAAACGTGACAGCCACTGTGCCACTTTCGTCCCTCGCCTTGATCATCGTTCCTCCGCCGTAGGCCGAATCGTGCCGCTCCCATTGTCGCGCGCTGGGGGGCTCTGGATCGCCACGACTCACGTCCGGACCGGTCGTGGGCTGGTGCGATACACGCGGGGGCGTTTGAGCTTGGGCGCCTTGGGTACGCAACAGTGCAGGTCGAATGCACTGTTGACCGATGACGAGGAGGACACATGGAAGGCGAAATCGAACCGACGAAGGAAACCCGCGATGCAGAGCGTCTCGATGCTTCGCAGGCCCATGCAGCCGATCGGCCTCCGACCAAAGCGGAGGACGCCGCGGCTGAGAAGTCCGAAAAGGAGTTCAAAGATGACGAGCCCGAAGTGGCAGAGCACTACAAGGAGATGTCGGACATCGGCGCCCATGTAAAGGGAGAGGGCGCCATCGACTAGTCGAGCGCGGGGATTTTCGCCGGACCACCAAACGGGCCCGACCCGGTTTGAGGATTTTTCGAACTGGGTATCCCCGGTGTGTGCCAAGCGGGACACACTCGACCGGGTCCGGCGCTCCCTCGCCTTCGACTGACGGGGATGGGGCATTTCCCTTGCTCTCTGACGGCAACTTCTCTGACGGCAACAACCCCAACCTCCCGATCCTCGAAGTCTCCGGGGAACTCGACCTCGCTGTCGCGCCGTGGCTCCGGGATCAACTCGATGCCCTCTTCGTAGGGGGGGCGTCCTCGTTGATTCTCGACCTCTCGGCCGCGACCTTCGTGGACTCGACCGCACTCGGCGTACTCGTCGGCGCTCTCAATCGTTGCCACGAACTGGGCGGTGGCATTCATCTGGTGGTGACCGAACCGCAGATCCTACGGGTGCTGACGATTACGGGTCTCAGCCAGTCTTTCTCGTTGCACACAAACCGGGGGGAACTTCCCGATCCAGGAGCACAAGAATGACCGCAATGACCAATGAGGATCTGTGGACCGCAGAAAGGGAGGTCATCGAGATCTCTTTTCCAGGCTCCGTCGACTTTGTCGTCATCGCTCGTTTTACCGCGGCGACGGTCGGGGCGCGGGCGGGATTCGACCTCAACGACATCGACGACCTTCGCCTGGCAGTCGATGAACTCAGCATTTCGTTCGGACCCTTGAACGCTGACTCGTGCCTTCGCTATGAGTTCGTGCGCGATGGTGACACCGTGACCGTTCGCTGTACGCCGCGAGCCAGCGCACGGCCATGTAGTCGACGGGGGCCGGAGCCACGGGCAAGGGCCTGGGCAAACGACTGAGATACGACCGGACCGCTCCGAACTGGACCTGGTGAACTGGCTACAGGCCCGTGAGCTTTCGGCGGTCCTTCTTGATGAGCTCGTCACTTCCCATGGTCGCGAGATCGACGACGGTCGCTCTGTTGCTTGGTTAATGAAGCGGCGTGGCGAGGACGTCGGATGACCGCGCCGGTAGTAGCTCTCGACACCCGCGACCCGAACGACCCTCGCTCGGTAAACGGGACAAGGCCCGAACGAGACGAACTCGTTACGTCACACCTGGGTCTGGCCCACCAGCTCGCCCGGCGCTTCGCCAACCGTGGAGAAACGCATGACGACCTGGTCCAGGTGGCATCGCTGGCGCTGGTCAAAGCCGCTGAGCGCTTCGATCCCGAACGAGGGATCATGTTCAGCACATTCGCGGCTGCCAGCATTATCGGAGAACTCAAGCGACATTTCCGTGACCGCGGGTGGGCCATCCGGGCCCCTCGGCGGTTGCAGGAGCTGCTCCTCGAGATCGGAAGCACCGTGGAGACACTGAGCCAGGAACTGGGTCGTGCCCCGACGGTGCCGGAACTGGCGCAGGCGATCAATGCACCCGAGGCGGACGTGCTCGAGGCACTCGAAGCTGGTCAGAGCTACCGAACGTCCTCCCTCGACGCGCCGCTGGCCGAAGGACAGACCATGGCGGACTCGTTGGGTTCCGACGATGACGGCTTCAATCGCGTCGACCATCACTCGGCTCTCGCCATGGCCATGAAGTCTCTCTCTCCACACGATCAGACCATCGTCCGTCTGCGCTTCGTCGAAGGCCTGAGTCAATCGCAAATCGCGGCACAGCTCGGCGTGAGTCAGATGCAGATAAGCCGTTTGTTGGCCGCCAGTCTTCGACAACTGAGGGCCAACATGGATCCCAAGGAACAGCGTCCCCGAGCCCGTCGCTCCTAAGCCTCTTTACGACGTTTTCCTTGCGTTCGAGTGGGTACAGACCAGCCGTGGGGGCGACCGGAAGCAGCGCAATGGAGCACGTGGCGCGGCCGCAGGACACCTTGCCGATTGGGGCGACCCTCGGCGCAGCGGATGTGGGTCCGGCCCTTCACGTGGAATTGCAGACATTCGAGGCGACATGCCGACTCACGTTGCAGGGGCATTTGAACGCCACCAATCTCGCTGTGTTGGAGGCGCAATTCGACTTCTTGGGTCGCATCCCCTGTCAAGACGTCGTTGTCGACTTGCGTCTGCTCAAGGGACTCGACGGGGTCGGTGCCAATGTCCTACTCGGCTTGTACTACTACGTCATCGCGCGAGGAGGTGTGTTCCGTATTTCGGGCGCCGCCGATGAGGTAATCGCCCTCATGCGATCCGTGGGTGATGAAATGATCCCCCTTGACGGCACCACATGTGTGACGCTCGGCGGCAGCGGTACCTAGTTTCGGGCCCGCAGCCGGGTTCTCCGTTTGACAAGCGCAATGTTGGGAACAACGCGGCTACAGGATCGAATGGGTCTCGACCGTCGAAGATCCACGCGGACCGTGAGGAGTGCAGGAGATGTCGGAGCCACTGAAGATGGAGGAGGATCCGGTACTCGATGCCCTGACCGGACTTTCCGAAGCGGCGGCATCGGGGGCTGATGATTTAGCCGAACTCAACGGGGACCTCGCGCAGGTTCGCCAAAGCAGACTGGAAGGGTCATCGTGGCGGCACATCATCGCCACTACAGCGGCACCCCGCTCATTGTCCCTCATGACCAAGCTCATCGCTGACCTGGCGCTCGCATGTGGCGGATTTCGCCGAGCCTTGGCCCATGGACTCAGGCGTGAAGGCCTGCAGGTCACTGAGATCGCTGCCATCTTCAAGGTCTCCCGCCAGCGTATCGGCGCGCTTATTCGTTCTTCGGATCCGAATGAAGGAGCGGACGAGGCAGAAGGAGAGGACTCTTCAGCCGGGTCGCCGTAGGAGACGGCTTCCGATGCCCCGAGCTGCGTTCTCTCGAGCCGTATGCTCCTCTCCGTGACGCTCAGCGCAGAAGGAGCACGGATCATCGGTTCATTGGTTGAGAAGGAGCTGACAACCCCCGACCAGTATCCGCTGACGATCAAGTCCCTTCTCGCCGCCTGCAATCAAGCCTCAAATAGGGACCCTGTCGTGGTGTACGACGAGCATTCAGTGCTGTCCACTCTCGCCGCCCTCAAGGAGCAGAGGCTGGTTCGTTTCGTACTACCGTCCCATGGCCGCAGCGCCGTTCGGTACAGGCATGTGCTTCCCGAAGCCTGGGCGCTCGACCAACGACAATGTGCGCTCGTCGCCGTGCTCTTGCTCCGCGGCCCGCAGACCGTGGGCGAGCTCAGAATCCGCACGGACCGCATGACGAGCTTTGACAACCTCGACGAGGTCGAGCGCGAGTTGCAGTTCCTTTCCGCCGTCGAGGAGCCCCTGGCCTTCAGCCTGGGTCGAAAACCCGGTCAGAAAGAGGAGCGCTGGATCTGCCCTCTCGTCGTTCCCTCTCCTCTTGGGGGGTCTGCAGCCGCCACCCGGTCGCCTGACCTCTCGGGGTATTCGATTCACCCGGGCCATTCTGTTCCAGCCGAGGACGGCGCCGACGAGACCGGCGGTTTCGCCGCTCTCAATGACCCCTTCGAAGACCTACGCTCCGAACTCATCGCCCTCCGGTCCGAGATCGCCGAGTTGCGCCGCGACATGGAGGAATTACGGGAAAGCCTCGGAGGCTGACTCCTCCAAACCGGAGGCTACGGGGCAGCACGTCTGCGGTGGAGGTGGAACCCCTGTTCTGGGGTATTAAGTCACATTTTGCCTTACCCCCGGATGGCAACCGTCACGAACCCCGCGCGCAACTCCGAGGGCAGAAGCTGCCCGCACTGACATCGGGTCAGCGGCGCTCGAACAAATCGGCGTTGAGCGAGAAGGAGGCCACCGTGAACTCTGCGGCGGATTTCAAGAGTTGTGCCGATTTCCTGGGAGACATCCCCGCATTTTCCCTCTATGCCAAAGAGGTCCTCGAGGAGTTCGTGACCCACGCCCCCTTCAGGATGCACGTCGCAGCAGGGAAGAAACTGTACGGGCAGACACGATCCGATCAGAACCTCTACGTGGTGATCTCCGGCTCGGCATCCCTCGATGCAGGCGACGGCGTGTGCGTCACCCTCGGAGCCGGGGATTACTTCGGAAAAACTCCGGGCCGCTCTCACGGGCTCATGGCGACCGTGATCGCCGAAGAAGACGTTGAGGTGCTCGTCCTGCGGCCAGAAGAGGTCCTCGAGCTCGAGATGACGGCCTCTCGTCATCGTCACCCGTCCCAGATCGAATGGCGCGGAGAGCTCGCCTCGCCGGCGCCTCGTAGCCCCCGAAGGCGCCAACGCGCTCTGGTGGCGACCTGAAGTCTCCGTGAGCCCGGTATGCGCCCCTATACAACTGACCTGGGCACTGACCTGGGCGCAGAATAACCCACGCCGGTGCGGCGACCGAACCCGGCCCGCAACCTATTTCTCTTTGTTGGCAGGGACGATATCGAGGACGGCGTCGAGACCTGTTATCTCAAAAAGGCGTCTGACCGACGAAGGAGGAGCGAAGATCGTGAGGCTGCCGCCCGCATGCCGCAACCTTTTGTGCTCGGTCACAATCACACTGAGGCCAGTGGAGTCCATGAATGAGACCTCCGCGAGATCGAGAACGACATGTTCGACGTCCTCGATCTCGAGATCAGAGAGCTGATCGTAGAGCAGGGTGGCTGTCGAGGCATCGAGCTCTCCCGACAACGTTACCAGCGTGCGGTCATCGGCAATCTGGACGTCGATCCCTAATGGATCCCCTGAGGCTTCATTCATCGACGAGACACTAGTGAGACTTTCGGTCAAGCGTCTAAACCCGCTCGACCAGAACATTTGCGCCACCAATCGACTACGCCCGCAAGTTACGCGGCGACTCCTGCCGGGTCCTAATCGCCGTAATCGCCGATACGAGAACGTACGTGGCCTCTTTGTTGCGACTTGTGATCGGTGTGTCCATGGCCCTGAACCCGATACCGGCGCCTGTCATCTCCGAGACGTCCACCCTGAATTCGTGCGGGCTAATGCTTCCCGGCTCCACCTCGATCCAGACCCCATCGACACAGATGGCCGTGATGTTGTCGATCTCGATATCGGGAACTGGTTCGATGTCTCTGCTCACGATGTTGAAGATATACCCGGAGGCCTAGGCCAAGGTGCTCATTGGTCGAGACACGCAGCGATGGCAGTTGCGCAGACTCGATCGTCTTGGAGACAATGGCATGACACGTTCTTCACCTGCCGACTCCGCCACAAACTCGAGGATGCAGATGAGTTCTACGTTGCGCCTGAGACGATGTCGAGCGGAGTTCCGGGAGGAATCATCTCGAGTTGCGCCAGGTCGGAGTCATGCAGTCGGATGCAACCGTGGGAGATGGCCGCACCTGTCGTACCAATAAGTGCATCGTCGTAGGAAGTAATAGGCCCGTGAATGGCGATTACGGCATCGCCCGAATCTCCCCAATCCGAAATGGCATCAGAATGGGCTGAGGTGACCAACACGAAGGGTCCGTATCCCGGGTCTGGGGCTGCCGCATGCATGGTGATGAAGTAGCTACCCGTCACGGTCGGATCCGTCGGGGTGCCCACGCCAGCTGGGAAATTCAGGATCTCCTCGCCGTTCTCATACACGGCAAGATGTTCACTACTCAGATTCAGGACCAACCGATAGGACGTCGTCGAAAGCCTCACATTGCTCGAAGAGATCCATGTGGTCGAGCCATTGGGGCGTTGCGCCAGACGCACTTCCAACCAGCCAGGAACCGAGCTGATCACCGGAAGAATGGATGGATAGCCGAACCACGAGGCTGGCACCAGAATGTCCTGCGGCCCACCCGGTGCGGATGAACCCGGTGTAGCACTGCGCAGTGTGGCGACCAATGTGGTGCCGCTGGGAATGGTGACACTCGCCGCTGGAGGAATCGCTGCGGCAATAACGACATGGTGCGTCTTGGGCCTGACTCGCCCCGATGCAGCGGGGGACGCGTTACACCCTCCCGCGACAACCGCCACACTGAGCGCTGCCGCGACGATGCGGATTTTATGAGGCTTGAGTCGACGCCAGAAATTTATGGCGCAAAGATACACCTCAAAGACATCGAGCATTCCAAGCGGACTGCGACCCTTCGTAAGGTAACGCCCGGGACCGCGGAGGCAAAACGGCAGAAGAGTTTTGGTGAAGCACAGTCCATTCCCAGGCCATGTCGCTACAGTCGCGTCGCTGCCGATGAGGTATGCGAAACGACCCCGCCCTCGCCGGCGGGGTCGTTTCGCGTCACGGCGCAGGTCGTCTCACTTGACATCCTCTCACTAGAAATCTTCATTCTTGACTTCGTCATGTTGACATCTTCCTGTTGACATTCGTCCGCGATCATTGTTTTGACCCTTTTCACCGTGGGTACCTAATTCTCTAACCACTCAAGGGAGGGTGACCGATGGCTGGTAGTGGATTACTAACGAGCATCGTCGTCTTGGCAGTCGGAGCTGTCTTGCGATTCGCCCTGATGGTGAATACCTATCAGGTACGCCGCGACGACACCTACCTGTAGACCGAGGGACCCCCAACGAAAGGAATCAACATGTTGCTTCTCCTAGCTCTACTCATTGTTCTGCTCTTCTTCGGAATAGGGTTCACGGCGCATTTCCTGTGGATCATCGCCGCGGTACTTCTTGTTTTCTGGCTGGTTGGATTGGCCATGGGACGGGGGGAGGCTGCAGGAAGGCATCACTTCTATCGCTGGTAAGGCTTGTCCTAAGTTTGAAAACGGCCCCGCTTCGGCGGGGCCGTTTCATGTACGCAGTGACTACACGTCACCCAATATTTGGCTTCAATCCTTCTTGAGCTTCGTCACGAGACCAGCCACGGCGTCGCGTGCCTGGGGATCGTTGGCCCAATCAAAGCTCTCCGAGAGAGCAGCAAAGCGGCCAGCGTTCTCAACCGCGATCTGGCGACCGATTCTCACGGTCTGACGAACGGCCCACGGGGGGTTTTCAAGGATCTGCTGAGCAAGCACCTCGGCCGCGTCAATGTGCTCACCTTCATCTACCAAGCGCGTCACCATCCCGGATTCCCATGCCTCCTGCGCGCTGAACATTCGACCAGTCATCACAACTTCGTTGGCGATTGCACCGCCCCCCAGGCGCGGAACCAGTCCAACCGTCGGCAGGCCCACCTTGATCTCAGTGACCTGGAACTTCGCGTCGCGCCCGGCAACGAGATGATCGCAGCGCAACGCCAACGAGAGAGCATGGCCCAGGCAATAACCGTGGACTGCCGCAATGATCGGTTTCCAGTTGGTGCAGGTCGTGAAGGCCTCAGCCTCGTTCACCCTTCCAGCGTTTGACCCCTCGTCCATCGAATGTTGCAGCCGAGCATTGACATCGCCTCCGCTTGAGAAGGACTTACCCTGCCCGAACAGGATCGCCACCTGCGCGTCGTCATCGGTATCGAACCGCTCCAGTGCGACAACGAGCGCCGCCAGATCCTCGTCCCGCAGTGCGTTGTGCTTCTCCCGCCTCTCGAACGAGAGATAGGCGATTGCTTCGCGCACCTCGTAGCCGACGTTCATCTGGCATTACCTCCCCATTTGGTCGACCCGAGCAATTGACCGATCCCGAGCCGATTCGATACGTCTGAGTATCTTTGCAGTTTTCCTCTTGATACGTGCACACACAGCCGATGTCCTGACCAACTGCGTCACTGTGTCCGGGAACTCCCTCGGTGACCCGCGCGCCCAGTGGATCGGAGCGAAAGACTCTGATCAGATGTTCGAGTTAGCTACAGCGACGGTCGACTCGAAAGGCCATTAGGCAGCAAGGAGAAGCAAACCGAAATGACATCACCAACTGCTCGCAGACGAAGCCGGTTCATTGAGCCATCGATCGATACCTACACGGCGGAACATTCCACCCCACCCGATGCTCTTCAACAGGAGCTCCAGCGAATCACGCAGGAGAAAACTGGACCCGCTGCGGGGATGCAAATTGGTGATGACCAGGCGGTTTTGATCGAAATGCTGGTAGGGGCCATGAGAGCCAAGCGTGCCATCGAGATCGGCACGTTCACAGGTTATTCAGCTCTCGCCATTGCCCGCGGCCTCGGCCCCGATGGTCACCTACTGTGCTGCGACGTCAGCGAGGAGTGGACGACAATCGCGCGGGCGGCGTGGGACAGAGCCGAGGTGTCGGAAAGAATCGAGCTGCGGATCGGGCCGGGTCTGGAAACCCTCCGCCGCTTGACCCCGGATGAACAATTCGATTTCGCCTTTATCGACGCTGATAAAACCGGCTATGCCGAATATTACGAAGAGGTCTTGGCGCGACTCCGACCCGGAGGAGTCATTCTTCTTGACAACATGCTGCAAAACGGACGAGTCGTTGACGACAGCTCCGACGACGAGAGCGTTCAGGCCATCCGCTCTCTCAACCGCCTTATCGCCGGTGATCCGCGGGTGAAGGTCGTCCTGCTCCCGATAGGTGACGGCGTCAGCTTCGTACAGAAGGTCTAATCCCCTTCGACAGCCCAATCACCTCTGTTCAGGATGGTTGATGCACCACCAGGACCGAGATCGTTGAGTGGGCGACGACGGCGTTGGCCACACTACCGAGTAGGTGCCCCGCGATTCCGCCGCGTGTGCGAGAGCCGAGCACGATCAGACCCGCTTGACGGTCCTCAGCAGTCCCGACGATTCCTTCCCAGGTCGGCGCGGCCTCGACCGCGATGCTCTGTGACCTGAATCCCGCCCGCTCCGCCAGCGAGGCCCCGTAGGCCGCGGTTTCTTCCGCTGCCCTCTGTACTTCGGCCGCATTGTCTGCGTCGAAGTGGCGCGGGTTGGTGGGCGTGAATCCGACATCAGCCGGCTGCCAGACGCAGACGACCAACGCGCCTTGTCCGGCTGCAAGCTGACGTGCGGCTTGATCGATTGCATGCCCCGCCAGCTCGGAGCCATCGTAGGCGAAGAGCACGAGGCCCGGAGAGGTCACGGGGTGTGCGTGAGACGGCGCGATGTGGTCCACGCTCTCCGTCGCGAAGGATGCTGGCGTTGAGACCGCTGGCCTCGAACCCCGATGGACTCTGGCGAGCAGTTTCGGAGATTCCCATGCTGCGGCCGAGCCGGCCAGGAAACGCTCGAGGTCGGGTGTCTGGGGACGTGCACCACTGAGTGCGTAGATGGCCGCTCCCACAACGCCACCGCCCACGGCGAGTCCGAGGCCTACCCACAATGCCATGCGGGTACCAGAATCGAGACTGCCACCCGCCGTTGCGGCGAAGTAGACGAAGATCGGGGCGACCATGAACGCCGCCACTGCGCGCAAAAGTTCAACGATTGCGAATACGCGCTGAAGGTTGGCGGACGGCAAGGAGAAGCCAGCAACGAAGAGCGCTGGAGCGACCGTGGCGCCCAGTCCCAGCCCCGTCAATCCCGACCCGACCAGGGTCAGTATCTGGCTAGAGGGCACCTCAATCCGGAAGATCGCGATCCCGGCCGCGAGCAAGATCATGCCGGCCAACGGAAGATAGTGGATCTCCCGCTTCTGTATGACGGCGCCGAGCACGATGGCCGAGATCACCGCGCCGCCGACTTCGGGCAAATAGAGCAGACCTATGTGAAACGGGCTGTAACGCCCGGCGAGCACCCCAGCAGTGAGAGCGGTCGCCGACACCGAGGCCGCGGCCGCGAAGAGCGCTACAGCAACACCTGCGACCGGAATTGAGCTGCTGAGCATCGTACGGATCGTCAGGAGCGGTCGCTTGGCGCGATATTGATAAACGACGAGGACGATGATGGTCGCCAGACCGCCGAGGAGTGGCACGATCGTCTCAGGTTCGAGGAATCCGTGGCTTGTGAGTTCTGCCGCGCCGAAGAACGCAGCGACGCAGCCGACCAACGCCAGGAGAATGGCCGGCAAATCGCGGGGCGAGTCAGGATTGGCGGCCGGTGCGTCGTCGAAGGTCAAGATGACGAGTACAAGAGCAGTTATCGAGATGGCTGCGACGATCCAGAAGAGGGGTCGCCAGGCATGCGCCCCAGCCTGCAGCCCTCCTATGAACGGGCCGAGCGCAACTGCGCCGAAGATGCACATGTTCATGATGACGACCGTGTGACGGAGTTTGCGCGCCGGATAGCCGATCGCCAGTGGCGGCACAGCAGCGATCAGCAGCAGGCTCGTGCAGAGACCCTGGATTACGTGTCCCGCAATGAACATGCCGGCGTCCTGCGCGCTGGCCGCCAGTAACGATCCGACGACGAGCAACACCGCGTAGCCGAGCATCATTCGTCGCTGCGGAAGGTGCTGGGCAAATTGCACAGACAGGACCGTGCCCACCGCATAGGCGGCATTGCCCAAACCCGAGCTGAGACTCATCGTCTGCAGGCTCATATGCAGTTGCCTGGCGATGATCGGCGTCAGCGGTCCCAGGGCGGCAGACAAGGCCAGATACGGGATCAACGCGGCCATGACCATTGCCGCTACCGCAGAGTACCGACCGGCGAGAGGGCCTTGACGCATCAATCCCCCACGTCGGGCTGCGTCAGGCGACCTCGAACACCGGCGATGGCCGAGCCCGTTAGTCGATCGTGTTCACGGCGGTCCCCCTTCGTCATGGTGGACCATGACGAAGGGCAAGTCCCCCCATAGGGCGGACGCTGTGGGAACGAACGACGCATCGGCCTCCTTGTCGTTTCGGACTGACGTGAGATGGTTGACGGACCAAGCAGAGCAAATGGTTCTATCAGCAATCGGAGAGGTATCTCCAGTTTATTAGGATGTGACTACTTTGACCTGGTAGAATACCGTCGAATACGGACATGACCGTCCGGTTGAAGGATCTCGGCATGGGGGTGGCGGTGTCAAACGGTTTGCTACGCAAGGACGCCATGCGCAATCGCGAGGCAATCCTCGATGCCGCCCGGAAGCTGTTTGCGGATTCGGCCGAGGTTTCCATGTGTGAGGTAGCTCTTCGCGCTGGGGTGGGACAAGCGACGCTGTACCGAAACTTTCCCGACCGCAGGGCGCTCGTGGCCGAAGTACTGGGCGAACATATTGACCGCATCGCTCGACTCGCTGCGGAGTGTGAGGGTGACACCAATGCCTTCTTCGTCCTGCTGCGACGTCTGGTTGAAAGCGTGGTCGATCTCTACGCCCTGGGAGAACTGGCGCGCGAAGACGCGTGCGTCGGCTCCCAACTCGAACGCGATCGACAGCGCCTTGAAGAGATAATGAAACGTCCTCTGAGCGACGCGAAGGCCGCCGGGGCTCTACGGCGCGACACCTCACTAGAGGACGTGTTTCTCGTCCTGCTCATGGCCAGGGGCGCCATGTCGAGGGCAGACGGCGCGGCAGCACGCGCCGCCGCCGCCAGCCGCGTTCTCACCCTGGCACTCGATGGCCTGGTGCCGCCAAACGCGCGGAACTGAGACACCCGACGCGACCTTCACATCGCGGTGATGAACGATCAGAACATCACTCCCACACCAAAGAGCCCGTGCGGATCAAGCGCATCCTTAATACGGCGATTGAGCAAGTGCGCTTCGGGCCCAAGGTAGGCCGCCAGCCACGTCTTCTTGAGCCGTCCGACCCCGTGCTCACCGGTAATCGTTCCTCCGAGTTCGATCGCCAGGTTCATGATCTCGCCATAGGCGCCGTGGGCTTGCGCCGTCTGCGTCGGATCTGTGGGATCGTGCACGATCAAGGGATGGGTGTTGCCGTCACCGGCGTGGGCGATCACTGCGATCGTCAAGTCGCGGTCCTGGGCAATGGTGGCAATTCCTCGAACCAGGCTCCCCAACTGCGGGATGGGGACGCCAACGTCCTCGAGCAGAAGCGCTCCCTTCCGTTCGACGGCGGGGATGGCCATACGCCTTGCCGCGACGAACGCCTCGCCGATTTCGACGTCATCGGTTGTAAATATTTCAGTGGCTAGGTTCACCTCGCATAAGCCGGCCACAGCGAGGATTTCTGCTGCGGCAGCATCGGTCGGCTCATCGGACTGCACCACCAACATCGCAGCTGCCTCTCGATCCAGTCCCATGTTGGCCACGTCCTCGACCGCGTTGATGGAGGCCCGGTCCATGAACTCGAGCATCGCCGGCCGCATCCGCTGGGTGATCGCGACCACGGTCTCGGTGGCCGCTTCCAGTGTGGCGAACACCGCGACCAGCGTGTGGGGTGCACGCTGGGCAGGGATGAGGCGCAGCACGACCCTCGTCACCACTCCCAGCGTCCCTTCGCTTCCGACGAACAACTTGGTCAGCGAGTACCCGGCCACGTCCTTGACGCGCGGGCCACCCAATTCGACCGCAACACCGTCGGCGAGAACGACCGTCACGCCGAGCACGTAGTCGCTGGTAACGCCGTACTTGACGCAGCACAAGCCTCCAGCGTTGGTGGCGACGTTGCCTCCGATGGAACAGATCTCGAACGACGACGGATCCGGCGGATACCAGAGACCGTGCTTTGCCGCGGCGCGCTTTACGTCGGCGTTCAGCGCACCGGGTTCGACCACTGCAGTCCGAGTGACCGGATCAATCTGGATCGACCGCATCCGCTCCGTCGAAATCACGATGCAGCCGTCGATGGCTGTTGAGCCGCCGGATAACCCCGATCCAGCTCCTCGAATCACGATTGGGATGCCGTACCGTGCTGCGAGTCGAACAACCTGTGATACCTCAGCGGTCGAGCTGACCCGCACGACCGCGAGGGGCGTGCCAGCGTCGGGGTCGTTGGCCCGGTCCCAGCGGTACCCCGCCATGCTGTCCTCGTCGAGGACGACGGCTCCTGTGGCCAGTCCCTCGGCGAGCTGCTCCAGGTCTCGTTTCAGTCCGTTGCTCATTGGCTCCATCTTCCACTTCACGAGGATCTGTGTCGATAGCTCGAAAGCGAGGCTAGTAGGAGACTGCGTACGAATCCGGGCTCAATTGGCAACGCGTCAGGACGTCGAAGAGCGTCTATTTCGTGCTCACGTGGCAACCGGGCGATTGAAATCGAAGCGGCGGTCGCATGATCGTGAGCTCGCACAGTTCATGAACGCAATGGGACTTGGCTCAGGCTTAGAAGGTACCGCTCAGGGTGGAGGTAATTCCCCCGGAGGTGCTGACGACGCTCCAGGTGTCACCTGATGTGTAGTGAGGCTGTCCCTGATCCGAATATTGAGCAGTGACATTTCCGTTGTAACCCGGATTCATTGTCTGGCCGGAAGTGAGCACGTAGGTATAGGTGACGTAGCCGCCCGAGATCGAGTGGGTTTCCGTCCCCCACTGTCCCCAGAAGTTATTGAACTCGGTGTTGTACGTCGCCGTGGGCGTCTGCGCCACGTTGATGGTGATCGTAAGAGCGGTGATGGCCGCCGGGTTGTCGAGTGTGATGGCGTCCTGGCCTCCATAGTTCACCGCACTGCTGCCGTAAATGGTCGGATTCGCCGCAGCCGTAACCCCATTAGATGCCGCAGTCGTCGTTGTAGTCGTCGGAGGCACCGTGGTCGTGGTGCTCGTGGGCGGAGTGGAGCCCGCCCCAGAGCAGGCGCTGGCTGATCCGTACGCAAGGGAGGTCGGGTTTCCCGACGTCGCGATCATTACCGTTCCGCTTACCAGACTTATGGTGTAGTTCGGGCTACTCGGCCATGATTGAAGGTAGGTGGTCGAGCCGCCCGTTAAAGATGAGCTCGACGTCGGGAAGCTGCCGCCATTCTGCGTCTCGTGTGCCGTCACCGCTGTTTGCACGGTCGTTGCATCGGCTTTGCAGGCCGCCACGGCTGCCTGTGCGTTCACACCACCCAGCGCAAACACCACCACGGCCGCAATGATGCCGAGGACGACTATGACGATGAGGAGTTCTATGAGAGTGAACCCGCCCTGTTCGCGATTAGATCGAGTCTTGCTGGATCGCATAGCCACGCGGCTCACACCCGTCCTTTCACGATCAAGCCCCGAGGGTGAAACGAATGATGTGCGCGCGCTTACGGCGCACAGTGCGACACTCCCAGAGGATGATCTAGAAACGACGGTAAACGTGTGGCCGCAAAATGACCTGAAAGATGACCCAATAAGCGACCAACGTCGGGTCAACAACATGTCAACTCGCACGCGCTCCACATTGCTCTCACCGTGAACGTCCCTCACTCGGGCCATTGCGCACGCCTCCGGGACCTTGCGTTCAGGACTCGCCTTGCTGCGAAGCGGGCAACTCGATCTGGCTTGGAACAGAGTCGTCTAATGGGACAGAGTCGTCTGATGGGGACGCTGGATTTCCAATTCCCTCAGCCGCGCCACGGCGGGTCCCATTGCGCCACAAGCCCCACCGCTTTGGGACATCTCTCCTATTGAGCTCGGCGAGGTACCGGTTGTACGCCATGAGATTCTCATCAATGTGCGTCTTGACGTCAGTGACGTTTGCGTCGATCACGGATGAGTGATGGTCGTAGAGCTCGACCTGAGTGGCATCGACTCGCTCCTGCGAGATGACGTCCCGTTCGAGATTCGCATCACCGCCCAGTGGGGGTGGAACATAGACTCCAGCGTTTTCCGAGGAGAGTGAAGGTAAATCCGGAGCGTGGAGGCTGGCTGCGATCACTGCCTGGGAGAGCGACTTGTCCAAGGCCCAGCCGGGTATCTGATGCAATGGCGTTCCGAATTCGTCGGCCGTCGCATGTTGTCGTGCGATCCAAAGTCTGTCGATCCCTGTGCGTTGGTCGTGGATCATTTTCCACCACATATAGACGACGTAAATGGCAAAGGCCGGCCATTCGAAGGTATAAGCCCAACTCAATCCATTGCCTGCCCGAGCCGCCCCGTACTGCCACCACGCTGCGAGAATGAACGACGAGACCAAGAGCAGGGCTATTACATGCAACCAGATGCAGCGTCGTGTGAGATATCTGCTCATGCTGAGCTCAAGCGTAATATCGCACTCCACCACGAACAACGCGGTATTCCCTCAGCGTCGGGCTAGAACCACGCCGGAACTTCAGGACGGGAGGATCAGCTCCAGCCCTGCACTTGCGAACTACCAACAAAGACGGGGTCTAGGAAGCGGAGCTGACGCCAAGCTCTCGGCGGATCTCCGCCGAATCACTACCAAAGGGCTGGGCCAATGGTCCGGCGACCGAAGGCGTACGAGATAGCCGGGCGACCGGTCCCACCATGAGCACCCGACCCTTGGTCTCGGACTGATCCTCGACCCGCAGGCCAACCTTTGCCGCGACCCCGTCGTCGGCCAGGAGACGTCCCGCCTGTTCAACCTGGTGCGCGCCGATGTCCAGCGCACCAAGAGCGTCAACGACACTCTTGGTGCTGGCCGAGGCGAACGCGTCTGGGAGGTTCTCGATGGCGTCGGCACCGAGGGCCCCGAGCAGGTCGGCGGCCTGGGAATCGTGCGCGCCGACGAAAACGGCCCCATCAGCGGTGTTGTAGAGGCGCTGCAGTGGTGACCAACCTGGCGCCTCGCCACGCGGCTCGTAGATGTCGCGGCCCTCGTAATCGAGGGCGTAAATGACTTGTTCCAGCGTCGTGGCCCGCTCCAGGGTCGTCTCGACCCGCGGCGCGATTCCCGTGCGGCCACGTTGGAACAGCCCGAGCATCGTGGCAAATGCCCCGAGCGCGCCCGCCGCATAGTCGGTGAAGGGCCACCGGGGACGATCGACCGCGAGCATGGGGTGACCGCTCTGTAGCTCGACGTCGCCGATGGTGCGATCGCAGATCCCGGTCGCGCAATTGAGAAGGTCGGCGTAGCCGCGGGCGTAGGCCCACGGGCCGACCGTGCCGTACGAATTGAGATAGGTGTAGACGACATCGGGCGCGACACGCCGCACCGACGATTCGTCGATGCCGAGCCGCTCATCGACCCCGAGCGTGAAGTTCTGGACAACGACATCGGCCGTCAAGAGCAGAACGCCGAACACGTCACGGTCGGACGAGTCCTTCAGGTCGAGACGGATGGAGCGTTTACCTCGGTTGACCACGTCGTGCCCGATCGGTTCGTCCACCATTGCCCGCCCGCTCGGGTCCGTGTCGATCTTTATGACGTCGGCGCCGAACTGGGCCAGCAACTTTGTGCACGTCGGGGCGGCCGCGACACGGGTGAGGTCGAGTACCCGCACGCCGGTGAGCGGTGGCGCAGAATTGGCCGTTGCTGGAGCCGCCGCAGAGGTCGCGGTCGTGGTCGACGATGCAACCTCGGAGAGCAACTCGTCCAAGGCCGTCCTGAGGTCCGCTTCGTCCGCTCCTGCAGAGTGGCGCGATTCGACTTTGGCGTCGGAGTACGTCGAAACCTTGACAGCCCGACCGGGCATCCGGACCCTTCCGAGTTGAGGGTCCTCTCCGTCCACTAGTGCGCCCGCGGCCAGAGGATGGTCTTCGGAGAGCCACTCGGTGAGCGACCTTGGCATGACCAGTGAACATCCGTGAGCCCGACCCAGCGCTTCCCATTCAAGTGCCGGACGCTCGGAAAATAGCTTCACTAAACGAGTTTTGACCTCCTCGACCGCGTGCGGGTCCTTCATCATCCGGTCGTAGTCCACAAGTCCTTCGTCGATCCATGCCTCGCACCCTGCCGCCCGGACAAACCACTCGAGGTGACGGAACCATGCTGAGGCCAGGGCGATATACCGACCGTCGGCACAGCGATACCACGCCAAGGCAAAGTCGGCGTACTTGAACGGTCCTGGACGTTCGACCACCGGGTGTGCGCCCCCTGCCTCGAAGAGGGCGTCGAACAGCGGCATCTCGATCTGTTGACCGAGACCGTCTCGCTCACGAGCGATCAACGCGCCGACGACCGCAACAGCCGACTCGAGCGCGGCGAACACGGAACCGAGGGGCAGTGCCGAAAACACCGGGGTCTGGCGCTCTGGCACTACATAGGCGCCGGCGGCCGCCATCACGACCCCTTCCCACGCGGCGACGCCGACCCGAGGGTCGCCCGCCCCAAATCCGGGAAGCGACACATACACCAGACCTGGGTTACCTCTCATCGCCACCGAGGGTCCAATTCCCAGCCGGTCAACGACACCAGGTCGGAAGTTCTCGATGAGGACATCGGCCGAGGCAGTCAGCGCAACGGCCCGAGATCTGTCCACCTCGTCAGTGAGGTCGAGGACGATGTTGCGCCTGGCTCGTAGGAGCACCGCGTTAGCGGGCGTCTCCCAGCGAGGACCGCCCGGAGGATCCACCCGTATGACGTCGGCGCCCTGGTCGGCGAGCAACATCCCCAGGAGGGGGCCCGCCACGTATTGGCCGAAATCCACGACACGCACCCCCGCGAGGGGACCTTGGCTGCTGCCGGACCATAAACGTTCTTGCGGCGTCATGCAGCTACCTTGCCATCTCCCGCCTTACCGTGCTGCCTAGGTTCCTGAAGCCTCGATCGAGGTCGACTCCCATTGTCGCCATGTCGCGATCCGTTCGGTGTACTCCTGCGAAATGAGGCTCAACGGTCCGTCACCCAGCAAGAGCCGCAGTGGCGGCTCGGCCGCATCGGCGAGGGCGAGCATGGCCTGACACGTCGCTTTGGGATCACCCCAAGGGGCGGACTTGGACCCCTCCATCACCTCGGCCCGCAGGCTCTCGTACGGCGGGAGCGACGCGGCAATATGGCGGCCGCCGCCGCGGTCGGTCAAATACCCGGTCGGCTCGACAAGGGTCACTTTGATCCCGAAGGGGTGAACCTCGCTTGCAAGGGCTTGGCTCATCCCTTCCAGCGCCCACTTGGAAGCTGCGTACAGTCCCAACCCGGGGAACGACGTCAGGCCGGCAACCGACGAGATTTGGATGATGTGCCCGGCACCCTGCTCCCGCAGTATTGGAAGCACGGCCTGGGTGACCCACAGCGAGCCGAAGAAGTTCGTTTCGAACTGATCGCGCGCTTGGCTCTCGCTTGTCTCCTCGATCATGCCGAACATGCCGTATCCGGCATTGTTCACGACCACGTCGATCTGACCGAAGTGCTCCTTCGCGCGGGCAAGGGCGTCGACCACCGTCGGCCGGTCGGTGATGTCGACTTCCAGCGCGAGAGCGGTGTCGCCGAAACGGTCCACCACGTCGTGGAGGTCCGCAGTCGACCGCGCCGTCGCGACAACCCTGTCGCCTCGTTCCAGCGCGGCGCGGGCCCATTCACGACCAAAGCCGCGCGATGACCCGGTGATGAACCAAGTCTTTGAGAGCCTGTCCGTTTCGGTCATTGCCGCCTTTCTACGTGACATTTCTTCTGACCCGGTATTTCATTCGCAGTGAAAGAGTTCTTCTTCCCTCAGGAGACCCGCATTCCCGTCAGCCCAGGGGGGCTCGACGCAGCCTAGATGCAGAAGCAGTCCAGGACGCTCCTCTCGCGCAACACCGGAGCTCCAACCACCGTCGCCCGACCGCTCACGATTGTTCACGTTCGAGATGCGCCTTATGAGCGAGTTCGATGACCTCCTCGGACACCGAACGCTTCGTACCTTCATGTGCAGGATGATGCATTGGGCACGCGAGATAGGGCGTGCCTTCGACAGGCTTCCCAAGCCGAAAGCAATTTTTGACGTGGCAGTTGTGGTGGCGGTACACGGTAACGATGCTGCCGAGGATGAGGAAATCAGGAATCGCACCTCCGAAGCCCGACCAGAATCCATACCACGTCCCAGTTTCTGCATCTGCCCCGGTGTAGCGAAGGAACCAATGGGCTGAGTCACTCCAGAAGACAAAGATGAGTACCACGAAAATGGCTGCGGAGAGAGCCAGCCCCATTATTAGGCCACGTCTCATACCATCTCCTCCTCGATAGCCACTCAGACCCTTTATGGTTGCTACTGGAATTCTTTCGCTGGCCTTCTTCATGTGTCGAGATTCGGCAAAGTATGGCACGGGTCCTTTCGCCATCGCCTTCCCAAATCACGGCCGCCACGATCTACGCATCGCTGAATCACCAAATCTTCTTCCCGAACGCCTTGCTCAATGAGGGGTACTGGAGCCGGACGCATTGAAGTGCACCCCGGCCGCGATCGATGGTGTGCCCGACGGCTCGATCGGTTCTGACCATCTGAAGGCGAGCACGGCAATATCGTCCTCTGCTCCGCTGTAATCCATTTGGGACACGATGTCGGAGAGCAAGTCGTCGAGGGACCGGTGAGGGCCTGTGGCCAACGTGGCCAAACGTTCGAACCCGATTTCGATACTTTCGCCGCGCCGTTCGATCAAGCCGTCCGTAAAGGCCACCACGGCCCAGCCGGGAGAAACGTACATCGAGGTTGCCTCGTAGGCGGCGGGCCCGCAACCTAGTGGAAGGCCCACCTTCGTCGTTGCGTACTTGCACTCGGTATCCGAGACAAAAAGCGGATTCAAGTGCCCGGCATTCGCCAGAGTGATCTCCCGTGACAAAAGGTCTCCCACTCCAACCAGTACCGTCGCAAAATGGCCGTCGCGCCCGATATCGAACTGACGAGAGCACATCTCCAATACAACATCAGGGGGATGTCCCTCCAATAGGTAGGCCCGAATTGTGAAGCGAAGACGTGCCATGACCGTGGCGGCACCTATGCCTCTTCCCGAGACGTCGCCGATAACGAATCCGAAGTGGCGTTCATCGATGGCAATCGAGCTGTACCAATCTCCACCTATGTCCACGCCTACAGCTCCAGCGACATATCGAGAAGCAATCTCGAGATTCGCAATGTCCGGGTTCGTCTGCGGCAGAAGCGCACGCTGTAAGGTCTCGGCTATAGAGCGCTGTTCCCCATAGAGACCATCGAGCTCTTCATAGAGTCCCGAAATGGTCCCCGCGTTGTGTTCCGCTTCTCGTCTATGTCTGACCAGTTGCTCGGTCGCAAGTGCCGCAGCGAAGGTCAGCAGTGCCCCGCCCCCGAGCAAAATCCACGGAAGGTCGGCGCCGAGCGCTCCCCCGAGATGTCCCCTTCCTGTTGCCACAAGTGTGATGGTCGTATCTCCGAAAGGGATCACCTCACTGGACGGGTCGCCTCTGAGCGGAAGTTCAGCCGGTGGAAGGTCCGTCGTTGCGAGATCGGACGGTCGCCTCGTGGGGCCGAGGTACGTTGCGTAGTTGAGATCGGCGAACGCTGAGTTACTTTCAGCCGGAACCTCACGATTCGCCGGAATAGCGCGCTCAGCGTAGACAACGTAGGTCAGATCCTTTGGATTCCCGATGGCATAGCCAATCCTTTGCAACCTATCCGCACGGATATCTGTGACGACGAACGTAGGGCTGTGTTGGGCGCGCGCTATGAAGGCATGCGCCTTATCGGAAGAGGGACCCAGCTCCGGCGACAACCCTATTGAGGTGAGGGGTTGCAGCGATTGGGCATCGCCCCTCCAAAGCGATGCGGATACGAAGAGGTCATGAGGCCCGACATACGAAGACATCGACTGGTCGAACGTCTGGGAATCACCGCCCGTTGCCTCGGCTATCTGCAATGCCGTGGAAAGGGGATCACTGATGTCGAGGATCGTCGAGGATATGACGGCTGCCGCCTGGCGCGTCTGAACCTCCAAAAGTCGTTGTTCGTTGTGGCGGTCAAGTACCAAAGCCGTCCATGAAACGGAGGCAGTCACCACCAGACCGATCAAGCCCACCACCATGGCAATTCGCAGGGGATTCGACGCCGGACCCGGCGCGGCAAGCTTCGATCCACGTTGACTTTGGCGATCACGCGCCACCAAGGAGCTGCCCGCTTCCAAGGTCTCCGAATTCACGTTGTTTCCTCAAAAAAAGTTCGAACGTATGCGGCCCGCTCTTTGACCCGCAACCCCCGTGTGGAGTTCGGTTTCTAGGCCAGGCTAGTGCAATAGCCACGGACCTAGATTCTGCCGCTCACTGAAGCTGCACCTGGCGGAAGTCGGGTGTCGTTCGGCGCTGTCAGCCCAGGTACCGCCTGAGAGATCATCCCAAAGGATGACCTCTCAGGCTTCCATTTCATCCCAGTAGCCATTGTCGGGTCGGGGGCTGTTCCGTAGCGTCCACCCTGTGGTCGAGTTCAGTCAGTCGAGCCACGTCTTGGTTCGTACGTCGCCCCCCCGCTCTGCCGGTGGGGCCGTTCTTGACATACCGAGAGTCATTCTCTCCTTACTGGCGAATCCTTCACTCGGACGGGTCGCGTGCTTCATCACATCTTGTTGAACCGAAAGCGCCGAGAATCGGATCGAATCAATTCCTCTGGAGTTACTTCTCGGTACGGGCGGGCAGCCGCAACGGGGTTGCTGGGAACGATACTGATCAGCGCGGCAGCTTCTCTGCCTGGCTCGCCGTTCGCCTTCAAGGTATCGGGGGCATGGTTCTTCGGCGTACCTGCGTCCAGCCAGGGCGTTGGAATAGCTCATGCCAGCGGGTTGATGCTTCTGCTCGAGCTCGCCGGTGGGTTCGCCGGCATCGTGCTGCTCTGCCGGGGCTGGATATCCATCCATCACAATCTCACCAGGGAAGCCGTTCGTCGCCCGGAGAAGCTGGGAGTCATTCTCGCCGCGTGGTCGGTTCCCTTGTTAATTGCGCCACCGATGTTCAGCGATGACATCTACAGCTACGCGGCCCAGGGTGAGATGGTGAGCCATCACATAAGCCCCTATCTCTACGGTCCAGGCGTACTGGGCGCGTCGCCATTCTCGTGGCTGGCACAAGGCTTCTGGATCAATACGCCTTCTCCCTATGGGCCATTGTTCGACGGAATCGACGGCGGCATCGTGCAACTCAGCGGCCACCGCGCCCTTCTTTCGATTGTGATCCTGCGCCTCTTGTCTGTCTTAGGCGTCATCCTGATTGCGGTCTTCTTGCCGTTACTGGCTCGAAGCTACGGCAGGGACCCTTCAATGGCGTTCTCGCTTGGGGTACTCAATCCGCTGGTGCTGTTATTTCTCGTTTCCTCCGGCCACAACGACGCCCTCATGATCGGTCTCTTGGTGGCCGGACTCTGGCTGGCCCGCCGCGGACACTTCTCAGCGGGAATCGCCGTGTGTGTGCTCGCGGGAGCCGTCAAAGCCCCGGGCCTCGTGGGTGTGCTTGCGATCGCTTGGACGTTCGACGGCACCAATTCACTGTGGCGACGCTGTCGATCTCTCGTCAAAGGCTGCGTCATCACAGCCGCCATCTTCGAGCTGCTTGCTGTCTCCTTCGGTCTCGGCTGGGGATGGGTGAGCACAGTGGGGGCCACAGACTCCGTAACGACGTGGATCACACCGACGGACCTCATGGCGAAGGTGGCCCCGCATATTCACATCTCAGCCGTCTCCTTCCTCGATGTGGCCCACCTTGTCGGACCCGCTATCGCCATTTGCATCAGTGTGTGGGCACTCAAGAGGCTCCCCGACTTCGGACTGCCGCGGGTCATGGGCATCGCCCTGATGGCCTTCGTCCTATTCGGCCCCACCGTGCAACCGTGGTACCTGCTCTGGTCCATCCCGATACTCGCCATCACGGCAGGATCGCGAACCACCACCTCGATCATTTGGCTATCCGTCGTGGTCTCCCTTCTGGGAGTCGTCGGACTGGGTCAGCTCATGGGTGAACTGACGTCATTGGGTCTCCTCTACGAGGTTCTCTTTGTCCTCGCGCTGGCCGCCAGCGTCGTGGTGCCGCTCCAGCCGATGTCGGAGGGCGTCCGATGCTCTTCACCCATCGCCCGAAATGTCAGCTCTTGGCGCCGTCCAGGGACATTGGGGATACGGAGTGCATAACGGCTTGCTCGTCACGCCACGGATTCAGGAAGACCGCCACCTCGCTACGCCTTTTGGCCCATGCAACTGGCCCCAAAGTCGCCGGAACTGGGTCGCCATCATAGGAGTTGGCACCGTTGCCCTAGGCGTCTTGCTGTTGCAGGCATTCCTCCATACGCACTTTTCCGCGGTTGATGAGTACGACGATGGTGTTTACTTCGGCGCGTCGGTCGAACTTGTCCATGGTCTCTTGCCCTATCGGGACTTCGCCTTTATTCAGCCTCCGTTGATCACTGTGTGGATGCTGCCCTTTGCCGCCACTTCGCCAGTGGTTGGTACCGCCTTCGCCATGGAGGCGGCTCGCTTTTTCGTCGACCTCGTCACCGTTGCGAACGTCATACTCGTCGGCAGCGTTGGTCAGACGACGATCGACCCTCCAGGTCATCGCCGCCACCGGAGTCATGGCCTTCTCCCAGGGGACGATCCGCTCGTCACAGACGATCTTGCTCGAGCCGTTCTTGGTGCTGGCCTGTCTCGTCGCCTTTCTCTTCCTCCTGGACGGAGAGAGCCTCACGACGTCGTCACGCCGCATGTGGTGGTGTGGCATCTTTCTCGGCGTCGCCGGAGCAACAAAGATCTGGGCCGTCTTTCCCTTTATCGCAGTGTTGGCCGTGGCCCGACCAGCTGGCTTTCCCGCTCAACGCAAGATCGCCGCGGGCGCCGCCATAGGATTCGCAGGATGTTGCGCCCCCTTCATTGCGGGCGCCCCGATCTCGTTTTTCACACAAGTCATATTGACCCAAGCTCTCCGCAACGGTGGAGGGTATCCGTTTCTTTCGCGCCTGGCCGATCTCACCGGCATACCGGGACTGAGCAACCTTGTCACCAAGCACACTGCCGCCAGCATCATCGTCTTGTCGGTCTTGGTGGCCGCAGTGATCCCCGTCATCTTGCGCGCGTTCGCTTCGCCGGAACGACTCCGCTGGAGTCCGCTGGAGCGTCTCGCCGGCTGGTGCGCCCTGATCATCGGCGCCGGACTGCTCATATCCCCCACGTACTATTATCACTACTCGGGATTCATGGCGCCCTTTATCGCGTTGGTTGTGAGTTCGTTGGTCGTTCGGCCCCGGGCACCGCTGCGCAAGCTCCCCTTCACTCGCTCGCTCCAACTCCCCAGCCCGCTCGCAGTCATTGCAATACCCGCGGCCGTCGCCTTGTTGCTGGGGGCATCCGTCGATCAGATCCTCACCTCGCCGGTGTCTCCACACGTTGGTGACGTCGTGAGCGACGCCATTCCCCCGCGCGGGTGTGTCCTGTACGCCAATCCGACGCTCGCGCTACTCGACAACCGATTCACTTCGGATGTGAGCGGGTGCCCAGACGTGATCGATTGGCTCGGTCAGGAGCGCGTCCTCGACAACGGGCAATCCGTTACCGAGTCCGACGCGGAGAATCGCCACCTGCAAAAGGTGATGGCTCGCTGGATCGAATCCTCCGATGCGGTTGTGCTCGAAAAAAACGACTTGGGGCTGGACAGCGCCAACGTCAGCTACTTGATGACGCACTTTTCTCGCAGAAGGGATCTTCCCCGGGGACTGCGCGTCTACGTTCGCCCATCACTAGCTCATGATGACGATATTGACCTTCCGGTCCCGCAACCGTCGGCCAAAGGGAAGGTATGAGCGCGGAGCAGAAGCAGGTAAACCGAGCCTGTTCAACACCCCTTCGTTAAACCATGGGGTCTTGGATATCTGGGCGCAAGATGGTCAGATACAAGACCAGGATGGCCACAGCTCCTGCAAATACCGCGGCAGTTTGCCCGTCTCCGAAGCCAATACCACTCATGTTCCGCGCTTTGCTGATGTAATCTGCAAAGGAGGCGCCGAGGGGCCGCGTCACCACGTAGGCGCACCAGAACGCGGCAATCCCATTTAGCCCGAACCGCCGTGCCAATGGGAAGATCAGAATGACGATGCCGAAGAGAATGCCTGACGCTAAGTAGCCGAGGCCGAGTGCGGTCGCGGTGTAGTCGCCGAGCGCGGTCCCGAGGGCGAAGGTGGCGAAAACTGTCGCCCAGTAAAAGCTTTCCCGTCGACGCGTCGTGATGCTATGAATAGACAAGGTACCCTCACTGTGGTGCCATGCCCAGAAAATGGTGATGAGCACTACCGCCCACAAGATCGTCGTTCCCGCGTAAGGAATTCCGACGTCGAGATGCAAAAAATCGGCAACTCCGGTACCGAAAATGGCTATGGCATAGGCCAAGAACCAATAGGAGAATGCCCGATAGCGCCGAGTTCCAAATTGCAATGCGAAGCCAATGACAAAGAGACCCACCTCCGTTCCTCCGCCAGCGATGTTCCCGAAGGTCTTGAGGTAGTCCGAGGTCGCCTCGCCCCCAGCCGTGGTCAGGATCTTGACCACCCAGAACAAGGCGATGATCTCCGGCACCTTCGCGGCGGCAGGCTCCCTCATGAGCCGATCTGCCGCTCCATAGAGCTTCAAATCCCGAGTGCGGTCTTTAGGTGATGTCCGGGCACGGCCCTGGCGCGTATCATCCCTCACCCTGGTTTGTCACTTCCGGGCATCAAGGCCTAAGCATAGAAGTTCGCAGGCGCGTTCGTTCCCGTTCGGAGGATGATATTTGATCGTTTCGTCTCATCCTCAAGTGTGAGCTGGGTGTCGTGTCACACCCCCGGGATCCGCCCAGCGTCAAAACGGATGGACCAATCCCGTCTGAAACGCCAGAACTACCGCCTGCACTCTGTCCCGTAACCCCAGTTTGGTCAACACACGTCCAACGTGCGACTTCACTGTCGCCTCCGAGACATACAGACGCTCGGCTATTTCGGCGTTGGAAAGTCCATCCGCCACCGCGAGTAACACCTCTCGTTCCCGCTCGGTCAGAACCCGCAGCACGGGTGGAATTCCACCGTCAACCTCGTTGAGGGAGGATAAGTCTGGCAACTGGTGGGCGTACTCCTCGAGCAGCCGCTTCGTTATGCGTGGGGTCACCACGGCGTCGCCGCTGGCCACGGTGCGTACGGCCTGGACAAGCTCACTCGGGAGAACATCCTTCAAGAGGAAACCACTGGCACCGGCACGCAGTGCACTGAACGCGTATTCGTCGAGATCAAATGTCGTCAGGATCAACACGCGACTCGTCGCTCCCGAAGACGAAATGGCGCGAGTGGCTTCGATGCCATCTAAATGAGGCATCCGCACATCCATGAGAACCACATCGGGCGAGTACAGCTCGACAAGCCGAAGTGCCGCGTGGCCGTCTTCGGCCTCGCCGACTACGGACATGTCGGACTCGGCTTCCAAAATCATGCGAAACCCTTTTCGCAACAGTGATTGATCATCGGCCAATACAAGTCGAATGCTCATGTGCGAACCGGCGCGCCGCACGTGCGAAGGGTCGTCTCAACCCTCCAGCCACCGTTCTCCGCTGGACCGGAGCGCAGGGCCCCACCGAATGCGGCAGCTCGCTCGGTCATATTGGCTATCCCATGGCCCTGTTGCCCGTCCACCCGTGGTGTATCCAGTACAGGAGGTGCCGCCATTCCACTGTCCGTAACTCGAATCGTTATGTTGGGCTCGCTGAACGTCATCACAACGCGTACTTCGTCAGATGAGGCAGCGTGTCGGAGCGTATTAGTCAGAGCCTCCTGCACTATCCGATAGACGGTCAACTCAGCCGCTTCTGAAAGCGCGAATGGATCGCCTCGCCACTCGATTTCAACCGGGAGTCCCGTTGATTTCACACGCTCGATCAATGCACCTAACTCGTGTATCCCGGGTTGTGGGGGGTCCACGTGAGGGCCTTGCAGGTACGTCGAACCGGTTGGCTCATGCTCAGCGCGTAAAAGTCCCAACATGCGTCGCATATCGGCCATAGCCTGACGCCCGGTAGTAGCGACTTCGGCCATTGCCTCGGTGGATCGGTCTGTTCGCTGGCCGCGAGCAATACACGCTGCGTCAGCCAGCGTGACCATCACTTGGAGATTGTGCGAGACGACGTCGTGCATTTCCCTCGCAATGCGTGCCCGCTCTGCAGCAGCAGCTAATGATGCCTGTTGGTCACGCTCGATCTCAAGGCGATGTGCTCGCTCGGCCAGCCAATCAATCTGACCTCGGAGCGCCCTTGCCACCACACCAGTAAGGAATGCAGCGAAGGCCATCCCCGTAAGAAACACTAACGACTTGAAGAGGGACCCAATCGGTGTCCATTGCACGGTCGCCGCGATAACGCCGATCTCGAGAATGAGCAATGAGATGATGACTCGGATCCATTCGGATACGGCAGCTACCGAGTACAGGGCGACGAGGAGTGATATATCGGCCCAAAGCGGTCCTGTCACCACCAACTGCACCAAGGCGACGGCGGAAACCGTGAGGAACACGGTGAAGGGAAGTCGCCTTCGAAGAAACAACGGACTCGTGAGAGCAACGACAAATCCAATGGAGGGCTTGGGGCCGATCTCGAAGAACCATCCCGAGCACGCAAGGAAGAGTCCAATCGCCACGGCGGAATCAACTATCCCCGCAAAACGAGCGTCCCAAGTGATTAAGGCTTCCCAGACCCGCCATGCTCCATCCATTTGCCGAACGGAGTCGTTCGAACCGAGCCGGACCGTTTCGGAGCCGACTTCGTCCTTCGTGAGCGACATAACCCTCGTTCTCAACTTCCTATCGTCCGTCGACCGGACGGAGTGACAGATCCAACCGTGGCGTTCCGATCGTCATCCTGGCCTACCTCGAACCCCGGCTCGTCTTCATCCCCAAGAGGGAACCTTCTCTCGGAAACTCATCCCTTGGCCCCACATTGGGTTTCGTCTGATGCCGTCGAATTGTCAGCGCGATGTCGAACGAGACCAACTGAAGAGCCAGCGCCCTCGGGATGACATCGAGCGGATGGTTCTACGGACTTTCGTGGCCGGGATCCTTCAGGATGGCAGATGCATGCCGCGTGCCACCAATTCAGTTCGGCGGTACCGGATTCACTCCGAGGGTGATGCGTCCGATCTCCGCCGGGTACGCACAGGGGCTATGTGGACGAGTGCATTGTACGTCACTAAAGCGATGGCTAGATGCATGCACATCAGCACTGCCACCGCTTTGGCGGGTTGACCTTGCTTCAAGATGTAGATGTCGGGGAGGAGCAGGACAAGCGTGACCACAATGGCCAATCTGAAGAAGAGCCACCTCGAGGCGGACGAGATGCGAGTCACGATGGGCCATGCCACACAGGCAATGATCACCCCGATGATGGTCAGCTTCGAGTAGTCACTGAACCGGAAGTGCCCGTAGCCCTTCGTGGAAGGAAACGCCCCTTCGCCGATGACTACCAGTGCGGCGTCGACAGCGAGCGACAGAGCCAGGGAGACCACTGTGGCAAGCACCACGCGGGCCGTCGTAGGCTGGCGGTGCGTCGGAGCGAAGTCGACCCTCAGAAGCCCCAAGGAGCGGTCGATAATCGTGTCGGGCGCCAATGTTCTCCTCACTCTCTACGTCCGATCCAAGTTTGGATCGACGCGTCAGTCCACGCCCGGCTCGGGTGGGTTTGAAGTTCTCTGCCCACCACTGTACGGCTTCGTCTTCCGCATTCAGAGTACGTCGGCACCATTACGCCAAGATGAAGACGTCCGTCGGCCTGGCCAGCGCCGATAAGACCCAGGTCCTCATACTTCTCCTCCCGTCCGCTCAACGGACGATGGGGACCTCCGTCGGAGCGCGTTCGAGCGCGGAGGGCTTGGGTGCATCCCTCGGTTCGCCCGCGCCTCTCGCTCCCGGCGAGCGGTGCCAACGGACCTCCATGTGCGCACCACCCAGGTCGGCTTGGCCGACCCGCCACTCGCCCCCCGTTGCACGGACGACCGAGTCAGCGATGGCAAGGCCGAGTCCGGCGCCGTTACCGTCGTCGTTCGCCCGATGAAACCGGTCAAAGAGCTTGGGGCGTTCCTCAGGTGCGATGCCCGGGCCGCTGTCATCAACCGTCAGGGCGACCCGATTGCCCGCGACGGTCACGGCGATCGTCACTGTCCCACCTGGTCCGGCATATCGGCAAGCGTTGTCCACCAGTACGGCAGTCAGCCGGTCGATCCATTCGGGAGGGGCATTGATCCATGGCGGAGTCTGGCCCTCCTCCCCCACCAACAGTGCAATACCGCCGCGCTGGGCTACCGCTGAGAAACGATCGGCACACGCCGCAGCGACCGCTGCCACGTCGACTGGCTCATCTCCCGGAGGTGGGGGCTCTGAATCGAACCGGGCCAGCCAGAGCAGGTCCTCAACGATGTGGCGTAGGCGCATGCTCTCTCGCCCCACCCTCTCAAGGGTCGCTCTGTAGTCGTCGCCAGTCCTCGAGCCATGCAGAGAAAGTGTCACTTCCGCCTCAATGACACTCAGGGGCGTGCGGAGCTCGTGAGAGGCATCGGCCGTGAATTCCAACTGGCGGCGACGAGCCAACTCCACCGGGCTTGCCGCTTTGATGCCGATGAGAAGGGTTCCCAAGAACACGGCAACGAGGAGTACCGGTCCTGCAATGGCCTCCAGTAACAACAAGTCAGACTCGATACGGTCCACATTGGCCTGGCTCTGTGCCGCCACCAACCAATCATCGCCGACGCGTTCGGCCTGCAACCCGAAGGTGCCACCTCCAAGATGAGCCTCCACCGACTGTCTTGATGGCGACCAAGCGGATCGAGGAAGCGCAGGAGCGCCCGGAGTGAGCGCCGTTGAAGTGCCACTGTCCGTGACTCTCCATATGAACACCGGTGCATCGTCTACGTCGTGTGCGTTGTCGTAGTCGTCGATGGAGCCTGCGGTGGTGGGATTCCGAGCCGCTTGGACCAACCGTTGCTGCAGTCGGCTGTCGATCTGCCCCACTAGGCGGTGTCGATCGACGACATCGAAGCTGGCGACGACGCACACATACATGGCCCCGATGATCACCGTAGCCACGAGCGCCACACGGGCGGCTTGGACGATATACGGTCGGCTCCAAAGGGAACGAACGCTCACGCCGGCACCATCCGATAACCGAGGGCCCTGACGGCTTCGATCTTGGCTCCACTGGTCGCGATCTTGGCCCGTAGCCGGGCCAAGTGGACATCAAGCGTATTGGACCCGAGAGCATCAGCTTCTTCGTTCCACACGGCCAACGCGATCGCGCGACGGGACACAACGGCAGGCGCGCGGTGCATCAATACCTCCAAGAGGGCCAGTTCCGTGGCCGTCAGGCGAGGTCGGACCGAACCGATGCTGACCTCGCGGGTGACAGAGTCGAGCACCAAGTCGGCCACGTTGATCATGCGCGACTGCAAGGCCTCTCCCCGCCGCTGCAATGCCCGCACGCGGGCCAGAAGCTCGGAGAAGTCGAAGGGCTTGACCAGATAGTCGTCCGCCCCCTCGTCGAGACCGGTCACCCGATCGCGCGCCGTGTCGCGTGCGGTCAGCATGAGGACGGGGAGGGCGGAGCCTCGACGGCGCAGTCGCTGGATGACTTCGAGGCCGCTGACCTTGGGCATCCTCCAATCGAGGATGGCAACCTCGTACGGGTACGTGTCGAGAAAGCGCAACGCCAGTTCCCCGTCGCCGACGGCGTCCACCGCGTAACCGCTCTCTCGCAAGCCACGTTCGAGCACCGACCGCAGTCCCTCATCATCTTCGGCGATGAGCACCCTCATGGTGACTGTCTACTCGCGGACCATGACGTGGACATGACGACTCGATCCCGGCTGCGCTTGGAAAGATTGGTCACTCGTCATGTTGGCGTAAGCCCCCCTCCATAGGGTGAAAGGGTGCCCGATGCCCACACTCCAAACTCCACCATCTACCGGCGATCGGCCCTGGGGCACCGACACGAGGCTCCGCCTGCGGGAGAGCGACTTCACAGAATCCCCACAGGAAGATGTCAGGCTGGAAATAGCCATGCCTGTTTGCATGGACCGATGCTGATTCGAGAATGCGGTCGATGAGCCCGATGTCCCGGTCGAACCGCCATGACACCAGACGCCGGGCCGACGCCCGCCTCCGCCGCCTGACCCGTGCCGCCGCCCTGGTGGCGGCCGGAGCCACCATCGCCATCGGCGTGGTCGTGGCCAAAGAGCATCCTGGCGCCAGCGGGTCTCCGACACTTCCAGCTGAGACTCCAGCGACCTCAACGACGAGCACCTCAACGACGAGCACCTCAACAACGAGCACGACGCCCCCTCCCACTACGCCCTCCTCATCGGTGAGCTCAGGGTCGACAGCGCCGACCACCACGACCTCGCCACCGACCACCACGACCACTTCGCCGCCAACCACCACGACCACTCGCCCTGTCGTCACTTCGGGCGGTACATCGCGATGAGCACGTCGGCTGCGGTGTCGGCGCAGCCCACTTTGACGGCGCGATCGTTCCGTGCCCTGGGCACGACGGCCACCGTCGTGGTGCAAGAACCATGGAACGCAGACGAGGCGCAGTACATTCTGCGCGTTGAAACCCAGGCTATCGACCTTGCCTGCAGTCGCTTTCGTCCCGACTCGGAGCTGGCACACCTCCACGCCAACGCGGGCCGCACCGTCGAAGTCTCGTCTCTGCTCTTCGAGGCTCTCGACGTCGCTTATTCGGTGGCCGAGAGAACCCATGGCGCTGTCGACCCGACGGTGGGCAACGCTATGGAGGCACTCGGCTATGACCGTGACTTCGAACAGATTGAGTCTCGCCCGCTCCCGATGGCCGACCTCGGTCCGGTTCCCGGCTTCAGGCACCTCCATCTCGATCCCCAACGGCGGGCCGTGCGCATTCCGAAGGGTGTTCACCTCGACCTGGGATCATCGGCCAAGGCCCTCCTGGCCGATCGGGCTGCTGCACACGTCGCTGACAAAGTCGGCTCGGGTGCGCTCGTCAGCATCGGGGGGGACGTTGCGGTCGCTGGAGAACCGCCACCCGGGGGATGGGCAATCGGCATCGCGGTCGATTCGTCGGCAGGGCCTGACAACGTCGACCAAGTCGTGGCGATCCATCACGGCGGCCTGGCCAGTTCGAGCACCGAGGTAAGGACCTGGCAAATGGGGAGCACGCACGTGCATCACATCGTCGATCCTGCGACCGGGTGCAGCTCGGCCCCGCATTGGCGCTTGGTCTCCGCGGCCGGCGCCAGCTGTGTCGACGCCAACGCCCTGTCGACCGCTGCGGTGGTCTGGGGTGATCAGGCTGTAGAACGACTGCGCCCGTTCGACCAAGCGGTGCGGCTGTTGCGCCACGACGGTGAGGTCTTCACTCTTGGCGGTTGGCCGGAGGCGGAACGCCCGTGAGCTCCACCTATCTGTGGTACACCACCCGCGCCACCGGGATCGTCACCCTGATCCTCTTGACGCTGACCATGGTCCTCGGGCTGGCCACCACCAATCGCGCCCGGGCCCGCAACTGGCCCGGCTTTGCTCAGCAAGAGATCCACCGCCGCATCTCGATCTTGGCCGTGGTCTTCCTGGCCATCCATGTGGTCACGAGCATCCTCGACACCTACGTGCATATCGGATGGATCGCGATTTTCGTCCCATTCACCTCTCCCTACAGTCGGTTCTGGGTGGGTTTGGGCACCCTCGCCCTCGATCTCATGGTGGCCGTCTTCGTCTCCAGCCTGCTGCGGGCGCACATAAGGCCAGGTACATGGCGAGGCATCCACTGGCTGGCCTACGCTACGTGGCCCATCGCGCTGGCCCACACGTTCGGCATGGGGACTGATTCGAGGGAGCATTGGGTTATCGCTCTCGGCGTTCTCTGCGTATTCTCGGTCGGTCTTGCGCTTGTCTGGCGACTGCGAGCCAGTGCGAAACGAAGGGCGATGCTTCCAATCGAAAGCTCCCACGTCGTCCCGCTGACCCGTCGTGTGACGTCCGCCCACCAGAGCGGAGGGCGAGTTGGCACATAGCACCAGCACGGCTCCCCCACGGGGCCGCGTTCACCAGCTCCTCGGGCATCCGAGCGACCTCGAAGGGCATCTCGATACGCACGGCCCCCTCGACGTGGCTCTCCATCCCAACAGCTCCTGGGAACAGAGCCTCGTGGCCAGCGTCCAGGCTTCGGGACTCAGCGGACGCGGCGGTGGGGCGTTCCCCACCGCGATCAAACTGGCGCTCGCCCGTTCTGCCGGTGCCGGGACCGTCGTCGTCAACGCCATGGAGGGCGAGCCAGCCAGCGACAAGGACAAGCTGCTCTTGACCAGGGCGCCCCACCTGGTGCTCGACGGCGCGCAATACCTGGCCGCTCTCTGCGGCGCCGATCGAATCGTCGTCTGCATCCCGATCGGGCGGGACGCCGTCGCCGTCGCCGTGAACCACGCCATGGCCGAGCGGGCCAGGCATCGCTACGCCAGAGTTCTAGAAGTGGTTGTGCGGCCGCCCGACCACTTCACCGCCGGCGAAGAATCGGCTTTGGCCAATTGGTTCGCCTCCGGGCTCTCACTGCCAGTCTTCCGGCCCGACAAAAGCAGGCCGCTGCGCATCGGGAGACGCCCTGCACTGGTGCACAACACTGAAACACTGGCCCACCTCGCCCTCATCGCGCGCCATGGTCCGGAGCCATTCCGGGACCGCGGGATACCCGAGGAGCCGGGGACCTGCCTGGTGACAATCGGCGGTGCCGTGTCCCATCCCGGGGTGGTGGAGGTCGACCGTGGTACCACCCTGTCGGACATCGCCATGCTGAGCCAGCCCGTCGAGCCAATGCAAGCCCTCCTGGTGGGCGGGTACGGCGGGACATGGGTGGGCCCTGAACACTTCGAAACCCCTTATGCCTCCATCTCCTTGCGCACGATCGGCGCGGCAGCTGGCGTCGGGGTCATCGTGGTGCTCGGAGCAACGTCCTGCGGTCTGGCCGAATCAGCTCGGATCGCCCGGTACCTGGCTGGCCAAAGCGCCGGTCAGTGCGGTCCGTGCGTCAATGGGTTACCCGCCATCGCTGACGATCTGGCTCGACTGGCCCGGGGCCAAGGAGACGAAAACAGCATGGATCGACTGCACCGCCGTCTGGACGAAGTGAACGGACGCGGGGCGTGCCGCCATCCCGATGGAGCGGTAAGCCTCGTGCGAAGTGCGCTGGCCGTCTTTGGCACCGACATTGCCGCCCACGGCCGGGGAGAGCCTTGCCCGTACTGGCGCAAGCTCTCCGCCCTCCGCTTTCCCAGGCCGATCGGATTGTGAGATGAGCGCGTTACGAATCATTATCGACCCAGTGGCCTGTGCGGCCTACGGCTATTGTGCCGAGATCCTCCCCGAGGCCATTTCGCTCGACGAATGGGGCTACCCGATCATCGATGACCGTCCAGTGCCGGCCGAGCTCATGACCCTGGCCAAGAGGGCGGTACGGGACTGCCCGAAGCGAGCCATCACCGTACGGGAAAAAAGGGGCAGTTAGCGACGACATTTACCGCTCTTATCCACTGCATATGTCACCCTTGACACATGGAGGAGATGCTCCGATGAGGGCACAGCGGTCTGAGGCCCGTCTCCTTCCCTTCCGTGCCTTGACGGCCTGGATAACCGGCGGGGACATGCACAACCACACGCGTCACCGCAACGTTCGGGGGGCGCGTCGCGTGCTGCCATCCTCGGAGCGGGCGACGGGCTGATCACCAACGTGTCGCTCATTCTCGGGGTTGCGGGCGCCACCACCGCAGCTTCACCCGTACGGCTTGCTGGTGTGGCGGGACTTCTTGCCGGTGCCTTTTCTATGGCGGCCGGGGAGCTGGTCTCGGTCAGAGCCCAAGACGAGCTGGTGGCGCGCGAACTCGAGGTCGAGCATCAGGAGATCACCCAACATCCCAATGCTGAGCGTCGAGAGCTGGCCGCCATGTACCGAGCGCAAGGCGTCTCGTCAGAGGATGCCCAAACCGTGGCCGACATCCTTTCTCGCTACGAGCAGGTGGCCTTCGACACCCACGCCCGCCTCGAGCTCGGAGTGGATCCGAAAGCCGGGGGCTCTGCCGTGCAGGCCAGCGTTGCATCCTTCCTCTCCTTTGCCATCGGGGCCTTCTTGCCCTTAATCCCTTGGCTGTTCTGCGGGGGGACCAAGGGGGTAATCATTTCGATCTGCATTGGCGCCGTAGCTGCCACTGCCCTCGGCGCAGCGATCGGCGCGTTCACTGGCCGTGGGGCACTCAGAACTGCAATCCGACAACTCATCGCAGCAGTTGTGGCTGCGGGAATCACCTTCGGAGTCGGGCGCTTGCTGGGAGTAGCCGCGAGTTGAAGGTCACCGCCGGTAACCCACGACCCGTTGCTTCGATTCCTCTTCAGTCAGTCGACCGGGAACCGCTCGTTCTCGATTGCTTCCATGACAAAAATGGCGGCGGACAACCCACGCACCCCGAATGCGTTCACCGGCGTGGCCGGCGTTTCACTGCGCCAGTCGGGACCTCAACCTAGGGACCATCGGCCCTACTCCTTGCTTCGGAACTGGGTGACGATGAACCAGTCCCGTAAGTGATGCTCAAGAACACCACGCTAAAGGAGCGAGTTCGATGAATAATCCCGCTGCACTTCTCAGTGATCCTTCTGAGATCAGAACACCGCCGGTTTTGCAGTATCTGACACGCTCGAAGGTCATGGCCATCGGTTGGACCGCCATCCGGGTTTGGTTGGGAATTATGTGGATCCAAGCGGGTGTGTCCAAACTCTGGGGCGCAGAGAACCCAGGCTTCCTTCACAACAATGGTGCCGGAGTCGCCGGCTTTGCCGCCCACGGTGTTGCGGCCTACAGCTGGTGGGGAAGCTTCCTGCACAGCTTTGTGGTCCCTAATTCCGGTTGGATCGGCGTCCTGGTTGCCGTAGCCGAGTTCCTCATCGGATGCGCATTAGTGCTCGGGCTCTTCACGCCGATCGCCGCCCTCGGCAGCCTCGCCTTGCTCTTCACTTATGTGATGTCAGGTACGGCAAGCGTGTGTGCGTTCTATGCGCTGTGCGCAATCGTTCTCCTCGCCACCTGGAGGACCTCGGGTTGGATCGGCGTAGACGGGCTGATCGGTGGTTACCGTCAGCGCAAGCACGATCGCTCAGACACCGAAGCCAAAGTCAGTAGCCTCAAGGTGCATGCCAAGGCTGCCTAGCTACGCTTGTTGATCACGTGCGCGCCGATGCGGTCTGCGACACTTGCAGGCCGCATCGGCGCGTCTTCGTTCGAGCGCTTCGGTCAGTAAGCGATTTGCATCCGACGGAAGGATGCTCCCGACGAAATCAACACCTCATTTCCCGACCGTCGACCGATTGCATCGAGCACATCGAGCCTCCGTAGAGGCCCATGAGCGATGATGTCCCTGTGACACGACGGCTACGGCGCGGATTAGTCCATCTGAACAGGGCACATGTGCCTTGAGCACGACTCCGGCCTCTAAAGGACTCCGAGGTCTTCACCACACCTACTCGCTCCTTTTCTCCTCACTTCGTGGCTATCGGCGGTCATGGGCGACGGCGGACCTTCTCGCCGGGGTCACCCTCCTCGTGATCGTCATCCCCGAACAACTCGCCACCTCGCGACTTGCGGGAATGCCACCGATTACCGGCTTCTACGCCTTCATTGCGGGCACGGTGCTCTTCGCCTTACTCGGGTCGAACCCGCAGATGTCCGTCGGCGCGGACTCGACGACTGCTCCCCTCTTTGCCGTTGGAATAGGTCACTTGGCCACGATTGGCTCCCCCCACTACGTGAGCCTGGTGGGGATTCTGGCCGTCATGGTCGGGGTTCTGGTGGCACTGATCGGCGTACTTCGCCTTGGCTGGATCGCAGAGTTTCTCTCGGCGCCGATCATCACAGGATTTATGGCAGGGGTCGCCATCATCATCGTCATCCACCAGCTACCCGACCTCTTCGGCCTCCCACCCGTCAGCGGATCGAACCTACAGCGGGTCAGCTTCTTTGCCACGCACCTTGGTGACACCAACGGGTGGACGCTCGGCATCGGAGCGGCTGTCTTCACGATTGTCCTCGCGGCCAGACTTGTCGACCGGCGGCTTCCCGGAGCGTTGTTGGCACTGATCGGCTCGACGTTGCTCGTCGGGGCTCTCGGACTCCAAGCGCATGGGGTGGCAGTTCTCGGCACGCTGAGAGGTGGCGCACCCCGACTCGGACTTTCGGGCCTGTCGTGGTCCGCCCTCGGCAGCGTGGCTCCGGTGGCCGGCGTCGTCGCGCTGGTCATCGTGAGCCAGTCCGCCGCCACAACCCGTGCCTTCGCCAGTGAAGGCCATTACGAGGTGGACGTGGGTCGGGATTTCCTGGGCGTGGGAGTCGGAAACATAGTGGCGGGCCTGGTCGGGTCCTTCCCCGTGAATGCCAGCCCACCACGCACCGCAGCGGTCGCCTCAGTGTCAGGCCGCACCCAGGCCGCTGGCCTCGGTGCGGCGCTCGCGCTGTTGCTCCTCATCCCTGCGGCTGGTCTCCTCAAGGATGTGCCGCTCGCCACTCTGGCCGCTGTCCTCATCTATGTCGCGACTCGCATCTTCCATGGGCGCGATCTCATGAACATTGCCCGATTTGATTTATTCGAGCTCGGACTAGCCGTGGTCACATTGCTCACCGTTGCCCTTGTCGGGGTCGAACAGGGCATTGGCGTTGCCGTCGGATTGGCCATCCTCGACCGCACCCGGCTGACCGCGCGCCCCCAGCTTCACGTCCTGGGCCGTATCCCAGGCACGACCAGCTGGGTGCCTCTCAGCAGCGACCCCGAAGCCAGCCAATTGCCCGGTGTGTTGGCGGTGCTGTTCGCTACTCCGCTCTGGTATGCCAATGCGGTTCACTTCCACACCCAACTAAAGAACTCGCTGGCCCGCACGATTGGCACTCCTCATTTGGTCGTACTCGACACGATCGGGATGAGCGATCTCGACTTTACCGGCGTCCAGATGTTCCGCGAGGCGCTCGATGAACTGGATCGCAACCAAATCGTGTTCGCAGTCGCACGGTCAGGCTTTCATTTGCGCGAATGCATGAGGCGAAGCGGTCTGCTGTCCAGAATTGGCGAAGATCACTTCTTTCAGTCGGTCGACGACGCTGTTGTTGTTCTAGGTTCGAAGAACCCGGGTCCTTGATTCTCCACGTCGCACCGGCGTGCAGTAGGTCAATGGCTGAACGCTCGTCACAGGCCATCGCCAGATGGCACCACACTGGCCTCCGTCGTGGCGTCAGAATCACCGAGTTGGATCGTCTCCCACGGCCATTCGTAAGCAGTTTCGGCATGCTCGCCCAAGTCCAGTCCGGTCATTTCTTCGCCTCCGCTGACGCGTAGACCCACCGTCTTGTCGGTAATCCACAGAATGCCCAACGTCATGACGAAGGGAAAACCCACTGCGGCACCGGCCAATACCGACTGGCGGCCGAACTGGAGCCATCCTCCCGACGCACCCAAGGCGTTTACGGCGAGGCTGGCGAAGACGCCCGTCAGCACGACCCCGATGAACCCCGCCACCATGTGGACGCCCACCACGTCAAGGGCGTCGTCATAGTGCAGGCGGCCCTTGAGTTGAACCGCCCCGTAGCAAAGCAATCCGGCGGCGCCCCCGATGACGAGCGCCGCCCAGGTGGGGACATAGCCCGACGCGGGCGTGATGGCAGCCAACCCCGCCACGGCCCCCGATGCGATGCCGACTCCCGAGGGCTTGCGCCGCTGGGACCATTCGACCGCCATCCAAACCACCATGCCGGCGCAGGCTCCGATCTGGGTATTAACCAGAGCGGCCACAGCCACCGAGTCGGCGCCACCCGCGCTGCCGGCGTTGAAGCCAAACCAGCCGAACCACAGGATTCCCGCACCCAAGAGGACCAGCGGGACGTTGTGCGGTCGTTCCAGCTTGTGCCGTCGTCCGAGATAGAGGACGGCGGCGAGGGCGGAGGAACCAGACAGCTCATGGACCACCGATCCTCCGGCGAAGTCCACCGCGTGCAGACCCCCTGCACCCAAGAATCCGCCACCCCAGACCCAGTGGGCGAACGGACAGTACACGAGGAGGGACCACAGGGCGATGAACATGAGATAGCCCCGAAAGCGCATGCGCTCAACAAAGGCTCCGGCGATGAGGGCGGGGGTGATGACGGCGAACATCATCTGGAAGGCCATAAACAAGAGTGGAGGGATATGGGGGGCGAAACCCGACGGCTTGCTCCCTATTCCGCGCAGCATGAAGTACTGGAGGCCGCCGACTATTCCTCCATGATCGGGGCCGAATGCCAACGAGTAACCGACCACAATCCACAGGACCGAAACGATCCCGATGGCGATCATGGATTGGGCCATGGTGGCGATCACATTCTTCTCGCCGACCAGTCCCCCGTAGAACAGAGCCAGGCCCGGCATCATGAAGAACACGAGCCCGGTTGCCACCAGCATCCAGGCCGTGTCGCCCGCATTGATATACATCAGTCCTCCAGACGAATCTCAGGGCACCCATGCGGCCTGCTTTTGATCAAGCCTCAAGTAGACAGAGCACAAGGTTGCTCCACTAGGGCCGAAGGTCACCTGAGACGCGATCCCAATTCGACGATTACCCATGCGTGTTCAACGATCGTGCCCCCCTGGGCAGGCGAGCTGTTGCGACCATCGGCGGAGCTTCACACTGGGCACGGATACCACGGATGCCAGCAGGCTAGTGACCTTCGGCCCTGGCAACGCGTTTCGCCCTGTCACATCCTGGAGGCGCGGTCGGGAACATCGAAAGGGAAAACATGTGGAATCGGGCACGGGCAGTGGGAATAGCGCTGGCAGCTGTAGTTGCCAGTTTCACCCTTGGTGCGTGCTCGAACGGCGTGGCAAGGTCGCAGTCGTCCACTACGACTACGAGCACAACGACCATTCCGACGACGACAAGCACTACCGTCGCAGCCACGTGCCAACCGTCGCAGCTCCGTATCCTTCTCTATGGGAGCGAAGGAGCAGCAGGCACCATCGAGCTGACCTTCACCCTCGCCAATTATTCCACTTCGTTGTGCGCCATGTACGGGTACCCAGGAATGCAACTACTTGATGCAAGCGGCGCCAGTCTCCCAACGGTCGTGATCAGGGGTGGGACTTTAGCTTTCGAAGATATCGCGGCGACGAATGTGTCGCTGGCACCAGGACAGACGGCATACTTCAACCTCGGATATAACGATGTAGTCACGGGGACTACAACCTGCTCGATGGCCACGCAGATCGAAATCACGCCCCCAAACGACATGCTCTATGCCGTGGCGCAGCTGGTCGCCCAGATCGATGTGTGCAATGGCGGCACCCTCCACGTGTCGCCCGTGTTCTCGGCTAGCGACTCAGCTGCGACCGGCACAATCTCCCCACAGTCACAAGGGAGCTAGAGCTTTTGCCTAAGGACCTTCTGCTAGGGCCGATCGGCCCTACTCCAGGTTGGGCAGCGATGCGAAGATCCCAAAGATGCAGTCCCTGGATCAGACGTCGACCATTCACGACAGCGAATCCGAATGCCATCCGATCGTGCGTAAGAACGAAACTCCGGCACACGAGCATCTGGCACTGGATGGGGCCTTTTGGCTCGAGACAGAGGGGGCGCAACTCAGCCGCTGGTTCGCGACCGCTCCCAATTCCTCAGTTTCTTTGGAAGCGGGAGGATGGATTGCCCTCTCCGGGGAACCCTGGATCGGCTTCAATGTTGCTTGCGTACTCCACTCCCCGGGCGCCGCTTCACTTTTCGTACGTTACGCCTCGAGTCTCGCCGATCAGCCGGGGACGATATTCGTCGAAACGGTGACGCCGGAGATCTTCGAACTAGCCGAGCATGTTGGCGCCCGTCACGTCGGAGAGACTCCGCTCATGGTCTTCGACGAAGCCGCGGCTCCGTTGCAAACTGACTCGGTGGTTGTGCGCCACATCACGACCTCCGCCGATCTCACACCGACGGTCGTTCTCATTGCCGAATGCTTTTCGATGAACGTACAAGCGTGTATCGATCTGTTCGAGCCCATGTTGGAAGAACCGAACGCCGGGATATGGGTGGCTGAAAGAGACAGGCACATCGTTTCTGCTGTGATGAGCTTGCGTATGGGCAGCATCGTCGGTCTTCATTGCCTGGCGACAGCCCGGGAGTACCGCGGGCAAGGAATTGGCCGTTCGCTGGTACGCCAGTTGATCGCCCGTCAGATGGCTAATGACGCCCGACGCTTCTTTCTTCACACCACTGCTGAGGGACGCCGCTTCGCAGAAGGAATCGGCTGCCGTCCGGCGGGATTTCCTCACGCGTTCATCCTCAACGGCGAGCAGAGCACCGCGACGGCGATGGATGCCCACCTGGAGTCGTCTCGATGATCGAAGTGTTCACGATTCCGTTCCATTGTCACGAATCCTTGGCTCTCTGTGAGAGCTCCGCCTCCTTCATGACACGAGGAGCTTGAGGATGACCCTGGACCTCTCCCGCTGGCAGTTTGCCATCACGACGATTTTCCATTTCATCTTCATACCCCTCACCATTGGTCTCGCTCTCCTGTTGGCCATCATGCAGACGACGGCCTACCGGAACCGACGAAAGCCGGAGACATTCCAGAAGTGGTCCAAGATGACACTCTTTTGGCGCCGGCTCTTCCTCATCAACTTTGCCATCGGAGTCGTCACCGGAATCGTGCAGGAGTTCCAGTTCGGAATGAATTGGGCGGCATACTCGCGCTATGTCGGTAGCGTGTTCGGCGCGCCGCTCGCTATCGAGGCCTTGCTCGCGTTCTTCTTGGAGTCGACTTTCCTCGGGATCTGGATTTTCGGCAAAGACCGCGTCTCGGCTCGCATTCATTTGGCCTCCATCTGGATAGTCAGCGGGGCCACCGCACTCTCGGCTTATTTCATATTGTCCGCCAATGCCTGGATGCAGCATCCCGTTGGTTACAAAGTAGAGGGCAACCGTGCGGTCATGACGAACTTCTGGGCGGTCATGACCAATAGCACGCTCATCAGCTCCTTTCTCCATGTCATCTCCGCCGCTGTGGTCACGACCACGATGCTCGTCTTGGGAGTGAGCGCATGGCACCTCCTCAAGGACCGTCGAGAAGGCACCATGCCGCATCCGGTATTCGCCACCTCAGCCCAACTGGCCATGATCGTTGGTTCGATCGCCATCGTCGCAACGATGTTTTTTGGCGACAACCAGGCTCGACTCATGGAGAAGCAACAGCCGATGAAGATGGCAGCGGCCGAGGCCATCTATGACACGCAGAGTGGAGCGAGCTTCAGCCTGCTTACCATCGGCAATCTTTCCGGCACGCCCATATTCCAGATCCGACTGCCTCACATGCTCTCGGTCCTGGCCGATAACACCTGGGACGGATCGGTACAGGGCATCAACCAGATTCAGGCCAAGGAGGCGGCCAAGTACGGTGCCGGCAACTACAAGCCCATTCTATGGGTCACCTACTGGACCTTCCGGATCATGGTCGGTTGCGGAATTTTAATGTTCATGATGATGGCAATCGGTCTGTGGCTCATGCGAGGTCGACGCTTGGAACGCTCGGTATGGTTCCTCCGGATCTCGGTCTTCGCCATTGTTCTGCCGTTCGTGGCCAATACGACCGGGTGGATTTTCACAGAAATGGGACGCCAACCGTGGGTCGTCTTCGGACTACTCAAGACCTCCCAAGCGGTCTCCCATGTCGGAACCGGCTATGTGGTGGCGACGTTGGTCGGCTTCACCGCCATCTACAGCCTGCTGGCCGCTCTCGACTTCGGCCTCATGGCCAAATTCGCCCGCTTCGGCGGAGACGATGTCGATGAGCACGACGGCGAACGCCAAGAGCACGACGGCGAGGACCGCGTGCCCGCCCTCATCTACTGAGTCCGAGGAGAATCCGTGCACACTCTGCTCGCCAGTCATGCTCCGTCGTACACCGGCCTCGAGATCTTCTGGTTCATGGTCATTGCAGTTCTCTGGTCGATGTATTTCGTACTAGAAGGCTTCGACTTCGGTATTGGCATGTTGTTACCGATACTTGGACGCGACGACCTCGATCGGCGCGTCCTGATCAATACCATCGGACCGGTGTGGGACGGCAACGAAGTGTGGCTTCTCACCGCAGGTGGCGCCACATTCGCCGCGTTCCCGAACTGGTACGCCACGCTCTTTAGCGGTTTCTACCTCCCCTTGTTTCTGATTCTGGCTGCTCTCATCTTTCGGGGGGTTGCATTCGAGTTCCGGGCCAAGCGTGCCTTCCCGGCCTGGCGAGCCGCCTGGGACCAGGCGATCTTCTGGGGAAGCGTCATTCCGTCGCTCTTGTGGGGTGTGGCCTTCGCCAACATGCTGCGGGGCGTCCCCATCGGACCGCACGAGTCCTACCTCGGTTCCTTCTTCAACCTGCTCAATCCTTATGCACTCGTCGGAGGGGTCACCACATTGCTTCTGTTCGCCCTCCACGGGGCGGTCTTCGCATCGCTCAAGACGACCGACGACATCCACAACCGCGCCTCACGAGCGGCCGGCCTCTTAGCCCCCGCTGCCGCTGCTGCCCTGCTCGCCTTCTTGGCGTGGACCTACGAGAACGCCCACACCATGCATGACACCGGGCTGGTACCGCCGTTTGTCCCCGTGCTGACCATTGCCGCGATTGCCGTCGTCGGATGGCTGTTACGGGAGAAGCTCGAAGGTTGGGCCTTTGTTGCCACAGCGGTCGGCATCGTCGGGCTCACTGCCACCCTCTTCTTGAACCTCTACCCCCGGGTCATGGTCTCCAGTATCTCGAAGACCTATGACCTCACGATCGGCAACGCCGCCTCAGCGCCTTACACGCTCAAGGTGATGACGATTGTGACCCTCATCTTCACCCCTGTGGTGCTCGTCTATCAGGGCTGGTCGTACTGGGTATTCCGCGCCCGGGTCGTACGACCACCGCAGTCTTCCGCCCTCGTCACTACTGCGGACGCTGACCCTAAACCGCCGAGCGTCGAAAGCAGGATCCCCTGACCTCGGCCGGAGTTCTCACGAACACTCGAGCCCTTCCGCGAGACGGAACGCGGGCGCGGGGACTCATCAACCCACGCCTGGCCCGTCGGGTGGCAATCACCCGCCACTACCTGGCGATTGCCGTTGCCGTCGGTATCGGGTCGACCATCTGCGTGGTGATCCAGGCCGCCCTGCTCGGTCTCATCATCGAACACGTCGTGGTGGGACATGGTGGACTGCGTGAGGCGGAGCCCCTCATCGAAGGACTCGCCGGAGCCTTCGCAGGACGGGCACTCCTTCTTTGGTTGGGAGAATTGGCGGCACACCGAACGTCAGCCCTGGTCACCTCAACCCTTCGTCGACAGCTGCTTGTTGCGACCATCGCCCGCGGCCCGTCGTGGTTGACCGGCGAACGCACCGGGGAACTCACGGCGTCCGCTACGCAAGGCATCGATGCGCTCGATACCTATTTCGCCCGGTACCTCCCTACCGCTGTACTCGCCGGCTTGGCGCCCGTTCTCCTGCTGGCCTGGATCGGCTGGTCCGACTGGACGTCGTTCCTTATCCTCGGGGCTACCTTCTCGGCCGTACCCATCTTCATGATCCTTCTCGGGATGGAGGCGAAACGGCACGCGACCGAACAGTGGGCACAGCTCTCCGGACTGGCCGCCACCTTCTACGACCTATTGCAAGGCATGGCAACTCTGCGCTCCTTCGGTCGGGCACGAAGCGGGCGACGCACCCTTGAAAGAGCCAATGAGGAGTCCCGGGCGAGCTCCATGAACACACTCCGGGTCGCGTTCCTCTCGTCACTGGCGCTCGAGATGCTGGCCTCGGTGGGCACAGCTCTGGTCGCGCTGTTCTTGGGATTGCGGCTGCTCAACGGCAGCGTATCCTTAGGCACTGCCCTCGCCGTGCTGGTCTTGGCGCCAGAGGTGTACCTTCCTCTCAGGCGTGCGGGAGCTGAGTTCCACGCCAGCGCCGAGGGTCAGGCGGCGGCGGAGCGCATTCTCGACATTCTCGACGAGGACGAGCCCGCAGATGCAACAGTGGAGCAGTCGGTCGCGTGCACTGTTCCCGACCTCTCCTCACATTCCATCGCTCTCTCGCAGATGTACGTGCGCTACCCCGGTCGCACGACCCCCGTCCTCGACGGCGTGAATCTGGTGATCGCTCCGGGTGAGCATCTGGCCGTGACCGGCGAGTCAGGCTCGGGCAAGTCCACGCTTCTCTCCCTCCTTCTCGGCTTCGTCGACGTCCAACGAGGGAGCTTCCGGGTTGGCGGTATCGAAGTAGGCACCCTTTCGGGGCGTGACTGGCGGCAGCAGATCGCCTGGGTTCCCCAGCATCCGTACCTGCTGCGCGGCTCCATCGCCGACAACCTTCTGGTTGGAGATCCTGACGCCAAGCCCCAGGCCCTTCTTCGTGCCTGCGCACTCTCGGGACTCTCGGAACTGATTGAGCGGCTCCCCAAAGGCATCGAAACCTCGGTCGGCGAGGGAGGACTGACGCTGAGCGCCGGTGAGCGGCAGCGGATCGCGCTCGGTCGTGCCGTGTTGCGTGACGCACCGCTGGTGCTGCTCGATGAACCCACCGCTCACCTCGACGCCAATCGTGAATCGTCATTGCAGGAACGATTGTCGCCCTGGCTCGAGGAGCGAACGGTCGTGATGGCCGCACACCGGAGCGGGTTGTTGAGTCGGGTCGATCGGACTCTTACCCTCATCGGCGGTCAACTCGTTGAAGTCCCACACGCGATCGACGCTCGATCATGAACGCGTCGGCGCCCCAGGCCCGCTCGTCGTGGTCGTCACTGCGAGACCTCATGCGGATCGCCCCGCCACCTCGAGGACGCTTATGGCTGAGCACCGGGTTGGGCGCTGCTGCCGCCATGAGCACCGTGGCTCTCATGGCGTGTTCAGGGGCCCTCATCGACAAGGCTGCCCTCCGTGTCCCTCTCTACACCCTTACGGTGCTCATGGCGGCTGTACAGATTTTTGCCCTCGGTCGAGGACCTCTCCGCTACGGGGAACGGCTCATTTCGCACGACGCTGCGCTGCGGGTCCTCGGTCGGCTCCGGACTTGGGTCTACGACGTCATCGAGCCCCTCTGTCCGGCTGGACTGCGTCAATGGCGAAGCGGGGATCTCCTGTCCAGGGCCACGGCAGACGTTGAGACTCTGCAGGACCTGTACATTCGGGGTGTCGCTCCCCTGGCGGTCGCTGCACTCACATCGGTGGCCTCCGTGACGTTGCTCACCATCATCTTGCCAGCGGCGGGACTTGTTCTCGCTGGTTGCCTGGCCGCGGCGTTCATCCTCACCTCGAGTGTCGCCTGGGCACGCCATCATCGACTCGGAAGGGCGGAGGCCGCACTGCACGGTGAACTCGCCGCCGACATTGTCGAGCTGCTCCAGGGTGCGCCGGACCTCATTGCGTTCGGACGCGACGACGCGTACCTCCAGCGCGTGTTACTGGCCGATCGAGGTCTCACCGACATAGCCCGCCGGCGCTCGTGGACGGCTGGAGCCATTTCCGCCATTACGATGTGTCTCACTGGAGCGGCTGTCTGCGGGACATTGCTGATCACCATCTCATCGGTCAGCTCCCGTACGCTCGCCCCGTTCATGTTGGCTGTCGTGCCCCTGGTGGCCTTGGCCACCTTCGAGGTAGTCAATCCCGTGGCCGAGGCTGTCTCCCGGCTGGCGCATCAGTCCGCCGCGGCTGATCGACTCCTCGGGATCGCCGACCTCCCAGTCCCCGTAGACGATCCAACCAACCCAGCTCCCGCTCCGACGCACACTGATGTCGCGCTCGAAAGGGTCAGACTCCGCTACGGGGAGGGCGGCCCCTGGGTGCTCGACGGCTTCAGCATGTCCCTTGCCGCGGGAAGCCACATCGCCCTCACGGGTGCGAGCGGATCCGGCAAGAGCAGCGTAGTGAACGCTCTCTTACGTTTCTGGCCCTTACAAGACGGAGAGGCGAGCCTGGGTGGCACGCCGCTCCGTTCTTTGTCGCAAGACGTGCCCCGTCGCCAGATTGGATGGGTGTCACAGGACACCCATCTGTTCAATGCCTCGATCCGCGCCAATATCGCCGTTGCCCGCCCTCACGCGTCGGAGGACCAGATAGTGGCTGCGGCGCGCACCGCGCAGCTCGGACCCTGGATCGACTCCTTACCGCAGGGACTCGACACTCCAGTCGGCGAAATGGGCGCACGCCTCTCGGGCGGCCAGCGCCAGCGCGTTGCTCTCGCCCGTGCCCTGCTGGCCGATCCCCCGATCCTGCTCCTCGACGAACCGACTGCCGGACTCGACCGTGCCACCGCTTCACGCTTACTCCACGATGTGCTGGCAACCACGGGGGAAAAGAGCATCCTCTACATCACGCACCGCCTCGAAGAGGTCACCGCGTTCGATGTGCTTGTTGAATTGCAGGACGGGCGAATTCGATCGACCCCTGATACTCCAAGATCTCTTGCCAACAGCCTTGTGGCGCCGCAGTAGCTGCCGGACTCGGTGGCCCTCGGAGCGCGCCCGTTGTCGACCCGGCCTACGGCCCGTACAACAATTATGTACCCGTCGATAACCAGGCGGCGTCAGCCCCGCTATTCCGCGCCTTTCACGTGCGTCACGCTCGACATTGCCGGACCGACGACCACGACCGGACATGAAGCCTGTTCCACACACCGACGAAGAAGCGATCCTGCTCCGCGGTCGTGCCGCTCATCGGAACCAACCTCATTTATGACGAGAAGATCGGCGCCTTTACATGCCTCGGTCAATGCCACGGCGGTCGAGATGCAGCGAGCCCGTGACGCGAAATGCCCACCGCCGGATCGGGGCCAGATATATGAAGCAGTGAGCCCGATGAACCCGCTACACCTCCGCGTCGGAAATGCGTTTCCCCCATCATCGTCATTTGAACTCATACATACACAGACTGGGTCGACGCGTGCTGACCGAAGTGATGCCTCCTCGATGGCCCAATCCAAGGCAAGTGAGCGGACACCCTCTTCGACTTCGACCACGATGCGGGCCGAAGAATTCGAAGCAGCGCGCTCGAGACAGTGCGTGGACGATCACGACCGGGCATCGTGCCTCGCGTGCGCACGAACGACTCACAGTGCCAAGAAGGAACTCACTGAGCACTCCCCGCCCTCGAGCACCCACCACCAAGAGGTCGGCCACCTCGCTGGTCCCAACAAGTGTCTCCGCAACTTCGCCGACCGGCACTTCGCCGCGGACAACGACCGTGGTCCCAAGGATTTGGGCCGCTTCCGCCGCCCGGTCGACTATTGCTTGCGATTCCGACAAAGCGTTATCCACGCTCCAATCAAGAGCGACGTCACTCCCGATAGGGGCGACGCAAACGATACGAAGCACGGCATCGCGCAACTTTGCCTCACCTACCGCCCACGTCAGGGCATCCTCCGAGTACTTGGATCCGTCCACTCCAACAACGATTTCTCGCTCGCTGCTGAATACATTGGTCACTCGATCGCTCCTCGACATGGGGCCTCCTTCGCCAGCGCCACATGGACTTTGCACAGTTCGCTCCACACGCTCTTCACCCCATGTTCAGCCCCGATCGACTCCACCTGTAGGGCCGAAGGTCCCGTAGGGACGTGTCGCGGGTCGGGTGTCAGCCGTCAGTCGCCATTGCCCACGAGGTCAAGAGCCCGAGCAACAGATTGCTCCCCCGTCGCCGCCGTCGTGTCGATCACAATGCTTGATGGCCAAGGATCCATCGCGCTCTTCATAGCCATCCTCACCTCGGGGGTGGCCTCGGAGACATCCCGGTTCTCGAAGAGACGCTGCACTATTCGGGCATCCGCTTCATCTGGATCAACCTGGCAACACAGCTCGACGAAGTCACTTTCGGTGTGCGAGGCCATTCCCTGAGCCGCAGTACGCCATCGGGCATCGATCCACGAAGCATCGACGATGACTGATTCGCCTCGCATCAATAAGGCCTCGGCGCTCCTGAGCAACTCCTTATAGACCGCGGTCGTTTGACTTGGCGTATAGCGCCCCAATCCGTATCCCCGTTCCGCTTCCTGTGCGTCTAGTGGCACCGCACGCCGCACGTCGTCTGAGCGAAGGATCTTCCATCCCAGCCTCCGCGACAATCCGGCTGCAACGGTGGATTTCCCCGAACCTGGGAGGCCACCGATGAGGACAAGCTTCACTCGCGCGTGGCGAAGATGAGCCAGTGCCAGCGAGTGCAAAGCACAGGCCTCTGACCGGGATTCTTGATCGCCTTGTTCGACGCGCAAGCATGCGACCTTGGCCCGAACATATGCCCGCGACGCGATGTAAAAGTGCAGAAGGGACACCGGAAATCTGTCGTCTGCAGCATCCTGATACCGGTCGAGGAACAGCTTGGCTGCGTCGGACCGACCTAAGCGCTCGAGATCCATGGCCAAAAACGCCACGTCAGCGCAGACATCGCCGTAGCGCAGCTGGTCGGAGAATTCGATGCAGTCGAGAATTCTCACCCCATCGTCGAGGCAATATATGTCATCCGCCTGCAGGTCTCCATGGCCGTCACACACCCGCTCGGCTTCGATCCGAGTTTCAAAAAGACGCTGACGGCCTTTAATCCAGGGAGCTACACGCGAGCGGATCTCCCCGTCAACCTCGGGATCGAGTATTGATCCGAGAAAGGGCACCATTTCGGAAAAGTTGGTATCCCATCCTGCCTGCAAAGCCGGACCAGTCGCGGTTGAAGCGATCTCAGGCGACCTGTTCGCCGCCCGATGAAAAGAGTCCACCGTCCGCGCCACTTGCCCAAGCTGCTCGCCCAAGGCATCTCCGTGGCGCGCCATGGTCGCCAATCGGTTCGCCTCTGGAAGGCGCCGCATGACCACCATGTGGTCGATCGGTTCACCGTTGAGTTGCACGTCCGCAACCCCCAGGTACACGTCCGGTGCGAGTCGACGGTTAAGGGTCACTTCGCGCTCGGCAATCTTCGTAGCGCGCCTCCCGGTCCCGGAAATCAAGGAACCCGAACTGAAGCTGCTTTCGCAGCTTGTATACCTTGTCGTCGACGAAAAATAGGATCGACACGTGTGTCTCAACGACGGCGGCGCGAGATGACGCCTCACCTACATGCACGAGAGATCCCGAGGCAGGACTGGAGGTTGGACTGCCGTCAGCCACCCGGCCCTGGTCGCAAGGCTCATTCGCTGGAATTGGCGTCAGTTTGTGGCGAACGCTTCGCGTTATCGACTCGCGACAAGATCAGCGTCCGAGGTTGCAGCCCACGCTCGCCGGATTTCCGCCATGGTCAATCCGATTTCTTCAATGAAGTAAGGGCTGACCGAGGGTCGGGGCGAGCGATGAGTCGTGCGTTGGGTTCGGGGGGGAGATGCGTGATGCATGAGAGGCTCCTAAGTTGATCGGCTTGTTCCGTTCCACCATTCGAACCCGCTTCCTGGGCCGGACGTAGGGCCGAACGTCCTCTAAATGAGGTACAAGAGTCCCCCTGGCGCACAGAAATGGCGTCGTGCCCCAGTTTTCATATTTTCTTGCCTAAGGACCAATGGCTCTACCGTTCGCCTCATTGAACCCGCAACGTAGAGGGATCATGTCCATGTACACCCAACTCCTCGATGTGGCGATTCGCCAACGTCCGCGGAGCGATGCCAACATAACGACCGGCGATGCCTTGTCAACGCTCCGCGATTGTCGCCAACATCTAGGCCCAATCACTTCGCCGGAGCGAGGCACGGACTGGAGTTCCATCGCACTGGCCCACCAGGTGGCGTACGACCTCGCCCTCATCGATCTGGCCAGGGGTGTCGGCCTCGACTGTGACCCGAGTTCCTTCGATCCGCCGCAGCGCCGCCGGTCCGAGATTGAGCGTGAGTTGACCTCGCGAGGTATCCACTTGGACGAACAGGATCACGAGACCAATGCCACCCTGGAGCACCGCTAAGCGCCCAATCAGGTTCCAGTGCCGTCGATTCTGGCTGCTTGGGCTGATCGTTCTTCGAGACGTGCTGCGAAGGTGGCGGCTTGGGTGCGCCGCTCTACGCCGAGCTTTGCCAATAGATTCGAGATGTAATTCTTTACCGTTTTCTCAGCCAAGATCATGGCTTCGGCAATCTGGCGATTGGTATAACCCTCGGTGATGAGTTCGAGAATCCGCCGCTCCTGTGGTGTGAGACTCGCCAGTCGTTGGTCTTCATTGGGGCCAGTGCGTAGGCGCTCGAGGACGCGGGGGGTGAGGGAGGGATCAAGCAAGGATTCCCCCTGGCCGGCGCGCCGAACCGCCTCCACCAGGTCCGTGCTCCCAACTCTCTTCAACAGGTAACCGGCCGCGCCGGCCATGATGGCCGCAAAAAGCGCTTCGTCATCGGCGTACGACGTAAGCATGAGGCACGCAATCTCGGGCCAACGGGACCGGATATCTCGACAGACCTCGACGCCGCTGCCGTCGGGTAGTCGGACATCGAGGACGGCGACATTCGGACGGGTAGGCGGGATGCGGCTCATGGCCTCAGCCACGGTCCCGGCCTCGCCGACGACCTGGATGTCGTCGTGGGCCTCCAGCAATCCTCGTAGACCGCTTCGGACCACTTCATGGTCGTCCAAGAGAAACACGCGGAGCGTCATACTTCCATCTTCCCATCTCAGGGGGGCCACGAGTGCCACATCGGGGCACGCAGTTTGAACTTTTGTTCCCGGAGTTTTCATGACGAGTGGCCGGAACTCCCTGATAGCCTGCAGTTTTATGCCGTACCGCTCAATTGAGGATCCGGTCAAACTGCGCAGGGTTCTTGAGGCGTCCCTGCTCATCGAGAGGGATCTGGAGCTACCGGTGCTCCTCCGCCATGTGGTCGAAGAAGCCCGTTCCATGACCGGGGCCCGTTACGGTGCGCTCGGTGTACTCAATGATGATAGGACCGCCCTGTCCGAGTTCATCACCGTTGGACTTGAGCCAGACGAGGAGGCTCGAATAGGGGCCCGGCCCACGGGCCAGGGGGTTCTTGGCCTGCTTATCGCCCATCCGGTACCCCTCCGCTTGGCCAACCTCAGTTCCGACCCCAAGAGCTTTGGCTTTCCCGCTCACCACCCCCCGATGAGCTCGTTCCTAGGGGTGCCGATCAAGGTCCGAGACGAGGTGTATGGGAACCTCTATTTGACCGACAAGATCGGATGGTCAGAGTTCACGAACGACGATCTCGCTTTGGTCGAAGCACTTGCCCTCGCCGCGGGGATCGCCGTCGAAAACGCCCGCCTTCATCAACAGGTCCAGGCGGTCGCCGTCTATGAGGATCGAGATCGCCTGGCTCGGGATCTGCACGACACGGTGATCCAACGACTCTTTGGGGTGGGCCTCAATCTTCAGAGCATGGCTGGCCGCGTCCCACACGACATGTCGCCGGGTCTCCGAGACGCGGTGGCCGAAATCGACCGAGTCATTGATCGGATCCGCGCCACCATCTATCAACTGGGCATGGGAGTGGAGAATCGAGGCATTCGGGATCAGGTCGTTTCCCTCGTCCATGAGTTGCGTTCCGTCGTCGGCCTCCCGGTAGAGGTCTCATTCGAAGGTCCGGTTGACTCGGCCATCCCCGCCCAGGTGGCCGAGCACCTGCTCGCCACCATCCGCGAGTCGATCACGAATGTCGGGCGCCATGCCCACGCCAGCGAGGCATCGGTGACGATCAAGGTCGAAAAAGGACAATGCCAGCTGACAGTCCTCGACAACGGGGACGGTTTCGATCAGTCCAAAGTGCGCCAGGGCGCCCTCGGCTTGACCAATCTGAGAGCGCGAGCAGAGAAGCTTGACGGCACCTTCGTCGTAGAAAATGCTGTAGGTGGCGGAACCTCACTGACCTGGCAGGTGCCACTCCCGGCATAGGTTCGCCGTGGTAGTCGCTCTTCGAGGCGACCACCCGAGGCGCCGCTCAAAAAGTCAGACCGGTCTCATGGGTCGGCAACCGGCCTGGGGTCACTCCATCAAAGGGGACCATTGGCGCCCTTGCGAGGACCAATGGCCCTATTGAGCCGCCCCAATCCTCCTTACCGTTCAGTCGGGGACACGACGCGTGTCTGTACAGAGTCAGCATCGGGCTCCTCGCTCGCTGCCCGAAGGGAGATTTTGATGACGCTCATTACGGATCGGCCGCCCGGTTCAGGTCAATCGGGACCTCCAGATCCGCCATTGTCGGCACGCAACGAGAAAAAAGCCCACTCGTTGGGCGTGACATCGGCTACCGGACTGGTCATCGGCAGCATCGTCGGCACCGGGGTATTCACCATGCCCGCCGTGTTGGCCGGAGCCGGCACCATGGGCATCGCCGTCTTGGCCGTCATCGCCATCGGGGCCGTGCTCTTGGCCGTCTTGTTCGGTCAGCTCACCAAGCGGGTGCCTAACAGCGACGGCGGCCTCTATGCCTACTCACGCCATGAATTTGGTGATTTCGCCGGTTATCTCGTCGGTTGGTGCTACTGGATCCAGGCCTGGGCCGGTAATGCGGCCATCGTGTCGTCCTGGGTGTTCTATGTCGACGCCCTCTTCGGCTGGGCCCATCCCTCCGGCATGGAGAACTTCACTATTGCCGTTGTTGGCCTATGGGTGCCGGCGGTCATCAATCTGGTCGGGATCCGCCAGATGGCGTGGTTCCAGAACGTCACTGTCGTCTTGAAGTTCGTACCGCTTCTCTTCGTCGGCGTCGTCGGATGGTTCTTCGTCCAAAAGGTCCACTTTGGGGCCTTCAATGCGTCGGGTGGCAGCCTCTATAGCGCCATCGGGATCGCCGCCGGAGTAGCCCTGTTCTCTTTCATCGGCGTCGAAGCGGCGGCCGTCACCGCCAAGCGGGTCCGAGACCCACGAAAGAACGTCCTGCGTTCGTCGATGCTCGGGACCGTGATCAGCGCCATGCTCTATGTGCTGGTCACGGCGGCAGTCATGGGGTTGGTGGCCCATCACACGTTGGTCAACACCGGTTCACCGTTCGTCAACGCATTCCAGTCCATCTTCCCCCACGAAGCGTGGGCCGGGAAGTTCATTGCCGCCATCGCTGTGGTATCGGGAATCGGCGCCCTCAACGGGTGGACCTTGATTGTCACCGAGACTTCACGAGCCATCGCTCAAGACGACCTCTTCCCCCGGCCGTTCACCTGGACCGACCACAAGGGAACGGCCTGGTTCGGCATTTTGGTCGGCACTGCGCTGCCCACGCTCCTGATGCTGTGGCGCTACAGCACCACTGCGGGACTTACGGTCTTCACCTACCTGGTCGACCTCACCGTGGTGACTGTCGCCATCCCGTATTTCTTCTCAGCCATCGCCCAGCTCACGTACTTGGTGTCGCGCCGGCGTCGCGTGCAAGGGTGGCAGTTGGCCCGCGACCTCTCGGTCGCGGGGGCAAGCGTTCTGTTCTCCCTATGGGTCACTTTCGCCTCGGGGTATCAAGTTGTCTATCAGGCGCTCGTGGTGATTCTGGCTGGTCTGGTCCTCTACGCCTTCTTGAACGCCCGCCGTCAACGGCTCGGTGAGGCAGCCGAGCCAACGGACTTCACCACGGAAGCACCGGCCGCCGAGCTGGTCGGGTCGGAGTGAATCGACCCGATCCCCCATTCACCGTACAAAATCGGAGACAGGAGCGCGCAATGGAGTTTCAAGTTGACTCAGAGGTCGGCCAACTACGTCGAGCCATCATCCACCGACCGGGTCTGGAGCTTTCCCGACTCACTCCGGACAACATCGGCGAGCTGCTTTTCGACGACGTCATGTGGGCCAAGAAAGCAAGGGAAGAGCACGACGCCTTCGCCCAGGCACTGCGGGACAAGGGAGTCGAGGTGCACTACTACGGAGAGCTCCTGGCCGAAACCCTTGAGGTGCCCGATGGACGGGCATTTGTTCTGGACCGTCTCTGTACTCCGGAGAACCTCGGGCCGTCGCTCGTCGACCCGATGCGAGGGCTCTTCGAAGAGCTGGACGGAAAAACGTTGGCGGAATATCTCGTTGGTGGCGTGCTGAAAGCCGATCTGCATCCCAAAGGTACCCACGGCTTGAAGTGGGACATGCTTCGGGCCGACGACTTCGTTCTGCCCCCACTGCCCAACCACCTTTTCCAGCGCGACAATTCGTGCTGGATCTACAACGGCGTCACCATCAATCCAATGGCCAAGCCGGCCCGCCAACGTGAGACTCTGCACACCCGTGCCATCTACAAGTTCCACCCTATGTTCGACTCGAAGTTCACCGTCTACTACGGCGACGGCGATCAGCAGTATCAGCCGGCAACGCTTGAGGGTGGCGACGTCCATGTCATTGGTCACGGCACCGTTCTCATAGGCATGGGCGAGCGGACATCGCCCATGGCCGTTGAGATGGTGGCCAAGGCGCTCTTTGCGACCGGCCAAGCTCATCGGGTCATCGCTATCGAGTTGCCGCACAGCCACGCCTTCATGCACCTCGATACGGTGATGTCGATGGTCGATGTCGGGACCTTCGTGCTGTACCCATTCTTCGACCGGCATTTGCGTAGCTGGACCCTGACGGCCGGCGAGACACCGTCAACCCTCACCGTGACGCGCAACCAGAATCTCTGGAGCACCCTGGCCGATGCCCTGGAAGTTGACGAGATCAAAGTGCTCACTACCGATGAGGACGTCCGGGCGGCCGAACGCGAGCAGTGGGACGATGGGACCAACTACTTGGCGGTCGCCCCTGGGGTTGTGATGGGTTACGAACGCAACGTCGCCACCAACACCATGTTGCGCAAGCACGGCATCGAAGTTGTCTCCATTGCCGGAGAAGAGCTCGGCCGGGGACGGGGGGGTCCTCGTTGCATGACCTGCCCTCTCACGCGTGACCCGGCGTAAGAACACATTTCCCCCTTCGGAAGGATGAACGATGAACCTCAGCGGCCGCAGCTTTCTTAAAGAGATCGACTTCACCAAGGACGAGTTTGTCTCGCTCATCGACCTGGCGGATCAACTGCGCACCGAAAAGCGTTCGCACCGAGAAGGTCAGGCACTCAAAGGACGGAATATCGCGCTCATATTTGAGAAGACGTCCACGAGGACACGCTCAGCCTTCGAAGTAGCCGCCCACGATCAGGGTGCTCATGTGAGCTATCTCGGCCCTGGGGAGACGCAACTCGGCAAGAAGGAAACTGTAAAGGATACGGCCCGAGTGCTCGGGCGCATGTACGACGGCATCGAGTTCCGTGGATTCTCTCAACAAGATGTCGAGACGCTGGCTGAGTTCTCCGGCGTACCCGTGTGGAACGGACTCACCGACCAGTGGCACCCGACACAGATGCTGGCCGACATGCTGACAATGCGCGATCATGCTGCGAAACCTCTCGAGTCCGTCTCGTATGCCTACTTGGGAGACGCCCGCAACAACACCGCTAACTCCCTTCTCGTGACCGGAGCCCTCCTGGGTCTGGATGTGCGAATCTGCGCGCCCGAGATGCTTTGGCCAAGCACTGAGGTCCAAGACATCGCACAGGCCTTGGCCAAGGCTTCCGGCGCCTGGTTGACCGTCACCGACGACATCGCGGCGGCGGTCGAAGGGGTGGACTTCTTATATACGGATGTGTGGGTATCGATGGGAGAGCCAACGGACGCCTGGGCTGCTCGCATCGAAGAACTCACTCCCTACCGGATCAATAAAGCCGTTATGGGCATGACGGGGAACCCGGCGGTGCGGTTCATGCACTGCCTGCCGGCGATGCACAACCAGGATACCGAAATCGGGAAGATGATCTATGAGAAATTCAACCTCTCGGCACTTGAGGTCACCGACGAGGTTTTTGAATCACCAGCGTCGGTTGTCTTCGATCAAGCCGAAAACCGGCTCCACACGATCAAGGCAGTCATGGTGGCAACGCTAGGCCAATCCGACAAGGAGCCGAAATGAGAGTCGTTGTCGCCCTGGGAGGGAATGCACTTCTAGAGCGAGGCGAAGCTCCCATCGCGGAAGTCCAACAGAAGCACGTGATTGCGGCGGTCGAAGCGCTCGCCCCGCTCGCCCGTGACCATGACCTCGTCATCACGCACGGCAATGGTCCTCAGGTGGGCTTGTTGGCCTTGGAAAGCGCTCGTGACCCGGAACTTCCTCATTCGTATCCCTTCGATGCTCTCGTTGCTGAGACACAAGGCATGATCGGCTACTTCCTCCTTCAAGCCCTCGAGAATGCCCTACCCGGGCAACAGGTGGTCGGTCTTATTACCCAGACCCTGGTGGCTTCCGACGACCCCGCCTTTGAAGATCCGACGAAATTCATCGGACCGGTCTACGACGAAGAAGATGCCAAGAGATTGGCCGGACGGTGGGGGTGGCAGGTTCGCCCCGATGGCCAGGGTTGGAGGCGAGTGGTGGCCTCCCCTGAGCCAAAAGGGATTATCGAGCTCGCCACCATTAAGGTCCTCCTGGCCGATGGCGCTGTCGTGATCTGCGCCGGAGGTGGGGGTGTCCCGGTTCGGAGAACTGCCGACGGCCTCCTCCACGGCGTCGAGGCGGTCGTGGACAAGGATTCGTCCACCGCATTGTTGGCTGAGAACCTGGCCGCGGACGCGCTCCTCCTTCTGACCGACGTACCGGCGGTCGAGCTGGACTATGGGACGCTGAATGCTCGCTCGATCGATCGCATCCGTGCCTCTGAGCTTGAGCGGTTGCAGTTCCCCTCGGGCTCAATGGGGCCCAAGGTGACCGCTGCATGTCATTTCGTGCGCAGTACACACAACTTCGCCGCCATAGGCCGGCTCGAGGACGCCGCCCAGCTGCTCGCCGGAACGGCTGGCACAACAATCTACGAAGAACCCCTCGGAGGGGAAACGAGAACAGGAGAATCATCATGACACCGGAATCCTCAGAAATCGCGGAGTCCGAAGCGAGTTCGGCCAGAATCGTTATCGGGATAGACGGTTCTGCTGCATCCATCGACGCTCTCGATTGGGCAGGTCGGCAAGCCAGCCTTACACATTCAACGTTGGAGATCATCATGACCTGGGACTGGCCGACAACCTACGGCTGGGCTTTGGCCTTCCCGGCTGACTACAACCCCACGGAAGGTATGCCCGAAATCCTCTCGAAGGCGGCAGATGGCCTGCGCGCCAAGTACCCCGACATCGAGATTACGTCCCGGGTCGTGCAAGGGCCCCCAGCGCCGCTCCTGGTCGAGGCTTCGAAGGGTGCTGACCTCCTGGTCGTCGGCAGTCGGGGACACGGCGAATTCGTCGGCATGTTGATCGGCTCGGTCAGTGAGTACTGCGCCACCAGCGCGCACTGCCCCGTCCTGGTTCACCGGCCCGTCGCGTGAGTACCGACGAGGCGGAGCTTGAGCCATCACATTCGCAACACCGCATAGTGGTGGGGATAGACGGCTCCGGCGAAAGTGCACGAGCGCTCGATTGGGCGATTACGCAAGCGCAACAAAGTGGCGCCGTCCTCGATATTGTCACAGCGTGGATGTTCCCCATGGCTATTGGTTATGCCTTCACAACCACGGTCGAGGAGGTTCGGAAGGCGGCGCAGGATCTACTAGAGGAGGCCATCAGTCACGTCGTCGATGTGGCACCTGATGTGGTCGTCCGTGGTGAGCCGAAGGAACAACCGCCGGGACCCGCCCTCGTCTCGGCGAGCAAAGGGGCGGACCTGTTAGTCGTGGGCTCGCGGGGCATGGGTGGCTTCGAGGAGCTGCTCGTCGGCTCGGTCGGTCACTACTGCATGCGGCGTGCATCTTGCTCGGTGGTGATTGTCCGCTGAGCACGCAGCCGCCCGTTCATCTGGGTGGCACTATCTTTCGTTCCCGTTGTATTTAGACGGGCGGCGCGAGATCCTCGTCCCTATGTGCCGACGGCACTATCGTCACCGGAATCGTCGAGCGTTCCGCCAGCGCAAGGCTCGTGCTCCCAAGGAGTGATTCATGCACGCCGGAGCCGCGAGAGCCCACCACCAAGAGATCGGCTGATTCGGGCGGCACAGTCATGCGAAGTAGCGCTGAACATGGATCGCCGTCAACCGCTGACCATTCGATCCGGTCCGGATCTCCACCCACTTCGACGGCAATGTCTAACGCCGTCTCGCGATGCACTGCGGCATGAGCGGCTAGGAGCCCGGCGTGCTCCAACAGACCAACGGCGTGCACAATCCGGAGTCGTCCTCCGATTGCCCTCGACAACTGCGCGGCCCAGCGCAGCGCCGCTGTGGAGTCTTCTGAGCCGTCATAACCGACGACGATGGTTGGGATGGTGTTCATTTGCTATCTTTCGCTCGCGCTCGTTGTCGCAGGAAGCTCCATGGCTCGATGGCGCGCGTCGGCGGCGTCACGAACCTCTTTCATGCCCGGACCTCCATAGGTGGGTGCGGCGGGGTGAGTCTGTAGACCGAGTAGCGCCCCGAGCGTGTCCGTGACAGACACCTGGAGGGCCATCTGGTTGTAGCCGCCCTCGAGAAAGAGGGCCAGACGCCCCGGGCGCGGAGCGAATTCGTTCACCATCCGGGCTAGTTCAGCAAAGTCTCCGCTCGACAAAGCGAAGTCCCCCAGAGGATCAGCCTTGTGCGCGTCGAATCCGCACGACACCAGTACCCAGTCAGGAGAGAACTCTTCGATGGTTGACCGCGCCACGTGGTCGATAGCGGCTCGCACGACATCGCCCGTCGCCCCCGCAGGAAGTGGAATATTGACCGTGAGACCTCGCGCTTTCGGATCCTCCGATCTCGCGTGCTCTGCCCGTTCCCGGAAAGAAGGGGAATTGGTGCGTTGAGACGTAGAGGACGTCAGGATCGTCCCAGAAGATTGATTGGGTTCCATTGCCGTGGTGGACGTCCCAATCCACAATCAGAACCTTTTGGCCCCGTGCCGTTAAAGAAGCTGCGGCAACCGCGACGTTATTGAGAAGGCAAAATCCCATTGCCCGGTCATGCTCGGCATGATGTCCGGGCGGTCGGACCGGCACAAAGGCCACGCCCTCCCCATGCTCCTCGAGGGCGGCAATTGCCGCCAATCCGGCCCCGGCTGCGCGGCGGGCAGCATTCCATGAGTCCGGGCGAGCATAGGTATCAGGATCGATATCTCCCCCACCGTTGAGACAGAATGCCTCGAGCTCGGTGAGGTAGGCCATCGAGTGCACGCGAATGAGGTCACTCAGCTCAGCCTTTGGTGTGGGCGGGGAGATGACTTCGACCTCGAACCCCAGCGACCGAATGCCATCCATCGCGGCAAAGATCCGTGCGCCGTGTTCGGGATGGAACTTCCCACCGTCATGCTCGACGGTCCCGGTGGGGCCACCGAGAATGAGCTTCATCTCTCCCCCACGTCATGAAACGTGACCCGTGTGCTCCTTTGGCATTGACGCGAGGCTTGCCGCGCCGCCAGCGACTCTCGGTAGGTGTCCGTTGGTTCTATAGGAAAGCTGAGAGTAACGGTACCGTATTCCACACTCGACGTGACTTGGAACCCGGTGTGATGGAACACATCAAGCATCGCTCGATTCTCACAAAGGGTCTCGGCGCGAAAGGAGGTGATCCCTCTCTCCCAGGCTGCGTGCGCTAGTTCGTCGAGCAGCAGTGCGCCAATCCCGTGATGCTGAAATTCATCAGAAACCACGAACGCCACCTCGGCCTCGGTCTCTCCGGGCGCACCGTCATAACGACCAACGGCTATCAAGCGATCGTCCAACTCTGCCACCAAAGCGAGCCGGTTCACATAGTCGACACAGACGAAGTGCTCCACTTCTTTGCGGGACAGTTCCGGATGAAATGTGAAGAAGCGCAAGAAGACTGACTGTGGCAGCAGACGATGATGAAATTCCTCCAGTCGAGGACCATCGTCGGGACGAATGGGTCGGACGTGGTAGCGAAGATCGCCATCACTCACGACATCCTGCTCTAGCTCGCTGGGGTAGTTCGCCACTGCCATCGCTCTACCCTGGGAGACCTTCAGGTCACCATGAGGCATCGCGGCCTCAACGGAGGTCGAACACGAGCCGGGCATCAACCTCCCCCTTCTGGATCTGCTCAAATGACTCGTTGACTTGTTCCAGTTTGCGACTCTCTGTCACCACCTCGGTACGTCCATCGGCGTGAAGTTCGAAGGTTTCAGCCAGGTCGACCCGTGTTCCGACAATGGAGCCCGTCACGGTCAATCCCTGAAGTACGGTTTCAAAGATCGGCACCTGCACGAAATTGTCGGCCGGCAAGGCGACGAAGACCAAACGTCCACCACGCCGAAGGCTTCGATATGCCTGCTCACACGCAGTGGGGCTGACCGCGAAAACGAGCGCCACGTCGGCACCACCGAGATCCTGAATCGTCGCCGCGGGATCGTCGACAGCGCTGTTGATGACGTACTCCGCACCAAGGCGATGAGCAAGGTCCAATTTGGAGTCCACAATGTCTACGGCCGCTACTGTTGCCCCCGCGATACGGGCGTACTGCACGGCCAGATGACCGAGTCCTCCGATGCCGAACACGGCGACGAGGTCCGACGACCGAGCGCCCGAAACCTTGACGGCCTTGTAGCTCGTCACTCCGGCACAGGTCAGGGGTGCCGCATCTATTGGATCAATCCCATCGGGCACTCGGCCCACAAAGTTGGCACTCGCGAGAACGAACTCCGCATACCCGCCGTTGACCGAATAGCCGGTATTACGTTGGTTCATGCAGAGCGTCTCGCGCCCCGATGCGCAGTACTCGCAGTAACCACAGGCCCATCCCAGCCACGGAACTGCGACTCGATCACCCTCCGTTACGTGAACGACTTCCTGCCCGCAGCGAGTGACAATGCCCACGGCCTCGTGACCTGGGACAAATGGCGGGACCGGCTTCACCGGCCAGTCACCATGCGCCGCATGAATATCGGTGTGGCACAGGCCCGATGTCTCGACTTGCACCACCACTTCTCCATGACCCGGCTCTGGGATGGGTAAATCTTCGATGCGCAACGGTTGGTTGAATTCACGTACAACGGCTGCCTTCATAGCGAACCTTTCTTAGAACCTTCTCAGTCCAAGATCGCGCCGCCACGGAGGATTCCCTAGGGCCGAAGGTCCCCCGTCGGCGAGGTTTCTTCCCTGGTGTGCTCAGCCGCCGGCACCCAGACAATCTCGACATGGTGTCGCTCGTCCGCCAGCGCTTCACCGAGGGCATGACGGAGTCGGTCCCCAAGCTCTCGTCCCGCATCGGGGGACGAGATTGTGGTTTGGAGTCGAATGTTGAGAACATTCCCCCACCCTCGACCAATCTCGAATTTCGTAACGTAGTTGTGGTTGTCATCGGGCAATACACCCGCGATCGCAGAGAGCACGCTCTTCGTCATGCCGGCACATTCCGCCCAGTCAGAAGTGCACACGTCAGCTGTCGACCGCTTTCCTCCGACACACTCTCTTGGCCCCTCATGGTATTCCCGGCGTCGGGTCGTGGGACCCGAACACCTTTGACCGGATAATGAAGTGGGCATCCGGACCGGCCGGAAGTGAGAATCCCTCAGGTGCACCATCGCCAACGTCGAGAATCAGCTGCGTGTGCTTCCATACCTCATATTGGCGTGCGTCAATGTAAAATGGGCATCCCCCGACGTGGCCTAGCAATACGTCGTGGACACCGATGACCAACTCCCCGTCTTCGAAACAGATGGGTAGACTGCCATCGCAACAGCCGCCCGATTGAAAGAACATCACCGGGCCGCGTTGCTCCACGAGGTCAGCAATCGCACCGAGGGCGGTCGGGGTCGCTACGACTCTCTGTACGGACTGGTTCATCAAATCCGCTCGCGCTCTAGAAGAAGCCAAGAGGTTTTGTGCTGTAACTCACCAAGAGGTTCTTGGTCTGGGAGTAATGCTCGAGCATCATTTGGTGGTTTTCCCTGCCGACTCCGGAGATCTTGTATCCCCCGAAGGCCGCACCGGCTGGGTAGAGGTGATAGCAGTTCGTCCACACCCGTCCGGCCTTGATGGCCCGACCCATGCGATAGGCGAGGTTGCCGTTGCGTGTCCACACGCCCGCTCCGAGGCCATAGAGGGTGTCGTTGGCAATTTCGATGGCGTCCGCTTCGTCTTTGAAGGTGGTGACAGCCAACACGGGCCCGAAAATCTCTTCTTGGAAGACTCGCATCTTGTTGTGTCCCTTGAGGACCGTCGGCTCGAAATAGTAACCGCCGTCACATTCTCCGCCGATCTCAGCTCGGTGGCCCCCGATGAGGCACTCCGCCCCTTCCTGGCGACCGATGTCGATGTAGGAGGCGATCTTCTCAATCTGTTGGACTGATACTTGCGGCCCGATCATGGTGGAAGGATCGAGCGGGTTTCCTTGACGGATCAGCGCGATGCGGGCCAGGCAGCGCTCCATGAAACGGTCGTAGATCGATTCGTGGATCAGCGCCCGAGAGGGGCAGGTGCACACCTCCCCCTTATTGAAGGCGTAGAGGACCAGCCCCTCGATCGCCTTGTCGAGGTACTCGTCGTCATGATCCATGATGTCGGCGAAGAATATGTTGGGCGACTTGCCACCCAGCTCGACGGTCGAAGGAATCAGGTTCTGGGCCGCGTACTGCATGATGAGCCGCCCGGTGGTGGTCTCGCCCGTGAAACCAATCTTGGCGATGCGCGGACTCGAGGCTAAGGCCTTGCCGATTTCGCCACCAGGGCCGGTGATGATGTTCAGCACACCAGGAGGCACGATGTCCCCTATCACCTCGGCCAATTTCAAGATCGACCACGGTGTGGGCGAGGCCGGCTTGACCACGGTGCAGTTGCCCGCCGCGAGCGCCGGGGCGATCTTCCACGCCGCCATAAGGAGCGGGAAGTTGAAGGGAATGATCTGGCCCACCACGCCTAGCGGCTCGTGGAAGTGATAGGCGACGGTGTCCTTGTCGATCTCGGTCGAACGTCCTTCTAGCGACCGGGTGGCTCCAGCAAAGTAGCGGAAATGGTCGGCGGCCAGCGGGATATCGGCGGCCAGTGTCTCTCGCACCGGCTTGCCGTTCTCCCAGGATTCGGCCACAGCCAGCATCTCGAGGTTGGCCTCAATGGCGTCGGCAATCCGATTAAGGACGGCGGCGCGCTCAGTGAGTGACGTCTCACCCCACGCGTCTTTAGCTGCATGGGCGGCATCCAGAGCGAGTTCCACGTCCTCGGCAGTGGATTTGGCGACCTCGCAAAAGGGCTTTCCATTGATGGGACTGATATTGACCATGTAGTGCCCTTTGGCCGGGGCAACCCACTTGCCGCCAATGAAGTTGTCATAACGCGCCCTTACATCGACCACGCTGCCCGTACGGCCGGGTGCCACATAGGGCGCCTTAGGAGGATGCGATTCAACTGGCACCTCCGTGGTGTCGGTGATTTTGGGATTTGTCGTCAACGTCATCGTGGCCTCCAATACGCACTCTGTTCGTTTCAACGCTAAGAGAGCAGTGCGGGACCGAGTAGGGCCGAAGGTCCCACGAGCACATTCAGAAGGAGCAACCAGTGCGTCTTCGTGCCGCTGTCTGCGGCGTCTCTCGTGGCGCCCTCCACCTCGGCAAGGCGGACCTCTCGGGTGTCCATTCGGCTAGGGACTGTTGGCCCTGTTCGAGCGGGGGGAGACGGGTTCATCATAGGAGGCGATGACACAACTACTTCCTCCGTCAATTTTCCGTCTTCACCTAGCTGGCGCTGATACGGAGTTGGCTCGACTCGACGCGTACTGGAGAGCCGCCAATTATCTGGCCGTTGGACAGATCTATCTGCTCGACAATGCCTTGGTCCGCGAACCGCTCAAGCCCGAGCACACAAAGCCACGATTGATCGGCCACTGGGGCACGAGCCCCGGTCTCAACTTCATTTACGCCCACCTCAGCCGAGTCATCACCGAACGCGACACCAATGCGTTGTTCGTCTGCGGTCCCGGACACGGCGGCCCAGCAGTCGTCGCCAACGCGTGGCTCGAGGGGACCTATTCAGAACTCTACCCTCACATCTCGAGGGACGAAGTCGGCATGACCCGGCTCTTCCGCCAATTCTCATTTCCGGGGGGAATTCCGAGCCATACCTCACCCGAAACCCCAGGGTCCATTCATGAGGGAGGGGAACTTGGCTATTCCCTCTCTCATGCGTATGGTGCGGCCTTTGACAATCCGGATCTCATCGTCGCGTGTGTCGTGGGTGATGGGGAAGCCGAAACCGGACCGGCTGCCACGGGTTGGCACTCGAACAAATTCCTGGACCCGGTCCATGACGGGGCCGTCTTGCCCATTCTGCACCTCAACGGCTACAAGATCGCCGCGCCGGCGCTGTTGGCAAGGATACCGACTCAAGAACTGCTCTCGCTCTTCTCGGGCTACGGCTATCACCCCGTCATAGTCGAGGGCGGATTTGACGGCGAGGATCCGATGGAAGTCCACCAGCGCATGGCGGTGGCACTGGACTTCGCCTTCGACGAGATCGCAGATATTCAGCGATCAGCACGAGCTGGTGCTCGGGGCCATGAGCCCATTTGGCCCATGGTGATTCTGCGCACGCCGAAGGGCTGGACCGGGCCAAAATTCGTAGACGGGCTAGCCATGGAAGGGACGTTTCGCTCCCATCAGGTACCCCTCGCAGCAGTGCGGACGAATCCCGCCCACTTGGCCCAACTCGAAGAGTGGTTGCACAGCTATCGTCCGGAAGAGCTGTTCAACCGCCAGGGGCGACCAATAGGTGACATCGACGACTTTGTGCCCATCGGTGTTCGTAGAATGAGTGCCAACCCGCACGCCAACGGTGGAACTCAACTCGTTGATCTCGAACTACCGGACTTTTGTGACTATGGCGTTGAAGTACCACATCCGGGGACCGTTTTGCGAGAGGCAACGCGGGTGCTCGGAACCTGGATGCGTGATGTCATCGTCCAGAATCCCAACAATTTCAGATTATTCGGCCCTGATGAGACCGCATCGAACCGCCTCCAAGACGTATTCGAGGTGACGGATCGGGCCTGGGAGGCAGAGATCAGGCCAGGTGACGACCACTTGGCGCCCGAGGGTCGTGTTCTCGAAATGCTTTCGGAACACCAGTGCCAAGGCTGGCTTGAAGGATATCTACTGACCGGTCGTCATGGCCTTTTCAACTGCTATGAGGCGTTCATCCACATCGTCGATTCCATGCTGAATCAGCACGCGAAGTGGCTCAAAGTCTCCAGTGAAGTGAGCTGGCGCCCACCCATCGCTTCGTTGAACTATCTGCTGAGCAGTCACGTCTGGCGTCAGGATCATAATGGCTTCTCCCACCAAGATCCCGGGTTTCTCGACCACGTCGTCACGAAGAAGGCCGCCGTAGCTCGGGTCTACCTTCCTCCGGATACAAATTGCCTTCTTTCTGTGGCCGACCACTGCCTGAGGAGTCGTCAGTACGTGAACGTGATCGTGGCCGGAAAACAGCCTCAACATGACTGGCTTGGCATGCAAGAAGCGATCGACCACTGCACAAGAGGCCTGGGAATCTGGTCTTTCGCATCGAACGACCAAGGTCTGAATCCTGATGTAGTGATGGCCTGCTGCGGTGATGTTCCGACGCTCGAAACCCTGGCCGCGGTCCAGATCCTCAATGAGCGGTTGCCCGACCTCAAGATACGAGTGGTCAACGTCGTCGACCTTATGCGACTCGAATCGGCCTCAGAACACCCCCATGGTCTCTCCGACTCTGAATTCGACACTGTGTTCACCACCGATCGGCCGGTCATCTTCGCCTTTCACGGCTACCCAACATTGATCCACCGCCTGACCTATCGGCGAACCAACCATGAGAACTTCCACGTGCATGGATACCGAGAGGAAGGTACAACCACAACACCGTTCGACATGGTTATGCTCAACGACCTCGATCGCTTCCGCCTCGTTGTCGATGTACTCGATCGAGTACCAGGGCTCGGCGAACACTGCGCTTCCTTACGCCAAGAGATGATGGACGCTCGGCTCGAGGCCCGCGCCTACACCCGTCGCCATGGAGAAGACCCCCCACACATTTCTGAGTGGACCTGGGCTCCACGGGAGGGTGCACAACAACCGACAGCTTCGGGTGGTTGAGGCGATGCCACTCGACCAACATGGTTCCGACGTCATCGACCAAAGCGAGTGTCGAAGACTGTTAGCGCTCGCGGGCGCATCAGGACAAGTAGGGCGGCTAGCGATCAATGGCGAGGGATCGCCCCACGTCATCCCAGTGAACTTTTCGGTCTGCGACGACCTGATCTTGATCAGGCTAAGGCCAGGCTTCGCGGCCCATCACCTTGACGGGGCAACGGTAACCTTCGAAATCGATCACGCTGAGCCGTATTCGAAGACAGGCTGGAGCGTCGAAGTCGAAGGACCAGCGAGGCTGTTGACGTACGAGGAGGTAGCGAGACTCGGGCGCAATATCCCGCATCCAATTGTCATGTACCCCGGAGTAAGAGTGTTTTCCATCCGATCCGACAGAACCAGCGGTCGCTCCATTCGTCGCGACCATGAAGGAACGATCCCTACACCTTCAACCCATTCTCCAGTTCGTGACCACGTCAACGACCAAGACACCCTGTGACCCACACCAGACATATCTGAGATGTTGTATCGGGTTTTCGAAAGGAATAATTCATGGAACTGCAATTGAATGACCTACAAGTGAGAGAGCTTCACAACCTACTGACGCAGGCACTCGGAGAGTTCAGTTCAGAGATCGCTGACACTGATAATCCTGCGTTTCAAAGGACACTGCGGGATCGACGACAGCAACTACAGACCATTCTGCAGCAAATCGAATCTAAGCAGGTCTGAACGTCCCTGCGGGGCGCTCAACTCGACCTCGAAGACCCGTGTCGTACCACGAGTGGTCCCCTACGCTTAGGAAGGAACCGCAAATGTCGAAGGATCTCAAAGCAGCCGCGCATCCGAGAGGAAGGAATGGTGGCGTTGCAGACGGCCCCATCGAGTCGATCAGCCGTTCTCTCGATGAGTGCCGCGGGCGGATTGACGAGCTTCTCGTGCAACTGGATCTGGCCAAGCTGGACGTGCGAGACGAAGTTGACCATCAGGTTGCCATTGCAGAGAACGCCTATTTGGCCGCCCGCTCAAAGCTCTCCGACGCTCTCATCGACGTTGGCTCGACAATGGAGGAGTTGCAACAAGGACTCGATAAACTTCTCTATGACCTCGGTCGGGCCTACGCCGAGGTAGATGCCGCGGTGAACAGGGCTTGTGAATAGCCCCAGGTCAGTTAGAGAGAAGGACGTTCGGCCCTGTTGGGCACCATCAAAGACGGGTCAAAATGAGCCTATGACAGATTTTTCGAATGCTCCAAGTGCAAATCCGACCTCGCCCTCACCAGCGTTGCTCCCCGGTGATCTGGCCCGCCGGATCACGCACCGCCGGGATGAACTCGGATTGAGTATCGAGACGTTGGCTTCACGCGCTGGTATCGATCCTGTGTACCTCACATACTTCGAACGAAGTCCGAATGCATCGCTCAGTGCTGGCACTCTGCAGCTGGTGGCGCTCGCCCTCGAAACGACACCTATCGCACTGATGGGTGGAGAAGTCGATCGGCCGCCTGGGCACGGGCGCGCCGGGCGACACCCCTTCCTGGAAACACTCACCACGGAGCAGTGCGACACACATTTGTCTGTGGGAGGAGTTGGACGCGTCGTTTTCGTGAGCGAACGAGGTCCCGTGGCGCTGCCCGTGAATTTCGAATTTACCGAGGGCCAGATCATATTCAGCACCGACGAATCCAAAGCCGCCGCTATCGAGGGGCAGTTGGTAGGCTTTGAGGTAGATCGTGTCGATGAAGCCATGAGCGAAGGTTGGAGTGTGGTAATCACCGGCCGCGCTCGCCGCATAAGTGATCCCAACGAACGTCAACGGCTCGGATCGCTCGACCTCGAAGCTTGGGCGGGTGGAGATCGACACTCGTTGGTCGGAATCAAGCCAGACGAGCTCACTGGTCGCGTCATCGTCCATCAACCTGTGCTCGATCAAGACTGAACCTCACAGCCGAGCCTTCTGCTCTCGGGGAATCTGATGGGGTGACCGTCTTCGAAGAGTGATTCCATCTTCGAAGACCTGATAGAGGACTCACGTAACAAGGAATCCGATTGCCGTCATTTCTGTGAAAGGAGTGTCTTTAATGCTTGTTAGAGAATGCCTGCGCAAGGCCCCAGTAACGGTGCCTCCAGAATGCACACTTGAGGAAGCAGCCGGGCTGATGGGGACCCATGAGGTTGGATGCCTGCTCGTGGTGAGCGGGGGTGATCTGTTAGGAATCGTTACTGATCGAGACATCGTGATTCGAGCGGTCAGCACAGGTCAGCCCTTGCACACCAGCGTGTCGACGGTAATGTCCGAGAAACCCACGGTGATCCAAGGTTCGGTCGACATTTTCGAGGCGTTCAAACTCCTCAAAGAGACGGGCGTTCGTCGGCTCCCGGTGCTCGAAGAGAGTGACATTGCTGGAATCATTTCGGTCGATGACTTACTCGTCTTCTTGGTGCTTGAGCTTGGTGCTGTACTAACCCCAATCGCTGGAGAGATCCTCCGTCTGCAGAGCAATTGATACCCCTCGTGAGTCACACGATCGACCTCTCCGCGTCAAGGCACAGTATGTCGCGAGCGCAAATGCCCTCATGACTCCATCGTGCCAGGACCACCTCGCCGGCTGCTGATCGAATCGAAAGTAGTCGAAGGCCGTCCGGCCCCTGCACTGATTGTGGCCTCTCGGGACGCCGAACTCCTCGTGGTGGGCAACCGCGGTCACAGCGAGTTTCTCGGAATACTCCTGGGGTCAGTGAGTGCGCACGGCGTAACGAACGCACATGGCCCGGTTGTGGTGGTACGGAAGGGCACCTAACGATCTGCCGATTTTTCGACTCATCCCAAGCGGTATGCACATAGACCGCTCACGACGGACTGGCACTCTCCGCTGCCTTTTGTGAACCGGCCCCCCCGATCTTCCCCATAAGAGAGACGGTGCGGTCAGGAGCCACTGTCAGACCCTCACCCCCAGTGGGTTCAGGCCGATGGGCAATCCTGTACACCTCCGAACCGTCCACTGTCTCATTGTCGAGCAACATCTGTACCAACTCGTCGAGCACGTCTTGGTGCTCCTTTAGCACTCGAATGGCCTGTTGCTCGGCTTCACGGAGCATCCTTGCGACTTCGGAATCAATGGCAGCCTGCGTCTGTTCGGCAAACGGACGGCTCGAGAAGGCGCTCCCTCCTTCGCCGAGAAACGTCGACCCTCCCGATGGATAGCCCACCGGTCCGATGGTCGACGAGAGACCGAACTCGCGTACCATCTTGATCGCCAGATCGGTCGCCTTGGCCAGATCGTTTGCGGCTCCTGTCGAGCCCTGACCGAGGACAACAAGCTCACTGGAGCGACCCCCCAGACACACCGCCAACATGTCATAGAGATAGTCCTCACCGAACAGGTGCCGCTCAACAAGCGGGAGTTGCTCCGTGACACCCAGTGCTTGGCCCGCCGGCAGGATTGTCACCTTGGCAATGGGATCAGCATGGTCGGAATAGGCAGCAACCAGTGCATGACCCGCCTCGTGAACGGCCACGGCGTGCTTCTCATCGGGGATGAGAACGTTCGATCCTTCCCTTCGACCCAGAATGATGCGGTCTCGGGCTTCGTCAAAGTCTGCGGAGGAGAGAATCTCGCGATTGGCGCGTACAGCCACGATTGCCGCCTCGTTGACCAGGTTCGCCAGGTCCGCTCCGGAAAAGCCAGGGGTTCCACGGGCCACAACCTCGAGGTTCACACTTTGGTCCAGTCGTTTGCCCCGAGCATGGACAGCCAAGATGGCCAGGCGCTCGGGCAGGGTCGGAAGGGGAATCGTCACTTGTCGATCGAAACGTCCTGGACGGAGCAGGGCGGGATCGAGCACCTCAGGCCGATTAGTAGCAGCGAGAACCACGATCCCTGTGGCCGGATCGAAGCCATCCATCTCAGCCAAGAGTTGATTGAGCGTCTGCTCCCGCTCATCGTTGGAAACAACCACCCCGGTTCCGGCTCGTCGTTGCCCGATTGCATCGATTTCGTCGACAAAGATAATGGCTGGTGCCCGCTTCCGCGCTTCGGCGAACAAATCACGAACGCGCGCCGCCCCGACTCCGACGAACATCTCTACAAAGCTCGACCCACTCACCGAGAAGAACGGAACTTTTGCCTCACCGGCCACCGCCCGGGCCAAAAGTGTCTTGCCGGTACCGGGTGGCCCGACCATCAAAATGCCGCGCGGAGCCATTGCGCCCGCCCGGGCGTAACGCTCGGGCTGTTGCAAGAAGTCGACCACTTCGCGGATCTCGAGTTTTGCTCCGTCATATCCCGCAACGTCCTCGAACGTGGTGCTGGGGCGTTCCTCGTCGAATACCTTCGCTTTGGATCGCCCAACGCCGAGGATGCCTTGCATGCGGCCAGCCGCCCCTTTTGAGAGGCGCCACCACAAGTAGCCCAGAATGAGGAAAGGAAGGAGCAAGATCAACCAGGTGAGCACCTCAGAGCCAAAGGAGGTCCCGCTCGTATCTGCCGTTATTTGGACACCATTCTTCTGCAACTGCGCCAGGAACGCCTGCCCAGCCTGAGGCGGAATGGCCGTCGTGTAACTCTTCCCGTTCTTCAAGCTCCCGCTGGCCGAACCACTCGAAGCGATGGTGACGTTTTTCACCTTGTGCCCCGAAACGTCGTGGAGAAATTGCGAATAATTGAGCGTGACTTGCTGTTGGCCGCTCGTCGCGGGGAGGACAAGGAAGAGAATCACAAAGATGGCCGTGGCAATGAGCCAGAGATAGTGGCGCCACGCCGGTGGAGACGGTGGTGCCGTATGGGCGCCATTTTCTCTCGTGGGTGGGGATGTCGCCTGCTTGGTCATGGATTATTGCCTCCAAAGCGATTCTATGAGGGCCAAAGCCGGTGGGGCAGACGCACAGATTCGACCTGCCCTTCCCGTTCAGTGAGCCCGAGGACCTCCAGGAAACTGCATCATCCCCGGGAGAAAGGAGGCGCTGCCTCATCCGGATCGGCGTGCCGCTCGGCCGGTTGAAAGAAATAAACCAAACGCTGCCAGTCGGGCCGGTCATCCTGCTGCAGGTTCCACCGCCGGATTTGAGTGCACTTCGAGCTCCTGATCTGCTTGGGTCCTCCGAGCGTGCCCGAATCCACACGTCACCAGCAGAGCCATCGCGCCAACCAACATAATGGCTACGACGGCAGGGCGCACCGTGGGATCACGGCACACTCAGAGTGTTTAGTTCGCGCAACGAACAACTGGGGTCTCACTCGGTCCGAGAGATTCCCCGAACGGCCAAGACGAAGAAAAGCAAGGCAAAGACCACGACCACAGCCAATTCAAGTCCAATCGGTAACGTGTAGCCAAACAGTGTCACATTGGTGGGAAAGCGGGCGCGGGCGATTGGCGACATATCCTGAGCGGCAAAAACGACCTGCCGAAAGGGAGCCACTGCGTAGGTGAGTGGGTTGAGTCGCGTGATCACAGTGAGCCAGCCCGGCAGGCCATTAAGCGGGAAGAGCGCACCGGACAGGAACAGCATCGGCATGAGCAGCATCTGCATCACGACCTGAAAGGACTCCATCTTTTGGATTCGGCTAGCCACGAACACCCCGAACGTGGTCATCGCCACGGCCATCAGCACCTCCAGTGCGATCATCTGCACCACGAGCAAAGGCGTCAGGTGGATGCCCACCAGCGGTGCGAGCACCAGCATGATTGTCCCTTGTGCCGCGGCAACCGTCGCTCCTCCGATTGTCTTCCCGAGAACGAGAGAGATTCGGCTCACCGGCGCAACCAACATCTCCCGCAAGAAACCGAACTCACGATCCCAAACAATGGAGAGCGCTGAAAACATCGCCGTCATCACGACACTCATGGCCACGACTCCGGGATAGACGAACTGGCGGAAGTTGAACCCCCCGGCCGTACCGACCAAGCCGCTCATCCCGTAACCCAGGACGAAAAGAAACAGAACCGGCTGGATCAGGCCACTCAGTATCCTCGTACGCGTTCGTACATAACGAATTAGCTCGCGTTCCCACACCATTCCGACCACACGAATCTCATCAAAAACAACGGTGTCTGGACCATTGACCGACTTTGGGATTTCCTCCAACGAAGTTGCCATCTTGGACCTAATTCCGTCGCGCGCCGCGGGCACGTGCAAACATGGAGACGGCTTCGGCGTGTTGTTCTCGGATTTCTCGCCCAGTGAAATGCAAGAACACGTCATCGAGAGTCGGGCGGTGTGCCCGCACGGTCTGGACGGGCACACCGGCGGCAGCCACGACGGGCCCAACGGTTGCTTCTTCATCCGTTACGAATGCGGTCAATCCGCTCTTGTTACGCTCGACCTTATAGCCGGCCAACTTCAGCGACTCCAGCGCCCGATCATCATCAGCTGTTTCTATCTCAATGGTGTCCGTGCCTACTGACGCCTTAAGGACATCCGGTGTATCGCAAGCCACAATCGATCCGTGGTCGATAATGGCAATTCGCCCGGCGTACTCGGCCTCGTCCATATAGTGCGTCGTCAGGAAGATGGTCACACCTTCCTCAATCCGTAAGCGTTGGATATCGTCCCAAATGAGAGCACGTGTCTGAGGGTCGAGTCCAACCGTCGGCTCATCAAGGAAGAGCACCTTGGGGGTATGGAGCATGCCCCGAGCAATCTCCAGACGTCGCGCCATCCCTCCCGAATAGGTGGACACGAGATCCTTGCGTCGATCCGAGAGCGCCACCAGGTTCAATACTCGACCGATGCGAGCATCGACCTCACTACGAGCGACTCCATAGAGGACGGCGTGGAACCGGAGATTCTCCTCGGCCGTGAGCTGATCATCGAGTGTTTGCTCTTGGAATACCAACCCGATGTGCCGCCGGACGGACTTGGCTTGTGTAACTACGTCAAATCCGGCCACAAGAGCCTGCCCCGACGTCGGATGAGCCAACGTACACAGCATCTTGATCGTCGTTGACTTACCGGCGCCGTTTGGTCCGAGAAAGGCGAAAATCTCGCCTTGTCTCACCGTGAAATCAATCCCATCGACGGCAGCCACATCTCCATAGGCTTTGGTGAGACCGTGGACTTCGACAGCAATGGTTGCGGTTATATCGTCCGAGGCTTGAGGGCGCGCCGCGGAAACTACGCTCATGCCCGAACATTCCTTGGCCGTCCCCCTGGTAGAGGGCGGAGACGCGTTGCCACTCGATGGCCCATAGAGCGATGATGGCTCCGAGTCGACCAATCCACCAGGGCCGATGGTCCCAACATTGTCCGGTCCGACTAAGGACCTCCGGCCCTACTCGGCGAATCCCTTCATAGTCACACTGCATTCGTAACCGTCCGCGCCGTTGGTCGACAGCGTATGCGTGGCCGAACAGGCAAGGAGAAATAGCGATGACGAACACCGCGACAGAGCCAGAGCGCGCAACCCCGATTCACCGCGTGGTAGTCGGGATCGACGGCTCCCCTGCAAGTGAGAGGGCACTCGACTGGGCCGCGACCGAAGCGTCCAGAACGGGCGCAATCCTGGAGGGTCATGCCAGTTACGGGGCGGGCTACATCTATATCTCAAGTGAGGAAGTGCAGATGGCCCTGCAAAGGATCGTCGACCAAGCCGGCGCGCATGTCGCCGACGTTGCGCCCGGAGTCACGTTCAAAGGGGTGACCCACGAGGGACCCGCCGCCAAGGACCTCATAGAGGCAAGCGAGGGAGCGGATCTGCTGGTAGTCGGTTCACGCGGACTCGGTGGCTTCAGCGGCCTCCTCCTGGGATCTGTCAGCCAACAGTGTGCCCTGCATTCTCACTGTCCCATCGTGATCGTCCGTCCCCCTGAAACTCTAAAACAGACCGAGGACCGGCTGTGAGATTGGCGGTTGCCTTAGCACCTCGCACGCCGTGTGCGAGAAACCTAATGGAAACAAGTTCAACGGCGTGAGTTTCTTTGGGCTCGTCATCCGAAACTTGTGGTCTAAGAAGGCACGCTCAATTGGCCTGGCCTTCGCGGTGGCCATCGCCGTGATGGCCGTGGTCACTCTCGACGTGACCAGCAGCGGCCTCGAGCAGTCGGCCGCGGCCATCATCTCTGTCGGCAAGGCGGACTTCACCGTGGCCCAAAAAGGCGCTTCGGACACCTTGTCCAGCACGATCGATGAAGCGGAACTCGCAAGACTGAAGAAAACACCGGGTGTCCAAAGTGTGGTCGGTGTCTTGGTAGAGACCCAACGGATCAACGCCAACAATCCCGTGTTCATCGAGATCGGCATCAATCCGGATGACCTGACCGCGTTTGGTGTGAAGGTGGTCAGCGGACATGCCTACGCACCCACCGCTGCGCATCAGGTGATGCTGGGGTGGAGGGCAGCGGCGAACCTGGGACTACACGTCGGCGACCGCTTCAACGCCAACGGCACCTCGAATATCGTGGTCGGCATCTACTCAACGGGGAATACCTTCGGCGACGCCGGGGCCATGCTCCCACTCCCGGCCATTCAGGGCTACAACAGAGTCCCGGGGATCGTCACATTGGCTTTCGTTAAGGTGACTCCGGGCGCATCCATCACCAAGGTGGCGGCCCATATTGACTATGCCGAACCCGAGCTCACCACGATCCGTACGGCAACCCAGTTCGGGAGAGCAGACCAAAACCTCATCTATCTTCAGGCAGCCGTCAACGGCAGCACCGTCCTCGCCATCTTGATCGGGGCGGTCATCGTCGGCAACACCATGCTCCTGTCCCTCTTCGAGCGAACGCGTGAATTCGGTCTCTTGAGGGCGGTGGGCTGGACGCGGCGACGGACGGTGGGGCTCTTACTCGGCGAGAGCCTTCTTCTGGCCTTCCTCGGCGCCGGACTCGGCGTCGCCCTCTCATTCGTCGTCGCCATTGTGCTGGAGAACCTTCCGGCGCTCAAAGGTGTGCTTCACCCGAATTTCACGGAGGGGGCATTCTGGCGTGCGCTCTTCACGGCTCTGGTGATGACTTTGATCGGAGCGCTGTATCCAACGACACGGGCCGCACTTCTTTCCCCGCTCAAGGCGCTTAGTTATGAGTGACGAAGACATGGCCATTGTGGTCACGGGGGCGACCCGCAACTACCCGGGCCATGTGACCGCCCTGGCCGGCGTGAACCTCCGTGTCGGCTACGGCGAAATGGTCGCCATCACTGGCCCTTCGGGTTGTGGAAAGTCGACACTTCTGCACCTCTTGGCGGCGATCGACTCCCCGACCTCTGGCTCGGTGGTCGTGGCCGGTCATGACCTGGCCCACGAGGGTGACCTGAGTGCCTACCGCCGCCACGAAGTGGGCCTCGTCTTTCAGTTCCACAACCTTCTCCCCCAGCTCCCGGCCTTGCTCAACGTTGAGCTCCCGATGCTCGGCACCCATCGATCGGCTCGTCAACGAAGGGACCGAGCTCGTGAGCTCTTAGCGGAGGTCGACCTCGAAGATTGCGAGCGTCGCTTGCCAACCGAGCTATCGGGGGGCGAACGACAGAGAGTGGCCATCGCCAGAGCACTGGCCAATGACCCCAAGATCCTGCTCGCAGATGAACCCACAGGAAGTCTCGACTCGAAGTCGACTGCGCGCTTCTTGGAGCTACTCGAGCGTCTGAGCCAAGCCGGGACAACGATCGTCATGGTGACCCACGACTCCGAAGTGGCGGCCAGAGCCCATCGCATTATTGAGATGCGCGACGGCAAGGTAATCGACCAGAGAGTTTCCGTGGTGACAGCTTCTGCGACCCCTCCCAGCGTGACGTAGCGGAAGCAACTCCGGTGCCACTTACGAAGCACTTCAGCCGTACGCCGCGTTCTGGGATCGGTCAACTAAGGATTGGAGAGTTGACCGAACTCCCGCACAGAACAGCGCTGTTTCAGGGCAGCTGGCCGGATTGCTCAACACACCCAGATTGAGTTGTCCGTCATAGGAGAGCGCGGCGACACTCATACTTTGATTTCCCGCAAGTGGCACCACGGGAAAGGCTTCGAGCAGTCGGGCCCCCAATGCGTAGAGCGTCACCGGGGGACCCGGTACATTTGTGACAATCACGTTGAAGAAGGGCTGATGCTGCACGACTCCGGCCATCAGCGCCAAGACACTCTGGGCCACAGGTTCGAGAAGATGTAGCGCTGTACTGCCTGCCATACTCTGGTGCCGGCGCTTGTCCGCCCTCATCTCAGCCGAGATCTTTGAAAGAATTTCCAGAGGATCGGTCGTAGCTATCGGGAGTCGTACGAAAAGGGCCGACAGGGAGTTGGCGAGACCGCCGTCGGCATTTTCCAAGCCCACTGGCACGAGCGCCTGTAGCTCGCTCATCTCTCCCAACTCACCCCGACTTTCAAGTAATCGGTGCAACCCCCCCGTCACGATCGTCAAGAGAACGTCGTTGATTGTTGTGTCAAATGTGTGGGCGACTTCCTGCATCTGAGAAAATGACAACCGCACGAAATCTACCGCTCTCGTGGCGGTGATCTGGACATTGAGTGACGACTTGGGTGCCACAATTCCTGGTGTGATGAGGGTACCGATCGCTCCAGCCAATTGCGCACTCTCTCTCAGCCGCCTGATCGGATGCGTCACGGACTGCCCGATCCATGAAGCCACGCCTAACCAGACTCCGCCCAGACGCTCCAGGTCGTCGACTGCTGCCCGCCAGACGGGCAGCGGAGCGGCCGGAGTCCATACACCCTTCTCCTTCCGTTCTCCTGGTTCGGAAGAAAGGTCCAAGAGCACGGTGGCGAGCTCAGCGGCCGCTAGGCCGTCGGCCATGGAGTGGTGAAGCCTCTCGATCACGCCAACCTTGCCTTCCCTCAGCCCGTCGACGAAGGTGAGATCCCACAGAGGCCGTGTCCGGTCTAGAGGTTCCGCCAGAAGTTCAGCGCAGAGTTGCCGCAGCTCGGTTTCCCCACCGGGAGCAGGCAGATGCACTTGCTGAACGTGGTTGGAGATATCGAATGTCGGGTCATCAGCCCACACGGGTGGCGCCTCCCCAAGCAAACCTGCAGTGGCCACTTGCCGCAGTTTCGGGACCAAGTTCAGTCGACCGGCTATGAGCAGACGAAGGTCGTGAATACGAAATATCCCCTCATCGTTGCGCAGGGCGGCACCCTCGAAGATTCCGACCGATGCCATATGCATGGGCGTACGTTCGGACTCGAGATGCAGAAACGCCGCATCGAGAGGTGAGAGACCATGCTCACGCGTCATATTTCGTCCCTCTTCAATAGTCACGCCGTCCGGTACTGCGGTCTGCAGTGACGCGTCCTCGATGGGTTCGATCCAGATTCTGAGGACAGTGGGGTATCTCAAGTTCGACTAGCGTCGTCCTCTGAGGATTCGAACGAATTGGCCTTCACGTTGGTCCGGAGAATCTCTGTGGTTCCGTCACCCGGATCGGCGTTACATCTGCCGATTTGGCCATGGCCGCCGATGACGCTGTCGCTTCTCGCGATAGGAAAGCTCCCAACTCAGAGATGGTGCTCATCAACGGGGCAGGGAATACAACCGTACTGTTCTTGTCGACTGCTATCTCAACGAGACTCTGTAGGTTTCGCAGCTGCAGAGCGAGAGGATGAGCCATCATGATATCCGAGGCATCACCCAATGCAGCGGCAGCCAGGGACTCCCCCTCGGCGTTAATGATCTTCGCCCGCTTCTCCCGTTCAGCTTCCGCCTGTCGTGCCATGGCCCGCTTCATGCTGTCGGGCAACTGAATGTCCTTGAGTTCTACGAGCGTGACTTCGACGCCCCAGTCGGTAGTGGTCTGGTCGAGAATCTCTCGGATATCAACATTTATGTTGTCGGTCTCCGACAATGTCTCGTCGAGCGTGTGCTGACCAACGACTTTTCTCAGCGTGGTCTGGGCGATCTGGTCAATGGCCGCGGCGACACTTTCGATCGCCACCACCGACTTCACAACATCCACGACGCGGAAATATGCCACCGCAGACACGTCGACACTCACGTTGTCGCGGGTAATGATGCCTTGGGACTGAATCGGCATAGTCACAATTCGTCGTGACACACGCCGTAAATTGTCGACGAAGGGAATGATGACCCGTAATCCTGGCTCACGTATGCCGATTACTCTCCCCAACCTGAATAGAACGCCCTGCTCGTATTGCTTCACAATCCGAAGCGCCAATGCCAAAGTAAGCAGGGCCACGACCACGGCGATGACAAGGACGCTGAAAACGACATCCATAGGACACTCCCTTCGTGATGTTCGTAGGACTCGTAAACCTGAAGATCGTCAATCCTGACCAAGCAAGTTCACGGCCTCATCAACGAGCTATGACGACCTTGAGGGCACCAGTCTCCGAAGCCCGGCCAAAGACGTCATAGGCCTCGAGCATTTGGTCGAATCCGAAGTGGTGACTGATGAATCGCTCGGCGTCCACCTGGCGTGACGTGACCAGCCGGAGAAGGGTCGGCGTCGAGTATGTATCAACGAGCCCGGTCGTCACCGTCACGTCACGAATCCAGAGGGACTCGAGGTGAAGAGTGGCTGATGTGCCATGGACACCGATGTTCGCAACATGACCACCCGGTCGCACCAACTCAGTACAGAGCTCGAAGCTCTGAGGGACACCGACCGCCTCAATGGCGACATCGGCTCCGAGACCTTCGGTGAGGGTGCGCACAATGGCCAGAGCGTCCTCTTTCCCGTTGTTGATGGTGACGTCGGCACCGAATTGCTTGGCGGCATCGAGCCGCGCGTCCGCCAGGTCGATGGCGATGATATGGCTTGGAGAGAACAACCTTGCTCCCAAGATCGCGGACAGCCCAATGGGCCCGGCGCCAACAATGGCCACAGTGTCCCCTGGTTGAACGTGACCGTTGAGGACACCAACCTCATACGAGGTGGGGAGAATGTCGGCCAGCATCAGGATCTCCTCGTCGCTTGCACCGTCAGGTACCGGGTAGGTCGAAGTGTCGGCGAAAGGAACACGTACCAGCTCGGCCTGAGTTCCGTCGATGAGGTGGCCCAGAATCCACCCTCCCCCGCCGAGGCACTGCCCATAGCGCCCTTCCCGGCAGAAGCGACAGCGTCCGCACGCCGAGATGCACGACACGAGCACTCGATCCCCCACCTGGCGTGTCTTCACCCCAGAACCGACCTCGACCACGGTACCCACGGCTTCATGACCGAGAATCCGGCCCGGAGTCGTCTCGGGAACATCACCCTTCAGGATGTGAAGATCCGTCCCACAAATCGTCGTGGCATCCACCCGCACTATGGCGTCGCCGTCGTCACGTATGACCGGATCGGGCACATCTTTCCAACTCTTTTCACCTGGTCCGTCGTATACCAATGCCTTCATGGTGATCTCCTCAATGGAACTTCTCTTGTCTCCTCATCATGCAGCGACACCCTTCGGGCCACTAGGGCCGATGGTCCCCCCTGATCCCCCGGACAGATTCGACCCGGGGGGGGCCACTAACGGTGATCAGACGGTGAGCAACCAGTCAAGGAGGAATGCATAACGCTTGAGGTGTTCGTCACCTACGAACGCCTCGAGCACGTGCTGGTGTGCCCGCCTGCCGAGGCTGGCGATGACTTCAGGTTGTCTCAGCAGATCGAAGAGCGTGTGGCCGAAGGCATCAAGGTCCGATGCATTCTCAAGAAGAAGGCCGGTCCCCGGCACGATCTGCGCCCTGATGCCCCCCACTCCGGAGGCGATTACAGCTTTGGACTTCCACATGGCCTCAGTAACAGTGAGACCGAATCCCTCGGCCAGGCTCTTTTGAACAATTACCGTCGAGTACCGTTGGATGGCGTTCACCATTGTTGCGTTCTCGTCGATGTCATCCATCGGTAGTGTTACCAGGTAGATCGACCGACGCTCTGCAATCGGAAGTTCTTCCCACGCCGAGAGGCACTCGCCAAATACCGAGGACTCTTCCGGGTCATCGGATACTTCAAGAAAGGATGGTCCTACCAGCGCAAGTTGCGCGTTGACGCGTCCGGCGACAGACACGGCGAAACCCTTCATCACCCCCGTCATGTCCTTCAACCGGTCCCAACGGGACACCTGAAGGACCAACGGATATTTGGGATCAAGCGGCCGGCTCTCGACCGAAACGATGGAGGCCTTGCGTTCGACCGGTCCCTTCGTGCCATCACGCCGAGAGAAGAAGGCCGGACTATCGCCTTCAACTCCGCTAAGGAGTCCGATGCGTCGGAGTATGCGTAGTACTTCCTCGTGACCGATTTCATCGTTTTTCGGAGAGAAGGGATCAATCGAAGGCGGAATGATCCAGACCATCGAGTCTTCCATCCACGTAGGGACATAGGCACTCATAGAAAATATGAACGCCTTGCACGTGGTGAGGTGATGCCGAATGAATGTCCAGGCTTGATCCGTCCATTCATTACGAAGTTCATGTCCCACGTGGCATCGCCACACGACGTGCGCTCCTGCGGCGGTGAGCGACGCCGCCAAGCCAGCGGTCTGGGGGTCGTGAAGGAACACGACATCTCCGGGTCTAATGAAGTGCAACACGTTCTGAGCGCTCGCATCCGCAACCCTCGAGTAGTGGGCCGCCGCGTCGGCAGCGAGCACACCCCCATCGCCGGGCGCTCCATGCAGTTGATTATGGATCCTCTTGGTTATCTCGAAGAACTCGGCATCGCCGCTCATGACCAACCAGTGCACATCAAAGCCGAGATCGAGCGTATAACCCACGAGCACCTGGAGCATTTCGGCCACGCCTCCGCCTTCGGCCGTCGAGCTGATGTTCCAGATCGCCCTCCCGTCGAGTCGTTCCCTGGTCACTTCCGCTGCACGGGTCAAATCCCCATAGCGTTCTCTTCCGATGAGAGGTTCCAGGTTTGCCAGGGCCCGGCGCGGCACGATGACCTCATGAACTGGATATTCCGGAGAGGATGGGTCGCGAAACGGCACAACACATCCTGCCAGGCAGCAGGCGCGGATAAGTGGAACCCCGGTGCGAACCACGCTGGCCTTAGGTCTGGATTAAACGCTCCGTACGTGCGTCGCCCATTCCGGCATACTCCGGTTCCATCCTCGCACGTGTTGTCCCACCGATGGGTTTCTGACTCCAGTCGCAATTTATCCCCTGGCATAGGACCAATGGCCCTGGGCGGAAATCCACCGTACCCGTACGGTGAGCTGCAGACGTCGTGGACGCCTCACACCATTCACGGCGCCGAGGAAATGATCGAGCGGGAGAATAATCATGGAAAGCGCAGCGCGTCCGCAGAACCAGGGCCATGAATCCAAGATGGCGCCTCGCAAGGTCGTTGTTGGAGTAGATGGGTCGCCAGCTTCACTAGAGGCGATGCATCTTGCCGCTCAAGAAGCCACCCTCCGAGACGCCACACTGCAGGTCACAATGATATGGGACTGGCCTGTCGCATATGCCAGAACCCCAATGCTCCATGAATCGGATCCGATTGGGGGCGCTCGAAAGGAGTTTGAAGCGGCGGTGGCGAGTCTCAGGGAGAATCACCCTGACCTGACGATCGAAACTGTGTTCGAACATGGACACCCCGTCCCTGCCCTGGTTAAAGCATCCAAGGGAGCCGACCTGCTCGTTGTGGGCAGCCGAGGACACGGAGAGTTCATCGGAATGCTTCTGGGCTCTGTTGGCCAGCATTGTGCGGCTCGAGCACATTGCCCAGTCCTTATCCATCGACGCCCAGGATGAACCACTCATCCAAGTGCGCCGAGTAGTCAGGAGGCATTACATGCAAGTATTCAGGGTGACAGGGTCGCATGGGGTCGCTGCATTGCTTCACAACCTCGCCAACGAAATCGAGCGCCGATCCCTCGAATTCGATAGGGCGCTCCGTCCGTCTCTCAGACTCGCTCGAAGCGACGGTGGACCTGGCGGCAGACAAACAAGCTGCGATCTCGTTGATCGAAGTCCGCCTCGAACATCCAGCACCGGCGGCCTGGAACCTGACCGAGCTACACCAGGCCCTCGCGCACCCAGGCGACTAATGGTCGCAGTGCCGTATCCCGGCTGACGCTCCTCGCACGTCGGCGCCGGATCTGAGACCTCCGCGCCCGGCTGACCCTTGGCGCAGGATTCTCACAATCATTTACCGAACGGTCCCCCTTCGCTGGTCGCAATTCCGACCCGGCGTCGCTTTCATTGCCTCTAGCTGGAATTGGCCATAGGCCAGTCCCCACTTGATGCACCGAACTTGCTCGATCGAGTGACCTTCGGCCCTACTGCAGACGCCGTTATGCCCCCACGATGGGACCGACGGGAGATCGGTCGATCTCGCGAAATTGCCCAAGGAGTGCGCAATGACGGTACGGCTGGCCATAAACGGATTCGGGCGCACCGGGCGATCGTTCCTACGCGCCGCGCTCGCACGTACCCACGACTTCGAGATCCTGGCCATTAATGACCTCGGTTCTCCTCAGGCGCTCGCCCGGCTCTTCGCGCGGGACTCGGTTCATGGGCCGTACCCCGAACAAGTGCACGTCGAGGGCGACACCATGATCGTCGGTGACCACTGCATCAAGATGCTGGCAGAATCCGAGGCTAAAGGTCTCCCATGGCAGGAACTCGGAATCGACGTTGTTATCGAGTCAACCGGGAAGTACACCAAGCGGGAAAAGGCAACTCAGCACCTCGAAGCAGGCGCGACCCGTGTTGTCATATCCGCGCCGGCCGAGAATCCCGACGCCACCTTCGTAATCGGGGTCAACGAGGATCAGTATGACCCTCAACGACACTTCATCATCTCCAACGCTTCCTGCACCACGAACTGCCTGGCCCCCTTGGCCAAAGTCCTCGACGATGCCTTCGGAATCGAAGATGGCTTGATGACCACGGTGCATGCGTACACCGATGATCAGAGTCTTGTCGATGCTCTGCACAAGGACCCTCGGCGCGCGCGGGGCGCAGCGATAAATATCGTTCCGACGACCACCGGCGCGGCAAAAGCAACCGGACTGGTCCTTCCGAGCGTGGCTGGAAGCCTCGATGGCTTAGCCCTTCGTGTCCCAGTTCCCGACGCGTCGATCACTGATCTGGTCGCGAATCTGCGTTCGACGCCGAATACTGCCGAGATCAACGACGCTTACCGGACCGCTGCGGAGTCAGGGCGACTGGCGGGAGTACTCGAGTACTCGGAAGAACCGCTTGTTTCAAGCGACATCATCAACTCGACTGCCTCGTGCGTCTTCGATTCGGGACTGACGATGGCCCATGGCCACCTGGTCAAGGTCCTTGGTTGGTACGACAATGAGACGGGTTATTCGAACCGACTCGCCGATCTGGCCGCGCTCGTCGGCGCCGCGCCGAAACCCTAGTCACCTCCGGTCGAAGGTAGTCATGTTCCAAGTCCGCTTCCATGGCCGTGGTGGTCAAGGTGTCGTGACAGCAGCCGAGCTCCTGTCTATGGCGGCCTTCACTGAAGGCCGGCACGCGCAGGCGTTCCCGAGCTTCGGCTCGGAACGGATGGGCGCTCCAGTGGTCTCGTTTTGTCGCATTGATGGACGCCCTATCCGGACCCGCGAGCCAGTTATGGCACCGGATGCACTCATTATCCAAGATGTCACGCTAATCCACCAGGTCGACCTATTCGCTGGGCTTTCCACAGAGGGGTACGTCCTGATCAACACGTCGCAACACTTTGACAAGCTGGGGTTCGGCGAGTTCTTCAACCAATTCCATCGCGACCGTCTCGTCACCTGTCCAGCGACAGAGCTCGCCCTCGAGCACCTCGGCCGGCCATTGCCCAACGCCGCCCTGCTCGGCGCTTTTGCGGCCCTCACCGCCGAGATCACCCTCGAAGCGATCAACGCGGCCATACGCCAGCGCTTCTCCGGCACGCTCGGCGAACGCAACGTTGCCGCCGCCGGAGCGGCCTTTGGTTTCGTTACCCTCGCCGAGAGGGGGTTAACCCGTGCGCCGACAGATTGAAGGCTCTCGGGCCGTGGCAGAAACGGTCGCGCTGTGTCGGCCCGAGGTTGTCTGCGCCTATCCGATCTCTCCTCAGACGCATATCATCGAGGCGCTCGGCGCCATGGTGAAATCTGGCCAGCTTTCACCGTGTGAGTTCATCAATGTCGAATCTGAGTTCGCTGCTATGTCCGTCTCGATCGGCGCCTCCGCAGCGGGGGCTCGCGCCTACACCGCGACTGCGAGCCAAGGGCTCCTCTTCATGATCGAAGCCGTCTACAACGCGGCAGGTCTTGGTCTGCCGATCGTCATGACACTCGCCAACCGGGCCATTGGTGCGCCGATCAACATCTGGAACGACCACAGCGACGCTATGGCAGTGCGCGATGCCGGCTGGGTTCAACTCTTTGCCGAGACGAACCAGGAGGCTGCGGACCTGCACATCCAAGCCTTCCGGCTCGCCGAAGAGCTCTCCCTCCCGGTCATGGTGTGCATGGACGGTTTCATCCTCACCCATGCCGTCGAGGGCATCGACATGCCCGAGCAAGCCGCAGTCGACGCCTTCCTCCCGCCCTTCGAGCCCCGCCAGGTTCTCGATCCTCAAAACCCAATCTCCATTGGCGCCATGGTCGGCCCAGAAGCCTTCGAGGAGGTCCGCTACCTCTCACACCTCCGTCACCTCGACGCGCTGGAGCGCATACCCGTCTTGGCCGCCGAATTCGCTGAGTCGTTCGGGCGCACCAGCGGGGGCCTCCTCCACTGCTACCGGACCGAAGACGCCGAGACAATCGTCGTTGCTCTCGGATCGGTCCTCGGCACCATCAAAGACGCCACCGATACGCTCCGCGCCACCGGCCAGCGCGTGGGCGTCGTCGGGATCACCTCGTTCCGACCCTTCCCTCACGACGCCGTACGCGACGCACTGGCTGGAGCCAGAAGGGTCGTAGTCCTGGAGAAGGCGTTCAGCGTCGGGTTCGGCGGTGTGCTCTCGACCGACGTGGCGATGGCGACGCACGACGTGGACGTCTCACTTCGGACGGTGATCGCCGGGCTCGGCGGGCGGGCGATCACCCAACACTCGCTCGCGGGCATGCTCGCCGACGCGATACGTGAGCGGCTCGAACGTCTCACCTTCCTCGACCTCGATCACCACATCATCGAGCAAGAGCGCGCCCGTATTGCCGGATCCCGTCGCTCAGGTCCTTCAGCCGAGAACATCCTTCGCCACCTTGGCACGGTCGCCTCCCGGATCGGTTGAGCAAGGCTATGACCACTAAGCCCGTACGCTTCTATCAAGTCGGCAGCTTCGCCGTCGGCAACCGCCTCGTCGACCAGAACAACCGGACGGCCCAGTCCGACGTAGACCGGAGCAACTCGCTCGACTCGGGACACCGAGCCTGTCAGGGATGCGGCGAGGCGCTCGGCGCCCGTTACGCACTCGACGCCGCGATGCGGGCGACAAATGGCCAACTGATCGCAGTCAACGCCACCGGCTGCCTCGAGGTTTTCTCCACCCCCTACCCCGAGACCTCGTGGCGCGTGGCCTGGCTCCACTCACTCTTCGGGAATGCCCCCGCCGTGGCGACCGGGGTTGCCGCTGCACTCAAGGTGAAGGGGATGCAAGATGTGCGTGTCGTCGGCCAGGCCGGAGACGGTGGGACGGTGGATATCGGCTTCGGCTGCCTCTCGGGAATGTTCGAGCGCAACGACGACGTGTTGTTCATCTGCTATGACAACGAGGCGTATATGAACACCGGTGTGCAGCGCTCCGGCGCCACGCCGCCTGGAGCACGCACGGCAACGACCGAGTCCATTGGTCCCGAGCCAGGCAACGTCTTCGGACAGGGGAAAAATCTTCCTCGTCTCGCCATGGCCCATGACATTGATTACGTCGCCACTGCGACGGTGGCCGACCTCCATGATCTCGAAGCCAAAGTCGAACGGGCGATGGAGTTCCACGGTGCCCGCTACCTGCACATCCTCGTTCCGTGCCCCCTTGGCTGGGGGTCGGCCCCGAGCGACACGATCCGTGTGGCCCGGCTCGCCCATGAGACCGGGCTTTTCCCGGTCTTCGAGGCCGAGTACGGAGTGGTGACCGCCGTATCTCCGATCCGCCATCGCCTGCCCGTCGAGTCCTACCTATCGATCCAGAGTCGCTACGCCCACCTCTTCGGCGAGCACGGCCGGCCAGACATCGTGGCCCGCATCCAGGCCATCGCCGACCACAACATCTCGACGTACGGCCTCGTCGGTGAGGGAGTAAAGGATATGGACCCAATGGAGGCGAGCCCATGAAGAAATTCCCGTTCGCCATCACTCTCGAGGTTGGATCGAGCCACGCCAACCGGACCGGTTCGTGGCGGGTCGAGCGGCCCGTCTACGTCGCCCGGGTGCCTCCTTGCAACAATGCCTGCCCGGCGGGGGAGAACATCCAACGGTGGCTCTATGACGCCGAGCCCGGCGATTATGAGGCGGCTTGGCGCGCGTTGGTCGAGGACAACCCGTTCCCCGCCGTCATGGGCCGCATCTGCTACCACCCGTGCGAGACAGCCTGCAATCGGGCCCAGCTCGACGAGGCGGTCGGGATCAATTCCATTGAGCGCTTCTTGGGCGATCTCGCCATCGGGCGAGGCTGGGCCCTACCGGCGGCGGGCACCGACACCGGGAAACGAGTTCTAATCATTGGGGGCGGCCCCTCCGGGCTGAGTGCGGCGTACCATCTGCGCCGCCTCGGTCACCAGACCCGACTCGTCGATTCGGCGCCAAAGCTTGGCGGCATGATGCGCTACGGCATTCCCGCCTACCGCCTTCCCCGGACTGTGCTCGATGCCGAGGTGGCGCGCATCATTGCCCTGGGTGTCGACGTCGAAGTCGACCACGCGGTTCGAGATATCGAGCGCGAGCGGCGAAAGGGCAGCTTTGACGCCGTCTTCCTCGCTGTCGGTGCCCAGCTCTCCCACCGGGTTGAGATCCCGGCCGGCGACTCCTCTCACATTCTCAACGCGGTGTCACTTCTCCACCGGGTGGCCGAGAATGACCCCCCCCTACTCGGGCGACGCGTCGCGATCTACGGTGGCGGGGATACTGCTCTCGACGCGGCTCGCACGGCACGTCGTCTTGGTGCCACTGATGCCGTCATCGTCTATCGCCGCAACCAAGAGCGCATGCCTGCCCATGCGGACGAGCTGGAGGAAGCTGTCAAAGAAGGCGTGACGATGCGCTGGCTCTCGACGATAAACCGCGTCGAAGGCAATCGACTCGTACTCGAAAAGATGCGTCTCAATGACCTCGGTTTCCCCGAGCCGACTGGTGAGTTCGAAACACTCGACGCCGATTCTCTGGTCCTCGCCCTCGGCCAAGTTACCGACCTCTCGCTCCTCGCAGGGGAACCAGGCGTCACGATCGAAGGCGGTATGGTCGAAGTCTCCCCATCAATGTTGGCGGGTCCAAATGGGATTTTCGCCGGTGGCGACGCTGTGCCGTCTGAGCGCACGGCGACCGTGGCCATCGGTCACGGCAAGCGAGCCGCTTCCGGCATCGACGCCTACCTCGCCGGCCACGATCTGACCGACCCGCCACGGCGCGAACTGGCGACGTTCGAGCGACTCAACACCTGGTACTACGCCGATGCGCAACGAGCACACCAACCCGAACTCGAACTGGCCCGGCGCCAGAATACCTTTGAAGAGGTCGTCGGAGGTCTCACCGAGGAGAACGCTCTGTTCGAAGCGCGGCGCTGCCTCTCGTGCGGCAATTGCTTCGAATGCGACAACTGCTTCGGCGTCTGCCCGGACAATGCCGTGATCAAACTTGCTGATCCACCGCACTACAACTTCGACTACAACTTTTGCAAGGGATGCGGCATCTGTGTCCAAGAATGCCCGTGTGGTGCTATCGAGATGCAACCAGAGCGGACTTGACATGCACACACTCAATCGAGAAGGCGCGCGCTTACCGACTCTTGAAGATCTGCCCCCGGTGAGAGGGCGACGCGTTCTCGTCCGGTCTGATCTCAATGCGCCACTGCGTGCAAAGACAGAAGGCGGCTTCGAAGTCGCCGACGACTTTCGTCTCCGCTCGTCGGTTCCCACGCTCGAATGGTTGTGCGAGAACGGTGCCCTCGTGACCGTTTGCAGCCACCTGGGGCGACCCAAAGGCAAGGCGGATCCTCGATTCTCCATGGTGCCAATCCGCGAGTCGCTCTCGAAGATGGTGCCAGGCATCACGGTGATGGAGAACCTGCGCTTCAACCCTGGCGAAGAGGCGAACGATCCAGAATTCGTTCGCCACCTCATCGACGGGTTCGACTACTACGTCAACGATGCATTTGGCGCCTGTCACCGAAGCCATGCGTCGATTGTCGGACCTCCGACTCTCCTACCGAGCGCCGCCGGACGGCTCCTACAACGCGAGGTCGAGGCACTGTCCCGCATCCTGATCGATCCAGCTCGACCTTTCGTCGCCGTGGTGGGCGGCGCGAAAGTCTCCGACAAACTAGGTGTACTGCGCTCGCTGGGTGAACGATTGGACCATCTCATGCTCGGCGGTGCAATGTGCTTCACCTTCCTCGCCGCGGGCGGACATGAAATCGGAGCGTCCCACCTCGAACCGGAATTCTTGGAGGAGGCGCAGGCCCTCCTGGATTCACAATCCGCGCTGGAACTGCCGAGCGACCTCATCGGTCTGTCCCCAGACGGAGTACTGGGGATCGCCACACCCCCGACTGGTGTCGTCCGCGAGTTCGGTGTCGATCTCCTGCCGGGCTGGCAAGGAGTTGACATCGGTCCTGCTACCCGCGCGAGCTTCGCCGAGACGATCAGCCGCGCCCGCACGGTCCTTTGGAACGGCCCTATGGGCGTTTTCGAGGACCGCCGGTTTGCAGACGGTACCCGCGCCCTCGCCGAAGCTATCGCTTCTTGCCCAGGGTTCACCGTAGTGGGTGGCGGCGAGACCGCGGCGGCCCTCCACGACTTCGGTCTGGAAGGTCATATCGATCACATCTCGAGTGGCGGAGGTGCCACACTCGAACTCCTCGAGAAGGGCGATCTGCCAGGTCTCGCTGCCCTTCGAGCGAACAGGTCTTTCCTGCGCAACTAGGGCCGAACTCGGGTTTCCATCTTGCTCCACCGACCGTTCGTTGCCGAACTCATTTCGCTGGTTCTCACGGCGTCGCCGAGGCGCCACCTTGACGGTGTTCGAGTTCGAGCACTCTCCGAGTGGTCTTCAGCACCGTGTCGGGGTTGAGGCTCATGGAGTCAATACCGAGCTCGACCAGGAATTCGGCCATATCCGGATAGTCGGAGGGCGCCTGCCCACACAGCCCGGAGTGGATTTTATTGCGGCGGCAACCCTCGACGGCCAGCCGGATCATCTCTTTGACGCCTTCATCGCGCTCGTCGTAGTCGAACGCCACGATCTCGCTGTCGCGATCGACTCCTAAGGTAAGCTGAGTGAGGTCGTTCGAGCCGATCGAGAATCCGTCAAAGTACTTGGCAAAACGGTCGATCAAAATGACATTGTTGGGGATCTCACACATCGCATAGACCTCAAGGCCGTTCTCACCACGCGTGAGGCCGAGTTCGGCCATACGTGCCAGCACCTGTTCCGCTTCAGCTACGCGTCGAACGAAGGGGAGCATGAGCACAACGTTCGTAAGGCCCATCTCCTCTCGCACCCTCTTCATCGCCTTGCACTCGAGTGCAAACCCCTCGGCATACGCCGGATGTGCGTAGCGCGACGCACCACGAAAGCCGAGCATCGGGTTGTTCTCTAATGGCTCGAAGTCCGCTCCACCCAGCAAACTGGCGTATTCATTGGTCTTGAAGTCCGACATTCGCACAATCACAGGCTTAGGCCAGAACGCCGCCGCGATTGTGCCGATCCCTTCCGACAGGCGCTCTACGAAGAATCGCTCACCGTCAGGGTAGTGACGAGTCAACTGCGCGAGAGCTGCACGATCCCCGAGGCTGGTCACCTTCTCGGGGTGCAAAAGTGCGAGAGGGTGGGCGCCGATCGACTCACCGATGATGAATTCCATACGCGCCAGACCGACACCGTCGTTGGGCAGGAGCGATGTCTTGAAAGCGAGATCGGGATTGCCGAGATTGATCATAATCTTGGTCTGCGGACGAGCGAGATCCCCGACCTCACTGCGTTCGACATGAAAGCCCACCTTTCCGTCGTACACATGACCGGTATCACCGTCCGCGCACGAAACCGTCACGGACGTACCGCTCGGCACAGTGGTCGTAGCATCCCCCGTGCCGACCACCGCGGGAACGCCCAGTTCCCGAGCGATGATCGCGGCGTGGCACGTTCGTCCACCACGATTGGTGACGATCGCCGCAGCAGTTTTCATCACCGGCTCCCAGTCCGGACTGGTCGAATCCGCCACCAGAACCTCACCGGGTCGAAACTCTGCAAGATGTGCCACACTCTCGATAACTCGCGCTGTTCCAGAGGCGATCTTCTCCCCAACTGCTCTTCCCTCGGTTATGACATCATTGCTGCTTCCATCGAGCACGTAGGTCTCGAAGACCGACGTTGCACGTTGGGAGGCCACCGTCTCGGGTCGCGCCTGGACGATATAGATCTTGCCGTCGACGCCATCCTTCGCCCATTCCACGTCCATCGGTCGACCATAGTGAGCCTCAATGGCGATGGCACTGTCCGCCAGCTCGAGGACCTCGACGTCGCTTAAGGAGAAGCGCTCACGATCGATCTTCGGTGCCGGAATATTGCGCGTGGTGTATTTGGTCTCTCCCTCGACGAAGACCATCTTTACCGCCTTGTCGCCTAGTCGTCGGCGGAGTACGGCGCGGTGTCCTGTCAAAAAAGTGGGCTTGTGCACATAGAACTCATCGGGGTCGACCGCTCCCTGAACGACGTTTTCACCGAGGCCATACGAGCCGGTGATGAACACGACATCGCGAAAGCCCGACTCGGTGTCGAGCGAGAACATCACGCCAGCGGAAGACAGATCCGAACGCACCATCTTCATTACTCCGATCGAAAGCGCGACCTTGTAGTGGTCGAATCCCTGATCGATGCGGTAGTGAATGGAGCGGTCAGTGAAGAGGCTGGCGAAGCATCGTCGGCAGGCATCGAGCAGGCTTTCTTCGCCTTGCACGTTCAGAAACGTGTCCTGCTGACCGGCGAAGCTTGCATTTGGCAGGTCTTCGGCCGTGGCCGAAGAGCGCACCGCAAGGCTTACGCCTTCCCCGTATTGGTCCATGAGGCGTCGATACCCCTGAAGTATTTCGCCGGCGAGATCGTCAGGCAGCCCCGCTCCGTACACGATCTCGCGCGCTCGTTTGGCCCGACGTGCCAGGTCAGCAACGTCACTCGGGACGAGATCGTCAAGCACCTCGTGAAGCGCCTTCACGGCCCCGGTTTCTTCGAGCATGTAACGGTAGGCCGCGGCGGTAATCGCGTAACCGTTCGGTATCAATACCCCCTGGCCCGAGAGTTTTTGGTACATCTCGCCCAGAGACGCGTTCTTCCCTCCGACGGAGGGGACGTCCTCGATCCCGAACTCCTCAAAAAACTTGACATATATGGGATTTCTCACAATCATTCCTCTCTGACAGCGATGTCAATAGCCCCGAATGTCGGGGCAGCTCGCCGTGGCACGACTGGTTCTCGAATCAGCGGCTGTGCCACCTCCCTGAACGAAGGCCATTTCAGGTGGCCAAGCCATACGGCAATTCGTTCATCGCTTCGATCTCGATCAGACGGTTGTACTTCGCTACTCGTTCACCACGAGCCGGGGCTCCGCTTTTCATTTGGCCGCAACCACTGCCGAGTGCGAGATCGGCGATGAAGCTATCGTCGGTTTCACCCGAACGGTGCGAGACCATCTGAGACCAGCCGGCGTCGCGACAGATACGCATGGCCTCGAGCGTCTCGGTGACGGTACCAATCTGGTTCGGCTTTATGAGCGCAGCATTCGCTGCCTTGTGCATGATCGCTTCGGTGATGATGTCGGGATTCGTGACCAATAGGTCGTCGCCAACTATCTGGATGCGAGCACCGAGCTGGCCAGTGAGGCGCTCCCAGCCCCTCCAGTCAGTCTCGGCCAAGCCGTCCTCAATGCTCCAGATCGGAAACCGATCGACCATCTCAACGTATCGTTCGATCATCTCGTCGCTGGAAAGCACCTCGTCGCTCAAATGGTAAGAGTGGTCCCGATAGAAGCCGGTGGCAGCCGGGTCGAGGGCGATCGCCACGCCAGTGGATCCCGCCTCGTAGCCTGCGGCGTCGATCGCACGAACCAGGAGGGCGAGCGCTTCTTCGGGCGAGGCAATCTCTGGTGCAAACCCACCCTCGTCACCCAGGCCGGTGTTAAGGCCGCGCCCGAGCAGCTCGTGGCGGAGCGTTCCATAGATCTCGGCACCGGCGCGTACCGCTTCGGCAAAGCTCGGCGCGCCGATCGGTGCGAGCATGAACTCTTGGAACTCGAGAGAATTGGGAGCGTGCGCCCCACCATTGATCACATTGAAGTGTGGTATAGGCAGGCGCGGTGTGACTCCAGCTGGAGCAAGTGAGTACCACAGTGGCTGGCCGGCGCCCTCGGCGATCGCTCGGGCCACGGCCATAGACACGCCGACCACGGCGTTGGCCCCAAGCCGTCCCTTATTCGCCGTTCCGTCGAGTTGAATGAGAGCGGCGTCGAGTTCGGCCAGGTCTCTAAACTCGTGACCTCGTAGAAGATGGGCAATCTCGCCCATTACGCTATGGACGGCCAGGCGAACTCCAAGTCCCGCAAAACGGGTCGCGTCGCCATCCCTCAGTTCCCTAGCTTCTCGTGACCCTGTCGACGCGCCCGAGGGGACACCGGCTCGACCCACTGCCCCACCACGAATCGTGACGCTGACACTGAGAGTGGGGCGTCCCCGTGAATCTAAGATCTCGTGGGCAGAAAGAGCCACTACCTCAAACACATCCATACCTCCGGTATCTCGAAGCTGACGCTTCTGCCACAATTCCAAGTCCACTCTTGCGTTGGTGAAAACCCTTTTGGAAGAAGGGCATTCCGATCGCCCGTCATTTCCTTGTCCACGCACGGTGTTACTTCAGAGTGCATCGGTTACGCACATGTCGATAGGGCCATAGGTCCTCCGGCCCATGTGACCCGGCGTCATTCGGCCAATCCTGAATGATCCCGGATACGAGGGACCTACGGCCCTGTTCAAGAGGGACGATTGAGGGTTGGATGAGTCTCATGCCCCAGTGGGATGTCATAAGTGTCGGTGACACGGCGACGGATGTATTCATCCGACTGCTCGAGGGTACGATCAAGACCACTGAGGACGCGTCGGGTCGATGGCTTATGTTTCCGTACGGTGACAAAGTGCCGTTCGATCATACCCACACTGTCGAATCAGGCGGCAATGCAGCGAATGCTGCGGTCGCATTCGCCCGATTGGGCCTTGCCACCGCCTTCGCTACCCACGTGGGTGACGACCAAGTTGGACGCGACATTCAACTCGCATTACGAAAAGAAGGGGTTGACACACATCTTTTGAGGGTCGATCCGGGCGTACCCAGCAATAGAAACTTCGTTCTTTGGTTCGGCGAAGACCGAACGATCCTCGTCCATCACCAGATCTTTGACTATCACTGGACACAACTGCGACCGACCGAGATCCCGCGATGGCTCTATCTGAGTTCGGTGGGTTCCGATGCACCTGAGTACTACGATCAGCTCGCCGATTGGCTTGAAGCGGAGCCGTCCGTTCGTTTCGCATTTCAACCGGGCACCTTTCAGATCGCGCTGGGAGCGCTCGCGCTCGCAGATCTCTATCGCCGAGCCGACCTTGTGGTGTGCAATCGAGAAGAGGCCGTGGAGATAAGTGGTGGAAAGGTCCGTGACATGGCCGATCTCCTGGAGCGGCTTCACGAGCTGGGGGCGCGCATGGTCGTGATCACCGACGGACCCGCAGGAGCCTTCGCCTCAGATAGGACGGACCGCTACTGGGTGCCCTCCTATCCTGACCCAGCCCCGCCGACTGACCGTACAGGCGCCGGAGACGCTTTCACCGCAACGCTCATCGCCGCGATCTGCAAAGGGCATTCACTTGATGAAGCGCTCGCGTGGGCCCCGATCAATGCCATGAGCGTGGTCCAGCAGGTCGGATCACAAGCAGGTCTCCTCACGGAGAAGGAGGTACGGCAATGGCTCGATCAGGCGCCTGTCGGTTACGCGGTCAAACAGTGGTGAGAAAGACCAACAGCAACGGACTAGGTCCCTTTAGATTTCCATTTCGTTCAGAGACGTGCGTTGACACCGTCACGTACGATCCCTGCGCTGGTGAGAGTCAAGTCACTGAGGAAGGATTCTCTTGCCCACGCTCTCGCTGGGTGTGCCGGTGACTGCTAGCGAGCGTCACCACGTCATCGCGATTGACCTCGGGGGCACCAACCTACGAGTGGCACTCGTCGACGAGAAGGGCACGGTACTGGCGCGTCATAGGATCCCAACCCCCGCGCAGCGTTCGATTGCCGACGCCCTCGCCGACCTCATCATTGAACTCGAATGCGATCCGGACAATTCGGCCGTCGTCGCCGTACCCGGCGTGGTCGACTATGAGCATGGGTGCGCATTATGGGCACCCCACCTGCCACCCACATGGATCACCCAGCTGACCGAGGAACACCTGGCTTCCCGATTATGCCGAAGGGTCTCCATAGCCAATGACGCCGATCTCGCAGCAGTCGGGGAAACATACTTCGGCGCGGGCAAACATGCCACGGACGTCGTCTTTGTCACTGTCTCAACTGGCATTGGCGCCGGAGTCTTGCTGAACGGCCAATTAGTGCGCGGGCGTCGATCGGTGGCGGAGATCGGCCATACGATCATCGATCGTCGTGCATTCTCCGATGGGGAGCCCGCGACGCTCGAAGAATTGGCGTCGGGCAGCAGCGTGCCGCGCCTTACGCAGATCGCCGCGGTGAACGCCGAGACCGGTGAGCAACTCGAGATTCTCGAAGAGACCGGCGATGATCGCGCCACCGCGGTCTGGATGCAGATGGTCGAAGGTGTCGTGATCGGCATCATTAACCTCGCATGGTGTTACAGCCCGGAACTGGTCATCATCGGTGGGGGGATCGGCCGAGAGGAGCCTCTCCTCAGCCCCGTGCGATCGAGATTGAACCAGCTGGCACCCACCATCGCCATGAAGTTCTCCTTGGTAAGAGAGGAACTCGCCGACGATGCGGGTCTCATCGGCGCCGCCGCCTGGGATCGGGCAACCACGATACAAGCTCTTGACCGCATCTGACCCGACGTTACCCGGATCGATGGGACAACGGTGATCGCACCGGATGACACTTAATCGAGATGCATCGTGCCATTACGTAGGAAGCGTGTATGCCACGACAGTGCCTCATCAAGGAGATGCGGTGTGTGCTTTCCCGGTGACTTGGCCAGAGCTCTTTCGAAGTAGTCGAGCAGCGCCTCACGATAATCCGGGTGGGCGCAACGTTCTATGATCCGTCGGGCACGATGCTGGGGTGCCAATCCTCGTAGGTCAGCCACTCCCTGTTCCGTGACGATCACGTGCACATCGTGCTCAGTGTGATCGATATGGCTGACCATTGGGACAATGCAAGAAATGCTCCCATTCTTGGCCGTCGAAGGCGTTAAGAATAACGAGATGAAGGCGTTGCGAGCAAAGTCGCCTGACCCTCCAATCCCATTTTGGATACTGGAACCCATTATGTGTGTCGAGTTCACATTCCCATAGATGTCGGCTTCGATCATTCCATTCATGGCAAGACAACCAAGTCGACGTATGACCTCAGGATGATTGCTTATTTCTTGAGAGCGCAGAACGATTTTCTCGCGATACGCGCCGATATTCCCCCGCAGCTCTGCGATAGCGTTATCGCTCAGCGAGAAGGCCGTCGCGGACGCTGACATGAGTACACCCGATTGCAGCATCTTCAACATGCCATCCTGAATCACCTCGGTGTAGGCGGTCAACGACCTAAACGGGCCGTCGTCGAGTCCGGCAAGCACCGCATTTGCAACATTGCCGACGCCGGACTGCAAGGGTAGCAAGGCAATCGGAAGCCGACCTTTCCGCACCTCGTGAGCAAAAAAGTCGACGACGTGTTCCGCTATGTGGAGCGACTCGTTGTCTGTCGCTTTGAACTGCGTGTGGCGGTCAGGACTGTGGGTTCGAACCACCGCGACAATCTTCTCGTGCGGGCACAAAAGGTACGGTTGCCCGATCCGATCGTTTGGCCTGAGGATCGGTATCGGCTTTCGGTTCGGGGGAAGGGCGGTGCCGTAGTAGATGTCGTGCATACCCTCGAGCTCGGCTGGTTGCCAGGAGTTCACTTCTAGGACCACTTTGTCTGCCAAATCAAGCCACGTCTTGTTATTGCCGACAGACGAGGAGGCTATGAGAGCGCCGTCTGGCGTGATCCCGGACACTTCGATCAGCGCCATATCGAGGTGACCGAAGAATCCCTCCCATGCCATTTGGGCAACGTGGGAGAGATGCACGTCGAGATACTCCATTTCTCCCGCGTTGATCTTGGCCCGGCTGATCGGATCAGACATGTAGGGCAGGCGAAGGTCGATGCCATCGACAGCCGCGAGTGCACCGTCGAGATCTGGGCCCGTCGAGGCGCCGGTCCAGACGCTCACGGTGAAGGGCTCTCCCCGCCCGTGAGCCTCGCCGATACGCCGCGCCAGCGCCTGTGGGACCTCCTTTGGATATCCCGACCCAGTAAAGCCACTCATCCCAATGGTCGAACCGTTTACGATCAGCGCGGCCGCCTCATCAGCTGTCATGACCTTGCCCGCGAGATCCAGGCTTTGAATTCGATCTGCCATGAAGATAACTCTCGCGCACCGATGGATACCCGCCTGACAGGTCGTTTATCGACAAGGATCGCCATAAACGCGCTTTGAAATTCGCCTCACCTCACCTCGGTCGGGGTCGGTGCTGAGGGCCTTTCGGCCCTACTAGAGCCCGATACGCTTCCGCAAACTTGTAGTGCGGGTGCCGCGCCGAGCGCGTTTGGCAGTGACCGCTACAAGGGCCATAGCGACAGGATGATGGAACAGAACATACGACTCGGCAGGATCGCTGGGATTCCTGTCGGCATCAACTGGAGCATCCTCGTCATCTTCTGGCTCGTCGCGTGGGAGCTTGCTGACCTTGTCTTGCCTGGGTACAGTCCCCACGAAACGACGGCCATCTACTGGATTGTCGGAATGTTCACCACCGTGGTGTTCTTCGCATCCTTGTTGCTCCACGAGGTGTCCCACGCCCTCGTGGCCCGGCAGAATAAGATCGAAGTCCGTCGCATCACCCTTTGGTTGTTCGGGGGGGTGTCTGAACTCGAGAGCGAGGCTCTGACACCCGGAGCGGACTTCCGCATCGCGGTTGTGGGCCCCATCACCAGTTTGGGGCTCGCCGGAATTTTCGGCGCTCTCGTATTCTTGCTCTCCCGTGGTGGTAGCCACCAGGGGATAATGGTCAACGCTTTGGGCTGGTTGGCCTGGATCAACCTGCTCCTGGGCGTGTTCAACCTCATTCCTGCCGCGCCGCTCGACGGCGGCCGGGTGCTACGTGCTGTCCTTTGGAAGCATGGCGGAAACCGCGTGCGTGCTGCCACCACAGCGGCACGCACCGGACAGGCGTTCGGCTACGTGCTGGTGATCCTCGGAATCCTCGAGTTCTTCGCCGTCGGACTCGTGGGGTTATGGTACGTCTTTTTGGGATGGTTCCTCCTGTCGGCAGCCCGTAGCGAGGAAAGTGCAGCGGTCATGCGGTCCTCGCTGTCGAACGTCCATGTCCGCGACATCATGACCCCCGATCCGATCACATTCTCCTCGATGATGACGGTCGCAGAATTGTCTGGACGGCCAACTTCACCGCTACCGATTCAGCTCCTACCCTCTTGTTGCACCAAATGGAAGGCTGGAGGGCCTGACCACTCTGGGCAGGATTCGTCATGTTCCCGCAGTCCAGCGGCCGACAACGCGCCTCATCGACGCAGCCTGCCCAGTTTCCGATGTTCCAGTTGGTGCGGCGAATGAACCGGTTCCTGAGCTCCTGCAGAGAATGCAGTCATCGCAGGATGGGAGAGCGTTGGTCATTGACAACGCTGGCCACTTAGTGGGCATCGTGTCACCGAGCGATATTGCCAGATTCGTGCAACTCTCAATGCTGCATTCGCAGTCTGGCCGAACACAGCGGAAATAACTGATCCCGTTTAGCGGCCACTACACAAGGAAGAATCCACTTCAAGATCTCCGAACCAAGCCGTCGGTCGAACCTATTCGTCGAAGCGGTTCGCTTAGTACCACTCAAACAATCAGCGTTTGCCTGAAGAAACCAGGCCTGGCGCCGCTTTGCTCCGTATTTCTGGGGGTGAGGAAGGATACTGCGTCCGCTCTCGATGCCGGGCCGGCAGGGCAATGAGCCTGAGCACGGCGCTGAGGCGCTCTACTATGCCGAAGTCCTCACCGCGTCTCGATATCGAAAGAAGCAACCCGCCGGGTGGCAACTCCAAAGCATTTAGATGTGTGTTCTACCAGCTGGGCACGCAACGTCGAAGGAGGTCGCCCGATTACCGTTCAGCGCTCTCAGACCAGCTCAGTAGGGGCTGCAAAAGGGGAGTCTTCTTGCGTTGATGGCGGGACATTCGTCGGAGAATGTTGTCGAGAACAATGATGGCGGTGTCGATGTGCGCCCCCTTGTTGAGCATCACGCACTCGGCTCGTTGTGCCATCGCAGCATCGGTGACCTCGGCACGGGACGGCCTGCCGGTGCGGGCTAGCTGGTCCAGGACCTCGGTAGCCCAAATTACCGGGAGATGGGCGGCTTCGCACAGCCAAAGGATCTCCTCTTGCACCTCGGCGAGCCGTTCGTAACCTGCCTCGACAGCCAGGTCTCCTCGGGCAATCATGACCCCGACCAACGAGGAACGCATGGCATGAAGCAGGATCTCGGGCAGACGAGTGAAGGCCGCTGTCGTTTCGATCTTCAGGATGAGCCCGAGGTGTTCTCCTCGTACTCGCTTGAGGTACGCATGAATGTCATCGACGTCCTTCTCGTGGCGCAGAAAGGACACAGCAACCATGTCAGCATGCGCCGCCGCTACTTCGAGCAATGGAAGGTCGGCATCGCTCACAGCGGCGGCAGCGAGATCCGTGTCGGGCAGGTTGATCCCCTTCTCGGCGCGTAAGCGCGAACCTTTCGCTGCAGCGGAGAGAATCCGCACATGGAGCTCGTCAGAAGTGACGCGCTCGATGGTGCCCGTGAGCTTTCCGTCGTCTAGGAAGATCCGCTGGCCAATCTGTGCGGCTTCGAAGGCAGCTGGCAGCGTGCACCCGATCCGGGCATAGCCGGCCTCACCGTGACGCCAGGGTTTGGCCGGGTCGAGACGACGGGTCAACACAAGTGTATCGCCGATGCAGAGCAGATGAGATTGGGGGATCCTGGGCAGATCACCTAGGAGGGTTACGTCACCGTGGCACGACAACGCGGCATGAGTTTCCAAATAGGTTGTGTCCCAGATCTCCACTTCGCAGCTCCCGGGGCCGATGCCGATTATCCGTAGCCCCCGGCGCGAGCCCCGAGCGTCGACAAGTCGGATCATGTCACCCAGTTTGCGGCGCTTGATCCACGATGGGTCTACGGACAGCACCGTTCCGGCGGTACCAGCCACAGGATAAGCGGTGATTCTGGCCACGGCTGGCGTGATTGGGACGCCCCGGAGATCTCGCTCGGGCCGCACCTTCACTATCTGTGGCCCCTCACTTAGCGAACCAGTTCGCAACTTGGGTCCTGGAAGATCCATCGATATCCGACACGGTCGACCAACGGCCTCCGACGCCCGGCGCACGTTGGCTGCCATGCTTTGCCACACAACAGGGTCGTCATGGGCGCCATTGATCCTGGCGACGTCCATACCCAAGGACACAAGATGCTTGACAAAGGGATAGTCATCGGCGGCCTCGGTGGGAAGGGTCACCATGATGCGGGGCACCCGGCCCGGGGGCCTAGGACCAAAGAGAGCATCGGTATTGTGATCGAGGGCAACACGGCCCTCTTCAAAGCTCTGGATTGCCGGCGCGAAGCTGGATGTCGTTCCGTCAAGCGCGGCGCGGACGCTCTGGACGGTAGCCAGAACGTGAGGCTCACATCTGCCGAGTGACGAAAGACCACGTTCGCCCAACCAACGCTGCAAATGGGAGAAATCGCCCTGCCGAAGCGCCAGATAGTGAACCAGGTTGACGGCATCGGGAAGATGGGCCGGGTTAACCGCACTGATGTCTGGCTCACGATGCGTCTCCATTTGGCGCATGAGCGCTTCTAGCCCGGAAAGTTCGGCCCCTATTGACGCCCGGTCAACATGCCCGTCGCCGACTGACCGCTCGACGGTGTCCATGAACGCAACGTTATGAGCCTGTTCGTGCGTCTACTAGGGCCGAAGGGCCTCCTCCGTCACTGCAGTCTTCATCATTTCGTGGAGGATCGTGCAGCAAGTTTTACCGACCAGGACACCTAAGGCGGCAGACATCTGCATCCTGTCAAGCCACTCGCAGCTTTCTCCACCCAGGGACCTTCGGCCCTGCTGAATACCAAATCCACCCAACAAACTGTGCCTGTAGCGAATGCACCAGCCACGCCATAGAACGGTCAGATTTGGAGGTCCAAGAAATGCGATTCCGGACGAAGTTTCTTCATCGCAACCAGCGGCCATGGTCGACACCATCGTATTTACTCCCACCCATTCCACAGGAAGTTGTCTTCGATCCGTCTCTTCGGCGCGCAAGAGACATCCTCGCCGCGGCGCAAAAGCAGGCTGGGGCCTAACCCTGAGCTGCCGCACGAAGCCGCCAACAACGTTGATATGAAGAATCCGCCGATCTGGCCGGGCGATTGAACGACGAGATTGGGGCAGGACGGCGCGTGCCCTGTGCGGTGTGACGTGAGTGACAGCATGAAGGGAGGGCCAGATGTGGAGATGGCGACGCGATACCACGGAGAGTACAATGGCGGCCGAGTGCTCGGCCTTCTTGAGCGGAACGTTCGCAGAACAGTTGGAGACGCAAGGGCTACCGGTTCCCGTCTGGGCTTGGACCAATCTTTTGGCTCACGGTACCGAAGCGCTAATCCTCGAAAGCATCGGCCAACCCTTTCGACACCGGCTACTCGCTCGGAATTGGTGGATGGCGAGGGCTGCACTGGCGGACATCGTGCTCGATCTCACGCACTGGAGCAGCTCGCTTCCTGAGCTGCAAGAATCCGTGCTCGTCCCACTCGAGCTCGACTTGGCCTCACGTCCAGAAACCTCCCTGTGGAGCCCACGGCAGTGGGAAGATGCAGTCACCCTTGCCCTGCGCCACCAGAACCAGACCGACCGGTCCTTGTGATCCGGTCGTGGCTGTCAAATCACCCGCCCTTTCGATTCAGGCCGAGAGGAGGTCTGTTACGAAGACATCTCCAGCACGTTCTGGCACGTGCCCGGCAAATTGAAAGTAACCATCTGAGCGACATCCCGGCCCTAATTACCAAGAGCGTTCCGACGCAAGGACGACCGCCTCCTTATCCAAGCGAAAAATGGCGAGGACCATCAATGGCGGTGCTTCATCTCCGTCAACCTGACTGTGCATCGTGCTCATCGAGTGATCCGAACTCGTTTTGAGGAGATGGAATTGCTCGCTCACCGTTGGCGAGGCCAACGCCGGCGAGGTCAACGTCGGCGCGGTCGAGGCGCGACCCTCCCCGCTAACCAGCTTGTTTGTACGGTTGGACGGTCGCGTCGGAACCTGGGAAAAAGAGTGTGTCGTGCTCACTGTCCTCCCAGCGAACCAAATACGGAGGAGCACCGTCGGCACCGTGTACCTCTTTCACCTGGCAATCACGATCAGGCTCATCGATATTGTGACCCCTGATCACGATCCGATCTCCCACTTTGGCTTGCATGTGAACCTCCTTTCCTCCAACGACGATCCTGGTCCGAACGTGGCCACTTCAACAGGGCCGAAGGTCCCTAGCCAGGACGGACTACGAATCTGCTGAACATGCTGTTGGCCCAGGCAATAGCGGCGGCGCTTTGTCAAGGCGATTCATGGCGCGGACGAGGCAACAGGGACCCGGGACCTTTGGCCCTAACGCCGGGCGGCGAAGCCCTGTTCCATAGGATCATGCCTGATCCCACCGTTATTGCAGCGACCTCTTTGGGATATCTGAAGACCGCTGGAGCAATGGGCCGTGAGGAGACAGTGGCCCGGATTGCCGCGGCCGCGAGCGACACCGAGTTAGACGCCGTGCCGAGGACCGACTGCCTCGCGGAGTTGATCACGCGTCTAAGAGCGCTTCTCAAGGCACTACCTGTTGAACTGCGGGGATCGTTCGACGGCGAGACCTGGCTCTGTTTCGATTCCGCCGTAACCGGCCTCTATGGAGCGCTGGGCGCGCTCGAAGAAATGGAGCGGAGGCAGCACCAGTCAAGTCCATCGATCTTCGCCCGCATCATGGTGGAACGAAATGACCCAGATCCTCGACGTGGCGAAGCTTGAGCGTCTGGCGTGCCGCCGTCAGCCGTAATTTCGATCCTGAGACCTCCAGTCGCCCGCAGCGGCTCTCCCCGTCGTTGTCTCAACTCTCGAAGACGTCTTCGTAAGTTGAACGAGACTGGGATCATGTCTCATCACGGAGGCCGATTCAAGATCTGCCCTCGGCCGAGATTGATGACTCCAATTCCGTATGGCAAAGAGTGAAGAAGATCACCAGAACCGCATCTCTGAGGAGGAATACATGACGAAGGTGGAAGGTCAATCGCATCACCGGATAGTGGTGGGGATAGATGGTTCAAAGTGCTCGCTAGGCGCGTTGCAATGGGCCACACAACAGGCGCATCTCACGGGCTCGTCTCTCGAGGTGGTCATGTCATGGGAGTGGCCGCAGTACGGCACTGCCTTTATGCTTCCTGACAACTACGACCCGGCATCGGATGCACACAAGATACTTGAAGACGCAATCCACAACGTACGAGGTGCATTTCCAGGGGTGAAGTTCAACCCCGTGGTCGTCGAGGGCCATCCCGCGCCATCATTGGTCGAATCGGCGCGTGGAGCGGACCTTCTCGTTGTCGGGAGTCGTGGGCGTGGCGAGTTCTCCGGCATGCTGCTTGGTTCGGTGAGCGACTACTGCGCGCATCACGTGTCGTGTCCCATCACCATCATTCACTGACGGCCAGTTTCGAATTAGTTCTCTACAACCTCTGCAGTTCGGCCAACACCTACCAAGCAGCAAGAGACTCGGTCCGTAGTAGCTGTCACCGGCCTTCCGATCCCCCTCTCTCACGGGCAATCCGACGAATTCGCTGGCGCTGATGATGCCCGACACGGGCCGCCCGCAATCAAACAATCATGACCTGACCCTGACAACTAATCCAGATCGCTCGTCCTCATTCGTGAATCGGAACCCGCCATGTCAAAGTGGTCCCCCCACTAGGAACACTTTCCACAACGAGACTACCGCGGAGCTTCTCAGCCCGGCGACGCATATTTGCTAATCCCAAGCCACCACCAGTGGTCTTACCTGACCTAAAGCCAAGGCCGTTGTCAGCGACGATGAGCTGGCAGTAATCGTCGTCAACCTTCACCCGCACCGTGGCCTCGGTGGCATGGGCATGACGACCGATGTTGGTGACCGCTTCGCGAACGATAATGAGAAGATGCTCGGCGATCTCATCGGAGATAGCCGAGTCCACGGCACCATCAAATGAACTGTGTACCTCAAGACCCACCACTTCGGCCAGATCCCGCAAGAGTGTGATGATCTTGGCCCGGATATCTTGTTCCCCTCCGGTTAAGCCCAGGGCGTAGATGATTGAGCGGAGTTGGGTGATCGATTCGTCAATTTCGGTGACGACGGTTCCCATTCGACGAGCGATGTCGGCCTCCCGGACGGCACCGGCAATCCCTTGCAATCTGAGACCCGCCCCGAACAGTCGCTGTATGACCGTATCGTGGAGATCCCGCGCCAATCGGTCCCGTTCGTCGTATATCGCAACTTCTTGGACGCGCTGGTGGAGTCGTGAGTTCTCGATGGCGATCCCTGCAGCCACAGCCAGCGAGCACACGAGGAGCTCGTCATCACGAGTGAACTCCGACCAGCCAGCCTTGTCAGTCAGATAGAGATTGCCGTAAATCTCATCGCGCACCTTGATGGGGACACCCAAAAATGATGTCATCGGCGGGTGGCCCGGAGGGAATCCGGATGTCTCGGGGTGAGAGTCGATGCGAGCAAGGCTCAGGGGAACAGGATTAGCGATGAATACTCCGAGCACTCCCTTGCCGGTCGGGAGGGCACCAATCCGCGTAACTTCGTGAGGCTCGAGACCAACCGTGATGAACTCGGCCAAGCCCGTTCGGTCCTCGTTGAGGACCCCGAGCGCGCCATAGCGAGCTCCGGTCATGGACCGAGCTTCCTCCACGACATGGCGCAACAGGATCGAAAGGTCGAGGTCACCCTCAATGAGCAGCACCGCGTCGAGTATCCGACGCAGCGTGGTGGGATCTTCAATTGAACGATGGGGCATCATGTGCTTCAGCGATGAGGTCGAGTGGGTAACAGCGGGGACATGGGCTGGCGTATGGCCAGCCACACGTGGCGATGTGGTCGATCTCGCGTTGACCCGCGCTTTCAAGTTCCGGCGCGCCGTCAACGATCACAGAAGCTCGCTCAATCACTGCACTTGATGATTCCGACAAGATCTTCGACACATTGGATCCAACGCGATGGAGAACCGCCTCATCGAAGGTCCTCCCACGTAACTCGGGCCCCGGCGAGGCCACCGACCACACGTCGTGCGCGGCGAGCTGCAAAAGCTGGACTGTGGCGTCTTCGACAGCTTTATTGGGACCAGCATGGTGGTCCGAGAACTCTCCAGGACTGAACAGTGCAAAGTCTCCTCGGTGGCCGTGAGGGTGCACCGCCGGGGTCCGGGACGGAAACGCAACCGTTTAAAAACCCCTGTTTACCATTGGGGGTTTGTGTGTGCAAGGGCAAGGTATCTTCGTCCCTACCCGTCGCGAAGCGTCAGAGGTCCCGCATGGCTGGCGCTGCCCACGCCTCGGGATCGAGGGTCCCGTCGATGGCGCTCTGAGCGACGTCGGCGAGGCGAATGCTGTGCCGGCGGGCGTAGTTCCGCAAGCGGGAGAACGCCTCGGTCAGGTCGATCTTTGCTCGCTCAGAGATCACGCCTTTCGCTTGCTCTATGACGATACGGCTCGTGATGGCATGGGAGAGCTGCTCGTTTACGCGCTGAGCCTCGCTGGCGGCGCCGTGCTGAATCACGCTGATTGTGGCCAGATCGGCGAATCCGCCAGCGACGATGACGTCGGCCTCATCCATCGGGGACTCGCCCACGCTAAAGAGGTTCAAAGCGCCGATGGTGGTTTCACGCAATCGAAGGGGAAGGGCGAACACAGATTGAAAGCCGGCTTCGAGGGCCACGATCGAGAATCGTGGCCAACGGCCAGATCCGTCACGCAGGATCTCGTGTTCGACCGGCTCTCCGGTGTGGTACGCGTCAAGACTGGGGCCCTCGTGAGCCTGCAGCTCGAACAACTCCACCAGTTGCATGGCCTCACTCGAAGTTGCCACCAACCTCAACTCGCCAGGTGGCGAGGCGAGCATGACGCCGGCGGCGGATATACCGAGCATGTCAACACAGCGGTGTGTCAGTCCCGTCAGCAGGTCTACCACATCGAAATCCTCGACCAGATTGTCTGCGATGTCGACCAAATAGTGAATGATGTTCTGATCTCGAGACGTCTCCACTATGCCTCCTGGGCGTTCGCCCTCGTTGCCTGTCCTGTAGCCAGCGCGTGCGGTTCTTGGCCGTCGAATCTTACGCTCCTCTGGGATCATGACAGTTGCAACCTCCTGTGCACAACGTCGTCTGCCACGTCTCTGACCAGGCGATTTTCACTAAAGGCGTAGGCTCTCAGGCGTACAAGCGCCTCGGTGACGCTCACTCCGAGCTGAACCGAGAGGATGCCCGCCGCATTGTGCACGATCGAATGAAAGTCTGCCGTCACCTCCAGGTCTTCCGCCACCTTGCCGGGCGGAGCACCCGCTTGCGTGTCGATGACCCGTCTTGCAATTATCTCAGCCATTACCAGGGCGTCGGCATGCTGATCGTCACTCAAGTGACCGGGTTGATCCTGGTAGAGATGCAGGGCACCGAGCCGGGCCGCACCCTCCCTCAGCGGAAAGCTGAATATGGCCCGGACGCCCGCCTCCAGCGCCTCCGGTGTAAACGCAAACCAGCGAGGCGTGACAGGGTGGGCCAGATCGGGTTCGAGGACCACCTTGTCGTGGTGGTATGCGTCGATACACGGCCCCTCACCGAGCGTGAACTGGAGCTCGTCGATCAGGTTGGTCACACTGTTGGACGTGCAGTAGAGACCCTTGTGACAAGTCGCCCGACATCAGCATGGCGCCGGCGCCCGTCACGCCGACAATCTCCGGGGTGACCTCGCACAGGCGAGCGGGCGACCACTCCCCTCGACTCTTGGCTTCCACTGCCGCTATAACGCGCGCCCGCCTATCCCCGGGCATAGGTCGCAGACCTTGGAAGTATGCCGATTGTCGATCTTGTCGTCACCAGCCACTCTCCAAGCTGAAGTAAGCCAGTCGCAACCGGGTGAACTTGCATCTGTCCGGACTCACATGACACTACTCCTGGTGAAACCACACTTTCTTCCAGGAAGCGGCCGCCCACCGTGGTCTCACGTGACGAGGGTCTGATCTCGGAATCAAATCGCCAGAAATCTCGCGTTCCCAGCCCAGCTCGACGCCGGAGAATTTCCCAAGGTGAACAACTCGCCAATCCTTTCCTCCTCGAGCAATCCCTATTGCTCGGAACCTCCCATTGAACATATGTTGAAACCTGTGGTGGCAAGTGTAGAAAGTGACAACCACGGGGCTGGTCCGAAATCTGCGACTCCACTTCCTGACTTCAGAGCCCTCTTCGAGGCCGCGCCGGGCTGTTATCTGGTGCTGGACCCCCAACTGCATATCGCCGCAGTGAGTGACGCCTATCTCCTCGCAACCATGACTGAGCGGTCAGAGATTGTGGGACGACATCTCTTTGAAATCTTCCCCGACAATCCCGACGATCCATCTGCCGACGGCGTTGCCAAGCTCGGTGCGTCTCTGGCTCAGGTTGCTCGCGATCGAATAGCTAACACCATGGATATTCAGCATTACGACATCCGGAGACCACGCAACCAGGGCGGCGGTTTCGAAGTGCGTTATTGGAGCCCGGTCAACTCGCCCCTTTTGGATTCGGCGGGCGAACTTATCTACATCATCCATTGCGTCGAGGACGTAACGGATCAGGTCGTGGCGGAAACGGAGCTGGCGACTGCACGCATCAATCAGGAAGTTCTCACCGAGCGTGATCGCATCGGGCGTGAGCTCAACAACTCGGTGATTCTCCGTATCTCCGCCAACAGCATGGTTTTGGCAAGCGCAGTAAAGCGCTCGACTGATGCTGACGTAACAGCCAAGATTCAAGAGGTTATAGACGACCTCGACGCGACGATTAAAGAGATCCGCTCGACGATTTTCCCGTCACCTTCGGAATGATGTGCCAGTATCACAAGTACTTCGCACTCCGTTGATATGCAGAGGGAATGCGGCTCATGAGCCGCGAGCGAGCCTCGGTACTGAGATACGGTCCCCCGATGCGTCCGGCGATGGAATCCAGGGCATCCGTATCATCCACGCGCGCGAACTTTGATCCGCGTCCAGCTCCCTCAGTCCGGAGGTTGAGACCCCAGGGCCGCTGCGTCGTGCCGGCTTGTTCAGATCACAGGTCGGGCGGCTGTCATCGGGCCTGGCCCGTCGTCTATGGCGCCTTAGCTGGCAAAGGTGGCGGCATGGTGACGCCCACTGGCACGTGCCTGACCCCCGGCCGGCGCTTTAGCGAGACGCCTATCACGCATGCAGCCGCCTAAGGTGCCTCTCGTCCCGCTCCCTGCTCCAACTGACGGGGAACCTGACCGGGAAGCGCCTGACTTCGCGGCGGTTGACTTGCCGACTTTATCGGCGGAGGCCGTCTATACGTCGTTGGACAGCTCCCCTCGCGGTTTGAACGCTGCGACGGCAACGGCCCGGTTGGCGTCGTCTGGTCCCAACGAGCTTCCTACAGCGAAGCGGCCGCCGATCATCGGGAAGGTCCTGGCGCAGTTCACCAATCTGTTCGCGATCATGCTACTTGCCGCTTCAGTCGTCACCTTCGGGTCGTACCTGGTCCAATCGCCTCGGGACGCGGGAAACCTGGAGTTGGCGATCGCCATTTTATGCGTGGTGCTCCTCAACGCCGCTATCGGGTTCTTCCAGGAGTACTCGGCCGAGAAGACCGCGGAGGCGCTCGAGGCGCTGGTCCCGCACTCGGCCAGAGTAAGACGTGACGGCGAGACGGTCGACGTTCCCGCCCGCGAGTTGGTGCGCGGAGACGTGTTCGTCCTTGAAGCCGGTGATGACGTTTGTTGCGATGGCCGCCTCGTTGAAGCGAACGGTCTCACCGTCGATGACGTCGCTTTGACCGGCGAGAGCGCTCCGGTGCACAGAACGGCAGACGCGGCCCCGTCCGGCACGGCCACGACGGAGGCCGCCAACCTGGTCTTCATGGGAACTTCGGTGGTCGAGGGGACGGCGACGGCGGTGGCGTTCGCCACCGGAGCTCACACCGAATTCGGCCGGATCTATCAGATGACCACCCAGGTCTCCGATGTCGCCAGCCCCCTGCAGCTCAAGGTCAACCGGATGGCCAAGCAGGTGTCGGTCGTGGCGATCGCTCTTGCCGCAGTGGTCTTCGCCCTACGCGCCACTACAACGAGCGCCCGAGTGGTCGATAACTTCGTTTTCGCGCTCGGCGTCATGGTTGCGTTGGTACCAGAAGGCCTTCCCGCCACCCTCTCGGTCTCGCTGGCGATTGCGGTGCGACGCATGGCCACCCGTCACGCCCTGATCAAACGCCTCGCCGCGGTGGAAACCCTCGGATCGACCACCGTCATCTGCACCGACAAGACCGGGACCCTGACCGAAGCCGAGATGACCGTCACCGCCGTATGGGAATCCGGCCGGCGCCACACGGTCACCGGGGTCGGCTACGACCCGCAAGGCCACGTCAGCGAGCCCGCGCAGGTCGCCGACCTCCTGCGTGTGGGCGCCCAATGCTGCGACGCTAGGGTACTCGCGCCCGACCCGACGAACCACCTCGAATGGAGAATCCTCGGTGACACCACCGAAGGTGCCATCGTCGTCGTCGCGACCAAAGCCGGCATCGACGTCGGAGTCGCAAACCGCAATACTCCCCGCGTCGGTGAATTCCCCTTCGACTCAGAACGCAAGCTGATGACCACCCTTCACCGCAGCCCGGCAGGATTTGTTTCCTACGTCAAAGGCTCTCCGCTGGAACTGCTCAGCCGGTGCACCGTCGTTTCCTGGGACGGCACCGACGCCCCCCTCACCGACGACCACGGCCGGCAAATCACCGATGCCAACGATCAACTGGCCCGCGACGCCCTCCGAGTGATTGCCGTCGCCTACCGTCGCCTCGACACCGACAAACCCGACCAGAACACGGCCGAGCATGATCTGACCTTCCTCGGGCTCATCGGCATGATGGACCCACCCCGTCCCGAGGTGATCGATGCCGTCGCCGCCTGCCGCCGCGCCGGCATCCGCATCATCATGGACACCGGCGACTACGGCGTCACCGCCGAAACCATCGCCAGGCAAGTCGGCATCGTCACCGGCGCCGATCCCGGAATTATCAGCGGACCCCAACTCGACGCCATGAGCGACGACCAGCTCGTCGAGGCGCTCGCCACGAACCCGGAGGTGGTCTTCGCCCGAGTCCGACCCGAACACAAACTTCGGGTGGTTGCCGCCCTGCAGCACCTCGGTCAGGTCGTCGCGGCCACCGGAGACGGCGTCAACGACGCCCCCGCCCTCAAGCAAGCTGACATAGGCGTGGCCATGGGAGTCACCGGAACCGACGTTGCCCGCGAAGCCGCCGTCATGGTCCTTCTCGACGACTCGTTCGCGTCAATCGCCGCCTCAGTCGAGCTCGGCCGGGCCGTCTACGCCAACATCCGCAAATTCCTCGTCTACATCTTCAGCCACAACCTCGCCGAGCTCGCCCCCATCCTTCTCGCCGCCGCGGTCGGCTTCCCGCTCGTGCCGCTCAGCGCGCTCCAAGTCCTCAGCATCGACCTCGGCTCCGACATCCTTCCCGCCCTTGCCCTCGGCTCCGAACCACCCGACCCGAGCGTCATGACCCGGCTGCCCCGACCCGTTAGGGAACGACTTCTTTCCGGGCAGGTCGTTAGACGTTTCATGTTCCTCGGGGCTATCCAAGCCGTCGGCGTGTGTCTCGCGTTCTTCTGGCGCATCCATTCCGCTCATCTCGGCTACAGCCATTTCACCGACTCGAATCACACCTACCGTGAAGCACGCACCATGGTTCAGGTCGGAATCGTCGTCAGCCAATTCTTCAACGCCCAAACCGTCCGCAGCGACGACGAGAGCATCCTCACCATCGGCGTGTTCACCAACCTCAGGCTCCTTGTCGCCGGAGGGATCGGCCTCGCCTTGGTCAGCTGCATCAGCTACATACCGATCCTCCAACACGTCTTCGGGACGACTGGCTTGACCCTGACGGACTGGCTCATCGTGAGCAGCTTCGGGGTGGCACTCCTCGCCGCCGACGAGCTCCGCAAAGCCGTGGTCCGCTGGCGGCGTCCTCGCTCGGACCCGCCCGGAAACGTTGTGCAATCTGAGAGTCAAGGAAAGCCATGACGGGATCTCCGCGGTGGGGGGATGGTTTGCCGGGTATCTGTAGGGAATAGCTATCGGCGACGAGGGCCGGCCGATCGTCGGGAGGCGGAGCGGATAAGAGATGGCGCTGATCTCGACGATCTTGCCCTCGGCGATCGTGAACCCAATCACTCAATCTCTTCGAAGGATTCTTCATCCCGGGACCGGGTGACCCAGGGCTGAACGTCCCCACTCCAACCTCTGCCCCTCTGGCTTCACCCGATCCTTCGGTTCCTCAAAAGCGCGTTTACCTTGGGACCTATGGCCCTGCTGACACACCAAATCATCCGAAAGACTGGAACCTACGAACATGAAATGCCCACGCTCTGAAACGACACTCTTGGAGGACTGAACAATGCGGCTTCGTAGCGAGTATCTTCATCGCAAGCAAACGAATCGACCGATTCCTTCTTACCTGTTGCCGCCGGTCCCACATGAAGTCGTGTTCGATCCCTCCCTTCGACGGGCGAGAGAACTTCTCGCGCAGGCGTAAGGGTAACTGTGCGTCCATACCGACCTTTCCGGAGATTCCCAGTTGGACCGGTCCGGTGTGGGCGCACGGGGTCTGACCGGGTCGAGATGAGGCCAGTGGGTCATGTGGATTGACCAGCGAGGGTCCGAGGTTCTGATGGAAGCCGAGTGCCATCAACTGCTCGCGGTCGCCGCCAATGAGGGGGCGATCGGTAGGTTGGCGGTGAGCGGAGCAGGTGCCCCTCTCGTCGTACCGGTGAACTTTGCCGTGCAGGAACATCAGATCCTGATTCGGATCGGCGCCGGAACGCTCGCCGACTTGGCGATAGGCCGCCTGGTCGCCTTCGAAATCGACGAGCGCGATCCGGCCACCGGCCGCGCGTGGAGCGTTCTCGTCCGTGGCCTGGCCTCAATGGCGGAAACAAGCACAGTGAATGACCCAAACCGACTCCCACATCCTCTCGTTCCCACGCCCGGCGACATCGTGCTCTCCGTTCGACCCGATGTCGTTTCCGGGCGGAGGTTTGCGCCCCAGGCCGACAACAACCATCCCGGCGACTAAGTACTCCCCCGGCCCATGCCAACCTCAGTCGTCGGGGATGGCCGCCGCGCTGTCACGTTGAGCGGACTGGGTGCTCTCCAGTCAGCATGTAGCCCACTCCGCGTGGACTTGTTCATGGCGAAGAACCTGTTGTCGGCTCGCCGCTAGGACCATGGCGAAAGAGAACAGCGCTGGCACCACCGCACCGACGGCCGCGAGTCTCGCCCGTCGAGCCGTCATTCCTCTTGTTGCGCCATGTACTCGTTCAGGTTGATGATTCTCCGTCCACGCGATTGGCGACACACGGCGCTCAGGCTTACCAAGCCGTCTGCGGCTCAGGTCACCCGGGTGCGCAATACGGCCGACCCCAGGAGGTCGAGGATGTCCTCGGCCACGACCATCCCCGTCACCTCGCCGTTCGATTTCACCGGAACTTGGCGGATCTGTTTCGTCGCCATAATTTCGATTGCCTCCGCGACGGTCGTATCCGGGTCGATCACGGCCAAATCGCTTGACGCCACATCGGCCGCCCAGACCGTATCGGGGTCTGCTTGATTGGCCAGCGCTCTCACAATATCCCGCTCAGTCACGATGCTCGTCGGCCCGTCTGGGCCAAGAACTATCGCCGCTCCGGTCTTCTGCCCCGCCATTGACTGCGCCGTGACGCGCAAGGTGTCTTCGGGGTCCACAAACGGCGGTACGCCTCGCATCAAATGCCTTATCGGGCAGAGCAGATCACAGACATGCTTCCCATTGCTCTCACCTGTCACCATGATCACCTTCCTTTTCGATTCTCCACGCAATTGCGTAGACGGAGTACTGAGACATGACCGCACATGGGGCCACCATCAGGCCAACTCGGGAATGCGCCGTCGTGGCCTCTCATGGTGACTCCGGCGGGAGCTGATCAACACGGAGCGGTACACCGATTCATAGCCGGCCACCATCGCCGGGGCCGCAAAGAGCTTCTCGACCCGGAGTCGGCAGTCCTCCGGGCTGAGGTCACTGGCGGCCGACACAGCGTCGACCATCTCGCCCGTCGTGGAACACAGAAAGCCAGTGACGCCGTCACGCACGACTTCAGGGGCAGCACCGAGCGGGCGCGCGATGACCGGAGTTCCACACGCCATGGCCTCGGTCATCACCAGACCGAACGGCTCGGGCCAGTCGATGGGAAAGACCAGCGCTCGGGCACGCCCCATCAGGTCGACTTTCACCGCGTGGGGCGGCTGATCGAGGACGACCACGTCGTCGCCGAGGCAAGGGGCGACGACTTCATCGAAGTAGGTCCGCTCTGACGGTTCGGTTCGCTTGATCGCCATGACCAGAGGCAGTTTTGCTCGGCGAGCCACCTCGATCGCCACCTCGGGCCGCTTCTCCGCACTGATCCGGCCCACGAATACCAAGAAGTCTTCTTTGTCCCGATGAAACGGATGCGCCGCGAGATCAATGCCGTTGTACACCACGCCGGCACAGTGCAGCAGGGGATTGTCGGCTCGCTGGGCGCGGCTTATCGCCACGACGTGCACCCGCTCGTCCGTGAGAGCCAGCAGGCGCCGAGCAGGCTCCGTCCATGGGCCGTGGAGGGTGTGCACGACGGGAGTGCAGCCATTGAGGAGGGCCCCGAGCGCCGGTCCCATTCCCGTGTGGTCATGGATGATGTCGAACTCATCGGCGCGGAGAAACGCAGTAGTGCAATGAACGAGGTCATCCGTCATGGAGGCCAGATCCCCGAGTGGTGGTGGGGACTCGAGGGGGGTCACCAGACGAGCGTCCGTCTGCGACCCAGCGGCCGCGAACAAGGTCACATCATGGCCCGCCGCGACCAGACCTTCCGTGAGAACCGACACCACCCTTTCGATCCCGCCGTAGCCGACGGGGGGCACAGGCAACCACGCCGGTGCCACCATGCCGATCCGCAGCCGCCTCGATGGCCTGGGCTGAGGAAGCGCAGGCGGAAGCGGATTGCGCACCATGGTCATCGTTTCCCTTTCTGCGATTTGTCTCGGGCCTTCCACCACGGTGGCCCGGGAGATATAAGTCAGGTAGGGCCATTGGTCCCTCAGACCTACTCCGACACGCGCTTCACCGGAAACAGCAACACGGCCACCGCCGACGCGCCGAGCACCCCTTGTACGACCGCCGCCCGACCCGCGGAAGTATTGCGGGACCAGCTCAGAACCACGAGATCGGCACCGTGCTCTCCGGACACCTCTGCCACCCTCCTCGCCACTGCGCCCTGTCTGAGCTCAATGGAGGCGGCCTGGGGGTAATGGCGGGAGAGAAACTCATTGCCCCAGATTTCGAGGTCGCGGACAGGGCGATCCAGCATGGCGGGCGACGTGCCATGGGTAAACACGTGGAGGACGATGATCTCGAGGTCAGCGGTCATAAGAAGCCCCAACTGCTCGAGCACCTGGCGGGACGACTCCTCGTCACCTTCAAGCGGTACCAAGAGCCGCCGGAAGGTGACGGGTGACGCGACGTCGGGCGGCACGACGAGAACGGGCTTGTCGATCTGCTCGAGGACATGGAGGGCGATGCGTCCGACCGGCCGTCGGCCGGCAACCGTGGCCCGAGCGCCGATGACAGCGGCGAGCACTTCGGGAGCACCGAGCACGTCGCGCAGCGCGGACCTCGCACGACCTTCGACGACACGGAGCGGAACGCCGCTCCGAGCGGCCAGCGCCTCCACTATCCCGATGTCATCGGACGCGCTACTTCGGACGTGGAGGGCGATCACATCGATCCCTGTCAACCGGCCGAACTCAATCGCCGTCTCGAGCACGACGGGCGCGACGGGGGTGGTATCGAGCGCAACCATAATGACGCTCATCGACGTCTCCTCGTGCTTCCCGGCACCAGCCGGAACGAGGCGCCGGGCGGCCCGCATGCGGCGAGCGCGGCATCGCCAACACGCACCAAGAGCGGCGCCTCACAAGAGATGTCCACCTTGTCGTGATCAGCGCGGACACTGACCCGATATCCGTGCATACGGAAGGAAAGGCCGAGGGAGGTCCATGAATCGGGAAGGCTGGGATCGACGGCAAGTACAGCGCGCCCCCCTTCGAGCGGTCGGGGCTGATGCCGAGGAAGCCAAAAGCCAGGGCCTGCCACACTCCGCCCATCGTGGCCAGGTGTAGTCCCCCCGCCGTCGTGCCGGTGAGGTCGTCAAGGTCGAGAAGAGCAGCCAGCCGGAACAGCTCGAGGGCCCGCTCGGGCTCCCCCGAACGGGCCAACAGTGAGGCCGAGATGGCCGGGGACAGCGAGCTCCCATGCGCGGTCCTCGGTTCATAGAAGGCGAGGCAGGGGCCCAGCGACCCGGCAGCCATTTCATCTGGCACCAGGTGATGCAGCATCAGGACATCGGCCTGCTTGATCAGTTGGGAGCCAGCGACTCGCTCGGCGCCCAGTAGGACATCGACAGCCGTGGGCGGCGGGGCGACCTCCGACATGCGGAGCGGCTCCAGCGCGAAGTATCCCTTGAACTGCTCATAGAGACCCCGGCTGGCACTCCACCCGTCAACGAGACCGGCGGCCAGCGCCAGCCAGCCGAGTGCTTCGGGCGAGCTCGGGTCGGCCCCGAGCAGCAGCTTGGCGCCCTCCTTCAAATTCCAGCGGGCCATGACGTTGGTGAAGGCATTGTCGTCGACCACTTCGTGGTACTCGTCGGGGCCTTCAACCCCGTCGAGGTGACCGTGGCCATCGGCATCGGTCCTGATGCGACTGGCCCAGAAACGGGCTGTCTCGATGACCAGATCACGGCCCGCGCCGGCCAGGAAGTCCTCGTCTCCTGTCCACGCGGCGTAGTGGGCGGCCGCCCACGCGACGTCGGCCACGATGTGCTCTTCGTGGGGGCCAGTGGTGATCGGGGTGACCTTGCCGCCACGTCCTCGCACCGAACGGGGGGTGACGTCACTTCCGTCGCCAGCCGACTCCCAGGGGAAGCGGGCACCTCGAAGCCCTAGGCTCTCGGCTGCCCTCCGTGCAGCAGGGAGTCGGCGGATGCGGTACTCGAGCATGGCCCGGGCTGCGGCAGGGCGGAGAGCCGCCATAGCGGGGAGCACGAAGACGTCCGCGTCCCAAAAGACATGGCCTGCGTATGCCTCCCCGGTGAGGCCCCTCGCCCCGACCGCGGCTTCCTCCGACTCGGGGGCCGCAGAGAGGAGATGAAACACGGCGAAGCGCGCCGCCAGCTGGGATGCCGGATCCCCTTCGATGATGACTTCGGCATCCTTCCAGCGCAGGGTCCATTCCTGGCGGTGCGCAGCCAGCAGCGCATCGAAGCCCGTGGCGTCGGCCGCCTCGAGTCGCTCTATGGCATCTGGGCGCGCGTCCTCTCCCGTGCCGGTGGTGGACCAACCGGCTAGACGCTCCACCATTCGATGGCTCTCGGCGGTCCCGATGCGGTCGCGGGCGGCCACGGCGATCTCCCTGCCGGGTCCCCTTGTCCGCCCGACTCGCACCCCGTCACGATCGGCGCTCTCGAACTCCACATCCTTCGACGCCGGCCCCCGCAGTGGCTCCCCCGGCGCGAGGCTCCCAGCCGGACCCTCTGCTCGCATCGCCATGGCGTAAGGCTGAGTCGCTGAGATGAACCGTAATGACCGAAACCCGCTCGCCGCGCTCCCGAAACGGGCCAGCGTCCCGGTGCGCAGGTCAAGTGACCGCTGGACGCTGTGTTCTTCGTGCAGGTCCAACCCGGTCCAGTTCGGCCCCGGAAGCATGTGGCCGTCGTCGGTGTAGGCCCCGTTCGCAAGTAGGAGAGGGGAGGTCCCGGGACCGCCCTCTTCACGGGTCGCCCGTGTGGCCACGAACCCATTACCGAGCGTGCCGAGGGATTCGGCGACGCGCTCCTTCGCACGTCCGGTGGGCAACGGGACGACCCAGGCCGGATCGGCGTCGATCCGAGGCGTCCGGCGTGCCTCCCGGCGCGCCAGTTGCTCGTCGAGAAGCGCTGCAAAACGCTCCGGACCTCCGCCCACATGCACCACCGGGTCATTGACACCTCCTGGCTCTGCTCCCACGGAGACGACGGTGGCGCGAGCAAGTTCGCCCACCATCATCAGCGAGTCACTGCCCGCCACTCCCCCGGCGGATCCGAACTCGTCACCCCCGATCAGCACGAGGGCACCCGTGATACCCCGATCGGCCAGCCAGGCCGCCGCGAAGCGGGCGGAGTCGGACTTATCGGTCAGGCCGATCTCCACATGCTTTACATCGCTCGTAATCCTCGGGTTGACGAGTCCGGCGGTCCGGGCGGCCTCATTGGCGATAGCGACGACTCCGGCCAGGTCAGCGACACCGACAGCCGCCAGACGCGACCTGACTGCATCGGCGAGGGACGCGATGTCGGCCTTCTTCGGGTCGGACCAGCCAGCGAAGGGGATGAGGTCGATCTTCCGACGATTGAGCCGATCCGCTATGAGTTTCGTCTCGAGCCCAACCTCCGCGAGATGGCACACCACCAGCTCAGCTGCCCGGTCGAGTGCGCGATCCTCCTCCGGGCTGGCGGTCCGCCGGTTGTTTAGAACAGGTCCGTCCGTGGACACCTCGAAGATCTCGGATCCTCGGTTGCAGCACAGAAACAGCCGTCCCGGACCCGCCGGTCGTGCCCTGAGCTGGCGGTCGATGTTCTCCATGTTGGTACCGCTCACGACAAACAGGTTCAAGCCCGCCGTGCAGCACGATCCCATTCGAGCCCGCAGCGCTGTCGCATCCGCCTCTCGATCTGGCACTGCTGTCCCATCCCAGTCGAAGATCAACGCCTCGAATGTCTCGTCGAAACGACTATCACGCTCGGGCACCACCCTCATCGTCCCTGGCATGACGTCGAGACGCTAGAGCCATCTGGCCCTGGTCGCCGAGGCCTCTCCCACGCAGGAATGACCGGAGGAATCACGACCGGGGTAATGAGTGCACGAGGCGTCGGCGCGCTTCCTATACGCTCCGGCCTGTGACATCTCCCTGGACCTACACAGGGCGGGTCGCGGCCTTGGACAGCGCAAGCGGGGCGATCACGCTCGTCGACGAGTCGACCTTCGCTATCTCAAATCGCACGGGCGACATCGTTCCAGGCTCTGCCCAGGGCCTGTTCGTACGCGACAAGCGTGTCATCTCGAGATTCGAGCTCCTGATCAACGGAGCGCCACTCGAACCCCTCGCAGCGATCAATTCGGAGCCGTACTCGGCAACCTTCGTCGCTCGCACCAGGCCATCTCCCGGCAGAGCTGACTCGACATTGATGATTTTCCGTAGCCGTTACGTCGGCCAGGGCATGCGTGAGGACATTGCGATCCACAACTACGGCGAAGAGGCCTCCCTATGTGTTCTCGAAGGGTTCCTCGATGCCGACTTTGCCGACCTTTTTGCCGTCAAGGAAGGACGGGCTGGACCCCCCGAAGGCGAGTTCACCCGTTCCGTCAATGCCAATGAGCTGGACATCTCCTATAGCCGTGGCATGGTCAGTCGCGGGGTGCGGCTGGTGTTCAATGAAGACCAGGAGACCCCTGGGGGGCACGACCGCGCCGACGCCGGGGTACGGCGTCCCCCCGCGTTCACACTGACCGATCGTCATGTCCGCGTCGAGGTGATGGTTCCGGCAAGGGGATCCTGGGCGGCCTGTGTGGAGATCATTCCGATGATCGAATCCAACGCGATTACGCCGCGGTTTCGCTGCGGACAGCCCATCGAACGGGCCGCTCCGACCGAACGACTGGCCCACTGGCGCAAGAGCGTTCCCCACATCGTCACCGACCACGATGGATTGCGCACCGTCATCGCCCAGAGTGCCGAAGATCTCGGTGCGTTACGGATCTTTGATCCGGATTTCCCAGAACGAGTCGTCGTGGCTGCGGGTGCGCCATGGTTCATGACCGTGTTCGGCCGCGACTCCCTCCTGTCGGCCTGGTCGGCCCTGATCGTCGATCCCGACCTCGCTCTTGGGGTACTCCAGACCCTGGCCCGCTTCCAAGGCAAAGATGTCGACCCTGCCCACGAAGAGGAACCCGGTCGCATCCTTCATGAAATGCGATTTGGGGACGCACCGTCGCTCTCCCTCGGTGGCGGAAGCATCTACTACGGCACAGCCGATGCCACCCCCTTGTTCGTCATGCTGCTGGGCGAGCTTCGTCGATGGGGAATCGGAGGCGACCAGGTTGAAGAGTTGATGCCCAACATGGACCGGGCGATGGCATGGATCGAAGATTTTGGCGACGTCGATGGCGACGGCTATGTCGAATACCACCGCACCAGCGATCGTGGGCTCGCCAATCAGGGCTGGAAGGACAGCTGGGACGGCATCCGCTACGCGGATGGACGAGTGGCCCAGGCACCGATCGCGCTCTGTGAGGTCCAGGCATACGTCTATGCCGCATATCTGGCGCGATCGCGGTTCGCCTCTGAGGCAGGTCAAGACGAGCTCGTCGAAAAGTACCGGACCAAGGCCGCAGCTCTCAAGGCGTCGTTCAACCGTGATTTCTGGCTCGAGGACCGCCAGTGGTTTGCGATCGGCCTCGATCGCGATAAGGCACCCATTGACTCGTTGACCTCGAATATTGGACATTGTCTCTGGACGGGCATCGTTGACGATGACAAGGCCCAGGCTGTGGCACGCCATCTCCTCGGCGAGGAGATGTTCAGTGGATGGGGTGTGCGCACCCTCGCGACATCAATGGTGGGATATAACCCCATCAGCTACCACTGTGGCTCGGTATGGCCCCATGACACTGCGATCGTTGCGGCTGGGCTCGCTCGGTACGGCTTCGAAGAGGGAGCCCAGCGACTTGTGCTTTCCCTCTTCGACGCGGCAATGGCACAGGGTGGTCGACTCCCCGAGCTCTTCAGCGGACTGGGACGGGACATCGCACGCGTCCCCGTCGGATATCCCACCTCCTGCTCGCCGCAGGCGTGGTCCGCGGCGTCCCCGCTCTTGTGCTTGCGAACATTGTTGCGACTGGAACCGCGTATCCCCCAAGGCAAGGCATGGCTCGCACCGATGATCCCAGAAGAGATCGGATCCTTACGAGTCGAAGGTATTCCTCTCGCCGGTGCCAGAGTCGATGTGCAGGTAGACCACGGAGTCGTCGAGGTGAGCGGACTGCCCTCGCGCATTGAACTTCTCCGATCACCCCGCCACTCGGCTACATCCCTCTGAGGGGCATTCGACGCCTTGCCCTGCCACTCGGGACGTTTGGCCCTGGTGGATCCTGCCCGACTGGCTCAGTTTGACGAAAGACAATCTGAGGGAGGATCTCATGACAGAGACCACATCGATCGAGGATCAGATCAAACACGAGACAACTGAGGCGAAGTCGGATGTCTTCGAGCGAATAGGCCGGACACTTGACGGATGGCGAGGCAAGATCGACGAGCTGGTTGTGCAGCTCGACCTGGCCAATCTGGACCTACGGGACGAAGTCCGAAAGTACCTTGACGCCGCGCAGAACGCGTATCTCGCCGCTCATTCCAAGCTATCCGACGCCAGGGGAGATTCCTGTTCGAGTCTGCAAACCCTTCAGGCAAACCTGGAGAAGCTTTTGCATGACCTCGCGCTGGCCTTCGACGAGACCCAGGCCGCCGTAAAGCGCACCCTGGAGAACTAGACAATGAGAAGGCGGGGGCGCAACCGCAAAGAGGATGGATTGGCGGACGAGTGTGCGGCCTTCCTGACCGGAACGCTGACCGATCGTAGGGAGGCAGATGGCGTTGCCGTTCCCGTCTGGGCTTGGACCAATCGCTTGGCACACGAGTAGAGACGATCGCGGATGCCGTGTCACAACTGAGTCGTCACCGCCTGCTCACTCGGTGCTGGTGGATCGCCCGGCCACAACTGGCCAATCTGATCCTCGAAATGACCGACAGCGCCTCCGTCAGCGATCTCCAGGAGTCCCTACTGATTCCACTCGAGCTGAAATTGCCCTCGAGAACTGACGTCCCGTTCTGGACGGCCCGCCAATGGTCAATATCGTGACCACCGAGCTCCATCGCCACGATCACACATCCCAAACCTCGTAATCCGATGACACCTATCGAACAAGCGGCCCATGCCCCGCGGGAGTTGTCGAAGTACCTGCGCGCGCACGCCGCCCGGGAAGACGACCTACTCGGCGTCTACCAGGCACTGTGCGAAGAGCTTCCCGCACCGTCCATGCGGTATCTGGCGCGCTTCATCCTGGCCGATGAACAACGCCACCAGATGATCTTCGGCGACCTGGATGAGACTGTATTCGCAACAGACGGCCTCAAGGCTTCCGGAATGCCGATCCTCCAAGGCGTTCACGTCGCCGATGAAATGGTTCGCCAACGCATCCTTGATACGTTGGAGCAGCTAATCGCCTGGGAAGGCGACGAACGCTTGGAGCTTGCGGCACTGCGCAGCAGGCTCGAACCAGACGAAGAGTCGAGGCTCTGGAACCTCCTTCTCGGCCTGGTCGCACAAGACACGGAACGACATATCTCCTGGCTGGAGTTCATGCGAGACCGGATGCTCTGAACTCAATCCCCCTCGTCGTTCAGGTTCCTTGAACCCTCCCTCAGTCACCACTTATTTTGGGTTGGTCTACGGCGGCTCCCCCTCCATCCCAGAGCGACGTCCGCTCCAGCGCCTCGAGAGCTCGGGTGTGATTGAGATGGGGCAACGCTATGGCTACCGCCCCAGCCACATCGCCTTCCTGGCCCATCAGGCCTGGGGCGACAACGCCCGGGGGCAGTCGCCCGATCTCATCTCACGCAAAGACCATCGTCGCTACAACCTGGCCACGATCAGTACATGGCTGGCGCTGTTCCTCCGCCGGTTCGTCGAGACCAGCCAGTTCAAGCGATCCACACTCCCTAACGGCCCCAAGGTCGGCTCTGGGCGCCTCCGCAACCGCATGGCTCGACGAACTGGAGCGCAACCCGCTTTGAGAGGCGGGGACTCCAGGACCAACGGCCCTACCCAGCTGGCTGACCATTGATCCATCGTGTGAGGGATGAAGACCACGCGCGACCACGTTCGGTCGCCCACCCGAGGCGTGCCCCAACTGGGTCCTGCACGATGGTGGGGAAGCTTCAGCAGGCCTTCACTCCGGCCCGCCGCTTCCGACCTAGGCGCATCAGGGGGCGGAGATGACGCGCCACTGGATTCGATGATCGTCACGGGAGGTCCTCCAATCCGATGACCAATGTCGTCGAAGTCGATGGTCTGCAGAAGTCGTACGGCTCACACCGAGCGGTGCGCGGGATGAGCTTCACGGTCGCTGAAGGCGAGGTTGTCGGGCTCCTCGGTCCGAACGGGGCCGGGAAGACCACGACGGTCGAGATCCTCGAGGGCCTGTGCCGACGTGACGCGGGAACCGTGCTGGTGCTTGGCCGCGACCCGGGCAAGAGGGACCGCTGGTTGATCAGCCGTGTCGGCGTCGTCCCACAGTCAGCGGGCATCGACGAAGTCTTGACCGTCCACGGGGTCGTCAAGCTCCATGCCAGCTTCTACCGGCCACGCTGCTCGGTAGACGAACTCCTCGAAGAGGTCGGCCTCGAGGAATGCGCGCAGCAGAGGCTGGCACACCTCTCCGGTGGCCAACGGCGCCGGGTCGATCTTGCGTTGGCTCTCGTCGGCGACCCCAAGGTGCTCTTCCTCGACGAACCGACCACCGGACTCGATCCAGCAGCGAGACGAAGAACCTGGGACGTGATCGCCCGCCTCCGCGCCCGGGGCGCCGCCGTCCTCCTCACCTCGCACTACCTAGACGAGGTGCAGCAACTGGCTGACCGGGTGATCGTGCTGCGCGCCGGCCAGATCGTGGCCGACGACGCCCCGGACCGCATCTCTGGGCACTCGGAGCATGAGGCCGTCATCACCTTCCGTGTCGAGGACTCCGCCGAACTGCCCGCCGGTCCGTGGGAGCGGTCGTCCGGCCCGCACGGCACGACCATACTCGCCACCGAAGACCCTACCGAAGCGATGCGGGTGCTCGCGACCTGGGCCGTGGAGGCTGGTCTGGAGCTCGAGGACCTCGAGATACGACGCCCTTCCCTCGAAGAGCGATATCTCGAGCTGACGGGCGAAGTCTAAGTGCCCGCCAGTCCGGCTCCCCGCCCGAGACCCGACGAGCCTGCACGGCGTCCACGACCCGGGATCGCCCTCGTTCCCGGACAGGTTCTCTATCAGTTGGTTCTGCTGGCACGCAGCCCGATAGGGCCTTTCATCAGCATCATCATCCCGCTGATGCTGCTCATCGCGTTGAACCTCGTTACGCCCGAGATGACGCTCCAGTCGCTTGGCAAGATCGGGGTGGCACAGTTCCTCACCCCCGCTATGGCATCGTTTGCCGTCCTCAACGCCGCTTTCGTGAACATCATTATCGGGATGACCCTCGGACGAGAGAAGGGGACCCTCAAGAGGTTCCGAAGTACCCCCCTCCCCACCTGGGCGTACCTGACTGGCCGGCTCGGTGCCGCAGCCATCGTGGCCGCGCTCGCGGCCGGAGTCGTCTTTGCCGTAGGAATCGTCTTCCTCCACGCCCACCTCGCCACATCCGCCATCCCCTCTCTGATCGCCACCTTCGCGTTCGGGGTTCGCGACGTTTTGTGCACTTGGAATGGCGGCCTCGGGGCTGGTGCCGTCACCCGATGCGGCACTTCCACTCGCTTACGGCCTGCTTCTCCCGATCGCATTCGTCTCCCAAATGTTCTTCCCCGCGCCGACCGAAGCCGCTTGGCTACATCACCTCGCCGACGCGCTCCCAATCGCCCCGTTCGCCAACGCGATGGAGGCGGCCTTCTCCCGCAGACCGCACGGGCTCACCCTCAGACAGCTCATCGTGCTCATCGCGTGGGGCGTCGGAGGGTTCTTGTTCACGTTCGCCACCTACCGCTGGGAGCCCCGACGCCAACGCGGCGATCGTCGATGGTCAAGAGTCCTTGAGGGCAGAACCAACCGCCACGAAGCCGGAATCGAGGGGACTTGATTCCCCAGAACACCGCTCGTTGGGCCAGGCCGCGTATTGTCTGCCGGCCGCCCGACGAGAATCGCACGGGGCGTAGACGACGACAGTCCGGTGGAGCTTGAGATTCAAGCTGAGACTCAATCGTCCGTGGGTCATGAACTCGTGCATGTAGCAGGACGTTCAAAATGGTGAGCGTGGTATCGCGGAAGTGCAGTTCTCCGAGCGGCGACAGGGACCATCGGCCCTAGCCCCACCAACGCCCGCGGGAGAGGCTGGCACCAGTGCACAAGGAGGTGTCCGTGATATTTCGTGACCGGATCGATGCTGGCCAACGGTTGGCCGAAGAACTCGCGCAGCGCCTTCTTGAGAATGAGGACGTTGTGGTACTCGGACTGCCGAGGGGCGGGGTGCCCGTGGCCTTTGAGGTAGCCCACGCGCTCGCCAAACCGCTCGACATCATCATGGTGCGCAAACTCGGCGTGCCGTTTCAGCCCGAGTTTGCCATGGGTGCGATCGGTGAGGGCGGAGTGCGCATCCTCAATCGGGAGGCGCTGCAGTCGGCTCAGGTCACCGAGTCCGAGCTCGCTGCGGTGGAAGTACGAGAACGAGCCGAACTCGAGCGGCGGAGTCGACGCTACCGAGGCGACCGTCCTCGCGTTCCTCTCGTGGGACGCACTGCAGTGGTGGTGGACGACGGGATAGCCACCGGCTCGACTGCCCGTGCGGCCTGTCAGGTTGCGCGAGCCATGGGCGCAGCCCGAGTGGTGATGGCGGTGCCGGTTGCGTCGCGATCCTCTCTTGCCCAGCTGGCCGAAATCTGTGATCAAGTGGTGTGCCTCGAAGCTCCCGAGCCCTTCTACGCCGTCGGCGAGTGGTATCGCGACTTCTCCCCCACCTCAGATACTGAAGTGGAGGCTCTCCTCCGACGGGCGGCCCAGGGTCTTGCCGCATCGCCCGCGGTGGCCAGCATCGGCGATGATCCGCCGGTTCGAGATGAGGAGGTCGAAATCCACGTGGGGCCGGTTCGTCTCGCCGGACATTTCACGGTGCCCGAGGTCCTCCGCGGGATGGTCGTCTTCGCCCACGGGAGCGGGAGCAGCCGCCACAGTCCACGGAATCGCTTTGTCGCCGCGACTCTCAACGGGGCCGGGCTTGGCACCCTTCTCTTCGATCTCCTGAGTCCCGACGAGGAGATCGATCGCGCGCACGTGTTCGATATCCCCCTGCTCGCCGCACGGTTGACCACGGTGACCAAGTGGCTGAGGGCGCAACCAGAATCCGTCGGCTCAAGGATCGGCTATTTCGGCGCGAGTACCGGCGCGGCCGCCGCCCTGTGGGCGGCCGCTCAACCCGGCGCGAATGTTGGCGCCGTCGTCTCGCGCGGAGGACGCCCCGACCTGGCCTTTCCAATACTGGCGCGGGTGAAGGCACCGACGTTGCTGATCGTGGGGGGACACGACGAGGAAGTCCTCAAGTTGAATCAAAAGGCCTTGGAGCCGCTAGGGCGCGACAGCCGCCTCACGGTTGTTCCCGGCGCCACCCATCTCTTCGAAGAACCCGGAACCCTCGAGGAGGTAGCGAGCCTGGCAAGCGAGTGGTTCCTCCGCCACTTGGCTCCAGCGCTCCAGCAACGGTGATCTCGCGGAAATGGCGAACTTGGAAACTTACGCAAGCACGTGCTCGCATTCCTCGCGCTCAACCACCATCGCGGTGGGCCTGGGTCACAGGCTGCACCGAGAGCATCAGGCCGCGGGCGCACGTTTGTCGGAGGGGTGGACCAACGTTCCACAACGAGCGCATCGCCAGATCACAGAAGACTGTCGCTTGGCTTCCGACATTGAACCAACCCTTTCGCGAACCGGAACGCGTTACTCGGGGCGAGATGAATGTGGTGGGACCCTGTCTGGCTAATAGAGCACTCCGATTGCGACGATCCATTGAGTCCGGGCGTTCTCCCAGTCGGTATCGAACGTTTTTGGATCCAGGGAGGGTCCAGAGGGAGGTCTCGCAAACGTGATTCGGAACGGAGGACCTGCGGCACTTTCCAACAGCTGGGAGTAGATCGGTCTGCCTCCAGAGCAATACGTCAGCTGGCCAGTAGGGAACGGCTGCTGATGGCAAACACCGGCCGGTTCAGGTCCTGCCCACCCAGAGATCCGAGGAAGGGAGCTCCGCCTAGGGCAAAGGCACCGCCGTCGGCGCCAGCCAGCCAATAGCCGGTTCCGCTGGCGTTGCCGGCGATGCCAACCACCGGCGCGTTCAGATGTTTCCCTCCCATGGACCCGTAGAAGGTGGCGTCACCGAAGCTGAAGACTCCACCGTCAGAGTCGACGATCCAGTAGCCCTTACCGTCGTGGGTGGCGGCCAACGCCACCGGCTTCCCGACGTGCGCCGTGCCGTGAGCGATGGTCGTCTCATCTCCGTAGTTGACGGCGTCGCCGAAGTTCTGGACAGAACCAAGTCCGCTCAGGCCCTGTTCAAGCACCCAGTATCACTTGGCGTCAGGGGTGGCGACGATCCCGATTGCCGTGGGCCACGCATCGGCCCCTCCGCCGTAGGAGGCGGTGTCGGCGGGCTCACCGTAGGAGACGGCATCGCCGTAGGGGTAGATGACGCCGCTGTAGGCGTTGAGGATCCAGTACCCACTGCCGTCGGCGGTCGGAGCCATGGACCAGCACGATCCATTGGGCATGGAGCGGGCGGGCGGGTTGGCCGGGCAGCGAGTGGTGTCCGAAGCCGCAGAAGCCCTCGAAGGGCGCCCCGAAGGGGAAGATGCCCCCATCGCCGGCCTCCAGCCAGTAGCCGGGCGCGCTCTGGAGCTGCCGAGGTCGGCGTACCGATGGCCACGACGAAGATGGACATGGAGATCACGGCCAGCACGCTCCCTAGCCGTATCATCCGCCTTCCGGCGTTGCCGCCCCACTTCTTATGGGGGACTCTTCGCATCTGATGCGACTCTCCTTGGCTGGCGTCCTGCCTGCCTGTCTCACCGCTTGATTGCCGAGTGACGCCTGTCCCGCCTGCCGAAATGGCCGACCCTTCAGCGGGCTCAACAGGCATTGAACTGAACCGTCCAACCCTGGTCCGGCGTGTACTGGGCGGTGAACAACAGGCCGGCCATGTCGCCGTCCCACGCATTGCCACCTGGTGTAAGGGGGGCGACGTGGTGCCAGGTGATCTTTGGCAGGGAGGTGAGTCGGAAGCCGCCGCAGGATCCGCATCCCGCGTTGGCCTCGACGATGTCATTGACCCATATGGCGAGATCGGCGGCGGCCTGCGAGGAGGGACCGACAGGCGTCACCGGTGGCGCCTTCGATGCCACCTTCTGGGCAGCGGCCACGTCGGAGGGGTACGTGCTGGCCGCTTTGCTCCCGCTGCCCAGGCACGTCAGTAGGTAGTCAGCGGCGGACATGGAGCCGGGAGTGGGGTTGGTCCGCGGGATGGATCCGGGCTGAGCCTCGACGAAACCTCGGAAGGCGTAATAGCGCGACACCAGGTCGCTTTGGACGGTCAGCACCGGAAGCAATACCTCCGTAGGGAGTTCTGCGGGGATATCGTCTGCCGCCCGAGCGGGATCGGCGGTGGCAATAGTGTCCAGCGTCTGTTGTGTGATCGTGATCTGCGTCGTCCCGATGGCACCATTGGCAACGACGGCAGCGGCCTTGAGGTTCTGGTCGATGCCCGCTGCCGCGGTGAAGAACCCCGTCAAGTCGTCGAGTGCACTCGGCGGTCGGGTGGTCGAGGACCCATTGGTCGACGGGACACTGGTCGACGTCGAGCCGTTACCTTTCGAGTTCTTGATTGGTGCGTTCGCACACGACGCGGCTGTGACCGCCAGCAGGACCAACGTCACGACTATTTTGCGCACACACTCCCCTTTCCCTCGTTGGTGCTAGCTTTCGCCAGATATTGCCTCAGCGTGTAGGGCCAGAAGTCCCCCACCAAGGAGCGAGTCATTCGCAGCTGGAGGACCTCAAGCCCTCGGCGTGCCCCCTTGATGCCAATGAGCATTTGGGTTCCACGATGAGGTCCGAGCCATCATCGGATACGCACATTCGACTGCGACGGGACTATTGGCCCTGGCGGCACTCCATAGTGCAGCGAACACTGGACGCGGAAGCGGGGTACGCCAATGTCGTTCACCAGTCGCGTCGACGCAGGTAGGTGTCTTGCCACCCGGTTGGAATACTTGCGGGGTGAGGACCTTGTCATCTTAGGGCTCCCTCGGGGCAGGGTGCCGGCCGCGTTGGAAGTCGCTGCGGCGAAGCGGGTGACTCGCCGCAGCGATCGGCGCCTGAGTCACTGCGTTGGGAAAAATGGCGTGGACGTATAGCTCACCCGTCAACCAGTCGGCCACTTCGGCCACATCACGCGCCGCAACGATCCCAGGAACCGAGGTCTCGAGATGGCCGTCAACGCGGATACCCCAACCGGTCACGATCTCCGATCCACTGGCGAACTCGATATCGGGCTTCACTCCCGTGGCCGCCCTAAGCCCGCACTCGATTTATGTGGATCAACTGGGGCGTGTGCGGTCAGCACCCGAACGGCGTCCCCAATCGCCGAGCCTTACTCGCCGGCAGCCATGGCCGACCACTACCTCGTTGGCCGCGACTCGACCCTTTATTGGAAGGTGCGTGACATTGGGGCTGGGCGTGCAAGCCGAGACGCACGCCGGCGTAGAGCATTTTGGACGCGTCGCAGACGCGTTGTCGTTGTCGGCAAGGGCGGAGTACGAGGCATTTGTTGTGGCGTCGGGTGGCCCGGACGCCCCGACCCGTCAGGGAGCGACTTCTCTCCGGGCCAGTCGTCAGACGTTTCATGTTCCTCGGGGCTATCGAAGCCATCGGCGTGTGTCTCGCGTTCTCCTGGCGCATCCATTCCGCTCATCTCGCCTACAGCCATTTCACCGACTCGAATCACACCTACCGTGAAGCACGCACCATGGTTCAGGTCGGAATCGTCGTCAGCCGGACCTCCATAACGCGGCTCGCCTTCTCTTCGACGACGCCCATGAGCGTCCAGGTGAGGTACTGGCCTGTCATTGTGGTAGTCATGCCCGCATCGCAGTCGGACGCGCCCCGTCGTTCGGAGCGACCCCTCCGTCTCCATAGTTGGAGTGATGGCGCGGGTCTTGCCGTCGCCCTGGCCGCATTGGCTTCGGGTTTCGGGCAGTTTGGCGTGGTTGCTGCGCTTGGTGACGTGGCCCGCGAATTCGGTCGTGTAGCCCACGGCGCAACGATCTCCGATCAAGCTGGCCTTTCGGGCACTGAGCTTGGCATCGGGTTGGCCATAATCCGGTTGGCGTCGTTGGGAAGCCTGCCGCTCACCGGACTAGCGGACCGGTTCGGGAGGCGCACCATGCTCGGTGCCACTTTGTCGTTAGGGCTGCTGATTACGGTGGCGTCAGCAGCTAGCCCGGGGTACTGGTCCTTTGTGGTGATTTTCGCCTGCGGACGCCCCCTCCTGAGTGCGACGAACGCGCTTACGCAGCTCGCGGCCGCTGAACAGACTTCTTCGAGCGGCCGCGCAGCGGCGGTCGCCCTGACCGCCGCCGGCTACGGAGTTGGTGCGGGCCTCATCGCGGTGCTTCACAGCCTGGCTTCGAGCTCGCTTGGTTTCAGAGGCATTATTGCCCTGGCGGCCTTGCCATTGGCCGCTGTGCCATTTCTTTACAAAAGAATCGAGGAGCCGGACCGTTTCAGGATCGCCGAGGTCGCGACAGACCGGCCGCTGCCTGTGTTGGGCGCAGTTGGTCCCAGTTTTCGCCGTCGCCTGTTGGTGGTCGCCATGTTGGCGTTCGCGGTGTCGCTGATCACCGGCCCTGCCACCAGTTTCGTGTTCCTTTACGCACAGAATGTCCTTCACCAATCCGGATATGTGACCGCGGCGATGGTCGTGGGCGCCGGTCTGTCCGGATTGGCAGGACTCTTGGCCGGCCGGTGGCTGGCCGACCACCTCGGCCGGCGTCCCACCGCGACCTTCGCGATGATCGCGCTGGCGCTGTGCAGCGTTCTCACCTATGAGGGCTCAAGCACTGCGCTACTCGTTGGCTACATCTTGGGAGTCATGGCAGGGTCAATGCTTGCGCCCGCCACAGGAGCACTTTTGACCGAGCTGTTTCCGACATCGGTGCGGGCCTCGGTCGCGGGATGGTGGGTGGCAGCGGGCGTCTTGGGGGCTGGAGTCGGGCTCGTGGAATTTGGCGCGATCGCCGACGTCGGCCACCGCTTCGCAACTGCTGCGGCTCTGACCTTCCTTCCGGCGGCGCTGATATCCGGGCTCTTCTGGCTAGTACCCGAGACGCGTGGGAGGGAGCCTGAAGACCTCTGGCCATGACCCCAGCCGCACCGAGGGACCTTCAGCGTTGCGAAAAGATGAAATCATGCACCTCAGATGCCGCTCGGGTAGGTCTCCGGCGGCTCTCCGTTATCCCAGAGCGACGTCCGCTCCAGCGGCTCGAGGGCTCCGGTGTGATCGAGGTGGATTACGGCGTCGAACTGGTCACCCAGACGGGCATGAAAGTAGTGACTGCCACGTTCGGTCTGCGGTCGGTAGATCACGCCGATCGCCCGTTCTAGACGTGGGGCGCTCAGGGCAGCATGTACGGTTGGCCGCCCCGTATCCAGCCAGAATCGTTTAGTGTCGTTTTGGTGAAGGTACGCTTCATGGCTGTCGGGGAAAGCGGCCCGGACTCGCTTGCGCTCAGCGGGTCCACCCCACTCGCTCGCTGCGGTAACCGTGCCGTCATACGTGGTGAAGCCAATCAGCACCGACTCGTTGCCGTAGCGCTGACGGGCCAGTTGTCCGACGTTGAGCTCGCCCCGCTGACCCATCTCAGTGGACCGGGCGTCGCCGACGTGCGAATTGTGCTCCCATACGATGATTTTGGCACGGGGATGCTGGCGGTCGAGGTGTTCAATGAGCGCATCGAGCGTGCCGGCCATGTGCCGGTCTCGGAGGTTCCACGATGACACGTCGCCCCGGTACATCTGTTGGTAGTACTCCTCGGCATTGCGCACCAGACGGGCGTTCTGCTCGGCGAAGAAGAATTCATCGTCAGCAACCCAGCCGTCACGCCGGAGATAGGCATCAGCTTTTCGGCGCAGCTCGATGAGTTGGGTCACGACCTCGTTCTCGCAGGGGATTGCACCGGCGTAGGCCAGCGCATAACCGTATTGTTGTCCCTCAGCGCCCACGTGATCGAAACAGGAATAGCGCGCTCGGGCCCGCGTGGCCTCATCGGGGTCGACGTGGTCGAGATAGCTAACTACGGCCTCCATCGAGGCCCGGAGGCTGTAGAGGTCCAGCCCGTAGAAGCGGGCCTTAGTCGCCGGATTGGTATGGGCATCGTTTCGGGCTCGTAACCATTCGACGAACGCCAGAACATCGCGGTTTCGCCACATCCAAGCCGGGAAGCGTCGAAAATCCAGCAACGCGGCATTGGCATCTGCGTCATCGGACAGCCCCATCACGTAGCGGTTGACTCGGTAGGCGTCGGGCCAGTCCGCCTCGACTGCGACGGCGGTAAATCCACGCTCGTCAATGAGACGCCGGGTGATGCGGGCTCGTTCCCGGTAGAAGTCGTGCGTACCGTGCGATGCCTCGCCGATCAATACGAAACGCCGTTCGCCTATCAGATCGAATAAAGAGTCATAGTCCGCGTTCTCACCAGTGACGGGATGGCAATACGCGCTCATTGGGGACGCAGTCAGCGTCGGAATGTTCAAGGCACTACCTCCCCGTCAACCCGCCCGCTTATACGGCTGCACGCTGGCGTCTGAGCCCGGGAAAAAGAGGGTGTCGTGGTCGCTGTCTGCCCAACGCACTACATACGGCGAGCTACCGTCGGGGCCCCGCACCTCGATCACCTGGCAATCACGGTCAGGTTCACCGATGCGGTGACCCTTGATCACGATGCGATCACCTACCTTTGCTTGCACGTGAATCTCCCTTCGTCCACATGCGATCTTGATCCCGCAGCCAGCACCTCAACAGGGTCGAAGGTCCCTGCGTTTGTCAAGGTGGCGTGGTGGTGCCGAAGTGCAGTTCTCCGAGCGCGACAGGGACCATCGGCCCTAGCCCCACCAACGCCCGCGGGAGAGGCTGGCACCAGTGCACAAGGAGGTGGCCGGGATATTTCGTGACCGGATCGATGCTGGCCAACCCTCTACGCCGTCGGCGAGTGGTATCGCGACTTCTCCCCCACCTCAGATACTGAAGTGGAGGCTCTCCTCCGACGGGCGGCCCAGGGTCTTGCCGCATCGCCCACGGTGGCGCGCATCGGCGATGATCCGCCGGTTCGAGATGAGGAGGTCGAAATCCACGTGGGGCCGGTTCGTCTCGCCGAATGATGATGGTGAGGGCTCCGTCCATCAACGGATGTTCTGGTCCATCGACGGATGTCTGGCCGGTTTACGTGGTCGCCGATGGTCACCATTGGAAGATGGCATCGGGACGTTTGGCCCTGCCCGCCGGGAACGTGCAGGTTTAGCGTCGCATCGGAGGTGTCATCGTGACCAACGAAGAAGTGCTGGCCGAAGCAGTCCGAGCCTGGGTGGATCAGGCCCGCCCCGGCGATCGGGGCGTGGCTGACCGAGCAACTCTCGTGGCACTGAACTGCTATCGAGAGGGGAGCACGGTGAGTGAGGCCTGCCGACAGGCGAGTGGCTTTGTCCAGAGCTGGAGCAACCACCCTACCCACATGAGCCCAGCTCACGACGTAGTGGTACGGCTGGTTTCGTGATCAGCCGCCATATGGGACCTTTGGCCCTAATGAGATCGAAAACCCCGCTGCAAGATGAACAGCGACCCGATGGTGGAAAAGAGCTGACTCGATCCCAGAGGTGCAAGGCGTCATGACCAACGACCAACTGCAAATGCGTGTGCAAGAGGCACTCGAATGGGATCCGAAGGTGAATGCCCGCCATATCACCGTCACTGCGCACGACGGGGCGGTAACCCTCGGCGGGTATGTGCCGACCTATTTCGACAGGATGCGCGCCGCCACCGCCACAGAAGCTGTCCACGGGGTCAGAGCGGTCGCCGATGAGCTCGAGGTGCACATTCACCAGGCTCATGCCAAGGAGGACTCCGACATAGCGGACTCTGTCGTCCATATTTTGGAGTGGAACAGCGCTCTCTCGGATCAAGACATCAAGGCCACGGTCTCCAACGGACGCGTCACGCTTACCGGCGAGGTGGACTGGAACTATCAGCGAGATGAGGCTGAGCTAGCGGTGGATCGTCTTGTCGGCGTCACTTCGGTCACCAATCGCATAACGGCAAAAACCCGGGTGGCGGCAGCCACGGTGGAAAAGCAGATCACCAATGCCCTGGCTCGACACGCGGCGCTCGATGCCCGCCACATTCACGTCACCATGACTGGCACAAAAGCGGTGTTGAGCGGTCACGTCCGCTCCTTCGACGAGGCTCGCATCGCGAAGAACGCCGCCTGGTCCGCACCGGGAATTTCGGCCGTTGACGATCATCTTCTGGCCATCCATCCCTAGGTAGGCCTTTGCTCCGACAACAAGGTTGGCCGGGGCCGAGCACCAGGGGGATCACAAAATCAGGGGGCTTGCATCGGCTCATTTCCCGCCGACGGACTGAGCGAACCTTTGCACACCGCACGTCACCTTTAGGGGTCGGGCCAGCGTGACCACTCAATTGATCCCCCGAAGCTCTTGATCAGACGCTGGATGCCGACCAGGGAGGAGAACCCCGCAGGATCCGGGAGCTGAAGACCTTCGACATGCATGGAGAATTCTCGGTGGCCTTGGTGAACAAGCTCTTCGATTACTGAGCGAATGTTGTTGCCCGTCTGACCGTCGAGAGTACCGACCAGGCGAACGTTGACTGGAGTTGCCCCGACGTCGATTGAGAGCTCGAGCTCTGGTGCCAACTTCCACGCGAGTTCCGCGCTCTCCGAAACGAGGACTGGTCCAATGCAGTGTCGGGCCTCATCGCTGACAATCGCTGCCGGCCGAACACCTCTTTCCGCAACTTCCCGATCCTGGGCTTCACCAGGGGCTCGATGAATACCTCTACCAGAAGACGTTCTACGCATTTCTTCGATGCTGAAGAACCACGGAAGACCCACTTCGCCAATCGTCCACTATTCGTCCGGTGACCAATATCATCCGGACCCTCTCGCAATCAGCGGGCGAGAGCGCAACCCCGACGAGGGACGTTCGGCCCTAACGCAGGATGGTTTGGCAGTGTTCGATGGCATTGATGCCTTTCACTGAGATCACCGTAGCGAAGCCGATGAAGCCTCCAGTGACCCCTCTACCTGACCATCGTAGCGGTGGGGCAAGGCCTGGCGTGCTCGCTCGAGCAAGGAACTCGCCGCCAGAATACGCCCCGAATGTCTCGCATGATGCTGAACTGCACGGGATCGAAAGTCGGCCCTGGATCCCACGATATTGCAAACATGGTTGTGGCCTTCTGTGACTGCTGGGGGAATGGAAGGACATCGACAATGAATCCGGCACCGCTCGAGCACTACCAGCAAGAACGACGTATCGATAGCCCGAGAAGGTCGGGCCAACGGACGGATCGGGCCGCACCGAAGGGGAGAGCCCAGCTGGTTGAGTCGGCCGGCATTGACCCGGACATCGACCCCGGTTTCGTGAAAACGATACTTTCGACGGGACCCTTCTTTTGGCTTGATCTGGCTGGTGTACCGGTTGACCGTTTGCTCGAATTCTCCGTGGCACTGGGACTGAGCCCCGATTCAGAACAACATCTCGTGGATCGGGAGCAACGATCGAGTTTCACCGAAACGCATGATGGCATCCGTTGGGTGGCCCTTGGCGCTCGTGACGACGACCACCAAACGCAAGTTCGGGGCGTGTTTACTCGGTCATTTCTGGTCACCGTTCACGATGAACCGTGTCGCGGGCTCGCCGCCGCGCGTCACCGCTACGAACGACTCCTCGGGACCGACCAAGACGATGGCCCACTGGTGCTCTTCATGGTGCTCGATGCGCTGGCGTCTACGTTCGAGTCAGTACTCGCTCGACTCGACGCCCGACTCGACGAGCTGGAGACAGCCGTCATTGGCGGGCCGCCCATGTCCGGTTACCTTCAACAGGTCCTCGAGATTCGCCAGTTGCTCACTCCAATCATGAGAGCACTCGGGCCCTACCGACGAGACCTGGTAAGCATTCTCGGCGATGTCGATCGGCTCCCGGGTATGCAGGTCGGGACCCAGCAGTACCTCGATTCTCATCGCAATCACGTGGTCGCCCTCTTCGACACGGCGAACGGTTGCCGGGACGAGACGCGCGACGCCATCCAGGCATTCAGCTCGGCCACTTCCGAACGCCAAGGTGAGGTGATCAACTGGCTGACGATCGTCGCGTCGGTATTCCTGCCGCTCACCTTCGTTACGGGCTACTTCGGGATGAATTTCTCGAACATTACTCACCTGCATGGAACTGTCACTTTTACGCTATTGGCTGTGGCATTGCCGACCACCCTCGCGATTTCTACCATTGTGATACTGCGTTTTTTGATCCGAAGATTGGGAGTCCGTCTCATCCCATCCCGGTTGCCTCGGGCCATAGCATCCGCCTCGATCACCTCAAGGGGCGAGGCCACCGAGCCGGAATGACCTCTAGTCGGCAAAACAGAGTTCGGCGTCGGGCAACTCGAGCCGTCATTTGCGTGGGTCACCACCGGGATTGCGTGGAATCGGAGGCGTGCGGCGTCGTCGCCTCGTCTTCGGAGTTGATGCAGTTCGTCCATTTTCCTGTTCGATCCCGCACCGTATGCACCCGGCCAGGCATGCGGATCAGTGGTCCTTGCGGCATTGACTCCCAACAGTGAAGCTGCGCACATGACCACGGTCACGCCGCTCCCGATTTTGGCTTTGGACTTGGTCGATGCCGGCAATCTCTCGGCTGACGATGTACTGGCGCGGCTTGGAAGTGGGCCTGACGGGCTTACTTCCGATGATGCGGCAGAACGGTTACGACAATTCGGTCCGAACGCACTCGGGACGCACAGGGTGCGCCCGACCGTTGTTCTCATTCGTCAGATTCGGAACCCGATCCTGATCCTGCTCCTCGGGGCGGCACTCGTGTCGGGTCTGACTGGAGGTGGCGCCAATGCGGTCATCATCGCTGTGATCGTTGCCCTCAGCGTGGGTCTGGGTTTCTTCAACGAGTACCGGGCGGAGATAGCGATGGCATCGCTCCGCGCCCAGATCCGACAGGAGGCCGAAGTCAAGAGGGATGGTCGGACGAGCCGGGTTCCGGTAACGGACCTTGTACCCGGCGACGTGGTGTCGCTCCGCATCGGCGACCTTGTACCCGCCGATCTGCGAATAGTGAACGTCGACGAGCTCGAGTGCGACGAAGGCGTGCTCACCGGAGAGTCGTTGCCGGTGGCCAAGTCGGCCTCGTCCGTTACCGGCCGCCAGGCACTCGATCAGCCGGGATGTGCATTTATGGGGACCGTGGTCCACCAGGGGTCGGCCCATGGCGTAGTGGTTCGCACCGGGTATAGGACGGCCTTCGGGCAGATCGCGGCGGGGTTGGCCGAGAAGCAGGGCCAGACCGCGTTCGAGGTTGGCCTGTCGCGTTTCTCCCGCTTCTTATTTGAGGTGGCGGCCGTCCTGACGGCGTTCATCTTCATCGTGAATGTGGCGCTGTCGCGGCCTCTGATCGAGGCCCTGCTCTTCTCACTGGCCATTGCGGTGGGCATCGCTCCCGAGATGATGCCGGCCATCGTGACGGTCAGCCTTTCCGCAGGCTCCAAGGCCCTCACCGCGAAAAGGGTTCTGGTCAAGCGGCTAGTGGCCATCGAGGATTTAGGGAACATCGAAATCCTCTTCACCGACAAGACGGGCACCCTCACCGAAGGGGTGATCACCTTCGAACGGGGACTCGATGCCGCGGGTCAGAACAGTGACCGACCGTTAATGCTCGGGCTCGTCTGCAACGAAGCGACGGTCACTGAAGGTGTCCCGGTCGGTGGGAATGCGCTCGACCAGGCCCTTTGGTTGGCGCCAGGGGCAGGTGCAGGAGAGGGGATCGCAATCAGCGCTGCCGGATATCAGAGGCTGGGCATCCTCCCGTTTGATCATGAGCGCCAGCTGGCCTCGGTGCTGGTCAAGGATCCGACTGGAAAGCGGCTCCTGATTACCAAAGGTGCGCCCGAGGTGGTGTTGAACCGGTGCTTGAACGTCCCTGACGGCGCTGAGCCAACCCTGGAGAAACTTTTCTCCGAAGGAGCCCGCGTGGTGGCCGTAGCGATCCGGTCGGCCGAATTTGCCGAGGCGCTCACCTCCGGGGATGAACAAGAGCTGGAGCTCACTGGGTTCTTGACCTTTGCTGACCGACCGAAACCCGATGCGGGGTCGTCGATCGCCCAGCTCCAGCGGCTGGGGATAGAGGTCAAGATCATCACCGGGGACAACGGCCTCGTCGCAGCCAAGGTGTGCTCCGACATCGGGTTCGCCTGCCTTGGGGTGCTGAGCGGCGTCGAAGTCGAGGTGCTGGACGATGACCACCTCGAAGCGGCGATCGCCACTACGACAGTGTTCGCGCGGATCAGTCCTGATCAAAAGTCGCGGATCATCAAAGTCGCTCGCCGAACGGGAAAGGACGTGGCCTTCCTTGGCGACGGGGTCAATGACGCGGTAGCGCTGCACCACGCCGACGTCGGGATCTCGGTGGACTCTGGAACAGATGTGGCCAAGGACGCCGCTGACGTCGTGCTGCTCGATAAGGATCTCGGAGTCCTTGCCGAAGGAGTGATGGAAGGTCGCCGCATTTTCGCCAACACGATGAAATACGTCCTGATGGCTACTTCCTCGAATTTCGGAAACATGTTCAGTGCGGCCGGTGCCTCGGTGTTCTTGTCGTTTCTGCCGATGCTGCCGTCGCAGATCCTCCTTAACAACCTCCTCTACAACGCCGGGCAGCTCGTGATCCCGACCGATCGGGTCGACCCTGAGGCACTGGCCCGACCGGCGGCCTGGGACATGAAATTCATCCGGAAATTCATGTCCGTATTCGGTCCCGTCAGTTCCGTCTTCGACTTCGTCACCTTCTGGGTCATGCTTTCTCTGCTCCATGCCGGCCACGCCGAGTTCAGGACTGGATGGTTCGTCGAGTCGATCGCCACCCAAACGCTCGTCGTCTATGTGATCCGAACCCGGCGCGTGCCATTCTTCAAAAGCCGTCCCAGCCGGCTCATGTTGCTAGTGCCGACCGGGGCCGCCTTGGTCGGTGCCGTCCTCCCTTACACGGGAATTGCTCATCTGTTGGGATTCACACCGTTGCCCACAACGTTCTTCTTGCTGCTCTTCGGCATGGTCGTCTTCTACCTCCTCCTCGTGGAGCTGGCGAAGGCCCGGTTCTATCGCATCCCGCACGCGCAGACTCCCCGACCTCCATCTACCCACACCGAAAAGTTGGAACGGCGCATCCGGCGCCGGGCATCGCGCTTCGTCCAATTCACCGCTCACGAAGCGACTCTGGGCGGGCGGATGGTTCACTCGTCCATTACCCGTGGTACCAAGGCCTCTTCATAGCTGGAGGAGCCACTCCCTCATGGGAATCTGAGCCGCTCTCTTTTCTTGCGGCGAGCCTCAGTTGCACATGCCCGACTCGCCTCAACTCGGGATGAGCTCACGACTAGCCCTCCTCGTAGCCTGCTCCCGCTGACGTAGCGGTCCCGTCGTCGATCAGTTTGTGGGAGTAGATGTCGAGTAGCGCCAACGCGATCAATCGGTCTCCTTCAGGTCCGAACATGTCTGTGCCGAGAGCGCGAGAGACGTGCTCATGTAGCAGGGGAAAGCCGACAGCCATCGCCGTAACGACCGCCGCTCGTATCCTTCGGTCGATGACCGGAGTGTCCATGCGGGCCTCGTCGGATCGCACGAGCCATTGCTCCGTCATCGTCACCATCTCGTCGAAGATCGGTCCCGCGGCAAGGGATCCGTCGGTGAGCGACCGCGCCAGGTAGGGCCCGAAGCGCTTCGATGTCTGCTGGGTGCTTGCCGCGGCGCGGGGATCTTCGAGGAGCTTCGTGTTGACACGGCGCAGGATCTCGAACACGTAATCGTCACAGGCCTTGCGGAGGGCTTCCTTCGATCCGTAGTGGTGCCGAAGCAATCCCGGTGAGACGCCCGCGGTCCGGGCAATGGCCCGGATTGTGGCGCGCTCGTATCCTTCTTCAGCGAAGTGGTCGAGAGCTGCTTCGCGGATGCGGGCCCGGGCCGTGAGGTCCTCGAACGCCAAAGCGCCTTCGTCCACTTGCATGCCCTGGCGAGCAAATGGACTTGTACGGTCGGAGGTCATTCTCCCTGCAAGTCTCGTCGTTTGAAGGCCAACCCTCCAACGAATGCCGTTGCCAGCCCGACGGCGATCATGATGCCGTTCGCCTCCCAGTTCGGATGCACGGCGGGAGCCGACGCCATGTGATGGAAGACCGAGGTGTCGAGCACCCAGTGGTTAATGGCACCGATGCCGCCCACGATGACCAGGAGTAGCGACCACCCCAGCGCGCCGTAGAGGACGATCGAAGTCCACCGGGGTCGGATTCCGAACGCCAGGACGCCGATCCCCAAGAAGACGATTGCGGGTGGCACAAGGTTCACGCCGGCATCGAACAAGGTGGAGAAGCTCAACCCGGTGTGCTGGGTCGCGGCACCGAACCAGGCGAAGATGCCAGCACCGATGCCGCTCACTACGAGCACGACCAGCGCCGCCAGGAGCCTGCCGCCGAGCCACGACGGACGCGACAGCGCGCTGGTCAGGAGGTGGTCTACCCTGCCGCTTGACTCTTCGGCGCGCGCCGAGGTGACCTGACTTGCAGCGACGAAGGCGATCAGGACCGCCTCGATGAGGAAGCACAAGCCGAGCACTGCGTCGGCCCCGGTCCCGGTCGCTCCGAGCTTGGAGAACACTTCTTCCACTGATCCGGAGATCGTGGCCCCGGCGGACTTCGCGATGACCCCGTAGAGAAGAGCCGACACGGCGATGGCCACCCACCAGCCGATCACCGTTGCGCGCATCAGACGGATGGCGAGACCCGTCGGGCCAAAGAGCAGTCCGAGGTGAGGCACTGAGTGAGCCCGGTCGGGAACGATGCTCTCGCCGACGTCGCGCGATCCGGCCAGGTACACAGCGACGGCAACCAGCACAGCGGTAAGGGCGACGACCGGCAAGAGGGCCAGGGGCTGAGGCGTGGTCAGGGGTTGGAGCTCCTCCACCCAGCCCAGAGGCGAGGCCCAGATCAGCCCGTGGAGTCCGACGCCCGCATCGGCGATCAGCCGCAGGGCATAGCTGACCCCGAGGAAGGCAGCCCCGAAGGAGGCAGCCTGGCGGCGCGTGGCAGCCAGCTGGCTGGTCACAGCCCCGACGGCAAGAAACACGACTGCAGTTGTCACCATGGCCAGGGCGAAGTAGAGAGAGGAACCGGCCGGGATCTTCACGCTCGAAGTCCGGCCCGAGAGGACCGTGATGAGTGCGGTGACCACCCATAGCACCACGACCCCGGCCCCCAGGCCCGCGATTGCCTGGGCGGTGGCGCCCCGCCTGGTCGTCTGTCCGGTGAGCAGCAGATCCCAGCGTCCGCTGTCCTCCTCTCCACGCATCAGCCTGGTGCTGGTGAGAAGCCCCCAGACAGCACCGAGGATCATGAGCGTCATGGAGATCTTGAAGACAGTGAAGCCACCCACCGTCTGGAGCTGGGGAGCGGGTCCGAAGAGAGCGCTCATAGCCTTGTTGGTTCCGTAGGTGGCGGCCAGGGCATCGCGCGTCGTCGGCGTCTTGTAGATCCTGGTGTAGCTGATCTGCGACGAGGCGATGGCGATGCCGAAGATGTAGCCCCACAGGATCCCGGATCGAATTGCTTTGCGGGCGCTCAACGCAGCGACGACGCTTGCCGGTGACCCCGCAGAACGCACGGGCGCCGTGATTCGCGCCCGGATCCCGAGATCAGCCTGCATGGCCGTCCGCACCGTACTGAGCGAGAAACAGCTCTTCGAGCGAGGGCTCACGACTCAACAGCTGCGTGACGCCGGTCGCGGCCAACGCCTTGAGGAGCGGGTCGATCGATCCCCGCACATGGCACCGGAGAACGTTGCTGTGGGCCTCAACTGCGCTAACCCCCGGGACCGCCGTGAGGTCGGGTACCGGGCCGTCAAGCGTTGCCTCCACGCTGAGGGCGCTCAGGTGGCGCATCTCGGCCAGCGTGCCCATCTCGATCAGCCTTCCGTCGCGCAAGATACCCACCCGGTCACAGAGGGCTTCCACCTCGCTCATGATGTGCGACGAGAGGAAGACCGTCTGGCCCCGTTCCCGAGCTTCGCCGATGCAATGCCTGAAGGCCTGCTCCATCAACGGATCGAGCCCGCTCGTCGGTTCGTCGAGGACGAGGAGATCAGGACGAACCATCAATGCCGCAATCAGGATGACCTTTTGGTGGTTCCCCTTGGAATAGGCGCGCACCTTCTTCGTCGGATCGAGGTCGAACCGGTCGATCAACTCGTCCCGGTAAGCCTCGTCGACCTTGCCATGGACGCGCCCGAGCAGAGAGAGGGTCTCTGCTCCGGTCAGCGACGGCCACAGGTTCGCTTCGCCGGCAACGAAGGCCAGCCGACGGTGCGTCTCAACGGGCTGGCGTTGACAGTCAAGACCGAAGATCGTCGACCGGCCCTCGGTCGGTCGGCTCAGCCCCAGGAGAAGGCGGATCGTCGTCGTCTTGCCCGCCCCATTGGGCCCGAGAAAACCGACGACCTCGCTCTGGGCAACCTCGAGGTTGAGGTGATCGAGGGCCACAACGTCGCCGTAGCGCTTCGTGAGGCCCTTCGTGCGTATGGCCGTGTTCGACATCAATGCCTCCTGTGAAGGGACTATACGCGTGAATAGCGTGCCATCTGTATGTATCGGGACGACCTGTATATATGGGGACCATCTGTATGTAACGGGACGGAGGATGAATCTGCTGGGGCGAACGGCTCCAGCCTGCCAGCCTTACGATTGCATGAACCTCTGACCTGCTTGCTCAACTTCACCGCGTCCAGGACCCGATCTGGGCAACCAACCGGACCGGGCACCAGAAGCGGCCGAGGGAGCACCACGGCGGGGAATCATCAACGACAATGCGGCAACGCAGGCGGCCACCTGGTGACCTTTGGCCCTAGCCGCTTCGCATGCCTGGCGCTGGACTGGATCGGTGAGCGTGCTGACTCGAGCCGAAGCGGTGATGCCTGGTCAACGGGAACCACACCGGTGGTTGGCTCTGGCCATCGTGTGTCTCGCGGCCCTGATCATCAACGTCGACAACACCATCCTCAACGTCGCGCTCCCCACGCTTGTCCGGGACTTGCATGCCACCTCAAGCCAACTTCAGTGGATCGTCGACTCCTACGCGATGGTGTTCGCCGGTCTTCTGCTCGTCGGAGGGGCGCTGGCGGACCGATTTGGCCGCAAACGGTTCTTCATGATCGGGCTTTCCGTTTTCGCACTGGGGTCGATCGGCGCAGCGCTGTCCAATTCGGTGACGACGCTTATTGCATTCCGGGCTCTCATGGGAGCCGGTGCCGCGCTCACAATTCCGACATCGCTGGCGATCATTAACGACACTTTCCGTGATCCGGGCCAGCGCGCTCGCGCCATCGGTGTCTGGGGCGGCACGATCGGACTTGGGATAGCCATCGGCCCCATCGCCGGTGGGCTCTTGCTGGCGAGGTTCTGGTGGGGGTCGATCTTCTTGGTCAACGTCCCGATCGCGTGTATTGGTTTCCTCGGGGCGGCGCGAATAGTTCCCGACTCGAAGAATCCGCACGTGCAACGCCCCGATCCCCTGGGGGCTGCCTTGTCGATCGCCGGTCTCGGACTGCTGCTCTGGGCGATTATCGAGGGCCCAACCCGGGGGTGGGGGTCGGGCACTGTGGTGGGGACGGGCCTGGCCAGTGTCGTTGTGCTGGGCAGCTTCGTGATCTGGGAGTCCCGCAGCACCCATCCCATGCTCCAGCTCGAGTTCTTCCGCAATCGCCGGTTCTCGGTCGCCCTGGCGGCCGAATGCCTCGCTGTGTTCGGGCTCATGGGGGCGCTGTTCCTCTCTACGCAGTTCCTCCAGTTCGACCTCGGGTTCTCCCCTCTCGAGGCGGGCATCCGGATCCTCCCGATCGCCCTCATGGTGGTCGTCGGGGCCACAGTGTCCCCGGTGGCCGCCCGCCTGGTGGGCATCAAGGGCACGGTGTCCGCCGGCCTTGTGTCGATTGCTGCTGGCCTGTGGCAAGTCTCGGCGTCATCGCGGTTCGGCACGACGTACGGCGACGTGGTCTTGGGCCTGCTCCTGATCGGCTTTGGAGCCGGACTCATGCTGCCGACGGCCACGAACTCAGTCATCGGGTCGGTCCCTCGGGGCGACTCGGGGATGGGGTCCGCCAGCAACACCGTGGCCCTCCAGGTTGGCGGCGCGTTGGGTGTCGCTGTCATCGGCAGCGTGATGCTGACCCGCTACAAGAGCCACATGGCGGAGGCGTTGGTCCGCCGGCACGTGCCTCAATCAGTGGCGCAGACCATCTTCGGGTCTCTAGGCGCTGCCCTGAGGGTGGCGGCACGCATCGGCGGCTCGACCGGAGTCGAGTTGGCCCGCACCGCGCGTGCCGCCTTCATGAGCGGCAACGACGTGGCGCTCGCCGTGGGCGCCATCGTCGTTCTCGCCGCCGCGGTGCTCGTGCTCCTCGCGCTGCCCTCGCAGGCTCCTCCTTCGTCGTCGTCCGACGAGCCCAGTTCAGTGAGTCCGGGGCATCCTCACCTCTGAGAGCAGCGCCCCACCCCCCAGTCGTTCCCGCTCACGGCCGCTCGACCTCGAGGACCCGGGTCAAGTACAGCTGCTCGGCGCGGCGGCGGGCGATGATCGCATGGCCTGCGTGCAACTGTGCTTCCCTCCGGGATCCCGCGTGGGCCCAGGTCTGGCCGGCACGGCCCTGTGCGTCCATGCGAGCCTCTCAAAGTCAAGGCTCGGATTCCGCCGTGGCTCGGGTTCCGCCCTTTTCGGGGACCAGTACTGCTCGTGAAACCTCGAGCGTTTCAGCGAGGTCGCTCAGAACTCTTCGGACCTTCTTGGCGACGCCGAGCGCGCTGTAGAGCGGATCGCCGCCGGGTCGGACACGAACCCACGTGTCCCCCGACGCGTGCATGACCGTCACCTCGGCGCGCCACAGGCCGGCACACTCCGGCCGTGACCAAGGTGACGTCAGGCCCTGCTGGCTCAGTCCCGAACAACCGACCCTTGATCCTCGTGGCCGGATGCACCTCGATGCGCGACGGCAGACCTTCACGCAACGCCCGCGTCAGCTGCTTACCCGTCACCTCTCCGGGCAGGGTGATGCTGCCTGTGAGCAGCCCCAGGATCCCCCGGCGTCGGTTGTGGGATCGTTCGACGTCCCAGTCGAACCAGTGGACTGCTATCGCGCTGAACACAACCCCGTAGGCGGCGAGGACCCCGAGCGCCGCCCAGCCCGGAAAGTGTCCCCCAAGCGAGGCATGGATGGCGTCGAACCCGGCACCGGAGGGTAGCGCCTTCGCGATCTGGCCGATCACGCCGGGGTACACGCTGAGCGGGCCCCACAATCCCGAGAAGAAGGCCAATGGGTAGAGGAGGGTTCCCCCGATCACGTTTGCGACCCGCGGCGAGCCGGCGAAGGCAGCAATGCACAGACCGATCCCGAAGATCGCCGCGACAGTCAGGGCGAACGACAGGATGAGCCATGCGAACTGGGTAGGCAGGACGAGGTTGAAGGCACCGCCTCCCACGCCGATGAGCATTGCGATCGATACGACTGCGAAGATGACGTTGATTGCTACTTGCGCACCGAGCAAAGCTGAAGCAGGGACCGGCGTGGTCGACATCCGGCGGATGACGCCCTGTTCGCGGTAGGTGGCCATCTGCGCCGGCAGGTTCAACAGCCCGAGGAAGATGAGCACGAGCACGATGAGCGTTGGGGTGTAAATGGTGAAGAAGGAGACGCCGCCGAACTCCTTGTTGGGTCGGGTGAGGGAGGGGATGCTGCCGAAGATGACCAGCAGCAACACCGGAATGACAAAGGCGGGGACAAGGTAGATCGGATAGCGCCGAGCGAGCCGCAATTCCGTGAGGACGAGCAAAAGGCCAGGCGCGACGCCGAGATGGAGCGGATGGAACGAGGGTGCTCATCGCTTGAGCCCACCGGCAAGCGCCTCGCTGTCGGCAGCGTCGGTGAGCGCCAAGAATGCGTCCTCCAAGGTGGAGCTCTCGGTCCGGATGTCCTCGGCGACGAGCCCGGCGCGATCGAATGCGAGCACCACGGCGGTGACAAGGTTGCCGGATCCGACGACGACGAGATCGGGGCCGTGATGCTCGACGGCGCTCACCTCGGGGAGCGCATCGAGGACTTCGTCACGCAGCCGATCCGATGCCCGGAGACGGACTCGTCTCGAGGTTGAAGCCTGATCGCCGAGACTGCGCGGGCGAACCGAGAGCGATGACCTTGCCGTGGTCGATCAGCGCCACCCGATCACAGAGTCGTTCGGCCTCCTCCATGAAGTGGGTGACAAGGACAATCGTGACCCCGCCGTCACGCACGTCCTCGATCAGACTCCACGTCTCGCGCCGCGCCTCAGGATCGAGGCCCGCCGTCAACTCATCTAAAATCGCGATCTCGGGTTGGCCGATGAGGGCGAGAACGATGGAGAGCCGCTGCTTTTGGCCGCCGGAGAGTTCGCGGTAGTACGAGCCGCGCTTCGCCTCGAGTCCGAGCGTGCCAAGGAGACGTTCGCCGTCTGCGGGTCGACGGTAGAAGGAGGCGTAGAGCTCGACGACTTCGCCGACCCGGATCTTCGGTGGGAGGGCGCTCTCCTGGAGTTGGACGCCGACCCGCTCATGCAGCTCCCGGCGGTCCAGCTGTGGATCGAGGCCGAGGACGTCGAGCCGGCCACCGTCGGGGACCCGCAGACCGGAAAGGCACTCGACCGTCGTCGTCTTGCCCGCGCCATTTCGCCCGAGGACGCCGAAGATCTCGCCGGCTCGGACAAAGAAGCTCACGTCGTCCACCGCGATGGTCGCCCCATAGGCCTTGTGCAGGTGCTCCACGGCGATGACGCTGGGAGCGTCGTCAGCGGGCATGGCACTCATTGTCGCCGATTGTTGGGTCCGAACCCCTTGCATGGTGTCGAAACGGCGTGTGACCCCCTACGTACACCGACTCTCCTTCCAGGTCAGGTGACCCTTATGCGGGGTACTGCCACGAAGAGGACTCGGATGCTGCCCCCCTTGGACGCTGACCGAACATGCACGACACTTTGGATGTGGTGGCACGGGGGGCGAGAACCGCATGCTAGCGGCCCCCTGGTATCGCGTACGAGCGACTTTTGGGCGCCGATGGCCGGGCTACCTGGCCATCGTCCTCCTCATCGGGCTGTTGGGCGGCGTTGCCATGGGATCAATCGGCGGTGCCCGAAGGACCCAGTCCACCTTTCCCGCCTATCTGTCCGACTCCGAGGCATCGGACCTGCAGTTCCAAACATCGACCACCACGGGAGCGTTCGCGTTCTCCAATCTCAGCGCCAAACTGGCGCGCCTACCTCTAGTGGAGCACGTTGCCAGTTCTCCCGATCTTCTCGTCATCCCCTCCGGGTCCGATGGAACGGCCCTCAAATCCGCCTTCAACGACGGCGACGTGCAGGAAATCGGCAGCGAGGGAGGCATGTACTTCACCACGGACCGCGTAACCGTGGCCGAGGGTCACATGGCCAGCCCGAAGAGTACGGACCAAATGGTCGCGACCACGCAGGCCGCACGACTCTCCGGATGGCACGTCGGTGAGTACGTGCGCTTCGGCGCCTACACATTGGCGCAGGCCTCCCAACCGGACTTCAATCCCCTGACCGAAGATCCTGCGACGCGCTTTTCGGCCAAGCTGGTCGGCCTGGTCGTTTTCTCGGGCCAGATCGCCGACGACGACGTCGACCGCTTCCCCACCGACGTCCTCATGACCCCGGCCCTCACTGCGAAGCTGCGCGCCAGTGCCCTCTACCCGACCTATGGGCTGCGCCTAAAGGGCGGGGGGCACTCCGTTTCCGCGGTGGAGCGGGAGATCGTCAACGCGCTCCCCCCCGACTCCACCTACAGCTTCCATCTCACGTCCGTAGTCGAGGGCGAAGTCGAGCGTGCCACCAAGCCCGAAGCCATCGCCCTCGGCGTGTTCGGCATCATCGCCGCCTTGGCCGCACTTTTCATCGCCGGTCAGGCGATAAGCCGCCGGCTCTGGGCCAACGATGAGGACCTCGATGTGCTGCGTTCTCTGGGGGCCGACAGGGCGACCATGACGTCGGACGCCGTACTCGGGCCCCTCGGCGCAGTTGTCCTGGGCGCCTTCCTCGCAGTCGGCGTGGCCATTGCCGTGTCCTCCCTCATGCCTATTGGGCCGGCGCGCCAGGTCGACCCAGCGACAGGGATCGCGTTCGATTGGACCGTGCTCCTCGGGGGGTTCGTCGCGTTGAGCCTGGGGTTGGGCGGCGTCACCGTGGCCCTGGCCGCTCGGAGGGCCACTCGCAGCCACGAGGCCCGACAGGAACCCGCACGACATTCTGCCGTGGTCGGAGCCGCAGCACGGGTCGGGCTCCCCGAACCGGTACTCGCCGGTCTGCGGTTCTCCCTCGAGCGGGGCCGGGACCGCACCGCGGTGCCGGTGCGCTCGGCCCTCACCGGGGCGGTACTCGCAGTTGCGATCGTGGTGGCGACGGTCACCTTCGGGAGCAGCCTCGGCAGCCTCGATTCCCATCCCGCCCTTTATGGATGGAACTGGACATTTGCCATCAACTCACCGGGTACCGACGATGTCCCGCCGGTGGTGGGCTCGCTCCTCAACCGCGACCCCGTCGTGGCCGCATGGACGGGCTACACGTTCGCCAACGTCCAGATCAACGGGTTGACGGTCCCGGTCCTGTTGACCAAGGAGCATGCTGCCCTCACGCCGCCCATCCTCTCTGGGCACGCGCTCGAAGCGAACAACCAGATCGTCCTGGGCCAGGCGACGATTGCCGCCCTCCACGAGAAGCTCGGTGACACCGTGATGGTCAGCTACGGGGCGCCGAAGGACGCGCCGATCTACGTTCCACCATCACCCATGGTGATCGTCGGCACCGCCACCCTGCCGGCCATCGGGGTGAGCGGCCACCTCCACCCCTCGATGGGCACCGGTGCCGTGCTTCCGACGGGACTCGAACCAGCGGCGTTCAAGAAGGCCCTCACGGATCCCGACCCCAATCTGAACGGCCCGATCATCGACGTGGTGCGGCTCAAGAGGGGGGTCTCTCCCACCGCCGGCCGCCGGTCGTTACAGCACATCGTCGTGGCGGCCGACAAGGTGATGGCGGCGGATCCCAACGGAGCCGGCGATACATACGCGGTACTCTCCGTACAACGTCCGGCCGAGATCGTGAACTACCAATCGACGGGAGCCACCCCGGCCCTTTTGGCCGCCGGGCTCGCAATCGGCGCGGTCGTGGCTTTGGGTCTTACTCTTGCCGCGTCCGTCCGGCGGCGCCGACGGGATCTCGCTCTGTTGAAGACTTTCGGGTTCACCCAGCGCCAACTGGCGGCGGCCGTGGTCTGGCAGGCGTCGGTGGCGGCCCTCATAGGAATCGTCGTCGGCCTACCCGTTGGCATCATCTTGGGCCGCTGGCTCTGGACTTTGTTCGCCCGTGCGATCTACGCCGTCCCGTCTCCTTCGGTGCCGGTGGCCCAAGTCGTGCTCGTCGCTCTGGGGACCCTCGTCCTGGCGACTCTTGCCTCCATCATCCCGGGTCGAATTGCTGCGCGCACTCCGACCGCGCTGGTCCTGCGGGCGGAATAATCGATCGCCAGGCACCATCGGGGTGGACTTGAGCTGAGTCTCTCAGGGTGCTGGCACGAATACGTTCCGGATGCTGACCCCCTTGGCTAACGACCGAGCGTGCACGACACTCTCAATGTGGGGCTCCGGGCGGATTGTTGGTGGAAGGTCTCATCATGAGCACTGGGTGCTGGACGGTCGCCTGGTATCGGTTCCGTGCGACCTTTCACCGCAGGAGGCCGGGGTATCTGTCGCTCGTCCTTCTTGTCGGTCTCGTCGGCGGGCTGGCGTTGGGCTCCATCGCCGCCGCCCGGCGCACGCAGTCGTCGTTCCCGGTCTATGCGGCGAGTACCGACCCCACGCAGATGGAGATCTTCGACGCCTTCTTGGATCCAGCCATCGGGGACACTTCGGGCTACAACGCCGCCAACGCACGTGCCTTGGCCAGCCTGCCCCACGTCAAGGCGGCCTATTCGATCGTCGGGTTCGACGCGAACCTGACCCTGCTCAGCCATCTGCACACGCACGCCGTCCCGGGCTCTAAGCCACCCGTCTTCGAGGGTTCGCCAGACGGGGCGTTCGTCCGAGCGGATCGTGTGACCCTCGTGCGGGGGCGAATGGCCAACCCGCGCCGCGAGGACGAGGTGGTCATGAACGCCCAGGCCGCCAACGAGCTGGGCCTGCACCTCGGCTCGACGGTTCGCCTGGGCTTCAACTCCGACGCCCAACTGCTTTCCCCGACCTGCTGCACCCTCAAGGCCGACCCGCCGCCCGTCATCGTGACCCTGCGCCTCGTCGGGATCGTGGTGTTTGCACAGACGGTCGTTGAAGACGATTCCGACGCTCTGGGTTCGCAGGTGGCCCTGTTCACGCCAGCGCTCACGCGCAGGATCGAAGGGTGTTGCTCGACCTATTCATCGACTGCGCTGGTGCTCGACGGCGGGAGCCGCGAGGTGCCAGGGGTCCAGGCGGAGGCGGCCGCGGTGATCGGCAAAGAGGCGCTGGCGGCGGGGGGCAGGTCTCGGCCACGGGCCCCTCACTGGCGGAGGTGACCGCCACCGCGGAGCGCGCCATCCGGCCCGAGGCGATCGCCATCGGTGCCTTCGGAGGGATTGCCGGCCTGGCCGCGTTACTCATCGCCCTTCAGGTCATCGGCCGTCAGTTCCGCCTGGCGGCGGAAGAGCGGAGCACGCTCAGAGCCCTGGGCGCCGGCCCGGCCATGACCGTCGAGGACGGGCTGATCGGGATCCTCGGGGCGGTGGTCGTGGGCTCGATCCTGGCCGTGGGGGTCGCGGTCGCCCTCTCGCCGCTCGCTCCTTTCGGCCCAGTGCGGCCGGTGTACCCGACGCCGGGTGTGGCCTTCGACTGGACGGTGCTCGGCTTCGGGTCCCTGGCCTTGGTGCTGGTGCTCGGTGGCCTCTCCGTCGCAATGGCCTACCGGGCCGCGCCGCATCGGACGGCCCGAGAGCAGGTTGTACCGGACCGGGGGTCGGTGGCCGCCGGGGCCGCGACGGCAGGCGGGTTGCCAGTCTCGGCCGTGGCCGGCATCCGCTTCGCCCTGGAGCCAGGCCGCGGGCGCAATACCGTCCCGGTGCGCTCAGCAATCTTGGGTGCGGTGCTGGCCGTCATCGTTGTCACCGGGGCCTTCACCTTCGGCTCCAGCCTCGACACCCTGGTCTCCCGCCCGGCCCTCTACGGATGGAATTGGAACTACATGCTCGTGTCCGGGTTCAGCGGGGACGAGGATCTGCCGCAGCATGAGACGACGGCACTCCTGGCGCACGATCACTTCGTGGCCGGGAACGCGGGGGTGTACTTCAACAGCCTGCAGATCAACGGGCAGACGGTGCCGGTGCTGGGGACCACTCCCGGCGCCGCCGTGCAGCCGCCGCTTCTCTCCGGGCACGACGTCGACGGCAGCTCCCAGGTGGTCCTGGGGGCGTCGACCATCGCCGCGCTCGACAAGCACGTGGGCGACACCGTGGAGGTGAGCAACGGGGTCACCGCGCCGGTACGGCTCGTCATCGTGGGAACCGCCACTATGCCGGCGATCGGCACGCAGAAGCAGCACCTCGAAATGGGCATCGGCGCCGTGCTGTCGTATCGGCTGATCCCGGCGACGGCCCGCAACCTCCAGCAGGACCCGATCCCGGGCCCGAACGCGTTCTTGATCCGATTCCGTCCCGGGGTGGATCCGGTCCAAGCGCTTCGTTCGTTACAGCAGATCAACCGGACGTTAGGGAAGTCGCCCGACGGGAACGGCGGCGTGGTCGGTGTTCTCCGGCCGGCGGAGATAGCCAACTACCGCTCCATCGGTACCGTCCCGGCCCTACTGGGCGGGGCACTCTCCCTCGGCGCGGTGGTGGCCCTGGGGCTGACGCTCATCGCCTCGGTCCGGCGCCGGCGCCGGGACCTCGCACTCCTCAAGACACTTGGGTTCACCCAGCGTCAGCTGGCGGCGACCGTGGCGTGGCAGTCGACAGTGGCGGTGGTGATCGGGGCCGTCATCGGGGTACCCCTCGGCATCGTCCTCGGGCGCACCCTGTGGAATCTCTTCGCCCGCGACATCCACGCTGTCCCGGCGCCGAGTGTCCCCACACTCAGCATCGTGCTCATCGGGATCGGCGCTCTGGTACTGGCCAACGTTGTGGCCGCGGTACCCGGACGGCTGGCGGCCCGCACACCGACCGCGCTTGCCCTCAGAGCCGAATGATGACGATGGACCTCTTCTCACCAACGCGTGGCCAATGCGGCAATCAGCCGACCTGCCATGAGCAGTCGGGCCTTCCGGGTCTCGTGGTTTCCGCCATCCCAGGACAGATGGCGGCCCGGACCCCAACGGCTGTAGTCCTGCGCGCTGAATGAGCAACCTCATTGCTCCCGATCGGGATCCAATGCAAACTCACCTGCGTGGATAACGCAACGGGACCCGACGAATTGACCGAAACCACTGGGCACGACCGGGCGAGCGTCGTATCCGTAAACGTCGGTCGACCACGCACCGTCGATTGGCGGGGCCGTCGGGTGACCTCCGCCATCTGGAAGGAGCCTATCGACGGCCCGGTAACGATCAAAGGAGTGAACCTTGCCGGCGACGATCAAGCAGATCGGCGCGTGCACGGCGGTGCCGACAAAGCCGTCTACGCCTACTCCGTCGAGGACTACAACTGGTGGGCGGCGACCACCGGAATTCTGACTGCCGGGACGTTCGGGGAGAACCTCACCACACGTGGCATCGACCTGAACACCTGCTCCATTGGGGACAGGTGGCGCGTAGGGTCCGCAATCTTGGAGGTCTCGCAGCCCCGCGAACCCTGTTTCAAACTCGGGATACGAATGGGCGACGATCACTTCCCGGGGAAGTTCGCTGCGGCAGGTCGTCCCGGCGTCTACCTGAGAATCATCACTGCTGGCGTTGTCGCTTCGGGGGACATGATTGAGGTCGTCGCAGCAGAACAGCCAGCGATTGGAATCAGCAGCCTGGTCGAGGAAAGCATTCCCCAAGACGTGTTGCGCCTCGCAGCCGAAGACCCCAGAGTGCCCCTGGGGTGGAGACGGGCGGCAGCACGCACCCTCAGCCGTAGTTAGAGTGCGCGCTCGCTTCGAGCTTTGTCACACCGAACGATCCCCTCAGGTCTGCGAAGGGGTCCGGCGGCGTCGACGCCACCACAACAGAACCAGGCCCACTACAGCAGCGAGTGGTGCCACCCGCTTCAAGACAGAGGGGCCAGCGGTGCCGAGGAGGTTCACTGGTTCGGCCGGAACCGAATTGATCGTGCGGACCGACGGAGGATCTGATTCTGCAGCGATGCCATTGTCTTCGCCCGAGGATTCACTCACCGGACCGGGTGGCGTCACGGCGCCTTGGGACAAGACGTCAGCCTCGAGCCTGTCGGCGAACTCCCCCAGCATTTTGGCACTGACGTCAGCCATGACACTCCGACCAAACTGAGCCACCTTCCCGGTGATGGTGAGCTCTGTGACAAGAGAGACGGTCGTGCCGCCGTCGTCGGAGGTCGCGAGCGCAGTAACCGTGGCCGAAGCGTTCCCCTGGCCCCTGGTGTCGCGTCCCTCGGCCAACAGCACCGCTCGATGTTGATCGTCGTCCTTCTCGACGAATCGGGCGCTTCCCTTGTACTGCGCGGAGATGGGTCCCACCTTCACTTTCACGATCCCTCGATACTCGTCGCCTTCGACCTCTTGGAGTTGCGCCCCGGGCATACATGGCGCGACCCGCTCAAGGTCGGTAAGCACCGCCCACGCGACATCGATCGGCACCGAGACATGAAAGTCATTCTTCAGTTCCATCGGGTGAGATCCGCCTCGTTGTCGATGTCGGCCGGTTGGCCCTGGCAAACTACTTCGCCCACCAGGTCGGGGCGTTCTTTCATGAGCACCCGAGCCCCCTCGTCTCCAGTGGTGGGCAAGAGCGACCATATCGAGCGATCAAGCCGGACCGGAGGCCGACGCTGACCATCGAAGGTCGCCACTGCCACAGGGCTGGCTGATGCCGCCACCGCAGTCCAGGCCGACGCTGGCACCAGCGGCTGGTCCCCCAGTCCGACCACCACGGCCTGATGGTTGCGTTCAAGAGCCCACGATACCGCCGTCTGCAAAGAAGAAGCCTGACCGTGTGCCCAATCGAGATTCTCGATCACGCGCACCCCCTCTGGCACGACCGCCCCGAGATCCACCGCACCAACGATCACGGCCACCTCGTCGAGACCGGCACCCACCGCGGCCTCCAGAGCCCAGCCCACCAGGGGCCGGCCCCGGAATCCAGCCAACAGTTTGGGCGCGGGACCTTCGAAACGCGTGCCGCCGCCCGCCGCCAGCACAACGGCAGCAACGGTCACTGGGGCATACCGGCACCCGGTTCCCAGCAGGGACAGCTCACGACAACCGTGCTTCTTGACAAGACAGTCCTCCTAAGCAGGCGACGGGCAATTGATCACTCACTTGCCGAAATCACGCTCACGAGTGCATCGAGCGAGGCAGCCGAATGACCCTCGACGAACTGATCCACATGGGGAAGCGCAGCTGCCATCCCCCGGGCCAGCGGTTCGTATCCCTCCGACGCCTTCAGCGGGTTGACCCATATCGTCCGATAGGCCGCTCGATGGAGGCGAGCCATCTCCCCGGCCAGGAGTGTCGGGTCGCCCCGGTCCAGACCGTCGGACAGGATCACGACAATCGCACCTCGGGCCAGGCCGGGCATCCCAAAACGATCATTGAAGGTGCCGATTCCTTCTCCGAGTCGAGTTCCCCCGGACCAGTCCAACACCCTCTCGATCGCCTGGCGCAAGGCGGCATCGGGGTCTCGCGACGACAATTGACGAGTCAGACGCGTGAGCCGGGTCCCGATCGCGAAGGCCTCGACCCGAGCCTGGCCGGCCACGGCGACGTGGAGAAAGCGCAGCAAGGCACGGGCGTACGGCTCCATTGATCCGCTCACATCGCACAAGAGCACGACCCGGCGCGGGCGCGATGAAGGTTCCTGGTGCATGAGCCGCACGACCTCGCCACCTGATCGCAGGGTCCGCCGCATGGTCGCCCTGGTGTCGTGTCGCCCACGGTCGCGCCGCGATCGACGCATTCTCCGGGAGTGCTGCGTCGCTTTCACGCGTGGTCTCGCGGAGGAGGCGTGTGATCTCCTCGATCTCCTCGGGAGTGCATGCCGCGAAATCCTTGCGCCGGAGCTGGTCGACGTCGCTGTAGCTGACCCAGGCCAGACGTCGAGGAGACTCGGCGTCACTCGATGGTGCATCGCTGTCGTTGGTACCCTCCTCGAACGAGCGCTCGGGTGACGGCAGCGGGAATTCCGATGACGAGGGTCTGCCCCACCAGTACGTGTCGAAGATCCGGTCATAGGTTTCGACGTCCTCATGCCGGTGAATGAGGACGGCTCTCCCCGCCCAGTACACCCTGTCATGACGGTCGATCCCCAAGGCGTCAATGGCCCGAACGAAGTGAACCACGCTGTCCACGGGAACGGCCACGCCGGCCTGGCGAAGACTTCGGGCGAATCCCACCAAGAGACTGATCGTCGAAGCATCTCGACGGTCAGCCACCTCGCGTGGCCTCTTCGACCAAAGTGGCCAGATCTGCACCTGAGACCCGCTCAATGTCCTCGCGATATTTGAGAATGCTCCCGAGGGTGCGCGCCACCGCCGTCTCGTCCAATTGGCTATGACCGAGGGCGGCCAGGGCCTGGGCCCAGTCGATGGTCTCGGCCACACCGGGCGCCTTGTACAAACCCATTCCTCGAACCACCTGCACTGCGGCAGTGACCTGGCGAGCCAACCGCTCGCCGGCCTCGGGAGCCTTGAGACGGACAATCGCCACCTCGCGCTCGAAGCCCGGATGTTCGACCCAGTGGTAGAGACAGCGCCGCTTGAGGGCATCGTGCACGTCACGGGTGCGATTCGAGGTCAGCACCACGAGTGGCGGCTCATCGGCTCGAAACGTCCCGAGCTCTGGCACGGTCACCGAGTAATCGGAGAGGACCTCGAGCAGGAAGGCCTCGAATTCATCGTCGGCCCGGTCGACTTCGTCAATGATCAGCACCGGAGGGGCGATGCGCTCCCCTGAAGGCGCGATGGCACGTAGGAGGGGGCGGCGGACCAAGTACCGCTCGGAGAACAGCTCGTCCTCCACGGTGCGCACGTCTTCCGGCCGGCCGCCGCTCGTATCCCGGAGTTCGGCGGCCCGGAGATGGAGCAGCTGCCGGGCAAAATCCCATTCATAGACGGCCTGACTGACGTCAATTCCCTCGTAGCACTGGAGGCGAACCAGTTCCCCGCCGGTCCATCTGGACAATGCGTGCGCAACCTCGGTCTTACCGCCGCCGGGCTCGCCTTCGAGGAAAAGTGGGCGGTGGAGCACCATGGCCAAGAAGATCGCCGTCGCCAGACCGTCATCGGCCAGGTACCCGTGACCCTCGAGGGCGCGCCGCACATCGTCGGGCGACGTGGGAGGCGCAAAGGAGGAGGAGGCACCGGGTGTCCCGGGAAGTTCACTCACCGTCTTGGGCCTCTCCGCACACAGCTGAGGAAGACGCTGGTCGTCAAAGATTGACGCTCTCGGCCCCGCGCTCGAGTTCTTCGTCCGCGGTATTTTCTCTGGGAAATGCTGCCATCTCGCTCGGCGGCTCCCGCCATGGATCGGGCAAGGTGCCCGCCCGTGCATCGCTGATCGCCCGCCAGACACGCTCGGGGGTGCACGGCATATCGATATGGCGTACGCCCAGATGACTGACCGCGTCAACCACTGCATTCTGCACGGCGGGAGTGGACCCCACCGTGGCGGACTCGCCGATCCCTTTCGCTCCAAGCTCATTGGTCGGCGAGGGGGTTTCGGTGTGTGCCGTCACGAACGAGGGCAGCTCCGCCGCACTGGGGATGCCGTACTCCGCCAAGGTGGACGTGATCGGATTGCCGTCTGCGTCGTAGAGGACCTGCTCCCACAACGCTTCCGCGATGCCCGACGCCAGCCCTCCGTGCACCTGGCCATCAACGAGAAGCGGATTTACGATCACGCCACAGTCGTCGACGGCAAAGTGCCGCACCGGCACGACACGTCCGGTCTCGGTATCGACTTCTACGACGGACACATGGGCGCCGAAGGGAAAGGTCGAACCTGCCTTCTCCGTGTCGTGTTGTACCAGGAGCGGCTCACCTCGCTCCGAGGCCACGCGGGCCACTTCGGCCCATTCGAGGGCTTTGCTCGGAACACCCGCCACGCCCAACCGGCCGTCACCAATCACGACGATGTCTTCAGGTGCCGTTTCGAGCATTTCGGCCACGAGCTCCTTGGCTCGTTCGATGACCAACTTCGATGTCTGAAGCACAGCCGTCCCGCCGAGCTGGACCGACCGAGAGCCACCGGTCCCGCCGCCACGGGCGACGAGCGCGGTGTCCGACTGCACGTAGCGGATGCGCTCGATCGGCACGCCGAACTGATCGGCCGCGATTTGCGAGAACGCCGTGGCATGACCCTGACCGTGGGCGGAGGTGCCGGCCTTCACCGTGATCATCCCGTCATCATGTACCTCGACTTCGGCGAACTCTCCCCCGCCCCCCGTCACTTCGACATAGACCGAGACTCCGATCCCGAGCTGGAGGCGATCGCCGGTCTGGCGCCTTCTGGCCTGCTCGCTTCGGAGAGCCTTGTAGTCGGAGATGCGCAACGCCTCGTTCAGTGCGGTCTCATAGTCGCCACTGTCGTAGGCCGCGCCCATGACCGTGGTCAGCGGGAACTCGTCGGGTTGGATGAAATTCTTGCGGCGTATCTCAACGGGGTCGATTCCGAGCTCATCGGCCGCCATGTCGACGATGCGCTCAAGGAAGGCGGCCGCCTCCGGACGACCCGCCCCCCGGTACGCACCCATAGGGGTGGTGTTCGTGGCGACGACCGCCACATCGAAGGCGATCTGGGGGATGTGGTAAACGCCCTGGGCCATGACCTTGGTCTGGCCCAGCACGAGAACCCCGCCGAACCCTGCGTACCCTCCGGCATCCCCGATCATCCGGCAGCGCATCCCCACGAAGGTGCCATCGTTCTTGAGGCCCAACTCCACGTACTGCACCTGGCCACGACCGTGCGGCAGACCCACCATGTTCTCCGAGCGTGTCTCGACCCACTTCAGCGGTCGCCGGAGCTCAAGCGCAAGCTTGGCCGCCACTACGCCCTCTGCCGACAGATGCTTGGCACCGAACGAACCACCAACGTTCGGAGCGATCACCCGCATCCGATCCGGGTCCATGCCCAACAGCCCGGCTAGGACGCCTCGAATCATGTGGGGCATCTGGCAGGCGAGATGCACGGTGAGGTCAAAATCGGTGCCGGTCGGATCGACGGCGATGGCGCTTCCTTCCATGGGCACCACGGCCACCCGTTGGTTCTCGAAGCGACCACGGACGACGACGTCGGCACCCGCGAGTGGATCCTCGCTACCACCACCGCGCAACCCGATGATGACATTGCTGCCAATTGACTCGAACTGCACCGGCGAATCCGGCGCCAGTGCATCCTCCATCGCAACGACGGCCCCGAGTGGCTCGTAATCGATCTCCACCAACTCAGCGGCATCCATCGCCAAGGCTCGCGACTCGGCGACCACGACAACCACAGGATCGCCGACAAAGTTCACGGTTCCCTTCGCGAGCGAGGGTCGGATCGCCAAAGGGTGTAGCAGCATCAAGGCCGGTGCGTCCGGAAAATCGAAGTCATCTGCGCTGAAGACGCCCATCACTCCCGGCATTTCTCGTGCTGCCTTGACGTCAATCGACCGGATCGTGGCGTGAGCGATCGGTGATCGCACGAAGTGCAGCGTGAGCATGCCGTCTATCTTCAAATTGTCGACGAAGGTACCAGCCCCCCGCAGTAGGTCGGGGTCTTCCACTCGCCGCACCGGCTTGCCGGAGAATGTCCCGGCTCCGAGAGTGGTGGTCATGAGGTGGCCTCCTCAAGTGCTCGGCGGACGAGGACGGTCGCGAGGTGGCGGCGGTACTCCGAGGAGGCGTTGACGTCACTCGGAGGATCCGTGGCGTGGTCGGCAGCAGCAGCCGCATCGACGGCCGAGGCCCCCGCACGTACAGCCTCTTCAACCGCCGCCGCCCGCAAAGGCGTAGACCCCATGTTGATGAGAGCAACGCCGGTGGTGCCGTTGACCACGGCGGCCACGCCGACAATGGCCCAGTCCTGCGCCCGGCGGTTGAACTTCTGGAACGACCATCCGGCGCCGGCCACTTTCGGTACCCGAATCTCGACCAGAATCTCGTCGACGCTCAGCGCAGTCTCCAGGAATCCTTGGAAGAAGTCGACGGCGGCAATTTCCCTTCTGCCGTTGGGCCCCTGGGCGACCAGCGTGCCCCCTAGGGCCAGGACGGCGGCGGGAAGATCCGAGGCCGGATCACCGTGGGCCAGCGTGCCCCCAAGGGTGCCCCGGTGACGCACTTGGGGATCGCCCACCTGGTGGGCGGTGTACGCAAGCAAGGGAACCTGCGCCTTCAGCAATGCCGACGTCTCGAGGTCGTGGTGGCGCGCCAGGGCACCGATGGCGATCTCATCACCACGCTCCTCAATGTAGGACAACCCTGGAACTCTCCCGATGTCGATGAGCACCGTCGGGATGGCCAGGCGCAACTTCATCAGCGGCAGCAGTGAGTGGCCGCCGGCGATCAGCTTGGCCTCGTCTCCGTGCTCAACAAGAAGGGCGATTGCCTCTTCGGCTGAACCCGCCCGGGCGTAGTCGAACGCGGCCGGGATCACGCGCTGGACTCGGTCAGCGCGCCAGGATCACCCGCACATGCGAGGACCGCTTTCACGATGTTGTGGTAGCCGGTACATCGGCAGAGGTTTCCTTCAAGCCCTTCGCGCACTCCCGCCTCATCGAGCTGGTCCTCTTCGGCCAGGAGCGAGACGGCCGCCATCACCATCCCCGGAGTGCAATAGCCGCACTGCAACGCGTGATTTTCTCGAAACGCCTCCTGCACCGGGTGAAACGTGCCGTCGGAACCGCCGAGGCCCTCGATGGTCACGACCGCGGCCCCGTCGGCCTGGGCCGCGAGCAGTGTGCACGATTTGACCGACTCACCATCGAGCAACACTGTGCACGCTCCGCACGAGCTGGTGTCGCACCCTATATTGGTACCGGTGAGACCGAGCGTCTCCCGGAGGTACTGCACAAGAAGGAGCCTCGGCTCGACCTCGTGCTGGCGGCTGACACCGTTCACCTCGACAGAAATCAGGACCATGCGTGACCATCCTCCGCTTCAAGCCCACTCAAGATTCTCACCTTAGTGTGACGTGCCAACGACAATCTCCTGCCTCGATGGCACTTGGCGAGCGATTCACGAGGCTGTCAGCAAAACGCGACATCTCGCGGCCACTCCACCAGGGGTAACGTCAGAGAGGTGACACTCGAAGCCAAGGTGCTGACGGTTTCGGAATCCGTAAGCCGCGGCACCCGCCAGGACCGCTCCGGAGAGGAGCTCGCCGTCGCCCTGGCGAGCCACGGCTATCGAGTCATCGAGCGCCGGGTCGTTCCGGACGGGATCGGACCGGTCGCCACGGCCCTCATGGAACTTTCCGCGTCGTTCACCGGGCTACTCGTGACGACTGGTGGCACCGGATTCTCCCCCACGGACCTCACGCCGGAGGCCAGCCGCTCGGTCATCGAACGCGAGGCTCCCGGCCTGGCCGAGGCCATGCGCGCCGCCAGTCCTCTCGGGCGCCTTTCGCGTGGCCTCGCCGGTGCGGTGGGTCAGTGCCTCGTGCTCAACGTCCCCGGCTCACCCAAGGGAGCGATCGAGTCGTTGGAGGCGGTTGTCGACATCCTCCCCCATGCGCTCGAGTTGCTCGCCGGAGGCGCACCCCATTGAGCTGGCGGTATCCGCCATCCGTCGTGGCGGCGTCTGCGCAGCCAGGCCCCAGGCAAAAGGCAAGAGGTGGCGGAATCCTTATTAGGGTGGAATGAAACCCTCGTCATCAGGGCGGAGGCCGCAGGGCCGCAGGGCCGAAGGGCCGAAGGGCCGAAGGGAGCAGTTGTGAAGGACGTGCTCGACGACATCGAACAATGGCAAAACGCCGGCCACCGCGTTGCCTTGGCCCGGGTCGTGGCCGTGATCGGTTCAGGTCCGCGCGATCCGGGCGCCGCCATGGCGGTGAACGATCAAGGGGAGGTGGCCGGATCCGTTTCTGGTGGGTGCGTCGAGGGAGCCGTCGTGGCCGAGGCACTCGAGGTATTGGCGAATGGGAAGCCTCGGCTCTGCACCTTTGGGTACTCGGACGAAGAAGCGTTTTCCGTCGGGCTCACCTGTGGAGGAACCGTTCGTATCTTTGTGGAGCCGCTGGACTAGTGGAGGGGCTGTTCGCCGTGGTGCGCGACTGCCTGCGTGGAGAGGAGCCGGTGGCGTTGGCCACCGTCATTGATCTCACTCCCGGCGCAGATGGGGGCGCCGAGGTCCTCCCTGCTCTCGGCGCCAAGCTGGTCGTGCGCCTCGAATCCGAGGCGACGGGCTCGCTGGGCGAATTGGGCCTCGACGTCGCCGTCGGCCGCGACACCCGGGGAGCGCTTCTGAGCGGTCACAGCGTGGCCCGCCACTACGGTCCTCGCGGCGAGGCTGGGCGCGCCGACGTCACGGTGTTCATCGAGGTATTCGCGCCGCCGCCCCGCCTGCTGATTTTTGGCGCCGTCGACTTCACCGCCGCGCTGGTACGCGTGGCCAAAGTCCTCGGTTTCCACGTCACGGTCTGCGACGCGCGGCCGGTGTTCGCGACGTCCGCCCGCTTCCCCGAGGCTGACGAGGTTGTGGCCGACTGGCCGCACCGCCATCTGACCAAAGTGGCCGACCGATTAGGACCGGGAGATGCCATATGCGTGCTGACCCACGATCACAAGTTCGATATCCCGGCGCTCATCGGCGCACTGAAGACCAAGGTCGGCTATATCGGCGCCATGGGCTCGCGGGGCACGCACAATGGCCGCGTCGAACGGCTGCGCGCCGAGGGCGTGGGGCCTGATGACATCCGACGGATCATGGCTCCCATCGGTATCGATATCGGCGCCCGCACGCCCGAAGAGACAGCCGTGTCCATCTGCGCCGAGATCATCTCCCTGCGCGCCGGGGTCAAGGCACACTCGCTCCGAGATGGTGCCGGTCCGATCCATAGGGTCGCCTCATGACGCAGTCTGAACTGCCGATGCCCACGACCGACGACTGGATCGCCATCAGTGGAGGGCAACTCCCCGTCAACGACGCCTGGAGATGGGCCGGCGTTCCGCAATGTGGCGGCATCGTCACTTTTTGCGGCACCGTGCGTGATCACTCCGATGGGCGGGCCGACGTGACATCGCTGGAGTACGAGGCCTACGAAGAGCACGTGGTACCACGGCTCACGGATGTCGCAAATGCAGCCCGGGCCCAGTGGCCTGAAGTCGGCCGCCTGGCCCTGCTCCATCGAGTGGGACGGCTCGAAGTAGGAGAAGTGGCGGTCGTCGTGGCGGTATCGACTCCGCATCGAGCGGAGGCGTTCGCAGCCGCACAGTTCTGCATTGACACCCTCAAGCACACCGTCCCGATCTGGAAGCGGGAGACTTGGGAGGGCGGCTCCGACTGGACCGTGTGCTCCCTGGAGGACGCCGGACCCCATGCCGGTCGCTCGTCGTTGCTGACAACGAACACGCCCGGAGGAACCGGCGAGTGAACCCCACGTCTGCCGGTAGGCGATCGTGATCCCCCTCGACGAAGCGCAACGCTTCGTCTTCGGATTGTGCGGCCCCTTGACTCCCGTCGACGTTCCACTCGACGATGCACTGGGTTGCGTGCTGAGCGCGACGATCGTCGCCACCGAAGAGGTCCCTTCGTTTGCGAACTCCTCCATGGACGGCTACGCCGTGCGGGCTGAGGACACGTCGGGAGCGCCCGTGCGACTTACGGTGATCGGCTCCATCATGGCCGGCCACCCACTTGACCAAACAGTCGGAGCGGGTCAGGCGGCACGCATCATGACCGGTGCACCCGTGCCATCCGGGGCCGACGCCGTCTGCATGGTCGAAGAGACCGAAACGGCTCCGGATGGAGGCAGCGTCATCATCGGCCGCCGGCTGCAACGGGGAGATTTCGTCCGCCAGCCCGGTCGCGACGTCGCCATCGGCGATGTCATTGCCCCGGCGGGCACCGTGCTCACTCCCGCCCACCTCGGTGTTCTGGCCAATCAGGGTGCGCTGGGCGTGAGAGTACATCCCCGTCCGCTGGTTGGGGTGCTTTCGACCGGCGACGAGCTCTTCTCGGGAACGGGTTCGCTTCCCCCCGGCAAGATCCGCGACGCCAACCGCCACACCTTGCTGGCACTCGTCAGACGCGAGGGATGGGACGGCGTGGACCTCGGAATCGTCGGCGACGACGAATCTGCACTCGTGGAGTTGTTGTCCACGGCGGCGTCAACCTGCGATGCCATCCTGACCAGCGGCGGCGTGAGTGTCGGCGACCTCGACCTGGTGCGGGTGGTGCTGGAGAAGCTGAGTGCCGGAAAGATGCGCTGGATGCAAGTCGCCATCAAGCCGGCGAAGCCATTTGCCTTTGGGATACTGGCGGACTCAGCGACGCCGGTGTTCGGGCTCCCGGGCAACCCGGTGTCGGCCATGGTCAGCTTCGAGATGTTCGTGCGTCCGGCTTTGCGACGCCTCAGCGGCCATCAGGTTTTGCATCGTCCCGTTGTCGCCGCCACCGCCGATGTCGACCTGCGCCGGCAGGCGGACGGCAAGCTTCATCTCTTGCGCGCCCAGCTCACCCTCGACACTCCCGCATCGTGGCGCGTCCGCACCACGGGCGGCCAGGAGTCGCATCAACTCCACTCCATGTCCGAAGCCAACGCGCTGATCCTCCTTCCCGACGGCTCTGGCGTGCCCGTGGGAGAGCAGGTAAACGTGCTCCTGATCGACCCCGATCGGCTGAGCTCCAATTCGTCACCTGCACTCGACGCCCCTCGCCGTCAACCGGAGGAGTTGTGACCACCCCGGTACCTGTCGCAATTTCAGTGACACCACGCCGTGGCCGCCCCGACAATGAAGTCGCCGTGGCGAATTCCATGCCACTCGACGGACCTTTGATCGACCGTTACGGGAGGGTGCATGACGACCTCCGTATTTCGGTGACCGATCGTTGCAACCTGCGCTGTGTCTACTGCATGCCCGAGGAAGGACTCTCCTTCCTGCCGCGGCGCGAATTGTTGACGTTCGACGAGATCACTCGACTGGCCCAGGTGGCCAAGGGACTCGGTGTTTCTGCTCTCCGCATCACCGGCGGCGAACCGCTGGTGCGTAAGGGGTTGCCATCGCTCATCGGTCGGCTCTCTGCGATCGGGTTCGAAGACCTGGCCATGACGACCAACGGCACGGAACTGGCCAAGGTCGCCGGAGAGTTGGCTGCGGCCGGACTGCGACGGGTCAACGTGAGTTGCGACTCACTGCGGCCCGAGCGATTCGCCGCCATACGTCGACGGGGAGAACTCGACGTTGTCCTCGACGCGATGAGCGCAGCCGAGAAGGCCGGCCTGACTCCCCTCAAAGTCAACGTGGTACTCCTGCGGGGCCACAACGACGACGAGATTCTTGACTTCGCCTCTTTTGCGCGGAACACCGGCCGCATCGTGCGCTTCATCGAGTTCATGCCACTCGATGCTCAGGGAAAATGGGATCGGAGCCAACTCGTACCTGGTCGCGAGGTGTTTGAGCGCATCTCGGAAGTGTGGCCTCTCGAGCCCCTCTCGGAGTCCTCGGGTACGGCACCGGCGGAACGATTCCGCTTCGCCGACGGAATCGGTGAGATCGGTTTGATCTCCAGCGTCTCGGAGCCCTTTTGTGGGACCTGCAACCGGCTCCGGCTCACCGCCGACGGCGCGCTGCGGAACTGTCTGTTCTCCGACAATGAGCAGACCGCCCGGGATCTCCTGCGGACCGGCGGGAGCGACGCCGACCTTGCTCTCTTGTTCCGGCAATCTGTCTGGGCCAAGTTCCCGGGCCACGGCATCAACGAGCCGGGATTTCTCAGCCCGGCACGCTCCATGTCGATGATCGGCGGCTAAGCGTGGCCCGGCTTCGCCTATTTGGACCGGCCCGTGAGGCAGCCGGCACAGCCAACATCACGTTGCCGGGACGAAGCGTGTCGGCCATCATCGCCGCCGCAGAAGAGCAGTTCGGAGAGGCGTTCTCCCAGGTGGTGGCCGTCTCGAATATCTGGCTGAATGGAGAGCCAGTCGATCCTGACGCTCATGTCGATGACGGCGACGAGGTCGCGGTCATCCCTCCGGTCTCGGGAGGATGAGTACGCCGCCCGCCCCGCCAGGCCCGAGCGGACTCGGTGGCAGCTCCTTGACCCACATCGACGATCATGGTCGGGCCCGCATGGTGGACGTCTCGGCCAAGCCGCTCACGCACAGGGTTGCCCTGGCCAGATGCGTCGTCGTGACTGAGGCGGACGCCACCAAAGTGCTCAGTGAGCTGCCGGATGGACTCGATGCCGTACAAGGGGCCCGGTTCGCTGGAATACAAGCGGCGAAGCAGACCTCATCATTCATCCCTCTCTGTCATCCGATCCGAATCGGTCGGGTAGCGGTCGACGTGGTCGTCGACGTGCACAGGATTGAGGTCAGTGCGGTCACCGAGATCGTGGAGAGGACAGGCGTCGAGATGGAAGCCCTCACCGCATGCGCCTTCGCCGCCCTCACTCTCGTCACGGCCCTCATCCACGAAGACCCAACAGCATCCATTGAGGAACTGGCCCTGTGGCACAAATCCGGAGGCCGGTCTGGCGACTGGAAGCGCAGCGGCCCTGAGAGTCGTCTGACCCGCAATCTCGCGCCAGCGGATCCGACGAAAGTCGCGGCAGACGATTTCGGGGAGGTCGCACGCACGCACGCTTCTGATGGCCGGGACCCGTGAAGTCGGGTACCCGTATCTACGGCTTTTAGGGCTCCTCTTCACCGCGTCTGCGCCATATTCAGCCAATGGATGTCGCAGATGCGTTGCGGATTTGTTACCTTGGCGACATGTTCATCTCCCCCCCGGGTTCTCCATGCGTTCGCTTGCACGCAGTTCGCCGTTTCGCGGTGATCGCTACGTTGCTCTCTCTCGGAGCATCGGGCATCATCACCGTGACGGCGACCCCCTCGGAGGCGTCGAGTGCGCACTCGGGACCGGTCGACGTTCTTTCGGCCGGTTCGCTGCAAGACCTGATGCAGGACCAGGTCGGGCCGGCCTTCCAGAAGGCGACGGGGTATACCCTCGACAACATCTCTATGGGATCTACCGCTTTGGCGAGCAGCATCACCGGCGGAACCTTGCAGGGAGACGTCTTCATCAGCGCCTCGCCCGCCGTCAACACCGCCCTCGAAGGAACGAGCAACGGAAACTGGGTGTCGTGGTACGACCAGTTTGCCAGTTCTCCGTTGGTCCTCGGCTACAACCCGAGCAGCAAGTTTGCCCAAGCGCTGAAGTCCAAGCCATGGTACGAGGTCGTCTCTGAGCCGGGCTTCCATATCGGCCGGACCGACCCCACTACTGACCCCAAGGGCGTGTTGGCGGATGACGCACTGAACCAGGCCGCCGGGAAACACAACCTTCCCGGACTGAGAACACTCGGAACGGAAAGCAGCGACGTGTTCCCCGAGACCTCCCTGGTCGGAGAACTGCAAGCAGGGCAGCTTGATGCCGGATTCTTCTATGGCGTCGAAGCGGCCGCCGCGCACATCAAGACGGTGCCCCTCACCAGCACCTCACTGGCGGGCGACTACACCATCACCATCCTCAACAAGGCGCCACATGAGGCGGCCGCCGTGGCCTTTGTGAACTTCTTGCTCGGCAAGGCCGGCCAGAAGATCCTGGCCAAAAACGGGGTTGTGGCGGCTGCGCCCAAGGTCAGCGGCTTGGAATTCGCCCCAATCGGCGTTGAGGCGGCTCTGAAGTAGTGACTCGGGGGTTCATAAGGAGCCCCCTGCCGTGGCTCGGGGGCCTGATCGTCCTTTACCTGGCCATACCGGTGATCGGTTTCATCGTTCGATTCGTGGGGGCGCAGAATCGAGGTTTCGCCAACCCAGGCCTCTTTCCTTCGCTCTTCGTTTCCCTCGAGAGCGCCACCATCTCCTTGGCTCTCATCACATTGCTCGGGGTACCCCTGGCCTATCTCCTGGCCCGGTCTGGTGGTCGAGTGGCCTCCTTCATCGGGCTGGTCGTGATGTTGCCTCTCGCCCTCCCTCCGTTGATGAGCGGCATCCTCCTCGTCTACCTGGTCGGTCCGTACACGTACCTGGGCCGACTCTTCGATGGTCGCCTCACCATGTCACTGACCGGCGTCGTGCTGGCCCAGACTTTCTGCGCCGCCCCTTTTCTGATCGTGGCAGCCAGATCAGCTTTTGGCGCCGTCGATCCGGCCATGTTGGACGTGGCGTCGACGCTCGGCCACTCCGAATTCTCGCGGTTCCGCCGGGTCGCGCTCCCCGTTGCCGCTCCGGGCATCGGCGCCGGAATGCTCCTGGCGTGGCTGCGCGCCTTTGGTGAGTACGGCGCCGTCATTGTCCTGGCGTATCACCCCTTCTCGCTGCCCGTCTATACCTACAACCAGTTCAGCGGAGCAGGACTGCCGACCACGCTGGCGCCGACTGCGTTGGCCCTTGGGGTGGCCGTCATCGTCGTCGCTCTCAGCCGCTTTCCTCTGCGCGCCATAGCTATGAATTCGGCTGTGCTCGCCGAGCCCATCCCGCCGACGGCCACCACGCCGACACCTGTCAGCTTCGACATCGACTACCACCTCGGCACGTTTCACCTCGCACTGAGCCATCAGGCCAAGGGCACCCACCTGGCCATCCTCGGCCCTTCGGGCTCCGGCAAATCCGCCCTGCTTCGCTGTCTCGTCGGCCTCTATGGCTCCTCCCCCGGTGCCGTTTCATATGGGACGCAATCAATGACTGACACCCCGCCTGAGCGACGCCGGGTGGGCTACGTCGCCCAGGGGTTTTCCCTCTTCCCGCACCTCACCGTGTGGGAGCAGCTCCTCTTCGCCCAGGGGTCCACGCCGCCGACCGCCTCCTACTGGCTCCGTCATCTTCGCCTGGACGGCTTAGAGGACCGATACCCATCCCAACTTTCGGGCGGGCAACGACAAAGGGTGAGCCTCGCCCAAGCCCTCTGTCGATCTCCCGAGTTGCTCTTCTTGGACGAACCGTTCTCCGCGCTTGACTCCCCCGTGCGTCACGAGCTGCGACGGGAGCTTCGCCGACTCCAGCACGAGACCGGGGTGGCGACCGTACTCGTCACGCATGACCCCGAAGAAGCAGCGTTCTTGGCCGACGAGGTCATTGTGATATCCAATGGCGGCGCTTTGCAGGCCGGCACCACTCGAGAGACGTTCACCCGACCAGCTTCGCCCGAAGTGGCCCGGCTATTGGGCATCTCGAATCTGCATGCGGCCGTTCTCCAGCCGGATGGGCGGATCAATGCCGATGGCGTTCTGATCGCCGTGCAGACCAGCGAAATCCCACCAGGCACTCCCGTGCTCTGGAGTATTCGACCTGAGCGCGTCACTCTCGGACCGTCAGGCGGCCTCCCGGGCACCTTCACCGACGTCGCTGACGTCGGGACCGCGGTTGACCTGTTCATTGCCCTCAGCGCAGGCCTCGAGATCCAAGCGCGCACCGTGGGCCCGGTTGAATTCAACATCGGAGACCCGTGTGACGTGGACTTACCGCCCGAAGCGATCACCTTTTGGCCCGATGCGACGAAGAGTCCCTAAAGGGCAGTTGCCGCGCTTTCGGCGGTCAAAATTCAGCGGAGACTTCTACGCCGACATTCGTCGCTTTCACCACGGCATCGGCAACCATTCCGGGCTCCAACCCCAGCTCGTCCGCGGCCTCACGCGTGATTAAGGCCACAAAGCGATGGGGTCCGGATTGGATCTCAACTTGGGCCGCCACACCATCCTTGGTCACCCGGGTGACAATCCCCAAGAAGCGATTGCGAGCCGACTGTCCTCGTGGATTATCCCGTCGTTGCTCGCCCGCGATCTCTATGGCCAACCTGGCCAGTTCCGCCCCCTCGACGTAGCGCTTTCCACCTGCCCCCACGGTCGTCTTGACCCGGCCCGCGTCGGCCCAGCGACGAACGGTGTCAGAGCTGACCCCCAAAAGCTCAGCTGCTTGGCCGATCCGGTATTCCGCCATCTCCACAAGGTAGCAAGGGCCGCACCATACGAGCCCGGTTTGGTCATGGTCAGAGTGTTAGAGCAACTGGTCGCGGTCGAAGTCCGCCCTGTTCTCTCTGAGCCACCCTGGAGCATTCCGGGCTGCCCATTCTTCGCTGACCCAACCCTTAATCATCGAGCGCAGCGATTCGGGATGGGTCAAGGCAAAGAGAATGTGACCGATGACCACGACGAAGATGGCCAAAGCCAGCAGGTCATGGACAAACGTGGCGCCCGTGCGCCAACTGACCGGGAAGATTCCGAACCACTTCAAAACGAACCCCGTGGCCAGCATGACCAAGATCGATCCACCGATGAAGATCGCGTTTAGCTTCTGTCCCGGATTGAATTTGTCAACGACCCGAGGAGCGTTTCTCCCTAGCTGGCGAACCCACTTCACCTCATCGTTGGTCCACACGTTGATGCGCCGAATGTCGCGCCGCATGCGCGCCCCCCAGGGGCCGAGCAGTGAAACGACAATAGGGACCGGAAGCGCGATGCCACTCCACACGTGGATATTGGCCACTAACTCTCGACGACCGACCACGTCGGACAAAGAAGGGAAGTACAGAGCCAAAGCCGTCATCATCAGAATGCCGAACAAGAGGGCATTGGCCCAGTGGGCAGCGCGCTGCACGCCGTCGAATCGGACGATTCGAGACAGAGACTGAGACTGAGACTGAGGATCAGCGTCGATCTCCGCCTTCATGTCGCTCCTCAGCTCAGCGATTTGTCAGTGGGCCCGGTGGAACCGTCACGCCATCCATTCACGGGGTAGCCATTCTGCTCCCAGTAACCTGGAATAACCCGATCGACGACCCGGATGGCCGACAACCACTTGAGGGACTTATACCCGAACATCGGTCCGACATAGAGGCGCACCGGGCCGCCGTGCTCGGTCGTGACAGGGGCACCCAGCATTCGATAGGCCACGATGACGTCGGGCAGTCGAGCCTGATCCAGGGTCAGGCTCTCGGTGTCGGCCCCGTCGTATGACTCGAAACTGAGAGCTACCGCTCCCTCCTTCACGCCGGCGTTGTCCAGTAGGTCGGAGAGCTTTACGCCTTCCCAATGCACGTTCGAAACCGTCCATCCGGTGACGCATTGGAACTCCTGGACGAAAGACGTCGCCGGCATCGCCTTGAGGTCGGCAAGCGTGAACACTTGGGGATGCTGGACGAGTCCACTGATTTCCAATCGATAATCGGACTCTGAGACCTCTGGATACGAACCAGTGATCGTATAGATGCGGAAGCGATTCCCCCCGGGGAGCAAACTACCCAGCCCGCCGCCGAAAGCGTCCCCCAGAGCATGTTGGACCTTGGCGCCGAAAATGATTCCCGCCGCCCCCAGCACGCCCATGCCGAGAAAGACTCGGCGACCCACCGCGATGCGAGACCCGGGCTTCCTTTCGCTTTGACCCTTCTCCGCGGGAGACACTCCCCGGAGCCTACGGAGCCTGGCGGGCGTATGGGCGTCGCCCGAACAACTCATCTTGTTCGTGGCCCGTCCGCGAGGAGAGCTGCTCACTCCGCCTCGTGACCCCATCCTCAATGTCGCTCACCGCCTTGAAGAACTCGCCGCCTTCCATAAGGGCGTCGCCCCCAAAACGGGCGAGGGCCCTCCACCGGCGGGACCTTCGGCCCTGGTGCCCGTGCCGTTTCGCACGCATTGTGAACGTGGAAGCCAAAATTGGGCGAGCCCAGAAAGGGACACCGATGTCGACGCATCTCCTACCCAAAGATCCACACGACCTCACACTGGCACCGGTCGCCGTTGCGGTTGACCGTAATCTGGAGTTTCTGCGGTCCAGCTCTGTCGATGAGATGGCAGGTCGGATCGAACTTGAACTCGACCGCCCGGAGCGAACGGGAACGAGGAAGGAACGGGCAGAGCGCGTCGGTATGGTCGCCGTGCGCAACGTAGACCTTCATGGATGGGAGGCCGAGGTGACACCAGACAACGCGCGCATCAGGCTCACCGGAGGGTCGGTCACGCTCGACCTCGGGCTAAGCGCCTCAATCCTGTCCTTTATCGAAGAGAGGGACTAACTCCCGCGCCAGCGTCGCAGAATCATCGGTGCCCCAGTAGTTACTTCACCAGGTCGTTAGGCTCACAAGATGGATCGAGCTGAGGAGTCGTCGCCCGTAGAGACCCTCCGGAGTGAGTGGGAATCGATGTGTGTTCTTCTTGGGGAGGAGCATCCCGAGACACTTGACATTGCTATGGATCTCGCACGGGCCTATCGCCAGGCTGGGGAATCTCGCCGTGCCCGGACACTTCTCGAATCGATTGTGGCTTCCCGTCAGAACACTCTTGGTGCGGGCCACCTCAAAACCATCCAGGCTGAGACGCTGCTTGCGTTTTCGCTCGCCGATCTGGGCGAACTGAAGCAATCGAGGGCAATTCAGAGGGACGTGCTGGCGCGATGTGATGAGCAGTTCGGACCGCGGAGCGAACAATCTATTGCGGGGGCGATCAACCTCGCCAACACGCTTCGGAGGCTGCAGCAATATCCCGAAGAGGGCCCGCTTCGAACACGCATCTTGGAGTATCGAACGTCACTCTACGGTGAACGACATATCGAAACTATCAAGGCATTGTCAGATATGGCGGTTCTCAAGCGACATCAGGGCGAATTCCAGGCCGCGGTCATTCTCGGTCGCGCCATTCTTGAGAACATTCCACGTTCACAAGTGTCGGCGAAGGAACTCTTGAGTTTCAAGTTCAACCTGGTTACAGATTTGATGCGTCTCAAAAAGTGGAGTGAGGCCACCGAGATCTTCGATGAAGCCTACGAAGAGGCCACCTTGCAGCTCAGTCCTGACGATACCCTGCGGCGCAACGCGGAGAGATATAGATCCAAGCTGCGCTACATGGGCAAGGCCGACGCGAAGACGCGCTCCCGCCGAGAGAAACGTCAATCCAGAGATTGAGCTCTCCTTCATCTACGGTTCACGGCGGTACTGCGAGTGGAGAGTGCGCCCACTGTCACACCGCACCCGGAAACTACATGGACTTCTCCAGCAAGAACCCGTTGACCCCATCACGCGATTGCTAGGGCTGCACACATCCGCTGCTCGAAATCGTGGTCTCTCCTGTGGCAGACGAGTTCGCACCGAGCCAGTTGATCCCTATGTGCGCGCCGACCTTGAACCAGTAGTTGGTCGCCGTCAGCGCCCCGCTCGTCCAAGATGCTGTCGGCACACCAGTAGCGACGCTGGAATAGGTGCCCGCCGAAGTCGTCGCCTCGTAGACCGTATAGCTCGTGGCCCTGGGGGCAGCAGTCCAGCTGACCTTGACGGACTTCGCAGCGGAGCTTGTACACACAGCAGCTACTCCAGTAGGGGCCGCCGGAACGTCCTGCGCCCTTGCTTCCCCCGAACTGTAGGCACGAAGCGTTGGTACCCACTTGCTTGCCCAAGCCGTACCCGTCATGAGAAGGACCATTGCGGTGACGACAACGATGAAAATGAGCCGGTGAACCGGTGCGCCGGTATCCTCATCGTTGTCGTCCAGTTCATGCACTGGATCCACAGGAGCTGTGAGGGATTAGCTCGTCCAGGCATCCGTGGCCGGACTCGTGGTGGAGGTGGCAGCCCCGCCGGTAGCGGTCACCCCCGTGAGCGAGGGCATAGAAAAGAACGTGTTGACGCACGCCGCCGGCGCGGCCACCGTCATGCTGGCATCGTTGTTGAAGGTCACGACCAACGGGTTGTTGGCCGCTCCGCTGGCACCGACCGTCAGGGCAGTCGTGAGCGTATGAGAGCTTCCGCTCGTAGCCGATGAGTAATTCCAGATCACGTCGCTCGTCGTTGCCGTGCATCCCGTCTGGGCTGAGGTCAAAGCGCTGGTGGTGTACCCGGTCGCGTACGTCGTGTTGGTGGGTAGCTGTAGGGCGGTGATGGTCACGGGGTAAGGGTTCGTGTTGGCGATCGTGACCACGACGTCGCCGTTGCCGCCCGGATAGAGCAGGTTGCTCGCTGCTGGCGTTGCAACAGCGGTCATAGTCAGGTTGGCCACGTTCGCCGACTGTCCTTCGCCATTCGATCCGCCAGCCAACCCGGTCACCCAGTTTGTTGCCGCATAGGCGCCCCCACCCGTGAGTGCAGCACCGAGCACTATCGACACGAGCTTCGTTTTGAGCGACAGTTGGGCGTGGCGTCCTCTGTGACGCCTCTTCGCGTGCCGTGGCTGCATTTTGCGGCCAGTCGCTTCCGCGTTCGTGTTCAACATTGCCATGAGGTCCCTTCTCTATTTTCGACAGTGCGGGTTCCGCCTGAGAATCGTTCCGACCACGCAGTCGCTGCGATCACGGGCTGCGTGTTGAGATCAAGGAGCATGGTGAACAAAAGCCACCACGTGGTCCACCCGAGCCCAACGGCATCCCAAACGGGCACTCCTGCTTACGGAAATTTTGCCCGTATGGTACGGAGGTTGTCTACGTATTGAGCGTGGGATCTGCCGCGGGAACCGCCGACTGGGAGCGAGCGACGGCGTCCTTCAATAGGGCGAATTTGTTGATCGCGTCGACCCGAGTGCGCACCCCGAGCTTTCGATAAGCGTGTGCCAGATGCGACTCGACGGTTCGGGTGGAGACAAAGAGTCGGGTCGCCATCGCTGCGGCCGAGTTGGTCTCGCCCAAGAGCTCGATAACTTCCCTCTCCCTGGACGTCAAGCTCAAAAGCACGGCGTGTGCGTCACTCGCCCGCGCCGCCAGCTCGCGTTCGAGGAGCTTTCGATTTGTAAGGTCCTCCACCGTGCGCATGCCGTAGAGGGGTTCACCCCGTTCGCCGTGGATCATCGAAGAAGTCAGGGTTCCGTGGACGACAGCGGCGTCTTTGGTGAGGTAGCGCTGCTCCACCTGGTAGCTCGGAATCGTCCCCGCTGCGAGCTGTTGGGAAAGCTCCCTGTCCGTGTCCTGGTCGTCGGGGTGGATAAGGGAGTAGAAGGCGGTGCCAAGAAGCTCCTCCCTTCCATACCCAACGAAGTCACACAGCGCGAGATTCACGTTCGTGATTCGTCCGTCGAGATCGATGAGAACAATCCCGAGGGGTCCCTGCTTGAAGGCCTGGCGGAAGCGCTCCTTACTCTGGCGGAGCTCCTCTTCGATGAACCTTTGCTCGGTAACGTCGTGGATGGCACCGAGGACCTCGACCACCGTGTCCTGCGAGAACAGCGGCACCACTGTTGCTTGGGCGATGAGATAGTCACCTGACGATGTGAGGATCCGTGCTTCATGGTCCTCGATCGGCTCTCCACGAAAGGCCAGACCTAAGAATGCCAGGGAGTCGGAAAGATCTTCTGGGTGGACGAATGGAGCGAAATGATGCCCGACCAATTCGCCACGACGCCACCCGGTGGCCGTTTCGAAGGCGCGATTTACCGAACCAATTATGCCGTCCGGCAATACGCTGATGATCATAACCGGAGCCGCCTCCACAAGGGTCCTGAAGCGCGCCTCACTCTGACGGAGTGCCTCCTCCACCACTTTGGTCTCGCGGATGTCCCTTACCGAGGCGAGAAGATACGAATTAGATCCCATGCTGATGGAGCTCAGCTGGATGTCCACGGGGATTTCCGCACCGTCCCGGCATCGAAGCCGAATGTCGAGACCGGTCCCCATCGGCCGGTACGCCGCCTCGACTTGGAAGTGGGCCCGGTGTCCTTCGTGCGTATCGTTCAGGTCATCGGGAACCAGACATTCGATTGGCCGTCCGATCAATTCCTTCCAGCGATACCCGGAGATCTCCTCTAGTCGCCTGTTCGCGAAGACAATGTGGCCGGTGGAACTCACCATCACGATCCCGTCGGGCAGGGCATGCATGACTGCCCCCAAGAGACCATCGATCTCCATCTGAATCGCGTTCAGAAGCTCACGCGTCTCCATGGCTCGACTTTTTAGCAGCGATCAGCAGCAAATCGTCTGATAGTCGGCAAGATACCTTCGGCCCTGTTGTGACAAGTATCGAAACTGGCGATTATTCGGCTGGTCAGTTCAAGTTCCCATCGACAATGTCCTGGGCGACCACGGCCAGTTTGACGTTGTTGTTGCGCGCGTGGTGGCGCATCCAAGTGAAGGCTTCCTCGATCTCCAGCCCACGTCTCCCCACCAAGACGCCCTTGGCCTGCTCCAAGATAGCCCTGCTCGTGAGCGCGTGAGCGAGCTGACGGTTCAAGAGTCGCGCCTCAAACGTAAAGCGCTGTTGAATAATCGTGATGGACGCCATATCCGCGAACGCTTGCGCCGCGAGTAGATCCTCCGATGTCATTGATCCATGCATGCTTCGGAAGATGTTCAGCGAGCCAACGTGTTGCTCCCTCACCCGCATTGGAAAGGCATACGTGGACTTGTACCCAGCGCGAACAGCTTCGCGACCGAAGCGGGGCCATCGGAGTTTCAGGATGTCAGGGCTCTCAGCAACGACGCGCTCCTTCAAGCGGAAGCTATCGAGGCACGGGCCCTCTCTGGACTGCAGCTCGAAGAGCTCCATAGATCGCATTGTCTCGCTTGAGGAGGCCACACAGCGCAGGTCCCCCTCGGGTGCGACGAGCATGACCCCGGCCGTAGTGATGTCGAGGATGTCCACGCATCGAGTGGCAAGCAGCGTTAGCAGGTCAACTGCATCGAAATCATCTAGCAAGTTGTCCGCCAATTCTGATAAGCGTCGAGCAGACCAACGCTTCATTTGGCATTAGAACTCCCGCTAAGTTTATTTGGAATCCTGTCTGCGCCGCCTGCTACGACCCGCGCTCGTTCCAGAGTGCAGAGCATCGAAGACACCTCGACGACCGATCTCCGAATCGCCGCGTTATGCCTGTACCGGCAGTAGTAGCAGGGCACTAGGAGGCCCTTCCGAAATGTAATGGACGATGCAGACCATAACGACGTCCCTACGAATCCCTCACTATAGAAGGTAGATAGCAAATGTTACTACATTCTGGTCAAGTTTTGGCGATATTGCCGTACTGAACTGGGTGCGGGGAGTAGTGGGCTCGATAAATCAGTCAGCTCCCCGGCCTCCGCGACCGACCTTCTGAAACAGAATTCAATCGTGTAGGCACGCTACTGAGGTTGCAGATGCCGGTAATTGTGGGGGTTGTTTGATCCTCCGCACTAGCGGGAATTCGAGCTACCCCTTCACGGTAGGCAAACCTCGCACCATGATTAAAGTAAGTAGCTCGATTGCGTCCAACCTAATATCTCAATGCCCATTCTTCGGTGCCTTGGTCTTCGGTGCGCATCGTCGGCCCTGTGGCGGTCCCCCCCGAGAGTAGAGAAGAGCTGCCTCTTGGGGGTCAACCGAGCTTTGCTCCTGCGGCCAACGACCATCTGCATTAGTCGAAATCCCCCAAGTCCGGAGAGACCGGCACCGAGAAGATCTACAAGAACACGACGTCCGTTGCTCTTAATGCTAAGACGCAAGGAGACGGGGGCATCGGCTGTTCCCCGAAATCGCCGCGGATCATGAAGTCGTCAATTGTTCAAGATTTGTACCGGCGAACCGACGGGGACGGACCTCAGCTGCACCAGGTCAGAATCATGCAGGCGGACGCACCCATGGGAGACACGTGCGCCGCTGGTTCCAATGGCGGCATCCGCACCGAGGGGCCCGTGAATGGCCACGATGGCATCCCCTGACTCCTCGTAGTCACTGATCGCATTCGAGTGACCTGACGTGACCATAACGAACGGCCCCCAAGCGGTAGAAGGCGGACTTGCATAGAGTGCGACGAAGAAGTTTCCCGTGGGCGTGGGATCTTGCGCTGTGCCGATGCCAGCCGGGGCACTCATGAGGAGCTGGCCTGCCTTGTAAAGCATCAGATGCTCGGTCGCCAGATCAACCACGATGCGATACGGCGTGGAACTGAGCGTTGCCGATGAGGCAGTGATCCATGCGGTCGATCCATTCGGGCGCTGCGCCAGCCGAACCTGGAGAAACCCGTTGTCCTGGGCGATGACAGGCAGAGCCGATGGGGCCCCGAACCACGTTCCCGGCACTGTCCCCGTTTGCACTCCTCCCGGGGATGCATACTTTGCCACCGTAGAGCTCAAAGTTGCGATCAGTGACGAGGGATCGCCCTGGCCCACGACAACCCCGGAATTCGGCTTGCCGGACTCTGTACCGTTGGCCGTTACTTGGTGTCTAATCGCTCCGGGAGACATCTTGGGCGAGGATCCGAGCAGAACCGATACGACGAGCGCCAGCGCTCCGGCGATACACACAACCCCGGCGACCTTGAGGTACCAATGTTTCATTGGAAATCCTCGTTTCATTGAAAATCCTCGCCGCTATTTCCGGCTATCCCGTCACCAAGGGACCGGCCGAAACGGGGACTAATGCATCGATTTTGCCCGATGTCTGGACCGGTGCAATAGGTTCAACCGAGGCGGCGGTCTTTGGAGAGGGAGAGTCCATCACCTGCGCGTTCGATGATGGGAAAGGTGGCAAGAGGCCGCTGAAACTAGCTGTGGCCACGTTTAAGACGGTCGCGCTGATATCAGGCAGACTGCAGTACGTGCTCACGGATGCCCCCACGGCGAGCGTGCCTCCCGTCCTATCGCATGCCGGCACCAGAATGTCGCTCACGGTGACATTGGTTAGCGGAGCGTTGCCCGTGTTGGTCACAGTCACCTTCCAGTAGGCCGTATCGCCTTGCGGGACGTCTACGGTGTGAGTCCATGGGCCGCCGCCACCGGGCCCACAGTCCGCCGCCACCTCAGATCCGCACACCTGCTTGAGAATGCTGATGGAAGCAAGCGGCACCGTGACCGACGCTTGACTCGAAATGATGGGCGTCGCGGTGCCCGGCGCTAGACCTTGCGCCTCGGCTGTATTGATGATCGAACCGGCAAGGAGATCGGCGTGCGTCACCTGGTAGGTGGCGGAGCAGACCTCAGAAGAAGCTGGCACCAAGGTGGCTACAGGACAACTGAGTCCGTTCAGTCCGACGTGCGCGTCGACAATACCAACACTGGAAAGAGTGACATTGCCGGTGTTCGTGACCAAGTAGTTGTAATTGATGGTCTGACCCACCGCGCTAAAGCTCAACTCCGTCGCCGACTTGACTACGGTAAGAGCGGGCGCACTCTTGCTCGCAAAGAAGATCGCGACACCAGCTCCCCCCGTCGGAACAGCCACCTCCTCGGTGGCAGCGTTGCCGCCCGATATGGGAGTGGCGGTCCCGCCACACGTCACCAGTACATAATTCGGAGGGGTTGTGGCATTGATGGTGTAGACACCGGCACCGACGTCAGTAGTCCCGAGGGGATTAGGAGTCGCACCAAGAGTTTGAGGACCGCTGGCAGCCAAGGTCCCGCCGGATACTTCGCTGGTCGTTTGACCCGAGTTATTGCACAGGTAAATGTGACCCGCTATCGACTGAGTGACGACGGGTTGCGGAACGACGGGTTGGGGAACAACGGGGTGTGACACGGCAGGCTGGGAAGCCGGTGCCGTTCCGCAACGCAGAGCAGAGAGAGGGGCCGTTCCCGAATCGGAGACACTGAACCCATCCGCCCACGTGCTGTTCGTAGTTAACGTGACGATGCCTGACGCATTAGCTGGGAGCTTCTGAGTCAGCGCGGCGGTCAAGTATGGCAACGTTGCACTCCGTGATGTCTTATGGAGTACGTAAACGTTGTCTTGTGCGCCGATGGTGAAGGCGGTTTCGTTGAGCGTGGGTAGTCCACCGGTCACTGAAGTGACGGTTCCCGCTTCGGTCTGATCCCATTCGTTTGACACCGTCCACGCAACTGTGTAGCCGCTACCGAGAGGGCTCGCACACGACGCAACGCCGACAATGGTGTTGTTGTGAGCAGACGCGACCGTACTGAATGCCACCATTCCAATCAGAACGAGCGCTGAAGCCAGTCCTGTTTGAATCCCTCTCCGCAACCACGGAGTGGCGCGCTTGGCATGACTCATCTCATTCCCCATTTCATTTGAACGTCAGCGATCATCGGTCGAACTCTCATGGGCAGCGCGTCGGGTCAACATCGACGGAAGCGAAGTTGGGACGGATACCATCGAGTCGTTGAAGAGTACGGTCGTTAAGAAACGACCTCATTGCTGCGTGTTTTCCACTCTGATTGGGTTGCGCGTCGAGGCAAGGCCACGTTGCAATCCCCGAAGGAGGCCGGCGAGTGAAGGAAAGGGGCACGGCCAATCGCGTGCCGTGAAGTCTCTTTACGTGAGCAATATCTCGATCTCGATCGAGTAAGTACTTCGCCATTCGCATTCAGACACCTTTCGCTGCCAACCACAAGGGATGATCAGCAGCCAATGGTCTGAGCTGCAGGGATATTCTAAAGAGAGAAGTCGCTTTTTCGATGAAAGTCGCCCTATGGACCACACAACTACGTGCGTCAGTTCGAACTTCTCACCGATCAAAGTGAAGACTATTCAAGTTGATTGGAGTGGAGTACTGCTTGCTGCTCGGGATTCCCGTTTTCTAGAGGAATCGAACCGAACACTCACTTCAACGTATTTGAACTGTAACAGGCAACCGACAAAAGTCAAGCGCGAGTACAGATTACGAACCGAATGACAGAGGTTGATCAACACGCGCGTCCTGCTCCGCGTTTCGCCACCAGGCATCTCGCAAGGGCACACCCCTTCGCCGGGGTGCTCAATGCGCGCTACTGAGTTCAACGCGAATTAGCCGATCCCCGACGGCATGCGTACCAGGCATGCATAGCCTGTTGGTCGGTGCGTGGGCACGACGACATCAGCCAGGCTCACGCTCACGAGCGCATCAATGATCGCCTGATTCCGGCAGTTTGAACCGATTTAGGGATATTTGCGCCGAAAAGTGCACATAACGTAAGACGCCATCTGCGAACGGTTGGTATCATGTGTAGAGCACCGATACGCAGAACGCCGACAAGGCGAGTGGGTTTGCACCTCATGTAATCACTCGTACCACTTCGAGTTGCTGCATTTGTTACTCCCCTTAGCGCATCCTCGCGAACAGCGTCGCTCCGTCTTGCCACCGCAAGACGGAGGCGAGTCATCACACAAAGGAGAAATCGATGAGCCCCAAAGACAGTGCAGCCGTGGAGGACACAGGCAAAGCAAATGAAGCCGCAGACAGCGTCACCGGCGACGGTGATGTCAAGAAAGAGGAAATAACAGAGCAGGACAGGGCCAGAATGAAGAGAAGCCTTGAGAACGCAGGGTACAAAGTGAAGGACGCCGTCACCGAGTGACGGACGGACACGAGAGCCTTGTTCCTGCAGATGTCGTTAAAAGCACGGCCATTTCCGATGCCCACACGCACGCATCAGAGGGATAACAACACTGCCGGCATTCGAAGCCCCGGGGGGTTGTAATCGCTGTGTCGACGATGTTTGCTGCGATCCTTCTCGCTGTCTCGTTCGCTGCTTCAACAGCAATTGTCGGCCGCGGAGTTCGCTAGATCCGCCAACAGTTCCGTTGTATTTTTGATTCACTCGTCGCCTTTGACGTGGGCGCTCATGCGAACTCCCGCCGCTACTGCCAATAGCTATGTCCGGTTTCGCGACGGTGGCGAACTGGTTGGCGATGCCGCTAACTCCGATCATGTCCTTGACTTGTCCACGCAATCGGCCCAGTGTTCGGGTTGAAATAGTCCCAGCGAGCGCACCTCTTGTGAAAGAGAGATGCGAAGCGACGGAACTCTCTCTGAGTTAGCCGGGCAAGCCGAAGGAGTAGCCGGAGCGCAGCTGCCTTCAACCCCCTTCTCGGAAGCTAGGGAAACATGTGCAAGATAAGGCAACCCCGACCGCAGACACATTCGCGAACACGGAGAAGTACCTTTCTCCTTGACGCCATCTACGTCGGGCCAGTGGATTCAGGTGGATCGGGGGCGCCTCGTCTGCTGACGATGTTCGCCCACACCGACTGCCGCACCTTCTCATGATGAGATCCGAGCAGTCCGACGATCCCAATGTGACATTGCCGCGATCCCACCGGCGCCTTAGATTCCGCCTGATAGTTCTTCTCGCCTTGGCATTGGTCGCCGCTGGTTCGTTTGCCGCTGTGCAAAGTTTCCATGGCGCAACAACAGCTTCGCAAGAGGCTTCGACCCACCGGAAACACGCTCAGCCCCCTGCTGTTCAGCAGACCACGCCTATCGAATGGAGTTCCACATTCGGGCCTCTCTCGACTGCATTTGGAACGCTAGATGCGCACAATTGGTCAGGCCACATCTTCACAGGGCTCACATTTACCTCCGTGAGCGGACAATGGGTTGTTCCGCCCGTGCAACCATCGGCAACCGGCGCGTATTCGGCAACATGGATTGGAGTAGACGGCGTGAACAACAGCTCGCTGATCCAAGCCGGCACCGCGCAAGACACAGCAAATGGTACTACCACGTATGACGATTGGTACGAAATCCTTCCGGCGAACGAGACCCTCGTCGCGAGCGTGGCACCGGGTGATCACATTCAGGCCGCCATTACCGAGAGCTCCCCCGGGACCTGGACCATCGCCATCACCGACATCACTTCGGGCCAGAGCTTGTCCCAAGCCTTTGCCTACAACGGTCCCGGCACCTCCGCTGAGTGGATCGAAGAAGCCCCGAAGGTCAATGCTCAACCATCGGTCTTGGCGAATTTCGGGACGGCGCAGTTCACTGGCATGGCGTGGACCGGCTCAAATCCGAGCTCGGTGGTGGATACCACCGTCGACATGGTTAACGACGGCGATGTCGTCATTGCCTCCTCGGGTGCGATTACTGACAACTCATTCTTGATAAACGGGTAGCTGGAGCGGTTTATCCGGTAGCGACCAGCGGGCGGTAGAGCCCGCTCTTCGTGCGAACCTGATGTATGGGGGTCTGAGAACTCCATCCAATTGTGCGACGACATCCGTTGTCACTTCAATGTCGCCCATGCCAGGGTGGGACTCTTCAGACAAGGATTGTCCACGGAGAACTCGATTTGCTCGTCAACTCGTCGAGCATCTCCGCCTTCATTGGCCTCGAAAAGTAGAAGCCCTGTGAACAATCGCTGGTGAGCGCAGCGATTTCGCGGTCTTGCTCGGCTGTCTCGACTCCCTCGCAGACGACCGTCAGGTCCAGTAAGTGGGCCAACTCGATCGTCTTCGACACGATGGCATGGCCTGCCTTGCTCATTGTGAGTTTGGCAATGAAGCTCTGGTCGATCTTTACAACATCGACAGGGAACTCCATGAGATAGCTCAATGACGAGTATCCGGTCCCAAAGTCATCGAGAGCCAGCTGTATCCCCAGTTCTTTGAGTTGAGAAAGTACACGGAGGGCTCGCTCGGAATCCTGAACGAAGGACGTTTCTGTTATTTCCAGACACAGATTCTTAGCGTCGGTGTCCGTGAGGACAAGAATGTTCTTCACCGTAGCCAGGAACCCGGACGCCATGAGCTGACGGGCTGAGATGTTGACGGCCATCACGAGGTCCTCATCGCCCGATTTCGTATCCCAACGGTGGAGCTCAACGCACGCTTGTTCGAGGACCCATCTTCCGATCTCGATGATATCGCCCGACTGTTCGGCGAGTGGGATCAGAACAGCAGGGGCTATGACACCTCGTTCTGGGTGATCCCACCGGAGCAACGCTTCGACGCAGACAACTCGCCCGTCGCTTGTGCGAATGATGGGCTGATATTCGAGTCGAAGTTCATTTCGTTCCACGGCGTGGGTCAAATCTTGTTGCAAGGACTCGCTCGAGTTAGTACGGTCGCGTTCGTTCTCGTCGATGACTTGATGGTGTCCTCCCCCCTTGCGCTTTACCTGGTACATCGCAACGTCCGCTTTGTGAAGGAGTTGCTCAGGATCGTTCCCCTGACCGGCAAACGCAATGCCGATGCTCGCCGACAGCACTACGGAAACTCCTGCAAGTTCGAATGGCGTAGAGAAAGCATCATCGAGGCGAGTGGCGAGACCCTCAATCTGTCCTTCTTCATTGAGGTCCCCGCACACGATGACGAATTCATCCCCCGATAGGCGTGCCAGGGTGTCACCGGGACGGAGCATGTCGGTGAGTCGGGAGCTGACGGCCACCAAGAGGTCGTCACCAACCTGATGTCCTGAGTTGTCGTTGACCTTCTTGAAGCCGTCAAGGTCAATGAAGAGAACGGCCACCAATTTGCCGGAACGGCGTCGACTCAGAAGGGCATGTTGGATGCGCTCAAGAAGTAGGACTCGGTTAGGAAGTCCGGTGAGCGCGTCGTGCAATGCGGTTGCTTGTGCGTGAGCGGCTGAATGCAGGAGATCCGAGCGGGCTTGAGCATTGACCAAATAGGCAGAAGCCACGTCCGCCAAAGTCTGGGCAACAATCAGGTCATCTTCGCTCAAAGAACCTGGCGTACCCCGATAGAGGTCGAGGGCGCCGAGCTGGAGATCACCGTGATGCAATGGGAATGTGAAGACCGCCGCGAGACCTGCTTCGAGTGCCTTGGGAATGAAGAACGGAAACCGCTTTTCTTTGGTGAGATCGGCGATGGAAACTGCCTCGCCCGTCCGATAGGCGACGATACACGGTCCTTCGTCGAGGACCGTCTGTAGTTCCTCGAACTTCATCGCGGCGACGTCCGACGCTGCGACGTAGTGCGGGCTGGATGACTCCGAAATGAGCGTCACTCCAGATCCAGTAATGGGCATGATCTCGACAATCCGTCGCACCAGTTGGTCCAAGATGCCCTGGATGGGGAAGTCGGTCAACATCGTGCGAGCGAAATCGCTCAGCACGTCCGACAATTGTCGTTCTGATGTCGTTGTCACGCTTGTGCGCACGTGACTTGAGAGCAGATCAAGCCGTGCCCTACGAACGGGTGACAACCGAAGGAGAACGGTGAGGTCAACAAACTCGTACCTCCATGGGAGGGACCCTCACTGCCGAAGGTTAAATTTCATGGTACTCCGAACTCCACCGCTTTTCAGCTATACCACAAAGACCATCGAGGTCCGGCGTGCCGGATCGATGCGGAAGGCGCCCCTTCATTGGATACGCCCCGTAGTTGGACCGTCTCGATGGGACCAATCGTGCGAACTTCGGCTGGCGCGTCAAACCCTGGTCCGGCGGCTCGCTTCAGCCACCTACCCTTAGCCGCTCATTTCCGGCCCCTGATCGTGACGATGCATGCCACCCGCCGACACGTGCAGGGATTGGCTCACTGCTAGGAGGTGGATGGGGTGGGGCCGTTACGGCTTCGTCACCGTTGGCAAGGTGGCGGGCCCCCGGCCAGCAGTGACCGGGAACAAGCCCCCATCGACGATAAGCGTCTGCCCACTGACATAGCTCGACAGGTTTGACACTAAGAATACAAGAGGACCAGCTTGCTCCGCAGGAGTGGCCCATCGCTGGAGCGGACGAAAGGGCTGCGGCCTAACGTCGTTCGGGTCGATCCCGCCGTCGCGCATGGTGGCCATTATCCGAGGGGTCAACGTCGCGTCTGGCGCTACGGCGTTCACTCGGATGCCATATTGACCCCATTCTTCTGCCATGGTCTTGACGAGTGAAACAAGCCCTGCCTTCGCCACTCCATATGCTGGGTGATTCGTGGATGCGTAGAAGGCATCCACCGATGCAACGACTGCGATACGGCCTTGCACTCCTGCTTCGATCATCTTCTTTGCCACGGCGCGTGAAACGTAAAGATGATGGCGCAGATTCATGTTGATGTCGTGGTCCCAAGTCTCGTCGTCTATGTCCATGACGCTGGACCACGAAGCGAGGCCGATCATGTTGATGAGAATCTCCAACCGATCCTCCGCAAACTCAGCGGCCTCGTCGACCATCCGCTGTACATCCGACGGGACCCTCACATCACCCTGGATCGCGATCGAACGAACACCAAGCTCGGCAATTTCTTTCGCAACGGCTTCAGAGCGCCCTTGATCAATGTCACCCACCGCGACGTGCGCACCCGCCCGAGCGAGAAGCAAGGCTGATTCACGTCCGATCCCTCGGCCGCCCCCCATGACCAGGGCGAACTGTCCTGATAAGCCAAGAATATCATCCATAGCCTCTGTCCCTTGCGCCTTGTGAATGCCGATCCACGGCCCGTTGATCTCACTATTGACCATACGTCAACGATCCGTCGAGGACTGGAACCCCTAGCGCCCCTCCCATCTCAATATTCTCCCTCGTCACACCCGGTATCGGCAGGCCTACGCCCTCCCAGGTCAGGGCTCCCGCCCGGGATCTACGGGGCAAAGGACAACATGCTTGGATTTACCAGGCGTCAATTGGCAACCGTTATCGCCTGGCAATCTTCCTCGGCGCACTGGTTCTCGCCAACCTTGTGGCTGCCGTGCCAGGCTCATCGCCGCCCGAACAAAAACGGCGTCCCTTCTGCGATCCGAATAATCAAGGTCGATCCGTGGACCCAATTCAACCCCACGGAATGCGGAACCGAACGCGAAGGTTCGTTGCTCGTATACCGAACCGAATCAAGGTTCCTGGCTCCGGTCGAGTACGACCGCATACGAGCCACTGCCGAGCAACGCTCCGGCTGGAATCCGGCGATCTCCAATCACGAGATCCTCAAGCCGGCCGGTACCAGTATCAAAAGTTACGTCGTCGATCTTACCCAGTTCATTGCCTCGTTCACTGAGGGTCCGCTTGCCGAGGAGATCTAGTTTCCCGTCGATGCCGTCGCGCTCGCGATCGTCGGTAGGTGACCGGAGGGCGCCTTCGTCGACCACCATGACGGCATCCGGACCGAATCCGCTGAGCTGCGACCATTCGACCAGCCGAGCCCTCTTGCCTCGCCCGATTACGACAGCAGAGATCTGTCGTTGCTCGGCGTCGACAAGGAGACGGCCGACGGCGCCCAACTCTTTCGCGCTCGCTCGGCTCACCACCTTGCGACCCATGGACGCGCGGAAGGACTCGCTCACCCCAACCCCAATCTGGCACGGAATTCATCGACCGTAGCGCCAAGTCCGACCAGATCATCCTGTACAAACTCTTCGGTGAGATTGGGAACCACGAGCGCAACCCCCGAGACGGCAAGTTGGGCCGGCAATGGGATGTAGCCCCTCCCCCCTCCCGCTTTGTCGATCTCGTACCCGACCACGTCTCCGCTGCTCCCTACCAACAAGACCAAGTCGGTGACTTTCCCTAAGCTCGTCCCGCCCTCCGTCAAGACATCGTCCCCGAGGACATTGCGCTCGGTGGCAGGGTGAGCGACATCTTCAGGAGCATCGACTGGAGCGACGAGGCTCGCTTCATCAAGCACCATTATTGCGTTCTGACCGATCGCATGGATCTCCGCAGCGGGCAGGACCTCGTGGCGCCGACCAGCCAGAAAGCCTCTCTGGTTGAGAGACAGGCCGACCAGGCGACCTGCCTCGGGGTCGTAGATAACATCGCGCACCTCGGCGACGTCCTCCCCGCCTCGGACCGTGACAACCGGGAGTCCCCGGATCTGCGAAGCAGTCATGAGCAGCTTCATCGCTTACCTCGAGTAGCGATGACGCCACCTTTCCGTCGCCGCCGACGAATTACCACGAAGGCGGCAGTCACCACCAAGACGACGATCACCACCACTATCAGCCAGGCGATCGCGCTCATGGCGTGATCTTAACGTTGTCGCCTCTGTAGGCGCACCAGGTTCCACAGATAACCCTGGTCCGAGTTGTAAGAAAGATCCACCCGCAGTCAAGCAATCAGTACCCGGGTCCTGCCTCGGCGATGAGTCCGCCGCTTACATCCCTCTGGCGAGCAGACCGGTGAAGTGCTGCCCAACGGCTCTTCTTCCTACGGATTAACGACTCGGGTCTGGTAGCGCTGTGCGAGTCCTGGGCTTTGGCCTCCGAAGGCGGCAAGGTCAGCGTCGAAGACGGCCTGCAGGAGGTCAGCCTGTTCGACACCTGGCGCACAGACGACCTCGCCGAGCTCAAGGCCACGGAGGCTAGCGGTGACGACGTCCTCGGCCGACATGCGCGGGACGGCGCTCAGGTCCATGCCCTGACGGGCATGAAACTCGGTGGCCACCACGCCAGGGCAGACGACCTGAACCTTGAGTCCTTCGGATGCGAGCTCGGCGTGCAGCTGCTGCGTCCAGGCGATCGAATGGGCAAGCGTTCCGGTGTACACGGCGCGGCGCGGCATCTGCTCAGGGCCGGCCGGTCCGCTGAACGCGATCATTCCGGAGACGTTGATGATCGTGCCTTCCCCCCGTTCCAGCATGCCGGGTACTGCGGCACGGGTGAGCAACGTTGGCGCAAGCTCCTTCACGCGGAGGAGCTCAGCCGCCTTATGGGCCGGGAGCTCAGCGAAGGCATGTAGTGGGCGACGCCGGCGTTATTGATCAGCATCGTCAGCGGGCGAGAGCCGGCCACCTCGGCGATGGTGTCGATTCCGTAATCGGTGGCGAGATCGGCCACGAGTGGCTCAACTTTGACGTCGCGTAGTGAGGCCCGGAGCTCATCGAGCCTTTCTTGGCGGCGGCCGACAACGATCAGGTCGAGGCCACGGGATGCGAGCGCCTCTGCGTAAGCCTTGCCGATACCCGATGACGCTCCGGTGACGAGTGCGAGTTTGGACATTGGGTTCCTTTCGGTTGCGTGATCGTCGGGAAGATGGGCTGCTTCGTGGGAAGAAACCCGCTCATGGCGCCGCCTCCGTCCAACGCCAAAACAGATATTTCAGGGTGAGAGCCGCTCGATCGTCCAACTCCCGGACCGAAACTGATATCGGATCCGATCGTGCAGGCGATCTACTCCTTCTTCCCAAAGCTCAACGACGTCGGGTCGTATTCGGTAGCCACCCCACCGATCAGGACGGGGAGGACTCGCTCCTTCGGGGAGGGCTTCGGTCAATGCTGCTCTCCGCTGTTCGAGAACGGCGCGCCCAGCGACGACCTCGCTTTGGTGACTGACGACCGCACTAATGCGAGAGCCCACCGGCCGTGACTGCCAGTAGACGTCCGACTGATCATCATCGACCTCCTCAACCGCTCCACCCGCGCGGACCTGACGGTGCGATGGGAGGAACCAATGGAAAAGCGCAGCAGCGAACGGATTCGCCTTGAGTTCCCGTCCCTTATCGCTTTCACGGTCGGTGTAGAAGACGAGACCTCGGTCGTCGAGGCCTCGGAGCAGCACCATCCTGGAGGATGGTCGCCCGGCGACCGTGGCTGTTGCGAGAGCCATGGCCTCCGGCATGATTTCACCCGCGGCCCGTGCAGTCTCGAGCCACTCGGACAGCTGTGTCAACGGATCTGGATCAACCGATGCTTCGTCCATGCTCAGAGTCTGCTCCATGAGCCGGCAAAACCCCTGCAGTCACATTTGTTGGTCGGAAGCGTATGACTCTCTGACGACAGCGGCCCTCTTGCGGGGTCGAGGTGATCCTCAAAGCAGGGAATCCACAGCCGTGCCATTGGTGGCCTCCGCCATTGGCGGGCACATGTGGGTCTGAACTGGGATTCCTGTGGTGTCGGAGGATCGACCGACAGCTTTGGTCCCCGCCCTGTCGTAATAGAAAGTGGCTACTCAGACCCGGATGCTCGAGGATCGCTGAATGCGAACTGGTTTCCCATCTCCGTTAGCTCGGGGACACGGCGGCAGACGTCTCGCTGACTGAAACGTATCCGCTCAGCGAGCCGGTCACGGCAACGGTGAGTTTCTGACCAACATCTGCCGTCGACACGAGGTATGTCTTGGAGGTCGCTCCTCTAATCGTGATGCCGTTCCGCTGCCACTGGTAGTTCAAGGTGACGCCGCTCTGCCAGGTTCCCGGGACCGCGGTAAGAATCTGGCCGGTTGCCGCTGTACCCGAGATGGTGGGCGTGGGCGTCGGCGAGATCGTGCCGGCCACTGGGATGACTGTGGCGGAGTTTTTGGTGGCGGAGGCGTACCCGGCCAGCGAGCCCGTGACCGCGACGGTGAGCTTCTGGCCGACGTCGGGCGCCACCACCAGGAAGGTTGCCGAGGTCGCTCCGGTGACCGTGGTGCCGTTGCGCAGCCATTGGTAGCTGAGGGTGACGCCGCTCTGCCAGGTTCCCGGCACCGTTGTCAGAGTTTGGCCCGTTGCCGCTTTTCCTGAGATGGTCGGCGTCGGCGAAGGCGAGAGGACTCCCGCGACCGGCGTGATGGCGGCGGAATTCTCGGAAGCTGAGTTGTACCCCGATAGTGAGCCGGTCACCGCAACGGTGAGTTTCTGACCGTCGTCTGCCGTCGTCACGAGGAAGGTTGCCGTAGTGGCTCCGGGGATGGCCAGACCATTGCGATGCCACTGGTAATTCAAGGTGACGCCGCTCTGCCAGGTTCCCGGGACCGCAGTAAGAATCTGGCCGGTTGCCGCTGTGCCCGAGATCGTGGGTCTCGGCGTCGGCGAGATCGTGCCGGCCACTGGGATGACGGTGGAGGAGTTTTTGGTGGCTGAGGTGTACCCGGCCAGTGCGCCGGTCACCGCAACGGTGAGTCTCTGACCGTCGTCTGCCACCGTCACGAGGTATGTCTTGGACGTGGCTCCGGTGATCGTGGTGCCGTTGCGCAGCCATTGGTAGCTGAGGGTGACGCCGCTCTGCCAGGTTCCCGGAACCGTTGTCAGAGTTTGGCCCGTCGCCGCTTTTCCTGAGATGGTCGGCGTCGGCGTTGGCGAGAGGATGCCGAGAATTGTCAATGGTGAAGACGTCTTCGTTGCCGAGTTGTACCCGGCCAGCGAGCCGGTCGCCGCTACGGCGATGGACTGACCGACGTCATTCGATTTCACAACGAAGGTGGAAGACGTGGCTCCCGTGATGGCCACCCCGTTGCGCAACCATTGGTAGCTGAGGGTGACGCCGCTCTGCCAGGTTCCCGGGACCGCGTGCAGAGTTTGGCCCGTTGCCGGAGTTCCCGAGATGGTTGGCGTCGGCGCTGGCGAGAGGGTTCCCGCCACTGGGGTGACGCCGGTGGAGGTTTCGGTGGCTGAGGTGTAACCGGCCAGTGCGCCGGTCACGGCGACAGAGATGGACTGGCCGTAGTCCGCCGAGGTGAGGGCGTAAGTCGATCCCGTGGCTCCCATGATGGCCACACCATTGCGCTCCCACTGATAGCTGAGGCTCACGTCCGGGTCCCAGGTTCCCGGCACTGCCGTCAGCGTCTTACCGGTCGCTGCGGTTCCTGAGATGGTCGGCGTCGGCGTGAGGGTGAGAGACGCACTGGGAAGTGAGACGGGAACCACGAGCCCATTCGAGGGAGTGAATGTGGTTGATTCGGTCTGCAGGCCCGCGCCGGACGGCGGAACGACCGACACAGTTATCGACGCGCTCGGCAATAGCTCCAGCACCGCAGTGCCTGAACTGTCGGTGGTCTCCGAGGCGCATTCCTGCCCTGAAGCCGTTCCGCCAATGAGTGGGAACGACGTGCCCGTACAGGGAAGGGTGACAGTGGCGCCCGTCACTGGGCCGCTGGGACCGTTCACCGTAAGGGTCACCTGAGTTGTGGGGAGCATGAAATCGATTTCCTGTCCAAGGGTGAGGTCAATATTTTGGACTGTCGCCTCATAGGTCGTGGGGTCTCCGACGGATCCCGCAAGGGCAACTGCGTAGGTCCCGGGAGGTGCATCAACGGCAAATCCCCCGTTGCTGCCGGTCGTCGTTTGCGCGACTGAATTTCCGTTCCCAGAGAGAATGGAAACAGTTTGCCCAGAGAGCGCCTGGCCTCCGGCATCAGAAACCGTCCCGTAAAGAGTCGCATCGATGACGTTGAACGGCTGGGTGGGACTCCACACGCCATTGGGGCCGGTGACGTACTCCTCTGCCGCCGTGCTCCCCGCTGCGGGCTGGATGAAGAACTGGCAGCTCCCCGTGGGGCTCAAGGCGTCATAGGTGACAGTGCCCGTGGCGTCGGTGGTCAGCACCGCGCCAATGGTGTCGGTGCCGGTGGCCGGAACCCCGGGGAGCACGTCGCCGCTCCACCCGAGCGGACACCCTGGCGTGTACTGGTTCGGCGCGATGGGGCTGACCTGTGCCCCGACGATCGGGGTGCCTGAACCGTCGGTGACCTTCATCGCGAGCGGAGCGAGCGGCACCACGAGGACCTGGTTGATGAGATCGGTGGTCAAGGTGAGGGTGGAGGTGATCGAGTAGGTGCCCGAGCCATCGGGGTTCGTGCCCGAGATAGTGAGTTGAGCCGATGTGATGCTCGGTGGGAAAACGATGGAGAAGTTGCCGTTGTCGTCGGTCGTGGCGCTGACATCGGTGCCGAAACGACCGACCACGGGGTTGTGGAGATCGACTGTCACGTTGGGCAGAGGATTGCCTTGGGCGTCGGTGACCACTCCCGAGAACGTGACTGTCGAACCGGTTTCGAAGAGGGTGAAGGCGGGGAGCGTCGTCGGGCCGGTGATCGAGGACTCCTCGCCGGACGGGGCGTTGTAGCTCGGGTCGTCCACACTGAAGGAGGCCGAGGCTGAGCCACACGACATGAGGTCGAAGGTTCCCGTGCCGGTGGCGTCGGTCTGCGCTGACCCGATGAAACTGAATCCCACGCTCGTCGTGATCCCCGGGGCGAGGGTGACCGCCGGGCAGGTGTTTGTCTCCATGAAGTTGTAGTTACCGGATTTGTTGAAGCCAACGCCGCTGTTGTAGGAAGCACTGACGGGGACGCCAGAGAGGGGTGTGCCCGAGCCATCTTGGACCGGGACGCTCACCGGCTCGAGGGGGACGGTGAGGGTGAGGCCGGTCTGACTCGAGGTCAGATCCAGCGCCCCTGACATTTGCAATTCGTAGAGATTCAGGGGTGGGTTCGAGATCGGGCTGGTATGGCTGCCCGGCGTGGCGCCGTCGTTGGACAAGATGAACTGGTAGGAGCCCGAGGGGACGATGATCGAGTAGGTCCCGTCCGAGGCGGTGCTCACGGTGTAGTTGTTGCCCGAAGAGTCGGTCAGCACAACGGTGTCACCGGCGATCGGATTACCCGAAGCGTCCACGACAGTGCCGGAGAACTGGCTGAGGACCGCATCGACGACGTTGAACGGCTGGGTGGGACTCCACACGCCATTGGGGCCGGTGACGTACTCCTCTGGCGCCGTGCTCCCCGCTGCGGGCTGGATGAAGAACTGGCAGCTCCCCGTGGGGCTCAAGGCGTCATAGGTGACAGTGCCCGTGGCGTCGGTGGTCAGCACCGCGCCAATGGTGTCGGTGCCGGTGGCCGGAACCCCGGGGAGCACGTCGCCGCTCCACCCGAGCGGACACCCTGGCGTGTACTGGTTCGGCGCGATGGGGCTGACCTGTGCCCCGACGATCGGGGTGCCTGAACCGTCGGTGACCTTCATCGCGAGCGGAGCGAGCGGCACCACGAGGACCTGGTTGATGAGATCGGTGGTCAAGGTGAGGGTGGAGGTGATCGAGTAGGTGCCCGAGCCATCGGGGTTCGTGCCCGAGATAGTGAGTTGAGCCGATGTGATGCTCGGTGGGAAAACGATGGAGAAGTTGCCGTTGTCGTCGGTCGTGGCGCTGACATCGGTGCCGAAACGACCGACCACGGGGTTGTGGAGATCGACTGTCACGTTGGGCAGAGGATTGCCTTGGGCGTCGGTGACCACTCCCGAGAACGTGACTGTCGAACCGGTTTCGAAGAGGGTGAAGGCGGGGAGCGTCGTCGGGCCGGTGATCGAGGACTCCTCGCCGGACGGGGCGTTGTAGCTCGGGTCGTCCACACTGAAGGAGGCCGAGGCTGAGCCACACGACATGAGGTCGAAGGTTCCCGTGCCGGTGGCGTCGGTCTGCGCTGACCCGATGAAACTGAATCCCACGCTCGTCGTGATCCCCGGGGCGAGGGTGACCGCCGGGCAGGTGTTTGTCTCCATGAAGTTGTAGTTACCGGATTTGTTGAAGCCAACGCCGCTGTTGTAGGAAGCACTGACGGGGACGCCAGAGAGGGGTGTGCCCGAGCCATCTTGGACCGGGACGCTCACCGGCTCGAGGGGGACGGTGAGGGTGAGGCCGGTCTGACTCGAGGTCAGATCCAGCGCCCCTGACATTTGCAATTCGTAGAGATTCAGGGGTGGGTTCGAGATCGGGCTGGTATGGCTGCCCGGCGTGGCGCCGTCGTTGGACAAGATGAACTGGTAGGAGCCCGAGGGGACGATGATCGAGTAGGTCCCGTCCGAGGCGGTGCTCACGGTGTAGTTGTTGCCCGAAGAGTCGGTCAGCACAACGGTGTCACCGGCGATCGGATTACCCGAAGCGTCCACGACAGTGCCGGAGAACTGGCTGAGGACCGCATCGACGACGTTGAACGGCTGGGTGGGACTCCACACGCCATTGGGGCCGGTGACGTACTCCTCTGGCGCCGTGCTCCCCGCTGCGGGCTGGATGAAGAACTGGCAGCTCCCCGTGGGGCTCAAGGCGTCATAGGTGACAGTGCCCGTGGCGTCGGTGGTCAGCACCGCGCCAATGGTGTCGGTGCCGGTGGCCGGAACCCCGGGGAGCACGTCGCCGCTCCACCCGAGCGGACACCCTGGCGTGTACTGGTTCGGCGCGATGGGGCTGACCTGTGCCCCGACGATCGGGGTGCCTGAACCGTCGGTGACCTTCATCGCGAGCGGAGCGAGCGGCACCACGAGGACCTGGTTGATGAGATCGGTGGTCAAGGTGAGGGTGGAGGTGATCGAGTAGGTGCCCGAGCCATCGGGGTTCGTGCCCGAGATAGTGAGTTGAGCCGATGTGATGCTCGGTGGGAAAACGATGGAGAAGTTGCCGTTGTCGTCGGTCGTGGCGCTGACATCGGTGCCGAAACGACCGACCACGGGGTTGTGGAGATCGACTGTCACGTTGGGCAGAGGATTGCCTTGGGCGTCGGTGACCACTCCCGAGAACGTGACTGTCGAACCGGTTTCGAAGAGGGTGAAGGCGGGGAGCGTCGTCGGGCCGGTGATCGAGGACTCCTCGCCGGACGGGGCGTTGTAGCTCGGGTCGTCCACACTGAAGGAGGCCGAGGCTGAGCCACACGACATGAGGTCGAAGGTTCCCGTGCCGGTGGCGTCGGTCTGCGCTGACCCGATGAAACTGAATCCCACGCTCGTCGTGATCCCCGGGGCGAGGGTGACCGCCGGGCAGGTGTTTGTCTCCATGAAGTTGTAGTTACCGGATTTGTTGAAGCCAACGCCGCTGTTGTAGGAAGCACTGACGGGGACGCCAGAGAGGGGTGTGCCCGAGCCATCTTGGACCGGGACGCTCACCGGCTCGAGGGGGACGGTGAGGGTGAGGCCGGTCTGACTCGAGGTCAGATCCAGCGCCCCTGACATTTGCAATTCGTAGAGATTCAGGGGTGGGTTCGAGATCGGGCTGGTATGGCTGCCCGGCGTGGCGCCGTCGTTGGACAAGATGAACTGGTAGGAGCCCGAGGGGACGATGATCGAGTAGGTCCCGTCCGAGGCGGTGCTCACGGTGTAGTTGTTGCCCGAAGAGTCGGTCAGCACAACGGTGTCACCGGCGATCGGATTACCCGAAGCGTCCACGACAGTGCCGGAGAACTGGCTGGCGCCATCTGCAGAAGCGTCGTCGGGGCGCACCAAAGCACCACCGGCTATAAGAAGAATGGCGACCACCGACAAGACCCACACCCTGTGAAAGTGGAGCGCACCGCCGACGGTGCCCGACCTACCAGTGTCGAATCGCATTGACTCCGTCCCCCTCCACGTTGCTACCAGGGGGTCCACCCCGCATATCTCCGCGCACGACGACCTCCCGCCGCAGCAAAGAGGGCCACTGGCCCTCTTAGTTTGGGACTCTATAGTCGACTCGGTCAATGGGCCGAAAGGCCCAAATTCGTCCAAAAGCGTCCAGTGGGGTTCTCACAACTCCCGTGGAGAACCTCTGCGTCCGACCAACGTGGAGCTGGGCCTCCTTCATTAATTGAAGTGCGGACTCTGCGTGTGCCTGATTCTTGCCACTACCGGCGCGTCAACCGCGGCCCGAACCCACGCACGACTAGAACACCGCCAGAACTCGCCGGGGCTAATGCCGCTCCATCGTGCCTCCGTTGTTAGCCGATGGGGTGGCGGCTTGGGGGCGTGGTCAGCCCAAGGCTGGTCCTATTGGACGTGATCCTCGTGGTCGACTTCTACGACGTGGGGTGACATGGTCTGACCGCCGGATTCCATTCGAGCGACGAGACCGGCCGGGCCAACGCCGACCGATACGATCTGAGCGCACGCACCAAACGACGACCGACACGCGAATCTGGGGGAAGCCCATGACCGACACCACGCTCAGCGAGACGCCACTCGAGTTCGATCCGTTCTCTGACGAGTACTTCAACGGGGCCTACGACCTGTTCCGTCGAATGCGTGACGAGTCACCTGTCTACTTCAATGAGCAGTACGGCTTCTGGGCCCTGTTCCGCTACGAGAACGTCTGCGCAGCGCACAAGGACTGGCAGACGTTCTCCTCGGCCCACGGGGTCGACCTTTCGACCCTAAACACCGACCCGGCCATCATCCAGATGTACCGCTCACTCATAATGATGGACCCGCCCGAGCACGACCGCTTCCGGGCGCTGGTATCCCGTGTCTTCACCCCCCGAGCAGTGACCGCGCTCGAGACCATGGTGCGAGAGGTCATCGTCTCTTTCCTCGAACCGTTCGATGACGCCGACTCCTTCGACGCCGTGTCCGACTTCAGCGGGCCCTTCCCGGTGGAGATCATCTCGCGCATGCTCGGTGTTCCCAAGGACGAGCGCCAACAGATCCGTCACTGGCTCGACGTGGGGCTCCACCGCGAGCCGGGCCAGATGGAACCGACCCCTGAAGGGGTCCGGGCCCAGATGGAAAGCGGGATCTACTGGATGGAGTTGACCGAGTCAAAGCGCCACAATCCCACTGACGACATGATCAGCCGGCTCACCCAGGTCGAGGTGGACCGCGGGGACGGCGAGATGACCCGCCTGGACAACGAAGAGATCGCCGGATTCGCCGGTCTGCTCGGCGGGGCCGGTGCAGAGACGGTCACCAAGCTCGTCGGCAATGCCGTCTACCTCTTCCACAAGAACCCGGGCGAGTACAAGAAGCTCCTCGATGACCCCACGAAGGCGCCCACGGCGGTCGAAGAGATCCTCCACTACTACCCGCCCTCGCAGTATCAAGGACGGTTCTCCGTACGGGAGTCCACCTGGAGCGGGGTGACGGTTCCCGCCGGCTTCCCGACCATTTTGATCACCGCCTCAGCCACCCGCGACGAACGCTTCTACGAAGAGCCCGACGTGTTCAACATCGACCGCAAACCGACGCTGGCCCTAGGTCTGGGCTACGGCATCCACAGCTGCCTGGGCGCAGCCCTGGCCCGCATGGAGAGCCGGATCGCGATTGAGGAACTGGCTAAGCGTTGGCCGAGCTTCGAGGTGGACGAGTCCCGTCTGTCCCGGGTCCAGATGTCCAATGTTGCCGGTTACTCCAACGTGCCGGTCCAGCGGGCTTAGCGAAGGGTCGCCATCTCACGCGGTTCGATGAGGAGCGTCGCCGCACCAAGGGGTGGCGCGACACGCATGCGTGGGCCCAACGGGCGATCGAATGACTTGTAGGTCAAGGCGAACTACGCGCGCCGGGCGTCCTACCCGATTGCTCCGTCTTTGGCCGGGAGGCCGCCGGCGTACGTCTTGGTCTCGGTGTACTGCTCGAAGCCCTCGATCCCGTTCTGGCGTCCGACGCCACTGGCCTTGTAGCCACCGAACGGAGCATCGGGCCCGTACCAGACGCCGCCGTTGATACCTACCGTCCCCGCCCGGAGCCGCCGACCCACCGCCAGCGCCCGCTCTTCGGAGGCCGAGGTGACACCTGCGCCGAGTCCGTACTCGTTTGCGTTGGCGATGCGCACGGCGTCGTCGTCATCATCGAAGGGGACGACCACCAACACCGGGCCGAAGATCTCGTTCTGAGCGATGGACATGGAGTTCTCGACATCGGCGAAGAGCGTGGGCTCGACGTAGTATCCCTTCTCCAGGTGCGCCGGCCGGCCTCCGCCGACGACGACGCGGGCGCCTTCGGCCTTGCCCCGCTCGATGTGCTCCAGCACGCGCTCGCGTTGGAGAGCGCTGATCTGCGGGCCCTGAATGTTGCCGGGGTTGGTGGGATCGCCGTAGGGCACGTTACGGAAGCCCTCTTCCATGATGGCGATGCCCTCGTCGTAGCGTGAGCGCGGCAACAGCATCCGGGTGAGCATGACGCAGCCCTGTCCCCCGTGCGTGCAGATAGTCCAGGCCATGCTCAGCTTGGCTTCGAAGTCGGCGTCGTCCAGAACGATGTCGGCCGACTTTCCGCCGAGCTCGAGGAAGAGGCGCTTCAACGTGGGTGCGCCCTTTTCCATGATGCGGCGCCCGACCGCTGTCGAACCGGTGAACGAGATGAGATCGACGCGTGGATCGGTGACCAGGTCTTCGGCCACCGCGTTGTCCGAGGTCGTGATCACCTGGAGGACACCCGGGGGGAAATCCGTCTGCTCGGCCACCAGGCGGCCGATACGCGTGGCGTTCCAGGGCGTGTTGGGGGCGGCCTTCAAGATGGTGGTGTTGCCAGTGGCCAGAGCCTGCCCCAGCTTCTGGATGGAGACCTCGAAGGGATAGTTCCAGGGCACGATGGCGCCGACGACGCCGACCGCCTCCTTGCTCACCTTGCGCCAGCTGCGCTGCCCGAAGGCATTGCCCTCCGGCAAGTCTCGCTCCCAAGCGAACTCGTCGATGAAATTCGCCGGCCAAACCAATCCGTCTGCCAGGGGGGCATCGAGCTGCGGTCCGTAGGTCAAGACGATGGGTGCGCCGACCTCGGCCACCAGCTCGGCCCGGAGAAGCTCGCGCTCGCCCTCGAGCGCTGCCTGCAACTGGAGCAGGCAGCGCTTTCGCAGCTCCTTGTTGGTGGCCCACGACGTCTCGTCGAACGCCCGGCGGGCGGCGGCGATGGCCTCTTCCATGTCGTCGTGTCCCGCGTCGGCCACCTGGCCGAGCACCTCTTCTGTGGCCGGATTGATGTTGTCGAACACCTTCCCCGACTTGGCCTCCACGAGCTTGCCGTCGATCAACATCCGCTGCTCTCCGTGCAGAGCCGTCGTGTCATTCGTTGTCATGTCGTTTCCTTCCGCTAAGTCGACTGGAACGCTACTGCGGTCCTCCAGTGGACCGCCATCGGGTGTCTGAGGACGGCGAGAGTCCACTACATGGCCTCTGCTACATCGCCTCAGCCACGACGTGTGAAACGAAGTCCTCGAGGATGCCGGTACAGCGCCCTATAGGCGGTAAAGCTGTCGGGCGTTCTCGCCCATGATCTTGGTGCGTGCCTGCGGGCTGAGGGACGCCATCTTCTCGTCGACGGCCTCGAGCGGGTTGGGGTAGAGGCAGGTGGGGTGCGGGAAGTCCGTCTCGAACAGGATGCAGTCCTCGCCGACGGCCTCGATCAGCTCCGGTAGCCGATTGCGGTTGTTCTCGAACCAGAAGGTTGCGTAGAGGTTGCTGCGGAAGTACTCAGACGGCGCCTTCTTTAGTTTCGCCAACTCGTCCGGGGCGTTCTCGAACATCTCGTAGTCGAGGGTTTCGAGGATAAACGGGATCCAGCCGATGCCGCTCTCGACCGAGACGCACTTGAGGTCGGGGTGGCGGTCGAAGGTCCCGGCCAGGATCAGATTGGTCACAACGCGGGCATTGCCGATGAACAGCATCGATCCGCCGATGGCCAGCTTGGTTCCTTCCGCCTGAGATGGCCAAAAGTATTTCCCGTAAAACGTCATACCGGTGATGCTGGCGCCGATGTGAAAGTGCACGGGGAGTTGCAGCTCAGCGCAGGTAGCCCAGAACGGGTCCCATGCCGGGTTGGCGAGGTCAGGTGCACCGAGGTCCTGAGGATCGGAGGTCATGTTGACTCCCCGGGCGCCCATGCGCGCCACCCGCTTGGCCTCGGCGACAGAGAGGTCAACGTCCCATGCCGGCATCAGCGGCATCGGGAGCAGCCGATTGCCCGACTGCTCTTGGATCTCTGCCATCCCGTCGTTGTAGATCGAAATGGACATCTCCCGCACCGAGTGATCGCTGGTCTTTCCGAGGTCCTGACCGCCGAGCCCGATCGTGCTCGGAAAGATGACCTGCGCGTTGATCCCGAACTCGTCGAGGACGCCGATACGCGCTTTCGGGTCGGAGGCACCGGCATGCGCGTCCTCGACATGCCACACCGACAAGGACTCCACGGCCTTGGCCTTCTTGCCATCCGCGCCGATCACGGCGCCGGCGGCGGCCTGGCCGATGGTCTCGCCGTCCATCACCCACATCCGCTGGCCGTCGATTACCTCGTGGTGGGGCACCCTGTCCTTCATGTTCGCCGGAGCCAACCGGGTAAACAGGTCCGCCGGCTCGGACCAGTGCGAGTCGGCGTCGACGACGAACAGTTCCGACAACGATGATGTGACCATGCCCACCCCTGTAACTAGAGCGCCGACCGAAGGGCGACGCGGGGTCAAAATCCTACCTAATGGGACGAGACCGGCTTGCAAAGGGCAAGAGTTGGTTCGTCGAGGCGTGCCGACTGCAATTCCCAAGGGCTGAGATCGCCGGCCAGGCCCTTAAAACCGGGCTCGACGCAACCGGACGAGGTATACGGCACCATCCTGGCCGAAGTTCGGCACCTTGCGGGACATACGACCCCCCACCGTGGCAATGCGCTGCCCACATTCAGATGACGCGTCGACAGTCCGGGCGTACTTGACAATATTTAGTCGTTCTGTTAAATAACTAATCTGTGAAATATCTGCAGGAGCGACGGCAACGATGACCGTGACGGCCCCCGATCGGTTCGACGTCGTCTTCGCCGCCTTGTCGGACCCTACCCGGCGCTCGATCGTGCGTCGGTTGGCCGACGGTGAGGCAACCGTGCTCGAGTTGGCCGAGCCGTTTCCGATCAGTCTCCCGGCCATCTCCCGTCATCTGCAGGTCCTCGAGCGGGCGGGTCTGATCAGTCGCGGCCGAGATGGACAACGGCGACCATGCCGGCTGCGGCCGGAGCCTCTGGTCGAGATCGCCGCATGGGCCGAGCACACACGAGCTGCGTGGGAGCTGCGTCTCGACCGGCTCGATGCGCACCTCCGGAACACATCTGACCGAACCGCATCCCCACCGACATTGGAGAAGCCATGAGCAGTACCCCGTCCATCACCGATCCGACGACGTGGGCGCTCGATCGTGAGATCGTCCTCGTTCGAGTTCTTGACGCCACACGCGAAGCGGTGTTCGCCGCGTGGACCGATGCGGATGCCTTCTGTCGATGGTTTGGTCCCGATGGGTTCACCTGCACTGTCAGAGAGATGGACGTGCGCCCGGGAGGTCGAGCGTGCTTCGACATGGCTTCCGGAGACGGCACCGTGTTCACGAATCGCTTCGACTACCTCGAAGTCGTTCCCGTCGAGAGGTTGGTGCTGGACCACGGGTCCGATGCCGACGATGACCCGGCACGCTTCCGAGTGACAATTGTCCTCGATGAGCAAGCTGATGGAAAGACGGTGTTGACGCTGCGGCAGCTCCACCCAACCGTCGAGCAGCGAGATGTAACCATCGGCTTCGGCGCTGTCGAGCTCGGTCTGCAGACGCTGCAGAAGCTCGCTCACCATCTCGCCGTCGCCTGAATTCCACGGCCGATGAAATCTCGCCGCAGGACAGGTCAACCAGTCTGATCGACCACCACCACCCGAAGGAGCCGCCGTGTCGCGCGTCCGCATCCACAACTTCTCGATCTCGCTCGACGGGTTTGCCACCGGCGAGGGGCAGGGCCTCGACACGCCGTTCGGCCATGCCGGGCATCGGCTCCACGAGTGGATGTTCGCCACCCGGTTCGGCCGCCGCGAAGTCCTCGGCGAGCCAGGCGGCTCCGAGGGGGTCGATCACGTGATGGCCGACCGGAACGGACCCGGGATCGGTGCGGAGATCATGGGCGCGGGCAAGTTCGGCCCTCCGGGTTGGCAGGACGACCCGGAGTGGCGCGGGTGGTGGGGCGACAACCCGCCTTTCCGGATACCGATGTACGTGCTGACCCACCGCCCGCGCCCGTCGCTGGAGATGGAGGGTGGTACGACGTTTTACTTCCTCGACGCAGCGCCAGCGGATGCACTCGAGGTGGCCCGGGACGCAGCCGCCGGTCAGGACGTCCGCATCGGCGGGGGCCCGACCATGATGCGCGCGTTCATCGCCGCCGGTCTCGTTGACCATCTACACTTCGTGCAGGTGCCGATCCTGCTCGGCCGCGGTGTTCGTCTGTGGGACGGCCTTGAGGCGTTGGAGCAGCAGTACGACGTGGAGGCAGTCTCGACGCCCCGCGGTGTCACCCACCTCACGTTCACCCGATGATGAGGCGGCACGTCGCGTTCTTTCCTGGACACGGAACTGTAGGCACGCGTCCGGTTGCGGCGGTCGAAGCTATGCGGGCCCCTCGACGGTCGTCGGAGCGGCGCGCATCTCCAGATACAAGTCGATCTGATCTCTAATCGTGTACATCTCCTCGTCGTTCGTGCCACGGCAGATGTACTCCTTGATGCAGTATCCGCCGAAGTGACGCACGATGCCGGGGTAGTCGTCGATCACGAAGTCGGGAACCACCGGTATGCCGAATTGGTCGAGGCCCTCGTTGAACTCGGAGATCGGCTTGCGGTAGACGCCCTTGACATAAGGTTCAAGACCGTTTCGACGCACCTCCCCCCATCGAACCCCGACGCCGGACCAGATGTAGAGATCGTGTCCCAACCCGACCAGCTCTTCGAAGACCTCGACGGTGCCCGGACGAAGGGACCCGTCCACCCCGCCGAGGATCGTGTAATCAATGTCAAAGAAGACGTTCATCCCACTCGATCTGCTCATTGCCGGGCCTACTTCGAAGTGGACAGACTCTAACGGGTCGGGCCGGGTTCCGGTGAACCCGAACCAAGCCAACCCAGGCATGGACCCTCGTGGGACGAGCCCCACCACCGCTCAAACAGTCGATACGCATCAACCCAGAAGCCGCCCCGCAAACAGATCATTGTTTGGTGGATCTCATCTTAGATCTCGTCACATTGGCGTCGGGCCGTCCAGCGCGCCACTGCACGCGCCCCGGTCACCGGAATGCTGGCATGACCTCGTTCGCGCCCCACTCGAGATCGGCAAGGTAATCCTCCACGGAGCGCACGGGCTGATCGTTTGGCCGGGGGATCGACGTCCAAGTCACGCCGGCCTCCTGTAATGCGCCGATCCGGTCGACGACCTCCTGCACGCTGCCCGGCGGCGCGTCAACCTCCGGCAGCGCCTCGTGGTTGGGGCCGAACCGGCTGGACGACACCGGCATAGCGATCTCGAACCGAGGCTCCCGGTCTTCAAAACCCGGGACACGTCGGGCCTCATCGAGGAACTTGGGCAGATCATCGATGCTGTTCAGCCACGGTCCCTTCCCGCCCTGCGACCCCGAGGGATACCAGCCGTCGCCGACGCGGGCCGCGCGCCGAAGGGCAGCCATCGAGCTCCCGCCGATCCAGATTGGCGGATGCGGCTTCTGGACGGGCTTGGGCTCGAAGACGATATCCGTGAAGTCGACGAACTCACCATGGAACTCCGGCTCCTTAGCCGTCCACAGCAATTTCGAGCACTTCGATGTATTCGTCCGTGACTCGTCCGCGCTTTTCGAAGGGGACGCGGAGCGCGGCGAACTCTCCGCGCGCCATCCCGACGCCGAATGTGAGCGTGACGCGACCACTCGACATAACGTCGAGCGTTGCGATCGCCTTGGCAAACGCGAGCGGCTCGTGGTATGGGAGCACGATCACGCTGCTGTTCACCCTGATCTTCCTCGTGGCGCCCGCAATAAACGTCATGGCCGTCAACGCATCCGGCCAATATGCACCCATAGGCTCGACAAGAACCCGCGGCATCACTATGTGCTCCGACACGGTGATCGCGTCGTAGCCCAACTCCTCAGTCGTCTGGGCGATCCGCTGAAAGTCCTCGCTCGTCAGGCGCTCTTGCCAGTTGTTCCCGCCTGGGGGGAATTGGCTCGGTGGGTAACGCGTGAGCCCGGGGAGTCCCGTCGAGAACTTCATTCTCTGCCTCCTCGCTCGCTATGTGCTCCCGCGTCGCGGCGGCGTCGTCGTTGCTCACACTGCAGCGCGCCACCCACTATGCAAGCTATCAGGCACATGGCTTAGAAAGTGAGGACGGCCCGTAGGCGGTGATGGTGTCTAGCCCACACGTGTCAGCAAAAACCCTTAGCATCCTGGCTGGACTGGATCCGGGTTCTACGCGATCGATCTCGACGCCGCATTAGTAAGTACGCACTCATTCCATCCGCACAATTGCTGCGGCGGGAGAAGAAGACGTGCTCCCCTTCTGGGATCAGCCAGTTTGAGGGTGGGTGGGGGTGCTGCCATTCGCGGCCAAGAGATCGAATCCGTCGGGGATACTGAGGAGACCGGGCAATGTGCCAGGGGTATCGGTGAGACCGTATTGCCAGACGATGCTGTTGGTGACCGGGTCGATGACGACCACCCGATCGCGGTAGTCGTCGTTTACCATGATGAGCCCGTTGGGAAGCCGCTCGGCAAGTGAAGGCTTTTTGAGCATCGCATCACCGGAAGTGGCGTCATAACGCCAGCTGATGTCACCTTGCTGGTTGAACTCGAGCACACGACCCTCGGCTGGCGGGTCATAGTCCGTCATGAGATACAGATTCGAACCCAATTGCTGAGGATCGGACGGATAGTTGACGGACGTCATCTGCACGGTCCAAACGAGTTTCCCCTGTTGCGTATATTCGTCGATCCACGAGCCATTGATCTCAGAAACGAGGACGTCGCCATTGGCCAAAGGCGTGTCACCGTTGGGATAGGCGATCGACGTCGGGGGGTAATGGGTGTCGGCCCCGTTGCCGATCGTGGCGACGATCGTCTTGTCGGGTGCTATGAACAGAATTCGATTGTTCGACGCGTCAGCTACGGTCACGGTCCCGGATTTGAGGACGTATGCATCGTCCGGTTGATCGAGATATCCGGGTGAAGCACCGGGCACGCCCGGATGGCCGTACTGCCAGAGCAGGTTCCCAGACGGGTAGGCGATCTCGACAATGGTGTGATTGTCTTCCTGATTGGAGATGATGCCCTGTCCGCGGTTGAAGAAGAAGGCGTCGTCCGGAAAGTAGAAACCGCCCGGCGGTGGCGGCATCGTGGGCGACGGGTAGGTCCAAGAAATGGTGCGGGACGGATTTAGAGTAATGAGGCGATCGTTCCCCCGGTCTGCGATGAGGAGCGTTCCTGAATAGGGAGAGCCCGAGTGAACCGTGCCCGCCCTCCCTCCGTAGCGGCTCGGACGCAACGAGATCACCGATTGGAGTAGCCCCGACGCGACGCCTGCGGCGTCGGCGCCTGCTTGATTGGTAACCTCACCTCCGACCAGGAAACCGATGGTCGAGCCACCGGAGTCGACAGTGGCATATCCGCCAAAGGCAACGGCCTGAGGCAGAAGCCCCGCGTGCAACACCCTGTGCGTGCGCGGGACAAAGGCGTCAATCTCCGTCTGTGTGGAGCCTTGTGGTACTTGACCGCCGGCCACGTACAGCGAGCCCTGAATGACGAATGCCGCCCCGCCATAGACCGGCTGGGGCAGATGGCCGACGATCGTGGTCCTGTGTGACCTCGGGTCGATCATCTGAATATCATCGGTTGCCGTCGTTATGGAGCCGGCCGACGCCGTTTCACCGCCGAAAGCGTAGATGTTGCCATTAAGTGCGGCCACAGCCGGATAGCGAACTGGAACCTGCAATGTCCCGACGGACGCGAAATGAATGCCATCGATGGTGGCCAGGACAGTCGAAAGATAATTCGTGCCGTCGTAGCCACCAACGATGTAGTCAGTTGAGGTGACATGGCCCCTGGTCTTGGCGGAGATGGTGGCCACGGCCAAATCGGAGCGTGGCTGTGGAAGTGTGCCAACCACTGAACCCGTCGCGTTTCCACGCGGTGGGATTGTAGGCACTGCGATTGACTGGACGCCTGCGATCGTCGACGGGGATCCGCCCCCGAACACCACCGATTGGGAACCAATCGTCGCAGCGGCGGCGTCGTGAACGACATCGGCCAATGTTCCTGCCGTCTGGATTGCACCGGTACGCGTGTCGATCGTCGAAACGCTGGAAAGAGAGGAGCCGTCCCCGGCCAGGCCTCCGAGGACCGTTAATCCCGTGCCATTCGCCACCACCGCTTCGCGCGACAGTGGTGAGCTTAGAGACCACGACTCTACGCCGGCTTCGATAGAAGGCGGCGTAGCCGCAGCGCGTATTTCGCGGGCCGTCGGTGAGTGCGTCGAGGGCTTCGCTCGCGGTCCCCCACCCCCTCCCGCCATGACAACGACGGCAACCGCCGCAACCACCGCGAGCAAGCCACTGACTGCAACTGTCCGACGCCGCCGGATCTGACGGCGCCGGACCTGGATACGCCCCTGGGCGGAATGACTCTGCATCCAGTATGTCTACCCGCCGCCAGCCAGCCGCGAAAAGGCCAGAATCGCCAAAGTTGAAGTCGGCCACTTCCGTAATCTTCGCGTCAGGTTCGTCCCGTACGCTCGGTTGACGGCGTGCTGGGACGCGTGCCTACTGTTCGACAGATCAAGGACTGTGATGGCGAAGAGACAAGTGCGATCTGCGTACCCGGCACGATCCTCATCGCCTCCACGTGCCAGTCCCGGCGAGGCGGGTGACAACGAAGAGCTTCGCACTGCTTCTAAGGACAACCTTTCATCACGTGTTCTGTCGATCCTTGGCGCGCCGGGTGGGTCGCTGCTCGTCCTTCGAGCCTTCCTCGGCGTCACCTTTGTGTTTGCCGGACTGCAGAAGCTGACCAACCGTTACTTCTTCGACGCCACGGCCTCAGGATCCTTTCAGCAGCAGTTGCGGGGATCCATTCTTACGAGTCCACTCCACCATCTCCTGGCCCCGGTGCTTCACGCCTCGACGCCGGTGGCGTTGATCATCTCTTTCGGCGAGTTGGCCGTCGGTCTCGGCACACTGCTCGGATTTTTCGGTCGCATTGCTGCGACCGGCGGCATGCTTCTCTCTTTGTCATTCTTCCTCACAGTCAGCTTCAACGACAATCCCTACTATTACGGACCAGACATCGTCTTCCTGTTCGCCTGGACGCCATTCGTCCTCGCAGGCTCAGGTGCGTGGTCTCTCGACGCGGTCTTTGCCCGACGGGCCGAACGAGCTCACCGCGCGGTCTTGGCGGCAGCGGCACAGGGTGGACCAGCAGCACGTCGTCGGGCGGCCGAGCTCGAGCGTCGGGTCTTTCTACAAAAGGCCTGGGCTGCGGGCGTGATCGGGATAGCTGGACTTGTGGCTGGGGGTGTCATGGCGGCGATCGGCCGCCTCGGCGGCGGCTCCCAGCCTTCAGTGGGGTCGAAACCCGTCGGTCGCGGCAGTGCAACTGCATCCCCCAGCACGACCACATCCAGCGTACCCAAAGGGGCGAGCACGACGACGTCGTCTTCGGTGGCCGCGAGCGGCAGGACCCCGAAGGGCGTTCGAATCGGGCCAGCCAGCGACGTGCCAGTGGGGGGCGCGGCCAGTTTCACCGACCCGAAAAAGGGGGTACCCGCACTCGTCGTGCAGGTCAAGCAAGGTGTGTTCAGAGCGTTCTCGGCCGTGTGCCCACACGCTGGGTGTCAAGTTCAGTTCGACCAGCAGAGCGACCTCTTCGTGTGTCCCTGTCACGGATCGATCTTCAACGGCTCGACCGGCGCGGTCCAACAGGGTCCGGCATCGACAGGGTTGTCCAGTATCCCTATCGCCCTCGGGTCAAACGGCCAGTTGTATGTCGACGGTTGACGCGTGACAAGCGCTTCATGACGATGCGATTCCCACGACGGGGGCGTTGAGATGGTGACCCGCCATCGATCCGAGGAACGGTGCATCGCCGAACGCGAACACACCCCCGTCCGCGGCCACCAGCCAGTACCCACCGCCGTCAGGAGTGGCGCTGATTCCGACGACTGGGGCGTTGAGATGGTGACCCGCCATCGATCCGAGGAACGGTGCATCGCCGAACGCGAACACACCCCCGTCCGCGGCCACCAGCCAGTACCCACCGCCGTCAGGAGTGGCGCTCATTCCGACGACGGGTTGATTCAGCCGGGTTCGGGACATGTCCCCGTAGTACACGGCTGCACCAAACGGGTGAACCCCACCGTTGGCGCCAACCAGCCAATATCCCTCGACGTCTGGGCTCGTCGAAATACCCACGATGGGCGCCGCGTCCTGCGCCCCGGCCTCTGAGCCAAAGAACGCCGCGCTCCCGTAGGCAAACACGCCGCCGTCGGAAGCCGCCAGCAAAAGGCCATGGCCGTGGTCAGTTGATGCTGCGGCCACGACGGGTCCATTGAGGCCGGAGAGCGGAGCAGGCTGGGCCAGAAGTTCGGCGTCACCGAACCCGCTGGCCATGGCCGAAATGCCGCCCTCGAACGTCTCCGAGCTGACAAGCCAGTACCCGTTGCCGCTTCCCGTTGCCGCCATTCCCTGGCACGACCATGGATGCGATGCGATTGGCGTGAGACAGATATCGGGACCCTCGCTCAACGGATTGCCCAAGAAGGGTGCGCCAAACGAGAAGATCCCTCCGTCCGCGCCCACGAGCCAATAGCCCGGTGCAGAACCGGAGACAGCCCCAGCAGACTCTTCGCAGGCAACCAGGAACACGGCGACGACCAGGAGGAGGGCCAAAGAGATCTTCAGCACTGTTCCGGGGACTAACCGCAGAGGTCTCATGCACCCATTCTTCGGTCGCACGACCAACCGTGGCAGGGCCGAAGGTCCCACTGACATTCCTGCCTATTGGGACGACATCACCTGTGCCGGGTGCCGGACGTCGCTGGGAAGGGGAGGTTAGCCCTGCTTCGAGCCATGCCTTCTTTCGTCGATGGCGTGGACGATACCCGGTGGGATCGGGCGACATCCGCAAGCGTGAGCATGCTCAACATGCCATTCGACACGTTCTTCGAAGCTTGCACCGGGCGGCAGCCGATGCTCTGCATGCCATTGTCGATTCATTTCAGTCTTTCAACCGGTGCCTTGAATACCCGACTGAGGGCGAGGCAAGTGATCGACAAGACGACTGCATTCCCGAAGATCCCCAGCTCCCTCCAAGCGATTGATCGGTGGCGGGACCAACGATGCCCACCATAGAGAGTGCAACTGCTTCAGTTCCTCCTATTGCCACAGTAACGAGCTGCTCAGGAGGAATTTCGGTTGTCGTACTCACTGGCTCAGTTCCCCACCTTCAACTACTTGCTTGGCTCGGGAAAGTGGTGGGAGGAGACCACGGAGGGCTAGAGCAACAATGAGGCCACCTATCAGTCCGAACGCGATCTGCAGTCCTGGTGAAACCACCATCCATCCTGCTTCTAGCGCGACCCAGGCAACCAGCCCAATGCCGACGCACAAGTGACCAATAACCGCCTCGCGTCGCTTTAGGAGCGTGGCAGCGACGACGAGGGCGGGGCAGACCCCAACGAAGAGAATCAATGCGAGCCCCGGCCAGCGCCATGTGTGAAACCAAGTGCCCTCCAGATAGCGCAACGACATGGTGGTGAGCGGATGCGTCGCCATGTAGATCCCACCTCCCAACCCGCACAGTGAGACAAAGAGTTCCAAACCGATCAGCAGCTTCTGGCGTGAGCTTAGACCGTTATCCTTGTCATGAAGATCGTCATGAGGCCTACGAACTGAGCCAACGTCCGCCGTTCTGTGGCTGGTACTCATCTCCACCGAACTCACCTCCTCATCTGTTCGACCCGTGGTAACTAATCCCCCCTTTCTGTCCTCCATCATCATGAGATCGCTTCGGAATGTTTCAGGTCAGCCACGATTGAGGCGACCCACCGATGGACCTGATCGCGGTCCCGCCAGTCACCAGCACCCTTCTTGGCCATGGCGCTGGTCGGGAAACCCTTGGCATCAGGCTCAAGCCGCCCTCCGATGGTGAGGTGACCCCGAGCGCCGATCGAAGCCATCGCCGCTTGCGACTTGCTTGACGGGCGGGATCTCTCTGCTGGTTGCCGAGTCGTCCAACGGTCCGCTGCTGACACACCAGACTCCGCACTGGCGCAGGACCGGAGCAAAGCGCTTGGCAAAGCGTCGCGCGTCACGGTGCCATCGGTAGGCGTACAAAGCTCCGGCCGGCACAACCGCATCAAAGTCATCGATGCTCCTCACCTGACGAGCTGGCATGACCGTGGCGTTGACGCCCGCCGACTCCAACTCTTCGCCGATCATCTCGGCCACTCCAGCGGTTCCGCCCCTCTTGGAGCCATACGCAACCAAATTCTGCACTGTGACCTCCTCGCGCTTTCCCTATGCGCCAGCTAAGGGCGATGAGGCAGTGGCGACTAGGGCCGAACGTCACACGCAACAATGATCCCCATCGGCGATTCCGTGCAGGATGCGAGCACCATTTGGCGGTTCCCCGATCCCGACCGAAGGCTGACCTGCAGCACCTCGAGGTCGGCCAATGGGTGTCCATGTCACCTTGGGGGAACCCGTCCGAACGGACTGCGTTCAAGGTCAATTCGTTTCAGGTCAATGAATGGTTGCTGTGGACCAAGCCCGACAGCACCTGGGTCTGGCAACTGAAGCCCGTCAACGAAACAGACACCCGCTTGGTCACTCGCATCCACGCCGTCTACGACTGGCGGCGTCCAATCACCGCTCTCTTGGGAGTACTGCTCTTGGAGTTTGGTGACTTTGCCATGAGCCGCAGGATGCTCCGCGGGATCAAGCACCGGGCAGAGTCACGTGTCGGCAGTTACATCAAATCATCGGCCGAATGACCAGCAAGACACCATCGACGATCGCATGAATGATCCGGTAGTCCCCCACCCGCAATCGAGAACCGGGTCGGCCGCGTAACGCCCGAGAGGCCGGGGGCCGCGGGTCTTGGGCCAGTAGCGCGATCGCCCCCTGAATGCGCGGCCGGACTTGTGGATCTACCTTACGCAGTGCTCTTGCTGCGGCCGGACGAACCTCAATCCGATAAAGACTCACACCCAGCCAAGATCGGACTTGACCTGACCCCAGGGGAGGTTGTCGCCCTCTTTGGCCATCACTTCGTCGAAGGCCGCGATGTCTTCGGCGTCTTCGGCGTCTTCGAGAGCCTCCATAAGTTCGGCATACCGATCAGGGCTCACGAGCACCGCGGCCGGCTGTCCATAGCGCTCCAAAAAGACCGCTTCTCTTCTTTGCCATGCGCCATGTGTACAACTTCATGGTTATCTCGTACGCATCAGACAAGGCACACCGTCCCTGGTCCGAGGCCAGTTGGCACTTGAGCAGCCTAAAGGAACCTCAATCCCTGGTCACAACTCAGGCGCGCGACCTAGGTGCCGAAGGACGAAAGTGCGACCCCAGACCGACACGTCACCATCGGCCCGGGTTCGGGGTGCTGCCACGAAGGAGATTCGGATGCTGGCTCCCTTGGCTACCAACCGACGGTGGACGACACTTTGCGGTGTGGTGGCGCCACTGGAGAGAACGAAGAAGGACTGACGTCGTGAGAACGACGTGCTGACAGCTGCCTGGTATCGCTTCCAGACCACCTTCCGCCGCCGGTGGGGTGGCTATCTGTCTCTTGTCTTACTCATCGGCCTGGTGGGCGGCCTGGCCATGGCCTCGATCGCGGGCGCGCGGCGGACCCAGTCGGCGTACCCGATGTTCCTAGCCAGCACAAACCCGTCAGACATGAACGTGGCAGTGTTCAGCCCCAACGGCGGGCCTGGACCGAACCTGACGGCGAAGATCGCCCATCTGGCCGGTGTGAAACGGGTCCGGGTGGTGCTCGGCCCCACGGTCGTGCCCCTGGCCAAAGACGGCGCACCCGAGCTCAACGTGCTGAGTGATCTCGAGCCCGGCGGCAGCCTCGACGGCGATTTCTCGGAGCAGGACCGATTGACCGTTGTCGCAGGTCGGAGGGCCGACCCGAACCGAGCCGACGAGATGGTGATGGACCAGCGTGCCGCGCAGGTCCTCGGCGTGCGGGTCGGCCAGGTCGTGCCGATGGGGTTCTATACCGATGCCCAGACCAATGCGCCCGGGTTCGGCACGCCGACCGTGACACCCCGCCTCCGCTTCGACGTCAAGGTGGTGGGGATCGTCGTCCCGAACAACGAAGTTGTCGAAGACGACATCGACAGGGTCTACGGACTTGCGGAGTTGACCCCGGCGTTCCTCAAAGCGGTGAGAGCGGCGTCGCCTGCCGCGGCTGCCCCGGTCCTCTATTCGCTCCAGCTCGACCACGGTTCAAGCGGTGTCGGCGCGGTGGAGAAAGAGGTTGTCGGTATCGTCCCGAAGGGATTCACCTATGAGTTCCACGTCACCTCGCGGGTCGTCACCGAAGTGGAGCTCGCCGTCAAGCCGGAATCGGTCGCGCTGGGCGGATTCGGCGCCCTTGCGGGCGCGGTCGCCTTGGTCCTCGGCGCGCAGGCTATATCCCGCCAGCTGCGCGCCAACGACGAGGACCGCCGGGTGCTGCGCGCCATCGGAGCAGGCCCGGCGGTGACGGCTGCTGACGGGCTGATCGGCACCACATTCGCGGTGATCTTCGGCTCGCTCGTGGCCATAGGTGTCGCGGTCGGGCTATCTGCACTCTTCCCTGTCGGACCGGTGCGCTCCGTCTACCCGGACGGAGGGTTCACCTTCGACGCGACGGTGCTCGGCATCGGGTTGGCGGTGCTCATCGTCGGCCTCGGAGCGGTCGCGGTGGTGCAGGTGGTCCGGGGGGCACCGGCACGATCCTCCCGGCTCCGAGCGCCTACTCGACCGTCGAGCATCACCCGCGGCGCTGAAGCCGCGGGGATGCCGGTGGCCGGTGTAGTGGGTGTCCGCTTCGCGCTCGAACCAGGTCGGGGGCGCACTGCGGTGCCGGTGCGCTCGGTGTTGCTGGGCACCATCATGGCCGTCGTCGTACTGGTCGCCACCCTCACATTCGCGAGCGGCCTGAACACGCTGGCGTCGAGCCCCGCGCTCTACGGATGGAACTGGACCTACGCGCTCAACCCGAGCAACGACGTCCCGCCTGCTGCCCTCACGCTGCTCAACCACGACTCCGACGTCGCCGCATGGTCCGGCGTCGACTACAACAACTTCGAGATCGACGGAGAGTCTGTCCCCGTGCTCTTCGGACAACCAGGTGCTGCAGTGGCCCCTCCGATCCTGTCAGGACACGGCCTCGAAGCCAACGACCAGATCGTCATCGGGTCGGCCACGCTTGCCGTGCTCCACAAGCACGTCGGCGACACGGTGGAGCTGAGCTACGAGACACCCGCCGATGCCCCGATCTACGTGCCGCCAACGCCCCTGAAGATCGTAGGGACCGCCACATTCCCCGCGGTGGGGTACGCGAGCTTCATCGCCGATCACACCTCCATGGGCACCGGGGCGCTGTTCTCCAAAGGGATCTTCTCGTCCGCCTTCCTGCGGGCCGCTGTCGGGACTACAGACCCGAACCTGAGCGGCCCGGAGCTGGTATTTGTCAGGCTTCGGAGCGGAGTGAGCGCCGCGGCGGGCCAGGCCAACCTTCAAGGCATCGCCGACGCCGCCAACAGGATCTTCGCCGGCGACCCCGGTGCCGTTGACAACAGCGTCGCCGTCATCGGTGTGCAACGTCCCGCGCAGATTGTGAATTACCGGAGCATCGGCGCCACTCCTGTCATCCTCGCCGGAGGGCTTGCCCTCGGGGCGATCGTCGCTCTCGCCCTCACTCTTGTGGCATCGGTCCGACGTCGCCGACGGGACCTGGCCCTGTTGAAGGCTCTCGGTTTTAGTCCCCGACAACTGGCCGCCGTAGTCGCATGGCAGTCGACGGTTACCGCTTTCGTTGGCGTCATCATCGGCGTTCCGCTCGGGATCGTCATCGGGCGCCAACTGTGGACGGTCTTCGCCCGCAACATCAACGCTGTGCCCGACCCCACTGTGCCGGTCTTATCCGTGATGCTCGTCGCTCTTGGTGCTCTGGTCTTCGCCAATGTTGTCGCGGCAATCCCCGGTCGGATTGCGGCCCTGACCCCAACAGCCTTAGTGCTGAGAGCCGAGTAAGACCGAGCGCAGGGAGAGACAACAGCCCAGTTCAACCCCAGTGTTAGAGGGGGGACTCCAACCTGATTCAGTGGGTTGCAACCCAGTCCACTTGATCGTGTGGGAGGTTGAACCTCCCGTTTGTGTTGTCATACAGGGTCGACCGTAACCTAAGCAATGTTGCCGACCCTGTACTGATCGACTCAGCAGAGCGGCTCCTGGGTGCACCAGTGCTACCTAGGTTTCTGCAAAGAATTTTGTACTTCGCCGACCAAAAGGGAGCTTCGGTGTCGAGCGACAACCGTCGAGGCGCTATCTCTCGAACCCTTCGGCAAGTGTGAGCACGCGTGTCAGTCGTTCCTCGCGACCTCGGGTCCCGTGATCCGGTTCAGGAGCGGGAACGTCGAGGCAATGATAGCAAGCGAAGCCGCCAGGCCACCGACGACGGTGGCCCAGTACGCCATCCCCGGAGTCCTGAACGCGATGCCGACCTGAGAGTGGAGGTAGAGGGCGGCCGAAACGAGGCCGACCACGGTCGACACGGCGGCGACAAGGAGGAGTGGGAGCGCACTCTCCAATGCGACGACCCCGCGTAGGACGCCGATGGGGACACCGGTGAGCCGGAGCAAGCTGAACGGGCGCTTACGCTCGCCCAACCCGGCGGCAATGTTCACGGTGAGACTGCAGGCGGCAATGATGAGGCTGGCCACGATGATCACGTCGGTCATGTCCTGGATCATGGTGAGGAGGCGTATGGTCGCCGGATCGAACGCGTCCACTGCGACCCCACCACCCTGGAAGGCAAAGGCCTGTTCGAGCGAGGTCCGCGCCCGCTCGAGTGCGCCGGTGGACCCGTCGGTGGCGACGACCACCGCATTGACGGGAAGCCGCGCCGCCTCGGCTGCGGACAGGTGCGCCGACGGCCAGACTGTCGACGACGCGTGCGAGTTGTGCCCAAGCACGTTCGAGAGGAAATAGCCAACACTCGCCACCATCGCTCCCGGCGCGCACTTGCCGATGGCGGGGGTCTTCGCCAGCTGGTCGCACACGATGACCCCGAACGAGTTCCTCAGTGGCGTTCGGGAATCGCCCTGGTGGACGATCGTCACACTCTCTACGCCGGGCGTCGTACGGAGCTCGTCCAGAACCCGAGTTGGGACGGATGGCACTCGGGCGGAAGCGGGACAATTCGTCGTCGAGAAGCTGCAGAACGTGTCGGCGAGGGTGTCTCTCCCTGCGCTTCCTCCGCCTGATCGGCTGACGGCAGCGATCGAGCTAAGCGCCCCGACCACGGCGCTCGCAACGAAGAGGGCGATGATGAGCCCGCTGATGAAGCGGAAGGCCGCTTTCGGGTTGTCGAGGAGCCGGCGGCCGGCGAGGAGCGTGGCGGGGCGAGTGGCCCGCCTTACCATCAGTCGTGAACCTGCAGTGGTAAACCACGGACCAGCGAGAACCAGCCCCACGATGAGGAGCACGAAGCCCACCAGCAGCTCGAGCAGCTGCCCGCCGATGGCACCCGGCTTGCCGGCCGCGTCGAAGTACGCCAAGAGGGCGACGCCAGCGAGTAGCGGAATGATCCGCATGATCCGCGGTGGGCGAGACGCCGTCCGCCGCTGCACGCCGAGCGGCGATAGCTGGACTTTGCGAAGGGCCACGCGTGCGGACACGACCGCCGCCACCGGGACGCCGACCACGGCGAGCACGACGTCGATCCACGACAGCGCGAGGTCGCCGGGGGCGAACGGTGCTCCCGTGAAGGGCACGTGGTAGAGCAGCGGTCGGAGGACGAAGAAGAGTGCGAAGCCGACTGCGACGCCAGCGACCGCCGCCACCACGGCATCCACCGCGGACACCACGGAAATCTGACGCGGCGTGGCGCCAACGAGCCGCATGGCGGCAAAACGTTGCTCGCGCCGTGCGGCCGACAGGCGGCTCGCCGTCGCGATCAAGATCAGTACTGGCAGCAAGAGCGCGACGGCTCCGCCGGCCAGGATGAACTGCAGAACGGGCCCGCTCCCGACGGTGCTCTGGCAGGCGTAGCAGTTGGCCGGCGTGCGTTGAATGGCTTCGACCTCGACCGCGCCAGGAGCCTGCGAGAGTTGACGGGCGGTACGGCCGACGACGAGGATCAACGAGTTCGGGGACGGCAGCGCCGCGGCGCCGATAGTCCCAATTCCGCGCCCCGGATATCGGTCACGAAGCTCATTTGCCGGTTCGGACCGAAGGAGCGTCGTCAGGGCCGGCGAGGCGTAGTACTCACCCGGTCCTGGCAGATGGGGAATCCCCGGCGGGACCGGAGCCTTCAGTCCGGCTGCGGCGAGATCGACTCGATCGATCTCCTCATTGCCGAACTGGTCGGTGCTCGAGAGCCACCAGAGCCCGTGCGATGTCGAGTTCGGACGTGACGCCTGCGCCGAGGTGTCGAGCCACGCACCACGGTTGGTCTGGGCGTGGAGCCCGTTGAATCCGGCCAAAGAGGCCAGCAGCAGGCCGACGCCCAGGGCGACAGCCGCCGCCGTGACGAGGACGCGCAGTGCTGCTTCACGTCCGCTTCCGAGGGTGAGGCGCAGTCCGAGTCGAATCATCCCGAGATTCCTGCGGTGGTGGCCGCTCGTCCGTCGCGCACGATGACCTCTCGGTCGGCATAGGCAGCGACACGGGGTTCGTGGGTGACCAGGACGACGGTGGTCCCTTCCTCTCGAGCCGCACCAGTCATCAAGTCCATCACGAGCTCACCGGTGAGTGAGTCGAGCGAGCCGGTTGGCTCGTCCGCAAACAGCACGTCCGGATGGGCGACGAGACCGCGAGCCAGCGCGACGCGCTGGGCCTGTCCGCCGGACATCTCGCCCGCCCGATGACGTTCCAAGCCGTCGAGTTTGAGCCGTTCGAACCAGGCCCGCGCCACGCGTAAGGCTTCCTCGCGGCGGGTTCCGCCGAGCAGGAGGGGCAGCGCCACGTTCTCCTCTGCGGTGAGCTCGGGTACGAGCTGGCCGAACTGGAAGACGAAGCCGAAGCGGTCTCGTCGCAGCGCACTACGCTGCTTCTCGCTCATCGTGTCGAGGCGCTCGCCGTCGACGAGTATCTCGCCCGAGTCGGGGACGAGGATGCCGGCGAGGCAGTGCAGCAGCGTCGACTTGCCCGAGCCGCTCGGCCCCATGACCGCAAGAATCTCCCCCTTTTTTACCGTGACGCTCGCTCCACGAAGAGCTGGTGTTTCCCCGAACGACAGGGCGACGTCCCGCGCCTCGAGGACGCTGCCACGCAGGAGTACCACATCGGTACTGCTCGCCGCGTTCACGACACCACCACGTCGCCCAGTGCCGGCAGCCGAGCGGCGGTCATGTCGATCCAGCGCAGATCTGCCTCGAGGTGAAAGAGGCCATGGTCGGCCAAGAGTGCGTCGACGAGATCACCTGTCTGCTTGAGGGCGGTCAGCTCACGCATCCTGCCCAGATGTGCTGCCCGTTGTGTGTCGAGGTAGCGCTCGGCGGAGTGGCCCAGCATGATGGCGAAGACCACCTTGACGAAGAGATCGGTCTGGAGGCGCGGCGCCGGCTCAATGGGCTGGCTCAGCCACGTCTCGAACTCGTGCTTTCCATCCTCGGTGATGGCGTAGAGCTTTCGGTCGGGTCCCCCTCCAGCCTCTTTCTCTCCCGGCGCCACCTTCCCGTCACGGGTGAGGCGCGCCAGGGTGGCATAGACCTGGCCGAAATCGAGCGGTTTGTCCCGGCCGAAGTAGGCGTCGTAGTCGCGCTTGAGGTCGTAGCCATAGCTCGGTTCACGCTCGAGGAGGCCAAGGAGGGCAAAAGGAACGCTCATGCGGCAACAATAAACCAACACTATAGTTTGGGTCAATAGCCCCTGCGCCTTCAATCTTTCAGCTCAAAGTGGTCTGTCTGTCCTGATCGTCGTGCACCTGATTGTCCACGTGGCACGCCGGAGAAAACACCTCCGGCGCGCCACGATCCGAAAGCCCTAACGGGTATCCGATACTACGTATTGCGTAACTACTTGGTACGTAGTATCGTTTCGTCATGGCACGAAAATCCAATGTCCCGAGACAACGACCAAATGATCCTCCAATCTTGATCCTGACCAGCCTGGCTGGCGGGCCTAAACATGGTCACGCCCTCTCGAAGGACATCGAAGGATTCGCCGGAGTGGCCCTTGGGCCAGGTGCCCTCTACGGCGCCATCACCCGGCTGGAAGAGCAGGGCCTCATTGAGCCGCTCGCGTCCGATGATCGCCGGCGCCCATATCGCATCTCAGCCACCGGATCGACCTATCTCTCCGACGCCGTGACTGAGATGCAGCGGCTGGCCGATGAAGGGGCCCGGCGTTTGGCTGTAGCCAGCAGCGCCTCCGTCCCCCGACGCGGTCCACGAGTTGCAGGCGGCCTCGCATGAACACCAAGCGAGTTCAAGCGAGCGCGATCAACGGAAGTAACGCCATGCTCCGTTGGTACCCAGCAAAGTGGCGTGCCCGCTACGGGGACGAGTTCGCCGCAATGATTGAAGATGACCTGGCCGGGAAGCAAGCAACCCTTCGCTATCGACGGTCAATTGCCCAGTCCGGGATACACGAGCATCTGCGAGAGACCGGCTTGGTAGGCGACTCGGGATCGCCGCGGGAGCGAATGCGGGGTGGCGCTCTCACCGTCCTGTGTGCATTTGCACTCTTCATTGTTTCTGGCGTCGGCTTTGCCAAGGTAAGCGAACACTGGGATGAATCAATTCACCAAGGCTCAAGGCATGTACCCGCGGTTTCGTTCAATCTGGTGGCGTCTTTGGCCGGGGCTTGCGGCCTGGCAGTGGTACTGGCGGCACTTGCCGTTCTGCCAATCTTCATGCGGTTCTTACGGGCAGGCGGGTGGTCCGCGATCAGGCGATGGGTGCAGTGGGCCGTCGCAGCTACCGCGGCCACCGCCGCTGCTGTCGCGGGTTTGTCCCTCTGGGCCAGTCATCTGACCAATCACCAACGTAACTCTGGGTTCGGGTGGTACCAGTTTGTATTTGTGATCGCCGCGATTTTATTTGCCATCACTCTTGCAACGTGGTCGACTGCAGTCGTTGCCACAACTCGTCGACTTGACATCGGATCCGGTCGGATCAAGGTGGCCGGAGTGATGGCCATATTGGTAGCGGTCTGTATGCCGGTCATGACCGCCGCATCGGCCGTCTGGTGGGGATCCATGGCTGCAACTGCCCCGTGGTTCCTTGCTGGCACCCATCTCGGAAGTTCCCCGTCACCGGTTACCGCGAACCTGTTGGCCGTGCTCATCGTGATGTTGATCGCTTCGGCGGCGGGTGCGTTCGGAATGCTCAAAGTCGTACGTTCTTGGCGCTTTGTTCAAAGCGCCTGAACGGGATTCCAAGCAGAGAGACTCGCCATTCATCCCATGGACTGCGAGCGAACAGGACGGCAAGGACCTGGTCCAACTGCGACACCGTCACGTCGAGGGTAGTAGTCACGGCTTGTTCTCGAGCATGAATGTGGATTCAGAAAGAAGAGTACGAGGACGTGCTGCAAGCCCAAAAGCCGCTTCCCGCTCATCGGTCTACTGTCGAACAGAACGAGATCGGTCCCCGGCCGACGCGACGAGAGTGAAGGAGAGAGCTGATGGCAGTGTCTATTGCTGATCGAGGATTGCTCGGCTACGCCGGCAAGCGCGTCGTCGTGAGCGGCTGCTGCTCGGGAGTTGGAGCTGCCACTGCTTCCCTGCTGATTGACCTCGGAGCGGAGGTGCACGGAGTCGACGTGGCAACACCTGACGCGGCTTTACACTCCTTCAGCCAACTCGACTTGCGCGAGCCCCTGAATGTGGGAGCCGTGGTGGAGGGGATCGGCGGCCCCGTGGACGCTCTGTTCAACTGCGCAGGCATTCCGCCGGGTCGGCCTCCGCTCGACGTGATGAAGGTAAACTTCATTGGGACCCGGCTTCTCACCGACGTGGTCCTCCCGTTGATGCCAGCGGGCGGCGCTGTAGTCAGCGTGGGTTCTAACGGTGGCATGGGCTGGACGAGCCGGTTGCCGACGCTACTCGAGTTCGTCGCAACCCCGTCATTCGACATCGCTGCCGCATGGTGCGAGGCAAACGCTGATGACGGTGGCGGAGGGGTACCGCTTCTCCAAGGAAGCGCTTCTCGTTTGGACGCTGCGCAGCTCGGTGCAGTCCATCAAGAGTGGAATCCGAATGAACTGCACGGCGCCGGGTGCCGTCCAGACCCCCATGCTCGCGGAGATCGAGCAGACAACTCCCGCCGCTTTGATCGACGCCGTTGCGCAGCCCATTGGCCGACGATCGACTCCGGAAGAGCAAGCATTTCCGCTCGTGGCGCTGAACAGTCCTGCAGCCAGCTACGTGAATGGGGTCTCGCTTCCCGTTGACGGTGGGTTCGCGGCGAACGTGCTCAGCAGCCCGCCGTGAGAGCTCATTGGCGGCCGCCAGGAGCCCTCAGGTCCAGCGCACATTGCAGGTCACCTTTTTCCATCGGATGTCGCGCCGGTCCACCGAGTCCGAGCGACGAGTCCCCATCAAGGAACTCGTCGAGAACGTTGCCGTGCTCCCCGATCATCTAGAGGTAGCGGTATCCGGAGCTCCTCGACTGCACACCCGTTAACCAGGAAGTTGGATGCAAGGCGAGTCTTGGGCTGCGCCCTCGCGCACGACGCCGAGGAGTACATGATTCTGGTGGTGACGGCGCCCCAGCCGTTCCTCCGGTAAGGCGATTTACGATCCCCATAGCCCGCTCGGGGCTAGTTACGAGGTTAACTCAGCGCAAGGGAGCGGCCCAGCCGCTTTGCGGCCCCTGATCCCTGCGTGTCAGAGCTTTAGTGCGACGAAGAAGGGGTTTGTTTGGCCTCGGAACGCTGCGCGCTTCGAGGGCTCCGCTCCGACTGGAGCAAACGAATCCGTTACCCCTGCATATACGACCCGGCGTCGACCGGGATGGACTGCCCGGTGATCGTTCGAGCCTCGTCACTGGCGAGAAACAACGCTAAGTTGGCGACGTCTTCGGGCGTGGAAATCGTACGCAGCGGGGTGCCCTCCATCGACCGCTCGCGTAGCGTCTCGTAGTCGACCCCTTGCTCCCCGGCGATACGACGCATGTAGTTCTGCAGCAACTCGGTGTCAATGCCGCCCGGGACGACGCAATTGACCCTGATCCCCTTCGGGCCGAGCTCCAGTGCGGCAGCCTTGGTGAAGGCGCGCAGCGACGCCTTCGCTGTCACGTAGTGCGACTTGCGTACCATCCCTGAGAAGCCGGCAGTCGAAGAGAAGTTCAGGATGACACCCGACCCACGCTCGAGCATCGACCGGCGGACGACTTCGCGCGTGCAGAGCATCGCCGCCGTGACATCTATGGCGATCGTGGCGTTCCAGTTCTCGAGCGTCTGTTCCCAGATCCATAAGTCGGTCCCGGGTGCTGCCGCGTTGTTGCACATGACGTCGACATGATCGAATTCCTTTATCGCGCGGTCGACCATGGCAGCGACGTCATCCTCGTTTGTGACATCGGCCCGAACCGCAATGGCGCCGCCGCCCGCCGCCCGCGCCGCCTCTTGCACGAGATCTTCGCGGCGTGCTGCCAACAGTACCTTGGCGCCTTCGCGTACGAACATGGCGGCCATCACCGGGCCCAGGCCCGTGCTGGCGCCAGTGATGATGGCAACCTTTCCTTCGAGTCGACCGGTCATCGCAACGTCCCCGTCATCCGTTTCCCCTCCGTTCAACAGCACCAGCGCTACTGCCGCCGGCGCATGTTACCTGGATACTCCGAGCATCGCCTGGGAGGTCACATTTGCGATGACAGCGCGATCGCACTTCGAATAGTCCCAACCGTATTGCGCTTGCGTTCCACCTCCGCAATCAGATCAGTACGGCTCAGTCCAACGTTTTGCTGTCGAGGTGGCTAAGCCGAATCCAGTCCGTGCACCGCGTGAGAGCGGTGCGAACGAATAGACGAACTTGCTGACAGCCGAGCGGCGCGTCGGCGCGTCAGGCGTAAATGTCGGCTGCTTGGGCGGCGGCGAGCATGGCCGCAGCGTCGTCAGGGAGAATCACTTGGCAGTCGACCAAGCGTTCGACCGCTGCCTTGTACTGGACGAACCAGGACGCGTGATCGGGATACAGCGCCCGGATCTTGTCGGCGCTAAATCGCGTGGTCTGACCCAAGCCGAAGGGAAAACCACCGGGCTCGGCTTCGGCTCTGTGGGTCGCCAGTGGCGCCTCGAGGTCGGGCCAGCGGATGCCGCCGATGGCGTTGCCGTGCTCGTCGCGGGCGAGCGTTGCGGGGTCGTCACCTCGAGTGATGCGCGGCTGGAAGGGCGGCGGCGGCGCGCCGTCGGCCCACCTTGGCAACAGATGGAGCGCGGCGCGCTTGGCGGGCCCGAAGCAGACCTCGGAGTGCGGGAGGCCGGCGATAGGGCCGAGCTCGGCGAACTCCGCCGACGAGACGGTGCCCGCGTGGCCGGCGCCAGCGATCTCCCAGACACGCAGCCGATCGCCGTCGGGTTGCACGGCCGGGGAGCAGTCGGCGGCCTCAGCCTCGGAGTTCAGGATAATGCACGGCGTGTCGAGGTCGAGTCGGAGCAGGTGCCCGTTCCAGTCGACCAGCGCGAACGGGTTGGGACCACCCATCCGGGGAAGTGTCTCCGCAGCCGATCCAGCATTGAGGGCGCACGGTGCACCCGGGAATACCGTCAGGAGGAACGCATCGAAGGCCGATTCGAGCGGGTGCACACCGTTGAAGTAGCCCATGAGACGGGCGGCGGACTGCGACCCGCCGGTGGCGATCACGTGCTGAACGGCGAATCCCTCCAGCGGACCAGCCCCGCCCGGTCCATCGCGCCCCACGAGACGCGCCGCTTGGGTGAAGATGTCGAACGAAAAATCATCGCCGGGGTGCGCCAACGAGCCATAGCGCTGCGCGTCCCCGGTCTTGAGCGCCGGCATCTCAAACCCCGGCGGTCCAGCGACCTCAGCGCCCTCGACACCGACACGCTGAGCCGAAACGCCCACCAGGACGAACCCGTCCGCCACCATGCGAGCCGCACTCTGAGGAGGCTCGAAACTCTCACCTGCCGACACGTTGTTCCAGTTGACGACCACGGTCCCGTTGAACCGCGCCGCCTCCGACGGACGCACGACCAGCATGCGCGTGAGAAACGGCTGCTGCTCCGAACGCTCCGCCGCCCACCTCCCGTCCGACGGGTACTCGGAGTCCCGATCGACGAGCCGGAAGCTGCCTGCCTCGCCCTCGAAAAACCATTCCTCTTCGACGCCGCCGACCTTCTCGATGGCGGGCGCCACCGAACCCATCGGCGTTCCATGAACCTTGCCCGTGAACGTAGCCAAAACGGCCTCCCCGTATCCGACATCCACCTCGCGACAGCAAAGCGACCGCGCGTTCGGGCGCCTTTATATCACGAAGCTTTACCACGAAGCCCAGATCCTCGACTGTCGCAGTGGACTCCCAAATGGCGTTGATCTCGCTTGGCCCGCCCTTGTTTGAAGCCCCCCGGCAGCCAGACCCGATCAGTTAATCGTCAGCAGCCGATTCCCGGATGCGCACGCCGAATCGCCACTCGCACAAGGGTAACGAACGTTTGCGGGAACAGCCGCGCGAAGTTCCCGGCGATGGCATTCGCTTCCCGGAGGGTCCATTATGGTGCCGTGACCGGACGGCCAGGGGCGGGCATCCGCCGTCAAGCTTTCGGCTTACCTCCCCGCTCGGTTTGCGGCAAACTGCGACAGTGTCCCCCTACATTTCTGAGCGGACGGCGGCGAGCGCCTCAAGCTGTTCGAGGTAGTCATCCAATGTCCGACTGGGGATGCCCGACATGATGATTGTGGCCCCCAATGCTGCAGTCTGACCGAGAATTTCCTGGGTCTTGGAGGGCTCTCCGATCGGGTCGAGACGTTCCGTGGGAGGAAGCACGACCTCGAAACCCAGCGGAACATCCACGCGCTGGAGCCACTCGGCAGCCTGACTTGGAGCAACCGAAAACGGGGACCAGCCATCGGCGAGGGTGACGGCCCGGCGGAGCGAACGGAGTGTCCGTCCTCCCACCCAGATCGGCAGGTGGTCTTGGACGGCACACGGATCGACGACGAGCCCTTCGAAGTCGTAGAACGGGCCGTGGTACTCCGGCACGCGCTGAGAGAGGGAGGCCCGCAGCGCCTTTAAGGCATCATCGGCGCGTGGTCCTCGGTCGTCGAAAGGCGCCCCGATGAGATCGAACTCCTCCTTCAGGGTGCCTACGCCTACACCGAGAATCACGCGGCCGTTGCTGATCTTGTCAAGGGTGCCATAGCGCTTGGCGATCTCGAGGGGGTGGTGGTACGCGAGCACAATCACCGCAGTCGCTAAACGGATATGTTCGGTACGGGCCGCGAGGTACCCGAAAGTCGAAAGCGGATCCCAATAGAGCGAACCCCGGCGTTCAAGCTCGGAGGATGGTAGGGCGATGTGCTCGGCGCACGTGAGGTGGTGGTATCCGAGACGGTCCGCAGCCTGGGCGATTCGAACCAGGTCCTCAATCGAACCCTCGTCGGCCCACGGAGCGCCCGTACGGGTCACCACGGGTGAACCGACCGCCAATTGAAACGTTGCGCTGCTCATTTCTACCTGTACCTCCTGCGTCCAATCGGATCGACGCCTTGTGTGACCGCGAGCTTCGTCGCGAGGGCCGAGGAATCGGAATAATGTTCACCCTTCGATGCGGTGATTTGAAGTAGGGCGTCAATCCAAGGATCGAGCTCGGCCCATGTGATTGTGGATCTGTTGGATTCCTCGAATGTGACCCTCAAATCAGTGATAGGTGCGCCTTTCGGTACAGCATCATCACAGGTCGCCACTAAAGTTGTGGTCTTCAAAAGCGTTCGCTCCCTTCGGTGAATCTCTAGGGAAATTCACACCTTCCGAGCTATTACCGAAGTACGTTTGGAAACGACGCGTCGTGAACACCCAGCGGCCATCGCGCTTTTCGTAGGTCTCGTAGTAGTAGCCGTAGTTGTGCGTCCATGTCTCCCGATCGCCGTCCTTGGAAACGACTCCTGCGGTCATAGCCCAGATCCCACGCGCCTTGGTGGGCGAGTCGAAGATTATCTCCGGATCATAGGAGTGATGCACCGTGATCATCTCATTCATAAGCCGGCTTACGTTCTCGATCATCTCCTTCGAGGATCGCCACGGCTCTTGGCCGTTGTTGTGCGAGGTATGGTCCGGCGCGTGGAGTGCCTCGTACGCTTCCCAGTCGTGGGCGTCGGCGTAACGGTCGCGTCGTGCCTTGAGGAGCCGGATCTCCTCCAGAGCAACGAGCCACTCCAGCTCTGACATGCCTTCCGCCCGGCCGTTTCCCTCCATGCCCTCCACCTTTCGAACTACTGCTTCCACCCACGAAACTGAACTCGTTGCTCGTTCATATGGTGGATGCAAACTGAGTCGCCCGTGGTCAACCCCGCCAGTTCAGGTTCTCTCTCGACACTATAAGCGACGATTCGGCTGACTTATTAACGGTATCGCACGTGCGTGATGGCTCAACGTACTCCATGCGTCCCGCTACTAGGGTGACGGCCCGCATGCGGGTGTCACGCTCATGCGGGGGCAGCGACAAGACCCCTCTCGGCTTGCTCAGTGTTCCGCCGCGGACGGTAATCCGAGGTCAACTTCGTGATCTGACTGGCAACTACCGTGCACCTCATGGTGGGACGAATTGCTCATGGCCCGCAAGAAACAAGCGCATTTGCGAAATAGCTGGTCGAACGTGTTGGGTCTCACTCGCAGCCTGGCACATCCGATGACTCGCCTCTATGCTTATCGCGTGCGGTCAGGAACGAAGTATTTGCTGGCCAGCGTCGCTGGAGCAGCCAACACGCTGAACGCCTATCGGCCCATTGCTAGGAACGGGATCGGCATTCCGTTGGTGTGGGTCTCGGCAACCCCGACGTCAGAACTGCCTCTTCACGCGATCGCGATACAACAAGCGGCAACGGTGGTCTTTGCGAAGAAAGGTGCTTTCCGCACACGAGCCGGTCGGCTGGGCCTTGCCATTTCTGCCACTTCATGGATGGCGTTGCTCTACCTCCATCGTTTGGCCCAAAGGTCCGGCGACGTACTCGAACAGTCCCTCGTCGACGAACTGGGGCCTGCATATCGAGACGGATATGACGGTGTAATCACACTTCCAGCGGACATGAAACTCACGTTTTCTCAGAAGCTCCTGCCGCGGCCGGGTCGGCGGGACCGTTACGCGCTCGCTACGGATGTGAGTTACGGGGAATTCGGAAATTCCAACCTGCTTGATATCTGGGCTCGTCGTGATCTTCCACTCGACCGACGCGCCCCAGTCTTGTTACAGGTTCACGGGGGTTCGTGGACTATGGGAAGCAAACGTGGGCAAGCTCATCCTTTGATGAGTCATTTGGCTGAACAGGGCTGGGTCTGTGTCACGATCAACTACCGACTAAGCCCTGGGTCTGATTGGCCAGCAGCGATTGTTGATGTAAAGCGCGCGATTGCATGGGTCAAGGAAAACATCGAGGGATACGGGGGCGACCCAGGGTTCATCGCAATTACGGGCGGATCGGCAGGTGGGCATCTGAGCGCTCTTGCCGCACTCACTCCCAACATCTCCGAGTTTCAGCCTGGGTTCGAGAGATTGGACACTCGTGTCCAGGCTGCGGTTCCTCTCTACGGCCCCTACGACCTTGTGGACGACGATTTGCTCGGGGCGGCCGGGACCCAGGATTTCCTGGCAAACAAAGTTCTTAAGACTACGCTGAAGGAAGACCGCGCTCGGTGGGAACAAGCATCGCCGATCTACCAGGTCAGACCGGACGCACCTCCCTTCATGATTCTGCAGGGGGTGAACGATGTCATAGCCCGAGCGGCTCTGGCGCGGAGGTTTGCCGAGGTACTCCGGAAGGCGTCTCACGCTCCTGTCGTCTACGCCGACCTCCCCATTGCCCAACATGGATTTGAGTCTGTCTCGTCAACTCGAACTGCCCACACCGTGTCTGCCATCGAACGGTTCCTCACCTGGGCACGGGTGAGCGCATCTCACACTCCGTGATGCGCCAATGCCCCGGAACTGCCATCGTTTGAGGCCAACGCTTCACGGCCGCCGGATGTTCGAAGGGGATCCAGTAATTCAGGTGGCCGTCACCTCCTCCAAACGCAGCAGTGTCTTTTGCATGGCTCCGGTCATATAGCGGCGAGTCCGGTCTTTCTCAAGATTCCGCTTTGCTCGGGGCGCCTCGTGGGTGATGTCCCACGTCTCGCGCACCAGAGTGCCTCCTTGAAGAGGTTGGAGTCCATAGCTCCAAATCCGACCTCCGCCCCACCGAGCAATCCAGGTGATGGTCGAGAAAGTCTGCCAGGCAATTCGTCGGTTCTCCTCAAAGTCCACGACGGTACTCACCGTCGAGTACGGAATGCCCATCTTCATCGACATGACAAAGGTCGCTCCGAGTGTGAGCCGCTGCGGATTCGATCTCGGCTGGCGGACGGCGCCAGATCCATCGATCTCGTGATGGCGCGAAGGATCGGCGAGGAGGTCGAATATTCGCTCTGGCGGTGCGGGAATCAAACGCTCAATCGATATACGGTCGGCATTTTCTGCCGTCGGCTCAGGCAAGTCCATGACGCCCTTCAATGCCTCCTTGTCACCGGCGACCAGAAACAGTTCCGGGCTCCACTGCTGCCGGCTCTCTCAATGTCACGGCTCGATGATCGCGAGAAGGACCGATTCATGCGTGCAAGGTCATGGAGCGATGACGAAGTCGGCCACCAGGCTTGCCACCACGTGTGCGGCACGTTCGTTGAGATGGGTATGGTCCGAAAGGAGGGATAAGCCGTTGCCTGCACTGACTTCATCCCAACTATGACGAAGGGCGTGATGCTGAACCTGAGCTTTCAGTGTCAGCCCGATTTTCATCTCGTACGGAGGGGGGACATGACCGGGTGGCAGGAGCTTGACGAGGCAGTCATGCAGTGGCAAGCAGGCGACTGCCTGCTCCGCCGCGATTGTGTGCAGAGCTTCGTTGTACCTGTTGACGCGCTCGTTCGTCTTACTGTTTAGATCTTCGCCCAGCATGGGAATCTCAATGATGGCGACTCGTGCGTGGGTCTCGGATCGCAGCCGCCGCAGGATTACAGATACGTTTTCGACGAACCACTCGAGGGTCGGTGCCTGCCGGACCCCTTTCATGCGTAAAGTGAAGTGGTTCAGGCGTGACTCTGCCTCGAGGGCCACGTCGTTGGTACCGATCATCAGGCTGACAATGTCGGGGGCACACTGGATAATCGGGTCGAGGCGCCGCACGACATTCCATGCCAAGTCACCTGCGACGCCGGCGTTCACGACTTGAACATCCGGCTGATCGACCTGGTGACGCAACATGGAAACCCAATCGGCACTGCCGATGCCCTCCGTGATGCTGTCGCCGACGCATACCACGACAGTTCTTGCGCCGGGTTCCTTCCCCTCGCGCAAGAACGCTTTTGTGGTACCTCGCCGGCTGTGTCGATCCATCACGCTTCCTTAAATTCAGGACGGTGGGCCGTCAGTGCGCTGCTGTGCCGTTTTCACGATCACGATGCCACATTTACGACGACCTCGGACGACCCACAGGCCTCCGGATCAGACCCGTCCTCGCAGAGCCGCTCGGCTCCATTGGGATCCTTTCGACCGACGACGGGGTGTCGAAGCGCATGGTCAACGGTCCTCGAGGTGGCCACTGGGGCAGTTCGCCGTGGTTGGGGCCCCATTACAGTAAGAGCCCAGGCTCGTTGCGGAGCCACATGTGACCAATCGGACGAGGTCATTGGACTTCTTTGTCGAGTCAGATACAGATCTCAAGGAAGATGGCGCGTCCATTCAAACGGGACCAATGCGTAAAACGGTGCAGCGAGGAGCCCAACGACACCTTCGGCATCCCAACGTTGCCGAACCGCGTCTCCGAGACGGCCACCTGTCGACACCGGATCATCGTCGAGGTAGCAGTAAGTGATCTGAAGTCCTCGGGCATCGGTCGCAAACTGCCCAGGTGCGATCGTTCCGTGATACGACCAAACGCCGGCGACTCCTGGAATGGCGGCGAGAGCGTCGGCTGGAGCCTGTCCCCTCTCGATAATGAGGTAGACACCCTGAGCCGGACGCCAGGGAATTACATCCGACCCCGCAACAGCGACTGGATTGGCGACCTTTCCTGCGAGATCCGCCGTCATGAATTCAACCGTGGGAAGGCGCAGCGGCATTCGACCGCCGTCGTTAAGTGCCGCTCCGAGGTCGGTGAACGGTCCAAGTGGCTCCACACCAGTGAAGAGATACGTCATCACGTGATCGACCGCGTCGTACTTTTCTGTGCTTGCGGCTCGAACAGCCCGGCACGCCGGCGTAGAGACCAGGCGCAGAGAGTTGCGCAAGCCAGCGAGTCGGTATTGCTCAGGTCGATGGTCAAGGGAATGCCACTCCAGATACTCGGCATCCCGTCCACTTGGCTCCCGAGCCGAGAGCGAGATAAACGCAATCTGCACATCGGTTAGACCGGTTCCAAGGACGTTGGGCAGTTGGTCAGAAGGAATTCCTGGAAGGGTAGTCATTTTGTGATCATAGGTTGTTCGCCTCTCAATTGAAACTGAGTTCGGACGTTTTTGGCGGACTTAGCAACAGGTGAAACGCCCAAGTTGGACCGCCCGACGGCCAAGCTCGACCTAGTTAGTCATCAGCCATTGATCCGGCGATGGGCGACGCTGTGCGGAGAGCTGTATTGAAGCGGACCGCTCCGTGGCATGCTACGAAGGACGTCATGGACGATCCGATCGCGCTCCTCATACCCGTCATCCGGCCGTTCGTCCGGCGTTCTATCCGTAGAAAGACCGCCCTCTTCGACCAGCGGCCGCCCGTACCGGGCCGCGTGGTGTTCCTGGGCGACAGCATTACCGAAGGCGGCGATTGGAACGAATTCTTTCCAGAGCTGCGAACTCTGAACCGCGGCATCGGCGGAGACTCGGTGGCCGGCGTCCGCGGCCGGCTGGCGAGCGCCCTTCATCAGCCCCTTGCGGTCTCGCTTCTCATCGGGACGAACGATCTCCATGGTCTGGGGAACACACGCGAGATCGACGGAATCGCTGAGCAATTCAGAGACCTCGTCACCAGTATCAAGGTGACCGTGCCCAACGTTCCGCTCTACGTGAACAGCATCACGCCTCGTACGAAGTCGTGGGTGACGAAAATCGAGGCTCTCAACCGGCAGTACGCCAGCATCTCCGCCGAGGCGGGCGCCACCTACATCGACCTTTGGCCGGCGTTGGCCGACGGCGAGGGGGCACTGCGGAAAGAGTTCACCCGCGATCACCTGCACCTGACAGAGCCGGGCTACCAGGCGTGGGTCGAGGTGCTCGCGCCGCTCCTCGCCGCGTACGCAAATGGTCACGGCGTGTAAGTGCCTACGATCACAATGAGTCAGCGACGCGTGCTCGCCATATTTCCTTTTGTTGTCGTACCTGGACGTCCTTGTGTCCAGCATTGCGCCTGGCCTGTCTAAGTCGGAGACTTGGCGACCTTATTTTCGCTTCGCTGGGCGGCGCGATGACCGTTGGGGCATCGCTGTCACTGCGGTGGTGCCCGTTAACCGCTTAAGGGTCCGTTCGAGGGTCGACATGATTTCGGTTAGTGCAAGGTCTTCGGTGGCGTATCGGAATACCAATGCATAGATGACATTGCCTACGATCATCAGTACGTCTTCTGCGAACTCGGGATTAACATCTTCGATCACTTGTTTCATGGAGGCTTCAGTGGCGGCGGATCCCTGCAACTTCAGACGCCCGCCACCCGGGCCGAGGCGGGCGCGCATGAAAGCCTCCGCCATATGTGGGTGCTGCTCCCACGGTTCGAAGATGTGGTGGAAATATCGCATCAGGGCGTTGAAGAACGAGTCATCGGAAGTGTTCTGATCGAGCGATCGATAGACGTTTGCTTCCATCCAGGACTCAATGGCGGCGATGATCAGCTCATCACGCGAAATGAAGTGCTTGTAGATGGTCGATAGTGAAACCCGAGCGCGCTTTGCCACGTCGACGAGTTGAACTGCATCAGTGCCGTCGGACTCGATTATGGAAACGACGACTGCCAGGATCCTTTCTGGGGTCGATGTTGTCATGGGACTCTCTTGGGTTTTCGGAATCGGATGACCTTTCGATCGTGAGAAAGGGGAAATCGTTGCAGCCAGACTCAAAGGGCCGAGGATAGTTGAGCCTGACGTTCAAAATCCACGTGCGCTGTGAAGCGTGGACACGGCATTACTTTCAGGCGATGGACTGATGCGACGCTCCATTGCTGTTCCTTCACCAGCGACGGCTGAGAGGGAACGGTGAAGGTGAAGCGACCATCAGCGGGAGGAGCCCGCCGATCCCGATAACGCTTGGCCTTCGACGCCACCATTATTGGGTGAATGGCCCTCCCCAACTGGCTTCGTCAATGTCGATGGAAGTGGCGCTATGCGGATCCACCGTGCAGGCCGACTCGACTGGAGCCTGATTGACACTGAGGGGCCTTCTTCGTAGAGTAAGGAGATTATCGTTGGCAATGCAGTAGGAGATTTGAAGTTTTCGGATCCCAATGGGGGGCACATTCGCCGGTTCATGGGCTCGACTTCGGACAATATTGGTGGGACGTACGGCGCTGAAGCATGCGGTCTGAGAGAAATGGGGATCAAATGAGTCAAGGGGGAAATCCAGCACATCTAGACGAACGCGTGATCGTCGTGACGGGCGTAGGGGGGATGGGGCTGGCCATTGCGCGCCGACTTGGCTCCGGGTCAACACTCTTGCTGGCTGACGTCAATCAGGAAGCGTTGAGCACGGCGGCAAAAGGGCTCCGGGGTGATGGTTACCAGGTAAGGGAGCAGGTCACGGATGTATCGAGCGAGGCGTCGGTGGCCGCCCTGGCGGAGGTCGCTTCGAACTGTGGTCGGGTGGAGGTGCTGGCCCACACGGCGGGTGTCTCTCCTGTCCAAGCACCGGTTGAAGCCATTCTTCGGGTGGATCTTCTCGGCACGGCTCTGGTGCTTGACGCATTTGCATCCGTGATGGCTCCGGGTGGCGCGGCCGTTTTCATCGCATCAATGGCTGGCACGATGCGTCCGCCCGATGCCGACCTGGAGCGTCGACTTGCAACGACGCCGACTGCAGAGCTCCTCGACTTGCCAGAGCTGTCAGAGGCCGTCATCGCCGATGCGGGAAGCGCTTACTCGACCGCAAAGCTGGCCAACCAGGTTCGCGTTCGCTCCAGCGCACTCGTTTGGGGCCGTCGTCATGTTCGAGTGAATTCGATCTCTCCGGGCATCATCTCAACGCCAATGGGAAATGTTGAGCTGAGCGGGCCTAGTGGCGAATTCATGCGGGCGATGGTGGCCGGCAGTCCTAGCGGTCGGGTCGGGACACCCCACGACATTGCCTCGGCAGTTGAGTTTCTAGTCGGACCTCATGCCTCTTTTATCACCGGTACCGACCTGCTGGTAGACGGTGGCGTCGTTGCCAGCGTCCTTGCCGGCTCATCCTGACGGTGCCCGACTGTCTTCTTACTCCACTGACTGATACATCGGGCTGTCGTTCGGCTTGGCCGTCGACCGCAGAAACCGGGCATCAACCTCTCCTTCAATGATTTTATTCGCGATCGCCAAGACGTCCGCTCCTGACCGATGCGTTCATTGTCGGCCGGCAATCGAGAATGGGCCATGCCAAGCTTCGCCGGCACATGACCTCACTATGCGCCGGGCTGCGCCATGTCCCGTTTTGAGCGCTCAAACGGAACGTCAATTACCCAAATCTGGAGGGGCTGAGTGCGCCGATCGCCAATGTCAATTGAGCTGTTAAGAAAACGCCCCCCTTCAATGAGGAGAACGACGGGCAGATTGAGTGGCCCCGTTCAGCACGGTCTGTCGCTGAGTGATTTCTGTGTTTTTGGGGCCAGCCATAAGAGTTCCGGCCGGCGTCGTGCACTCCGATCTGCCGGACCGATCCGCGGGAACCAATCAGGCGCCCAGTGGCTACGGCTCCTATGTCAGTACATGGGCGGCTGTGGCATGATCCCTTAATGTCCCGGGATCAGCTGATCGTGGCCCTGGGGAGTTCGTTCGCCGCCGGGCCCGGAATCGAGCCCATTGCCGACCCCGCCGCGATGCGGTCCGAGAAGAATTACGCCCACCAGCTGGCTGCACGGCTCGACGCTCGCCTCGTGGATCTCACGGTATCCGGCGCAACCACCGCAAATATCATCGATACACCTCAACAGTTGGGCGAGGGAACCATGTATCCGCCGCAAATCGACGGCGTACCCGCCGACGCCGACGTCGTGACGGTAACTGCCGGTGGCAACGATCTTCAGTTCGCCGGAGGGATGCTGTATGCCGCATGGCTGCGGCTTGAACCAGCGTCACCGATAATCGGAATGCTCGAGCTTCTGTTCCCCGATGGCATTGCTCTTCCGACCGAACACGCTGTCGAGAAGGCAACACAGGGTCTCGTCGAGGTGATCGAGAGGACACGTGCGAAAGCCCCCGCGGCGCGAGTAATCCTCGTCGACTACTTGACTGTTCTCGACCACGCCTCGTCCACCGCGGTGCCATTCTCGGATGACGAACTCAGCCATTTCCTCCTTATTCAGAGCGCGATTGGTCAAGCCTTCAGAGATGCGGCCACCCGGACGGGGGCAGAATTGATCTTGGCATCGTCCCTCAGCACGGGCCACGCCCTGGGCTCCCCGGAGCCATGGGTGCAGCCCTTCCATCAGGTCTTGACTCAGACCGGTGGCTCATTCCATCCGAACGAGGCAGGCATGACCGCCATAGCGGAGGAGCTAGTACAAGTACTCGGGCCCTAGGTGAGATCGCCCAACCCAACCACATCGAACCTCCGGGAACTTCTACATCTGGGGATGAACCGCCGAATGATCGATCCCGAAGAATCGACCGTTGGGAGTCTTTCAACTCATCTACTACACCTAAGTCACGTCGCCGTAGCTCCGCCCGATTAACTCGAAGATGAAGAGGTCGAGAGATCGTTCCCAAAGGCACTCTCAACGCAGTAAAGTCTCGCAGCTGCCATCCGTCACATCCGTCCTGTTCGAACGTCGATTTTACTAAGAGCCCGCCTCAGGATTACTTGCGCAGTGGGGCCCTACGACTTCCGGGGGGGCCGGAAATCTTCGCGCAAGTAATCCTGAGGCGGGCCCTAACTCGAGAATGACTGCAGAATCCCATTCGCTGCAGTTTCGTTCTCGTCGTCACGATGCTGCCAATTCACTGCTGTCTCCTCCTGACGGGAGGCCGCCGAGCGGCACGTCTGCCCACGCGAGGCGTTCGGCCCCGAAAGGGTCTGACCTGACCGATGAGGGTGTGTCGAACATCATGGTCGATCTGTCGTCGAGCGAATAGGGCGGCCATTTCGCCAAGTCCTCGTGGTTAGGGTCACCGGTATAGGCAAGCGAGACAAGGGCGCCACTCATCGCTGCCACGAGCTCATCGGCGTGGGGTCCCGCGGCCATCGGCGCCTTCTCCACGTTGTCGAAGAAGTAGGGCATGTCCGAACCGTGGGCGGACCATCTCCGGCCCGAAGAGTCAGGGTGGCCCCAGGTGAACAGGTACATCCACACCGGAGCGCCACCAGCCTGAATCCTGGCCTCGGACAATCGAATATGGGGAACGCGCATCGTGGCATCTGTGATGGTCGCGACGAGCAGTGATGTCGGGTCATCATGAGGACGGATCGCCTTGTAGCCAGCGAGGATCGCATCTGCGTGTTCGCCGATCTGGTTCTCCAGGCGATCCCGAACACCTTGTTCGGTCATGGAGCCGAACTCGGGATCTGAGACGAGAAATGCCAACATCTCGTCGGCGGTGCACCCGGACACGATGGGAACACTGGCGGAGGCTCCAAGCTGTAGGGCCCGCTCGGGGTGTTGGGGAAGACTGGGGCCCAGGACTGGTGCGAACCGGCGGCCTCCTCCACCGAGCAGCTGCGACCCCTGCAACGCCAGTTCCGCCTCAATGAGTCGATCGACCTCGACCGTATCCAAACCTTTGAGATCGGGCCCGACTCCGACGTGCGCCAACGCCATCTCGGCCGTGACCTGTGCCGCATCTGGTCGCTGCGCCGCCAACATCATGCCGCTCATCGGGAATGCCTTGTGGAACAAACCCTCCGCAGCCGGCATGGCCAACAGAATTGAGGTCTTGGCCCCGCCTCCGGACTCACCGAAGACCGTCACATTGTTCGGATCGCCACCGAAGCCAGCAATATTCTGGGCCACCCAGTCGAGCGCAGCCGCCACGTCGAGCATTCCGACGTTGCCCGAGTCCGCGAATTCCTCCCCGAACCCCGACAAGTCCAAGAACCCGAAAATCCCCAAGCGATGGTTGACCCCGACCATCACGACGTTACGGTGATTGGCCAGGTTGGTGAAATCGTAAAGTGGCCACGAGGCCGATCCGGTGTTCATCCCGCCCCCGTGGAGCCACACCAGGACAGGCAACTTGGCTTGGGCCTCAAGGGTGGGGGTCCAGACGTTCACAACCAGGCAATCTTCGGTCATGGTGGGCTCGGTCCCTAAAACACCCATCATCTGCTCGATTTCGACCGGCATAGGAGTTCCGGTCATCTGCTCTACGGTCATCTGAGGGCACGACGGCCCATATGTCGTACATTCACGCACGCCGGACCATGGTTGAGGAGGCTGCGCCGGACGGAACCGGTTCGGGCCGCCGGTGTCATCGCCGTAGGGCACCCCCTTGAAGGCCCACACGCCCGCGTTATTGGCACCGCGTACGTGGCCACTTGCCGTTTCAACTATTCCTGGAGGCATAGCCATCCCCTCTTTCCGCTTCAACCGGCCCTATTGGGACGAGTTCACGACTGGCGCGTGCATCCTTTCGAAGGGGCTTCGCTCAATAGAGCCAATCCACTGTGATGTAAAGGTCAGAATCAGGATGAGACCACGACACGCGAACCGCAGATCTGAGCTCCGTGGTCGTAGGGCACGAGCCCTTTGAGGGTGACGGTCAGGAATCCGCTACATTCCGATTTGGGCAACATGCCGACCGTCCCAAAGTGCGCGAAGGTCACGCCGGGGCTGGGCAGAAGGCCGCCCGCGGTGTAGTTGGATACCTTACGCAGGTTCTTGATGAAGGCCGCTCGGGTCGGATTCTTGCCTGCCAGTTCCAAGCCCTTGATCATGGTCTCAGCTTCCTCATATATCGCCAGGGCACTGGGGTCATTCGCATAGGAGAACTTTGGTGTGTACTTCTTGAGGTTGGCCAGCATCACCTTCTGAGCGGCGGTGGGGGCGCTTGGGTTGAAGCCGGTCGAAACCGTGTAGGTACCCTGCAGGGCTTTCGCCACGGCTGGCTGAGTCAAGAGGCTCTCGGGAATGCCGTAATAAAATTCCTTCACCTTGAGACCAGCTTGTTCGAGCGTTTCGCTCAGAGACACTGTTTGCGTTGGAACCCCGGCATCGATCACGCCGTTGCAACCGGCCGTCTTCATCTGGAGTGCGACGACGGTGAAGTTGGCGCCCGAAAATGGAAGCGAGTCGTTGTCATAGCAGTTCTTGATTCCGGCCGCTGTGGCTTGTTTTATCAAGGCGTTCTGGTTGTTGATCGCGGCTACAACATTGACCGAAATGATGGCGAGCTTCGTCACACCGAGCTTTTTCATAAAAGCGATCTCGTTGTTGTACCCGTATGTCACGCCGTTGAGCACGGAGGGCACCCCGAGGTCGAACATGTTTGTATTGGGCTGTTGGCCCCACTCAGGCCCGTCGGCGCCACCACCGATAACCGGCACCCCTTGCTTTTGCAGATAGACCGAAGCGCCATAGACGTACGCGGAGGATTCCATCACCCCGAAAGCTCCGTCGTCCTCGACGAGCTTCTGTGCCGCAAGTTGATTGCCGGCCGCGCTTGATTGGTCATCGGAGGAGACGAGCTTCAGAGGGTGCCCATGCACGCCACCTTTAGCGTTTTGGGCGTCGAACGCCGCCTCAGCGCCATACATCACCCCGGTTTGCTCCGATGCCCCCGCGCCCGTTTCGCTGGCGATCAGACCGATCGGGATCGGCGCCGCGCTGGCACCGGCCGGCGCTGTCATGATTGGGCCGACGAGGACGGCTCCGAAGATCGCGAGTAGCGCACACGAGTAACGCACAGTTCGCTTCATTTCCCCCCCAATACCTCACGAGTACTTTGGTTGTTGCATGTAGCTTCAGACGCGATGCGCTCCTCGGCGTTACCAAGTGCGCCGAGGACCCTCGTCAAACTACGATGGTAATCATATTATTCGGCTTGTCAAGTAAGGCGGTGTAGAGCGCACACCTACGTGGGTCGCGAGATCGTTGCCTGACAGCGGGATGACCGCTACTCACGTCCCCTTGCCATGAAGCTGAAGGGCGCACCGGCTCTCTAACGAGACGACTCGGACTTGGAGGGCGTAAAACTTCGGGCACCAGTGTCGTAAGCAACAGCCGAGTCACGTGGAGCGGGCGACGAGACGTGATCCATGCCGCCGTGTCGGGCGCTGGCTTCAGGACAAGGGTGTACGCGGTCGACAGCGACTGGATGACTTGTGTGTAGCGCCTCGAGAAAGCTGATCGCCGGCATCGTTTTTTGCGAAGCAGAGCACCGCTCGTACGGCCAGATCTACCTCTCACCTAGGCACGATGCAGCGCGGGATGAACGACCGGGGTTGCTGGTGGGCCAGTGCTGTTGTAGGCCCGGGGTATCACCAGCGAGATGTCCTTGTCACCAGCTCGGTGGCCGTCCGGGCCTAACACCCCGGCATTAGTAGGAACGAACGTGGACCGTGTCCAGCTTTTGCCCGCGCGGCCTTGTGACGACGTACAGGTGCACGTCGGCGATGTCGTCAACCGACTGGCCCGGACTGCCCTCACGCCCCAGAACTCGCGCGAGATAGCCCTGCTCGGTCCACAACTGGCCGGCGGCCATGGCGCGCTCGGGCTCCCAGGCCCAGTCGGTGGAGCCGTCGCCATCATTGGCGACCCCTTGGACCACGACTGTCACACGGATGTCATCCTGCTGGACCTCCGTCATGAGCGTCCTACTGAACGCCTCGAGGGCAGCCTTGCTCGACACGTACATCGACAGCATGGGGAAGGGATCGAGCGTCGACTCGCTTGAGGTGTTCACGATGTCGCCTTGACCGGCAGCCCGCAAGAGCGGGATGGCAGCCCTGCAGGTGTACACAGGCCCGAGGTAATTGGTGTGGACCTGTCGCTCAATGTCGAAGTCGCTGAGTTCCTCCACAAGGCAGGGTCGATAGACCCCAGCGTTGTTCACGAGAATGTCAAGCTTCCCGAACCGCTCTCCAATTTCAGCGAAGGCCTGGCGAACGCTGTCTGGGTCACCGACATCCGTGACGATCGGAACCGCACCTTCAATCAGCTCGGCTTCCGCTACCAACCGCTCCTTGCCCCGGGCGAGCATCACGACCTGCGCACCCTCGGTGGCAAAACGTCGCGCTACGGCTCGGCCCGAGCCGCTCGTCGACCCGGTGACGACTGCGATCTTGCCTGAAAGTGCGCCCATCGTCTGCTCGCTATCCATGGTCATCGTCATTCCCGTCTTTCGTCCAGTTGTGTTGGCGATTTTGCGAGCGTTGCCTGGCGGCCGCACCCATGTCAAACTTGCGTCGCGCGTTCCGTCTCGCCATCGGCATCGGCATCGGCATCGGCGTCGCAAACCTTGGAGATGGCCTGTGTCCACGAAGTGGAGCCTTTCGTAAAATCATCAATCAAGTCGAGAGACCTATTGTGACCGTCTGTCCACACTTGTCCGCTAAGACTTTCCCACACGCACTCCGAAGTAAACGACCCATGGGTATGCGGTTTCTTCCCTTCCAAGGTCTCCATAATGGACTTCCTTTTGGAGGACGTGCCCCCTGTGATAGGCGACGGTCATAGCGGAGCGAAGCACCGCAAAGTTCAACTGAACCATGCTCAAGGAGTGGGGTTGTGCGGTCCGTCCCCTCCGCCTCAGAAACTAGGTCTGGAGACACACTTTTAAGTCCTTCTGGCATCTCGACAATCATCAGTGCCGTCGCCGATGGTCTTCGCCGTCGACTCGGCCTACTGCGGTGCCGATGCTCATTCTCGACTCTTAACCCCTGGAGCTAGTCGCTCGGCGATCATCATCCGCGTTCTCGAAACGGGTCTCGAGCGGAGGCGGACATTTATGGCTCCACGGTCAGCCGCTCCATCACTTCGAGCAAATGTCCCTCCGGATCAGCGAAGAAACCGATCCGCATTCGATTCGCGCCCACTTCGACCAAGCTGATCGCCGCCACGATTGAGCCTCCGGCGTCGAGCACGCGCTCTTGGCACCCGTCGACGTCATCGGTGTAGAAGGCGGTGATACCTCCGCCAAGATTGGACGGCGACGGTTCCCCCAGGTAGGTGAGAAGGACCAGATCGAGAGCGCCTTCCCCGGTACGAAAGATTGCTTCTTCGATTGGCCGACCCCCAATGTCACCCTGCAACAGCTCGGGTTGGCGATAGCCGCATACGGCGCTGTAAAACGCCACCTGTTTCGCTAGGTCACGCACCACGATTTTCGCAAATGCGAACGCGGCACCTCCGCGAGCTTCGATCATGCTGTTGCTCCCTTGTTCACAGCCATTCTCTTTCTCACTGCCCACGTCGAGGCAGAAGGCGGCGCCACGACAACAACTACCCCCAACCGCCAGAGCGGGCCTACTTCGTGGAGCCAGCTAACTCATCGGCGGGCGCGCCAGGAGCGATGAACTGGCCTGGGAAGCGCCCCGTCACTGCTCCATGGTCGAAGGTCGCCACGCCGTTGACCAGCGTCAGGCGCATCGGGGCCGGGGCGCGGGTGTAGCGATAGGTGCGGCCGCCCTCGCCGTCGGGAACGTCCCACACCTTTTCTTCAGGTCGGCGCTCGATTTCGCTCAGATTGAAGACAGTGAGGTCGGCAACATAACCCTCCTTGAGTACTCCGCGCTCGCGCAAACTGAAAAAGTCCGCCAGCTTGCCCGTCAGGCTGTGCACCGCTTCCTCGATTGTCACAAGCTGGTGGTCGCGGACGTAGTGGGTCAACAAGAGCACGTTGTCCCCGGCTCCGCAGAACAGCTGACCGTGCGCGCCTGCGTCCGAAGTGTTCCCTACCGATCGAGGGTCTTTGATCAGACGGACGACGACGTCTTCGTCCACCTCCTGAGAGCGCTTGAGGACCAGGGAACCGACTCCGTTCGCCAGCAAGTATTCGGCCAGGGCATCGGAGGGATGCTCGATCCCGGTCGAGGCCATGAAATCCGCCAAGGTGGTCCCCGTAGCGGTGTAACCCGTTTCGCTCTCGCGGAAGGTCAGTGCGCTGGGATTGTTGAGATAGGAGTGAGGGAGTTGGTTATCCCATGACTTGCGAGCCCGCTCACGCCAGGCCGAATCGGCGAGCATCCCCAGTTTTGCCACTTCGCCCTCGGCGTTGACCATCTCTTGCCAAACCGGGTTGCCGTTCTGGCTGAAGACAAGGCTCGAAATGAAGTTCATCATCGAGGTGGGCGCGATGTGGTGGTAGCCCGTCCAAAAATCGCGGTCCTCGGCCTTGAAGCGCTCGTGCATTGCCTCTAATTCGGGCCGGATGGCAGCCTGGAACTTGAAGGGCGGAAGCCCCACCCAGTTCATCCGGACGCCGGCCTCGACGGCGATAGCACCCAGGCGCTCCACGGTGGCCGCGGCGGTGTAGCGCATGAAGATGTCGGTGATGACCTCCAACGTGGCTCCGGTGTAACGACCGAGCACGTTCAACAAGCCTCGTAGCTCCGCGTCGTCCGCCAGCTGGCTCGGGAGCGGGCGCTCGTGCCGGTCATAATCGAAGAAGTTGGTCGACAACCCCATGGCGCCGGCCGCCAGGGCATCATCGAGCAACGTGGCCATCTCTGCAATTTCTTCGGCCGTGGCAAGTCGCTCCCATGCGTCGAGACCCATGACCGCCAGTCGAAGCGCGATGTGTCCACAGAAGGTGCCGAAGTTCAACGGGGTGCGTACATTGCGTTCCATGGACGCCCTGTACTCGCTCCAGCGCCGCCAGTCCCAAGGCAGCATGTCCCGCTGGGGGGCAGCAGGAATGTCCTCGAAGTAGTTGAAAATGCCGATCATCTCCTCTCGCACACTTGGATCCGCGTGGGCAGGCGCGAGAGAGAAGCCGCAGTTGCCATTGATCGAGGTGGTAACGCCGTAGGCGCTGAAGGGCTCCATAAGAGGTGCCCACCAGACGCCCGCATCCCAGTGATTGTGCTGTTCGATGAAACCGGGGGTTACGAAGCATCCAGAGGCGTCGATGACCCGTTCGCCCCCCTCGACCTCCAGAACAGGCGCGATCTGTGCGATTCGACCGTGCCGGACCCGCAGGTCGCCGCGGAACCCGGGAGCACCCGTTCCGTCCACGATCGTGCCGTTTTTAATGAGGTACTGGACTTCCATGGGTCCTCCTGAAATGCAATCCTCTTGCGCAATGTGATGGTGAGCACCGGCCAAAAAAGGTCGAAAGCGATCGACCTTTTTCGTTCTCACAGTATCCGTCGTGACGTCAATTTCGAATGGCCCATCCGCGTGACCAGTTCAGATGGTCCTGAACTCATGCCGATTCTCGGTCCCTAATGGTTAGCCCAGACCTTTCAGTAACTCTCATCTGATCGGATTTGGTGGCTACCCGAAGACACGTCGCCTTCGTGATCGGACATCGAAGCGTCTCGAGGGGCGTGGCGGGTGCTGCGAAAGTCTTTCGGACCAGCGCGGCGCGTCGCGCACCGCTTCGAGGGCGTGCTCGTAGAAGGCGACGACTCGGGAAGTGTCCGCAACGGTGGGTTCAGGTGACAGTCGCCCACGAGGGCAGCCGCCCGAAGGCGTCGACGAGGTCGTCAGCCCACGGCCAACCCGAAGCGATGCGCACGCTCTTGCGCCGGGCTGAGGAGACCAAGAGCCCGGCTGCGTGCAAGAGCGTGTAGCGCAACCGCTTGGGCTCGGCTTTGGCCAGCTCGCCGTCGAGGCAGAGCTTCTTCGTCCAGGCCAACAGGTCACACGCGATCAACACGGTGGCCAGCCAGGCGGCGTTGATGGCGAAGCTGTGGCTGGGCAGGTTGGCCAGCCCGGTGTCTTTGGCGTCGCGAATGGCGCACTCGATTCGACCCCGTCCACGGAACAGCGCTTCGAGGTACGCGATGTCTTTGTCGGCCAGATCGGTGACGAAGACCTGGTAGCGATAGCCGTCCACGTCGGTGAAGTTGAGCTGGGCCCCGGGATGGGGCAGCTCACGCCGGGCGATCATGCGCGTGCCCGCAGGCCACCTCGACAGGTCGACCAGGTCGGTGACCTCGGCCACCTGGCCTGTTTCTAACTCCTCGGTCCCGTCCGAAGAGATGGCAGTTTTCCAGCGTCTTTTGGGCACTGTGGTCACCACCTGGGCCAAGAGAGTCCTCATGGCCACGCCACCGATGAAACGGACGCCTTTGTCCGCGCAGGCCTGCGCCAGCCCGTGGCTGGTGCCGCCCGAGTCGGTGCGCACGATGATCTCGTGGTCGGCCGGATCGACGGGCAGCTGGGCCAAGGAGGCCTCGAGGACGACGATATGGTCCGCCGCCGTGCCCGAGCCCGCGTTGCCCCGGCGCAACAATGCGGCCAGGGCCTCGCCGGTGGCGTCGAGATAGGCGACGAGGGGATAGAAGCCGAAGCCCCGTTTATAGGTGGCGGTGGCCTCCTCCTTCTCTGAATGGGCGTCGATCAAGGTGCCGTCGATGTCGATCACGTAGAAGCCCGGGTCCATCCCGGCCGCCCAGGCGGCTCGGCGAGCCCCGGCTCGTGCCGCGGCGATGCGCGCCAAGGCGTCGTCGTCGATGGCCTCGAGGGTCCGCCACGCCGTCGGCACCGACGCCACTTCGCCGAAGAGGTCGGGTTGATCAGAGAGCACCCGCAGATCGCTGATGGTCGTGGCGCCATCGGCCAGGGCGACGGCCAGGTCCACCAGCACCTCGCCCCGGTCATGGCCGCGTCGGCGCTGCTTGGTCGGAGCCATGGCTTCGGACAGCCGCTCGGTCAAAGAGAGATCGTCGGCCAGCTCACAGAGCAGCCGGGCGCCGACATGGGCCACCACACCCTCGCCGCCGGTGGTCACCGTGAGCCGGGGTCGACGCGCTGTACGCTTCATCTTGGAAGTGCCCTTCTCTTTGGCTACTTGTTGCTTCGCAACTCCAAGTTTCCCAGAGCAGAAGGGCTTTTCCCGCGTCTTTACATCGAATCAGATCCGTGTTACTGAAAGGTCTGGGTTAGGGGACGCGGGAGCGACACCACGGTCTCTGTTTCTCGACTCTGTCGGTATTACTACGGCCTCTCGCCGATGTCGAGAGGCCACTCATGCGGCGACGAGTTGTTGCGCGAGGCTTGACGCCGACTTGACCACCTTGTACGTTACATCACCAGTAATACTATTATTGTGGCATTTGAATAAGGAGACCTATGTCTCCTCTAGGGGGGTTTCGTCAATGTGGACCGGTGGTCGAGCGTTGCGTTTGGGAGCAGCCGTCTTTTGTCTGGCGGGAGTTCTCGTCGGCGTATCTGGGGGTGCCGCTTCGGCGGCCAAGGCTCCGATCGTCATCGGAATGATCACCGATGAAACCGGTGGCGCAGCATCGAGCTACGTCGACGCACAGGACGGGGCGATCGCCCGCATCAACGCCCAGAACGCGGCAGGCGGGGTGGACGGGCACAAGCTCGTGCTCGACATCGAAGACGACCAGTCCACGCCGTCGGGCAACCTCGAGGCGGCCCAAACCTTGGTCCAGGACAAGCACGTCTTCGGGATCATCAGTATCTCTTCGTCCACCTTCGGTGGCGCCTCGTACATGCAGAAAGCGGGTATCCCGGTCATCGGTTTCGATCAAGACGGCCCCGAGTGGGGCGAGCAGCCGAACAGCAACATGTTCAGCGTGGCCGGCATCCTGAACGGTCCGATCGGCGGGAAGATCTACACCTACAACAGCAGCGGGGCAACCATGAAGGCTGAGCACGTGACCAAGTTGGCCACCGTGGTGGCCAACGTCCCGACCGCCATTCAGGCCGCCGATGGCCTCTTTTCTTCCGTGAAGCCTTTCGGCGTCAGCAAGTGCCTGGACGATGTCGTGCCGCTGAGCCAGGTGAACTACACGACCTTCGCCCTGCAGATGAAGCAGCTCGGCTGCAACGGCATCGATGTTCTCCAAGGAGTGGCCGCCTGTATCGGCGTGCAGACCGCCCTCAAGCAGGCGGGGCTCAACCACGTGGCCGATACCTGCGCCACAGGCTATGACCAAGCCATCCTCGACCAGCCGTCGGCGCTGGCCGCCATGCAAGGTACGTATTCGTCGGCGTTGGTCAACGTTCTGGGCAATCACCTCAGTGCCCCGGTCAAGCTGCTCCTCAGCAACATGAAGAAGTACTCGACGTGGCCCGGAGGCATCCCCAGCGAAGAGCTCCTCTATGCCTACGAGTCGGCTGCGCTCATGATCAAGGGACTCCAGCTAGCCGGTCCGAACCCCACCGATAAGACGTTCATCTCCAAGCTGCGCAACCTCAGCGGTTGGACCGCAGAGGGACTGCAAGCGGCACCCGGGGAGGATTTCCAGCACTTCGGCACCCTGGCCGGTGTGCCGAAGAAAGCCTGCGGACAGATCCTCGAGCTGAAGGGCAAGTCGTACATTCCGGCGCTCGGCGGCAAGCCAATATGTGGAACCTTGGTTGCCACGGGAACCAGTTAGCAGCGCAGCGCGACATGGCTGCCTCATGCACCTTCGTGACGAACCCGAACTCGCTTTCAGGCCTGGGTTCGGAGAGGACGCCCCTTAAGCAGGCCCAAAACACCATTTCGCAGCTCAAAGGTCCTTACCTGGGTGGTAAGAATCCCGTCCAGCCTGGTTCGAGAGCTACGGCATCTGGATTGGTCTTCATCGGATGCTTGAGAGACATTTGCCGGCACTCCGATTTGCTTTACAATTCGTATGGGTAGATTTGAAAAGGCTGTGGAAAACAGGCCTCGTCGCGAAGGAGAGTAACGATCATGTCGTCCGTTGAGGAATACATTGAGGTTATCCATCGAGAGTTGCCCTATTCGTCGTTCGACGCCGACAACCACATGTACGAGACGAGGGATGCTCTTACGAAATTCGTGCCTCGCGAGTACGAGGGAGTCATAAAGTACGTCGACATCGACGGTCGGACGAAGCTTGCGCTCAACGACAAGATTTCGGACTACATCCCGAACCCGACCTTCAACAAGGTGGCGGTCCCCGGCGGGTCTGGCTTCGATGTCACCAAGGGCAACAAGGGTGGCAGCTTTGGTAACGCTGCCCTCGGGTTGGGAAAATTGCTGGCCATGCCGAGTGCAGACGCCTTCTTCGATCCCGAGCCCCGGCTTGAACTCATGATGCAAATGGGGATCGATCGCACTCTGCTGTGGCCGACACTGGCCAGCGCCCTCGAAGAGCGCTTGGCCGATGACCCTGACGCCGTGGTCGCCGTCATCCACGCCCTGAACGAGTGGATGCACGAGCATTGGACCTACGTCTACTCGGACGCGCTGTACGCGACGCCGATCATCAGCCTCGCTGCTGGCAATCAGCAGGCGATCGACGAGCTCGAGTTCATCGCCGAGCGCGGCGCCAAAATCTTCCTTATTCGTGTGGCGCCGGTGCCAACGTGGAAGGGTCGCAAATCCTTTGCTCTCCCCGAGTTCGACCCCTTCTGGGAGCGCGTGCAGGAGTTGGGCCTCGTCGTCGGCATGCACTCGGGTGACCCGGGCTACAACCGCTATGTCAACGAGTGGGAAGGCTTCAAGGGAGAGATGAGCATCTCTCGGCACGCGCGTCGGCCGAGTCCCGGTTTCGTCATCCTGTCGTCGGAAAAGGACAGTCTCGTTGACGCCATGGCATCGATCATCGGCCACGGGCTGGCAACCCGCTTCCCGAAGTTGAAGTTCATGCCGGTCGAGTTCGCGACCCGTTGGGTCCGACCGTTCTACGAGAAGCTGCAACGAGCTTCCGAAATGACGGCCCTCTTTGACGAGAACCCCGTAGAGGTGTTCAACCGCAACGTGTGGATCCACCTGTTCCACGAGCCAGATCCGAAGGGTTTGATCGACTTGGGCATTCCGGTCGACCACCTCATGTTCGGCTCCGACTTCCCGCACCCCGAGGGCATGGCCGACCCGCTGGCCTACGCCGAGGTCGTCAAGGACCTTTCCGTTGAGGAGCAGGAACTGATCATGGGCGGATCGCTCGAGAAGGCCATGGGAGTTGGCAAGTACGCCTGAAAGGCAGCTTTCGGCACCGATCAGCAGGTCGAGACCAACGTTCATCTGATAGCAGGGCACACTCGTCCGATCGTTACATCGAACGTGGGAACTACACGACCTTCGTCCTGCAGATGAAGCAGCTCGGATCCAATGGAGTGGAACTCTCCAAGGAGTTGCGTCGTGTACCGCCGTGCTCGCACTGCCCCCGACCCGGCTCGCCTCTGAAGGAGCTCCCGACCGAGCCTGTCTACGGACCCGACTTACGATCTGACCGGTAGTTGCAGCACGTTAATTCCAGCAGGGAAGTTGGGCGTTGCAGCAAGCTTGTAATCATCTGTCAGAAGGTCACCGCCGATCTATTCGGCCAGAGCTCCATAGAGGGCATTGAATCGACGGCGAGCTGGTCCCGAATGATGATGCGGCCCGTGTGCAAGAGATTTTTCGACTTCGAGCACAAGGGTTGAGCCATCGGGACATAGAGGACGCAACGGGTATCAAGTACTCGACCGTGCGGACGATTCTTCATTCTCGGATCTATCTCGGAGAGGGCTGCCAGCGAGACGTCGTGGTCGCCACAAGGGACGTTTGGCCCTACTGCCATGGTCAGGAGGGCGTAGTGTGACTTCACGTCTGCACCGGAGGAACCCATGACGTCGATTGCCACGTCGAGCGCAGACTTTGGGACCGGCTTCAGCCCAGACCGCGAATTCGACGAACTGATAGTCCAACTTGCTCGAGCAACTCTCGGCCGTCGAGAGGATGTACGGGTCTTCATCGCAGCCGAAGTGGTGATCAGAACGGGGCGCAGGCCGAGGGTGGCGCCCAACAGTTTCGTCTAGCCGTCTCGGTGTGATTGCCACGCGAACTGAGGCCGGTCACGCAAGAACCATGGAGCGACGACTGAACAGTTAGAACGGCGTAAGCCGAGAGAGGATTCAGCATGGACGGTTCAGGCGCGCGCATGGCCCACGGTCGTCGAGGCATCCGAATTGCCCTGATCATCGTAGTGACCGCCGCCGCCGCTCTCTATGTCGGAATAGCATCAATGCTCACCGGCACAGCCGTCCGTAAGACATCGGCGACATCGCCCATGGCTTATCCGATCGGTGTCGCCGATATATCGGAACCGTCAGGCTACGCCCCGCCGACCGCTACAGCGCTCAAGGGCTTCACCGAGACGTACGTGAGCGACTTTCCGGGCAGGTCGTTGCCGTCGGGATGGGAGACGTTCACCGGTGTGCCCGGAAGCGATCCTGAGGGACAATTCGGGAGCGCCCACGTCACCGTGAGCGACGGGCTCCTCCGTCTCAACACGTGGCAGGACCCGGCCTACAACAACGAGTGGGTCACGGGCGGTTTGTGCCAATGCAGCCCCAGTCAGACCTATGGCGCCTATTTCGTCAGGTCGAGGGTGACCGGTGCCGGGCCTACCGAAGTTGAGCTGCTCTGGCCGGCCTCCAATATCTGGCCTCCCGAAATAGATTTCAACGAGAGCGGATCGGTGACCAAGAGCACCAGTGCGACGGTCCACGACGGCACCAGTGTCGAACAACGAACGCTGCCGATCGACAGCAGGGAATGGCATACCTGGGGCGTCATCTGGACTCCCGCCTCCATCACCTACACGGTCGACGGGCGGGCCTGGGGAAGAGTCACCGAGTCGGCCGAGATACCTCGCCAGCCCATGGAACTCCACATTCAACAACAGACCGATTGCGATCTCGTCTACGAATGCCCCACTGCTCCGGAATCCATGTACGTAGATTGGGTAGCCGAGTACTCTCCGAAGGCGACGTGACTGGCGAGCGCTCGAACCTCATGGACACGACGTGACACCGACCCCTCGAGTCCGTGCCCTGCGGCGGGCGAGAACATTCAACCGCCTCGTCCGGGGAACACCGGCGGTGGTGTTCCTCGACGATGGCCGTTGGAGCGCGTTCTCCCAATTGGCGGCCCAGCTGCGCCACGCCGGTGTCCGCACGATCCGGCTCAGCACCGACACGCATGTCGGGTCCGGATTCTCGTCCCTGCTCCTCTTCGACGCACACCGGATGCTTGCCGACGCATCTGACAGCCGGCCCTTGCGCCAATTGCTGGCGGCAGAATGTCCCGTGGATCTCCAATTCGTCGAAACGATGGCCCCGATGGTGCATGAGTGCCTCGATCTCTTGCCGCCGGCTGTTGCCGAGCAGGTCCAGCAACGCCTTGCCATGATGGACAAAGTCGAAGCATCCCGAGTGTTCCTTGCAGCGGGCATCCGCACACCCTCACTGGCTTCCCTCACCGAGGTCTCCCCCGAGGAGATCGGCCTTCAATTCGGTTACCCCGTCGTGGTGAAGGCCAGGCTGGGTTGCGGTGGCACCGAAGTCTCCATCGCTCGAGATCTGGAGGCCTTGGCGGGCGCCACCCATCGGTTGGCGGGCGAACCGGAGCGCTACTTCTACCAACGATTTGTCGACGGAGAGAAGTTCAACTACGCCGTTGTCGCGAGCGCAGATGGAATCGAGCAGGAGCTCACCTATCGGGTGACCCGCTCGACACAACCGGGGGGGATGGCTACCGAAGTCGAGACGATCGACGACCCGGGTCTCTCGGAGTTCGGACGGAGGGTGCTCGACGCTGCAGGCTGCACCGGTTTCATCGACCTCGACGTCATCCGCGATGCGGCGGGACACGACTGGGTCATCGATTTCAACGCGCGAGCCTTCGGGGGATCGGCCAACTTCCTGTCGGCGGGTCTCGATGCGAGCCAGGGGTACCTGAAGGCCATCGGAGTGCGCACCGCCCCGCCGGAGCGCACCGCCCCGCCCGCCGGGGTGTTGATCGAGATCTTTCCGACATGCCTCGAAGAGGTCGCCCGGAGCGGCAACATCAATGGCACTGTTTCCGCTTTTCTGCGAGTTTCACGGCCATACCTTCGATGGCTCGGCTTCCGCTATTGGCTGTCGGAGGCTCTCATGACCATCTACCTCGTGGGCCGTTCGTCCCGCGTGGGATTGAGGCTTCGTCGGGACTTCCCCCGGACGACCGCTGACCGGTGATCGCCGGCGTCCGCGAGAGGAGGGCCCTACTTTCCCGCTCCCGCCCGGAGCACCGTCGCCGTCGACCAGCTGGCTGCGACGCGGTACCCATGGCGCATCAGGTCGATCTCGATTGAGCGCTCCCAGCCGGGTGCAAAACCGGCGACGATCTCTCCCCAGGCCTCTTGGGACTGGCTGAGGACGACCCATTCGGGTTGCGTGCGCAGCAGGGCTGACTCGTCCTGGCGCGTGGTGAAGACCGTAGGTCCGTCGTCAGCGACGAACACGTTGACTGAGCCGACATCCCGCTGACCGACTGGCAGGCACGGCGCCACCAAACCGATGGACTGGTGCGGCTGCACACGATCGTAGGCGAAGTTGACGGCTTGGAGCTCGCCGTTCGAGAACGCCTCGTAGGCGTCGTTTCCACCACGCACCACCGTGGTGACCAAGGCGAATCCGAACAGGGTGACGGCCACGGTCAGCCCCAGTACGGCTGGCGCACGAACATGGCGACGGATCCTCGGGAGGAGAGGAGCCACGGTACCCGAGCAGTTGGGCAAAATGGCCGACGCCGCCAGGAGGGAGCTGAAAGGCAGTCCGAAGAGGACTACCCGGATCAACACTTCGCCCCCGTAGTTCTGGAACACCAGCAACAAGAACGGAGCCCCGACTAAGAATTCGAGCGTGCGGGTCTCGGTCGCGCGCCGCAAACTCCCGATCACGGCCAGTCCGAACAGCGTCGCGGTCAATAAGATGCGCAGGTCGACGACGAGTCGATGGCTTGCCGACCCCGTGACCCGGCTGGTCACGTTCGACCCGAACGTGCTGCCGATCCTCCCTATTGAGCCGAATATCTGGGACAGATGGCCGACCCAGAAGTCACTGGCCCCCAAGCTGAGCCACCCGACCGCCAAAACGCCTGCAATGACCACCAATTCCGGCCGGCCGAGACGACGGGTGAGAAGGCATGCGGCCAACGCCAGCACCAATGCGTACGGGGTGATCTGGTGGCTCATGGCGGAGGCCAGACAGACCAGGAGAAGCAGCCCGAGAACGCCGACGGTCAGCGTCCCGTTCCAGGTGGCAGCGGCGTCGTGACCGGCCATGCGCCGGAGACTGAAGCCAGCCCGGATCTGGGCGACACGCGCCCTGAGCCCGTCGCCGTGCGCTCCCGACTGCGACAGACCCTTCGGTCTCCAGGCGGCCAGCACCGTGGCCATCACGACGAGGAAGAAGAAGAGATTCAGGGCTTGCGGGGAGAAGTAGTCCTGGTCGGTCCAGTTCGCGACATAGAAAAGGGTGACGCCCAACCAGCCGGCGCGCCGGCCGACGCCACTCCATTTGGCGATGACCAGAAGCGGCGGCAAATAGAGCAGCTCGAACACCAGCGGAGCCCAGCGCAGGAAGTCGAGGGCGTTCGTCTGCCCGGTGAACGCCACCAACACGGCACCCAGCGAGAAACCTCCAGGCCACGAGAACCTGCCGTCATAGCCATTGAGTACGTGCCCATGGACGAATATGTACTGGACGAAGCCGGCGTGCACCCACGAGTCCACCAGACGTGCGGTTGGTTCTACGGCCGGAGCCGTTCCGAAGAGCATGATCACCAGCCCGATCACGAGAACCGTCAGATGGCGCGGCCGCGGCGGGGTGCGCACCAGCTCGAGGGACAGCCCGGCGACGAGCAGACCCAGCCCGGCAAAGAACGTCCAACCGAGAATCGTGACCAGGCCGATCTGACCCATGTGGGAATACTCGGACCGGCGGACAGCTATGAACCACAGGACCAGGCCCAGCGCTCCGAGCGGGAGTGGCGCAGCCGCCAGCAGGCGCCGGGTGGCTTTGCCATGGGGCGTCGGCCGCGGTGTCGTCACCTGTGCCTGCCCGTCCTAGGCCAAGGCGTGGAATCGGGCCACGACGAAGAAGATGAAAAGAAGGACGAAGACGACCGTGGCCGTGTCGATGAGGCGGACCACGCGCCGCGAGACGATGACGCCGCAGGACCGGGCCCACGCCCGCAGGCAGAGGAGGAACACGCACTCGAGCAGCGTTGACAGCACTCCCGCCCCCTTGGCCAGTGACTCCCCCACCGCCAGCACCAGTCCCGTCATCGGGACCGCTCCAGGCGGCGCGGGCCAAGGTGGGACTGCCACGTCAACGAGGGTAGACAGAGCACGCACGTGACCTCTTCGAAGACGACCAGGTGCCAGGCGTGCAGGGCCAGCAGTATCTGGGCGACCACCATGCACGAGGCCAAGCTCACGGCCACGGTCAACCCCACTTCCAGGGCCGCGTTCTCGAGTCTGAGCAGCCCGACGACGGACCAGCCGGGCACCACGAGGCCGAGGATGACCCCGAGAACAAGGCGCACCGGCCCGTGCAGGCTCTCGACGGTCATGATCAACACGGCCAGGTCGGCCAGGAGCAACGAGATCGACACCGTGGTTCGCGCGCGGAAAACCCGCACTACCTCCATGGCCCGGCGGTGGGCTGCTCTCATTCGTCGCTCTGCCCGCTGCTGTTATTCCGCCCGGAACCTTCCTCCGCCGGGCGGCGCTGCCCCGGAGACGTCGCCACCGAGTCACGTGCTACCAGTGAGGCACCCGGAGCGAAGCTGGGGGTCATGTCCGTACGCCGATACTGCCGCACGACCGACGGCAAGACCAGACAAGCCATGATGGCCTGGCCGCCAGCGAAGGCCACACCGGCACCGGTGATGCCGATGTCACCGATGAGCACCTCGGTCAACGCCAGCACGAAAGCCGCCAGCCCGACCTGCATGACGACGACCCGCCGCACGCGCCGGGCCATCCGCGCGAAGGTCATGTAGAGGACGTTGACACCCATGAACGGCAAGGCGAGCGCGACACAACGCAGCAGGGTCGTGCCGTGCGTCGCGTAGTTCTCGCCAAGCACCTTGAGGAGAACCGGTGCTCCCACGAGCAGAATGACCAACCCGGGGATGAGCAGAGAACAGGCAAGTCGGACCGCTCTGGGCACGAGAGCGGCGGCATGGTCGGGGCGGGCACTCGCTTCGACAATGAGGGACGTGGCAATGCTGAACAGCAAGAGGTCGAATGAAGTACCCATCAGCCATGGCGTCTGGAAATACGCAGTCTGGACCGGGCCCAGTTTGGAGACGATCATGAGGGCGGGGACGGCACTGAGTGCAATGAAGCACAATCCACCGACGTACTCACCGGCCAGCACCACCCCGACCACCCGCCAGGGGGGAATAGACCCCCGGCCGGCCGAAGATGCGAAGTGGGCGGGTAGGACCTTGCGGAAGAGGTAGTAGTTGACCGGGATGATGCAGGCGATCACCGGCAGCGTCCACGCTTCGAACACTCCCGTGAGGGGGGCGACGATCGAGAGCACTGGCAACAAGAGGATCTTCGCCAGGGAGAATGACGTGTTCTCCACCGGCACCCAGATGGTGGCACGCAGTCCGGTGAGGGCGGCATCCTCAATGGTGAAGACGACCCAGAGCGCCACGGCCACCACGAAGAACACAGCGGGGAACGCACCGCGTTCGATGTAGTCGTGGTGACCGGTCAGGGTGACGAACACGGTGCCCATGACGAGCGCGATCAAGATGCTTATGGTGTATCCGGAGCGCAAGATGGCGGCCGCACGCGCCCCGGCGGCGTAAAGGAAACGCGGGAAGATGACACTCAGATTGAGCTGGGCGATGCTTGCGAGCCCGGTCATGGCCGCGATTTCTGCCACGCCGTAACCGACGTCCCTTGCCGGGAATATGTGAGCGGCGACGGCCCAGAAGACCAGTCCCAGAAGGGCCCCGGTAACGTTGGAGGTGAGCAGGGCGAACGCGCTGGCGACGAGACGGTCGTCCCGGGCTTCGGGCAGCGGGCTGGGACTGCTCATGGAGAATGTCGATTACGGAGCACGCTGCGCGTGTAAGCGATTGGCCCGTAAACCATGCCAAGCAGCTGGTACACCAGCGCCCGGCGAGGGTAACTGGGTGTACGACTGGCGGAACGCGCCTCGCGTGGGCGGATCAGGAGCCGAATTCCAATGGGGATCCGGCGGATCATTTCGAGGAGATGCCGTGGGTGACGCGAGATGATCGCCGTGTACATCGCGGTCAGGCCCGTCCCGTAGGAGAAGACCTGCCGCATGAACTCGCGCTCGGTTCGGCGATGGGAGTGCCAGATCAGCGCCGCCGGCTCGAATGCCAGTGTGCCACCGCTTGTGATGAGTTCGATGAACATAGCGAGGTCCTCGCCGCCTTTGGCCGGAGTTCCCGTACCGAGCGACGTGTCGAATCCCCCCATTTGCTGCAAGGCGGCCCGACGGAAGGCCATGTTGCAACCCGCACCGAACCGGGCCGGGGCATAGGGGAAGAGATCATCGGTGCCGCGCATACGCTCGATACTGAAGGTCTCAGCACGAAAGGAGCGGCTGAACCCACCGTAGAACTCCTCGAACCACAGTTGGGGCTGGGTGTCGAGTTCCGCCGGCAAGACCAGACCCCCAATGGCGTCCAGCTTGGGATTCTGAGCGAACCTCGTACCGATGACGCGGAGCCAGTCTTGCTTGGCCACGGTGTCGTCGTCCGTGAATGCCACAATGTCCCCGGCGGCGGATGCACTGCCTCGGTTGCGGGCGGCCGAGATCCCACGCCTGGGCTCAACCACGACGCGCACCCGTCGGGTATCCGGAAAGGTCGGCAGGGGCGCACGGTCGGGGCCAGACCGATTGTCGACGAGGATGATCTCGAAATCGGGATAGTCCAGCGCTTCGAGCGATTCGACGGTTCGCACCAGTTCGGTGGGGTTCTGGCAGATTGTTGGGACGACGACAGTCACTTTAGGGAGGTTCGCATCGGGGAGCCGCCCTCTCGGTAGGGGCGCCATGTCGGCAACGGATCGTGCCAACTCCTCATTCGACAGCGCGGGCATGCCGTCTTCGCCAGTGACGGTTTCGACCACTCCGACGACCTGTCCTTGCTTAAGGATTTCGATCCACTCCCGTTCGCCGGGTTTCAGATGATCTAAATGGAGGGAGGATGGCGCATCAACCTCCATCTGGAGCAGCGTGACGGGGTGCCACGACGCCGCATCTCGGTGCGCCCTCCCTGCTTCGGCTCCCTTGCTCGGTCGGCGGGTCGTCATTGGAGGGTTAGCCCACCCTCACCTTGGGAAGGAGCGGCGCCTCCTGAGCACACTTGTTCAGCGAAGGCGACGGGAACTCACCTATGTCGTCCATGACGCCGGCAACGGCAATCGAATGGCGGTGCAAGGCGATGCGTCCTCTGATCAGCCCAGCAAAGGCACACCACGTGCCGATAACCATCAGCGTCGCCTGTGCTGTCGCCGTACGGGGGTGGCGGGGCAGCCCGCGCAAGCAATGCAAGAACTCCAGCGGCAATGAGCTAAGGAGGAACCGCCTCTCGGCGGAAAGACCCGCCTGACTCCCATCGAGTGAGGACACGGCCGCTTTGGAGAGCCCTTCGGCCCAGCAGCGGGTCCAGAAGTAGTGCCACGTGAGACGAGACGCTGGTACAAGGTGATGAACGACAGCCTCTCGCACCATGATGAAACGCCGATCGGGAAAGTGTGCCGTATAGCGGATACAGAGCTCGGTCTCCTCGCACCCAAGCGGCACCTTTCCGATTCGCCCTATCCCGGACGTGAAACCACCGACCGAAGTGAAGACGTCCCGTCTCAGCGCCATATTGGCGCCGATCGGATTCCTCAAACGTGCCCGAGAGGACGGCAGGCCGGCGTAGCTGCATCCGATGACCCAGTAGTAGGACTCAGGGAGCCAACGTGCCGGCCCATCCACCCACTTCGGCACTATCCAGCCCCCGACGCCGGCTATCCGCGAGTCGGTTAGCGGACTCGTCAATTGCTCCAACCAGTCCGGCTCGGCGAACGAATCGTCGTCGAGGAACGCTACGACATCACCCGTAGTCGCAGCGACGCCTGTGTTGCGGGCACCCGACAACCCGTTCGTCCCACGATTGGGTATGACTTGCGCGTGGCGGAACTGGACCGTCGCCCGCCGGAGCAGGTCGTCGTTGTGGTCAATGACGACGACCACTTCGACTGGCCTGAGTGTCTGTTCAAAGCTGGAGTGCACTGCGGCAACGAGCTCATCCCAACGCTCTGAACTGTAGGCACAGATGACGACCGAAATGCGCAGCGGACGGGAACCGACATCTGGACTGCACCCATTCGGTGGCGATGAAGTCTCGCCGATTTGTGACTCTGGTGAGATCGTGTCTTTCACCCTCTGTCTCCCTTTCGGGCTCCTGGGTCAAGGTCGCACGAATGGGAAGCGATGATGCCATTTCGGCGGCCCGGCTGACTCACGGAGTCCCGTAGCTTTGCGTCCCTCCCTCACGAGAGGTATGCCTTTTCGACTGCGACTATGGACTCATTTCCTCCAGGCAAGTAGGGCCTTTAGTCCTTTGGCGCTCCCCGCTACCGGGTCGCAACCAAACGAGCGTTACCTGCCACCTGTGGCGCCCGCGACGGTGCGGGAAGTCGGAGAGTTGTGGGGCCATTGGGAAGGCGTAGTCGTCACGTTGATGAGCGACTAACAAGCTCATTGGAGACGGGATGACTGGATCCTGCACCTGGACGGAAGCGACGTGCTGGCCGTGAGCGAGAACCAAGGCGCCGGAATGAAGTCGGAGGACTGGTTCGAGGGAGACGGCTCGAACGATTCGTCACGTGTCCGATTCGTGGAGCGTCGGATGGGTGGACGACGACGGACCGACAAGCCTGTGGTGCAAGTGCTCCCGACCTCGCTCCAATCTGCCGCGACCGTGAGCCTCATCATCCCGACCAAGAACGAGGCTCGGAACTTGGCTGACGTGTTGGACCATCTTCCTGAACAGATCACCGAAGTCCTGTTGGTCGACACTCGTTCAACCGACGTGACGAAGCTGATGGCTCGCTCCGTGCGACCGGACATACGGATCATCGACGAGCCCAGGCCCGGGAAAGGTCTCGCCCTTCGCGCCGGTATGGCTGCGGCACGGGGAGACCTGATCGTGGTGATGGATGCCGATGGGAGCATGTCCCCAGAGGAGATCCCACGGTTGGTGTATCCCCTGGAGCATGGCTTCGACCTCACCAAGGGTTCCCGATTCATCGCGGGGGGAGGCTCGCTCGACATCACCCCGACGCGACGCCTGGGCAACCGGGCGCTCGTGGAGATGGCCAACGTGCTGCTCGGTGTGCACTTCACGGACCTCTGCTACGGCTTTCTCGCCTTCCGTCGGATCTTCCTCGATGCTCTCGATCTCCAGTCCACGGGATTCGAGATCGAGACCGAAATCATCGTCCGGGCCCAGCTGCTCGGACTTCGAATAGCCGAGGTACCGAGCGTCGAGCTGCCCCGTCGGAGCGGCCATTCGAATCTCCACGCCATGCAGGACGGTGCGCGGGTGTTGCACACGCTGCTCATTGAGCGTCACACGCAACGTTCGGACGATGGAAGCGCACCATTCACCCTTGACGACATCGAGAAGCAACGCGTTCCAACGCCATCTCGCAACTGACAGGCACCATTGGGCCGACTCCCGTTCGTGGCGTCGGTCGCCCGATCGTCCGTCCCTCTTGACGTGGATCGATGACACAGACGAATATCTCCGACTGGCCGGCCGCCGCAATATCCGAAGTCTTGTGACAGAGAGGCACACAGTGAGGAGTTCCCGGGGACGACAGCGCTGCGGCGTGTTCGCAACGTGCCTGGGATTGCTGGCGGCAATGGTCGGATCCGGCACCGTCGCCGTGACCCATTTTCACCACACCTCCCCCGTCACCCTCAAGACGACCGCCGCCGCCCTGAGGGCACCGAAGGCTCCGACGAAGACGGGTCGTACGTCCTTTACCGCCCTGACGCCCTCCGGGTCGATGACCACGAGCCAGGGTGAGCTGAAGGCGACCACAGCGATGTCGCCGACTGCCGTCGCCGTACAGCGGCGGCGTCCGTTCGTGACCACAACGACGACCACAACGCCGACCGTGCCACCGGCGACCCTCGCCACGCCTTCGGCCTCCCCCACTCCCCCACCGAGCACCAGCTATCCGACGGGCATCCCCGATGCGGCCGAACCTTCCGTACTCGCTCCTCCAGGCGCGTTAGCCGGCTACACGTTGACGTATGTCAGCGATTTTTCCGGGGCGTCACTCCCGGCCGGATGGGATGCGTACTCGGGGGTTCCGGGAAGTGATCCGGGAGCTCAGTTCGGGAGCGCCCACGCCGTCGTCAGTGGAGGCATGCTGCAACTCAACGCCTGGCAGGATCCGGCCTACAACGATGAGTGGGTAACCGGCGGGGTCTGCCAATGCGGATACAGCCAGACCTACGGTGCCTATTTCGTCCGCTCGCGGTTGACCGGTCCCGGACCCACTGGAGTCGAGCTTCTATGGCCGCTTGCTGATGCGTGGCCGCCGGAGATCGATTTCAACGAAACCGGGGGTGCTACCACCGGCACCAGTGCCACCCTCCATTTCGGGTCCACCAACAGCCAGGCCCAACAGACCCTCTCAATTGATATGACCCAGTGGCATACCTGGGGCGTCATCTGGACTCCGAGTTCCATTACGTACACAGTCGACGGGCACGCATGGGGAACGGTCGACGTCAGCTCGGAAATCCCGAATCAGGCAATGACACTCGACTTACAGCAGCAGACCTGGTGCGGTTCGGGTTGGGCCTGTCCGATATCCACCCAGTCGATGGATGTCGACTGGGTGGCGGAGTACACACCACAATGACGGGTCGTTTCCCGGTTTAGGCGTGCTGTCTAACATCGTAATGTGGTGAGCATGAGCGATACTGACGCATGAGCATCTTGGTGACGGGTGGCGCCGGCTACATCGGCTCTCACACGGTCAGACTTCTGCGAGAGCGGGGTCGAGACGTCGTCGTCGTCGACACCATGGAATTCGGTCATGCTGCCGCCCTGGGTGACACTCCGTTCATACAGGCTGACATCGCTGATCGACAGGCGGTAGCTGAGGTGGTCAGGGACTACGACGTAGATGCCGTGATGCACTTTGCTGGCTATAAGGCAGCTGGTGAGTCCATGGAACGGCCTGGCAGGTACTTTTGCAACAACGTCGCCGGAAGCGCAGCTCTGCTTGAAACTCTGGCGCAGCTCGGCGTGATGCGGATGATCTTTTCTTCAAGTTGTGCAATCTACGGTACTCCGGACAGACTTCCGGTGAGCGAGGACAGCGCTATTCGACCGGAAAGCCCCTATGGCGAGAGCAAGGCGATCATCGAGCGGATGATGTCGTGGTACGACCGCTGTCTCGGGCTGCGCTCGGTCAGTCTGCGATACTTCAATGCAGCAGGCGCCTGGCTCGACGGATCCATCGGAGAGGACTCGACCGCCGCCCTCAACCTCGTGCCTCTCATCATGAAAACAGCACTCGGGCGCCGAGGTGCGCTGCAGATCTTCGGCACCGACTATCCCACCCCCGACGGCACCGCTATCCGTGACTACGTACACGTAATCGATTTGGCCGAAGCCCACCTCAAAGCGTTGGAGCTCTTAGAGAACGGCGGTGAATCGACAGCAGTGAACCTCGGGACTGGGATTGGATCATCCGTCTTCGAGGTCCTGGCGTCGGCAGAAAGGGCGATCGGAAGTCCGGTGCCTTACGAACTCGCCCCCCGCAGACCCGGCGATCCCGTGGCCTTGTTCTCCAATGGAGTCCACGCTCGCACGCTGCTCGGCTGGAGTCCTCACTACGGACTAGATGACATCGTGTCGTCAGCGTGGGCATGGCACTCCACCCATCCTGACGGCTTCAGCGATTGAATCACAGAGAACCCCTCTGAGCCCGAGCGACCATGACGAAGCTGCAAGGATCGCACTCCAAAGCGCAGAGAGACCCCAGACCAGCTTGTCTCTGCCATAGATGATCACTGAATGAACCGGTACCCAGCGCCTCGAATCGTGAAAAGCATAGGCGCGAGGCCCGGTGTGTTGATCTTGCGTCTGAGGTAGCCGACATAGACGTCCACGACGTTGGTGCCCGAATCGAAGGAGTAGTCCCACACACGCCCCATTATCTGGGCGCGGGAAAGGATCTGGGTTGGGTGACGCATGAACAGCTCGAGCAGTGCCCACTCCCTAGGTGCAAGTTCGATTCGTCGCCCCGCCGTAGTTGCTGGGTGGATGCCAGATGTTCAGGGCGAGCGACTGAAGGCGGAACAGGAGATCGGGATGGTACGGCCTTCGGGCCAGCTCACCAAGAGCGAGATTCGCCCTTCGTGATCACTTGGAGGGACGTGGCGTCGGTGCTTTCCACGGCGGATCCGAAGCTCAAGACAGACGTCTATGCCGAACTCGGAATCAGCGTGACGTGTGACGCGATTCGGCGAGTGGCCAGAATCGAATCTCGCCTAGAAAACGCGTGGGCAAAGGTTGGTGTCGGAGGGCCGTCATCCCTCCCCGACTGGCGGGTTCGGCCGTGGCGCTAGAGACCGCCGATCGTGGAATAGGGCGCGCCGGCTACTTGCCCAGGTGGTGATGAGCTACAAGCTCAATCCAGGTGATGCTCGCTGGTGGTCCCTCGACGCCGCCCTTGGCGAGCGCCTCACCGAGTCGTCCCTCCATGAACTTGGCTTGGTGCTCTGGAGTATCCCAGACTTCGATCACGACGAAGCGGCCAGCATCATTTATGCCTGCTGAGTGAGCGACTAGTCCGTCGGGCCAATTGCCTTGACCAGTCCTATAATCAATACCGAGTTCCTTGTTGACGGCGTTGTACTCCTTTTCCGTTACACCGTCGAATTCCAAAATGACTTCAGCCGCCATGGTCCATCCTCCTGATTTGTGCCCTTCGGACACGGTCGAGCCTTACAGGGAATCGGGCGCACGGCCACTGGCTCGGCAGTCGGTGGCAAGATCGAGCCCAGGAGAGACGTGCCCAGAATCCGACTGGAGATTGGCTCCCTGGTCATCGCCCTAAACCGGAGTCTGCGGGGCACCCCAGACAGATCGCGCTGGGCTGCGAATGTTGAATGATCCTCTTCTAGCGTCTTAGTCTGAGCGACGATCAGGTCGCTGCTCTAAGCATGAACGTAATCGGCGGGCACGAGCCGGTTTGTGCTGTGCCAGTCACCTCGAACCCGTATCGCTCGTAGAAGGAGATGGTGCGTGGATTCGGAGTTTCCAGATAGGTAGGAAGCCGGTCCGTATCGGCGAAATTGACGAGGCAGTCGTCCATCAACTCGCCTCCGACCCCCTGTCCCTGTAGGGCAGCGTCTACCCCGAACCATGGTAGATACCAGTGCGGGTACTTGGGATGAGCTGCATCCATTTGTTGGAGAACGGCGAAGGTATCGCCGTGTTTGTCCGCCGAGACCGTCTCCGAGAGCACTTCACCAATGGCATCGCCGTCAGGTTCTGTGCCTGGAGGTAGCCAGAGGGCAACAGCGGAGTACTCGCCAAGACGCCACACAGTCTGTTCGTCAAACGCCCTACCGCCGAACGCCTCCAAGAACTGAGGGAAGTACGTCAGATACTCGGACAACTCGGGATAGAGCCAGCGTTCGACCGGGTCATCCGTGAACGCTGAGACCAGAGTTTGATAGGCCGTCGCCTTCTCGGTCTTGGGCACAGGCGCAAACGACAAGCCACTCACCATGAATACGCTATGACACCCCCCGAACGACCCTCTGAGGTTGCACAAAGGCCGCCCCACCCGTGCCGTAACGGGGCCACCCCAGACCCTGCGACTGGCGGTCCATATCGACGGACAGAGCTTGGGCCTGTTGCTCGCTTCAGCGCAGAAACCGACGTAGCACGTTCCGCAGTCCCAGGATCTTGACATAGTCATCGTGGGACAGTCCCATGAGCGATCGGCTCGATCGCAACCCGTCAGCCGAAGCGCAGCCTTGGCAAGATCAGCCTCGCGGGCCGCCCGGCCACTTCAAGAGCGAGCCGGCATCGACCCGCAGCTGCTGGCCGGTGACATAACGCGACTCATCGCTGGCGAAGTAAAGGACCGCGTTGGAGATATCGACTGGCTCCACGTACGGGATGGGCATCGCCTGGAACGTCATGAAGGCGGGGAGGACGTCCTCCCGAGTTGGGTTCTCCAGATCGGGCCGAAACACGTGGTATAGCTCGTCGTTATGCAGAAGATGCGTGTTGCAGTTCGTCGGGTGGATGGTGTTTACGCGGATCATCTTCGGCGCCAACACCAAGGCCATCTGCTCGCTGTAACCGACGAGGGTCTTCTTTGACCAGCCGTACCCATTGCCGCCATTCCCCAGGTTGCTCGTGGTGTTGTCCATCAGGCCAGCAGTAGAGCCGGTAATCACGACCGAGCCACCGTTCTGCAAATGGGGGATCGACACCGCCACCGTGTTCATCACGCCGATGAGGTCCACGTCGGTGGAGTCGACGAAGTCCATCGGGTCGCCGGAGCCGCCCATCGGGCAGATGCCGGCGTTGGCGACCACCGTGTCAAGATGCCCGAGCTCTCGGACACCCTCCTCCACAGCACTGCGCAGCTCGTCCCGCTCCCGCACATCGGCTTGCCGGGACACAATGCGCCGGTCGAGTTGTTCGACCAAGCGGACCGTCTCCTCGAGATCCTCCGGCGTCGCAAGGGGATAGAGGTTCGAAGCAATCTGCTTGCACAGATCGATCGCGATAATGTCCGCGCCTTCCTCAGCCAGGCGTACCGCGTGGCTCCGTCCTTGGCCACGCGCGGCCCCGGTCACGAAGGCGACCTTTCCTTCCATCCGTCCCGTCATTTGCGTGTGGCCTCCTTGGTGACATCCAGTCCGAGGATGTCGATGTCCCTCACCATATACGCGGCGCGCTGGACAACGGCGTTGATCTCTGCTCCCCGCATCGCTATCGAAGGTAAGACCCATCTCATCGGCAACCAAGACATCAAACCCTGAAGAGCGTGTTGTCTCCAGGATTGGCATCCCTCCGTGGCAGAAGAATCACAAGATTGGTGCCCATCCGCCAACGCATCTTCTGAGATGTTGTGGTTTGCTGTGGCCAACAACGCCCGACCCGATTCGAGTTGGCCAATGACGAAGGACGTCGCGATCGGCGTAAACCACAGCGTTGTCGCCAGCTGTCCGTGTCATCTCAACCAGCAGAACGATCGACCGAGCGAGATCGCTTGGGATTCCATCGAACGTGAGGAAGTCACTCTCGGCAGACCACTTCCCCGCCTACTTACGAAAGAGTTTTCCCTGGTAGACCCTAGTGTCGGAGGGGGGACTGCAACCATAACTACACCACAAGCCTGGGCGATGAAGTGGGCGGCCTAATCGGCGCCCTTCTCTTCCGTCAGTTCCTCGGGTAACTCGGGCAAGTCCCATTCCTGCGTGGCTCCCCCGATGGGTCCTATCGGAGGACGCAGAGGCTGCTGGCGGTGAAGGTCTAGGAACGATTGGCACTCTTCGATGAGTTCGGGATCCCCCGACCCGTCCTGGTGAGTGTCGAGGTATTCCTGCGCCTCTTTGGAATTAACCGGGCGCCACTCTGTCGGCCAGTCAGTCATCGCGGCGACCGTACACCCGCCTCCCCCTCTCGCTGCGTCTGGGCTCGCGAGAGTGCGCCAGGCGGGCGTGTGTCAGCTCCAGAGAATGGCGGCCGCCAGAAGGGCCAACCCGGCCGAGATCAGCACGGCGTAGTAAGTACGCGTAGTCACGGCGACCAAAGCGGCCACGATGAAAACGATCAGGGCGATGAGCGCCAAGAGCTGCTCGGTGTTAACGCTTGGGGTGACGATGGTGGCGAAATTGGCGAGGTTCATTTTTCAGGTTTAGCTCACTTCCCGTCTCCATGCTCAAGAGAACAACCGGCCGAGCGTTCGCTACGAGGTCCCACGGACTCGCATGTGTACGCCGTATCCTTTCCCCGCGTGGAACCAGAGCTCGTCGGGTTTTCCCTGGTCAAACCTGGTGTCGGAGGGTAGACGTCTCCATAATCCGACTGGAGATTGTTTCCCTGGCCATCGCCCTAAACCGGCACTGAAGGGGGGCGCCCTCGCCAGGCGAATTTGCGCCATGGGGGACCTTTGCCTCTATGTGCCGCCGCACAACTGAACGAGGCTCGATTCATGAAGCCAATTCAGCCGTCAGTGGAACCTCGATGATGCACAACCACCCCTCCTACTATGACAACGGCGGAACCCACTGGGTTCTGTGGATCGTCATTATCCTGGTCATGGTGGCGTTCTCCGGCATCTTGGCCTGGGCGGTCGTCAGCCTCATTCGTCAGCGAGATGGTCAGCGCCTCGGAGGAGTCCCATTACCTCCCACCGGTGGCACCAGCAGCCCAAACCCGTTGCAGATTCTCGACGAACGTCTCGCTCGTGGTGAGATCGAGATCGACGAGTACACCCGTCGCCGAGACCTCATCCGGGGAGCCGGTCCAGCCACGCCATCCGGATGAGGCGGTGATCCGGGATCATCGCCTCGATTGTCGCTGCATTGGCGACACGGGCCCACTACGCCGTGCTGATCGCTGGCGGCCTGGCTGTGCTGGCTGCCGCCATCCTCTGGAGCTGACCGGGTCCCCAGACACGACGTAAGGCGTCCCTAAGGACGCCAATCGCACCAGTGCACCCCGATTCCGCCGCCTGTCCACAAGCTGCCCAGCCCACGGTGCTGCCAAGGTGTGGACCGGTTGCCGGCGGGCCGCTTCAGAGGCGACGACCCATCTTGCACGTCATGGACCCGATATGAATTGGACTTATCACCCACGACGGCAACGTCCCCCAGAGTGGTGGGCTTTGATGTGAGTCCGAGGGTCCACCCATAAGGGGGCCAGCGGCGTGATCCTCGGTGTGTTCCTGTCCGAACGCACCAAAGGAGTACACACCGATGGCCCTTGACCAGTCTGTCCTGTCCGAGCTGCTTGCCGCCTTCCAATCGGGCGAAGGGCTCGATCTGATCCGAGAATCGGTCCGTCTCGTCTGCCAGGAGTTGATCGAGACCGAACTGTCCGCGTTGATCGGCGCTGAGCGTTATGAGCGCAGCGACGACCGCACCAACGAACGTAACGGGCACCGCAGCCGGGTGCTCACCACCAAGGCCGGCGACGTCGACCTGGCTATCCAAAATTGCGCCGCGGGAGCTTCTTCCCTTCAATCCTCGAGCCCCGTCGGCGCATCGATCTGGCCCTCTATGCCGTGGTCATGGAGGCTTACGTCCACGGGGTCTCAACCCGGGCCGTCGACGACCTGGTCGAGGCCATGGGCTCGAGAGCGGGAATCTCCAAGTCCGAGGTCAGTCGGATCTGTGCCGGCCTCGACGAGGCGGTCGGAGCCTTCCGGGGACGCCGGCTCGACCATGTCCGGTTCCCCTACATCTGGCTGGATGCCACCTACCTGCATGTGCGCGCCGATCACCAGGTGACCTCCAAGGCCGTGGTCGTCGCCACCGGTGTCACCGAGGACGGCCGCCGTGAAATCTTGGGCATCGAGATCGGCGACTCCGAAGACGAGGCCTTTTGGCGTGAGTTCTTGCGTGGGCTCAAACGCCGGGGGCTCGCCGGTGTGCGTCTCGTCATCTCCGACCAGCATGCAGGTTTGGTGGCCGCCATCCGGCGTTGCTTCCAAGGGGCGGGCCACCAACGCTGCCGGGTGCACTTTGCCCGCAACTTGTTGGCCAACATCCCCAAGGGCCACCAAGAGATGGTCTCGGCCGCCTTTCGCACGATCTTTGCCCAGGTGAGCCCCGAGGAAATCTCCGCCCAATGGGATCACGTGGCGAACATGCTCACCGAACGTTTCGACAAGGCTGCCACGCTGATGCTGCGGGCCAAAGAAGAAGTGCTGGCTTTCCGCTCGTTCCCCCGAGTCCACTGGCGCCAAATCTGGAGCACCAATCCGCTCGAGCGCCTCAACAAAGAGATCAAGCGCCGCAGCCGCGTCGTCGGGATCTTTCCCAACGAACAAGCCGCCATCCGACTCTGCGGTGCCGTCGTCCTTGACATCAACGACGAGTGGGCTTCCGCCGAACGGCGGTACTTCTCAGAAGTGTCTATGGCAGATCTCTACCCGCCGCGCGATGATGACGATGCGACACCCGGAGAGCCGTGCGTGCCGAGTGATCGCCACCGGGGATGACAGCCTCAATCCCCACCACTTCGTGGGACGTGCCTCCCACGACAGCACTGGAGGCTCGCAATGTCCGTCGTTCTCACAGTGCAAATGCCCATTGCGTAATCCCCGCTCCTCGAGTGAACACCATGCGATTGTTGGAGACCCCCGAAGGACGAAGGCGGCCCCGTAGGGCCGCCTGTCGTTCCAAGGTTCAGTAGACCCAACTCTTTGTCACCATCGGTAGAATCGGTGACTCCCGGCAGACTCACCGCGCCCAATCGCCATTCCCGCGAGCCATAGCACCAGGAGCACGGCGGCGATAATCCACAAGAAATGAACCGTGAACCCGAGGCCAAAGACAATCAGCACGATCAAAAGTGCCAGTATCAGTACCATTTGTCTCTCCTTACCTGTAGGTGTCTTCGCGCTGGACAACGTTTCCTCTGCCGTCATCGACGACGGTTCGATGCCTTCCCGTGCTCGCCATCGCCATTGCAATGAGTGAGAGGACGGCTCCAACCGCACCAACGATCATCAAGATGACGCCGACAGTGTGAATATTGAAGCCGTGTTGAAGCGTGTTCACGGTTCACGCGAAACGCAGGATCGCCCCCGCCGCGAAAACCACGATGCTTGTTGCTAAACCAGCACCACTAACCCCATTCACGTTTCCTCCTTTTAGGACTGAGGATGTGTTACCCACAAAACAGCTGGATTCACGTCTCCCCAACCATGTCGAATGCTGACACCTGTCACGACGCCAGGACCAGCATTTGGCGCAGCCTCGGCGATGGCTCGCAAGACTCTCTTGGAAAACCGCCGACGAGAAGGGCCATTGCCTCTCATTCTTGTTGACCAATCCACATCCTCCTAGGGCCAAAGGTCCCTGGAGTTGACCTAGCTGGGGCACCCGTTCCCCTCGGCCTACGGCCGCAGCGGCAACCGCATGGTTGGGAGACTCGGTGTAACTTTCGCCCGCCTCTTAACTGCAGATGGAGACCCAATGGCCTGCCAGTTGTAGTACTCGCTCGCGTAGAGCTCAACACGTTTGGATCGACCCACAAAGGGTCAGCGCCACTCATGATTCGCCTTATCGGCATCGTCGCCGTCATCCTTTCTTTCCACGGCGCCGTTGTGATCCGCTGAACGCCGAGAGGCGTAGTGCCGTGAACGCGAACTAACGTCTGCTCACGTACTGCAGTGAAATCGGACGTTGTGCATCTTGAGTAGCGACCCGATCACTCGGGGAACTGCACTCTTTCGTTGGTGGTGGAATGGTCGCCCGCAGTAGTCCCCCACCTTCATCCAAAGATCGTGTTGGTGTCACCGTAGATTCGCACCTCTTTGGGTAAGAACCTTGGGAGAGCCATCCACGTTGCAACCTTGCCGTTGCAGAAATGTGGATGCGAAGGCACCCCAGACAGATCGCGCTGGGCTGCGAATGTTGAATGATCCTCTTCTAGCGTCTTAGTCTGAGCGACGATCAGGTCGCTGCTCTAAGCATGAACGTAATCGGCGGGCACGAGCCGGTTTGTGCTGTGCCAGTCACCTCGAACCCGTATCGCTCGTAGAAGGAGATGGTGCGTGGATTCGGAGTTTCCAGATAGGTAGGAAGCCGGTCCGTATCGGCGAAATTGACGAGGCAGTCGTCCATCAACTCGCCTCCGACCCCCTGTCCCTGTAGGGCAGCGTCTACCCCGAACCATGGTAGATACCAGTGCGGGTACTTGGGATGAGCTGCATCCATTTGTTGGAGAACGGCGAAGGTATCGCCGTGTTTGTCCGCCGAGACCGTCTCCGAGAGCACTTCACCAATGGCATCGCCGTCAGGTTCTGTGCCTGGAGGTAGCCAGAGGGCAACAGCGGAGTACTCGCCAAGACGCCACACAGTCTGTTCGTCAAACGCCCTACCGCCGAACGCCTCCAAGAACTGAGGGAAGTACGTCAGATACTCGGACAACTCGGGATAGAGCCAGCGTTCGACCGGGTCATCCGTGAACGCTGAGACCAGAGTTTGATAGGCCGTCGCCTTCTCGGTCTTGGGCACAGGCGCAAACGACAAGCCACTCACCATGAATACGCTATGACACCCCCCGAACTCTCGCTCACTATTCAATGCCCAGAGGAGACCACTCGCTACGCCGCCCACGCTGACTTCCTTCGTGAGGCGATCGACGGCAAGGTTGGCGAGAAATCAGGGTCGGAGACGCGTCGTGACCGAGCGAATCAGGAATTCGACTGTTCAATTTGCGGGGTGTCTTTCGACAACCAATCCTGCTTCCAGATTTACGGAGGTAAAACAACCCCCTGACCTGGGATTTCTGTGGTGTCGGAGGGGGGACGGGGCCAAACTCCGACCGGAGATTGTCCCGCTGGACTTCCCCCCAAATCCGGCAGGTAGCTCCAGTGGATCGACCGGCGACTCGATGATTCCGTAATGCTGGTGGAAGTTCCTCGCCCTTTCGTCCTTTGGAGTCGATGAGGAGCACCCTGACGCCGACATCGTTCGCAACGTCGAAGCCTTGAGCATGAAATTTAGGCGGCGTTATGTTCAAGTCCTTTCGAGAACTGTGAAATCATGTTGAAGGAGCGTCTGCAGCTCCCCAGCCGGGAGTGGTTTGGAGAAATAGTAGCCCTGTATCAGGTGGCATCCCATCTCCCCCAGAGCCTCCAGTTGACTGAGTTCCTCGACTCCCTCGGCGACTGTACGCATGCCAAGGTCCTTCGCCAATTGGAGAATCATCCGTACAAGGCTGGCCGATTCCGCACTGCTGACTATGTGATCAACGAACGACTTGTCGATCTTGAGGATGTCGACTGGCATCTCTCCGAGCGATCTAAGCGAGGAATATCCGGTGCCGAAGTCGTCGATGGCTATCTGCACGCCGATTCCACGTAGCCTGCTGAGGAGTTCCGTCCTTCCCGTCACATCGCCGACGAACAGGCTCTCAGTCACTTCTAGCGTGAGTCTCGGTGGCTCGAGATCAGTAGTTTCCAAGATGTTGCTCACCACCGCGAAGAATCCATCGTCGGCCATCTGCCGGGGCGACACGTTAACGCTCAGGCGGAGTGGCTCACGAGAATGTGCCCTCCATGTCTGTACTTCGTAGCATGCCTGGTGGAGCACCCATTCGCCGATGCTAATGATCAATCCGGAGGACTCGGCAATTGGGATGAATTCGGAAGGACCTATCAGTCCGCGCTCGGGATGGTTCCATCGAATGAGAGCCTCGACGCAAACGGTCACTCCTGATCTCATGTCGACGATGGGCTGGTAGTAGACAACGAACTCGTCGTGCTGCAGGGCATGCCTCAGCTCTGACTCGATGCGCATACTGTCCAGAATCGATCCGTGCAATGCCGAGGTGTAGATCTCGTATGTCTGTTTACCCTGTGCTTTGGCAGCGTTTATGGCCAGGTCAGCATGCCGCATCAGCTCCTCTTCGGTCTGTCCCCCGACTACGTTTGTCGATACGCCGATGCTGACCGTCACAACAGCGGAATCGGAGCCGAGTTCGAAAGGGGCCGAGAACTGTTCGAGCAGCCGTGCTGCTGCTGCATGAGGATCGGGCTGCTCCGAAAACCCTTCGAAGAGCACGGCAAATTCGTCGCCACCCATACGGGCGATCGTGTCGGCATCCCGAAATGTTCGTACGATTCGCTCCGCCACCTGCTTGAGCAGTGCATCGCCCAGCAGACGTCCGCGCAGATCGTTCACCGCCTTGAAGTTGTCAAGGTCGATGAACATCACTTCAAGTGAGCTTCCGCTTCGTGCACTGCGCCGGACCGCCTGTTCGAGATGCTCGGCGAACAGGGACCGGTTGGCTAGTCCGGTCAGCGGATCATGGAACGCCTGATGTCGGAGCTGGTCTTCCAGGATCCGCTGATCAGTCACGTCCCTGCTGTTGAGGACTAACCCACCGATACTTGGCTCTTCGATCAAGTTGGTTGCCACGGACTGGAAGGTTCGCCAAGTGTCGTCCGTCTTGAGAAGTCGCCACTCCGTGGTCACTTCGTCATTGGAATCGGCCAGCAGGCGTTGCAATACCATCTGCCAACGCTCGTGGTCATCGGGGTGGAGGACATCCAAGAAGCTCTTTCCGACAGAGTCCGTCGGCTCCCATCCAAGCTGGCGAGTCATCGACGGGCTCTGGTAGACGACAGTGGAATCTTCCTTGACGATGGTGATTGGGTCTGATGAGTGCTCGACCAGGGCTGAATACCGTGCCTCCCGATCCCGCAACTCCTGGGTGCCTAACTCGATCTTGACGTGGAGCCGGCGGTTGAGGGTGATGTTGTCAACCAGAGTGACAATCTGCCTGATTCCGAGAACGCCTAGGAGAAGAAATCCCTCGAGGGAGAGGAAGAATCCGAAAGAGCGACCCTGAACGAGGCGACCGACGGCGACAACACCCGCGAAGGCAGCAAGGGCGTAAGGGATAAGGACTGAGGCCACAGTCACCCGCTCTGATTCCTCAATCTCCAGCTTGGAGTCGACGCTGTCAGCCGCCGAACCTACCAATGTCCATGCTGCACCAATGGCAATGAGCAAGTATCCGGCTACCCATCCCGTGTCAAGGACGTTACCGAAGCCGTAATGGTTCAACTCTGTGAGATAGGCGAACGAGCTGTCTGAGATGGCGAAGGCGATGATGCCGATCATCACGCAGCTCAGGCCGGCGCGATGGCTACGCCCTGTGTGTATGGCGAGCACGACCACGAGCGATACGAGCACCACGTCACTCGCGGGATAGGCCATCGAAAGCACCTGTTTCAGAACGCTGCCCTGATGGGATTGGTAAGTCGGCCCGAGCACCGTCGACCAGCTGACGAACAGCAAGGATCCGGAAATCAAGACCCCGTCCAAGAGAGCGCCGATTCGCGAGGCCATCCGTCGGAGAGCGCTCGGAAAGCACAAAAGCCCCATGACAGCTAACGGGACGGCCGTGAGATACCCAACATCGGCGAGAGATGGGAACGGCACGGCGACCTCACGGAATAGGTCGTAGTAGCACCAGACAGCCTGTCCGACGCCCCACGAAAAACTGGAAGCTCCGAGGAATACCCACGCGATCCGGGCTTCCGGCGTCTTACGAGCCGCCCAAACACAGACGAAAGCGGCGATAAGGGGGGCGATTAGCTCACCGAGGTCGTCAACCCAGTCGGTGGTACGAACTCCACCGAGATCGAGAGCTACCCAGATCCCAAAGAACACGACCATCAGGAGAACGCATCCGGCGAAGCCCCAGAACCTACGAAGAGCCTTGGCGATTCCGGGATCGTGGCCTGGCCGTGTAGAAACCCGAGTCCATCCAGCGCGTCGTGGCTGGTCTTCGGGCATACATCAAGTGTCTGCTGCGTAACGCGCTGGGCGAACAACAGCAGCCCAACATTGCTTCATTTCTAGGTGAGGCGGTCTGCCCAACGAAAGTGAGCATGGCGGCCTTCAACCCTGAGGGAGTTCCGCTGAATTATCGTTGGATCTCGACTCGGGGTCGGTAACGGTTCAGGTGAAGGTGAGAGGACTCGTCACCGTGATGTGAGGACGGCAGACACAATCATGCTCAGCACGAGCGCACAGCCGATCGCATAACCAAGTCGACCGTTAACCCACCACCACCCTTTTGCCGTCGGTACGGGAGTTGTGACTTCGACTGGGACCGCGGGGAAGACGATCCTTTCTTCTAGGAGAACCATGAGAAGAGACGGTACTGGCTCTTAGTGGAAATGGGGTTGCCTGCCGGTTGCGATGCGGTAGCGAGCGATTGGCACCAATATCTCAAGCGAGACCGGCCCAGGACAACCGTAACATTACTACTCAGCATCCTGGCGTTCTCGAGGCTGCGCTCGTCATTTCCGCTAGTAAGCGGTACATGTGTGCAACCTTGCGTTGGGCATGGGTTAGCGACTTGACAGCGCCGATCTATCGCATGGTGGGTGCGTTCCGTGTAACACAGCACCCGCAACACAACACCGGCAAACTGCAAGGGTACATTCGATGACCCCCGTTCAAGAGTGCAGATATCCCAATACCTCCACACCAAAGAGGGTCAACTTCCACTGCTCAGGCGTTGCGTGAAACCGAGCCAACACTGGGTTCTTGTTCTGAAGCTACCCGAATTAATCCGAGCCCATCGAGGCGGGCGAGTATCGGGTCGAGTTTCCTTGGTCCATATGATGGCGCGAAATACCCGTCGCCTATGGTCCGGATCATCCCAAACTCCTCTAGCACCTTGCCGTGCTCAGGCTGCAGCTGGGAAGCCGATGGTGTCGGCCGCTGCCAGCTTGATCGTTACGCGGACCTCCTCAGTAAACCCCTTCGTCCACAGGTTTCTCCGAACACTTCGATGAGGAAGATCGCCCACGACACCGCCGCCTGCAAGGACAAGGCCTGGCCGCTTGCCCAACCGGGATTTTCGATCACGCGCACCCCTCCGGCACTACCGACCCTAAATCCACGACCCCGACGATCACGCCCACGTCGTCGAGACCAGCTGCCACCGCGGCCTCGAGAGCCCACCGCACGAGGGGTCGGCCCCGGAACGGAGCCAGCAGTTTGTGCTCGGAACCTTCGAAACATGAGCCCCGCGAGCTGCCAGCACCACCGCAGCAACGGGTCACCGGGGTCAAACCGGAGCGAAGGTTCCAGCTGGGCCAACTCGACCGTTGTTGCCAGGAAGCTCGTCTTGCGCGGAAATGGCCTGACTTCACTCGCTTGCTGCGATCACGCTCACCAAAGCATTGAGCGGGGCGGCCGAATGCCCCTCGACGAATTCCTTGGCAACTGCCGCGCTGCGGTGTTCGAGTGGGGTCGGGGGACCCGCCCCTTCAAATTTCACTTGAGACGGCGATTGTTGGGTTGGAACCCACTGACCTGGTGTCGGAGGGGGGACTCCAACCTGCTTTGGTGGGTTGCAACCCAGGCCACTTGATCGTGTACAAGGTTCAACTTCCTGATTCTCTTGTGCGCATAGCGCAGACCCACGAGCGTGGAGACTTCGACGTCCCGTCCTAGCCACTGAAGCCGGTCCATCCCACCTTGCGTGATCGACCGATCGATCCATTCAGGAAACTGACACCGGAACCGTTGCGGTGGTGGGAGGCACGGAGGGAGGCAGCGAACGCTCCCACTTGTGAGATTTCTGGAGTACCGATGTCGCTGTGGGTCAACGCTCCCACATAGGGACTGGTGGCGAACACGATGAACTCGAGACCGGCGGTGATGCCTTTGATGACAAAGGTGATCAAGAAGGGCGACGGAAGCACAACGCTCCGATCCTTCCACCGTACGTCGCTCTATTCACCGTCCTCACAACGGCGTTTTCGCGTCGGCTACGTCAGGGCCATCAGCTTTACTAGCTCCGATCGATCTACCTCCGATGGCAGTCCCCATCCTGGCCGGTAATCGAAGACCTCATCTATGGGAGCCGAGACGTAGCGTGACTCGAGCAGTTCGAGCTGGGACAGTGGGACGAGAGACGGGTGAGGATGGCCGCAAGCGTGCCCGAGCCGCACGAGTTCAAATCGAAGAGCGGCCACATAGTTCGCCACTCGTACGGACTTGAGCGCTGGATCCAGGCCGTGTTGCAACCAGCGCGACTGAGTGGCGACGCCTGTTGGGCACCGCCCAGTGTGGCATCGCTGCGCCTGAATGCAACCCGCAGCGAGCATCACCTCACGACCGACATTGAGCTGATCGCAGCCCAATGCCAGCGCGAGTAACGCGTTCTCGGGAAGGCCGAGCTTTCCTGAGCCGATCCATACAACGTTGTTCTGCAATCCATATTGCGCGAAGATCCGATACACGCGGCGAATGCGAAGCGGAATGGCAGCGCCACATGGTCAACGAACACAAGCGGGCCCGCTCCCGTTCCGCCCTCTCCACCATCAATTGTTATGAAGTCGACGGCGGTCCCCGTGGCCTCAATCCGCGCCGCGAGTGCCTCCCAGAAGCCAATTTCCCCCACCGCGGACTTGATGCCGACCGGCAGGCCAGTGCGATCGGCAATGGTCTCAACGAAGTCGAGTAATCCGCCGACGTCACTGAACGCACTATGGCCCGCCGGACTCTTGCAATCTTTGCCTACTGGGACACCTCGAATGGACGCGATCTCAGGAGTTACCTTCACACCAGGAAGCATCCCCCCTATGCCGGGTTTTGCTCCTTGGGACAACTTGATCTCGATCGCCCGTACCTCAGGGTGCGCGGCCACCGTATCGGCGACGCGTTCCAGGGAGAAACGACCATCGGCCTCCCTGCATCCGAAGTACCCGCTGCCGATCTGCCAGACCAGATCGGCGCCCTTCTCGTGGTAGGCCGAGATGCCCCCTTCCCCCGTATTCTGCCAACATCCCGCCAGCATCGACCCGCGGTTGATGGCCTCGATCGCTGCCGCGCTGAGCGAACCGAAACTCATACCGGAGACGTTGACGATCGAGGCAGGCCGAAATGCCAGCCGTCGTTGCCTAGCACCGCCGAGTACTTTTGCCGCGGGAACAACAAAGTCGAGGGTTGGCTGAGTCGCGGTCAAAGCGAGCGGGAAGGCCGCTTGCTTGATGATCAGGTAGTCCTGGATGTGCTCGATATCGACATCGGAACCAAATCCGAACAGGTTATTGCCCAGCTTCGATGAAGTGTGGATCCACCGACGCTGGTCCCGGTTGAACGGTCGCTCCTCGGTATTGTCGTTGACGAGGTACTGGCGGGTCTCAGGACCGAATGACTCAAGGATGTACCGGAGGTGACCAATGATCGGGAAGTTCCGTAATACGGCGTGGTGACTTTGGAAAAGATCGTAGGCTGCCACTGCAAGCAACCCGGCTATTACGACGACGATGACCACGACGACCATTGCGCGAGGATAGGTGACTGCACGGACGGATTCCCGCTTTGTCGCCTCGACACTGATTCCTCAACTCCGCAGTCATCGTCACGGTGAATGGTGAGCGGACGCCGGACACGCCGGCTGAACCTCGAGGAGATGGTCCCACCGGGCACACACTGTGGTCCGGGGACGGCCGGCCTCATGTCGACCCCGTGCGACCGGACATCGCTGGTGCCGACGAACTGAAGCTCAAGGCCAAGCCGTACGACGACATCGGGATCAGCATTACAACCACGCCACCCGACGCGTCGCGAAGATCGAATCCCGCCCACCACTCGCGTAGGGTGGGGTTGGTGTCGGAGGACCGACTGGCAACTTTGGTCCACGCCCCGTGGTAGTGGAAAGAGGCTGGTCAGAGCTTCGCCCGGGTGGCGCGGACTACAGCGAGTTATTTCGATGACCGCTAGCGGACCGCATTTCTCATAGAAGCTCCGCCAACTCTTCTCGGTCAATACCCGCATCCCTGAGGATTCCGCTGAGGGTGCCCCGCTTCAGTTCCTTGTGCAATGGAATGACGAGAGGAACCGAACGTTCAGGATGTTTGAGTCGGACATGGCTCCCCCGCTGACGCACGGACTCCCAACCCACCCGTTCAAGAGCTTGGACGAGCTGGGCTCCGGAGACGACCGGCAGGCGGTCACTCACGCCGGGATTGAGAACCTCCGTCGAACAACCCCGGTTCCCACCGACCGGCCATCTTCACGGAGACCTTCGACATAGAGCGCGAGCGCCTCTTCGGCGTTGGCGACGGCCTCCTCGAGAGTGTCGCCCTCGGTGTGGAGACCAGGCAGATCAGGGGCATAGACGGTGTAACCACCCTCATCCTGGGGCTCGAACACGAACTCAATGTCGGTGGGCTCGCTCATAGTGTCAGTCTACGGCGGGGATGTCTCATCGTCTCGCGATCGACCCTCACGCGTCGTAAATCCCTGCGTGGGGACCCACCTCACGACACTTCCCTCGACGACATCGAGGTGCTCTCGATGCGCGAGCTCTCGTGGCCGATGGCAAGTAACAACACCGACAGGCCTGACGGCATCGCCTTCAATGCGCTGTAGGCAGGACCCCACCAATCCAAGGAGGCGTTGATCATCCTCAGTCGATCCCGAGGAGTGTCCGCAGCCGCTGGACATTGAATCCGCCACCAACGAGAACGCCCCCGGCCCCAGCCTCAGCAACCCCGTACCCCTCGAACTCGCGCAACAGAGCGAAGAGATCTTCCTTTCGGGTCGGGTCCGCCAGCGCCTGGCGGGGCGTCAGTCCACCCAGGGCAGGAATCGACTCTTCGACCCACTCTTCCTCTTTCTGACGCATAATCTGCTCGATCAACCCTTGCATCGCCGGATCGAACAAACTGGAAGAAGCAGGCGCACGCTCCGACCGGTCCGGCCGTGTCCGTCCGACTTCGGTGAACGTCTCGTGCACTACCGAGGCGTGAGGCAGCGCGTCGCACACCAGCTCGACGAGCCGCGAACATCGTTCGCTCGAGTATGCCTCGATTATTAACGTCTCCTCCTCGGTGTGCACCACCCCGCCGATAACTCGATCCCCGTCACCGAGGTGGTCCCACCACTGGATCCATTCGCCGTCTTCGGTGGGCTCGAGAATCTCGTTGAGAACCGACACGACCTCGGAGGCCTCACCGGCACCGGCCAACTCGACCCGGCAGAACATCGTCGGCTCACCCGCCCGGTTCATGAGGTGGGGTGGGGCGATAGCCATGCCATACCAGGCAGCCAGGTCTGCCATGTCGGGGACCACGTCTACCAACTCGAGGACCGATGCACGGAGGCGAAGCGGCACATGCACGACGACACCCATGATCTGGGTCACATCGGTCAGTTGCGCCAGGCGAGCCAGTATGAACTCGCCTGCCTCCCGGCCGATCGAGCCACGCTGCTCGTTTACCATCACCACTTCGCCGCTCGACGTGTCACGCAGGGTCAGGCTCCGTCCGGGATCTACCGCGGTGATCTCGCACAACTTTCGGGGATTCTCGATCAATTCCCCGATGAGATCTCGTTCGTCCTCGGGGAGCAGGTCACCCCGGGCAACGAGGTAGTTGTCGGCAATCCCTCCCTCCCACAGTGCGATGTCCATGATGATCGGGTCCTGCGACAGCTCGAACACGGCAGCCGCCTGGTCTGGACCATTGGGGTCGGTGGCGGCGTAAGCCACCTCTGCCACGATCTCCTGCTGTTCCTCGTTACTGGCAAAGCGGGCGAGCTTGTGCATCAGCAGACCGGTGCGCGTCGAAAGCAGCGATCGCTTCTGGTCCTGGCAACACGCCTTGAACTTGCGCCCCGATCCGCACGGGCACGGGTCGTTGCGACCCACCCCTCGGTACAGAGCCCCACTGGCGGCCCGGAGGTCCTCCAGGAACTTGAGCCGACTCGTCTCCTTCCCCGAGATCGGAGTGGCGTAGGAGGGCGATGGCCGCGTCGACATGGCCCCGATCGATCTCGTAGTCGACCAAAATGAATGCGGCGGGCGTGTATTCGGGATCTGCCCGTAGAGAACGCCGTAGCATGATCTCTGCCGTCACCAAATCGCCGCGCTCTTGAGCTTCAAGGGCCAGCATTAGCCGGGCGGGAGCGGCCCGGTGCTCTCCCCCACTGGCGATCAACTCGGCGAAGGTAACCAGTTCGCCCTCGTGATTGGCGAATGTATCCATTACATACTCGGCCAACGCAGGGGCCACGGCCCCGTGGGCCAAGGAGCGTGTTACCTCCCGCACATCGGGTACAACACCCCGCCTAATCCCGTCATAAGCCGTGCGAGCTGCATCGAACGCATCCTCGCAGCACCCTGATATGCCCCACTTGGCCAAGGTGTCGCGTCGTGACCCGTCACGCCACTGCTCGGAGAAACTCGACCATTCCTCGCCGGCCCGGCCGAACGAGAAGCCTCGCCGTTCCATGCCGGCGGCCTCAAGCAGTTCCCCCAGGGGGCGGACCGGCTGACGAAAAGCAGTGGGATCCAGTGTCAGGGCATCGAGCAGAAGGGGAACCGCCTCCTCACCGGTGCCCGGCGGGATCCGATAGTCCACCGCCTCGCGCAGTAGAGCCATTTCGTGTTCGTCGTTCGCCAGGTCGGTCACAGAACTCACCCGAACTGAGTCACCGTTCCGCACAAAAGCCACAACATCCCCAGGCAGGAAACCGCTGAGCCACCCGTCAGGCCCGGCCACGAAGCTGTGATCCTCGCCCGGCATGTGGTCACCGGGCCACTGCTTGAGCAAGGCGTCAGGTCCCAGTCGCAAAGCTTCGCCGACGTTCCAGTCCAGAAGGACCAGATCGGGAGTCACCTCTACTTCCTGACGCTCGACCTCCTCGTCCTGGAGCCGATGAGTCAGCACCAACCCTTCCGTCAGGTGGGACGACAGCGCCAAGCGAGCGGGGCCCGACCAGATTTCGTCGGTCACCACGACACAGTCCACCACGGCTCCGGCCATTTCGTCTTCACGCACGTCGTCGTCGCGCAGCCAGTCCAGCTGCCCGCAGGTATCGAGATGTTGCACCAGTTCCGGCAGGACCAAGGGTCCGCCCTGGAGGAGCTCCGTCACGATGATTCTCAGGGTGTGTTCCGGGTTCGCTTCGTCCACCCCCGGAACGGTACCTACTTCTCTCGCTCAATGGTGTCGGGTGGGGCGAATGATCCCCTGAGTACACCGCACCTGTTGCGCGGCGAGTTGTCACTGAAAGCCGCCTAGATAAGGCAACAGTCCAGGTCAGAAGTTTGGCGGTGAAGCACAAGGCGAACGGGAAGAGCACAACCCGCCAGCCTGGCACGACACCGCGAATCAGGGTCGGGGTACTGGCACGAAGGAGATTCGGATGCTGCCCACCTTGGCCACAGACCGAGCGTGTACGACACTTTGGATGTGATGGCGCAGGTGGAGGGGCCAAGGCGGGCCTGACGTGGTGAGAATGCCGTGCTAATAGTCGCCTGGTATCGGTTCCGGGTCACCTTTCGACGCCGGCTGGGTGGCTATCTGTCTCTCGTTTTACTCATTGGTCTTTTGGGCGGCCTGGCCATGGCGTCGATCGCCGGTGCCCGGCGTACACAGTCGGCGTACCCGACCTTCATGGCAGCCACCAACCCCTCGGATCTGAACGTCGCTGTGTACAACCCCGCCACCGACGGCGGTCCGGGTCCACCGTTAGCGACGAAAATCGCCCACCTGGCCCTAGTAAAGCGGGTCAGAAACCTTGTAACGCCTACCTTCATACCGCTGACCGCCCACGGCGCCCCAAGGTTGAGCACATTGAACCTTGTGGTCACGTTGGGCAGCCTCGATGGGGAGCTCTTCAATCAGGACCGTGTTACGGCCACCGTTGGACAGTTGGCTGACCCGCAGCAGGCCGACGAGATCATGATGACTGCCAGCGCCGCCCGGCTACTTGGAGTGCACGTTGGTCAGGTGGTTCCCATGGGGTTCTACCTCCCCGCGCAAAACAACCTGCCCGGGTTCGGCACGCCCCGTGTGTCACCAGCCCTACGAGTGAACGCCACGTTGGTGGGGATAGTGACCCTCAACAACCAAGTGGTCCAAGATGACATTGACCAGGCCTACGGCTTCACGGTGGTGACTCCGGCGCTCATCCGGGAGGCCATCGCCCTGTCGGCGGGAGCGGATGCGTCCGAAGGATACGGAGTCCAACTCGACCATGGCGGCCGTGATGTTTCTGCTGTTGAGCAAGAGATAATCCGGATAGTCCCACCGCACATGACCTACAACTTCCACGTGACTTCCCGCGTCGTGTCGGAGGTGGAACTGGCCATCAAACCCGAATCGGTCGCACTGGGAGCATTCGGGGCTATCGCCGCCCTCGTCGCCCTCGTGCTGGGCGTACAGGCCATCTCCCGCCAGCTGCGATGGGGTGACGGAGACCGCCGAGTGTTGCGGGCCCTCGGTGCGGCCACCGCGGTGACCGCTGGCGACGGGGTGATCGGTGTGCTCGGCGCCGTTGTCCTCGGCTCGTTGCTGGCTGTTGTCGTTGCGGTGGGCCTCTCGCCGCTCGCCCCCCTGGGACCGGTGCGCCCCGTGTACCCCGACTCGGGGGTTGCCTTCGACTGGACAGTGCTCGGCATCGGGCTCGCGCTGTTGGTGGGTAGCCTGGGAGCCGCAGCGCTGGCGCTCACCTATCGTGGATCGCCTAACCGCATCGCCCGGATAAGCCAATCAGTGACGCGAAACTCGCGAGCCACCCGCGCTCTCGAAGCTGCCGGTATGCCCGTGGCAGGCGTGGTGGGCGTGCGCTTCGCTCTCGAAGCGGGACGGGGTCGAACCGCGGTACCGGTGCGCTCGGCATTGCTGGGAACCGTCTTGGCGGTTGCCTTGCTGGTCGGCACCCTGACCTTTGCCAGCGGCTTGCACACCCTGGTCTCCAGCCCGCCTCTGTACGGGTGGAACTGGAACTACATGCTCAACCCGAGCGACGACGTCCCGCCGCAAGCGTTGAAGTTGCTTGACCATGACCCCGACATCTCCGCCTTTACCGGAGTCGCCTACACCAACGCCGAGATCAACGGCCAGACGGTGCCCATCCTCATCAGCAGTGCTCGCCCCAAGGTGGCTCCCCCGATCCTTTCGGGGCACGATCTAGATGCCAACGACCAGGTCGTGTTGGGGGCAGCCACGTTGGCAGTGCTCCATAAGCACGTCGGCGATACGGTGATGGTCGGCGTCGGGACCCCTAAGGATGCCCCCATCTACATTCCACCGACCCTGCTGCGGATCGTCGGCACTGCGACATTTCCTGCAGTGGGCTACTCCAGTTTCGTGTCCGACCACACCTCCATGGGCACGGGGGCTCTGGTTCCCACCGGGTTCATTCCCGCCGCGTTCAACCGGGCGATCAACAGCCCGGACCCGATCCTCAATGGCCCGGCACTGGTCTTCGTGCGCTTGCGCAGCGGGGTCAGCGCCGCCGCCGGCCGGGCCAGCTTGCAGCGCATCGCCGAGGCGGCGAACAAGCTCCTTGCCGCCGACCCTAATGCGGTCGGCAACAACGTGACAGTTCTCGGCGTGCAACGTCCGGTCCAGATCGTGAACTACCGCAGCATCGGTTCCACTCCGGTCATCCTCGCCGTGGGGCTCGCCCTCGGGGCGATCGTGGCGCTCGCGCTCACGCTTGTGGCATCAGTCCGGCACCGCCGACGGGACCTGGCGCTGTTGAAGGCTCTTGGATTCACCCCACGACAGCTGGCCGCCGCGGTCGCGTGGCAGTCGACAACCACAGCGATCGTCGGCGTCGTTGTCGGAGTGCCGGTCGGCATCGTGATCGGACGCCAATTGTGGACGGTGTTCGCCCGCAACATCAACGCGGTACCCAACCCCACCGTGCCGGTCTTATCCGTGGTGCTCGTCGCGCTCGGTGCCCTGGTCTTTGCCAATGTCGTGGCAGCAATCCCCGGTCGAATCGCGGCACGTACCCCAACCGCCATGGTGTTGAGGGCCGAATAGGCCGATCGTCGGGCGCCACAAACTCCCACTTCAACCCTCGTGTCGGAGGAGGGACTGCAACCATAAGTACACCGATCTGGCAGTCCGAATGGGCCGCCTAAGAATGTACTTTCTGGTTGAAACGCCCGCCTATGCGAACGATCGCATTACCGAACCCATCGCGAACAGTTGGAGCTGGTATCAACAAGTCACTCCCAGAGTCGTAGGCGTGGTGAGTTGCGATGATAGGACACATCGTTCGGAGGAGAGGCAGTCCTAACCGCTGGCGTTTCTCTGTCGTCGGCGAAGGAGCCAGATAATCGCGCCTACCACCAGTAAGTCCCCGACAACAATGCCGGCCACGGCATCAGGAGGAATTGCTCCACTCCCGGCAGACTTGGATGGTCTCTTGGGAGGGTTCGTTGGAACTGTGCTTGACGGCTCGGAAGTAGTCGAAGTGCTTGAAGTAGACGCGGTGAAGGCGACGACGCTCTTCGCTGACGAAGCAAGTAGCAGGCCGTCGCCGACGCTCGGCGTTGAGAAATGGTTGGCTGGCTCACCGATCGAAGCCAATCCCAGCCATGCCGGTAATCGGAAGTTCGCCGTTTCGCTCGAACCACTGTCGCTTCTCAGCTGACAGCTGCTCCAGAAACAACTCCATCATGCTGGCCAATGAGAGGTAGATGTCAACCACTTGCATCGCATCATCCTGAGCCGGCACGCGTACCCGATGGACGCTGATGTGCGCCAAGCGTTTATGCACGCCCGGAAGAAAATGACCTTTGAGCCAATCTACGTTGCCTGCGACAAGGCGATTGTTTGAACCCCAATCTTCCACGTAGTCTCTTGCGCCCACATCCTCCGGATGTCGCTTGGGGTTTGGCGAATCAAAGAATTGCACGAGATTCCTTCCATGGATATTCAATGCAGTAACGAAAGGTCTCGGATTAGGGTCGCCTTTCCGTCCTGTGGGAATGCCAGCGCAATAAGGGCCATAGAAGAAATCCTCAAGTAGCCAGCGCACCTGGTCCGTGGGCGGGCCGGCCGAACCTGGCACCCTTCCATGGCGGCTTCCCGACCGGATAGCCAGTGCCCGGCATGGGAGGCGGCGGGGGCACAAAGTGCTCCGTCCAGCCTGCGCCATCGAAGTAGCGCTGTCCCCCAGTTCCAGCGGGGTCGGGATACCAGGCGGCCGGAGCCCCCATATTGGTCACGTCGTCTGGTCCTTTCGAGAAATGTCCATTGTGGCCCAACGCTTGGGACAATCAGCGCGGCTCCCACATGGGCGACTAGTTCCCAAGGATGCGGTGGGGCATCATTGAAGCACTGTGGAGCAGGCAGGAAGAACCCCGAAGCTGATTGGGCTGCACAGCGAAGACGGACAATGGTGGTGGGACGGTCAGGCGTGGCTTCCGGCCTATTCGGTCGATGGCAAAAGGTGGTTTAACGGAGTCGCTTGGGCTCGGACGGCTCCTAAACGCGGCTCACTGAGGGCACTCCGAGATGAGCCTCGCTGGCTCAAGTGGAGCCTGATCCCGTGGGTGATACTTCTTGTCGCGTGGATTCCTTCGGTGGACGTGGTTGCAAGTGTGAATCACGGTCGAAAGCAGCAGCGCGAAATGGTCGAAAACGGCAGCAGTTCGGTTGTGTGAAGTTAGCTTGAGGGAGTTGGTTCGTCCACAGGTTCGGTGACGGATTTGGCGGGCCGTCTGGCTCTGGCCTTGGCGTCTTGGAGTCGGTAGCTCTCGCCTTTGGTCTCGATGATCCGACAGCGATGCGTGAGCCGGTCGAGCGTGGCCCCGGTGAGGCGTTCGGAGCCGAGCACCTCGGTCCACGATTCGAAGGGCAGATTGGTGGTCACGATCAGGCTGGTGCGCTCGTAGGCGGTGGAGATGACGTCGAAGAGCAGCTCGGATCCGACCTTGGAGGCTGGCACGTAGCCCAGTTCGTCGAGGACGAGCAGATCCAGCTTGGCGAACTGACCCTTCAGGCGCAAAAAGCTCCGCTCGTCTCTGGCCTCGATGAGGGCGGTGACCAACTCGGTGGTGCGGATGAAACGGACCCGATAACCCTTGGCACAGGCCTCCGCCGCCAGGGCCGTGGCCAGGTGACTTTTCCCGGTGCCGGGGTTGCCCACCATCAAGATGTTCTCCTTCTTGTCGATGTACTCGCAGCGCATCAGTTCGGCGATCAGCACCTTGTTGACCGAAGGCCGGGAAGCGAAGTCGAAGGTCTCGAGCGTCTTGATGGTCGGAAAGCGCGCGAACTTGATCCGCCGTTCCGCCGAGCGTTTCTCGCGTTCTAAGAGCTCGAGCTCGGTCAAGCGCAAGAGATAGGAGAGATGATCGGCATTGTCCGCCGCGGCCTGGGTGGCCACCTTCTCGCATTCGGCCGCCACCGTCGGGAGACGGAGGGCCTTGAGGTGGTGGTGCAAGAGCACGGTGGACTTGGTCTCTGTTGCTTTCATGGTGTTGCTCCTTTCGTCTGGCGCGTTGGCGCCGGCTGTAGTGCCCCGAGAGGCGATGGAAAGTGTGCGCTGGACTCGGGTGCCCGAACGTGACCTGGGGAAACGCTCATGCGCCGATACCGGTCAGGGCCTGATAGGCGGTGAGGTCCGGAGGATCGATGGCTACCGCTTTGAGGTGTGGATGGCCGTCGAGGCTGAAGAGCTCGACCGGTTGTTCGGCGTGGTGCATGAGGATCAGCGCGATGGCGTCGGATCCGGTGGCCCCGATGGTGATGGCCGACTCCACCGCTTTGGTCAGGGCGAGCAGCGTGGCATTCTCCAAGAGTCTCAGCACCTTGATGAACTCGCGCGTCCCCTTGTCGCCGAGGTCGGCCTCTAGCCGCCGGCGCAAGGTCGAAAAGCACTCCGGCAGCTCCCAGTTCTCGAGCGGCCGGGCGAAGTCGATCGCTCCGGGCTTTCTCTCCAAAAGGGCCAGGTAGTGGATCGGGTCAAAGGTGGTGCGCTCTTTGCCCCAGTGGCGGGGATGACGGGCGATCACCTCGGTGCCGCTGGTGATCGCCACCTCTTCGATCCCGCCGATGACGCTCACCTCGTGGTGGGCATGTGACGTCGGCACCGAGTAGTCGTTGCGGTCGAAACGCACGAGGGAGAGCGAGTTGGCGTGACCTTGGGCGAGCCGCCGGGGCTCGAAGGCCTCGGCCGGCAAAGCCAACATGGCGGCGCGGTCGTCCACGAGCCGTTCGGCCTTGGTGCCGACCTTGCCCCGGACCCGTCGGAACAGGTCGGCATAACAGGCGGCCGCCAGATACTCGTTGAGCACGGCCCAGGAAGGAAACGACGGGACCGGCACCAACAGGTTCCGTCGTGAGTACCCGACATGGTTCTCCACGTGGCCCTTTTCGTTGCCCCGACCCACGCGGCAGAAGTGATGGTCGAACAGGTGATGGCTCTCGAGGGTCAAAAAGCCCCTGGTCAGCGCGCGCTCTTTGCCCATCACCTTGGAGACCGCGATGGTGGTGTTGTCATAGGAGATCCGAAGCGGCACCGCCCCGAAGAACTCAAACCCCGCCACGTGGGCGGCCTGGAAGGTCTCGGTGCACTCGCGCGGATAGGCGGAAAGGAAGTACGTGTCCGAATAGGGCAGCGTGATCACACCCAATGCGGCCTTGCAACGTTCGCCGGCAATCTCGACCGTGGCCTCGCCGAAGTCGAACTGGGCATGTCCCGGGGGATGCGAGAGCGGGACGAACGCCTCCTTCGAGTATGCCTTGGCCCTCTTCACCGCCATTTGCACCTGGGAGTAACACCCCGTGTAGCCGTGCTCGTCGCGTAGGCGCTCAAAGATGCGCCGGGCCGTGTGCCGTTGTTTGGGCGGAGCCTCTTTGTCGTCGGCCAGGATCTGATCGATGGTGGCCAGATGGCGCCCGAGCACGGGCTTTCGGCGGTTCTCGGCCATCTGATAGCCGGGAGGTTCTGCGTTGGCCAAGATCTTGGCCAGGGCTTGATGTCCGATCCCGTAGTCACGGTGGATGGAGCGCTTCGACGCCCCTTCTACCAGCACCTTCCTTCGAATCTCGGTCCATTGGTCCATGTCGGTGTGCACCCTTCCCCCGTTCTGCTCGTCCGCTCAGGCCCGAAAGCCTTGATAGGGGATCGAACAGATCCGGGGATACTCAGGTGCTGCCGTTTTCGATCATGTTTTCAGACGCTCAGGTGCTGCCGTTTTGGACCGTGATTTACAAATTCGCCGCCACTCGAGAAGGAACCCGACGAGGGGCGGCCGATCGGGATCGAGGACCTCGTCGAACAACGCCACCCGACGGGCTCGCTTCCTCGACCAGTTGCCGGTACGTCCATGACTCGTCCTGGATGAACAACCCGACCCCATCAACCTCGGCGTGGCGGCGAATGAGGTCGGCGGCGGTACTCATTCGGCCCCCCGATCAACAGTAATTGCTGTCAAGGAATGGGCGGGTACCTCGTACTCGAAAATTCCCTCAGCGCCTACCAGGGTTCCCGAGCGAACCGAAATCAGAATCCGGGTGGGCCAGGCTATTGCGGGCGGTGGGTTCGCCCGCCAGTACCTGAATCGTCGCCGCCGTGGCGTCGGAGCCGACGAAGTGAAGCTTGGCCGTCCTCGCCTGGGCGGTTGTGTTAACAAGCTTGAGGAACACCGCTCCACTCGCGGTGTCGAGGGTTGCGGAGTAGTGAAGATCGTCATCGGTCGACTCCGTTGGGAGATAGCGGTCGCCGATATTTGCCGCGAAGATTGTCTGAGCCCAGTAGGACGGCGACCCGTAGCTCGTCAAGTGGTCGAACCCAATGAGATTGGGGTTCCACTGATGTTCACCTTCGAAGGCGAACAAGGGCGCGTAGCAGCACATGGCAACGACGTCGGAGTTGCGCTCAAGCCCCGTCATGAAGGCGGATTCTGCGAGAGCAGCCTCAACATCCGCCGTAGCATTGTTGCCCGCCGTCGTGATGACGGCGTACTCACCGACGAGAACCTTGAAGCCCTCTTTGTCATAGTCGTCGTAGAGAGCTGACCTCTTCGTGATCTCCTCCGGCGAGCGATACATGTGTTCGTCGAGAACATCGATCGGGTGATCAGTGACCGCTATGGTGGCGATAGTCCGCATCTCGGGGTAGGCCGCCTTGATGGCGTTGTAGAACATCGGGTACCTGTACTGCGCGTAGCTTTCGCTTCCTCCGAGAAAGTCCTCGTTTCCGATCTCGATGATGGGTAGTTCGAAGGGATCCGGGTGGCCGTCTTCGGCCCGCTTCGCCCCCCACGTGCTTGTCACCGGCCCCGTGGCGTATTCGATCAGGTCCAGGGCATCTTCTACGTACTGCCCAAGTTCTTCCTCGGGAACGGATACACCGCCGCTAAGACCTGGGTAGACGCCGATAAGCGGAGTAGCACTTAGGTCCTCGGCCAGCTGGAGGTATTCCAGAATGCCCAAGCCGTCGTCGCTCCAATACCGCCAGACGTCGTTGTCGTGCCCCGATCGCTGCCAAATCGGCCCGCGAGATGCCTTCCAGTCGAAGCGAGTATCGACCGTGTTCCCGAGGATGTACGTACCTCCGGGGAATCGGCAGAATCTCGGCTTGAGAGCCTTCAGACGCTCAAGGAGGTCAGGTCGCAGGCCATTCTCGCGATTGGCATAGGTAGGCCCGAATAATGAGACGACCTGAAGCCAGAGAGTAACGCCCTCCACGGCCACGTTGCTGTTTTGGCGCATGTCAACGCCGATGACGAAGCGGTTGTCCGTTGTCTCGCGCGCGTCAGTTGGGATAGTGAGCGAGGCCTCGAACCGCTGCCAATCGCGCGTCACCCCGGACACCTGCGCAGCCGCGAGCATGCCCGTCCCATCAACCTTTTCGAGACCGACCGTCACCGCTGTGGTCAGATCCTGAGCGGCCTTGGCCCAGAACGAAACGCGGTAGGACTCGCCTGCGACGGCGGCGAGGCCGAAGTAGCCGGCGTTTGACATCCCTACCCGCTGACCGGCTCCGACCGCAGCAATGTCGAGCCGGAGCGAGTGGGTCAGCGCCTCGTTCAGGGGCTGGTCACTATCGATCGCCGCACTCACCGCGCCGCCGTCTGAAAGCAATTGCCAGGGCGACGCGTGTTCGATGACGGTACCGTGACGACCTGCTCCGGACGAGTCGATCACCGCAAGACCGCCGTCCTCGTCGAAGCGGTACCAGAGGACCAAACCGCTCTCGTCCGTTCCCCCTGGCACATCCATGAGAGACCTCACCCCAGCCTCGTCTAGGGCATGATCAAAAATCAAGAAGTCGTCGATGCTGCCATTGAGCAAGGGGTCGAAGCTGAACTGGGACGCCCCCAGCCAGTTGTTCTTGGTCGGACCCATGTGCGACGGAGTGAGGGTCATCTGCGCGTTCTCGGCGACGACGACACCGTTGACGTAAAGCCGGGCGAGGGAACCGGCCTGGGTGATCGCGACGTGGCTCCACTCACCTATCGGTACAGGATCGGGCGAATGCAGTTCCTCCTTCCTTCCATCGACCGAGATGACATAGGAGGGTCCTGGTCCAGCGTAGGGGCCCATGTAGAACGGAGTGGCCAGCGCCAGCGACATGTGCACACCAGAGGTGTTGTAGAACAAAATCCCGGTCAGATCGTTCCCGAAGTCGAAGACCTTGTTGAATGGTTCGACCTTCGTCGGACGAATCCATGAAGCGATCGTGAAGTCTACGAGGTCTTTCACAATCCCTTCAGGAAGAGCGACCTTGTTGGTGCTCGTGTGGCCATTGAGCTCGATCCCATTGCCGAAGCGCCCCTCGCTTCGAGCGATGGTCGGGCTCGGCCATATCGGGGGGGTACGCCTGTCCATAAAGGCACGATTCTGGATCTTCTCGGCGTAGAGTCCACCGACCCCCGCATAATTGATCTCTTCGAAGAAGACTCCGAACAGTTTCGAGCTCACCTCATGGCCTGGGTGCGCAACATCTACTGTGATTGTGGATTCGGACATAGTCCCCCCTTTAGTTAGTTACTTCCCCCTGAAAAAGTCGTAGGGAAATACTCGCGATCTGCGTTCGGATCAACGAAAATTGGCCTCAACCCCTTGGGCAAGAAGGGATTGAAGCCAATGCTCAGAACGTTAGGTGAGCAGCCGACCCTGTGGGAGTCAATCCTCCCCGCCGGGATGCTGACCATGTCCCCCAGCTCGAACGGGTCGACGAGCTGCTCGACGACGAGCGGTTCTTCGAGCCCTACCGGGCGTTCTTCGATGCCAGCCTGGGCCGCCCGTCCATTCCGATCGAGACCTATCTGCGTCTGATGTTCTTGAAGTACCGCTACCAGCTGGGTTTCGAGACTCTGTGCAAAGAGGTCACCGATTCGATCAGCTGGCAGCGCTTTTGCCGGATCCCGCTCGGGGGCACGGTGCCGCACCCGACGACGCTCATGAAGATCACCACGCGATGCGGCGAGGACGCCGTCAGCGCTTTGAACAACGCCTTGGTGGCCAAGGCGGCCGAGGCCAAGGTGTTGCGCCTCCACAAGGTGCGCGCTGACACCACAGTGATCGAGGCCAACGTCGCGTACCCGGTCGACTCGAGCCTGCTGGCCAAGGGGATCGCCCGACTGACCAAGCTGGCCCGGCGGCTCCAAGGGAAGGGTTTCGCGACCCGGACCAAGGTGATCGATCGCACCCGCAAGGGTCATCGCTTGGCCCGCACGGTGGTCAACACGCTGCGTCGCACCGGCGAGCTGGCCAGAGACGAGCTCCGACGCCTCAATGCCGAATTGGCAGGACTTGCTGCAAAAACAGTCGCTGAAGGCGAGGCCGTGGCCATCAACACCCGACGCAAGCTGGCCAGCATCGAGAACCCAACGCCCGCAGACCGGGCCACGCTCGAACGACTCGGGCTCTTGGCCCGACGACTCGCCCAGGTGGCCCTCCAGACCCACCAGCGGGTCGTGGAAGGAGTGACGCCCCAAGGTGCCACCAGGCTCGTCTCACTCCACGACCCCGATGCCCGCCCGATCCGCAAAGGCCGGCTGGGGCGTCCCGTCGAGTTCGGCTACAAGGCTCAGGTCGTTGACAACCAAGACGGGATCGTCCTCGACTGGCAAGTGGAGCGGGGTAATCCCGCCGACGCGCCGATGCTCCCCGAGGCCGTCGCACGCATCAAGGAGCGCACGGGGAAGACACCCAGAGCAGTCACCGCCGACCGCGGCTATGGAGAGGCGGCCATCGAAAAGGAGTTACTCGATCTCGGGGTCACCACGGTGGTGATCCCGCGCAAAGGTCGACCCGGCGCGGCCCGAAGAACCACAGAGAAATCGCGACCGTTCCAGCGACTGGTGCGTTGGAGAACCGGGTCCGAAGGTCGGATCAGCGCGTTGAAACGCCAATGGGGATGCCGGCGAACTCTGATGGACAGCCTCGAGGGAGCGAGAACCTGGACCGGACACGGGATCTTCGCCCACAATCTGGTCAAGATCAGCGGATTGATCGGATAGCCGCTCAGCAAGGGACCACGGTTGAGAATGCCGGGACCGATCCAGGCGTCAACTACCTCTTTTTCAGGGGGAAGTAGTTAGCAAACGGGTAACGCCGAGGCGGTTTCTTCCATGAGTCCCATTACTTCACGATTGACGAGCTGTCGCCAACCCTTGGTTCACGCCGTCGTGGCTTGAACCATGGAGGAGAGGATTCCGGCCCAGATCCGTCTCCGAGGAACCAAGCGCATCTGGCTTTCTCTGATGGCAGCAGGAGAGCCCGTCATATCCCCGCACACTCGGACTGACGGTCCAGCCGTCGTTCAACAGCCACCACGTGTCCCTCGTTGAGGTGTTCACGGTCGTAGGAGCACCTTGCCGACGCCCGGGGTTCGGCGAGCGACCAGGTTGAGGGCGTCTGCTGCATGGTCCAAACCGAGCTCATGAGTGACGAGTAGCCCGGGATCGAGCCGCTGATCATTGAAGGCTTCGACGGCATCGATCCATGCACCGCGGGAGGCGCCGAACACTGACGTGATCTCAAGGTGCTTCGCCACAACAACAAGAGTGCTGATTGTGTCGTCTGCTGGTGGGGTACCGCAGATGATGACTTGACCCCCGCGACGAGCGAGCTGCATGGCAAGGGAGGCAGTTCCGGGGGCGCCCGCAGCCTCAATCACGAGATCGAAATGGCCGTCGAACTCTTCCGCAGCCGCATGTGGCCCAATGAAGCCGATCGCTCCACACCGTTCAGCGATATCCCTCTTCGACGGCTCCTGGTCAATCACGACAAGCTCGTCTGCGGACTCGCGGGCCAGCTGCGCGCACAGCAACCCAATCGTGCCGCCGCCCACGATGGCGACCCGGGGCGCGCTTGCGAGCTCGGCTCGTCGCAGCGCCTCGGCGGCGCAGGCACCCGGTTCGATACCGGCCGCCGAATGGAGGTCGGCGCTTGACCTCAAGACGTGGAGCAAAAAGGCGGGCACGATGACCTGTTCGGCCCAGGCCCCGTTGATCGTGAACCCAGTCTCTTCGTAACCGCTCTCGCACCTCGGCGTGTCCCCACTGCCACAGGGAGCGCAGCGCGAGCACGGGCGGATGTTCTCGCCCACCACGGGCTGTCCGATCAATGATCGGTTGACGCCGTCGCCTACCATTTCGACGATTCCGGACCACTCGTGTCCGGGGATGATCGGATAGCGAACGAAGGGCTTGGGCCGGGTTCCATCGCGCAGGTCTACGTCGGACCCGCAGATGCCGGCCCAGGCGACCCGTACCACGACTTCTCCGGGCCCCGGCGCAGCCAATGAGACCATTCGAACTTCGATCTCCCCCGGTTCCTCGACCACAACGGCTCGGATCACGAGCTCACCCCCGGTCGACGCCCCGGAACTGCCAATCTTCCGCGAACAAGTCGAAATGCGCACCAGTGGATGGGTGCTCCCGGACGTAGTCGAGGTCGAGGGTGACCCCCAGACCGGGACCATCCGGCAGTTCGAAATAACCATTGACAACAGCGGGCAGACCCGGGGCACAGGCCGTAATGCCGGCGTCGGCGAAGTCGTTGAAGAACTCTTGTATCTTGAAGTTCGGCGTGCTGGCGCCCAGATGGAGGTTGGCGGCGGTCAGCACGGGACCGCCCACATTGTGGGGGGCGATGAGGACATGGTGGGTCTCTGCGGTGGCGGCCAACTTCTTCGTTTCAAAGATTCCGCCGAGGTGGCCGATGTCCGGTTGAATGATCGCGGCGGCGCGAAGCTCGAAGAGCTCCCGGAACTCGGTGCGGTCGTGTATCCGCTCGCCGGTGGCAATCGGGAGTGTGGTTCCCCGGGCCACGATCGCCAAGGAGGCCAGATTGTCCGGTGGCACCGGTTCCTCAATCCACGACGGCGCAAACGGCTCGATCAGCTTTGCGATACGGAGCGCTTCATGGGGGGCGAACCGACCGTGCATCTCGACCAGCAACTCGGCCGACGGGCCGATGGCGTCCCGCACGGCTTCGATCAGATCGATGGACCGTGTGCGCTCATCATGGTCGAGTTCGAACCGACCGGGGCCGAAGGGATCGAGCTTGAGCGCTTGGTACCCCCGCTCGACAACTGTCTGGGCGGCTGCATGGAACTCCGCAGGCGTGCGCTCAACTGTGTACCAGCCGTTGGCATACGCCTTGATCCGGTCGCGGACCTTGCCTCCGAGGAGGCGCCAGACCGGCTGCTCGAGAACTTTGCCCATTATGTCCCAGCAGGCCATCTCGACGCAGGCAATGCCGCTCATCACGATCTCGCCCGACCGACCGTAGTCTCCGAACTTCATCCGCAGGACGAGCGACTCAATGTCAAAGGGGTCGCTGCCGAGAATATGGTTCCTCTCGGCTTCGACCAGGTAACCCAACAGGGCTTGGGTGTGACTCAGCATCCGAGTCTCGCCAACACCGGTCACGCCTTCGTCTGTGTGGACCTGGACGTACGTCAGGTCACGCCATGGGGTGCCAACCACGTGGGTCGTGATCTTGCTTATCTTCATACCGGTGTTCCATGCACGTCGTTCGTGGTGATCACGCCGTCGATACGCCGTGGAATACCGAGTTCGTTGCGATCACGCAGGGCGATCGGCAGATAGGGCTCGGGTGCGTTTTGGAATGCAAGGGGCCGCACGAATCGCAAGATGCTGGCAGCCCCGACCGATGTAGACCCGGCGAAGGTGCTGGCGGGCCACGGTCCCCCGTGCTGCATGGCCCAGGAGACCCGGACGCCGGTAGTCCAGCCGTTCCATACCACTCGTCCGGCTACCGATTGGAGGGCAGCGGCCAGCGGCAGCAGTGTGTCGGTCTCGTTGGTCTCGACATGGAGGCTGGCCGTAAGCGATCCCCCGATGGCGAGAGCCACCCTCGGCAAGTCAGCAACGTCCGCGTACTCGACCACGATCGCCGTCGGACCAAAGCACTCTTCGACCAGGTGGCTCGGGCCTTCGAGGAGCTGTGTGAGAGTGGTCGACAAGACGGTCGGCCGGACGTCGCCCGTCGCTCCCCCACCTTCGAGTGCCACCTGTATCCCGGGGGCTCCACGCAGGTGAGCCAGGCGGGCGGCGTGGCCCTGTCGGACCCAGTCACCGAGCAACGGCGCACCGGCGACACCGGTGGCGGAAGCAACTGTCTCGCGCAACAGGGTCGATCCGGCAGGGACGAAGAGCAGGCCCGGCTTCGTGCAGAACTGCCCTACGCCGAGCGTGAAGGAGCCGACGAAGTCGGCGGCGATCTGAGCCGGGCGGGCGGCGGCCGCTCCCGGAGAGACGAAGGCAGGATTGACACTCCCCAGCTCCCCGTAGAACGGGATCGGATCGTCACGACCCACCGCGAGGTCGAACAGAGCCCGACCACCCACGGTGGACCCGGTGAATGCAGCCACCTTCACGCGAGGGTCCACGATGGCCCGGCGACCGGCCTCGACCCCGTCGATGAGGGCAAAGGCCGGTCCAAAGACTCCTTGGACGATCGTCCCCACACGCGCCGAAAGCTCAGGGTGACCGGGATGTGTCTTGAGGACCACGGGGCAGCCCGCGGCCAACGCCGAGGCGGTGTCACCCCCGGCCACAGAGAAGGCGAAGGGAAAATTGCTCGCTGCAAACACGAGAGCCGGGCCGAGGGGAACGCGGAGAGAGCGGACGGCGGGGCGCAGACCTGGCGCTGCGGGATCGGCGGTGTCGATGGTGGCTTCGAGCCATGCTCCGTCGAGTACGACGTCGGCCAAGAACCGGAGTTGGCCGGTCGTGCGTGCGACCTCGCCGATTAGCCGTTCGGCCGGAAGGTGTGACTCTGATTGGGCGACCGGTACAAGATCGTCGGCACTGCGTTCAATGCGATCGGCGAGCGTTCGGAGCATCGCTGCCCGCTCGGCGAATGGGAGCTCGCCAAAGGCCAACGCCGCGGAGGCCACGCCGGCCAGGGTGGCTTCGATCTCCGTCGGGGTCGTCTCGGTCATCCGGCGAAGGACCCGATCGGTGCGCCGCCGACCCCGACGGCCGCGCGAAAGACAGCGCCGGCAGCCGGGGACGAGTCGCCCTGAGCCGAGGTGGTGATGAACAGGTCTCCGTTGGCCAAGGCGCACGCTGTCACGTTGCGGACCGGGAGTTCGAGCACAGCGTCGAGCGACCCGTCGGGCAGATAGCGGTGCACTGCTCCTCCTTCCCACAGCGCGACCCACACCGCCCCGTCTTCGTCGAGGGCGATCCCATCGGGCATGCCATGGTCGGCGTCGATCTTCGCCAGCACCCGACGCTCACGAAACGTACCGGCATCGGGATCAAACGCCAGAACGTCGATACACCGCGTCGGGGTGTCGACGTAGAGGGCCTCAAGCCCGCTACTCGTCCATGCCAGCCCATTGGAAATAGTAAGCCCAGTGAGTACAACTGTGGCGGAGTCATCGGGGTCAAGGCGGTACAGCGAGCCACGCCCCGGGGCCTCGTCGTAGGCCATGGAACCACAGTAGAAGCGACCCTGAGGGTCGCAGGCCCCGTCGTTCATGCGAACAGTCGGATCGTCCCAGATTTGGGGAAGGGTTCGGATAGAACCATCGGCGTCGATTAAGGCGAAGCCGCGTTCAACCGCCACTACCAGGCCACCGCCTCGTCGCGGTCTGACCGCACTAGCTACCGTAGCCACACGGAGTCGATCGACGCTGCCGTCGGCGGCCAAGGTCAGAACATCACCACGCAACATATCGACCCAGCGCAGACACCCAACAAGAGGATCCCAGATCGGGCCCTCGCCGTGATGGGTCAGTGGCGCCGTCAGCTGCTCCACAGCGATCATGCCAATTCGAACCGCGCAGATACGGGAAGCGAAGGATCACCCAGAGGCGACATGGGCAGTGGCGGCCCGCCGAGCCGATCAAGAATATCGAGGGTGAGCCGAGCCCGACGCACACGCTCGCGTCCGGTGGCCACTGCCATAACGGCGAGGTGGCGTCCGATCGGGTAGATGGGCGGAGAGTTCCGCAGACCGAACTTCAGATAGATGGGCGCAGCCACGCGAATCAACTCCGCCGCGTCATAGAGCCGGACGAATCCCCCGATGTCGTCGGGCGCTTCGACATACATGTCGATGGTCGCCGGCGACAATGCTCGCACCTCCGCCAGGTGCTCTAGGGTCAGGTCACTCGGAACGTTGATGGAGTCGCCGCCGAGCGCGGCCGTGACCTGGAAACCAAGGGGATTGACTGGGCCGATGAGCACGCTGACCTTGAAACGGAAATCGGCGGGCAGGTCGCCGGAGGTCCGCAATCGATGTCCCGCCCACAAGACCCCCTCGTCGGCTACCAAGACGTTGCGGATGCCGAGCTCAGCCGCCCGACGCATGTCCTCGAGACACTGACCCAGCTGAGCATTCCCGCGTGCCCGAGGGCCGGCGCCACCTGAGGAAGAAGTCGTGGCCGCCCCGATGTCCCATGTACCTCGAGGTCCGAGGAAGAGCGATAGCTCGGCTGATGCTTCGTGGGCGAGATGGAGCATCTCGGTGATTTCGGCGTCGGAAAGCATCATCACCCCGCTCCCCTGGCTCACCCGGTGCACTGGCACCTTGAGTGTCCGGGCCTCTGCAAGGACGGCCCGCAGCGGCTCGACACCCTCAACTGATGGGATCTCGATTCGCCAGGCGCCTCCGTCAGGGAACCGGTGCGGCGACGTGGCCGGACCAGGCTGGGTTACGACGCCCAGTCGCGATAGTTCGGACCGGCCCGCAACGACCTTTGCGCTCTCAATCTCAGACACCCTCCTCCTCCGTCGCGAGGCCGTACCGCAGTACGTCGGTGCTCGTCTGATCGATGTGGGCCACCATTTTCCGACCAGCGCCCTCAACGTCACGTCCCTCCACCGCGTCAACAATCGCCCGGTGCGCCGCTACAGCGTGCCGCCGAGCGGGGGCAGCCGACGACGTGAGCACGCGATGCTCGTGGAGGAGGTGCTGCAAAGGTTGCAGCAGCACACCCAGGTACGGATTGCCGGCCGCCTCGAACAGTGCGCCGTGAAAATCTAGGTCGGCGCGGGCAAATACGCCCTCCTCCGAAGCGGCACCCATCCGCTCCAACGCGCCATGCATGGCGGCAAGATCACTCTGGGTGCGGCGCCGGGCGGCCAACTCCGCCGCGGCGCGCTCGACCGCCCGGCGTGCCTCGAGCAGAAGGCGCACCGATTGCCGAGGACCTTCGTGCCGGACCCGGGCCTCAAGGAGTTGAGGCTCCAGCGGAGACCACCGGTCGACTTCGCAGACGAATGTTCCATGGCCTCGTCGCACTTCGACAACCCCAATGTGGACCAGCCGCTTAACCGCCTCGCGGACGGTCAGCCGACTCACACCGTACGACGATGCCAGCTCAGCCTCGGGTAGCAACGTTTCAGCTGGTACGAGTCGACCGCTCACTATCTCATCGAGCACACTTTCGGCGACGATCTCGGCGAGCGAACGAGAAGAAGCCAGCGTTGGCACCAATCCCAACATAGAAGATCAGACGTCTGATGTCTAGATGCATGCAAGAATGGCCACCATTCGCTGGGGGTCGAATCTCAGCGGCATGAATATTGTGCAAACTGTCGAAATTCAACTGGGGGTAGACGAATGGTGAGTAATGGTGGCGGTTCCGAATCGCCCGGCTTCGCTGGTTCCGATTCGGGAGGTGGTGGGCACGCGTCACCGGCAGCGGTCGGGGACAAGCTTGTATGGACGCTGGTGCGGCCCGAGGGTACTGGTTTCACTGAGTTCCAGCAGTACGTGCTGGAGGAATTGGCTCAAGCCAGCGCTTCGCTCGTCAGTGGGACCACCCAGGTCAGGGTGACGCTTCAGGAACGGCACGCTTTCTCAGGAGCGCTAGTCAGGGTTGGTGAGACCGAGCAACGGGTCGATGCCGCGGTGCAACTCATCTCGGCGGATTCCTACGTGGCAACCGATCCGGTCAACGCCGTCCTTGCTGCGAACTGCGGGCATGTACAGGGTTGGCGCGTGAAGCCCACGACGATCGACGACGACAGTCCCGAGGTCCCCATCGGAAAGCCTTCACCCTTCGTGCAGACCCTTTGGATGAACCAGCGCATCGACGGCCTCACGCCTGATTTCTACAGCCGGAACTGGTATATCCATGGAGGTCATCCTGACGGTCAGGACGCCGAAACTGAGGAAAGTCGTCAAAACCGAAGGGAGATGGAAGCGCGGGGAATGCAGCGCTGGTACATCCAAAACCGGGTCCTCGAGGCTATTACGGCGACCGCCTGGGTCATTAACGGCTTTGCCGACCTGACGTTTCCCTCGGCGCTCCCCATCGTCGGCGAGCGGTACGACCCCAAGGACCTTTTCAGCGAGGAACATTTCGATCGCTGGCCGCCCCGGGTAATCCAGGGGGCGGCGTATCGAGTGGTGTAAGCCCGGGTCCGTGCCGGCCAAATCTCGGCAGCCCCGGCGCAGTCGGCGCGCTACGGAGAAACCATGATGCTAGAGCCGCAGTCGGTGGCTGCTACGCCAAAGAGATCGGGGTAACGCTTTCATGGAGCCACACACAGGGCTAGATCCCTGACGATCAAAGATAGTGTCACCGTGACCAACTTTTGTGAGGGGGGACGCATGACGCACTGGTTGGGAACCGGGTCGCCAACGTCATGGATGGTGGGTCTGCCGCGAACACCACTCCACGGGGTCGCCTGGTGAAGCGCTCGACCGAAGAAAGAGTTACGCAGGTGGCGCTCATGGGCCTCGGCGTGATGGGCTCCGGCATGGCGAGGCGGCTCATTGACGCTGGCTTCCCGCTAACCCTTTTCAACCGTAACCCCGAACGCGCACTGCCTTTCGTGACGAGCGGTGCCTCACTCGCAATCTCACCACGCCTGGCCGCGCTGGACGCGGACGTGATTGTTGCCATGGTCGCAGATGACGATGCGTCTCGGGACGTATGGCTCGGTGAGCGCGGTGCCCTCAATGCATCTAAGCCTGGAGCGATCCTGATCGAATGCAGCACGCTGTCATCGGACTGGATTCGTCGCCTGGCACAGGCGGTGGAATCACACGGATGTGCGTTCCTCGAAGCACCCGTGACCGGGAGCAAGATGCAGGCCGCATCCGGGGAACTGCTGTTCTTGGTGGGAGGCGCGGTCGAGACGCTCGAGCGCGCCCGCCCGGTCCTCGACGCCATGGGTCGCGGGGCCGTCCACCTAGGACCCCACGGGAGCGGCGCCTTCCTCAAGCTGGTGAATAATTTCCTTTGTGGTGTTCAGGCCGCATCACTCGCAGAGGCGGTAGCGCTCATCGAGCGCAGCTCACTCCCCAGTGACGCAGCTCTGACGGTCCTGACTGAAGGTGCTCCCGGGAGCCCGTTGGTCAAGATGCTCGCCGCCCGCATGGCATCGAGTGACTACAGCGTGCACTTCGAACTCGACCTCATGCGCAAGGACTTGGCTTATGGCATCGCCGAGGGACAGTCACTCGGGATACGGCTCGAAACGGCACTGGCGGCGCTGCAAGCATTCGATAAGGCGAATGAGACAGGTGCTGGAACCAAGGACGTGTCCGCAGTCGTCGAGTGGCTCCGGACGTCCGTACCGACGGCCTGACGCGCGCAAAGATCATGGTCCGTTCGCTCAAGGGGATGTCGGGACACGTGACCTTCACCGACGGACTGGCGAACACGCAGAGCCAATCGTCGCCATGGCTCTTCGCGTTCCCCTCCCGCTGCGCGACTTCGATGAGCCACGCCGACCACTTGCACTTCTCGCCCTCGGCGAGGTGCTCGGACAGATGCTCCGGTTCCTCGGTCGGCACCTGTTTCCCCATTGGTGTGCGCCTCTACGACGCCTGAGCTCATGCTCCCCGGCGACGTCTCATCCACGTGGCGGACGGAGGGGCGGCTAGACCGAGGGTATCTCTTGCCGTTGCAGCGGAATCTCATTATGCTCCGAGCGGAAGGCCAGACTAGCGAGTAATCGGCCATTTATAAGGGGGTCGTCCATGTGGACGGGAATGAAGGCGTTGCGCCTAAGTACCGTGATCTTTTGTCTGACGGGAGTTCTTGTAGGTGTATCGGGAGCAGCCGTCTCGGCCGCCAAGCCGCCGATCGTCATCGGTTTGATCACCGACGACACCGGTGCGGGCGCATCGAGCTATGGCGGCAGTGAGGTCGGGGCCGAAGCCCGCATCGACGCCCAGAACGCAGCCGGCGGTGTGGACGGACGCCAATTGCAGCTCGTGGTCGAAGATGACCAATCGACGCCCAGCGGCAACCTTTCGGCGGCGCAGACCCTGGTCGAAGACAAAGGTGTGTTCGGCATCATCGACAATTCCTCGATCGCCTTTGGGGGCGCCAACTATCTGAGCGCCCAGAAGATCCCCGTCACCGGAGCGGCCGAAGACGGCCCCGAGTGGGGCCAAAAACAGAACTCGAACATGTTCAGTGTGGACGGCACCCTCACCGCGCCCATCAATGGAAGGAACTACAGCTACAACGAGGGCGAAGCGGCCTACAAGACGATTGGCATCACCAAGTTGGCCCAGGTGGTGGCGAATGTCCCGAGCGCTATCCAGGCTGCCAACGCCGCTTTTAGCGCGGCCAAACCCCTCGGGGTCAGCAAATGCCTCGAGGACATCGTTCCCATCGGCGACGTCAACTTCACGACCTTCGCCCTCGAAATGAAGTCAAAGGGATGCAACGGCGTGGTGGTGCTCAGTCTCCTCTCTACCTGTATCGCCGTGGCGACGGCTATCAAGCAGGCCGGCCTCAAGGCCAAAGAAGACTGTGCCACCAGCTACGACCAGTCCCTGCTCGATCAGCCGACCGCCTTGGCGGCCATGCAGGGCACCTACACCGGGGCCACAATCAACGTCTTGGGTAGCGACATCGCTCCTCCCGTCAAGACCTTCCTCAGCAACCTCAAGAAGTACACCACCTGGCCCGGTGGCATTCCTAGCCTCAACATTGACTTTGAGTATGAGGCCGCCGACCTCATGATCAAGGGCTTGCAACTGGCAGGGAAGAACCCGACACGCAGCGCTTTCATCACCAACCTGCGCAAGGTCAATGGGTACACCGCCGGGGGACTGATAGCGGCCCCGGGCGACAACTTCACCCACTTTGGAACCCTGGCCGGTGTGCCCAAGACGCAATGTGAGACGATTCTCGAGGTCAAGGGTAAGTCATTCGTTCCGGCCGGAAAGCCGGCGTGCGGCACCTTGGTCTCTTCGCCCGCGTCATGAGCGAGAGCGGATGACTTTCGCCGGCTGACGAGCCCGGCCAAATGCATTGGACGGAGAGAGGGCAATCGGGTACATTCCCGAGCGCGGTGGTCACAGACGTGCCACCGCGCTCAACGTGGCCAACGCCGGAGTCTCTGTGGCCTGCATCGACTCGGAGGAAGGACGCGGTCTCGAAACCGTTTAGGAGATCGAAGCGGTTGATGGCAACGCCTTTGGCGTGTTGGCCGACATGACCCACCCCGAGCAAATCCAGCGTGCGGTTGCAACGGGGCTCGGTGGCCTCGATGTGTGCGTCGACATCATCGGAAAATCTCGCTTTCGGCAGCGCTGACTATCGCGCCTCGATCGTCACATGCCGGGGAGCAAGACCGGAGGCAGTCACTGTCACCGTGACCGTGCCGGGCGCAGTTGGCCGCACCACTGCGAGAGCTCGACCGTGGAACGTGTTGTGGGTCGATTCGCCGAACGGCTCCTCGGTGCGAGGGTTCGCACTGCCCAGACCCATTAACTCGCCGGACCCTTCTACCTCAACGGTGATGGCCCGATCCTCGACGTGGTGCAATCGACCCTCTCCGTCAACGAGGGTGATATCCATGTAGCCAAGGTCGGTGTCGTCGGCGCGGATCTCCAATCGATCAACCCGCACGTCGAGCCCAACCAGCCCGCTGCCAGATTGCAGGGTGCGTGCGGGCTACCTCGGCCCCCTCTCCAATAAGCCACCGCGACGATCTCGCCCGGCTCGAAAGTCGTCTCGAATGTGGTGCGGAAGCGATGCGACTGCCCTGCCGGCTGCCGACCGAGAGAGGTGCCGTTTACCAGCAGCTCCACCTCGTCGGCGTCACTCATGACGTCGACCGTGACCGGGCGCCCTTCGAAGCCGGGCCACGACCAGGAAGCCAGGCCCTCGAGCCAAGGTTCTCCGGCCAACCCCAGATGCGTCGCCGACGCGCCATGCCGCTTCGGGTCCCGCACAGAAATGTACGGCTCGGAGCGGAGCCCGAACACGGTCTCGCGGAGATAGGACAGCGCTCGCCTTTGACCTGTGATGTCGATGTCGGCGCACCAGCTGGCGAGCCACGGGTAATCGCCCATCAGCAAGCCTCCGTCTATCGCCGTACTCGACGCGGCCGAGGCCGACCTCTCCGAGGTAGTCCCAACCGGTCCAGGTGAAGTCACCAATCACGTGGGCCAGTTCCAGCACCTTCGGCCAATTCTGGGCAATGTTGGTGTTATGGGTCTCGCTGCCGACAATGAGCCGGTTCGGCATTCGATTGCCGTCTACCTCGTAGCGCGAGTCGCTGTAGTTGTAACCGGCAACATCGAGGTAGGAATACGGTTCGTCGAGTCTCTCGGCCACCGCATCGGATTGCAAGAGGATGGGCAGAGCAGCACGTAACCGCTGCATGATCGTGTTTACCCCAGCGTTTTCTTCTCCGGCGTCGGCTTCATCGCCGACGGACCGGCGCGGCCATCTCGATGATGGTCTGGATGCCGACCGAGATGATGGGGTTGATACCGTTGGTGACATAGCGGGTGTCGTCGAGGGCACGGATCCGTTCGGCCAAAGCACGTCCGAGGTCGGCGCCCGTCGGATTACCGGTATCGGGAATCTCGTTCCCGATAGAATAGAGAACGACGCTCGGATGGTTGCGATCCTTCCGGACCATAGCGTCAATGTCGGCCTCCCACGACTCTGCGAACACGCGGGCGTAGTCGTTGCGCATCTTCGGTTGTGTCCACATATCGAAGGCTTCGTCCATCACGAGCATCCCGAGCCGGTCGCAGGCCTCGAGGAGTGCTTTACTTGCCGGATTGTGTGCACTGCGAATGGCGTTAAACCCCGACGCCTTCAGGATCTCGATGCGGCGTTCGTCGGCGCGTTCGACCGTTGCCGCCCCGATCACTCCGTTGTCGTGATGGATACACGCCCCTCGGAGTTTCACAACTTCACCGTTGATCCGAAGGCCCCGAACAGGATCGAGCTGCAAGGACCGGATCCCGAAGGTGGTCCCATCTCGATCGACCACAACACCGTCCTGGTCGCGGACCACGACCTGGCACGTGTACAGGTCCGGCACCGCCACACTCCAACGGCGCGGGTCGGGCACAGCCAACCGCTGCCGCACCTTTCCCGCCCGCCGCGGGAAGCTCGTCATCGGCGACACTTCGGAAGCGACGACGACGCCTCGATCATCAAGAATCCGGGTCTCCACCAAGACCGGTACGGTCACGACCCCGTCGTTCTCGAGGAGCGCAGTCACCACAACGATCGCAAGGTCGTCATCGATCTCAGGCGTCCTCACCCACAGACTGTCCAACGCGAGATGCACAGGCTCGCCCACCACCAACTTCACGTTTCTGTAGATCCCCGCACCCGAGTACCAGCGGGCATCCTCCTGCGCCGTGACCTCCACCCGGATCTCGTTCTCCTCACCGTAATGGACCAGATGATCGATGGTAAGAGCAAAACCCGTGTACCCGTAAGAGTGGTGACCGGCGAAACTCCCGTTTACCGTTACTAACGCGTCGCGATACACGCCTTCGAATTCCACGAATACTCGCTTCCCGCGGTGTTGCGTCGGCACTTCGAACTTCTTCTGGTACTCCCACGTACCGCCGGGAAAGTACGCATTGCCGGGACCCTCCGAAGGACTACGCGTCCGCGTCGATCATCACGTCATGCGGCAACAGCACCGGCACCCACGAAGCAATCAGGCCCCCTCGCTCCAGGAACGTACTGACCTTCGGCCGGACGCTCCAGCCATCGTTGAATGACACCCGCTCCATCAGTCCCCCGCTTTCAGCTAATAAACAAATCGCCTACCGGACTCCATGTCCGATAGGAGCAACGGAACCCTACGCCCCACGGTTCTCGATGTCCTCTGCTCGGTGCCAAGGTCGGCGCGTGTGAACGAAAGGAACCGCTCCGCACCCCTCGTCCTTGCTCAGGCAGGACCGCCGTGACTTGCATCAAATCAGCCACTCGCAAGATAATTTCCCAGGAGGGAGGTGCTTTCGAGGTAGAACCCTCCGGTCGAACTGACAGGTCCGGACACTTCAATTGCGCCCATGACGGCTACTCGTCTTCGACGACTCGCCCACTGCGGTGGTGTTCCTGAAGCCATTTCGTCAGCCGGTCGATGCTGGAGATCGCACCCGGTTCGTCCGGCCCGCTGAGATGGCCGTGATGCGTCCCACGCTCCGTCGCCACGGTGACCTCGACGCCCGCGTTACGGAGACCATCTCCGTACGCCTCACCAGAGGCCCGTAAATAGTCGGCCTCGGAGTTCAGTATGAAGACCGGCGGCTGGCCGGACAAATGGCCATTTGCCGCAAAGGCGTACGGATCGCTCAGAGCACCTTCCGGTCCGGCGTACTGGAGGTTCATCTCACGCACTGACTCAGCCGGAAAAGATGATGCTCGTTCATCCGTTGCCATCATTTCCACTAACTCTGACGGAAGAGGCGGCAATTCAGGATGGACGATCGGGTATACGAGCACCAGCGATGCGGGAAGCGGCCCCGCCCCGTCGCGCAATCGTTTGGTGACGCCGGCCACCAGGTTTCCGCCTGCGCTGGCACCACCTAGATGGAGGTTTTCGGGTGCCACACCGAGCTGGTCTGCATGAGTTGTGGCCCACCGCCACCCGTCAAGAACGTCGTCGGACGGGACTGGGAAGTGCACCCCTCGGAGCGCCTTGTGATAGTCGAGCGACAAAACTGAGAACCCCCGCGACGCGACCGCGAGCGACGCCCAGTGGGCCTCGGGCATCTCGAGCCCACCGCCGATGAAGGCCCCCCCATGCACCCACACGAACCCGATCGTGGCGGCGTCACTACTTGTGTAGATACGCCCTGGGATATCGCCGTGCGTTCCGTCGATCGTGACGTCTCGAACACCGACGTTCGCCAACTCAGGGAATCTGCGGAAAATATCCGCTGTATCCATGGCCTCGATCGTCGGAGCGGTGTCTTGCGACTCGATGAATTGGACAATCTGGCGGAACCCCATTTTGGCCAAGTCCTGGGCGACCGGATGCTCGTCGGCCGTCATCGTCGACGAGCGAGATGGGACCCTGTCTCGCTTCCTTCGTAAGCACGGCCGACTATCGCAGGGGGCTGTCCGTGCCCAGAATTGCGGTTGGAATGCACCTTTTGAGCGTACATCAGACGTCGGCTTTACACTGTGCTGCATGCCTTCACACATGCCCTCAGACACAGACCACCGCCTCCGCTCAGAGGCCGCCGTGAAGATCGCTTGAATAGCTACCTAATCCAGTTCCTCGGTGGGGGTGTGGGATCGGTGGGCCGATGACGAGGGGCAAGATTCGCTGGGGAATCGCCGCCACCGGTGGCATTGCCGCCAGATTCGCTCGGTCGATGTCACTGGTCGAGGGCAGCGAAATCGTCGCCGTCGCCTCCCGCACCGAGCAAAGGGCCAGCCAGTTCGCGGAATCAATTCGGGATTGCCCACGCCTACGGGAGTTACGAGGCACTCGCCCAGGACACTGAGATCGATGTCGTCTATGTCGCCACTCCCCATTCGCGCCACGCTGCCGACTGCATTGCCTACCTCGAGGCGGGAAAGCACGTTCTTTGTGAAAAACCCTTCACGCTCAATGCTCCACAGGCGCGCCACGTATTCGAGGTTGCCCGGCGCACCGGCCTCTTCATCATGGAAGCCCTGTGGTCACGTTTTCTCCCGCCCTACGATCTCTTACGGCAGCTACTCGGCGAAGGGCGCATCGGTCAGCCACTCTTGGTTGAGGCTGATTTGGGCTCCCGGGTTGAGATCGACCCGGGCCACCGGCTCTTCGATCTCGCGGAAGGTGGAGGATCCCTTCTCGATCTCGGCATTTACCCCGTCCAACTGAGTACCCTCGTCTTCGGAGCACCTGATCGGGTGACAGCCGAGGGAAACGTGGGGACCACTGGCGTAGACGAGGATGTCGTCGCCGTGCTCCATCACCCCGAAGGGGGACTATCGCTCGTCAAGAGTTCGATTCGGACGTCGCTTCGAGGTACGGCACGTATTGCCGGGACGGACGGCATTATCGAGATCCCGGCCTTCATGCACTGCCCAAGGCAGCTGAGGATTGGCAACGATTCAGCGGGCTGGGAGATTTTCGATACCGATTGGGAAGGCGACGGATTACGGTTCGAGATTGCCGAGGTTAATTGGTGCGTCAGTGCCGGCCTCACCGAGAGCCCCCGCATGCCTCATGGTGAGACCCTTTTACTTCAAGAGATCCTCGATGAAATCCGCAGACAGCTTGGCGTCGTCTATCCCGCCGAGAAGGTTTAAACACAGCGACCGCTCGGATGAATTCCCTGCGCCTGTGGCGCCCGCCCAGTCGAGTCCGGTGACGATCATTTTGGAGACCGCCTCGCCAAGCTTGCAGAAGGATTCACCACAAACCAAGCAGCTCGCCGTGCCATTGTCCGGTCACTCGCGCGACGTAATCCTGGCGAGGGTGCATCTTTGGCGCTAACCTCCGAGGTGATCGCCATGCCCGCGACTTACTTGAAAGATCGCGCCATCATGACGAGGAGGAATGGTGTCTGACGTATCGATCCCCCACTACCCCTATCAGGACCCGCAACTCTCCGTGGAGCAGCGCATCGGGGACCTCTACGAGCGAATGTCCTTGCACGACAAAGTCGGGCTGCTGTTCCACGCCATGTCGTATGCAGGCGACGTCGACACCGCCAATGACATATTCCCTCTGAAACCGCCGCAGAAGATGATCGCCGACTACGGTCTCCGGCACTTCAGCGTGTTCGCCTCGCTGCCCGACGGTCGCTCTTTCGCACAGTGGCACAACGCTCTGCAGCGCGTCGCGGCCGCGCATCCGCTGGCCATCCCGGTGACCCTGTCATCGGACCCCCGCCACCACTTCACCGACAACCCCCTGGCGTCGGTCATCGCGGGTCCGTTCTCGCAGTGGCCCGAGCCCCTCGGTCTGGCGGCGATCGGATCCGAGGAGTTGGTGCGCCAGTTCGCCGACATCGCCAGGCAGGAGTACGTTGCGGTCGGGCTTCGGGTGGCGCTTCATCCCCAGATTGACTTGGCGACCGAACCGCGCTGGCCCCGGATCAGCTCCACGTTCGGTGAAGACGCTGACTTGACCTCACGCTTGGCCGCGGCGTACATCCGCGGCTTTCAGACTGAAATGCTGGGGAGCGATTCGGTCGCCACCATGACAAAGCACTTCCCGGGTGGCGGCCCCCAGAAGGACGGTGAGGACCCGCACTTTCCGTGGGGTCGAGAGCAGGTCTATCCGGGCGACAACTTTGACTACCACCTCGAGCCGTTCCGTGCCGCTATAAAGGCGGGAACTTCACAGATCATGCCTTACTACGGCATGCCGGTCGGAACCGAGCACAAGGAGGTCGGGTTCAGTTACAACAAGTCCGTCATTACGGGCCTCCTCCGTGAAGAACTCGGATTCGACGGCATCGTCTGCACCGACTGGGGTCTTGTCAATGACAAGCCGGGCGGCGGCGACATCGGCCGTGCCAAGGCATGGGGCGTTGAGCACCTCGATGAGGACCAGCGTCTGATGAAGCTGCTCGACGCCGGGGTCGACCAGTTCGGAGGCGAATACTGCAGCGACCGCCTCGCCAGGCTCGTGAAGTCCGGACAAGTGGCTGAGTCGCGGATTGACCGATCCGCCAAGCGCCTTCTCCGGGAGAAGTTCGTCCTTGGGTTGTTCGATCAGCCCTTCGTCGACGAGGACCGGGCGGCTCTCGTGTTAGGAGACGCAGCGTTCCGCGCTGCCGGCCTGCGAGCGCAGCAGCAGGCGGTCACCCTCCTGACGAACGAACCGTCGGCATTCGAGCCCAGGACGCTCCCGATGTCGCGCGGCGTGCAGGCGTACGGAGAAGGATTCGCGAAGGAGACACTGGCTCTTTATGCCACTATCGTCGACCATCCCTCTGAGGCCGACGTCGCCCTCATTCGCCTCAAGACGCCCTGGACCCCGAACGGCCGAGGCGGGATGGCAGAGAACTTCCATGGCGGGTCTCTCGAATTCCCGCCGGAGGAGCTCGAGCGGATCGGTGCAATCTGCCAGTCTGTCCCGACCGTCATCGACATCCACTTCGAGCGTCCTGCCGTACTGGGCACGCTTGTCGATGATGCTGCTGCCATTGTTGCGAACTACGGTATCGCCGAGAGCGCGCTTCTCGACGTTCTGTTCGGCGAGGCGTTGCCAGAGGGAAACCTTCCCTTTGACCTGCCCCGCTCGATGGAGGCCGTCATCGAGAGCAGGAGCGACGTGCCGTTCGACACCGTTGATCCCGTTTTCCGATTCGGGCACGGCCTCCGGTACGCCACGCCGGAGTGAACCTGGCGACGGACAAGTCGACGACATCCAAGCTCGACCCTTTTTCGATCCAACAGTTCACGAGCCATCGGCTTCATTGTCATTCCCCGCGCGCCACTATCCGTACGGCACCATGGCCTAGGGTCGCAGAGGAGGTATCTCCGAACCCTGATTCTGAACGGATCTTTGGAAATGGTCAGCGAGTGGACAGACGGCGAACTGCGTACGGCCGATGACGCGACATTGCATTACTACCGGCGAGGGAAGGGCCCGAGTCTCGTCCTCGCCCATGGGTCGAGTGACAACGGACGGTGCTGGACCAGGGTTGCGTCGGCATTAGAGGAATCGTTCGACATCATCGCCTACGATGCTCGATCGCACGGGAGGTCCGACACGGCGAGCGACGGAGGTCCCGCCCCGGCCGCGGATCTCATCACCGTCATCGAGACGCTTGGGCTCGCACCGACGCTCGCCATGGGCCACTCCATGGGTGCCGCTACTGTGAGTGCGGCTATCGCCGAACGCCCCGATCTCTTCCGTGCAGCAGTCCTCGAGGACCCCGGGTGGATGACGGAAGCCCGGCTGGCGGAAGTCATGGCTCTCGCCCGACGTGCCATGGAGGCACCCGCCGGTTCGCCCGAGCGATCCGGAGGACGGCCGGCGCATCCCGAGGATTTGATCTACTGGGAGGAATCGAAACGTCAATACCGTCCGCCGGAAATGGCGAGGGGAATCGGCCGTCTTTTGGGCGCGCCGTGGCAGCAAGATGTGAGAAGGTTCCGCTGCCCGGTCCTCCTCCTGTGGGGCACGAGCGGCCTCGTCACCGCCGAGACGGCCGAGGAGGCGCACCAACTGGACCCCACCCTGAGGGACGTACAACTCGACACTGGACACGGCGTTCGGTACGAGGCAATGGAGCCCTACACCGCCGCCGTCCTCGAATTCCTCTGCTCGGCGGCGCCACCAACCGCCCCTCAAGCGTAGAAGTCCGGCGAAACGGGCCAGGTGAAACCCGTTACCCGCTCCGAGATGACACATCGTCGCTCCGGAGCCCGCATCGCTACGTGCTCACGGGCGGCGAGACGCACTGTCCGCCCAGGAGGGGCCACCGAGCTGGTCGCTCCCGGTTTTTGCATCCTTGGTAACGTTCAGGCCTTGTTCGACTTGGACCGCGCCGTGCCGTTCCACGAATCTCGCGATCCGGTCAACCTGCCCATGCAGCGACGCTGGTGTGACGCCATGGGAGTCACCAATCCGGTCTACTTAGACGAGTCAGTGGCGGAGCGGTCGTCCTTCGGGCGGATCATCAGTCCGCTGGCGATGCTCGACGTCTGGACCAAGCCAGGCCTTCAGTACCATCGTGATGTTGAAGACCCAATCGGCCGCGCATTTGAGACACTCGAAGCTGACGGTTTCACCTCTGCCGTTGTCGTGGCGGCCGACCTATCGCAGATCCGGTCGCTCGTACTGGGCGAGGATGTCCGATCCACGATGATGCTCGAGTCGGTAAGCGACGAGAAGTCGACCGCACTGGGGCCGGGCCGGTTCGTGACATCTCGTCAGGACTTCCTCGTCGGGAACGAGCCTGTCGGCCAGAGTCGCTTGGTGGTCATGAAGTTTCGCCCCACTGCTGACCACCGCCGCGCCGGCCAGCCAGCGGCCGACGAAACCGCTGCTGGCACAACGCTCGGAGCGACGGGAAGGCGCGACGACCTTGGCACGGTGCTGGCATCGACCCTGTCCGTCGGCGAAATGACTCCGACCGCCGTCGTTCCAATTACTTCGACGTTGATTGTGGCGGGGGCGTTGATGACCTCGGACTACTACGAGCCGCACCACGATCGCGACATTGCCGAGCGACGCGGCTCACGGGACATCTTCATGAACATCCACACGACGTTCGGCTTGGTGCAGCGTTGCATCGGCGACTGGCTCGGCCCGAACGCCCGATGGCATGTCCTTCAGGCGCGCCTTGGCGTCCCCAACTACCCCGGGGACGCGATGTTCGTGAGCGGCACCGTGGCAGCCATCGATAGCGGATTCTGGTCGCACCGCCATCGATTTTCGCGCCACCAACGGACTAGGGTCGCATGCCACGGGTTCGATCGAGGTAACACTTCCGCTGTAAGGCCCGATCGCCGTCATCCGTCCTCGGCGAACGGGACCGACTCGCCGGTTTCCAGCAAGTGCTTCATCACTTTGCCAGCGGCATTGCGGGGCAGCCGTTCTCGGAACTCGACCTGCGCCGGCACCTTGAAGGGTGCCAGAGCCTCCGCTGCCCAGCCCCGCACCCCGTCCGCGTCGAGGCTCGATCCCGGCTGGCGGACGACCACCGCCTTGACCTCTTCCCCCAGCACTCGGTCCAAGACGCCCACAACGACAACATCGGAGATGTCGGGATGTGCGTGGAGTCGGTACTCGATCTCGGCCGGATAGATGTTCTCGCCGCCTCGGAGGATGAGGTCACCACGCCGGCCTTCGAGGAACAGTACGCCGTCCGAGATGAAGCCGAGGTCGCCGGTGCGATACCACCCTTCGGGGTCCAATGCGGCCGACGTACCTTCGGGGTCGCGGTAGTAACCGACAAACACCGAGGCGCTGCGAATCTGCACTTCACCGACCTGGCCGTCGGGAACTTCCTCGTCCGTCCCGAAGGCGCCGACTCGCAGCGAGGCGGCCGGCGGAGGGCCGCCCAGGTTGCCGGGCTTTTCGAGCAACCCCGGCATCGTCGCCGTGGCCCCCGTTCCGTTGGTCTCGGTCATGCCGAGACCGACCATGAGGCCGCTACGCGCCTGCGGAAAGGCCACGGCCAACTGCTCGAGCAGTTCCGGCGCCCAGATTGAACCGCCGCCGACAATCGAGCGCAAGCTTGTGAGGTCATAGCGACCGAGGTCAGGACACTCCAGCAGGCGCCACGCCTGTGTAGGCACCAGGCGCCACGTCGTCACCCCGTGTCGCTGGGTCAGCTCGAGCTGTTGCTCTGGAGACCACTTTCCCGGTGGAGGCATGTACACGATTTTGGTGCCCGTTCCGACGGAGGAAATGGCTTGGCAGTTGAGTCCTGAGATGTGGAACAGCGGCAGGGCGGCGATTTCGCATGTTTCAGCTGCTGACCGACCTGCGGCCACGCCGCGCAGCGCAATGGACTGCATCCAGTGAAGATTGTTGCGGTGGGTTAGCACCGCCCCTTTCGAACGCCCGGTCGTCCCGCTCGTGAAGAGAATCACGAAAGGGTCGTCCTCGTCGATCGGCGAGTCAGGCAAAGTGGCCGGGCCGGCGAACCAGCTCGGGCACGCCTCGTCGAGGTCGCGTCGGGGCAGCTCAGTCACGCGGCCCGCCAGCCGGGCCAGTCGTGGCCCGTCGCCAATGAGGAGCTTGGGTTCCGTGAGGCGAATACCGTGCTCGAGCTCGGGCCCTGTCCACCAACCGTTGAGCTCAACCACGACGGCGCCGAGGACGATCACGGACCAGGCTGCGATCACGTGTTCGTAGCGGTTTGCCGCGGCGATGGCAACATGGTCGCCCGGCCCAATTCCATGCTGCTCTCGCAGCGTCTCGGCGGTGCTGGCGACCAGTTGCCCCGCCTCAGCGAAGGAAACGGTACGGTCGGCGTGTATCAGGTAGGGACGATCCCCGAAGCGGGCCACCCCTTCGGCCAGCAGGGCCCGTAGGTGTGGGAGTCGGTGCGCGAATACTTCGTGCTGCACGCCGAGCACTTCCTCCTCGACTACCTCGAAGGGGCCGCCCGGGCCCTGGAGCGCGATCTGTTGATCCCGGACGAACTGCTCGGGCGGCGACCAACGCAGGATGGTCATGATCCCTGGAGGTGTCCGGGCACTACAGGAGCGGCGTCATGTCGGCGGCCTTCACGATTGCAGGCAGGACGTGTCAACGGCGAGTCCATTGAACGGAGTCTGACACGGCCGTCAAGTGGGCGTCGATGCGGCCTCCTTGTGGAGCGGACGACCGACCCAGGGTCTGGAGCATCGGTTCATCGCGTCTGCCATGGGCGCCACATTCAGGGACAAGGAGCAGCCGCAGCCACTGGACCTCCACATCGGGCACGTGGCGATGAGATCAGCTACATTTTGGCCGCTGATTCACAAGCGACGTCGTCGCTCTAAGGGGAGGCAGATGCAGGGGGATGATCGTTATGGCTCCTGAGGCGGAGGGGGGCACGGCCCGACCGGCCGGCGCCGAAGTAAAGGACAAGTTGATTTGGACCCTGGTACGGCCCGCGGGCATAACCACGAAGGATTTTCAGGACTACGTCCTGAACGACTTGGCCAAGGCCACCGCTGACCTGGTGAAGGACACCACGGCAGTGTTCATTACCCTCCAGGAACCGAACGTGTTCTCGGGCGCCATCGTCACGGTTGGCGGGGAGGATCGCCGGGTGGACGCCGTACTACAGATCCTTTCGTCGGGTTCGTACGTGGCGACGGACCCCGTAAACGCGGTCCTGAGCGCGAACTGCGGACATGTCCAAGGTTGGCGCGTGCACCAGACGGTGATCTTCGACGAGAGCGCTCCCGTGTCGCCCGGGTCCCAAATGCCGTTCAAGCAACTGCTCTGGGTCAACCAACGCATTGATGGCACCACCCCCGAATTCTACGACCGGAACTGGTATATCCATGCTGGTCACCTCGACGGACAGGAAGCCGAGAGCGAAGACTCGCTCCGGGTCCATGAAGAACGCCAAACCCGAGAACGGCCGAAGGGCAAGTGGTACATCCAGAACAGGGTGCAGGAGCCCATCACGCCGACCGCCTGGGTGGTCAGTGGCATCTCCGACTACCTGTCGGAGGGCTTCATGCCATCCGGCCCCGGCGAGCGCTACGACCCCAAGCAAGGACAGGGTGAGGAGAGCTTCGACAAGTGGCCACCACGGTTGTTCCAGGGTCACACGTACCGGGTGCACTGAGGACAACGCCCTTCACGCCGCTTAGCGCAGGTCCCGTGCCTCGCTGCTATTCGTTGCCCGGGCTATGTCGGTCGGACGGAAGGCCCCGGGGGGGCGGCGCTGGCGGGCGGCCTCGTTGGCCAAGCGCTGGACGGCGCTATTGATTGGCGTGTCGACACCATGGAGCCGACCGAGCAGGACGATCTCGCCGTTGAGGTAGTCAGTCTCGATATCGCCGGTTCTCCGGGCCAAACTCTGCCAGGCCGATCCTGCCGTGTGAGGCCGTCCGGGGATGGGCCGCATGGTAATCGCATCGCCCCAGCGCTGGGCCTGGTCGGTGGCCGTCGGGACGACGATGCCGGCGCGTTCATAACAGGCAAGTGCCTCATGGCGCACCGCGACCACGAGGCCGGCACGAGCTGCGGCGGACTCTTCGTCGTCCCCAGACTCGGGACCGCACAACGCCCGAATCGCAGTTGACAAATTGGTAAGGAGCTTTTCGTACTTCCAGCGCATGATCACTGGGTCGGCAACAGATCGGAAGCCGCTCCGAGTCAGGTCGGCGGCGACACCGCCGATGGTGTCGTCTGCCCCCTCGGGATAGAGACCCACGTCGAGGACGCCGACGACCGGAAGCGAGTCGGCATCGACCGATCCGGGCGCTATGTGCGTCGCCGGGAGCATCACACACATTCCGGCGACGTTGGCGAAGCGACGCAGCGCTCGTCGCTCGTTCTCGACTCCGTTCTGGGCGCAGACGAGGGTGATCGATGCCGGCGCGGCAGCGACCAAGTCGGCGAGCGCCTGCTCCGTATCTTGCGACTTCGTGGCGAGGAGCACCACGTCGTTGCTCCCCCATTCGACCTCCGATGGATGGCCCACGGCCGGGATCCGCAGAATCCGCGTGCGTTCGGGATCCCCATAGCGAAGGCCGTCTCGTCGGAGCGCCTCGAGATGGGGCCCACGCGCGATGAGTACCACGTCGGCGCCTGCCTCAAAGAGACGGGCTCCAATCGTGGCGCCGACAGCGCCTGCTCCATGGACGACGTACCGGTTCATGACGGTCCGCCTCGATCGAGGGGGAATTCATCACAGGAGTGATTCCCAGGAGCGGGTGGGCGCCCGTCCTCAGCTGGTGGCCGTGCCAGTGGTGTCACGCCCCGCGCGGAGAACCGTGCCCGCCCGCGCCCCCGTCGGCTCCCCATCTCTCATCGTCTCGACCCCGTTGACGAGGACCCGGACCACGCCTTCGGGAGCCGCCATGAGGCGATACGCACCCCCGGGAAGGTCGTAGGCGCGCCGGACAGGTCCGCTGCCGACTGTTTGGGGATCCAACACGGCAACGTCGGCCAGCCACCCCGCCGCGATCCGCCCGCGATCACGCAGGCCGAAGAGGCGCGCGGGCACGTCGGTCATGAGGCGCACCTCTCGTTCGAGCGGCAGAGGTTTATTTCCGCGGAGTACCTCGGCCAAGAACCGGGTCGGGTAGGCGGAACCGAGCAGATGGTCGAGGTGAGCGCCAGCGTCTGAACCGCCGATGAGGATGTCAGGACTTTCCCACAACCGGAGGCGATACGACGGATCGTTGTCGGGGTCGCGTGGACGCTGCGGCCAGAAGTCGAGGTCGAAGTCCTCGGCGATGGAGGTCTCGACCACGCACGCGAAGTCGTCGAGGCCCCGTTCGGCGGCGACCTCGGCGACGAGGCGTCCCTCGATCCCTTCGTTCTGCGGTGCGTTGGTAGCGCCGAAGCGGTACGAACCCATTCGACTCGCTGCGCCCCCGACACCGACATCGGGCCGTTGTGCCGATTCGAGGAGCCGAGCCCGGACTGCGGGGTCGGCGAGTCTCCTCTTCTTCTCGGCCAGGTCCAAACCGAGCACTTCGTCCCAGCCCGGCGCCATCCACCAGATGCAGTAAGAGCCGAGGGTCACGCAGCTGTCGCTCGGCACGGGCATCGAGAGGGCGACGACGCGTCCACCGAGGTCGCGGCGCTCGGTTCGCCGGGCGTAGCTGGTTTTCGACATAGGGGGCCATGGCCGACGCGATGGGCAGCAGGTTCCAGTTGAGCGGGCGGCGGGCCCGGGCGCTCATCTGGGCGATGAACTCGGCGCTCTCGTCATCGAAACCGCGGATGCACCCATCTGTGATTGCCTCCAGCGAGGTGCCGTCGTAGTGTCCGACGACGTCGCACAACGTGAGAACCTCATCTTCGGAGGCCAGCCGGCTCGGTACGGGGCGCCCGTCCCCGTCTGTGTGCGTGTACGAACGGGAAACTGGGAGGCCGAGTCCCCCCGCCGCAAGCGACTGCTGAAGGAGAGCGACGATTGCCCCGACCTCGTCAGCCGTTGATGCCCGTTCCACCGCCTCTTCGCCGAGCACGTAGCGACGAAGAGCACAATGACCCACGAGAAACCCGGCATTGACGGCGACCCGCCCATCGAGACGGTCGAGGAAGTCGCCGAAGCTGTGCCATTGCCATGAGGGCCCCTCCTGGAGCGACTCGATCGACACCCCCTCGACGCGTGCCATCCGTTGCGTGTAGAGAGTGTCCTCATCCTTCAACGGCGCCAGCGTGAACCCGCAGTTGCCTCCAATCACGGTGGTGACACCGTGCAGGCTGGACGGCGTCGCCCAACCGTCCCAGTGCAACTGGGCGTCGTAGTGCGTATGCGGGTCGACGAACCCAGGCGTCACGAGCAATCCATCGGCGTCGAGCACCGTCTGGGAGGCGTCGCTGACAGCACCGATTTCGACGATGCGGCCACTATCGATCCCGACGTCGGCCACATAGGGCGCACCGCCCGTGCCGTCGACGATCGTCCCGCCTTTGATTACGTAGTCAAGCACGTCCCTCCCTCACCGCGGTCCCCGCGTCACTCGATTCCGTAAAGGTTGACGCAGTTCTCGCGGACGATCTTGTTGACCTCATCGGCCGGAACACGTTCGAAGATGTCGCCGATGATCTTTTGACTGTGCGGCCACGTCGTCTCGGAATGCGGGTAGTCGCTGGACCACATGATTCGGTCGATGCCGCATGCATGGCGGGCTTCCATGCCCGGGGGGTCTTCCATAAAGGTGAACCACATCTGACGCTCGATGTAGGTCGACGGCAGTTCCGGGAGGTGCACGTTCTGGTGCCAGCGGTGTTTCTGATAGACGTGGTCGACGTAGTACTTTCAGAACGGGATCCATCCGATCTGACCTTCCACACAAATGAGCTGGAGGTCCGGATGCTCGGCGAGGACACCGGAGAACACCAGCGCGCCGAGTGACAGCGGCACGTTGAACTTGCTGGCGACGAGTCCGTTCATGAACGCCCCACGAACTGGGAAACAGTACCGATGTTTGCCGAGCCGCCGACGTGGAAGTGCGCCGGTCATCCCAGCTCCACAATCGTCCGCCCCAGCGGCGCCCACTCCGGGGCGGACCAGTCTCCGCCCGGGGGCTGGTGCGGGAGCACGGCGCCACGCAAGCCACGCGTCGCGGCGTCCCGGGCTTCTCCGATGGCGTCGTCGGGATCGACCCACGGAATGTAGGCCATACCGATCAGGCGATTGGGCGAGTACGAACAGAAATCTGCCAGCCAGTGGTTGTAAGCCGTATATCCGGCTCGGGTCAGAAGCGGGTCGCCGTCTGAAGCGGAGCTCCCACTGCTGCAAAGAGGACCTCGGCCTCCACCCCGTCGACATCTTGGTCTTCAACCCTGGGGCCCGGTTCCCATCCGCCCGGCCGTACCTCTCACTGAATCGACGCACCGTCGCCGAGTATTCCTCGGGACGGCGTCCAGCTGCCGCCGCCAGTGCCATCATCGGACGGCGGCGCCCCTCGAAGATGTCGAAATCACCCTCGTCGGTTCGCTCGACGGTCGGCGGTCGGCGCGCGGGCGCGCAGCTCCGGCGACAGGTACTCGGACCACATCTCGGGTGCCGGGTTCACATGCGAGTCTGCTGATACGGCCCGGAACACGGGTTCGCTCATGAGTCTCCTCGTGCCGTCGTCCTACGGCTTTCCATCCTCGCCTCCCCAGCCACGTCCGTCAACCGACTGGTCCGGGCCGGAAAAAACGTCAAGGCAGTTCGGAGCCGGAGCGCTGTCGCCACGGCCGATGTCCCCGTCGCTAGCTGCCCCGGCAGGACGGTCACCCAGCTTGGAGGTGTCGCCAACCCCTCGGTCGGTGCGCAGACGCCCACAGTTGGTACTCGATAGGATGGCTCCGCACGATCCTGATTGGAGGTGTCGACTGGGCTCGTTGTGAGATATGGCCCGCGACTCTCGGACAGGCCGCGCTCATTGGGGCCGCAATCGTGTCGCTCGATGAGGTCCTGGCGGATCTGGATCAGCAGCCGTCGCGACGTCACGTTCCCAACGACCAGCATGAGCATTTCCTGCCAGCTCGCCACAGAAAGAGGGCCGTCACATGCAGCAACCTTCGTTTTTTGATGAGGTGAAGCCGATCACTTACCGCGGACCCGACAGCGACGATCTGTTGTCGTTTCGTTGGTACGACGCGAACCGGGTCGTCGCCGGCCGGCGTATGGAGGACCACCTGCGCTTAGCAGCATGCTACTGGCACAGCTTCGTGTGGCCGGGGAGCGATGCCTTCGGGGACGAGACGCTAGATCGACCGTGGAATGCGGGCGACTTGTCACCGATGGACGCTGCCACCCTCAAGATGGAGGCAGCCTTCGAGTTCTTCGAAAAGCTTGGTATCCCTTATTTCACCTTTCACGATCGTGATGTCGCTCCTGAGGGGACGTCCTTCAAGGAGAGTTGTCGCAACCTGGACGAGATGGTGGATTTGGCCGCGAGCCACATGGAGCGGACAGGAATTCGACTGTTATGGGGCACAGCCAATGTCTTCTCGCATCGTCGTTACGCCGCGGGTGCAGCGACCAACCCAGACCCCGAGGTGTTCGCGCGCGCCGCGGCGCAGGTATGTCACGCCCTCGAAGCGACACACCGATTAGGCGGAGAGAATTATGTGTTGTGGGGAGGCCGTGAGGGATACGAGACATTGCTCAACACTGATATGAAGCGCGAGTTGGACCAGCTGGCCCGGTTCCTTCACCTGGTGGTCGAGCACAAGCACCGGATCGGATTCGAGGGCACTATCTTGATCGAGCCCAAGCCGTCTGAACCGACGAAGCATCAATACGACTTCGACGCGGCGACCGTCGCCGGCTTCCTCTCTCGGCATGGATTGGACGAGGTCAAGCTGAATCTCGAGGCCAACCATGCGACCCTCGGGGGCCACAGCTTCCACCACGAGGTTGCAACCGCCATCGCCTGCGGCCTGCTCGGGTCAATCGACGCCAACCGAGGCGATGCCCAGAACGGATGGGACACCGACCAGTTCCCCAACTCTGTCGAGGAGTTCTCGCTGGTCATGTACGAGATCGTCCGTGCGGGTGGCCTTGGTCGGGGTGGCTTCAACTTCGACACCAAGCTCCGCCGGCAGTCGATGTCCAGGGACGATCTTTTCCATGCCCATATCGGCGCCATGGACGTTTTGGCGCGGGCGCTGCTCGTTGCCGCTTCGCTGATCGAGTCGAACGATCTCGAAGAACGCCGCAACGCCCGCTACGCCGGTTGGGAAGGCCCTCTGGGTAGCAAGATCATGGATGGGACGCATTCGCTGGCTGACCTGGACCGACTCGTCACCGACCACGACATCGATCCCCAACCTATTTCGGGGCGCCAGGAACTGCTGGAAAATGTCGTAAACCGCCATGTGGATCGAGCCCGGTAACGAGGGATGCCACTCGTCCTTGGCGTCGACAGCTCCACCCAGTCGACCAAGGTGGAGGTCCGTGACGCTGACGACGGCACGTTGGTGGCAACGGGGCGGGCCCCACACCCTGCCGTACGACCACCGCGCAGCGAACAACCGCCGCGCGCGTGGTGGGACGCGCTGGGCGCAGCCATAGCCGCGACGCACTGCCGTTCGTTCGCCGCCATGGCGATCGCCGGCCAGCAGCACGGCATGGTGTTGCTCGATCGCTCCGGAACCGTCTTGCGGGACGCCAAGCTCTGGAACGATACCGAGTCCGCGGACGTGGCAGCCGCACTCACGCGAGAGATGGAGCCGGACCGGTGGGCGCAGGCCGTCGGTTCCGTGCCGCTCGCCGCGTTCACCATCGCCAAGTTGGCGTGGCTGGCGGCCAACGAACCGAGCGTCCTCACCAAGGTCGCTTCGGTCCTTCTTCCCCACGACTACCTCGACCACCGGCTGACCGGAGAGTTGACCACCGACCGAGGCGACGCCTCGGGTACGGGCTACTTCGACCCGGCAGCCGGGCGCTGGCGCGCCGATATCCTCGAACGCTTCGTGGGCCCCGGCCCGTGGGTGCCCCGCCTCCCACGGGTCCTTGGTCCGCTCGAGCCCATCGGCTACGCATCCAAACAAGGCACGGAATCCCTGGGACTCGTCGGTGCGCCCCTGGTCGGTCCGGGTACGGGCGACAACATGGCCGCGGCGCTCGGGATCGCACTCGAACCAGGCGACGTTGCTATCTCGCTCGGCACATCGGGGACGGTCTTTACAACCCACGCCCACCCTACGGCGGACCCGTCAGGCATTGTGGCCGGCTTTGCCGACGCCACGGGTCAGTACCTTCCGCTCGTGTGCACCCTCAACGCCACCCGCATCACCGCCACCATTGCGACGTGGCTCGGTGTGTCAGAGGTGGAGCTTGATCGGATCGCCTCACACGGCCCGACCGGCTCGGGCCGTGTCGTCCTCGTACCGTATTTCGACGGCGAGCGTACGCCCAACCGACCAGGCGCGACCGGAACGTTGCTCGGGCTCGACACCGCAACGACTCGTGAGCAGATCGCCCGTGCCGCCTTCGAGGGTGTTGCATGCGGACTCCTCGACGGGTTCGACGCCCTCGTGGTCGAGACCGGCCTCAGGCCCGAACGTGTCGTCCTGGTCGGCGGTGGCACAAGGTCGCCTGCCTACAGAAAGGCCATTGCTGACCTCTCCGGACTGCCCGTGTTGCTACCCTCCCACGGCGAACACGTTGCCCTCGGAGCGTGCGTGCAGGCGGCGGCCATCCTCTCCAATCGATCCCTAAACGAGATCCAGCAGGCATGGGGGCTTCGACAGGGCATCACGGTCCCACCTGACATCGAAGTCGACGGTGACGCCGTGCGACGCCGCTATCGTGCGGCAATTCGGGAGAGCGACAATCAGGAGTAATGACGCCGGGGGGGGTCAGAGCGTGGCCGCTGATTGCCGCATTACCGGACGGTCCTGCGGCTAGCCGCTCGAAGCTACCAACTGGCCGCACACCGGCTTCCCGGCAGGAACGATTCCGCCGTCGCCTTCGTATCGGACCGTCTCTCGGCCGACGGCCCTGAGCTGAAACCTGCCTACACAGTCGACGGGGGTGCGGTTCCGGACGAGCGCACGCTTTCTCACCTGGCCGGGTATCCGGGGGGCGCTGACAAGGTGGGCAATTGGGTGAACCAACAGTTCCAACTCGACGCCTTCGGGGAGGCGCTGGAACTCATGGCCGTAGCGTCGTCGTTCGATCGGCTCGATAGCGACCACTGGGACGCCGTCGAGACAGCGGTGAGCAGCCATCGAACAACGCTGGGGAGAACCCGATGCCGGGATCTGGGAACTGGACAATCAACGGTGGGCCCATTCTCGCTTGACCTGTGTCGCCGGACTCCGAGCTATCGCTCGAGCACGCGCCCGGTTCTCAGTCGGGCCAGTGGAGTGGATTGGCCGACGCGATCCTGGCCGACGTCTCGGGCGACTGCCTCCACCCCGACGGGCGGTGGCAGCGCGCTCCAGGCGATCCGCGGATCGATGCGGCTCTGTTGCTCCCGGGAATCCGTCTCGTTGTGCCGACAAATGATCCTCGGACGGTGGCGACCGTCAATACCGTGGCGACCGAGCTACTGCGGGACGATTATGTCTACCGCTTCGCCCACGACGCGCGGCCGCTCGGCGAGGCCGAAGGGCGCGTTTCTCCTGTGTGGCTTCTTGCTGGCCTTGGCCCTCGACCAACAGGGAAAACACCTGTCCGCCCGAGCTTTGTTCGAACGAAATCGCTCCGCTTGCGGCACCCCAGGGTCTATTGGCCGAAGAGTTCGACATCACTCAGCGACAACTCCGCGGCAACATTCCCCAAGCATTCGTCCATGCACTGCTGCTCGAATGCAGCGCCACGCTTTCTCCTGGCGTAGCGCCGCCTCGAGCGGGGTAGTCCTACTACCCAACACCTGGATTCGGGAACTAAATGGAGGCAGCGCATGACCGGACGCAAGATCGCCCTCGTCACCGGCGCGTCAGCCGGCGTGGGACGAGCCACCGCCGTTGAATTGGCGCGTCGAGGCTTTGACGTTGCTCTGCTGGCCCGAGGTCGCGCCGGTCTGGAGGCCGCCGCGACCGAGGTCGATCGAAAGGGGGCCGAGCGCTGATCGTGGCGGCAGATGTATCCGACCATGAGGCAGTGGATCAGGCCGCGACGGAGGCCGAAGAGGAGCTCGGGCCGTTGGACGTATGGGTGAACAATGCAATGACTACCAACTTCTCACCTCTGTCGGATACCAAGCCCGAAGACTTTCGGCGGGCCATTGAGGTGACCTTTCTCGGGCAGGTATGGGGCACCATGGCCGCCCTCGCGCGCATGCGGCCTCGCGATCGTGGAAACATCGTCAACGTGGGCTCGGCCCTGGCCTTCATCGGCATCCCGCTGCAGTCACCATACTGTGCGGCCAAATTCGCCTGTCGGGGCTTTTTCGAGTCCACCCGGGCCGAGCTGCTGCACGAGGGCAGTCATGTTCGCCTCTCCATGGTGCACCTTCCTGCCGTCAACACACCACAGTTCGATTGGTGTCAGACCTCGATGGACCGCCACCCTCAGCCAGTCCCGCCCATCTACCAGCCGGAGATCCCGGCCAAGTTCATAGTGCGGGCCGCCCTCGATGGGCGCCGTTCCAAAGTCATCGGTTCGTGGAACAAACTGCTGGTAGCCGCGGGCCAGATCGCTCCCGGGTTGGGAAACCACTACGCCGCCCTCGGCGCCTGGGACAGCCAACTGGCCGACCTGCCCATCGGCGGCGACCGACCGGACAATCTGAACCACCCTGCCGATGACGAACAGGACGCGGGAGCCCACGGAATCTTCGACGCAAAGGCGGGGGGCTTCTTTGATCCCAGTTTCTTGAAGACGCTCCCCCAGACGGGTCGCACATTCCTGGCCGCCGTCATCGCCGACGCCCGTGATCGGCCTCGACGATCGAGTCCACGTCGATGAGGGCATCACACTGGAAGAGGGCTGCCCCGGTTCCTCTGGCCATCCGGGCCGGGTGGGGCATGACATTGCTTGTTGCTCCCGGAGCGCTGCTCCGACTATTCGGGGGCGCCGACGAGGGGCGTGCCCCGCGCCGGATCATGCGCGTGCTGGGGTTCCGTCAGCTCATCCAAGCCGGCGCCGAATACCGACTCGGCGAAAACGCGCCGGAAGATCGGTATAGGCGTCGATCTCTTTCACGGAGCGACGTCGGTCATATTCGGAGTGGTGGACCCGCGCTGGCGACGTGCCGCCCTGGCCGATGCAGCTGTCGCCGCAGGCTTCGCCGTCCTCGGTGCGACCAACGGCTAGGGCTCCGCGTTCCACCGCCCGGTAAATCCGTCGGATCAGGCCAGCACTGCATGGGTCAGAACGAAGACCACCACGATCACTCCCACCACCAGGTAGCCCACGTAATCGTTGACCGAGCCGCTTTGGACCCGGCGCAAGACCCCGACGGCGCGTGACCCATTCCAGCGCATGCCGAGCAGCGCCACCGGGTTGGCGACCAGCACGGTACCCAGCACCGTGAGCAGACCTATGGGGCCCACATAGTCGAAGGAAACAGAAACGGTGGAAAGTGGGCCGCCTGACGCCACCACCCCGTGGGCGTAGGCCGCCGGGTGCAGGAGCGCCCCGGCGGCCGGCGCGGCAAAGTCCCCGATCAGGGCAGTTGGAAAGGCACCAAAGGCCACACAGCCGGCCGCCAAAAGCCCCAAGGAGGCCACCATGGTGGGATGGAGTTTCTCGTTGCGCTCGAACTCGGCGTCGGGGTCTCGCCGCCGATAAAACGCCAGCCACGCCGCTCTACCCAAGGCGGCAATAGTCAAAACCTGGGCGATCAGCATGACGGCGAAAGGCGGGACCAGAACAGGCGTCACTGAATCCGCAAGGCGATCGGTATCCGGAATGGCAGGCTCCGAGCATGGGCGCCGTTCGCGAAAGTTGCCTGTTGCAATACGGCACTTATGGGCTAGCCCTCAAGAACACGGATTACTAGGCGGACTACGGAAGGTTCGCCTCCTGGCGCAGAATCTGATTGCGAAGATGTCCGTGGTAAGGGGCCAAGGAAAGAGCACCGACGCCAAGAGCAAGAGTGAACCATCGACCGTTTCCGTGTCCCACCGCCGTCGACACCAGCCACCCGACCCCCCAGGCCACATAAAACCAAGCGAACCAACGGCGCTTCCGCCATTCCTCGATTATTTGACGGGCCGTGTCGCGATCACTCTCAGGAATGGCCCGCCCTTTGCGGAGGGCTGCTCCAACTCTGTGTCGGCTACGCCAATCAGATCGCACAAGTCATTGTCTCATGGTTGACGCAAACGGGATACGTCCCCATTCGCCGGGTGGGTGACGCACCCGTCTGCTCTCAGACAATGGCAGAATTCGAAGATGGTCGTGCCGGATGACTCACCGCATTGGGTTAGAGAACTTCTAGTCGGATTAGCCACAATGGGATTTGTCCCGATCGAAGAGAGCGGGACTCATCAGCCGTTCGGCGACTACTACACAACGTATCTGCGATCGCATCTGCGCGTTCGTCCGGTCAAGGACCGAGATTCATGGCGGGTCGATATAACCGACGATCGCCAACCTGTGAATACGTACGGGTTCTTTCCCTGGACTTCGATCGCGTACGTACGAGCTGTTGAGAACGGGTTGACCGATAGGGCGGAGATACCTCCTTCTAACAGCGCCGAGGAGGTCATATGGCTCCTAGGAAACGTCGACACGGTTGCCCGATTGACCTCTGAACCAGAGACGTGGGAGACCATCCAGGGCTTCAATCGGCAATACGCCAAACGATGTTCGCACTGAGCCTGCGGATTGATCTGAGCGCTGTCTGACTACCCCGCCCAGATCGCCGGCCTCGTGACGCTGCTTCGAGGTCCCATCGCCGGAAATGCTGTCTACCGCGAGCAGGACCAGCGCTCCATACGGCCCGTCCCGCAAGCCGAACGGACTATAGGAACGACCCAGCTCACATGCCGCTCGTGTGAATGGCTGTCCGCAGACCCCGCCGGGAAGAGGCGCCCGGTGACGGGGGGTCAAATGAAACTGATGGTTGCTACTCGATCCGTGACCTCTATCGAGCATGGCGCCCGGGACCGATGTCTTGATCGGGCAACATGAGAATCCGAGAGTTGGTCATCGTCCGATACCACGACCCGGGCTCTGCCCGCGTCCTCGGTGATGCTTGGCTTGGTGCTGGAGATCACTTCCCGCCTCCGCAAGCGAGCGAACCTCGTGTCCACGCTCAGCCGGAACCAGCTCTTGTATCGAGTTCGTCTCGAAGCGGTCGTGCAACGACGTGATTTCAGCGGACAAACCGTCGACGAGCAGCTTGGCCATCTCCGTTTCACCCCGGGCGGCGTGCGCATCACCGATAGTTCGAAGTGTCCGCCCCAGCTGGTTGATCAGCATGGCCCAGGCCATGGGCGATTCTCTGCTCAGTTGGGACTGGGCGACGATCGCCGCTACTCCTCGGAAGTCTCGCACTGCTCCTCGCTCCGGCGCGAGTTCACCCGGTCGGTTCTGTGCCGATCGAGCGAGTACGTCTGCTGTTGCCGCCAGAGGTCCTGGACTCTTCCCTTCCAGGCGCCTCGACCAGGCGGCGAACACGCCGGCGGCTTCGCGCGCCGCCCCACGCCACGCGGGGAGATCCGATACCGGGACGGCTCTCAGGCGTTCGACCGACCTTTCCACTGCCGCCACCGCCCGCCGCCAGTCATTTGGGTGACCACCCAGAGCCTCCCTGCCCGGGAAGACCGACTTGGGGGCGCTCCATTCGACCACGGCCGCCTGCGCGATCGTCGTTGGAAGCCGGCCAGAACTGACGAAGGTGCGGCAACGTCAGGTCTTTGGCCAACTTCCCGCCGCCGAACCAGATCGGCGCCGCCCCACCCGTGGTCCTGATGGCCACTGAGTACCCGACCACCTCATGTTGGCCACCGGTCTCGAAACGGGGTCGCACCAGGGCCCCGCTCCCCCGCAAGCGCCGGACGAACTCGGCTTCATCTTTGGAGGCGACCGATGCCTCGCGCACAAGACGGGCCAGGGTGACCCGTGGCGGTTCGGCCAGCTGCTCTCTGGCGGTGCGCTCCAGCTCGGCTCTACTCAGCCCGGGCATCCCTCTGCCCTCTCGGCCCTCGACGACGCTGAGGCCGTAGGTGTGCTCGAGCTCGGCGCAGACCCGGGAGAGGGTCTTTCGGTCTCGCCAGATGTCCACCTTGCTTCCGTCGATGCGCACCAGCGAACGCGGCGATATGGATGTGCTGGTTGCGCTGGGCGCTCATCCCGTGCCCGATCGCCACCCAGGCCGCCGGCTGCGTTCCTTTTCCCTCGAACCCCAAAGATTCCATGACCACCTGGCTTATCTGTGCCCACTCCTCGTCGCTGAGCGGGCGATTCCCGGGGGGAAGCGACAACGAAAGGTGGTAGAGATGCCCGCCCATCGGATTCGTGCCGTAGGCGTCGTTGGCCTCATCGAGGGCCGCTCCGAGATCAGCGATCTCCTGGGCTGACAAGTTGGCGCTCGCCAATGCCTCGCCGCCCAGAACGAGGCCCGCGGTAATGACCCGCTGATCGGTGTGCTCGTTCGCCCTTCCCGGTCCGAGCAGGTACCGGATCAACCCGCGGCCGCTTGCCCCCGGGTGACCTTGGCGATCATCGCTCGGGCTCAAATGCGGCTCCGAGACGCTGCGCTGTATCGGTCACCGCGCTGGTGGCTCGACGAATGTCGTCGATGCATGCGGTGAAGGTGTCGGGGAGGACGTGATTGGTGTTCGCCCACTTGGCCAGTTGGTTCACGTTGTTCGAGATGCTCGCCAAGATCGAGCCGAGCCCGCTCGGCGTCACGCTGGGCCCGCGCCGTTGTGCCGCCGTGGCCGCCGAACCCGACAGCGCCGCCTCAACAACAAAACGTTGCGCCGAGAGTCCGGCCTTCTCGGCCAGGTGACGAATCTGGCGTTCCTTCATCCTCGGTCAGCCGCACTCCCAGAAACCGATGGCGCCCGCCCGGAGAACGCCTCATCCGAATGGCCTTGGTCGACGCCGTTCCGGCTGATTCAGTGTCTGATTCGGTCACTGGTGCTTCCGATCGGCCAGCGCAGCGACCCCGAGTACAGCTCGGGGACTGGACCCGAGCGGGGCCACCGGCAAAGCCGCCATGAACAGTGCAACTGTTCATCTATCTTGCTCTCTCTTTCATGACGCGCAGCGACCTTCATGATCGTCGCTCTGGGCGCAGAAACAGTGAGCCCTCCGGGCTCTCGATCTGACTTCGCGCTTCGGTCGGACCGAGGAGCATTGCCGGCACAGCGGAGAAGCTTTTGCCCAAAGACTGCGCTCGTGATCGCGTGAACCCTCCCTCCTCGCAAGCAAACGATATGTCTCTCCCACCAGGAAAACGAGGCTGAGAACGCTACGCTCGTGTCGAGTTGCCTCGCATCGTGCTTGTGGTTCGGCGGCCGTTGATTCGGTTGGTTTGTTCGCATACAAAGAACTGGGCAGCGAATTCGGCGCCGAACTTTCGTCATGATGAATCAGCTCCGCTCCATCATGAAGGGGTTCATGGTTGCCACCATGAACCCCTTGAGCTGGGATGTTGTTCGCCGCTCTGCCTTGTCCGACCAATGCGCGGCCAAGTGTCGATCATCGGGCCACTCGGATCGTCAACCCTCCATGATGGGCACCGTGAACCCCGCACGCATGAGTTTTTCTTGTCGACACCACTTTCCCGACGGCCACGCAGCCGGTCCTCCAAATCGGCCACTGGATCGTTGACCCTTCATGATGGGCACCATGAACCCCGCAGGCGGGGGTTTGCCCGTCCGCTGATTCACGCCGAAGGAAAGTCTGGGTCCTCCTTGGGCGATTGATGGCGGGTGGGGCGCTTGCCGCCCCTCCTTTTCCCGTCATCGTTCGCATACGCGCAATTTCTCGCACCGGAGGCGGCCGTCAATGGACGGCCACGGGCCGAGCGAGGATCATAAAGGCCGACCCCGGCGCCGGCGTGCCGGCGATCTCCGGGGGCGAGCCGTATTCCGCAGCGACCATTTACGGCCAACGACGGCGCGACACGAGCCGGGCGCCGAATGGCGTCGGCGGGCCTGAGGCAGTTGGGACCACGTAGCGCCTTGAATGTTCGATGCAGCAGCGCCGGGTGGTCATGAACCCTTCATCGTGGGCATCGTGAACCCCTTCACCTGCGAAAAGGACTGGAGCGCCGATCGCTACGCCCGACGGAAGACGTTCGACATGCACGAATATTTCTCGAAATTTGTCCCACCATGAAGGTTTTCATTACGGTTTTCATGAAGGTCCGCCGTCATCGTGTTGACCATGAACCTCTGCCGCCGACCAGCTCGGAAGCCGATGCCAGCGTCACGAGATTCCGCGATCCACGATCGTAGAACGCGACCGCCGACCAACATTCGGTTGAGGTGGTACCTGAAGTGGCCCACCTCGTCGATCATGGGCTACGAGTCTGGCCGAGACTCCCGTGAGCGTTGCACCAATGGCGTCAGTCCTCCCGGTGCGCTCCCGCGGCGGGCGGATCGACCCACCGTCGAGGCCAACGAGGCCGACCTTCATATGTCGACGGTGGACGCCAAGGGTCGCCTCGCCCTACGTGGTCCTGCTTCGATGATGGGTTGGACGACGGGGCAAGATCTTTGCCTGACCCGTCGCGATGGGGGCCTACTCCTTTCCCGTTCGCCAGATCCAACCCGCATCCGCGCGTGTGTCGTCGTTTTGGACAGCCGGTGCCGTGTTCTGCTCCCCTATTTCATTCGAATCCAGAACGACTGGAAGCCCGGGGTTCGTCTCATGGTCTTGGCCGCACCGGTCGAGGGTGTGCTGGCAGCCCTCCCCGTGTCACGTGTTGCGGCAGCGTTACTTGGTAACCCATGAGCTATAGCGACCAACAGCGGGCGGTGGTCGAGGCGTTGGGCCTGTCGCCAGAGGAACTCCGAGGTCTGGCCGCCGCGCTCGAGAGCGGTCAGCGGGTCGTCAGTGTCCGAGAAGTGGCAGCGACCCACTTGGCCACTCTCCCCCGCCACCACCGCTACGCCAAATCGCTCAACCGTGTCATCCTGTGGGCCGGTGACGACAACGCCGCGGCAGTACGGGCCGCCGACGTAACCGGCTGGGCGCTTCGCGGCGGCGCACCGAAGCACGAACCGACCCTAAGGCCCGCCATGGTGTCGGTGCGCAAGAAGCAATGGTATTGGCCACCCGTGCCGCCTTCGCTGGCGCAATCGACTGCGGCCTCGTTCGCCACAACCCGGCTGGTCAAGTTGCGCTCCCGGACCGTCCGCCGTCGCGTCGAGGCGCGCTCAGCGCCGACCAACTCGAGCAAGCCCACTTCGCCCTTCTCGCTCACTCACGTGATCCCGAACTCGACGACCTCGTCTTCGGGTTCCTCAGAGAGACGGGCTGCCGAAGGCACGGAGCCATCCGACTGAGCGAAGACGATCTGGCACCGGCGACAAGAGCAGTTCGTCTCGTTGAGAAGTACGCCAAGCAACGGTGGGTCCCGGTCTCGGCTCACCTCGTCTCCCGCCTGGTGTCCCACACTGCCCTCCGACACGACGGCTGCGGCCTTGTGCTCCATCGACAAGACGGTGGGCATCTCAACGACAAGTGGTTCGAAGGGTTCGCTCGGCGCATCCAGAACCTGGCATGGGCCGGGGAACTTGGCGTCAGTGCCCACTGGATCCGCCACACGACGATCACCGATATCGAACGCATCGCCGGCGTGCGGGTGGCGGCGGCTTACGCCGGCCATGCCGACGGAAATTTCGGGGTCACAGGGACGTACACCAAAGCGTCTCCCGAAGAGCTGCGACTGGCCCATGCCCGGCTCTTCTTCGATCGAAACGACAGCGCGGATGATCCTGGCGTCGCACCTGATCTGCTGCGCCGGGCAGTCCTATCCGCGGGACTCCAGTCGAGTTCATTCGGCCTCACTCCGATGCCGAGAGATCGGGGACTGATCGACTCGTGACAGCTCGATGACATAGGTCAAGATGCGTTCAGAGCTTTATGACCATGGGCGACACGCACTCCCTGACTGTGCCAGATTTGTTCGATTGACATTTCGGATTGGGCCAGGACCACGTTCAATCGGCTGCGAGCGGATGCGCTTCACCCGTGAGTGCAGAGACAGCCGCCGCTACCTCACCGATCCGGGCACGGGTGTAGGTGCCGGTCACCGAAGAGGCACTGTGCCCGGCGAACGCCTGCGC
>CAVWJS010000007.1:0-13546 GCA_963755495.1 uncultured Acidimicrobiaceae bacterium
GAACGGGGGCAGTTTCACTAGACCCGAAGCCGAAGCCGAGGCCGAGGCCGAGGGCGATAAGGCCATGGACACGGCTGTCGAGGGTTCGGTTAGGAATGAGCGTCTCGAACACCGAAGTATGCAAGACGCTCTGATTGGCGGATCAGTTTATAAGGGCCTCAACCTCGGGCCACACCGTATCTGCGGCGGCGAGGACGTCCTCAGCGCTCAAAGCCGCTCGACGAAGCTCACCGCTGGTTGCCAGCCTCGTCGCTGCTTTTAGGTGCTCGGGCCTCATTTTGCGATGAGCCTCGAGGACGTAATCCGGGGCGTGCTCAGCCAGCCACGTCAGATGGAGAAGGTGAGCAAACGCCCCCCACGGGCCACCCAACAGCTCTCGTTCCGGCAAGCCGCGTGCGATTGGTTCGAGGCGAGAGAACAGGTCATGCATCCCGTCCCATACTGGGTCGGCAGCTGCATAGCGCACCCTGGGGATCCGGTACATCCGGATGGTTGCAGCACACATGACGCATGGTTCGAACGTCGTATAGAGCGTGAGCCCTTGGCGGGCATCACGGCCCAAAAGCGCTAGTGCATTCATCTCGGCGTGGGCCATCCATATCCCAGCGAGAGGGGCGGTGCCGTCGGGTTCGTCGAATACCCGGCTGCGGCCAGTGACGACGACCGCATTCTCTCCGTTCGTCACCACCGCCCCCACGCCAGCCGATCCCGAGCGGAAGGACTCCCAGGCCTCTTGGAAGGCGATCTGCCAGGGATCGGACAGAGACACCCATGATATTTCCGCGTGCGTCATTCGAGGTTGAACTTACATGAAGGCCGAATGGACGTCCCCTCTACCCGTTGACTCGGCACCTAGTGCATCCTGCGTCACGCGGCACAATGGGTTCGTGAGCGACGACGAAAGATTCATGCGTGAGGCATTGGCGGTTGCGCGGGCTGGGCTCAAGGCCGGAGAAATGCCGATCGGAGCGGTGGTCGTGGTGGACGGCGAGGTCGTTGCCGCAGAACACACCCAAGAACGTATGACCGGACGTCTTCTCGTCCACGCTGAACTGCTCGCCCTGGAGGCTGCTGATCGGGTGATCTCGGGGCGCCGTCATCGGGCCACTTTGTACGTCAACTTGGAGCCTTGTCTGATGTGTCTTGGCGCAGCATTTGCCGCCAAGGTGGGAGCTGTCGAGTATGGCCTGGAGTCCCCGAGCGATGGAGGCGTCGCCGCGTTCGAGCGTTGGAGCGAGGACCGGGACGCCCACGCAATGCCTGGGTACGTTCTGCCCCAGGTTCGCGGAGCCGTCTTGCGGGCAGAAGCGGCCACTTTGTTTGGGAATTACGCGGAGTTAGCTGAGAAGGGAAGCTGGGCTGCAGATTGGGCCCATGATCTGGCCAGCCTCACCAGGTAGCAACCTCATCCCGGCGAACTGGGGCAGGGGTTCAACCTGACTTTGCATCACACTGAGCCATGCCGATGAGAGACTGCTGGCTATGGAGGAGACTCTGTTTCGACACTGGTACGACCGTCATGTCTTAGCCATATCCGTTGTGGATTTTCTCTTGCTGCTCGTCATAACCGTATGGTTCGGGACGACGACCGGAAGTACTTGGCCCGTGGTGGTCTTCGCTGTCATTACTGGCCTGGCTCTCGTAGTCCTGTTGGTCCATCTGAAGAGGCGATTTTCGGGAGCCACGAGCTGAAGCTTCCCTCCCCGAACCGCGCCTCTACTCCGGCGAAAGGGGCTAGCCCCCAACCCGTATCCACCGACATTGGCACGGGCGCGCAGAAGGGGCCCGAAGGCCCCTTCGCACGGTTGCACTCCACTGACTGATTACAGATTACCAGTGGCATATGGATCTCTGGCGACCGTTCTCCGGTAGCGCCCTGGGTCTGGATGGCTGCACTCCACTGACTACGGGGTTGCATCGGGTTCGATTCCCGGCCGGGGCGCCCCAACCCGAGGGTCGGGCTGCTGGTGGCTGGTCACCATCGGGAGGGCAGCCCGACCCTCAGGGTGATCGAGTGGTTCGCTTGCAGCCTCAAGTCCGGCGTACGGGGGCAGGGTACCGACGATGCGGGACCTACCCCTCGGGTGGCAGCTTCAGCCGGTCCCGAACCTCCTCGCAAGTGCGAGGTTCGTCAGATTGCCGGGGAGTCTCCGCCCAATAGAGCACGTCCCGAGGGTCAGTGTCTGCGACCTCGGCGTAGTGCCGGAGTCGGTCAAGATCGCCTTCCGAGAGGGTGAGAACCGCTCTTAGGACCCGGTCGTCTTGGCTCGGATTCAGGATTCCTCGTGCTTGGACTACAACGTCGGCGGGGAATGCCTCCACCAGTTGAGCTTCGATTTCGCCTGATAGGTCCACGCCCGCCATCATGCGTCATTCCCGGCGTACGGAGGCACCTAAAGCATGTTCAGGTGCCGAATGGCGGTGGGCCTTCAGATACTCGAGGCCAGAGCCCGTCCAAGGACACCGGATGACATGTGAAGCACACTTCTCCGGCTGGGTTTGAGGGCAATGCCCGCGGCAGCGGATTTTCCGGATGAAACGGAGAACCGCATTGCACGCAGCAAAACACTGGCTCCGACTTCGTGCGCCATACGCCCGTCAAGGTGAACATCTGAAGTGCGGATTCGTAGATCTGATACCGAGGGTCGCTTTCGTCGTGTTTGTCGAACGCCTTCGAGAACCAGGGTCCTGGATGTTGACCGACCAAAAACCCATGCAACCAATAGCTGGATTCAACTGAGCACGTACCGATGTCCGACAGAGAGGTTGAATACGCTGCACGTTGGTTCGACCAGAAGACATAGAAGCGCCCCGGAAACGTAAAACCCCCTCCAGTGATGTAGCCGCCCAGTTCGGTCTCATGGCGCGAAACGACCCATAGCCGCCGATCTATGTCCCACGTTCCATCGTCCAGCGGATCAGTGCCCACCTGGGAGAGTTTTGTCGATGTAGAGACGGGTCGCCGCCGATCCGGCGGTAGAGGGCACATTTTCATTTCAGGATTTGACCTTTCCAATGGGCCAAACGAAGTGTTGCTCTTGTGAGTTCAACTCGCCGATTCACCTCGGCCACAAACCTGTCCCGATCACTAAGCAAGCTCGCCATCGAACGAGCTTGGTCCTGGAGTGCTGCTAACCAGGCAAAAGTGGGTTCTCCCTCAAGAACCAGGCTGAACCGTCTGTCGGCTCCACGAGGATCGCCGAGAAGGCCCAAGGAGATCCCAGCATCGAAAGTCTCGAAGATCGACACAGTCTCGGCCGCTGCGATCCGTTCCACTGCTTCGGTTCCATCGTGGTGATCCTGGCGGCGCAGTTCGACGGCCTTTCGCGCTTCATCGGCCAGGCGAGCAACACCTGCTTGGAATGACTCGGGATGGGTTTCGTCATAGGAAAGGAACTGCTCACTATCGACGTGCAGACGTTGGCGTCCCCCGAACGAGAAGTGATCTGTCGCCCGCCACAGATGCTGGAATCCAACGTTCAGGTACGAGCCCTTCGACCAAGCGGACGGTTGAAACTCGACCAGAATGAGCCACCAGCCGTGGTCGTCGAACCAAAGCCGCGAGCGGCCCTTTTGCCTGAGACCTAGCGGCCGCAGGCCTTCTCGAGCGGCCAATGTCAGGACGCGATTGTGATCTGATCCAGTGGCGCTCATCGCCCGTGATCATTCCACCGGGAGCACCGAAAATCCCCTTGTCGCCGAAAGTGGCACCCCGACAACCGGCGACTGGGGACACCCGCAGGCGAGTCTGGAGCACGCTACGTTTCGACCCATGGATTCGATTCGGGAGCCTCCGGCCGCTGCAATCGCAGTCGAATTCAAGCTAACCCGCGAGGAACTTGTTCCCGTCTTGCGATGGCGCCTTTTGAAGAATGTGCAGATTCGTATAGGGATTGTCATGGGAGCGCTCTTCATGCTGGTTGGCGTCATAATCCTGGCGGTTCCAGGTGGTTCCGCCAAGGGTGGCGGAACCACGCTCGCAATCGGGGCGTTCTACGCCGGTCTGTATGTCTGGGTGATGATGCGAGGTTCAATCCGGGCAGCGAAGAAGACCGTGGAGAAGGCTCATGGTCCCACGAAACTGGAATTCACTGACGATGCTGTCCACGTCCACACAGAGCTAAGTGACGCCGTCAACCGATGGGCGGTTTACACGGAGACTCTTCAACATGGCGACATGTATCTCCTAAGGATTGGCAAAGGGCGTGTCTATACGTTCGTGCCCAAACGAGCGTTTCGTTCTACGTATGAAGAGATCGAGTTTCGAAGGTTAGTGACTCGACACACTTCCGCTCACTTGGAGGACTCTCATTAGGCAACGCTGCTTGGTGGGTATCCCCATGGTGCCGCAAGGTGGCGCCCTCCCGGCGAAGTGGGGCAGTCTCAATGCGATCGAGGATCGTGTCCATGGAGGATCGGGGTGCGTGAAATCGTATGGTCCCCGATCGGTGGCGGAACGTCAGTTGAAGGCCGGTGGTAGGGGGGGCATTATTGGAGCCAGATGGAGGAGGCTCGCTACCACCACACCTGGAGGCCTCACAAGCCCCTCAACGCCAGCCCCGAGCAGAAGAACCTGGGCTGGAAGGTGGTCAACGCCGCCACGCTGGCCGTGGCCGCCCTCGTGACCCAGCGCCTGCTCACCATGGCCTGGCGCCTGGTGCGCCACGAGCCTCCTCCTAGCGGACCGGCGGACCGCCGAGTTACCTGGGGCGCCGCCCTCACTTGGGCCACCTCCATGGCTGTGGGCATCGCCGTCTCCCGAGTGGTGGCCGTGCGCCTGTCCGGCAAGGTCTGGGAGGCCGCCGTGCACGAGCCTCCCCCAGAAGCGCCCTCCTAGAACCCCCAGGGCCTCTCCCCATTCGGACCTTCACCACTAGCCCCGAAGTGCCTGCTTGAGACTTGGTGCAGGCGCTGGGGTTCGTCCGTAGCGTTTAGATGCCCTGACGGGGTCACTCTCGTAGTGCCTGCCGCCGGTATAGCCGACTGGCTTTCGTTCGAAGAGTGTCCCGTCAGGGTTTCGACCCGGAGTGGCTCAAAAGAGGATCGAGCACAAACAGTCTGCAAGCAGGAGTGCCCTCCGTGGTTCCAACACGACCAAGGAGGCAGTCATGCAAGTGGTGATCGGCATCGATCCGCACAAGGCATCGCACACAGCGGTGGCGATCGATGAAGCAGAAGACGAGATTTCAAGCGTCAAGGTGCGGGCCACCCGGCGCCAGGTGGAGCAGCTCTTGGGCTGGGCCGAGCCCTTCGAGAAGCGCACCTGGGCCATCGAGTCGGCCGGTGGGTTGGGCTACTTGTTGGCCCAACAGCTCATCGCTCGGGGCGAGAAGGTGCTCGACGTGCCGCCCACCTTGGCTTCTCGCATTCGAGTGCTCGCCACCGGTCGCTCCAACAAGAACGACCCCAACGATGCTCTCTCGGTCGCCGTCGCGGCCTTTCGGGCTCCGAATCTGCGCAGCGTCGAGTCTGCCGATCATGGCGAGGTCCTGCGTCTGTTGGCCAAGCGCAACGGGGACCTCGGCAGCCATCGCACCCGGGTGGTCTGTCGCCTGCATGCGCTCTTGGCCGAGCTGGCGGCGGGCGGAATTGCCAAGGAACTCTACGTTTCTGACGCCGAGCGACTCATGGCCAAGATCAGGCCGCAGACCCCGGCCCAGCAGATTCGCTACGACCTCGCCCTCGAGCTTCTCGACGATGTGCGCCGCCTCGATGCCCAGACCAAAGAGTCGCACCGGCGGATCCGAATCGCGGTCAAGGCCTCCGGCACCTCGCTCGTCGAGCTCTATGGGGTCGGTCCGATCGTCGCCGCGCAGCTCCTGGGATACTCCGGCGACATCCGCCGCTTTGCCAACCGCGACGCGTTCGCTTCCTACAACGGAACCGCACCCATCGAGTTGTCCTCGGGCGGTCGAGTGGTCCACCGGCTTTCTCAGCGCGGGAGCCGACAGCTCAACCATGCGCTCCACATGGCTGCCGTCACCCAAATCCGCAACCCGGGGACAGCTGGACGCATCTACTTCGAGCGCAAGGTGGCCGAAGGAAAGACCAAGAAGGAAGCGCTGCGTTCACTCAAGCGCCAGATCTCCAACGCCGTCTATCGGCAACTGCTTCTCGACGCCCGATAGGGGGTCCGGGAGGACACTCAGGGACGACTCCATGCCAGCGTGACCGGCTCTTCACCCTGTGCGGCCGGCTCTTCGGCGAAGTCACTCCCGAACCCAGAGAAACCCTACGCCGTCGTTCCCTTCCGTGACGGCTCGGTTCGTCGCGCCTGGAAGTCCCCGAATTTAGGGTCTTGACTCAAAGAGGATTCGCACGGTGCGCCCCAGCCCGGCGCACTGGGGCACCCCTGATGGAATGATTGGCGCCATGAAAGAAGGCCAACCGCTGTCCATCGTGGCCATCTTCGACAATGGCTTCACTGAATCAGATGTGGAGGCTGCCAAGTCCGGCCTCATCGAGTTGGGACTCAGCCGCCTTTACATCATGACAAGCATGCCGCCGAAGCTGTCAGTGGCGTTGAGACGCGATGCTGACCAGGAGCGGATTGATGAAGTAGCGGGCTTTCTGGCTGGAATCGAGCATGTGGAAGGCGTCAGAATCGGCTATCCCAGTTGGCAGGAAGAGCCGTAGTCGGCGGACGCCCCCGGTCCGGCGTACGGGGACATCCCGAGATCACCCGCCTGTCGCCACGGATTGCGATAATCGTCGGATGGAACAGCGCGTCAGTCTGGTTACGCTTGGAGTCTCAGATCTCGGACGAGCCCGAGGCTTCTATGAAGCTCTCGGCTGGTCGGATGCTCAGCAGCCCGATGACGAGGTTTGCTTCTTCCAAGCTGGAGGCATGGTCTTTGGGTTGTGGACTGCCCTAGGTGGTCACGGTGCTCCAGGAATCGAGTTGGCCTACAACGTGCGATCGCCCGAAGAAGTGACAGAGGTGTTGAACGAAGCTGTCCTGGCTGGGGGGTCCATCGTTCGTCATGCAGTCGTCGCCGACTGGGGGGGCACAACTGGTGCGTTCGCCGATCCTGACGGATACGTCTGGGAAGTGGCGCACAATCCCGGCTGGTCGCTCGACCCCGATGGCACCATCCATATTTAGGAAGCTCAAGTCCGGCGTTCGGGGTTAGTCCCCTATCTCACGGGGAACTCGGTTTCGAGCCCCGAGACTGTGGAAGTCAGATCGGGCAGGTAGGTCTGATCTATGGACGGCAGCTGGAAACGGAGCCAAGGCCCAGTTGCTGCGTTTGCACATGCTTCACCCGTGACGGCGATGTGTCCTAGTCCGTCCCCGTGGAATCGAAGCTGAAGGCTCCGCTCCCAGTCCGGCTTGAAGACGGCGTCGCCTTCAAGCTCGGCGTAGAGGCCTTTCAGCTCCCTTCTGAACGGTGCCAAGGTTTCCGCACGCCACAGAGCGTTAATGGAACCCGTGAATGGCCCGGTGCGAAGCTCGATTCCGACCATGATCCAGTTCCCATCAGCCGAGTCATGCCGGTCAGGAAACGCTCGCCCCGAGAAGGTCGCACGGACAAACTCGCTCTGCTCCGACCCGATCAGGAGTTCCGTCGCCACCCACCGATTATGACGGATGGAGGTCCGAGTCGGACTGTCCCATGGTGCCGCAAGGTGGCGCCCTCCCGGCGTAGTGGGGCACCGAAGCTCTGAGGACTCTCGAAGCCGCGGGATAGATTTTGAGAGTGGGGAACGTCAGGGAGATCCGGAGCGGGTCCGGTGTCTACTTCGAATATCGGCTCGACGCAGCCGAAGCATTCCGTAGAACCTGGGTAGTAGTCGTGGTCGGCATCGCGTTTCTGGCGATCTCGATTCTCGCCGCTGGACCACGCCAGAGCTTCCCCACCCCAGGATCTGGCTTCGGCGTCATCCTTATCGTCGTTGGAGTCATGAGTTTCGTGCGATGGTGCACTGCCACGTGGGTCCTGGGCGCAAATGCAGTGGCCCGGCAGCATCGGTGGGGCGACTCCAAAAGGGTCGATCTCCATCAGTTGAAATACGTGCGGATCAATCCCAAGTGGTGGTCGGTGAAGGACCGGATGGGCAACAGGTGCCTTGTACCGGCCGATACCCTCCAACAGGTCCAGGTGGTACAGGGCCTTGCTGCTGGCGTACGTCGCAGCCTGGGAACGGGACCAGTTGACATGGACGCAGCGACGGCCCTGCTCCTCAGCTCGACCGACGATCAAGGGGGTGTCCGGATCCCCCTCGATCAGATCAGCGCAGCTCAAACCCCCACGATTTCTCCGGTCCTTAGCCGAGCATTGAACGTGTGGGCGGTGCTCGTCGGTCTAGTTCTCGTTGTCGCCGTGGTGGTGATTCTGGTCGCAATGCTCTAAACAGCAGCACTCGGACCTTTCAAGCAGCTGGCGTCCACGACCCGGCGAACTGGGACACCCAGTGCCTCCCGGCAATGCCGTCTGAGGGTAGTAGTAACAGGCCGTTTAGACGCCGAGCCGGGTAAGCATCCCGGCGACCGGCCGTGTGAGCACTACCGGGATCGCCAACCGTACGATTCTGCGGAGCAGGGCCGGGCGAACCTGAGTGGTGACGACGACATCCGTGGCCAGCGCGAGCGTGGCGGCGATGAGCACGGCCCGCTTGCTTGGATCGTCGGAATAGGCGATTGCGACCTCATCCACCGTGTCGAGCTTACCGCGACCCGTCGATGCTGGGACTCCCGACCGTGGAGACGAATCGCGCCAAGTCGGAACGGAAAGGGCAGCTCGGGCTGCTATCTCAAGGCCGACGAACGGGAACACCCCTCGTTCGCCAACCACGCGGTCAGCGGGCAGGTGTTCGCTTGACTCGTCGGTCATCCACCCATGCTGAAAGCCGCCACCCAACTCCGAACAGAACCCCGACGATTAGCCCGGCTACCAACGACGGACCCGTTGGGACGGGATCGACAATGACGCAGTTATGAGGACCCGTACAGCCTCCTGTCGCGATGTATCCGCTAAAAAGCGTGTAACACGCAAACGCGAAGCCGAGACATAGGACGATCTGGACAGCAAGTGGAATGAACCAACTCCGACGGCCCAGGTCTGTCCTCCACAGGAGAGCGATTTCAGCGGCGATAACGACGACGAGAGCGACCTCTGAGAGGTGCGCAGCGTGACTGTTCTCAGTCTGTGAGTTCAGGTATGGCGTGTTGATCTGACTCAAGAACCGGCGGGCAGCGAGCAGAAGAACGACCGCCAGAGCCGCAGCTGCCGCGATGAATGTGGCAATGCAGAGAAAGGCCACGCTGAAAGGCCGCCCCTTGGTCGCCACCACTGGAAAAGACTACCGCTGGCGCTGGGCAGACCACTGAAACTGCTGCTTCCCATGCCGTTCGGGTTTACCCGCTGCCGACGCAAGGTTTACTTCGAGTGCGCCCCACTCGTGCTGCAGGTTGCGCTCAAGGCCGGCGTACGGGGCAGTCAGCCCCCCTTCGAGGGGGTCGGTGGGCTCCGCAGCCAACTTGGTATGCCTCCTCGATCAAGTCTGAGAAGGATGCGTCGAGCTGCTCGGCACTGATGATCCGAAACTGATGGACATAAAGGCTTTTCGTGTAGGGCGAGACCCGAAGGAACCTCTCATCCTTTACTTCTCGCTGGAGATCGAGGAACCCGTCCAGGGAGGTCTTGCGGGGCTTTGCTCCGGCAAAACCCCGGTGAGATCCCTTGAACGTAATAGCCGTCTTGGTGACACTCAGCGTGTGCGGCCCACATGCCCTGAGCAACCTGACGAAGCGTTTGTACAGGTCGGCGACGGCTTTGGGCTTGTCGGCCAGATGCCGCTCGACCGTCCATTCTTCAGCAGAGTCCACCTGCGCAGAGTATTCGTCGGCCGCTTTGATGTGTCGCAGACGTGCCGAACTGTCCCACCTACCCGGCAGCGAACGGGGGCAGTCTTGTTGGCGGTCAGGGGCTTGCTTCAACCTCGACTCGTCCGTGGCCACTATGCCGAGTTGTCTCGACAAACTGTCGGCCATCGGGCGATTCGGGAGCAAAGAGACCTTCGGCAGCCACACGGATCAAGAGCGTCGGGTGGGCATCAAGCGTCTCAGAAATACCCCCTTCGCCGAGAGTGTCGTTCCACGCGTCAAGGTTGCGACCGAACCATGTGGGCAGTCCGCAGGGCTCTTGGAGAGCGTCCCACAGCTCGTCCCATGAACCGATGACTCTGCCGCTCAAATCCAGTACCAATTGCTCACCGTCTTGAACGCCCAGCCTGGTCATGCGCGAAGGATAGGTCGCACAGTACGCCTCGTTCCGGCGAACTGGGACACCGCAGCTTTGGCACTGAACCTCGGTCGGAGTGAGAGTGGGCCCCTAACCCGAAGTCACGAATAGCTTCCAATGTCCGCTAGCGGTGACTGCGACGTAATACGTTCCTGCGGTCAGCGGATAGGTCAACGAGTTGCATCCGAACAGCGATGGTTCTGCAACAGATGACACCCCCGTCTGGTAAATGTAGAGCAGCATTGTTCCTGAGGCGCAGTTGCTGGATTCTGTGTAATGCAAGCAACCACCTGTTGAGACCTTGAATTGGGGCGTCAATACCTTTGTATTTTCGGGGCCCGTTTGCGAGAGGATGGTGGAGCCGGAAGAACCGGCGCAAGTTACTGCCGTGGTCTGTGCGCCCGCCGAGACGTGCTGCGAGGTGTCAGGGGATTTGTCGCTAGGCTCTCCTTGGAGCGCTAGCACCAATGCGATCATGGTTGCCAAAGCGACGAGCGGAACTGCATAGAGCCACCACGATCTGCGAGATTGTGAGCGCAGGGGTGGCGGCTCGTGGACGTCACTTGTGAGCTCGGTGAGCTCTTCGATCGTGGTTGCCTCAAGCGCTGCCTCGATTCGGTCCCCATGCTCATCGAGGGCAAGACGTCCCTCAGTTAGTGCGTTGTTTAGAACCTTGATCGCTTCATCGCGCTCGGAATCTGATGCTCTCATGGGAACCCCGCCATTAGCGAATGGTATTGGGATCCTGCGTAAAGGGACAAGAGCCATGCCTGACAACGAGCCGGATGGTTGGCCCCTCGTTGATCGGCAGGGGATTCCGCAAACGGGAGGCCATCCGCCCTGCGTATCGCTGGCTGAATAACGACTCAGCTACCCGATGGCGTTAGGGGGCTCACCCGGAACGTCAGGTCTGTCCCCCGGGATCGACGGATCGAAGCTTCAAGTGGAACGCTCGGCCCAGCAGCAGGGGATTGAAGGCAGCCGATCCAGGTCTGGTTGAGCAGGCCAGTTCGGCGGTTTGAGTCGGAGCTACGTCGTTTTCCACCACGTTCGACGCCTCTTTCTCAGGAAGAAATCTCACCTGGACTCGATGAGGCCCCGGAGCAACCGTGCAAGTGAAAGGGGGCAGTCAGTCGTCAAGAACTCGCGCAAGCCAAGGGACCGTTTCTCTGGCCGCGGAAAGCGCATCAGCTTCCGTCGTGTACTCCCATGTGGAGTAGTACGCGACTGGCGTCCAAGCGCCCATATCCTCTGGATCGCGTCGAAACTCCTCAAACCCAAATGTGCCGTCTGGGCGCCTGAAGATATCGACGCACCGGTCTACGGCTGGTGTGGAAGGGCTTGCCAAGACTGACCAGGCTGGGTCGAGGCGTTTCGACACTCGCGAATGGTAGTTCGCTTCGTGTCGCACTCCCGGCGATATGGGGCACTACCCGTGACGGATCGGACATGCTTTGGTGGTGCAGGGTGGGGATCGGGCGAGAGGAAAGTACCTTCCGTACTCTCTGGGTGCTTTGGTCGGGCTGACATGGCCTTCCAATCTGTCTGAGCCCTGGGCATATGGCGTGGTGGCTTTGGGTGTTGTCGCCGTCATATGCATAGGTGTTCAGGGCCAGATGTGGCCGGTATCGCGCAAGACGAAGGAGCCGATGACCTCTCTGGAGATGGCACGGCATGCAAATGTCTATGGCGTTCAATGCATGTTCGCACTCGCGGGCGTGGTAGCTGCCTGTTTGCTGCGCTACTACATTCTCGCCGCCGTGATCTTCGATTTTGCGGCCCTCTGCTTTGCCATTGCCATGGCTGCATCGTGGAAGCTCAGTCACGCCACAATGCCTGTGGAATAGTCAACCTCGAATGAAACAGCCCCGACCGGGCTGTACCCATCTCCGGCGGTTGGGGCCACCTTCGGCGGGAGGGGTGATCCGTGGGTCCGCTAGTGATTTCGGCTAATCGCAGCCATGGCGCGATCGGTGTCCGTGATGTCGTAGAAGCCGATGAGACCTTGACGTTGCGACATTCCGGCCGGCCAACCCGAATCTCCCATGTTCATCCCCCACGTCGAGCTGGAAGCGCCGAATAGTCCACGCCTGGTTGGCTGCCAACCTGGTATCTGCCAGATGAGTGAGGCGTGTTTTCCATCTCGTTTGCGCTTGACCTCGAAGGGCGGCGCGAGGTCAACGCTCTGTACCTGAAGGCCACCTTTTCTGGCAACGATTATCCGCTGATCCGAGACTCCGTAGCGGGTCCGTCGTCTGTTCCAACGCTTATAGAAGAACCGGCCGAAGATGAAGTAAAGCCCGATTAGCACGAAGGGCACCCCCCATACTGTTCCGAAGCCCCAGCCGGATGCTGACACGCCGATCTCCCAAAAGATGGCAAACCCTCCCCAAAGCAGTGAGAACGGGACGAGGAAGAGATCTTCCGGACCGAATATCACTTTGGGATCGGGTGCACCGCGCCACAACAACTGTTCTCCCGGCCTTATCCAGGAGCGCGTTCCGGCCGCCTTGTCCCAGTTCATGGGCAGTTCGGACATGTTCGTACGATAGGGTCCCTCGGTGATCACGTCGGTGATCGCTCGAGCGTCCCTAGGACCTCGGTTGGCGGTGCCACAGACCGGCGAAAGGGGGCACTCCGTCAGTTCCCGGCGAACTGGCTTCCGTCGCTACCGCTTAGGGTGCGCGATCCAAAACACTTCGCCGGCCTGAGCAAAGTCAGCCGAAGTTGGCATGCGGCTGGCTCCACCGGCGCGAAGCGTGTCTTCAGGGCCTGACGCCCCGGAGTCTTCGTCTGAGGAAATCAAAGGTCTCCTTGGGGGTTGGCCCGGAGGTGGGTCGGTCGACTCGACGGCACCGTCACGTACCAACTGAGTCGGAGTACCGTCCGAGAACCATCGGTCCTGGTGAAGTTCATAGGGATCTTTGAACCATCCCTCTTCACCTAGTTGACGCTGACCGCTACTCATCAGATCCAACTCTAGTGAAGGAGGCCCTGCCGGAAAGGACCGGACCCGTACCGGCAGCGATAGGGGCACCGCGACCGTTCGGAGGATTGTTAGTCACACAGAACTCAGTTGCTCCCACAACGACGTAGGAGCCCTTGGGGACCCGGTATGTCGTGGCTCGAATCATTGCATGAGGGCTTGAATAAGCGAAGAGATTCCTGGAGGATTGAGTCCAACCACTCGGCGGGAGGTGCAATCCATCGCTCTCGCCCTTCTGACCGTCGGTAGCGGTTGAGTCGGTCGGGACCATCGAAATCATTGCTCATCGCTTGACTCAAACAGTATCCAGGACCCG
>CAVWJS010000008.1:0-47002 GCA_963755495.1 uncultured Acidimicrobiaceae bacterium
TGGTTGCGCCCAGGTCCGGCAATGTACGGGGGCAGTCCCCCGGACCCCAGTAATGGATCCTCTCGAACCAGGTCCGTAGGCTTTGGAACGTGCCTCCCCGCGAGTACCGGAATCCAAAAGCACAGAATCGAAGGTCGACGACTTTTCGGGCTCGATCCTGCGGCTATCGCGCCGGGAGACCGGACTATCCGGGAGCCATATACGAGACACTTGTACAGCGTTGTGGTCTAAGTCCGACGGCTCGGGTCCTCGAGATCGGGCCAGGCACCGGCCTGGTGACCCGGCACCTGCTCCGGGCAACGCGCTCACGTGACAGCCGTAGAACCGGATCTCTCGATGGCTTCCTACCTGTGCGACACCGCCAACCTCGGCCAACTTAGATGTCGTGATCGCGAGCTTCGAAGAGGCCGATCTAGCCCCCGCCACTTTCGATCTGGCGGTTGCCGCCACCTCCTTTCACTGGGTCGACCAAGAGGTTGGTCTGACCAAACTCGGGCAGGTGCTGAGGCCAGGTGGGTGGGTCGCCTTGTGGTGGACGCTTTTTCCGCGATCCGGCTCAGCCAGACGAGTTCAGCCAGGCCCTAGACCACATCTTGGGACCGGTTGACCCCAGGTGCCTTTGACGAATCGAGGTCGCCCCCCATTCCAGCTCGACGAATCGCATAGACGACGAGACATGACTCGTTGGGCGGGACTCGATGACGTAACGGGCCAGGTCATCGTGTGGACCTGTGAGATGACACCGGTCCAGTCCCGCGTCTTTGTACGCATCGATGGGCACCGTTATCCGACTACCGCCCGACGAGCAGCGCCGGGTTCTCGATGGCGTCGAACGGCTCGCCACCGAAATGTCCGATGGCATCCTTAGAAGACGGTTCGTGTCCGCCCTCTACACGGGTCGCAGGCAGTGACGCCGAGAGGGTCGATCTCGCGAACAGCCCCACTGAGATGAGCATCCCCGAACGGCGGCGCGAGTATTCTCTGGCAGGCCGTAACTGGCGCTTAGGTGGGAACAACCACCGGGGAGCGGCCCTCAGCCATGCCGTGCGCCTGGGCGAGACCTCGACCCAAGGAGCGCAGACATGGCAGATCCACCCGGTGCACAGCTCATGGACGGAGCGGCCGTTTCCCACAAAATCCTCGAAAAGTGCACGTTGCGTGCGGTCGTCTTCAAAGAGCGAGCAGGCCGGCGCCCTTGCCTCGCAGCGGTTCTGGTGGGAGCGATCCTGCCTCGGTTACCTACGTCAAGATGAAACGAAACCGCTGTGAGCGAGTAGGGGTTGATTCAGTGGTCATCGAGCTTCCCGATGACGCGACAACACGAAGATGTCGTGGGAGTAATCGAGGAACTCTCTATGGATGCCGGGATCGACGGAATCTTGCTCCAACACCCCGTACCCAGAGGTGTCGACGAGCGGGCAGCATTCGAAGCGATTGCCCCGAGCAAAGATGTCGATGGGGTCACGAAAGACGCCTTTGCCTCAATGTCATTCGGTCTGCCGGGATTCGCGTCGTGCACGCCAGGGGGAATTATGCGACTTCTCGATGCATACGAGGTCGACCTGGCGGGACGTCACGCCGTGGTGATCGGTCGAAGCCCCATCCTTGGAAAGCCAATCGGGATGCTCCTCTTGGCCCGAGATGCCACGGTCACCTACTGCCATTCACACACAGTGGATCTTTCCACCATCGTGCGAACCGCAGACATCGTCGTGGCCGCTGTGGGGCGGGCCAACTTCGTCCGTGGTTCTTGGATCAAGCCGGGTGCAGTCGTCATCGACGCTGGCTACAACGAGGGGAATGTGGGCGACGTGGACTTTTCGGCGGCAAAATCCGCGGCGAGACTTATAACTCCGGTGCCCGGCGGAGTGGGGCCGACCACCATTGCAATGCTCATCGAACAGACGATTTCGGCCGCTGAGGACGCCATAATCGATTAAAGCTCGTCCCGCTTACCAATGACACAATCCCGATTGGCGTACGGGGACATTCACCCTCAATCTGACTACACAATCAGCCCGCCACGACGACTCGGTAGCCGTAGTCCACGCTGTCCAACCCCAACAAGTCGCTATGCTCGCTGGCCCACACTCCTGATTCGAGGTCGCGACGAAGCCGAGCGATTCCAGGCTCAACGAGTTCTGACGGCAACGACGCGAAGGTCGAGCTGGCTGCTCTGATTCGTGGATCAAGATATGCCTCTGGCTTCCGCCAAAACGCCGCTTGGAAGCCGTCGCTGAAGTCGCATGGGATCTCAAATCGGTTCACCGTGTGGGCGTCGAGCGCCTCGACTATTCGCGGGAGCGTCGCGAAACGGGCCGCCTCCATCGCGATAATCGCAGGAACGTACTCTGTGGCGATCCAGAGCTTCCGATCGTGATCCGGGTCCCACGTGAAGATCACCTGACGCCGAGCGACACGTTTGAGCTCGCTGAGCCCTCGCAAGAGGTCTCGCCAGTGGTGGACGGTGAGGATCGCCATCGCCGCATCGAAACTGACATCGGGGAAGGGCAGACTCTCTGCCTCCCCTCGGACTCGACGGGAACCGGCGTGCTGGGCAAGCATGACCGCAGAAGGCTCGATAGAGACGACTTGGCGGTCCGCGGGCTCGTACGAGCCGGTTCCGGCCCCCACATTCAAGATCGTCTCGGCATCGCCGAGCGCCTCCTCAATCATCCTCCCAAGCGAGGATCCGGCCTGCCGCACATATTGATAACCGACACCAATGCGATCGTACGCGGCTGAATATTCGTGGTCTTCCTTTGTCACTGGAGCTCATTATCTCTCTTGACTAGCGCAGCCAAGTCGGTCAAGACGAAACTCTCGAACCATCCCACTCCCGGCGGTCGGGGGCTCGCGTATGTCGTCCTGCTTCGACCAGGTGTGCCTCTCCTCTCCGCAGCTCGTTAGAGCTATCGTTGGGGCGGGTCGCTACTGGCGTCTGGGTGGAGCACCACCGGGGATCGACCCAGCGGCAGAATGCCGGAGAGAGCCGTGCGCCTGGGCGAACACTCGATGTCGTCCGAAGGAGCGCGTGATGCCCGATCCAGTCATAGTGACTGCCTACCGATCGGCGTTGGAGGTGATCTCTGCCGCCGAACCAGATGTGGCCAAAGCCATCGTCGGTGAGCTCGAGTCCCAACGTCGCCAGCTAAAGCTGATCGCCTCGGAGAACTACGCCTCACCGGCCGTGCTGCTGGCCATGGGTAATTGGCTTTCCGACAAGTATGCCGAGGGCACACCGGGCCATCGCTTCTATGCCGGATGCGAGATGGTCGACCGAATCGAGACGTTGGCTACCGGCCACGCCAAGGCGCTCTTCGGCGCCGAGCACGCCTACGTCCAGCCCCATTCGGGGATCGACGCCAACCTGGTGGCCTACTGGGCCATTCTTGCCCACCGAGTCGAGCAGCCATTCCTCGACGAGGCTGGAGTGGGTCACGTGAACGACCTCGATGCCGTGAGCTGGGACCGGCTGCGTAACGAGCTGCACTCGCAACGCATGATGGGCATGGCTCTCGACGCTGGTGGGCATCTCACCCATGGGTTCCGACCCAACATCTCCGGGAAGCTCTTCGACCAGGCCAGTTACGGGGTCGATTCCCTGTCCGGACTCCTCGACTACGGCGCCATCGCCGCTCAGGTGAAGGAGTTCCGTCCGCTGGTGCTCGTGGCGGGGTACTCGGCCTACCCCCGGAATCCCAATTTCGCGACCCTGGCCGAGATCGCCCACGACGTCGGGGCTACCTTCATGGTCGACATGGCCCACTTCGCTGGGCTGGTGGCCGGGAAAGTGCTGGTCGGCGACCTCGATCCGGTGCTCCATGCCGATGTCGTGACCTCCACCACCCACAAATCACTGCGCGGACCTCGGGGTGGGCTGGTGCTGTGCACCGAGGAATACGCACCCTACGTTGACAAAGGCTGCCCGATGGTCCTCGGCGGCCCGCTGCCCCACGTGATGGCAGCCAAGGCCGTTGCTCTGTCCGAGGCTCGCCAACCCTCATTCACCACCTACGCCACCCAGATCGTGGACAACGCCCGCGCCCTCGCTGACGGACTGCTGGGCAGAGGATCACATCTCATCACCGGAGGAACTGACAACCACCTTGTCCTCCTGGACGTGGCTTCCAGTTTTGGCCTCACCGGCCGTCAGGCCGAGGCCGCTCTGCTCGACGCAGGCGTGGTCACCAATCGCAACTCAATACCAAGTGACTCCAACGGTGCCTGGTACACCTCAGGCATTCGACTCGGCACACCGGCGCTCACCACGTTGGGATTCAGTCCAGACGAACTCGACGAGGTCGCCGACGTCATAGTCACTGCACTACGAGCCACGACACCCGCTACCTCCACAGCCAAGGCGAAGTACGAGATCGATCCTCGGGTCGCCCAGGCCTGTCGAAGCCGGTGCGCCGAGCTCCTCGCCCACCACCGCCTCTATTCAGACATCGAGCTGTGAAGCCCGCGCGGCACGGGGCAGTACGAATTCTCTTTCCGTAGTGGGATCCGCTTACGGACCGTCTTCAAGGTCTTGCAGGTGCCCCCAAATGTCCGGCGGCCCGTGCTCCAGAACTGCCCCCGAAGTGCCTAACTGTACGGGGCGTAAGAACTCATCTCCCCTGCTCCTTCCCCAGCCGGCGCCTGCGAGTGGCCACGAGGAGACTCTCGGTCGCCGCACTAGGTACAGACCCGGCCTCAAGTTCCTCGGCTTGTGCGCAGGCCGCCTGCCACTCACGTTCGACTCGTTCGTCATTTCCGGCCCACGCTTCGAGCACCATGGCCACACGATGCAACTCCCCCTCCCCGTCGGCGGCAAGCCTGGCCCGCTCTATTCCCGTTCGGGCTACCTCGAGATCGATGACCCCGTGCCGCGCCAGCTCGCCCAAGCGCCCAGCCGCCTTGGTGGCCAGGCGGCCGATACGGGCCTCCCATATGCTCGACCACCAGCCGTAACGGCCGCTCCCGTTGCCGACCGGCGTGTCGTCGATCAGGTTCAGCGCCGCTCGGCACAGCTCGGCGGCCGCATGGGGGTCTTCGGTGTCGATCCCGCGTTCGGCCATCTGCACGAAGCGCAGGACGTCGACGGTCACATCATCTGCGAGGCGATAGATCCCGGTACTGCGGTCGGTGATCAGTCGCGATGCGCCGCTGGCGTCGGTCCCCAGGGCCGCCCTGGCTGCGGAGACCACGTTGTAGAGCGTCTTGGTGGACGTGGCCCCGACGATGCCGTGGTCCAACATCGACGCCGAGGTGGTGCCCTTTGTGCCCTGCAGGGCCAGCCAGGCCACCAACTCGGTGATCCGTACCGCCATGTTGGAGGGCAACGGTTCGGCCAGACCGACGATCTCTGGCGTAAAGGTCAGCAGTCGCACTTCGATGGGCCCAGCGCCAATGAGCTCGGCAGGCGACCGCAGGGTCGTCTGACCTCCTCCCATCTCCTCGGTCGATTCACGGGGCTCTTGATCTTCCTCGGCCACCACGCGAACCACGCACGGGCCGTCGATACCCGCCAGCGCGCCCTCCGAGGCAGAGTCGAGGCGACACGGCTGCACCGTGATCCCGAACGGTTCGATGATGGCCTCCTCAGCGGTGACCATGACGCGCGTGGTGGCAAGACTCGGGCTCGAGGTCACCGAGGCGACGATCGTGCGCGCCGACTCCGACAGCACGCCGGGATCGCCGGTAAAGAGCACGGTGGCCCGCTCGTCGAGGGTGTTCTGACCAACGAACAGCGGCGCCAGTGCTTCTGCCGTCTCGGTGTCGCGGGCCACGCCCACTTGCTCGGCCCAGGGCCACGACTTGGCGGCCTCTACCCACGACGCCAGCATCGATGGGGCGCCGGGACCTTCCAATGACACCGACGTCGCCGGGTTCGAGGTGCAGCAGATATGTCCCGCTGGCGTCGTCGCCGACGGGCAACAACAGGGGCAGCCAAGCCAGCTCCTGGCATGCGTCGGGCCAGAGCAGCGCGCGATCGACGTCGGCGGGCAGCCGCCAGCTCTTTCCGTCATCGCCCAGCATGAAGGATCCCGGGGCCCAGTCGACAGGCTCCTCCAACAGCACCTCGACCCCGGCCGGCCCGACCCGGACGATCCTGGTCCGCGGCGGATCGTGCCTCTCCTCAGCGCGCAGCGCCGAGGTGAGATGACGATTGGCGAGCTCGAGCCACTCGAGCACCGGCGCGTCGGCAAAAGGGGCCAGGCGGGCTTCGAGTCTCACGGCGGCCGGGTCCGGGTCGGCGACGGCTTCGTCGTCGCCTCGGGCGGCCCGAGCCTGCGCGCGTCGGCGCCGGATGCGGCGCAGATAGGCGGCCGCGACCAGGGCCGAAATTCCGAGGCTGGCGGACTCGGGTACCCAGTGCACCACTGCCCCGGTGAGGGCGTCACCGCCGACGCGGCACTGGTGCCTCAGCGGAGCTGCCTGCGCCATGAGGTGTCCCGGCCTCGCCCGGCGCGCTGACACCGGCCTGCCCGCGTCGGGGCTGTGCCGAAACTGGGTTCGTCGTCGGGGCGGACGTGGCCTTGGTCTGCCCGGGCCCCGACTCCCCCAGTCCACTCCCACCCCTTTGACCGTTCGCTCGTGGCGGGGCGGCGCTGGGCGCCGGAACAGGCTTGGACGCCGGCGGATCCGTCGACAAGGACGGTGTCGGATCAGTTGGCGTGGGCTCCGTGGGGCTCGCGCCAGGCAGGCCGGGGAGGACGAGGACCCAGCCGGGATAGATCAGATTGGGATCTCCAAAGCGCATCCCATCAGCCATCACCCGGTTCGCGTTGGCCGCCCAAATCTCGTTCCACGCTCCCTCGTCGCCGTAGAAGCGGAGCGCAATGGTGGAGAGGCAGTCGCCGCTCACCACGGTGTAGGTCGCCACGGTGTTGGCTGACACGGTATTGGTCGACACAGGGGTGGCGCTGACAACCGGACTATCGGCAGAAGGAGCGGACGACACGGGCGAAATCGGCGCGCTCAGAGACGGTGGTGACGCCACCTCATTGGTTGCAGGCAAGGGTGCGGATATCGGCGCGGCAGCGGTCGTCGCACCGGCCAGTCCCGCACCCATCGCCGAGCCGGGAAGGACAAGCAGGGCGAAGCCGAGGACCCATCCGGCCAAATGGCCCCTCAGACCGCCTGCCCGCGGCGCGTCGTTGGGATGGCGGAGCGCCGAAGACCACGTCGAGACAGAGGCCGACGATGATGCGCAGCCAGGCCATCCACGCCACGGCGACGAGAAGGAAGAGTGCGAGACGGGTCGGACCACTCACGTCGAATACCCCACTGCGCGACCAGAGGGAAACCGTGACGGTCCCCAGCACGCTCGGGGTCGCCAGGCCAACCACCACGATGACGGCGAGACCGGCCAGGACGGCGCGGAGCTTCGACTGCGGCGGGCTCATCACGTCGGACCGTCCACAGATCGGTCGGATCGGCCGCTCACCTGCTCGCCCGCTGCCGCCATCATGTGGGCGCTTGTGCCCCGCGGCTCACGGATCGCCCCGGCGTCCTGGCCCAGACTGGTCCCCGTCACGTGCCGACAGCGGTCCATCTGGCCCTCCTCCTGACTCAGCGTAAGCCCGTCTTGGGACGAGGCCCGACCGGCGCTGTGCCGGTTCGATGTCGTAGGCCTCGCCACCGAGCGAGTGAGCGTCATGCGCAGGACCGTTGCTTCCGCTCGGGCCCGACGACGAAGGCTCGGTGTCACCCCTCACTCCCCCGTGGGCGGGCTCAGGGATGAAGCGGTCCCGGCGCGACGACTTCTGACCGACCGCGTCCTCCGAGACTGAGGAGCGAGCGAGAGTGTGCCACTGGGTCCCAAAATCCTCCTCAGATGCACCTGCCATCTGCGCAGGGTGCCCAGTGCAGTTCCCCACCGACTTCCCCACGGTCCGAAAGTGCCAGCTCGGGGAACCAAATCCGGGTTTGGGGGCGTCAGAAGTAATCGGGCGACCGATCCCGCATGGCCACACACCTTTGCGGGGTGCCTGGGATCGACTGTGGACGGCAAAGAGTCTCTGTTTCATCACTCCACGGTGAACGGTGTCGCTCCCCCGAACCCTCCCCCAGTCGCATACATGCAGGTCCGTTGACGTCCGACAACCGTTCCGGCCATCTGTGCGAGCCCGGGCGACCGGTCGCCATCACCACGAGCCCTCGGATTTGCCGCCGATCGCCCTACGGCTGGCCAGGCCCGATCGGCCATGCCTCCATCCGAGCGTCGGTGTCGAAGAGCGCCAGTTCGCCCGGGGTGCAGATATGGCGCACCATGAAGGAGCGCTCGCCGATACGCCACAGCCCCTCTCCTCGGTCCAAGTCTGGGAGTTGTCCGATCTCGGTGGAGGAGAGACCGAGGACACCACCGGTCTTTTTGGCTTCGTCGGCTTCTTGGGCGTAGATGATCTTGGTCGAGCAGTCCGCCAGCAGACCCAGCGCCAGGTTGCGGGCTTCACTGTTGGCGTCCCCCACAGCATCGAGGTCGCTCAGCCGATGGATGATCATCAGGTTGGCGATACCGAGCGCCCGGGACAGTTTCCACTGCGACTGCATCCGCGCCAAGAGGCTCGGTTGGGCGATGAGGCGCCACGCCTCGTCGTAGATCACATAGCGCTGGCCCGCCCCCGGATCGGCCAGCGCCGCCTCCATCCAGGCCGAGGCGCAGCTCATCACCAGGCCGACCAGCTGGTCGGACCCCGAGATACGCGACAGGTCGAGGGAAAGCATGGGCAGTTCGGAGTCGAAGGCCACGGTTGAGGGGCCGTCGAAAAGGCCGGCCAGGTCGCCGTGAACCAGGCGGGCCAGGGCGTGACCGGCGTCACGACCATCGCTGATCAGCTGGTCCACCGACGACCCGAGGCGGTCCTTCGCCGGTTCGAAGAGCGCATTGACCACCATGGGGAGGATCGGGGTCGTCGAGTCGGTGACGGCGCACTCCAGCGCGGCGTCGAGGGCCGTGTGCTCGGTCGAGCGCAAAGGCCGCCCGAGGGCCGATTCGGTCAACGAGCCCAGCAAGGCGCGCCGTCGCTTCGCCGTCTCCACCTTCCAGGTGGCATCGTCCATGCCGGCCGCCCGCGGACCCTCATCGAGAGGGTTGAGCCGGGTGCGCAGCGTGCCACCGAGTTCGATGACCCGGCCGCCCACGGCACGACACACCACCGACCACTCGCCTTTGGGGTCACCGGGCACGTAGACCTTGCGCCCGAAGGCGATCGACCGCGTGGCCAGGCTCTTGGCCAACATCGACTTGCCCTTGCCGATGACACCGGCCAGGAGTTGGTTCGGGTTGGTCAACACCCCTTGTTCGTAGAGGGTCCACGGGTCGTAGACGAAGGCAGCGGAGGACCACGAGTCAGATCCGATGAACACGCCGTCGCTGCCCAGACCCGCCTCCGCCAAGAACGGGTACGCCCGGCCCAACACGTCGGTGGTCGCCCGGTGCGGTTGGACCCGGAATCTGCGGTAGGAGCGCAGGGCCCGCGGGCCCGTCTCGCCCCCTCGGGGCAGGTAGGCGGCGGCGTGCTGCTCGGCCTTGGCAGCATCGATTTCCATCCGGCGCTGCTCGAGCAATGCCTTGCGCTGCGGCCACCTCGACACCGCGCGCCAGCCTTCGTTGGTGCCGGCGATCCTTGCGAGCCAGGTCCGCCGGGGTGAACAGGGATGCTCCGAGCGTCCGTCCTTCGTCGGCGACCGCGACCGCTGACCTGTAACTCACCAATTGATCGGCTGGGCTCGTCGCTCGTCTTCCTTCTCAGCATCGATCGGACGGTCCCTTCTTGCGGCGAATGAGGCACCCTCACGTCACTGATCGAGCCAGGGGCAGCGCGGCGACCACGAACCCCTGCGCCTGGCGCCCGTAGAGGACCCGGGTCTCGCAACTCGCCTGGGAGGCCGCTTGTTCGATCTGCGCCACGGCGGCCGACAACTCGTCGCGCGAGGCCGCCGTCACGGTCAGGAACCCGGAGAACTCCATGTCGCCATGACCAGCGATGAGCGCCTGCTCACGGGTGAGGACATCCTCGTACTGCTGGTGCTCGGAGAGGTCCTGGATCTGGCCGATCTTGGCCCGCTGGGCCGAGTCGGTGATGGCCTCGGTCTTTTCCTTGCGAATCCGGCGCAAGGCTTCTTGGGCACCCAGCGGGTGCGCCACCAAGGACAGGGATCGTCGGACCCCGGGGGCAAAGACCACCGAGTGCAAGAAGTTCGGTGCCACGTCCTGGCGGGGCCACTCGCTTATCCACAGCACTGTGGAGAACCCCGAGTCATGGCGCAGATAGCTCCAGTGCTCCGAGAGCGCCACCGGCCCGGCATGGTCCAAGTTCGCCCCAGGCAGATCCCTCCCGCAGCGTTGCGGCGGGGTCGTAGGCCTGGCGCACGATCACGGCCAGCGCGGCAGCGTCGAGCCAGCGCTCGATGTGCAGGTCGGCCGCCCGCAGCGAGTACTCGAGGGCCTCCATCTGGCTTCGGAGCACAGCCGCCGCACCCTTGGTGCCTCGCCCGGCCTCGCGGATGGACTTGGCGGCGCGGCGCATGTCGAGCGAGATGGTGATGGTGCTGCGGTGAGCGGACGAGCCGTGAGAGGACTGACGCAGAAGTTCGGCGTAGTTGGTGTCGGCCCATCCGCCGTCGTGGGTGCCGCGGCGCTCGTACCAGCCGGCCACGCCGGTGCCCGGGTCGGGCACGGTCGATTCGAGCACCTGGATGGCGGCGCAGTACCCGGATCTGGACAACGACGACAAGAGCCTCCCCCACGCGGTCACCCGACTCGCCTGATCGGCGGCAGAGAGCAGGACATAGGCCGGATGGGTGACCGCCACGGTGACCGAGAAGCTCTGGCGATGCGGGTCGTGCACCATGCACGCCCCGCTGTCTGGGTCCTCGTAGAAACGCAGCGCAGCGGCGTCACCGGGAAGGGCCATGGTTCCCGCCGGGCGTGGCGCCGACACTCTGGCGCGGTACTCGCTCTGTCGGGCCGCCTGGCGCGCGGTCCAGTGTCCGACCACGGGAGCCCATTCGCACAGGGCCAGTCCTTGCCAGCTGACATAGGTGGCGACGAGCAGGGGCACCCACACCAACCCGCTGGCCACCAGCCCGATCCCGCCTCCCGCCACCAGGCCCAACACCACGACACAGACGGCTGTCCCGACGCACGAGACAGCGCGCCGTTGACAGCCCGAGCAGGAGTCCCCGGGTCGAGCGTTGCGCGAAGCGCACGGGCGCCGGGCCCTCAGGAGGCACAGCGGACACCGCCACGGCTGCGCACGTTTCGCCCAACCCACAGCGCGCCGGCAGTAAGCGAGCAATCAGCCATCGGCTGGTGACTTCCCTTTGGGCGGGGACGTCGGTGGCGGGGCGCGTCGATGGCGGGGCGGGTGATGGCGGGGCGGGTGGAGCGCCTCGGGACGCCACCTCGGCGATGTGGCCGGTCCCCTTGTCCACCGCTGTCTTGGCGGCGCCGGCCGCGCCGGTGGCGGCCCCTGCGGCACCGACTGATCCGGCCGCGACCGACCCGACCGCGGCTGCTCCCGCCCCGGCGGGAACGCCACCGGCGGAGGTGCCGACGCCGCGTGACCCGGCCCCGGGCGAAGGCTGGGTGCCCGACGTCACGGTCGACGCGGACCCGTTCGGTGTCCCTTGTGCCTGATCTCCCGGGCTACTCCGCGCGCCAAGTGAAGTGCCCGATCCACCCGTTCGAAGCTCGCCGACCCCTCCGGCCAACGATCGCGCTTTGCGAGGTGCCGCGGCCACGGTCTGGGCGCCGGCCAGGGCGGACTGGGCGTGCCCGTGGATCTGCCCGAAGTGCTCGCCACCGAAGTGGACGAGCTTGATGGCCAACCACGGGGCAAAGCCGGCCATCAAGAGGATCAGCGCCCCGATGATGGTCTGGGTGATCGACTGCGTCGCCGATGCACCGGTGCCGGTCCCGTTGACCTCACCGAGCCCATCGGTGAGCACACCAAGGCCGATCACGAAGATGATGACCAAGATGAGCTTGGAGACGACCAGGGCGACCATCGTCTCGATCCACTTACGCACCCACGAAGTCGAGATGTCAGACGTGGCCCCGGCGAAGGCCAACGGGGCGAACACCGCGGCCACGATGATGAGCAGCTTGCGGATCATCATCGCCCCCCAGACAAAGATCACCGCCGCCAGCACGACGAGCGCCAAGAGCAGGGCGACGGCGGGATTGGCAATGGCGGTGATGGCAGTGGCCGAGAGGATCGCCGATCCCATCTGCTGCATCGAATCGCCCGTGGCGACCGCCACGAACCCGGCCGAGAGGGAGTCGACCGCGGCCAGCAAGAGGGTGGTGACGGCGATGGCGGCCACGCTGCCCACGAACGCGATCAGCAAGCCCTTGAGCGCCCGGGCCAGGCCCGAGGGATCCCGGCGCAGCACCGAGGCGATGACCTGTATGACGAACAACCCGGTGGCCACCACCACGGCCAGCGTGGTCACGATGGCCAGGTCCTTGCCGAAGGCCGGCCCGGTGAGCGAGATGGCGGTGGCCCCGCTGATCTGGCTCCACAACCAGTTCACCGCCGAGCCTGCCGCGTCGGCAAAGTTCTTGGCGATCTCGCTGAAGGCCGAGTCGGCAATGGAACCGGCCGCGCCGCCGGCGAGGGAGGCCAGGCAACCTGCGGGATCGGTGAGCGAACAACCCATCAGTCGAGCGTCCAGTCCGCGACCGCCACGGCGCCGTAACCGGCGCGGACGTCGGCGGCCGACCCCAAGGTCACGCTGAGGGAGAACGACTCGGGAGCAGCAGCCACACCGTTCGTCGCAACTGTCATGGTGCCGGTGACCGTCTCAATGGTCATCAACGGGTCGCGGGGTTGCCAACCTTCCGAGATGATCTGCGTCCAATCGGGGGCGACCTCGGCTTGCACGTCGGCGACGCTTTGGCTCACGCCACTGCTTGCGTCGGCGACCCACTGTGGCGCCGAGGGCACCGGCGAGGGGGATCCACCGGGCAGATCAGGATCGGCCAAGGAGAGCACCAATGCCTTGCCGGCGACACTGGCCGGTACCCCGGGCAAGGTGTTGGGGGCCTCTTCGTGCTCGGCCCAGGCCAGCAACGCATCCCGCGACTGCACCGCGAAGTTGGTGTCCAAGAGCTCGGTGGTGAACGCAACGGCATAGGTGCCCGGATCGCCCCGGTCCGCCGTGGCAACGGAGGGATAGGCAGTCGACACCGCCGGCGCCGCTACGGTGCTTCGCTGCGCGGCGGCAATCGCTGCGGGGGTCTCGGCCTGCGCCAGCTCGGCATCGATCTGGCGTTGTATCGCCGTTTGGGGCACCTGGCGGATCGAGGTTGGCGCCAGGTGCTGCGTTGGCGCTGTCGTTGTGCGGGTCCTCGTGTTCTGCGTCGTGCCAGAACGTGACCGGGTTGTCCCAGAAAGTGGCCGGCCGCTCGTGGGCGCGCCTGCCCGGGGACCACCATCGGTGACTGCCTGCCAATACCACCGCACTCGAGACGCCAAGGACTGCGACAACGATGACGGCCACGAAGAGGCGGCGATGCAACGTCCAGAGTTTGCGCATCAGATCAGCCTTTCTCGACACTGTCTCTTTAGACACGGCGCCTAGATTCCCTTGCCGGTGGCGACGAAGAAATCGACCAGGACGTTGGCGCCACCGATCAACACCGCGGCGACAAAGGCCACCAGAACGCCGGACTTGCCTCGGCCCGCCAAGTGCGGGTTGGAGCTGTGCGAGCCGATGGCCCAGAGAATGGCGGCGATCACCAGGCCCGCCACACAGGCGATGAGCCCGACGGTCAGCAACGCGCCGACCATGTTGGACAGGGTGCTGATCCCGGGCAGGCCCGTGGAATTGGGTGACACGTCGGCAATGACGCCAACCGCACTGACCCCGATGGCGGTGATGGTGGTGACCATGTGTGTGCCTTCCTCGGAACTCACGCGGGCTCGAGCGGCCCGCTCTGTTCCTCGCTCAACCGACGGCCACGGTCGGCCCCACCCGTCTCATGCGAGATACGTCTCATGCGAAATACCGGCTCATCCGAAGTGCCGGATCCCCGAAAGGCCGCCGGCAGTGAAGTTGGCCCAGGTCTGGACGATCACGCCTTGCTCGGGGTCGGTGGCCGAGAGCACGAGTCCGTCACCGATGTAGAGGCCGACGTGCCCGGGGTTGGCCAACGTCCCCTCAGATCCGGGAATGAGCACCAGGTCACCCGGCGAGATCGCCCCGAAGCCATCGACCGCAGTGCCCTCGTGCAGCTGGTCCCCCGTGTAGTGCGCCAGCACCACGCCTGCTTGGGCCCAGGCCATCATGGTCAGCCCGCTGCAGTCGAAACTGGCCGGCCCCGCCGCGCCCCACACATAGGCGTCCCCCAGCTTGGAGATGGCGTAGGTGATGGCAAGGGTTTCAGCCGCTGTGGCGTCCGACGGGATGGCGTAGCCCGCGGGCAACCCGAAGGAGCTCGCCGGGCCGGCCGGCTCGACGCCGTTCTCCCCTCCGCAGTCCAAGCTGTCCGCCAACGCGGTGATGGCCGCCAAGAATGTGCCGGCCGGGGTCCAGTTCGCCTTGTAGTTGCCGCCGACCACCGACGAACCGTGGTTGGACGCCGACGGCACTCCGTTGAAGGCCGAGTCCTGCACGTCTTGCGCCGCCACCCACGGCGCCATGCTCTGCCAGCTTGGAACGCGCAAGAGCCGCTCGACGAACATGCCGGCGGCATCGGTCGGGTCCTGTTCCTCGCTCGGGGTCCCCCACCCCGCGGCTGCCCGCTGTTGGAACAGGCCGAGCGAGCCGTCGTTACCCGACTCGGGCCCGAGGTTCTCCAATGAGGACTCGGTGTAGGCCACCATCAACGCGATCTGCGCACCGTCGGCGCCCGCACCGAGTGCGAGGGCCGCGGCCACGATGGTCTCGGCGTTGGTGGCCTGTTCCGCCGAGAGGCCCGGCACCGGACCGCTGGCCACGCACTCGTTCTGGGCGAGCTGGCCGAGGACCGTGACCCCCACTGCTCCTTGGGCGGCGACCGACGAGCCGGTCCCTGCGGCCAGGACGACCAGAGCGAGGACCAAGGCGCCGCAACGCACCCGCCAGCCCTGCACCCACCTTCGCTGCGCCGTACATGGGTCACCTCCGCACATGGGCCCAATCGAGAGTTGGTTGGGCCTGCGCAGCGTGGACGGGCCAGCGACCACCGACGACCCCTGTGCGTCCCTCAGATGGCTACGGACGAGTCTTGCCTGGCGAGTTCCCCACCGAGGGCGTGCTCGAAGAAGTGGCGAAGGTTGTCGCCCCGACGGGAGCGGTCCCGCAGGCGTCTCCGACGGCGATCGCTGAACGACAAGATCGCCGGTGTCAGGGCCACCAGTTCAGCCCGCCAGTCCGTCACGATCTCGGCCGGCACCTCTGCTGGCGACATGCCGCGACGCGTGGCGCCACAACAGTGCCGCCTCGGGGTGGTGGTCCGTGCCCAAGAGGAGGTGAGAGAGCGAGACCCCGGTCGGGTGCGGGAGATCCCGGAACACTTCGGTGATGCGGTTCGACTTGTTCGCCCTCCTCGTCGGGCGAGCGGCCGCGAACAGGTCGAGGCCCGAGAGACCCTCGGGCCGCTCGGCCGAGACGGTCCTCGTTCGCACCGAGTCGAGGTGGTCGACCGCGAGGTCACAGGAGCGCTCCAGGAGTGCCGCGGCAGCCGGTGTCACCATGTAGCGATGCTCGCCCAGGGCGGCACGAAGATCGGCGACGATGGCGTGGCCCAGTGAAGAGAGCGCTCGCTCCGGGGGCCGGTGCTACCTCGGCCAGCTCCATGAGGGCGTCGTCGAAGCTGACGATGCGGACCTCTCGGCCCAGGTGTCGGTGGACCTCTCGGCGTTCTCGCCGTTGGCCCGCCTTACGGACGACGCCGATGAGCCGCTCGGTCGTCCACTGGCCCTGACGTACTCGGTCCGCCGAGGCGATGGCCGTGCGCACCATCGTGTCCACCCGCTCGACCATTGCATCGGGCCATGCCGCCATGACCCACACGGTCAGCTCCTCGTAGAGAGGCGTGGTGGTCAACGACTCCCACAACTGCTTCATCTCGGCGCCTCGACGTGTCATCACATCCGTGGCGATGTCGGCCGGGAGGAGCTCGGCGATGATCCACTCCAGCTTGGCGACCGAGCCGGCGCTTGCAGTCGAAAGGCCGTCGGCGCTGCCGTCCGCACCGCTGCGGTCTTGAAACGATTCTGCGGAGAAGAGCGATTGGTCTTGCCCATGCCCTTGGGGCCATGTGGGGTTCGTGCGTGTCATGGCGACACCGTGAGGGGCCGAGTTCCCCTCGGGCCTCCCCAGACAACTCCCCACCTACGGTCCGGGGTCCTGTCACTTCCCTACGGGAACGAAGAGGCACCTTTGCCGCGGTGAGAAGCGTTGCCCGAATGCGGATCCGGCGACACGTGGGGACCTGCGTCCCCACAAGAGAACTGGCTACCGCTTTGACGGCGCGGGTTCGACGGCTCGGTTACGTGACGCGATCGGAGACAAGCCCTGTCCCTCAGTTGCCGGCGAGCTGCGCAGCTTTCATCGCCCGGCGAACCTCCGCCTTGCTGACGTCGAGCAAGGTCGCGGCCACATCGGCGCCCATCACTTTGGCTGCCGTCACGACGGCGGCGGCGACTTCGGCGTTCGCGGCGGCCACCAGGCCATCCTGGGCGACGAGCACCTCGGCTCGGCGAGAGGTCACTGCCTCGAGTCGAGCCAGCGCGGCGCTGTGGGCGCTAACCGCCTTGGCCGCGGCGGCCTGGTGATCCCGCAGCCGTTCGCGGGCTGCCATCGACACCGGGGCTTTGGAGGTCATCGGTCCCTCGTTCTCTCTCGGTCCGCTCTGGGCCGTCAGCGTCGGGGCCGGTCGGCGACCACCATCTTCCTCCGAGGACTGAGCCACACGCAGTCCCACCGCGGCCCTCAGCGGCCGAGAGCCCGTTCGTCTCCAAAACGACCTTGGCGCGGACATGATCACTCCTGCCGCTGGAGGGGTCCGATCGTGTCCCGTGCCCGAGCGAGTCATATGGCCACCTGGGTCGACCTCGATCGCTTGACCCCGTCTGTTCTCCGGCATCTGGCCGCGGCCAAGGAGCGAGCCTCGCGTCCTGAGTACGACGACACTGAAGCCATGGCCGAAGAACTGGCCGTCATGGTGATGGAAGGCCGGCGACCGACCATCGGCTGGTACCGCCGGCACCGCTCCCCAGCGACCTCCCCACCGACTTCCTGAGAACCTCCCCACGCGAAGACGTAGGGCCGTTGGCCTGGGTAATCAGGCTTGTCAACCCCCCGCATGGAGCTATCGCCAGGTAGCCCTGCGTACACACGTCCCGCACGCCGGACCGGGACCACCGGCGCTTCACGGCGTCAAGTCCACGGCTCGGCTCACAACAACTTCTGGCGGCTTCGCGATCGTTGAAGTTCGCCCTGCGGGCGAACCCGCCAGAACTTCTTGCTCGGCCCAAGGGCTGCCCTCTCCGGAACTTGACCCCGCTTCGCCGCCGGTGGGGATCGCCGTTCATCGAACGACGCAGCGGCGTCGTTCGCAAGGAACGAAGCCAAGAGCATAAGGAGCAAGACCATGAGCAACTCGACCACCATCACCGGGAACCTGACCCGGGAACCCGAGATCCGCTACACCAGAGAGGGTCAGGCCACGACCCAACTCGGCGTGGCCGTCAACCGGCGCTGGCAGGACCGGACCACCCAGGAATGGCAGGAGGCGACGTCCTTCTTCGACGTCGTGTGCTGGCGTGACCTGGCCGAGAACGTGGCGCTCAGCCTGACCAAGGGCATGCGCGTCGTGGTCACCGGCCGCATCGAGCAGCGCAGCTGGGAGACCGACGACGGTGAGCACCGTTCCAAGGTCGAGATCGTGGCCGACGAGATCGGCCCATGCCTGCGCTTCGCCACCGCCGACGTGCAGCGGACCCGCCGCCAAGCCGCCGAGGAGGTGCCCGAGTCAAGCGACGCCGAGGGAGCTTCGTCCTGAGGCCTGCGTCCCGAGCAGGGTCACCGGCTAGCGCCGGTGGCCCGACCCGGGGCACACAGCACCTGACAGTGAGAAAGGCAACACAGGTAACGGCCCCGGCTCAGCCGGGGTTGTTGCGCGTCTCCACACGCTGTCGGAGTACGCACCCAACAGGTCTGACATGTCGCCGTCAAAGAGCACACAGCCCGAACCTCTGCCAATCCGCAGAACGTCATTTCGCCCCATCTACACCCGCGCACTTCCTACCCACATCCCCCTCGTGCCTCCCGAGCCAGACCACTACCTTCTGGCCACCCATCAGCCACATCAGTTTGCTTCACACGTGTGGCATTCGAGGGGGGTCGGGCTTGCCCGGAGGGGGGCGATGGTGGTCGTCCGCCTCTCTGAGAGGTGCGGGACGAGGGCCGTCCCGGCGACGGGAGCAGGCCGTGATCTCGCTACGCCGGATGACCCTGGGGTCGGGCTATCGCTACCTGATGGAGTCGGTCGCGGTCGGTGACGGCGCGCCGGGTCACTCCTCCAACCTGACCCGCTACTACGCCGAGTCGGGGACCCCGCCCGGCGTGTTCTTGGGCGCCGGCCTGGCCGGCCTCGACGACGGCCGCGGGGTCGAGCCGGGTTCGCAGGTGACCGAGCAGCACCTGTTCAATCTGCTCGGGATGTGCGCCGACCCGATCACCGGCAAGCCGCTCGGCCGCCAGCCCAACCGCGCCCACCTCTCCCTGGCCAAGCGGGTGGCCCAGCGGGTGGCCGCCATTCCGGCCGACCACTCACCGGCGCCGAACGGGCCGAGGAGACGGCCCGCATCGAGGCCGAGGAACGGGCCAAGGGAGGCACCTTCCGCACGCCCGGTGGCCGGGTTCGACCTGACCTTCTCGCCGTCCAAGTCGGTCTCCGTCGGCCTGGGCGCTGGCCGACCGGGAGACCAAGGCACAGATCTACGCCTGCCATCGCCGGGCCATCGAGGTCGTGCTCACCTACGCCGAGCGCGAGGTGTTCCACTCGCGTTCGGGCACCAACGGCGTGGTCCAAGAAGACATCGAAGGCGTCGTGGCCGCCGCCTTCACCCACTGGGATTCGCGGGCCGGGGATCCCCAGCTCCACGACCATGTGGTGGTGGCCAACCGGGCCCGCTCGGTCTCCGACGGCACCTGGCGCACGCTCGATTCCCGGGGCCTGTTCAAGTCCGTCGTCGCTCTCTCCGAGCTGCACCAGGGCGTGCTCAGCGACCTGTTGACCGAGGAGTTGGGGTGGGGCTGGGACGGTCGGGCTCGCCGCCACTCCGAGCAGCTCCGCTTCGAAGTGACCGGGGTGCCCGAGGCCCTGATGGCCGAGTTCTCCCAGCGCTCGGTCGCCATCGAGGAGCGCAAGACAGTCTTGATCGGCGAGTTCGTCGCCGCGTACGGCCGCCAGCCGACCAGTGTGGAGGTCCTCGACCTGCGGCGCCGGGCGACGCTCGAGACCCGGCCGGCCAAGGAACACCACAGCCTGGCCGAGATGACCGGGGGCTGGCGCCGGCGGGCCGAGGGCTACATCGGCGACGACCAGGTCTCCTGGGTCGCCGGACTGGCGGACCGCAACGACCTTCCGCTTCTGCACGCCGGCGACCTGGCCGATGGCATCCTGGCCGACGCAGCCGGCGTGGCGGTGCAGCGCGTGGCCGAGCGCCGGGCCACCTTCAGCCGGGCCAACGTCTTGGCCGAGGTGCACCGCCAGCTCCACGGGGTCCGCTTCGCCTCGCCCGACGAGCGGATCGCCGTCGCCGAGCGCACGGCTGACCTGGCTCTGGCCCAGTCGCTTTTGATCTCGGCGCCCGAGCTGCACCACACGCCCGAGCGGCTCCGCCGGGCCGACGGGACGAGCCGGTTCCGGGCCAAGGGCCACGAGGTCTACACCACGACCACCCTGTTGGAGGCCGAGGCCCGCCTGCTCGAGGCCGGGCGCCAGATCGGCGGCCCGTCGGTCACGAGGGGCACGGTGGCCGCCGTCACCGAGGCCAACCTGCCCGGGCGGGACCACAGGTTGTCCCTCGACCAGGCCGTGGCGGTCGAGCAGATCGCCACCTCTGGCCGCCGGCTCGACGTCTTGGTCGGCCCGGCCGGGACGGGCAAGTCCACCACGATGGCCGGGCTGCGTGCCGTGTGGGAAGCCGAGCACGGGGCGGGCTCGGTGCTCGGCCTGGCCCCCTCTGCCGCCGCGGCCGAGGTGCTGGCGGCCGAGCTCGGCATCGACACCGAGAACATCGGCCAAGTGGCTCCACGAGCACCGCCAGGAGGCCGAGCGCCTGTGCAAGATCAGCGAACTGCGCAACACACTCAGATCACTTCCCAATGTCTCGCGAGCCCGCACGCCGTTGCGCCAGCGCATCACCGCCGCCGTGGACGAGGTGGCCCGGTGGCGCCTCAGAGCGGACCAGCTGGTGATCGTGGACGAGGCCATCCCTGGCCGGGACCTTCGCCCTGGACGAGCTCGTGCGCGCCGCCGCGACGGCCGGGGCCAAGGTCGTCCTGGTCGGTGACCAGGCCCAGCTCAGCGCGGTCGAAGCCGGGGGCATGTTCGCCGCCCTGGTGCGCGACCGCGAGGGGCTCGCCCCCGAGCTGACCGACGTGCGCCGGTTCCATCACGCCTGGGAGAAGAGGGCCAGCGTCGAGCTGCGGGCGGGGTCCGCCGACGCCATCGACGCCTACCAGGCCCACGAGCGGATCGCCGAGGGCGACCGGGACCAGATGCTCGACGCCCTCTACCTGGCCTGGAAAGCCGACACCGAGGCCGGCCAGACCAGCCTGATGATCGCCGGTGACCTCGGCACCGTGAGCGAGCTCAACGCCCGGGCCCGGGCCGACCGGGTCGCCGCCGGTGCGGTGACCGAGGACGGGTTGACGGTGGCCGGCGGAGGGACCGCCGGGGTCGGTGACCTGGTGGTGACCCGCCAGAACGACCGGCGTCTTTCCACCGGACAGCGCTGGGTGCGCAACGGAGACCGGTGGACTGTCACAGCCACGGACCAGGATGGAACCATGACCGTGCAACGGGCGAACGGCGGCGGGATGGTGGTCCTTCCGGCCGCCTACGTGGCCGAGCACGTCGAGCTCGCCTACGCCTCGAGCGCCCATCGAGCCCAGGGCCGCACGGTCGACACCGCGCACGCCCTGGTCTCTTCGACCACCACCCGCGAAGTGCTCTACGTCATGGCCACGAGGGGCCGCGAGTCCAACCGCCTCTACGTCGACACCCACTACGACCCTGACCCGCAGACCTCCCACGACCAAGCAACCGAACCGGTAACGGCCAAAGAGGTGCTGGCCGGGGTGCTGCGCAACGAGGGCGCCGACGTGGCCGCCCACGACATGATCCGGCGCCAGCAGTCCGAGGCAGAGGGCATGGAGCGGCTCTCGGCCGAATACCTGACGCTGGCCACGCTTGCCCAGCACGAGCGCTGGGACACCCTGCTCGCCCGCTCGGGTCTGAGCGACGCAGACCTCGCGGCCGTGCGAGCCAGCGCGGCGCACGGTCCGCTCCTGGCCGCCTTCCGCGACGCCGAAGCCCGCGGCCTCGACGTCGAGGCGACCTTCCCTCGCCTGGTGGCCGGCCGGTCCCTGGCCGACGCCGCCGACGTGGCCGCGGTGCTGCACGGCCGGGTGGAGCGTTGGACCGAGGCCGCCGGTGGCCGGAGCCGGAGAACCGACAACCTGATCGCCGGGCTCATCCCCCGGGCACAGCGTGTCAGCGACCCCGAGATGGCCCAGGCCCTGGCCGAGCGGGACCAGGCAATGGAAGAGCGAGCCCGTACGTTGGCCGACCAAGCCGTCGGGACCGGGGAGAGTTGGGTACAACGTCTCGGGACCCCGCCAGCAACCCCGGCCCGACGCGAACGCTGGATACGCGAAGTCTCGACCATCGCCGCCTACCGGGACCGCTGGCACATCACCGGCCAGAGCGCTGTCGGCAAGCAGGGCGATGCGAGCAGTATCGAGCAGACGGGTCAGCGCCAACGGGCACTGGCCGCCGCGGCTCGGGCGACGGCCATCAGCAGCGCCGCACTGGAGCAGCAGAGCAGTCTCAGCCCAGAGGTCGCGGTCGAGGCGCAAAGAGGAGTCGAACTATGAGCAAGCGCAAGGACGCCAAGGCCCTCGCCCGATGGGACAACGAAGCCCGCCAGTGGGCGACGGCGACCGGTCGGGACCTCGCCCTCGACCTGTACTACAACCGGGAGACCGCCGCCCGGCCCTACGGCGTCGGGGTCGTGCTCGACCCGGGCGAGAAGGTGTGGGCCGAGGTGCCGGTCAGGTTCAACCTCGACTGGCCTCCGCTGATCAAGCCCGGCGAGCTCGCGCAGCCGCCAGTCCGGCCGTGGCTGGTGACCTCTGCTCGGGTCGTCGGACGCCTGGCCGATGACCGGCTGCACGGTTACCGGTGGGAGAGGGCAGTGGGCGCTCGCGTCGACCTCACACCGGGACGCGAAGTCGTGAGCCTCGACATCGACAGCGAACCCACACTGATATGGACCGGGCCAGCCGTGGCCCCTTTGGCGGTCGCCGCGGTGTTCCACCTCTACGGCGCGCTGGCGATGATCGATCACCCCGGCCTGGCCCCACTACGGGTACTGATAGACGCGTCCGAGGCCAGTCCCGAACCGCCAGCGCCGGCCAGTCTTGAGCCGCCGGTCGCTACCCTCGTGGTCCCACCTCTGAGCGGCAAGCGATTTCGGTGCCTGAGACAATGATGGTGGAGCCGCTCGGAAATATATCAAGCGTGTTATAGTGGCGACCAGAGGTTGGACCTACCGCTATCTGGCCGAGGCCGTAGCAGAACGGGAAATGCTGGTGCCGAGAGAGAAGGCTGCACTCATCAACGCAGAGGCAAAGTTGGCTGCGCTCGGGCCAAGCCTGCCCTACCCGCACAGCAGCGCGGTGCAGGGCGCCGACCGGCTGCGCGGACTTCGCCCTCGTGGTGGCCGCAGCCCATGGCGGGCGCTTTACCGGCAGGTTGGCGGCGAGTTCGTAGTCGCCGCGGTCGGGCCGGAGGCCCAGGTCGATCCACGAGGGTTTGCCGCCGCGTGCCGTCGGGCCGAGTCCCGGTTGGCCGAGATCGAGGATGGGACGTGATGACGAAACTGTCGGAGTTGAAGACCGGGGATCAGCTCATAGCCGAGGACGTGCGCGACCCGGAGGTGGCCGCCGAACTGGCGCGCACTGCAGTGGCCAACCAACTTGCCATCCTTGTCATTCAGTACCGGGTGGAACATGGGCTGACGCAAACCGCGCTCGCCCGCCAGCTCGGGATGAAGCAGCCCGCCGTAGCCCGCCTGGAGGCTGGTGACCACGAACCATCCGTGGCAACCCTTGGCCCGGCTTGCGAACAAGCTGGGCATCACTCTCCGCCTCGACCTGTCCCCGGACTCTGTCGCGCTCGTCTCCGCTTAACCATTCGGCCGCTGCGCGCTGGACACAATTCCCGTCGATCATGGCCCGCACCGGTACCTAAGCGATCGCTCACAAATCCGGGAGCTAGAGATTGATGGCACCCGGTTTGGGCGATGTTCGTCAACATTCTTGCTGCTCAGGCGAGACAACCGTCGGACGAATCCGCAGTAACGCCGCAATTTCGGCCTGAGCAGCCTTGACCCTCGGCTGCATACGGGATGGGCGGTAATGCTTAGGATTCCAAGGGAAGTTCTCAAGCAGGTAGTTTCGCAAGGACAGCTCGGCGATGTCGGAATGTTTCCATCCACTGAGTATTTCCAAAATTGAGTGACCCTGCTGGGCCAGGCCTTCAAGCGACTCCAGATCACCGAGGTCGATTATGGCAAGCGGGCGCACTTTGTCCTGCTTCAAGAGTCCTTGAAGATTGCAATACTCATTGACGTAGCGGTTGGTAATCGGGGATATCGGGAATCCTTCTGCTGCTACAACCACTGGTTGAATCGGGCGATCAGCAGCCGCACCTGGAAGTAGCGCAGCCGGGTTTGCAACAATGGACCCGACAGTGTCATTCAGCTGGCGAATTTCTTGAACGCGACCTTCTCCATATCTCCGTCAAAGGCGAGTCGGTCGCCGTTGATTCGAGTTGGAACCGTCAGGCGGTGGCTGACGATCTCGAAAACGCCAATACCCTCCCCGAGATCAATCACGCCATCTGCGTTCCCGCCGATTGGATAGGCCGCCTCAACGTCATCCTCGTCGAAGAAGGTCTTCTCGCCAGACAAATCAGTGGGAGCGTGCGGCAGCAAGTCATCCATTGCCATTTTCTCGACCATTTCGCCCCAGGCTTGGGACCACTGTTGACGGGCCAATTCACTCTCCGTTGCCTTCAGGTGATCATGAACCATCCAGTAGAGGCCGGAAGTGATTCGTTCGAAGAGGTAGGGTCCATCCAACACCAGTAACGAACCGCCAATACGTAACGCTGGGTGCGATTGCAGTGCCAAGAAGTCCCACTTTGAGCGAGGCGGAGCTTGACAACTGACTGACAGTTCATCAATCGATGCAGCGGTCATTTTGAGGAAGGCTTCCTTGGTACGAACTGGGATGTCCGAATTGAAATCGTCCAGGAGACGCATCGGCTGACCGGGCTTCCACGCAAGGAAATGGGCGAACAGGGCAAGCCCAAGAGCCAGGAACTCCTCCACCTGAATTCCGGTCGCCGCAATGAAAAGTTCGGAAGGAGATCGATCTCCGAGCATCGACGCAACAGCGGGGCCGTAGTCACGCCACAGCCGAAGGTGACGATCCAGGACCGAATAAATGTCGTCCTGGTCATGGAACGCCTGATTACTGAGCATGTCTACGCGCGAGGTCTTCGGGAAACCCGGAGAGCGTCGGACCTGATTGCGATGTGGGCTCTAAAATCTCCAGTGCGGCGATTGCATGAGCCAACATGACCATCGCCATATGTGGCGGAATCTTCTTGCTAGGAGTCGCCGGTTCTGGGCGAGATAGCACCATCCGGGTCGCAGCCAGAAGAACCTGACGATCGAGAAATGATCGTCGCCCGTCGTGTTCGAGCATGGCCGCATCAAACCGAGTTTGGTATTGGATTCCCAATTGTCCCAAAAACTCTCGGAATCCCCCAACGAGGTCGGCCTTGAGGCTCGGTTGAGCAATCGTCGACGCCAGTTCCGCGAGAACCTGCAACATGGTCTCTCGGTCATTATTCGAGGCGAGCGCCTCAATGCCGCAACGATGCTCTTCCAAGGGAGTCCGTGGTCCGGAGATTGGAAAATAGTCCTCGATAGTCATGTGCACACCCATGTACCTCATGAGTCCGGCGGATCCTTGGCCAGCCGTAGCACCAACCGCGGGCTGGGACGAAGAGACGACCAACAGGCCCTCCTCAGGTACGGCAGGAGCCGATGCGGCCAACCAGGCAACTAGGTCGATTTCGTCCATACATCAATCCTCCCAAGGTCTTCCGCCGTGCTGACGACAGGAAGTCTCTCTCCGCACACCCGCTAATTTTCTTTGCACAGAATACTTGACACGGTAGGTTCTCCCTTGGCAACATGTCTTCCATGGTCGTCCGGTATGAATCGAACCTGAAAGAACACCGAGAGCGAGCAGGCTTCACCCAGGAACGTCTGGCTCAAGAGCTAGGGGTGAGCAGACAAACCATTGTCAACATCGAGCGAGGACTTAACGAACCCAAAGTGCTTCTCGCTATTGCCATCGCCGCAGCTGTGGGAGTAGCTATCGGTGAACTTTTCCGTAATAAGTAGTTCGCAACGAGGCCACTCCGGGTCTCCTGATCGAGGTAGAGGAGGTGTACAGCAATGACAGACCGAAGAGCAGGGCGTAAGCAGGGTCCTTACGTCGCTAAGCAGCCTCGGAGCCGCACGAAAACCGGCACATGGCGCAAGAAGCGCAGCGACGCTGGCAAGAAACGCAAGTAGTGCACGTATGCGAATCACTGGCCCCCACCGAACGACAGGACGGGGGCCATTTCGCGTCAGAAGGCCAAGAGGGAAGGACAGCCTGCTTTTTACCTACGGACCCCTCGAGGCCCAAACTTCGGTCTCGTCTCGTGTGATGCAAGTGCTAATGGGGATACCCAATCGACGTCCAGCGGTCCTGCCGGCTTTGGAAATTGCTGCACGTCACCGACACATTCGGTGCCACGCTTTACGCTACGGGTTCACGGAGAGCGCCCGAGGTTTCGATCGGCTCATAATCGGTCATGGGGTCACGTTAGATCGCGGTGGCGTCAGTATCTGCCCGAGATCCCACCTTCCGTCCTCACCTTTGACGAAGCATGGGAGATTGTCGAGCACCTCTTGGACAACTGCCACTGACGCGGCGGGCTGCAGTGGGTTCAGTCTCAGCGACTCAAGAATGGAATTCACAGGCTGAGAATGACAGGTATTGACCAGAGCATCCGCGACCCGTTGCGCCAAGGTCGGACCCTCGGGCACTGGCACTGCGAGGGCAGCCAGGGTGTGCTGAGCATTGTGTCCCTCGCGAACAATTCCCACATAGGCCCCGGCAATTGGCTCGACCGCTTCACGACTGCTGATCGGCGTTCGGGAGTCCGCAGGGCGAAGACGAGAATGATCCCGGTCACGAGCATCAGGACGCCCCACGTCCACATAGGCGAGATATCAAGAGCCTCAGAGACCTGATTCACCTTACGGTTGACCTTCTGAGCAGCGGTGACGCTGAAGTAACCCGACGCGTAAATGGATAACTCGGTGGTCTCCATCGTTGCGGCCGCGTGCAGCACGAGTTCCGGATTCTTCGTAGCAAGACCCGGCCGATGGAGGTGAGTGTCCCGTGAGAACACCATCGGTGAGTCGAGCGCTAGCAGAACCGCCAAGCGAGCAGTAGGTACATCTTTGCTGTTCCCGACCGAGAGAACCACCGGGTCATCGTCGAAGAGGCTGCCCATCTCGACGAAGCGCACCATAGGGAGATACTGCGACTCAAATACCTTCTGGAAGACGGCCGCTTCGGTTGGCCAGCCTTCGTCCCTGGACTGCTCGGCCAGCTTCTCGAACTTGTTAGCGTGGCCGTGGTCGTCGTCCTGGTACATCTCGATGTAAACGTGGTGTGACGCGAGAAGTCGAGCCCTCCGGGTGTTCGTTGAGGAAATCACGCCACCGAACGTCATAGTCGGACGGACATGCGCTTTCAACTCATCCATCAGCTGCGCAGTGTCGAGAATGCGGGGAGGATGGTCGAGGAGACCCGGGAATCTCTCGTAGCCCTCGAAGAACGACAGCGACCGCAGCGGCCAGCTGGCTTCTGTCGGATTCGAGTCAGTCGTCATTTGGTAATTATTGCGGATCATTCGTTGCTTCCAAACACGCTTAGCTGAGGTCCTCGGTCGTAGCTCTGGCCAGGGGGTCGTTCGGCCTTGCCTCACGATGGCATGGGGCTGTATCAGCGCTGCAGGCGCTATTCCGCTCATTTAGAGAGGGTCCATCCTGGATCTGGCTAGCTCGCGTGACTTGGCCATGTCGGCGGGCACACGTAGGGTTCGGCTGAGCCTTGGCCCAGCTCGGATGGTCCAGCCCAACGCACACGGAAGAGCCCGCGCGCGAGCATGGAGGCACCCTCCTAGGGAAGGCGGCATCATGACGACTCAGCCAGTACCCCAGGGCTGGTATTCCGACCCCCAACACCCCGAGCTTCTTCGCTGGTGGGACGGCACACAGTGGACGGCCCAGACTCAGCCCACGCCGGCCGCAGCACCTACCCCGCCACCTCCGCCACAGGCGGTGGCGCCGGTGCCGGGAGGCCCCGAGCAGCGCCATCGGCTCTTCGGTGGCAAGCACGAACTCGAGGACGAGGTGACCCGCCTGAACGGCATCATCGACTCCCTCGGGGTCAACGAGCGGGCGATACTCCAGGCGGAAGTTGCCCGGTTAAACATCGAAGTCCCACAGCTCCGCCAGGAAGAGGCCACCTTGCAGGCTTCGGTTATCCCGTTGCGTAGCGAGGTTGCGACTCTCGCTGCCGAGCGGTCCCAACTCGATGCCGTGCGAGCCGAGGTGGCCCAACTCAGTGCGCAACGGGATGCTCTCATGGCCCAGACGACCCAGCTCCGAGTGCTCCAGGAAGCTGCCCGCACTTCAGGCCCAGCTAGCCGAACTCCAGAGCCACGTCGTCGAGACCCGCGAGACGGCCATCCTCCAAGAGGTCGGCGTCTACGAGTACCGCCACCCGCTCGACGATGCCCCGGCCTACAAGGGCAAGCTGGCCCAGATTTCCGACGCCGATCAAAGCGGCGGTCAAGGCCGGTAACGCGGTGTCGGGCTCACAGAACTGGACCGTCAACGGCTCAAAGGCCGAAGGGGACCGTATGGTCAGGGAGTTCTCCAAGCTCATGCTGCGTGCCTACAACAACGAGGCCGACAACGCCGTGCGCTCCATGAAGCCCTACGCCCTGGACTCCTCGATCGCCCGACTCACCAAGGCCAAGGAGACCATCTCCAAGCTCGGCAAGACCATGAGCATCACCGTCACCGACCGCTACCACGCCCTCCGGGTGGCCGAGCTCGAGCTCACCGCCGACTACCTGGCCAAGGTGGCCGAGGAGAAGGAGGCCGACCGGGCCGAGCGGGCCCGGCTGCGGGAAGAGGAGATCGCCCAGCGCGAGTTCCAGCGTGAGCAGGAGCGGCTGCGCAAGGAGCACGCCCACTACGAGGAAGCGGCGGCGCAACTGCGCGCCAACGGGGATCACGCCAAAGCTGACGAAGCAGAAGCCAAGCTGGCGGAGATCCAGGACGCCATCGACGGGGTCAACGAGCGGGCCGCCAACATCCGGGCCGGGCACGTCTACGTCATCTCGAACTTCGGTGCCTTCGGTCCAAAGATGGTCAAGATCGGCATGACGCGGCGCCTGGACCCGATGGATCGGGTCCGAGAGCTCGGCGACGCATCTGTTCCGTTCCACTACGACGTGCACGCTCTGGTCTTCTCCGACGATGCGGTCACCCTCGAGACCAAGCTGCACCAGAAGCTGGCCGGCTCCCGAGTCAACTACGTCAACATGCGGCGGGAGTTCTTCATGGTGACACCGGCCGAGATCCACGAGATCCTCGTCGAGCTCGGCGAGTCGATCGTCACCTGGACCGATGATGCTGAGGCACTCGAGTGGCGCCAGAGCGAGACGACGCGCCGCGAGCTCTACCCAGCGGCCGCAACCTGAGGGCCAGGGCGTCCGAGCCCGGTTCTACTCACCACCTGGTGATTCACCGATCGGTGTACTGCCTCTTCGGATCCTGCCAGTTGGCATCATGCGGGCGCCGATTCAATGGAACGCGCTACGAACCACTGACATGCGTGGCGAACTCAGCGAACACTGCCTGATTCCCTCGTGCCGTCGATCGGATAATCGATCTAAATGCTCCTATTGCTTCATCCACGCGAGCTTGGTTCCGCAAGCTTCCTTTCAGCCCTTCAATACCCAAGCAGTTCGCGAACGGGAGCATTGCTTCGACCACTGGCTTCCATAGGCCCCTACCTGCTTTGGGACTGACCTCACTCCCAAAACTGAGCGAAAACCGATCCGCGATCGCACGTCCCAATACAATTTCGGTAGCCGAACCTATGGCAGCGAGAATCAGAAATTGTGAGCCACGCTGCCGAAACACTGCGAGCGTCTCACGTTCATCTTCGGCAAGACCTCCTCGGTTTGCTCGCTGAACAAGATCCACCTTTGCATGTTGAATCGCCAGTAGAAGGGAATAGACAAAGACGATGTGGGTCGCGGTTGTGAAGTCGGAGTAGTAACTTGAGTAAATTTGATCATTCTCCCAAATGCTTCTCAGTTCGTGGTATCCAAGACCAGGTTGTCCGTGGAATGAAGCCAAGCATTGCGCAACCGTCTCAGACGGAACAAGGTTGCTCGGTCGCCTAGCTCGATCCTGTTGCCCGCCGCGACGTGCACCAAAATAGGTGGTGTCGGGAATAGCGGTGAATTGTCTTCTCAAGCGATCTTGGTGTCTGTCGGTACTTCGGAAATCTGCAGGACGAATGGGATTTTGACTGTTGTTATACCGAATGATTTCCTCGACGATTTCGTCATTGTCGCTCTTGATGAAGCGACCAAGTACTGAGATCTCATCAATGCCGCCGGATCCGGATTGGCTCAGAGCTCCAGTAGTTTGGGCTCCGTTCACAATCGCGATCCCAGTAAGCCTCAGGTGCCCGCGGGACTTGGCTGGCGGCGTCTGGTAATCGTGCACAAGGGCTGTGACGCCATTGTTGTACGCCCAAAATCGCCCCGGCTTGTTTCGAGCAGTCTCTTCGATGCTGTGATTGATATTTTGCGCCGTTCTCCTACTCGGCATGTAACCACGTACGTTTGCGGAAAACAGCTTGTCGCCGTACGTATTATGCAACTGAGTTAGCCAACTTGCCGGTATGGACGCACACACAGCGGTCCAGTCCTCGCCAACTTCTTCAAACCAGCCGTCGATCTCAACCTCTACGGAATCGGCCACCAAGATCGGGCTCTGAACAGCTGCGTACCACTCGTCTATGCGCGTTAAGCCGACCTCGAGAACACCTACTGTCAGTTCGATTCCAGCGTATGAGGAAGCGAGCAAACTGCGTGCCGTCGAAGCTGCCGTCTCGAGTTCCACACGAACATTTTCAGATTCGAGCAGATTGTGGCAGTACCACAGTTCTATGGCACTCACCTCGCCTGCGCGAATTGCTTGGTCGAGGTCTTGCGCCGCTGCCTGAAGGCTTTCATTCATCAGCGCATAGTTGAGGCCAAATACCCAAGACGCCGCCAATTTAGGTCCGCCGCCTTGTTTGACGGCGCTGCAGGTCGCTCTGTGCCAGAAAAGTAACCCTGAGCGATGACCGCCGTGCTTGTCTCTCGGTCGATGTAAAGAGCATCACACTTCCGATCCTGCGATCCATCGGTCAAACAGGCAACTGCAGCGGTTTCGATGTCGTCAATACCGAACCGCATCTCAAGCGCAAAAAGCAGAAGAGCATTATCTTCAAAGCTTTCAAGAAGCGACTCGCGGGAGCGCAGAGCCTCTAACGCTGGCGATGGGTCGCTTGGCACATCCCTATGTTTAGCAGGAAGATCAGATTCCTAGGCCATGCGTCGATTCGATAGGTCAATCATGTTCAACTGGCCCGACGAGCCTCACGGAGTTGCTCAACGCGTGCTGCGGCGCTGTCTTGTGAACCCTTCAACAGATGGGCGTAGCCGTTTTGAAGTCTCGATGTCGGCGTGCCCCAGGATCAGTTGTACTTCGATGTCGCTCGCTCCCGCGGCCCAAAACAGCGCGCGCCGCGTGCCTCAAATGGTGTGGTGTTAGACCCTTGAGCTTGTGGGCCGACGCGACCGCCTCCGTGTGGATTCTGCCGGCTCAGGCCTTCGGCGACGAGTCGTTTACGTTCGCCGAGTGCCCAACGCACCGCTGTCGAACAGATCACTGGGCGAAGTCGGCGGGCCATGTAATCGTTCCACCGGAAGCCGCTCCCATTCACACTCGTCAGGAGCGGCATTTCACTCGCCGGCATGCCCACGCGGATGAGGAGTTCCCGCAACAGCTGCGCCAGTAGGGGACCCGCCACTACCGCGCGGTTCCGACCGCCCTTCGGCGCGGGTTGCGGACGAGACGACCTTCCACTTCGACCACTGGTTGGCGAATCCAGACCGGCTTTGCCGACAAGTCGACGTCTCCGACCATCATTCCAGCCACCTCTGAGCGACGTCCCCCGGTGCCCAACAACAGTTCGAAAACCAAGCGGTCCTGTCCCGTCCCCAGCATGTTTGACAACATGTCGATGAACCGAAAGTCCGCCACGACTATGTCGCGTACTCGATCCAGTACAGCATCAGCCGATACCGACGCTTTGGCGATGGGACTGACAGTCAAGACGTCTTCTTCGAACGCCATCCGAAGAACGCCTTGACGACCGACCAATGCGTCTTGATCGTCAACGGAGCGAGCCCCGCCTGTTCTATGGCATCAATGACTGCGGTGATGTCGCGTTGGGTAACCACATGTGGCAACTCAGCGCCAATGGCAGGCGCCCACCACTTCGACCAGTAGGCGCGGTCACGGGCCGCCGTGGACTCTGCTCCTCCGCGCTTGTTGTTGACCCGAACCCGCGATCGCCTGGCGGCGCGACCCACCTCTCGGCAACTGGGATTTCACCATGCATAAGCTGTGCATCTATGGAACACAGCTGGCAGGGGCGACTCGGCAGCTCCATCCTGGGTGGGGCATTCGGCGCCCTCTTCGGGTGGGCGCTGTCGTTCACTCAGGGTCCCTCACCTAAGCGGTGGCCTTGGATTGTTGCGGGTGGCTTGATAGTCGCCGGGATCGCCCTCGTCGTATGGGATCGGGCGCTAGCTCCTCGGTTCAAGGCTGACAGCGGCACAAGGCGCGAGCGCAAGATCCGCCGCGTATTCGGCAAGGTACTCGGGAAAGGACAGGCTGTCCTGCAGAACATGAACCCCGGGAACCTCTTGACGGTAGACCCCGTCTTAAAGTGGGAGAGTTGGGCCGCAAAAACAATCGGTCGATCCGCCGGCGACGACTTTGCCGGCCTCTTCGCCGTCGCAGAAACGACCATGGACCCACTTCCGACGGAGCCACAGCAGATGCGTGGCTGGCCGGACGACTCCAAGGCCATTGGGCTCAGGGTCGACGCGAAACTGAGATGGCTGCGCTACCAAATTAAAAGCGGGCCGCATACCTAGAGGTCCTCGGTCACAGTGACGACCGGGCTGCTGTTGTAGAAGTTGAACGTGTGGCCGCTGGTCGAGCCCTCGCCCCAGAACCCGTCGCCCGGGGCAGAGGCGAAAGGAGGGAACTCCCCCGCCCCGGGCTGGTCAATGGTGCGACGGTCCCGGGTGACCTGGGAACCGGAACCGTCGCTACGGCCGCGAGCATCCGGAAGGCGGTGGGATAGCTCCACGGACGATCTCATGCTCACTGCGCGCTCAGCCGCAGCGCCCCGCGCTCGAAGTCGGCGGAACGTCTCGTTCTCGATCTCACCGGTCGCGAATAGACGAGACAGCTCGGCCAACTCCCGAGCTCGCGGCGACCCGCCACCCACGCGCCCGCCCGACGCCCCACGGTCGAATGTCTTCCGGACATCGTCGCGGTTCTCGGTCGCTCGCAGCCCCATTACGCGAAAGACGGCGTGGCCGGGTACGCGGCGCCGGAGATGAGGCGGCGTCGCTGCTCTACGACGGCGGGATGAGCCTTCACGAAATCGCCGAGCTCCTCTCCTCGGCCACAGGTCGACGCGGATGCTCGAGGCACACTACAAGTTCCCGGTACGCACGACGTTCAGCGGCAACGTCGGCCATATCGATGCCATCTTCGGCATGGGCTAAGAGCTGGGGGCGCAGGGAGAACTCCGCTAGTAGCTTTTGGACATGCCGGATGATGATGTCGTTCGACGCATTCACGAAAGGGCTCGCGAGGAGGGAGCAGCGGCCTCACTGTCCCGCGAAGCCGAGGAAGACAGCAGAAGGCGACGAGAACTCGACTTTGTTTGGTCGATCCGATCAGCCGTTCCAGCCCTACTGGCGCATTGTGAGGAGGACCTTCGACCTTATTTCTTCATCGAACGGAAGACCGCTTTATTCCGGACGCGGTACGAACCAGTGGACTCGGCCGTTTGGATTCTGGCTGCCTACAGCTACACAATCGGCATGAGAGAAGAGCACAAAACTGACGAGTTCGGGCTCACTCACGATGGGGTGTTCTTCGACACCAGAAACGGTTACTCCCTCTCAGAACGATCTCTCTCGGATAAGGAGACAGCCGACCGCTTCCGGCCCGGCCACACCTGTTACTCCGGAGCGGTTCAGCGTGCGCAAGGCCTGTGCAAAAAGGCCGGCGTGTCCCTGCCCGACTTCAGCTAAGTGATGCCCCCTTGCGCACGGGTTTCTGCACAAACTCGCGCACCCCGGAGGCCGAGCGACTCAGACGAGCGCAGATCCTTAGCGTTTCCGCTGGTCACATCAGTGGGCCGTACAGGACTCGAACCTGTGACCCCATGCGTGTCATCGCAAGAGTCAGTTGGCGAAGCAGGCCGATCGAAGCTTCGATGCCCCAAAGCCACGTCTGAGCCGAAAGAGGGAGTTTCACGGCGTCCAATTCGCCTTCATGAAGCTGAAGCGGATCCAATTTCGGTCACCAATGAGGGCTTGACTTGGATGGGGGCGATGATGGCGGTTTCCCGGCCCTGGGATTGACGTGCCCACTGGACCGACAAAGGATGGACTCCAATGCGCTCGACTTCGGCGCTTTCGCACCCAGAGCTCAACCAGATCCGCGCTGAGGAGCCCGCCCCGGATCTCATTTCGATTCCAGAAACTGCCCGGCGCATCGGTCTCCACGCTGACACCCTCTACCGCCTGTGTCGCACGGGGCAGTTCAGCCCGGCTATCCATATCGGAGGAAGATGGAGGGTTTCGGTGCCGCGCCTGGAACGCTATCTCCACGGCGAAGACGGACATCTGTGAATCTCGAATGGGAGAAAGTTACGTATCCATTTCGGGTGCGGGCGGCAGATCGAGCACGTCGCCCAATAGCGCCGCCGCAGCTCGGTCCCTCTCAGGCAGGGCATGTGCATACCTGTCTAAGGTCATGGTCGCCCTGGCGTGCCCGTGGCGCTCCGCCACCGTTCGAACATCGACGCCAGCCGCGATCAGGGTCGTGACCGAAAAGTGCCGCAGGTCATGGAACCGGTATGGCCACTGATCCTTCGGTGCCAGATCTACCCTGGTCGCCTTCGGGGCCTTCTTGCGGAGCCGCTTCAGCGCTGGCATCTCCATGTCGTCGCAGAGTTTGGCGAACCGGTGCGTCAGCGTGTCGGGACTGACTGGCACGGCGCCGTTGGCGTTGTAGGACAGCACGTACGGATCGGCCGCTAGAGGTGATTCGGCCCGCTCCGAGAGCTCCTCCATGTAGCGCCAGCGCCGCCGCAGCACCTCCACGCATACGGGATCGAGTGCCAGCACTCGGGCTGCATGGGTCTTGGTAGGTCCCGTGTGCTGCTCGCCGGACGCGACGGTCAAGGATCGGGCGATCCGCACGGAGCCGGCCGAAAGGTCGACGTCGGACCACCGCAGCGCCACCAGCTCGCCCCGCCGAGCTCCGGTGAGTGCGGCCAGAGCGACGGCGGTCGCCATAACCGGATCATCCCCGTCTGCGACTTTCAGGAGCGCAGTCAGCCGCTCAGGCGTCGGGACGACCATCTCCTTGCGCTCGACCCTCGGCGGCGTGGCCCGCTCCGTCGGAGCCGAGGTCAGCCAGCCCCACTTCACTCCCTGGCGGCAGGCCGCGCTGATGATCGAGTGGAACTTGTGCACCGTGGCCGGCGCCAACCCTTCATCCAGCCACTCACGGTAGGCCCGGTCCAGCAACGCCGGCGTCAGCTTGCTCAGCTTCACGGATCCCAACTTGGGTCGGATCCGGTGATCGATCTTGCGCCGGTTCTCCTCGAGCGTGCGCGGTCGCTGCGTCACGGAGGCAGCATCGAGCCACTCATCAAGCAGCTGCCCGACCGTCGCGGTGGTCGGCTCGACCTTGCCGTCATTCACTTCAGTGACGAACTTCGCCAGCGCGACGCGCGCCTTGGCCTCCGTGCCGACGAACGTCTTCGTGACCTGACGCGGTTTGCCAGTGAGCTCGTCCACGCCGGCAAACGCGCGCAGCTGCCAACGACCACTGCGCGGGGGCCGCTCGCGCATCGTTCCGGTACCCGGCGTCCTGCGAACGGCCTCAGATTTCGCCTTGGATGCCATGTCCCGAAAGGATAGGACATTGTTAGGACCGGCCAGGTGACCATTTGTTAAAAATGGCCTCTGACCTGGTGGGCGCTGCGGGACTCGAACCCACGACCTCAGCCGTGTGAAGGCTGCGCTCTAACCAGCTGAGCTAAGCGCCCTGGCGGATTTGCCGGACCACAACCGTAGCCTGCGTGAACCCGGCCGCCTGCGGCGGAGGTGATTTGGGGAGCCCCAGCGGCGCCGGTACCCTGAGGTTCGCCATGACTCCCACCGCCGAAGACGGCGAGCAACCGGCCACAGACCTGGAGCGCCCGCCTCATGGGTGCCTTCACGGGACCGGCGGCGGTCGGGTGGCTCCCCGACGAAGGCCGAGCCCGCCGAGATCCTCCCTCCCGAGGAGCGCAAGGCGGCCATGTCGACGCTCGACCCGATGGAAGCCAAGTGGACGCTCGGCGCATTCGTCCTGGCGACCGTCGCCGGCATCGCCATCCCCGCCTATTTCGTCGCCGAGAACAAGGTGACAAAGGCGGGGAAGAACTCCATCGCCGTCGCTCCCGACGCCAAGCTCCTCGGCGGGGCGCATCCTGATCCTGTGCGCCATCGGGTTCGTGGCCCTGTGGAAGCGCAAGCGCACGCTGGTGGCCTTCGACCTCTTCCTGATCGGCTTCGCCTTCACGATCTTCGTCGGGCTGATCGGGTTCGCCTTCATCCTTCTCGGCGGCTGGCTGATGCTGCGGGCCTGGCGGATCAACAAGTACGGCACCACGAATTCCAAGGCGATCGCCCGGGAGGCGGCGGCGCGGCCTCGGGGACGGGAGCGCAAGGAAGCCGCCCGGTCGACGTCCAAGACGACTTCCAGCCCTGGCGCACGCAAGCCACCGACCGCCAGCAAGCGCTACACGCCGAAAGCAGCACCTCGGAAGAAGATCCCCAAGCCCGACCGAGTAGGCCCGCCGACCACCGGACGTCTGCGGACAGCCGCCGGTTTCGGAGAGATCAGCTCGCCGGCTCGATCAGGAGCGCCGAGCGCAACAACTGGAGTGCGTCGGTCCGGCGGCGCACGAGCGAGCGGGCCGTCGGCTCCTCCCCCAGCGCCCGCAACACCTCCACCTCGGTCACCATCCCGATCACCGTGGAGTAGATGGCCAACAGCAGCAGCCGCGGGTCGTGGCGACGCATCGCACCCGCATCCATCTCCGCCTCGAGGAACGACGACGCCCGCTGCACCAGCGGCTCGAGGGCGAGCGGTCATCTGGGTCGCCGCCGGGGGGCCCAGCCGCCCCACCTCGCGCAGGAAGCCGAGCAGGTCCGGCTGGCGCGCCGCCAGGCGGAACACCGAGCGAACGACCGCCTCCACCCGGTCCCAACCCTCCCCCGCTCCCCGCAGCGCCGTCTCCAACGCCACCGAGAGATCGTTCGCACTGCGGGCGATCACCGCTTCCAGGAGCGCGTCCTTGGACGGGAACCAGTAGAGGATCGACTGCTTGGTGAGCTCGAGCTCCTTGGCCACGGCATCGAGCGAGGTCGCCTCGTAGCCCCGGCTCGCGAAGGAGGCCAGGGCGGCCGTCGAGGATGCGGTCCTTGGTCGAGGAGCTGGGCACTTACCAAATGGTAGACAGATTCGGCGGGCAGTGGTAGACATTTCCGATGCCCATCGAGCGGGATCTCCGTGGGAAACGCTTCTTCATCACCGGCGCCACCGGCTTCCTCGGCACCGCGCTGGTCGAGCGCATCGTGCGCTGCGTCCCCGAGGCGCGACGTCACCGTGCTCGTGCGGCCCGGACGCCGGGCCGACGCCGCCGCCCGACTCGCCCGTGAGGTGATCAAGAACGACTGCTTCGACCGGCTGCGCTCCGAGCTCGGAGACCGCTTCGACGACGAGGTGGCACAGCGGGTCCACGCCGTGGCCGGCGACGTGAGCCGGGACGGGCTCGGGCTCGACGACGAGGGCCGGGGCGCCCTGGCCGCGGCCGACGTGGTCATCCACTCCGCCGCCACGGTCTCCTTCGACGCCCCGCTGACCCAGGCCGTCGAGATCAACCTGCTCGGTCCCTCACGCGTGGCGGCCGCGATCGCCGAGACCGGATCGGCCGCCCACCTCATCGCCGTCTCGACCGCCTACGTCGCCAGCACGCACCAGGGCGAGGCCAAGGAGGAGCTCCTCAGCGAGAACCGGTTCACCCTCGACGTCCCGTGGGAGGCACGAGGTGACCTCGGCCCGGCGCCTGCGCGACGACCTGCGAGGCCGAGTCCCGCAAGCCCGAGAAGCTGCGCGGATTCACCAAGCAGGCGCGGGCGGAGATCGGTGCCGCCGGCGACCACCTGATCGCGTCGAAGGCCGAGAAGCTGCGCGAGGAGTGGGTGAGCGGCGAGCTGGTCGACGGCCGGCACGGCGCGAGCGCTCTCGCTCGGGTGGCCCGACGCCTACCCGTTCACGAAGGCGCTCGGCGAGCGGGCGCTCGTGGAGCAGTGGGAGGGCCGGGTGCCCATCACCTTCGTGCGGCCCTCCATCATCGAGTCGGCACTGGCGGAGCCCCGGCCCGGCTGGATCCGCGGCTTCCGCATGGCGGAGCCCATCATCGTCTCGTACGCCCGCGGGCTGCTGCGCGAGTTCCCCGGCGTGCCCGAGGGCATCGTCGACGTGATCCCCGTCGACCTCGTCGTGGCCGCCATCCTGGCGGTGGCGGCACGGGGACCCGAGCCGGGACGGCCGAAGGTGTACCACGTCGCGTCGGGCGTGCGGAACCCGTTGCGCTACGGGCACCTCGTCGAGCTGTCCGAGGACTTCTTCAGCCGCAATCCCCTCTACGACGACCGGGGCCAGCCCATCAACGTGCCCGAGTGGTCCTTCCCGGGCCGAGGGCGTGTGCAGCGCCAGCTCAAGCGGGCCGATGCCGCCATGACCTTCGTGGAGAAGGTGATCACTGCCTTGCCGATCCGAGGCAAGCAGGCGCAGCTGGCCGCCCGCATGGAGGACCGGCACGCGCTGGCCAAGCGTGCCCTCGGCTACGTCGAGCTGTACGGCGCCTACACCGAGACCGACGCCCGCTACCGGGTGGACAACCTGATGGAGCTGTGGGAGGCGGGCGACGCCGACGATCACGAGCCGGTTCGAATTCGACCCGGCGGCCATCGACTGGGACCGCTACGTGCACGAGATCCACCTGCCCTCGGTGCTCGAGCACACCCGGGTGCGCACGAAGCCCGGTCGATCGGTGGTGGACAAGCGACCCGATCGGCAGCGGCGGGCCATCCTGTCGCCGGACCGGCATCTCGCCGTGTTCGACCTCGAGCACACGCTGATGTCCTCCAACGTCGTCGACACCTACGCCTGGCTCGCCAGCCGCCACCTGTCGCCGTCACGGCGGGCGCGCTTCGTGGCGGACCTCGTGCGGCAGGGCGCCGTCGCTGCTGGCGCTGGACCGGCGCGACCGCGGCGACTTCCTGCGCTCCTTCTACCGGCGCTTCGAGGACGCGCCCGTCGATCAGTTGCGGGAGGACTCGTGGGAGCTCTTCCACCGCCAGCTCCTCACCCGCTCGTTCCCCGACGGCTTCGCCCGGGTGCGGGCGCACCGGGCCGCCGGTCACCGGACGCTGCTCATCACGGGTGCGCTGGACTTCATCATCGAGCCCATCCGGCCGCTCTTCGACGACATCGTCTGCGCGGAGATGGAGTCACGCGACGGACGACTGACCGGGCACCTGACCACGCTGCCGCCCATCGGCGAGGCCCGGGCGCTGGTGCTGGCCGACTACGCGGACGCAGCACGGGCTCTCGCTCGAGGAGTCCGTGGCCTACGCCGACTCGGCGAGCGACCTCGCCATGCTCGAGGCCGTCGGCTTCCCGGTGGCCGTCAACCCCGAGTCGCGGCTCTCGGCCATCGCCCGGCGGCGGGGATGGCACGTGGAGCACTGGGCCAAGGCCGAGGGCGGGTCGCACCGGCCGCTCCCGCTGGGGCCCTTCGACGTGCGAGCAGCCCAAGGCGGTGATGGGCCGATGAGCACGCTCCTCTTCGAGCGGTCGCTCCCCCGCTTCGCCGCGGCCCGCGTCGTGTCGTCGTTCGGATCGGGACGGGGCGCCGGCGTCGGCCCGCTGCGCCTGGTCGAGCAGGACGCGCCACAGGCCCCGGCGCGCCGGCTGGGTCCACGTCGACCCGGTCCTGTCGGGCATCTGCGGGTCCGACCTGGCCACGCTGGACGGGCGCAGCTCGCGCTACTTCGAGGACATCGTCTCCTTCCCCTTCGTGCCGGGCCACGAGGTCGTCGGCACGCTGGCCGAGGACGCCACCGGCGCCGAGGGTGACGCTGCTGCGCACCGGCAGCCGCGTCGTGCTGCAGCCGGTGCTCGGGTGCGCGGCCCGGGGGATCGAGCCGGCGTGTCCCGCCTGCCAAGCCGGGCACGTGGGCAACTGCGGACGCATCGCCTTCGGCCACATCCGGCCCGGCCTGCAGACCGGCTTCTGCGCCGACACCGGCGGCGGCTGGTCGACCTCGGGGCTCGTGGCGCACAGCAGCCAGCTCTACGCCGTGCCCGACGCGCTGAGCGACGACGGACGCGGTGACCGTCGAGCCCGTGGCCTGCGCCGTGCACGCCGTGCTCGGCGCGCCCATCGCGGCGGGTGACGTGGTGGCCGTCGTCGGGGCGGGCACGCTCGGCCTGCTGGTCACCGCGGCCCTCACGCACCTCGCTGGCCTGGGTCGCTGCCCGGCGCCGTCGGCCGTGCTGGTCGGGGCGCGCTACGCCCACCAGCAGCGGCTGGCCCGCGAGCTGGGCTGCCACCGAGGCGCTGCCCGCCCGACCAGCTGGCGCGGGCCGTGCGCCGCCACTCGCGCTCGCTCTCCTACGGCGGCGCGTCGGGCGTGACGGCCACGCTGTCGGGCGGCGCCGACGTGGTGATCGACTGCGTGGGCAGCCCCGAGTCGATTGCACAGTCGCTGGCCATGGTGCGGCCGCGGGGCACGGTGGCGCTGGTCGGCATGCCGGGCAAGGTGACGGTGGACCTGGCGCCGCTGTGGCACCGCGAGGTCCGCCTGGCCGGGGCGTACGCCTACGGGACCGAGCGGGAGCCCGGAGCGACCGGCGCCGTCCCGACCTTCTCGCTGGCCTTCGACGTGGCGGCCGCCCAGCGGACCGGCCGCCTGGTGTCGGCCACCTACCCGCTCGCCCGCTTCGAGGACGCCGTCGCCCACGCCGGCGCCGCCGGCCGGCGCGGGGCGGTCAAGATCGCATTCGACGTACGGAAAGGACCCATCCGATGAGCCGCCGACCCGGCTTCGTCCTCGAGGTGGACAAGTCGACGCCACCGACCCTGTTCTGGAGCGGCGAGGGCTTCGCCCTCGAGACGCTGCCCGAGGGCAGCCGCGTCATTTACGCCCCCGAGCCGATGAAGGCGATCGAGGACCCCTACCGCGCCATCCGCCACGCGCTGCTCCACCCGGAGGGTGACCGCGACCCGCTGCCGGCGCTGCTGCGGCCGGGCATGAAGCTCACCATCTGCTTCGACGACGTCTCGCTGCCGCTTCCGCCCATGGAGGCGCCCGACATCCGCCAGATGGTGATCGAGACCGTGCTCGACATGGCGGCGGAGGCCGGCGTCGACGACGTCGTGCTGGTCGCCGCGCTGGCCCTGCACCGCCGCATGACCGAGGAGGAGCTGCGCCACGCCCTGGGCGACCGGGTCTACGACGCCTTCGCCCCCCACGGCCTGCTGACCCAGCACGACGCCGAGGACCCCGACAACCTCCTCTTCATCGGCGAGACCGAGCAGGGCGAGGACGTCGAGATCAACAAGCGGGCCGCCACCTCGGACCTGCTGGTCTACGTCAACATCAACCTGGTCTCCATGGACGGCGGCCACAAGAGCGTGGCCACCGGGCTGGCCAGCTACCGGAGCCTGCGCCACCACCACAACCCGCAGACGATGCGCCACTCCAAGTCGTTCATGGACCAGCCCGCCTCCGAGCTGCACTCGTCGAACTGGCGCATGGGCCGCCTCATCGCCGAGTCGGGCGTGCAAGGTCTTCCAGATCGAGACGACGCTCAACAACGACACCTTCCCCTCGAACTTCGGGTTCCTCCAGAAGCGCGAGTGGGAGTGGTCGCTGCGCGACCGGGCCACCTACGCCGCCACGTCGGCGGCGCTGTCCAAGGTGCCGCCGCGCCTGGCCCGGCAGATCTTCCACTCCATCCGCTCGCCCCACGCGCTGACCTCGGTGCAGGCGGGCGAGGTGGAGGCGGTGCACGCCCTCACCACGGCCAACGTCTGGGCCCAGCAGGGCGTCGACGTCGAGGGGCAGACCGACATCCTCACCATGGGGCTGCCGTACATCTGCCCCTACAACGTGAACTCCATCATGAACCCGATCCTCGTGGCCTGCCTCGGGCTCGGGCTACTTCTTCAACATGTACCGGGGCAGGCCGCTCGGTGCGCGAGGGCGGCGTCGCTGATCATGCGGCACCCCACCCGGCCCGAGTTCCACCCCGGCCACCACCCGAGCTACATCGACTTCTACGAGCAGGTGCTGACCCAGACCGTCGACCCGGTGCAGATGCACAAGGAGTTCGAGGAGTCCTTCGCCACCGACCCGTGGTACATCCACCTCTACCGCACCGGGCACGCCTACCACGGCGTGCACCCCTTCTACATGTGGTACTGGTGCGCCCACGCCCTGGAGCACCTGGGCCGGGTCATCGTCGTCGGCGGCGACCCCAAGGCCGTGCGCCGGCTCGGCTTCTCGCCGGCCAGCTCGCTCGAACGACGCCCTCGAGATCGCCTCCGACGTCGTCGGGCCCTCCCCCACCCTGACCCACCTGCACAACCCGCCGATCTTCATGTCGGACGTGCACTGATGGCGGGCATCGGCATGCCTGCGGAGCCGCGTGCGCTCGGCCCGCTTCCCCTCTGGCCGCGCCGTCGTGGCCGACGTCGGTCGAGCGGCCCGACCCCGAGCGCAAGGTCGGGCTCGACTACGACCACGAGTGGTCGCGCCGCTACCCGGTCCGCCTGGCCCGGGCCATGGTCATGGACAACCTCGCCCGCCCGGCGGCCCGGCTGCTGGCGCCCGGCCACGGTGCGCGGGCTGGAGCACCTCCGGCACGTCGAGGGCCCGGTGATCTTCGCCGCCAACCACGCCAGCCACATCGACACGCCGCTGCTGCTGACCACCCTGCCGGTGGAGTTCCGCCACCGCACCGTCGTGGCGGCGGCCTCGGACTACTTCTTCGACCGCACCTGGAAGTCGGTGCTGTGGTCGTTCGCCCTGGCCGCCATCCCCATCGAGCGCAGCAAGGTCAACCGCAAGTCGGCCGACACCGCGGCCGAGCTGATCGAGGACGGCTGGAACCTGGTCATCTTCCCCGAGGGCGGGCGCTCGCCCGACGGCTGGACCCAGCCGTTCCACCGGCGGCGCGGCCTACCTGGCCCGGCGCACGGGCCGCCCGGTGGTGCCGGTGTACCTGCACGGCACCCGCCACGTGCTGCCCAAGACGCCCGACGGCACGGGCGCACGGCACCGGGCGGCTCGGGCACCGAGTCGCGCCGGGGCGGCCGGCTGCGCCGCTCCCCCATCGCCGTGCTCTTCGGCGCGCCCCTGACGCCCGACGAGGGCGAGAACACGCACCGCTTCTCGGACCGGGTCGAGGCGGCCGTGGCCACCCTGGCCCGCGAGGTGCACTCCGACTGGTGGCAGGCCCGGCGCTCGGTCAGCGCGGTGGCGCCGGTCGAGGGCGCCGAGACCGCGCACCGCGGGCCGGAGGCTTCGGCCTGGCGTCGGGCCTGGGCCCTCGACGCGCCGCCCTCGCGAGAGCGTGGCGCGGAGTGGCCGGACTGACCGGCGTCATCGGCGCCGTCAGACGCCGTCAGACGCCGTCAGAGCAGCGAACGGCTGACGAGGATGGCGGTCTCCGCCAGGCCGGCATCGCGATGCACCAGGCCGGCCTGGTAGCCGGGTCGCGGATCATGTCGACGAAGGCTCCTGTCCCCGGGTACTGCATGACGGCGATCTGGTCCCACGGGCCGCTGTCGCCGATCAGGACCTGGCGCACGTCGTTGTAGAGGACGAGCGCACCCCCCGCCGGATCACGTGGTCCAGCGCGACCGCGCCGTAGCGGCCGTAGGCCTCGGCGCCGGTGAGTCCCACGCCGGCCAGCTCATGGCCCTCCGGATCACGCGCCACGGGGTGGTCTGTTCGTCACCCGGCTGGCCAAAGAAGCGCGCCGCGAAGCCGTCATCATGGGCTGCGACACGCTCATCGTCGACACCGCCGGCCGCCTCCATATCGACGAAGAGCTTATGGCCGAGATGGAGCGCCTGAAAAAGCTGCTCAACCCCCAGGAAATTCTCTTCATTGCCGATGCCATGACCGGCCAGGACGCCGTAAACTCCGCGCAGGATTTTCATACTCGCCTGGGACTGACGGGCGTGGTGCTGACAAAAATGGACGGCGACGCTCGCGGCGGCGCGGCACTTTCGATTCGCCACGTCACCGGCCAGCCCATCAAGTTCATCGGCGTGGGCGAAAAACCCGACGCCTTCGAGCCCTTTCATCCCGATCGCATCGTCGGCCGCATCCTGGGCATGGGCGACATCCTCGGGCTCATCGAGAAAGCCGATTCCACCCTCGACCGCAAAAAGTCAGAAGAGCTTGCCAAGAAAGCTCTCTTGGGCGACGGCTTCTCGCTCGAGGACTTCCGCGATCAGTTGAATCAGATCAAGAAGCTCGGCTCCATGGAATCGATTTTGAAGATGATGCCATCCGTCGGTCCCCTTGCCGGGATGAAGCAGGCCGCCGGCCAGGTTGACGAAAAACAATTCGTGCGCCTCGAAGCCATCATCAACTCCATGACGCCTAAAGAGCGCCGCAACCACGAAATTATTTCGGGCTCGCGCCGCAAGCGCATTGCGGCGGGCAGCGGCACAAGCGTGCAGGACGTGAACCAGCTGCTGCGCCAGTACGCGCAGATGGCCAGGATGTTCAAGCAGGTGGGCAAGATGGGCATGGCCAAAAGCATGATGCGCGGCGGGCTGGGCGGCATGGGGCTGGGCCAAAGACAGCGCTTCGGGCGATGAACCAGACCTCGCTCGGCATCTCAGCTAAAAATCGCGTCGGGCGATAGAATGCGGTATCGATTCTTCCGTGCAGGCGAACGCTGACGGGGGATAATGAAAATGTCATCCTGAGCGAAGCGGAACGAAGTGAAGCGAAGTCGAAGGATCTCCGGTTGCTCTTCGGAGAATAGGGGACGCGATGCCAGAAAACGGAACCAAGCAGCGCCCGATGCGCACCCTCACCGTCAAGAACTTCTCCGTAATCAACGAAGCCAAACTGGAGTTCGGCAAAATCACTGTCCTCATTGGCCCGCAATCCAGCGGAAAGAGTTTGCTATGCAAACTCGCTTTTCTTTTTCGAGCAAGTCGTACCTGAGCTAGTTTGGAGAGCGGTTAACGCGCAAGTTCGATATGACGAGTTGTGCAGGACAATTCAAGCCGATTTCGTTGAGAAATTTCCGAAGGATAGTTGGAATGGACAGGCCTTCCGCGTCGTCTACAAAGGTGCGGAATATGAGATCACAACCCTGGTCATGACCGGCAGCTCCCTACCGCTGTGCAGTTTTGAAGGCGAGTTTCCCAGCCAATACGAGAAGTGGATCGAATTCATTCAGTGGGCGAAGACACAGGCTGGGGAAAACGTAAACCTCGGCATTGTTCCGGAACCCCCGCAAATAAAAAAAGCCCTAATCGACGCCGGTCGAGGCAACAACACGCCTCCGCTTATCCCTAATTCCATCTACATACCTACCGGCAAATCCTTCTTCTCGATCCCCAACAAAGGTTTCGCAGCGTTGTCAGTCAAAAACCTTGATTGGATCACGCAACGATATGCCCCTGCATTTGACTCGGCACACAGGGCACTTCTCAGAGCATACGAAAGTGGCGTCCAGAGGATCGCAGACTTCGCTGCGATGGCGAGCAATTTACTAAAAGGCAAAATTGCCCAGGAGGATAGGCGGTTGGTGTTCGCGCAGACTGGCGATTCCCGTGGCCGTCCGCTAGACTTGGTTTCCTCCGGTACGCTGGAGTTGCTACCAATCATCGACACATTCAGCTCGCTTGCTGAAGTGGCCGCTTCCGATGGATTGGGCAGTTTGCCTGAGCCACCATTCGGGACAATATATGTCGAGGAACCAGAATCGAGCGTGTTTCCCAGCACTCAGAACGATTTGGTTAGATTGATCGCTTGGTTTGCGGGATTCAGTAACCTACACGTCGAATACGCAGTCACCACCCACAGCCCCTACATTCTTTCGTCTTTCAACAACCTCATCGAAGCCGGCCAAGCCGCTCGCAACAACCCCAAGCTACATGATCAAGTCGCAAAAATCATCCCCGAGCAGTATTGGATCAAGGAGGGCGACTTCAAAGCTTATGCCATCGAGAACGGCGAACTAGAATCCATCCTGAATGAGAGCGGATTTGTTGAGGGCAACTATCTCGACCAGGTCTCGGAGGTGATCGGGAACGAGTTCGACGAGCTCCTGAGGCTTGAATATGAACACACAAAGGCCTCCTAGCCAGCCCGACTGCAACTGGGCCGAAAAATGCATTGAGATTTGCGCCGGAACTTCCGTCTATTTCGAAGATCGAGGAGTGCGGGCGACCTTCGTTAATCCAAGACGGAGAGAGATTCGCAAGATTCAATACGACGGCTGTTACTCCCTACAGGCGGGCAGGCAAGCTGACTTTATTGTTGGCCTGCGTGGGACGATCGATGTGATTGTCGAGCTCAAAGGCTCGGATACAAATCTGAAGGAAGCGGCGCAGCAAGTCGAAAGCACGCTCGGCGCATGGAGAGAAGATCCAAAACGGGAGAATAAGATCGCTGCGCTCATCGTCTACGGTCGAATCGAGGGACCGAAGAAGTTGCCGGGCAGATTTCCACGTGCCGCTGCGGTGATATCGGGATTGACTGCCGAATTCCTGAACAGGCACAAGATATTGCTCCTTATCCACGAAAATGGAGAGAAACAATTCTCATTCAGAGATTTTCTTCGGGAGAGCGATGCCCGCTAACAGCGTCCGCATCAGATTCCCAGCTTGCGGTAGAGATCGGAAGCGTTCTTTGCCCGGTGGACTTCCTTACCCCGCGCCGTTTTGCGCATCGTCTGGCGCGTCAGCTTGTTCGGCTTCAGGTCGAACGGCAGCGCACTGTCGTTCGCCACTCGGGTCAGAACAATGCGGATCGCATCTGACACTGTGAGTCCCATTTCGCCAAGCACCTCGGCTGCCCGATCCC
>CAVWJS010000009.1:0-77101 GCA_963755495.1 uncultured Acidimicrobiaceae bacterium
GTGCCGGAGCTGCGAACTGAGATGGCATGACGACTGTAACCAGCGCCGAGCTAACGCCCCGTCCTCGACTCCCAAGTTTTTTCAAGATTGGCGGGTTGAATCGGCACGTTCCTGGTGCTGGTGATTCTGATCGTCGCAGTGTTCGGACCGCGAATCGCCCTCGTATGGAGGAAATGTCACACTCGGCGTGCCGGGTCAAGGACCTTCTGCTGCATATCCTCTGGGGCTTGATTACTTGGGTCGGGACGTTCTGAGTCGAGTACTTGACGGCGGGCTGTCGACAGTGGTGCTCGGGTTGATCGCCACGCTTTTGATTTATGCGATCGGGATCTCCTCGGGCTCCTGGCTGGATTCTCTCGCTCGTTCATCGACCCATTGATGATGCGAACTGTGGATATTCTGATCTCGTTTCCAGCCCTCTTGGTCATGCTGCTATTCGTTACGGCTTTCGGGGGTGCCGCCGCCATCCTTGTGACAGCAGTGGTCCTCGTGCTGTTTCCGGGAGTGACTCGGATTGTCCGAACCGCAACTCTGGAAATCTCTACGAGGAGCTACGTGGAAGCTGCGGTAGCGCGCTGCGAAAGTACCTATTCCATACTGCGTCGCGAGATCCTACCCAATATCGCGGGGCCGATCATCGTGGACGTAGGGATTCGGTTTGCGTGGTCCATCATTCTCATTGCAAGTGTGAATATCATCTCGGACTCGGACTGCAACCGCCGAGTGCCAACTGGGGTCTGATGATTTCGGAGAACCAGGTAGTTCTTTCTACTAACCCGCTCGCACTACTTGCCCCGGCAGCGATGATTGGCCTGCTGGTCGTAGCGGTAAACCTGGTCGGAGATGCATATGCCAGGCGTCTCGGACACTCAAGGGCAGATTCATGACGGCAGGACCCTTGGCTCTGTCGATGTCAGGCGTACAAGTCGAACTGACAAATGGTGCTGCGATCATTGAAGGCATTGAGCTCAAGTTGGAGCCTGGCGAGATCGTCGGTCTTGTGGGTGAGTCGGGTTCAGGCAAGACGACAACGGCACTTTCGATCTTTGGCGACGAAGGACGCAAGTTCGTATGGTGGCCGGCGAAATCGTAATTGCGGGCCATCCTCTGGTCGATGCGAAAGCTTTTCGTGACGCCAGGGGTCAGCTGGTGTCCTACGTCCCCCAAAACCCAGGTACGTCCCTCAATCCGTCAATGCGAATCGGTACCGCTCTTCGGGATATGACTCGATCAGGTGAGACTGACGTGTCATCTCCGGCGAGTCCGCTTCAGCTCTTAGAGCGAGTTGGTCTCCCAAGTACAGAGGAGTTTGCTAGACGATATCCACATCAACTGTCTGGTGGTCAACAACAAAGGGTGTGTATCGCTGCAGCTTTGGCATCCAATCCCGCAGTCATTGTTCTAGACGAGCCAACGACTGGACTCGATGTTGTTACTCAAGACCGCATTTTGAAAGAGCTACTCCACCTCCGGGATGAACGCCAGGTGGCGCTCTTGTACATAACTCATGACCTCGCGGTGGTGGCCCAGATCGCCGATCGAATAGCGGTGATGTACGCCGGCCGGATCGTTGAACAAGGGAAAACATCTGAAATTCTTAGCCGTCCGAAGCACCCCTACACCAGAGGTCTGATGGCGTCGACTCCTGACCACGTCCGACCTCGAACGCTGGAGACCATGGATGGCATTACGGTTGGGGTTGGCGATCGCCCGCATGGCTGCACATTTGCTACCCGGTGTTCTCATCGAACGCAGCAATGTGTCAGCGAGGATCCTGACCTCCTTGAGATTTCTCCTGCGCACTATGTGAGGTGTTTTGAGTGGGGACAAACGCGCCCGGTTGAGTGGCGCACTGACACCGCACCCCTCATTCGTGATCGTCACGACAGGCCTCAGGGGAGCGTGCTAGAGCTCAAAGGGCTATCTGCTCGGTACCGCAGTCGGAGCGGTACTGCCACAGTGGCACGTGATGTATCACTGAATCTTGAAGTCGGTGGATGCGTTGCTCTCGTCGGTGAATCCGGGAGTGGCAAAACGACCATTGCGCGATCGATCGCCGGATTGCACGAAGATTTCACAGGGACCATGCTTCTGAGTGGCGAAGTGCTAGCTCCGGCAGCTCGGCGTCGAACCCTCGAACAACGGCGCCGCATCCAGATCGTCTTCCAGAATCCAGGTGAAGCTCTCAACCCTCGGCATTCCGTTTCAGCAACAATTGAACGCCCGGCTCGGATGCTGCAAGGTTTGTCGAAACGCGCCGCCGAAGAGGAGGTAGTGCGACTCCTCGAAGCCGTGCGTTTACCTGCTCAGATTGCAAGGCGATATCCAGGCGAACTGTCGGGTGGTGAACGGCAGAGAGTGGCGATAGCGCGGGCACTGGCAGCACGGCCAGACGTAGTTATCTGCGACGAAGTTACATCGGCGCTTGATGTGTCGGTCCAGGCGGTGGTTCTAGAGCTTCTCACCGAACTGAGAGCCCAGCTCGGACTCTCTCTTCTGTTCATTACGCACGACCTTGGAGTGGTTGCCACTGTCGCCGAACGGATCCTCGTGCTCGAGCGGGGAGTTATCTGCGAGGAGGGGACCGTATCTGAAGTTCTAAGCGCTCCACAGCATGCCTACACAAAGACGCTTCTAGACGCCGCCGCCGAGCCTGAGCACTGCTATCAGCTCATGGGAGAAGGCGGCGAATGACTCGATTCTGCATGACGTTCCTATTGCTCAGTAGATATTGGCGAAACAACAATCAAAAAGGAGAACGACTGTGTCTATAGATCGAGACGGGGGAGAATTTTCTAGGCGGAGCTTTCTGGCCGAACGGCCGCGATCGGGGCTGGACTGGCGATACCTTCGGCTCTCGGGGCGATGGACGCCACCCCGGCCTCAGCGGCTATGAGCAGCCTTCGAGCGGAGGTCCCCGGTCTGTCCGCTCTACCTGGCGGCAAGCCGAAGCGTGGAGGAACATTCGTTGTTGGGGTGCTATCAGGCGGGCAAGAAGAAAACCTATTTCCTGGTACGGCTGCGACGACACCGGACTACGTCCGCGACTACAACCTCTACAACCTCCTCTTCTATACAGGGCCGAGAATCACGCCGCTTGTTCCCGGACTCGCGCTCGTCGGCAGAATCCAACACCGACGCAACTGTCTGGACCTTCAAACTGCGACCCGGTGTGGAATGGCACGATGGAAAGCCGTTTGGGGCTGACGACGTCGTGTACAACTTTCAGACTCTTTGGTCCAATGCCAACCTGAACTACTCGAGTGGTATTTTGGCGGGCCTGGTCAATTTTCCGGCGATTAAGGCGGTTGACAAGCTGACGGTTCAGGTGCCCCTGCTCCAGCCCGTTGCCCATTTTCCGACGCTCTTCACCTTCTACAACTTCCCAATTGTGCAAAATGGAGCGACCGTGGCGAGCTCCGCAGTGGAGCCAATCGGCACGGGACCCTTCAAGTTTGTATCGTTCACCCCTGGCACCCAAAGTGTGTTTGAGAAGAATCCCAACTACTGGGAGTCAGGGAAACCATATGTCGACCGGTTGGTAGTTGATTCGTCCTTCAGTGATACGACGTCGCTATTCAACGCTCTCTTGAGTGGAAAGATAAACCTGTACCCCACGCTGCCGTTCGTAAACGCGAGGCAGCAGCTCGCTACCAAGCAGGTTCAAATTCTGAAGCACCCCTTGCGGCCGAGAGCTATATGTTTGCAATGCGGGTCGATCAAGGTCCGTTTGCGGACAATCGGGTCCGTGAAGGCTTCAAGCTTCTCGTCGACCGCCAAGCCATGATTGATGGTGCGTGGTCAGGATTCGGATCGGTTGCATATGATCTTTTGTGTCCGGGGACTGAGTACTACGCATCCAGTCTTCACCGAACCCAGGATGTCGACAAAGCAAAGGATCTGTTCAAAAAAGCTGGCGTTCTGGGACACACATTCGTGTTGCCAACCTGCAACTTCTTGCCTGGAATGATCGAATCGTCCACGATTCTCGCCCAGCAAGCCCTGCGGCGGGTATCAAGGTGTCGATCAACGTTGAAAGTGCGGCAACGTACTACACGTCTGCGGGTGGGTTTACGACTCGTCCATTCGGCTATGAGGTCAATCAGCCAGCCGCGTCACTGCTTACGTACTATGTCGCCGAGTACACAAAAACCGCTCCGTTCCTTGATACGCATTGGGGGTATCAGAAGGGTGGAGTCGCAGATGAAAGTCTGATTGCCCAGGCAATAGCGGCCACCGACCCGACGAAGGCTCAAGAGCTCTGGCACGAGTGCCAGTTACAGCAATTTAATCAAGGCGGGTACCTAGTCTGGGGTAACGCTCCATATGTTGACGCCGCGGCGAACAACATTCATGGGCTCCGTGCCGGAGCCGGATTCAGCTATAACAATTGGCGTCTTTGCGATGGCTGGATTTCCTGACGTTTGATCACCTGCTCTCTAAACGAGATTGAGCAGGGACTCTCAGCGGTCACGGATGGAAGCTTCGCTCGGCACTACGGCATGGATCCGTTGCTTCGGGGAGTAGGCGAGCTGCTTAAGCCACCAAAATTGTTGAGATTGATCTGTCAGCAAGCCGCTGGGTGAGCGAGGTGATCTAGGCTGGACACGGTGTCCAGATGCATCTACGATTCGAAGAGGCTATTCATCCTGGTCTGAGGCCCATGTAGACCAGCGGACTTGGTCGGAGGCACAACAAGTGACAACTGCCACAACGAGCGAACACTTAGCACCGTCGTACAACCCGTTTGAGTTCTACGAGAATCCCTACCCGGTGTTTCAACGCCTTCGAAGGGAAGCGCCCGCGTATTACAACGCATCTTTGGATTTATGGGTTCTCTCACGATTCGAAGACGTCCATACGGCAGCTAGAGATCGGCGCACGTTCTCCAGCGCTCAGGGTGTCGCACTGGACGACGAAAGTGATTTGTATTCGCCTGGAGCGTTCTTGGATTATGACCCTCCTGGGCATGACCGGCTACGAGCTGCGATGGCGGCCCACTTCACGCCAAGAACAATCCAGCATCTTGAGATGGAAGTGCGAACCAAGGTCAAGTTGATTCTTGCTCCACACGTTGAGCTTGGCTACGTGGACTTTGCCGCAGACATCGCCCGCCCATTGCCGGCATCAGTGGTTTGTACACTCCTTGGGTTTCCTAGGGAGGATCATGAACGACTTCTAAATTGGTTCGCGATCATGATCGACAAAGAGAGCGGATCAGTAGATTTTCCGCCAGAAGTTTGGACGGCGAACCGCGAGATGCGCGACTACGTCAGGGAATCAGCAATGCAGAGGCGATCGCATCCTAAGGATGATCTACTCACCGTTCTTGCTGTAGCGGAACAGCGGGACGACATCACACTGGACGAGCTTGTTGGTATGTCTATTTTTGTCTTCTACGCAGGCATAATGACAACGGCCGCCTTCATATCCAACTCCGTGGATACTTTGGCGCGGCATCCCGATGTGCGGCGTCTCCTCTCGGGCGATCCGACGATAATGCCAGGGGCCATAGAAGAGTTGCTGCGGTACGACGCTCCCGTCCAGTCCGTTAGCCGAGTGACGACCGAGGATGTTCATGTTCAGGGTTCGGTAATTCCAGAGGGAGCACGAGTTCTGATCTTGTACGGATCGGCAAATCGTGATGAAGAACGGTGGGAGGACCCCGATCGGCTCGACGTTCATCGTGAACGGAAGAGGAATCTTGCGTTTGGTGAGGGAATCCACCACTGCCTCGGCTCGGCACTGGCTCGACTCGAAGGAAGAATTGTCCTTGAGGAGCTCCTGATGGCTGCACCGAACTATGAACTGTTGGGCAGCGCAAAGCGACTCTTCGCGCCGCACGAGCGCGGATTTGAAAGCCTGCCGGTTTCCTTTCGGGGATCGCGCGCGTGAAAGCGGATCTGAAGTTGGGTTGCTAAGAATCTATAGGTCATGACCACCGTTGAAGTATTCCGACAACTTGAAAACGCTGAGAAGGAGCATTAGATGAGGGTTACGGTGGACCTCACCGTATGCGAGAGCCACGGGAGATGTGAATTTGTGGCGCCGACGTTATTTCGACTCAGTGACGACCTCGTCCTGCGGTACGAGGAGGATCCCGCTGATTCGTATCTTGAACAGATCAAGGAGGCCATTGCAGCGTGTCCCACAAGGGCCATATCCCTTGAGCTTGAATAGTGACAGGCCTGGTTGTGTGATGGTTCGGTCAGCGGCGACCTTCTGGTTGGGTGAAGCCATATGTAGAGATCTTGATTGAAAATGCCAACAGAACTGTGAATCGGTGTCCGAGAAGTAGTCCTAAATGAAGGAGGGTTCTTAATGCCACAGTGGAACGACGGACATCGGTTTGCTGGACGTGTTGCCATTGTTACTGGTGCTGGCGGGGCTCTCGGCGGCGCGATTGCTCGCGCATTCGGACGAGAAGGGGCAAACGTTGCCTTGTCGTACCGTCGATCCAACGAGGCTGCCGAGGCGGCGGTGTCTGAAATTGGCGCGGCTGGCGGAACAGCCTTTGCATCCCACCTTGAGATCACAGAGCCAGATTCAGTGGCTTCTTTCGTAAACGAGGTTGCTGACAGATTCGGCCGGATCGATATCCTGGTCAACACCGCTGGACGTATCGATGTGTCTGATGCGGTGCGATTCGCGGACATCACACCTGCATCGTGGAAGGCATTGTTTGACGTTGACGTGTTCGGCACTTATCTGATGTGTCAGTCCGTCGTTCCACACATTCGTAAGTCAGGCGGAGGCGCCATCGTCAACTTTTCTGGCTCCTATGGAACATCTTCTGACCAGGAGAATCCAGTGACCTCGGTGGCCGTTGGGTATTGCGCCGCAAAGGGGGCAATTCGAGGATTGACCGCAAGTCTTGCCAGGGACTTAGCCCCAGATATCAGAGTAAATGCTGTATCGCCTGGTCCGATTGCGGCTAACTGGGAGGCAGACTGGGAGATCTCAAAGGAGAGTGTGGAGGTCGCTCTTCGGCAGACTCCGCTTGGGCGCATGGGCGAGCCAGAGGAAATTGCTGAGACGGTCCTTTTCCTATCCTCTGACGGAGGCGGTTATATCACCGGCCAGGTTCTCCAAGTCGATGGCGGTTGGGTTTTGGCCGGCTAGCGCCTCGGACCTGGGTGGAGCACGTTATTCAGAGCTGACCGATGATGGGCCGGGTTCCATGCAATGAAGCTTGAAGTTTACAAATCCTTGTGGGGCATGTCGGGAAACCTCGACACTGCCCTTGATCAAATTGAATCGGCGGGCTTCGATGGATTCGAGTTCGACCTTCCTGAAGTCGAGAAGGCTGGGGAATTCAAGGCTGCAAAAGAGGCCCACGGGCTCGCGTTTTTTGCATTGATCAAGACGCAGGGTCCAGATCACCTCGACAGTTTCGTGCGAGAACTCGGTCGGGCTGAGGAGTTGGGCGCGGTGTTTGCTAGTTCTAATAGCGCCTTGGACTCAATGTCGCTTCCGGAAAAGACGCGGTTCTTTGAGGGAGCGGTCGAAGCGCAAAACAAGGCGGGAATTCCGGTTGCGCATGAAACGCACCGCCAGACAGCTCTATTCACTCCCTGGGATACCGCAGCGTTGCTAGAGCGCTTTCCCGACCTATCAATCACGGCGGACTACAGCCACTGGTGCTGTGTCACTGAGACCATGCTCGCCGAACACGCGGACAGTCTGTCGATTTGCAATTCCCGAGCGGTGCACATTCATGGAAGGGTGGGGTTCCCGGGTGGTCCACAGGTGAACGATCCCCGAGCGCCCGAGAATGAGCAGTACCTCTCAGTACACGAAGATTGGTGGGCTGAGATCATTCGGAACAGACATGCCTCAGGCGCGAGAGTGTTGACCTTCGACCCCGAGTTTGGTCCGCCTGGTGACTACATGCCTTCATTGCCCTACACGCAAGAGCCCATTTGTGATCTCTGGGATGTCTGCCAATGGATGACTAGTAGATTCCGGGGACTTTTCGAAGAAGTACTGGGCACGCATACTGAAGAAGTCACGTAACTCGCGGTGCAAATCCCACGAATTGGAGATTGACCGTCAGCGACTCCCGAGCAGTTCGCGGCATAGTTCAGCTGCGCAGGGCAGAATCGAGCCGAGCTCCGCGCTTGAGACATGGTTCGGGATTGTGTCAGCATCTGGGCCCGACTTTGCCACTGAGCTGCCACTGAACAGGCGGGACAAGGGCTAATGCGATCCGCTCCAGTGGAATAGCCACCTGACTTCACCAGGGCGGATGGAGACAGGGTATCTCCGTGGAAGATCCGTCACCGACTTTTAGCTGATCCTGGCGGCGAGTTCGGCCATGACCGAGGTCGTGCCGCTGGTGTGATCGTCCGAGTTGTCCATCGCCAAGTGGGGTGGACAGGGCACTACAGCGCAGAATTCCAAAGCGGTCTGACCAGGCATAACATGATTCGGGCGATTTGCCTGGAGGTTCCGGGGCACCCTCAGGCAGTGGCGCGATCTGCCATCGCCGCCATGTCAATGCCGGTTCGGGCCTTCTCGTATCGCCCCTTGTCGAAAGCCCGGATGGAGACGTCATGATCGCCGGCCTCTGCCCGCAGAGCGGCAACCGTCGACCGTTCCTTGGCCCGGTGCGCGAAAGGGTCAAACGAGTACCAACGGCACGCATTCTCGTAGGTAATCATGGACAGCTCGCGATCAGGCACAGCGGCAGCTACCAGGGCCAATTCCTCGGGCGCCGTGGGCCAAGAGGAGTCGGAGTGTGGGTAGTCGCACTCCCAGGCAATGTTCTCGAGCCCTATCTGCTGCCGCAATTGGATGCCCACCGGGTCCGCGATGAAGCAGGTCAGGAAGTGCTCGCGGAAGACCTCACTGGGCAGCTGAGTTCCGAAGTCCTGGCCAGTCCAAAGATGGTGCATGTCGTAGGTGCGGTCCAGCCGATCGATGAAGTAAGGGATCCAGCCTGTCCCACCCTCCGAAAGGGCGAAGCGGATGTCCGGGAAATGTTTGATCACCCGGGACCACAGTAGGTCGGCCGCGGCCTGGCAGATGTTCATCGGCTGCAGGGTGATCATGACGTCGACCGGTGCGTCCGGTGCAGTCACGGCGAGTTGGCCGGACGAGCCCAGATGGATGGAAACCACCACGCCCTCGTCCACCACCGCCCGCCATAGAGGGTCCCAATGGTCGGAGTGGAAGCTGGGGTAGCCGAGCGTGGCCGGATTTTCAGTGAACGTGATCGAGTGGCACCCTTTCGCTGCAACTCGACGAACCTCGGCTGCAGCCAATTCGGGATCCCATAACACTGGTAGCGCCATAGGTATGAAGCGACCCGGGTAGGACCCACACCAGTCTTCGATATGCCAGTCGTTGTAGGCCTGAACCACCGCCAACGCTAAGCCTTTGTCCTCGCAAGCGGCGAAGAGGCGGCCGCTAAACCCGGGAAAGGACGGGAAGTTCATGGACCCCAGCACGCCGCCTGCGTTCATGTCCTTGATGCGTTCGTGCACGTCGTAGCAACCCGGCCGCATCTCGTCGAATGCTGTCGGTTCGACCCCGTATTCCTCCTTGGGGCGGCCGGCCACGGCATTCAGGCCGACGTTGGGTATCACGTTGCCGTTGAAGATCCAGACGTCCGAGCCCTCTGGCGTGCGTTCGACCCGGGGCGCAGCATCGACGAAACGAGTCGGCAACCGCCCGTCGAATATCTCGGGCGGCTCGACCAAGTGGTCGTCGACACTCACCAGGATGAGGTCTTTGGCGTCCATATCTACATTCCTCCTTCGGGCCGGCCGCCCCGATCCACGGTCTATTAGGAAAACAACTCGACTGGAGAGCCGACTTGGGCTCGTCCTGGGTGGGCGGGGCTCATCGACGCTCGTACGTGATGTCCGAGGTTTCGACGTCCCAGGATGATGGGGTGACGCCCTCGTCTCGGAGTTCGCGCTTGAGCACACGGCCCACTGGGCTTCGGGGCAGGGCGTCTCTGAATTCGATATAGCGCGGCAGAGCAAAATAAGGGAGTTGGTCGATGCACCAGCAAAAGAGTTCCTCCTCCGTGACGGTGGCGCCTTCTTTGCGGCTGGCGGTGATCTTCAGGTCGTCCTCTGTCAGTGGGCTGGGCACGGCGTGCACGGCGACGTCGGCAAGGTCTCCGTGGCTCATGAGAATCCGCTCCACTTCGAAGCTGGCGATGTTCTCGCCACGTCGACGCAGGTAGTCGGCCTTGCGGTCGACGAAGTAGAGGTAGCGGTCCTGGTCGATCTTGCCGATGTCACCTGTGTGGTACCAGAGATTGCGCGTGGTGCGCACTGTCTCGTCTGGCCGACCCCAGTAGCCCTCAAACATGACCTGGGGTCGCTTGGGCCGAAGCACGATCTCGCCCTCGGTCCCCGGTGCAACCTCGTGGTCCTCGTCGTCGAAGATGCGCACGTCGAAGTACTGGTCGTTGACGACCCCGGCCGCGTTGGGACGGTTCTCAGTCCCTGGCGGTTGCCACGACACCAGGCTTGCCTCCGTGACGCCGTAGGCGCCGCTGAACGTATCCACCCCGAAACGCGAGCGAATGACCTGATCCACCTCGACCGGAAGTGGGGCCGCTCCGAGGAGTCGCAGTGTCGTGTTGGCCTGCGGCGTTCCCGACTTGGGCATCTCGAGCCGGTCCGCGTCGTGGGCCAGCAGGTAGGCCATGGTGCCCAGCGTGGAGGTGATGGTGGCCCCAACCCGATTCATCTCAGGCCAGAATTGCGACACCGAGAAGCGTCGGTGGATGGCGCCGCGGCCCCCGAAAACCAAGGTGCCCACGACGACGGTCGTAAGAGCGTTGAAGTGGTACAGGGGTAGTGGCGTCCACACGACGTCATCTTCGTTGCGGCGCCAGCAGATACCGATCTGGTGGGCCAGCGTCCCGTGATAATTGTGGCTCAACATACATCCCTTGGAAAGTCCGGTGGTGCCTCCCGTGTAGATGAAAGTGCCGAGGTCGGAAGGTGCGATGTCGACGGAAGGCGTCGGCAGGCCTTGGGCCAGCAAGTCGTCCCACCGCTGCACTGCAGCGCGGCCAACCGTTTGGACATCAACAAAACGGTTGGACGCCTTCTCGCCCTCGCCGATTTCGTCCTCGACCAGGATCACGTGCTCCAGGTTGGGCACGTGATCGGCGATGGCGGCAACCCGCGGAAAGAGGCTGGTGGCTACCACTAGGACGCGTGAGCCGGAGTCCACGAGCTGGTGGGACAGGTATTCGCCCTTGTAGGCCGTGTTGATCGGCACCGAGATCCGCCCGGCGCAGACCGTGCCCGCCCAGGCCAGCAGGGCGGGTGGGGAATTCTCGACGAGCGTGGCCACCCGGTCGTGTCGTTCGGTTCCTAGCGCTAAGAGGGCGCCGCCAAACCGCCCGGCCGATTCGGTAACCGCCCGCGCCGTCAGTTTGACACCGCTCACGTCAAGGTACTCGCCATCCGGATTGCTCTCCATCCGGCGGGCGAAAAGCTGCGGAATGGTGGACTGCTCGCCCTTGTCCCAGATGCTGTCACCCACTGCGGCGTCTCCCCGTCCACGGTGCCGACTTCGAAGGGCCGGACCAATAGTTTCCAAACATAGTAGATGCTATGTTGAGCCCGACGAGAGTATGAAAGGGTCGAGCCAGATGCCTGGAGTTTTCGCGGATCTGCGTTGTCTTGGATTTGTCGGGGGGTATAACCGGGCCGGCAAACGTGAAATAGTGACCGAACTCACGCACTCACCCGAAGAGCTCCTTTCCCGGTACCACAAGACCATGGGTGGTCGGCCCGTCGCCGAGTTGGAGTTCGTTGAATACACGGAGGAACGACTCGTTCTACGAGCGGAACTCGAGCATGGGCACACCCGTCCCGGTGGCATGGTTGCTGGCCCGATTCTCTTCACCTTGGCGGACACGGCTGCGTACTTCGTGACCATCTCTCGGTCGCCAAAGCGGTCCGAGGCATACACCAGCTCCATCTCGATGGAGTTCCTCCGGCCTTCACCGGTTGGAACCTTGTTTGTAGAGGCAAGATCACTTCGGTTCGGAAAGCGATCGTCTGTGGTCGACACGATCATTCGATCGGCAGACGGTCAGGAACCAGTTGCGCATGCCGTCGTGACCTACGCTCCGTCCTTCCCCAAAGTCAACGGTGAGTGAGGTTCTCCTCAATCGGGGTGCGTTCGGTGCCACAGAGGCGTCCCTGTCACACCTCGTCGACGCGAAGGCCCGTGAGAATCCGGAGGGGGTTCTGCTGGTCGACGACCGGCATCGTCGGATGACGTATGGAGAATTTCAAGCCGAGTCGGAACGTGCGGCCCTACGGCTGGCGAACCTTGGGGTTGGACCGAACTCGATTGTGTCGTGGATTCTGCCGACCACTATGGAGTCCTTGGTCGTGATGGTCGCGCTGGCGCGGCTTGCCGCCGTTCAAAATCCCATCATTCCGATGTATCGCGAGCGCGAGATTGGACACATTCTCGATGAGGCCTGTGTCGATGCCATGATTGTTGTTGAGAACTGGGAGGGCGTCGCCTACAAAGATATGGCAGAGGCCTTGTCAGCAGAGCGCGGCGGGACTCCGGTGGTGTGGACACTTGAAGAGGTGTTGGGAGAGCCCATTCCTTCGCAATCCCTGACGTCGCACAGCGGGGCGGCGCAGAAGCCAGCAGAGTGGCTTTTCTACACGTCTGGGTCTTCGGGCGTGCCAAAGGGTTGTCGCCACACCGGCGGGTCATTGTTCTCCTGTGCCGCAGGGATGACGAAGCATCTGGGAATGACCACAGATGACAGGAGCGCTATTGCGTTTCCCATCGCGCACATCGGGGGAGCCATCAACCTCATGGCGGCCCTCCTGAGCGGAGCAACCCTGATCCTTATCGAGAAGTTCTCGAGAGAAGTGACAACAAATGTTCTGGCCCGCGAACGAGTCACGATGGCTGGCTCGGGTACCGCCTTTCATCTTGCCTATTTAGAGGCGCAGGCTACCCGACCCAATAAACCGATATTCCCGTTCTTGCGGTGCTGTCCGGGCGGAGGTGCGCCCAAACCCCCGGGCCTCCACGAGCGCGTCAAGCGCGAACTCGGGGGTGTCGGCATTCTTTCGGGATGGGGACTGACCGAAGCGCCGGTCCTCAGCATGGGGACGCCTGAAGATCCCGACGAGAAGCTGTCCGATACCGAAGGAAGGCCACTACCGGGGGTAGTGATTCGCGTGGTTGGAGCCGATGGCCGCGTGGTCCGCCCCAGGTGAGCCTGGAGAGCTTCGAGTTCAGGCTCCTCAGCAGATGCTGGGGTACGTCGATGGAGCGCTTGACGGCGAAGTCTTCGATAGAGACGGATATGTCCGAACCGGAGATATCGGAACGATCGATTCCCACGGGTTTGTGCGAATCACGGGGCGGCTCAAAGACGTCGTCATCCGCAACGGAGAGAACGTCGCGACTGCCGAGGTAGAAGATCTCCTCAGAGGGCATCCTGAGGTTGTGGATGTCGCAGTATTGGGTCTGCCTGACATACGAACCGGCGAACGGGTCTGTGCCGTGGTCGAACTCCAACCCGGCGCTCAGGCACTGACCGTCGAGTTGGTGGGCGCCTATCTCCAGGGAAAGGGCCTTCGGCCCGTTGGGTGGCCCGAGCAGGTCGAGGTGGTCGCATCGCTCCCTCGAAACGTGGCCGGAAAAGTCGACAAAGCCGATCTTCGGACAGCCTTGGTGGCCAGCCCGGCGCAACAGGATTTCGGGGGTTGACTCCTCGGCCACCGTCTGACCATCCAAGGTCGGGCGCTTCGGGATGTCGAAGCCGTGACCTAAGCAGTAGAGCGCTCTTGTTCCGCTGCAATCCCTTGAAGGACCAACGCGATCCGCAGATCCAGGCTTTCGCGGAGGGTGCGATCTGCATCACCTGCTGCCCATCGTTGCAGGGCGTCCACAACCATGCCTGCCATGACCTCTCCAACGTCCGCCGGCACAATGTCGGGTCGGATCCTTCCCTGCTGTTGACCGTCGCGGACAATACGGCTGAGCACGTCGTCAAAGAGGATCTGATCGCGGCCGAGCTCTCGCGCTGCGACGCTGTTCAGCGCCACCTGACGCATGATGGTGACGGCAAGACTGCGCGGCGTGTGCTCCATGCGGGACGCCAGTCCCTCGACAAACGCCTCGATCTCATCATCGAACGAGCCACGACGTACGGCGTCGTCGACGTCGGAGTTGACCCCTTCTGCTGTTGCCAGCGCGAACTCAACTAGCAGCCGCTCCTTCGATTCGAAATGAAGGTAATAGGTCGATCGTCCGATCCCGGCCGCGTTGCACAGGTCCTCTACCGTGGTTTCGTTGTATCCCTTTTCGGCCCAAACGTCCGCCGCGGCGCGCATGATCGCTCGGCGGGTATTGACAGACCGCTCCTGACGCAGCAGCGTGCGACGGTAGGGATTCGCGACCGCGGGTTGCGGGTCAGTCACAGTCTCGGGGCCGAGGTGCGTCACGACATCGTTGAGGGGGAATGGCGGAGAAGTAGTAGCCGCGGACTGAGGTCACGATGGCGCGCCACGAAAAACATAGCTTGCCGCGGTTATGGCACGGTCGTCATTTCCTTCATCGTGGATCGTGAGCTGAACACCGATTCGTCCCGACCCGTCCGAGCCAGTCAGGACCGACCCTTCACACCGGAAGGGGCCGATCTTCCCTCGAGCGAGAAACATGACGTGCACGCTATCCACTTGGAGCGTGGCGTTGCCCGCATACGCCGTTGCCAGTTCGACCGCCGCCGTCTCGAGAAGGATGTGTTGCGGCCCCAGGTGTAGGGCAGCATCCGGGGACGCCAACTCTTCCCGAAGCTCGGGAAGCACCCAGTGTCCGTCCTTGCGTCGGGAGGCTCCGAAGACTTCCCAGAGCGGAGGCAGATCCGGAGAGTCTTCAATGTGCATGACCGGGTCATCTTCGAAGCGTTGTAAGCCGGGAGGCACTTCTCCGATGGAGGCGCCCTGTGAATTCACGAGCGCAATGACCCGATGATGGTTTTCGGCGTCCACGACAGTGGCTCGGCTGAAACCCATCCGCTGACCGCGCTTCAAGCTGACCGCTCCGATCACGTCGACTCGCTTGACGTCTCGACCGTCATCGATGATCTGGAGCGAATGGATCACGGGATTCGGGACATTTTCGAGGTCGGAGCCGGTCGCGCCACCGGGGCAGATGATGGCGAGGGGAGCAGCCATGAGCCCGCCGGCGGGGTTTCGCATGTCACGACGAATCGTCACGGCCCCGTCCTCGACGACGTTCATGGAAGAGAACCGGCGTCCGATGTAGCGGTAGCTGAGGAGAGCGCCCCATCGTTTGCGGAGCTCGTCCCAGTAGTCATCGTCGGAGACTTCTCGAATGTCCTGCATGCGCCCAGAATACAAGGAATCTGGACAACTGACCAGTTTTCTCTGGACAAGCGTCCATAGAAACGGGTACTCTCGTTTCAAAGAGTGTTTCCACCACTCGTGGAGAGACGAAAGGGACGATGGATGGCCTACGTCAAGAGCGTGACCCGGTGACGGCTCGCCTCGCGTTTCCTGTTTTCGACGCCGACAACCACCTCTACGAGACGCCAGAGGCCCTCACGAAGTACCTGCCGGAAGCGCGGGCGGGGGCCATCGACTTCGTCGACGTGCACGGGCGCACCAAGATCACCGTCAACGGGCAGATCAGCAACTACATCCCGAATCCGACCTTCGATCGAGTCGGCCGGCCCGGTGCGATGGCCGGCTACTTCAGGGACGGGAATCCGGAAGGAAAGTCATACCGGGAGATCGTCGGGCACGGGATCGATTGCCCGGACGCGTTCCGCAACGCGTCCGCCCGACTCGAGTTGATGGATGAGCAGGGAATCGATTTCGCAATGATGTACCCAACGTTGGCCAGCCTGATCGAAGAACGAATGCGAGACGATCCCGATCTCTGCGCAGACGCCGTTCACGCACTGAACCGATGGATGACCGAAGCATGGCCGTACGTCTTTGAGGAGCGGATTTTCGCCACTCCGGTCATCGCAATGGGTCTCGTCGACCGTGCGCTCAGGGAACTCGATTACGTCGTGGAGCATGGCGCTCGAGCGATGCTCGTTCGGCCGGCACCGGCCTGGGGGTATCGCGGCCCTCGTTCGTTTGCGCTCCCGGAATTCGATCCCCTGTGGAAGAGAGTTGAGGAGGCGGGTCTCGTTGTCGTTCTTCACGCCTCCGACAGCGGTTATGTCCGTTACACCAACGAGTGGGACGGTCAAACTGGAGAAGCACTCGCCTTCGGCGAGGCGAGCCTGTTCTCAATGGTGGTCGAAGGTGACTACCGAGCGATTCGCGATGCAGCAACGTCCGTCATTTGTCACGGGATGCTCGAGAGATTTCCGAGGCTCCGACTGTTGATGGTCGAGAATGGCGGGGGCTGGGTGCCACACCTTCTCGAAACCCTTGACCACGGCTACCAGCGAGCTCCTCATCGCTACCCCGAACACCCAGCGGACACCTTCAAGAGACACTTCTGGATGCATCCCTTCCACGAAGAGGATCCTCGGATGCTCGTCAACCTTCTTGGCGCGGACCGCGTCGTATTCGGGTCCGACTTCCCGCACATCGAAGGGCTCGCCGACCCTGTGTCGTGGGTGAAGGAATTGGATGGCTTGCCAGAGGAACAGGTACGACTCGTCATGGGGGGGAACATGCTGAGTCTGTTCGGTATTGAGACCGCTGGCGTCTGAACAGAAACTGCGCAAAGTGGTTCGGAAATGACGGCAGGAACGAAGTCCTCGGGTGAAGAGCACGCAGCCACCCTGAGACATACCTTCATAACTAGTCGATGGATTTGCGGTGTTATCCCCCGTGCAGCGCGAATCGTGATTCGGTCGCAAATATCGTCCTCGCCGAGATCGCACCTGTGAGCGACAACCTCGGGTCGCTGCTGATGGACCACCCGTTCGAGGACGATCGTGACCTTCTGTGCACGGTCGATACGGTCCAGTCCGCCGGTCAGGCTCGAGCTGCTGCACGCGCGACGGCGGATGCCCTCAGGGAATCCGGGGTCGCACCGGGCCAGGGTGTCGCGGTCAAGCTTCCGAGTAGTCCGGAACTGGTCACGACGATGGCAGGCATCTGGCTGGCGGGAGCAGTATTCGTTCCGCTCAACGATCGGTCGCCGGATGCGGAGGTCACTCACATCATTGAAACCATCCGGCCCAAGGTGGTTGTCGACGAGGCGGGTATCCGCTCCCTCGAGGATCCGCTGTCCCACGACGCTGACGTTGCGTTCGTTACGTGGACGTCTGGCACTACGGGTGTTCCCAAGGCGATCCTGCAGACCCACAGCGGATACCTGGAGCTTCTCGACCGGGTGCTGCGGCCGTTGCGCGGATCGGGCAGTGGAAGCGGGAGCAGTGCGAAACCAACCGAGGCTGTGCGAGAGCCCAGTCCCAATCTGGTGCCGGTCTCGATCGCGCTCAACGCGGGGATCTACAACGTCTGTTTTGGGTTGCGGGCCGGGACATCTTTGGTCCTCATGCCTCGCTTTTCGACCAGAGAGTTCGCCGCACTCATTAGCCGATATCAGATCCGTTCAACGGTGTTGCCACCAGCAGCAATGGTGATGCTGGCCACGGACCACGAGATCACGGACCTCGCGCCCCTGCGCTATGTCCGGAGCATCACGGCGCCCCTTTCGCCACCAGCGGCCCGCCTGTTCATGGAGCGCTTTGGCACAACTGTTCTGAACAGCTACGGACAGGCGGAAGTTGGCGAGGTCATCGGATGGACGGCCGCGGATGCCAGAGAGCATCCAGAGAAGCTGGGCGCGGCGGGACGCCCGCTCCCCGGTGTCGACATCCGGGTCGTCGATCAGAGTGATCGAGACGTCGAGACAGATGGGGTGGGGGAGCTCCTGGTTCGTCCCCCCCGCATGGCTGCGGGCTACGCAGGCGGTGAGTCCCTCTCTGACCGGCTGGACGCTCAAGGGTTTGTCCGCACGGGAGATCATGCCCGACTCGATCCGGAGGGTTTCGTCTGGATCGAGGGGCGCAGTTCGGACCTCATCAATCGGGGCGGCTACAAAGTCTTCCCGGATCAGGTCGAGGAGGTTTTGCGGCTCGTTCCGGGCGTGATTGATGTAGCAGTGGTTGGGTGGCCAGACGAACGACTTGGCCAGGTCCCGGTCGCCGTCGTGGTGGGGGACGCCAGCGCTGATTCACTCGAGCGTGCGTGCCGGGCGGGGTTGGCCCCCTACAAAGTACCCGTTGCCTTCGAGCGGGCTGCATCGCTACCCCGCAGCGAGGTCGGCAAGGTCCTGCGGAAAGAGATCGTGGCGAACCTGGCAACAGGGTCGGATGGTCCGGCCATCGGATCAGAAGGGAGCGTGCGTTGAGCGAAGGGGCAATCACCGAGGAGGGGATTCAGCGACTGCGTGCTCGGATCGGCATACCTGAACCTCACACCGTGATGAGGCCTCGTTACGCGAGACCCAACGTTGATGCATTCCGGCATGTCGCCGAGGCCTACGGCGATGACAATCCCCTCTGGTCCGATGAGGACTACGCCGCCAGAACGGTCTGGGGCGGGGTCGTCGCACCGCCGCCTCTTGTTGGTGGCGACTCCCTGATCGGGTTCGATGAGGTCACTCGCGTCCCCGAGGAACATCGCGAGCTCATGAAGGGTGACCCGCTACGCGGGGTGCATGCATTCTATTCTGCGAGCGCACGCGAATGGTGGGCTCCACTGCGTCCCGATCGCGGAATCAGCCGACGAAATGCGCTCGTTGGCGTCCTCGAGAAGCCCAGTGAGTTCGCTGGCCGTGCCGTTCACGAGTGGATGGCACAGGTGTTCCGTGAAGACGACGGCCCGGCACTTTCGGCGCAGTATCGCCTGATGATTCGCACGGAACGGACGAAGGCCCGAGAGCGCAAGAAGAACGATGCGCTCGACCAGCAGCCGTACACCGAGGAGCAAATTGAGGAGATCGACGCGCAATACAGTGCTGAAACGCCCCGAGGGAGCAAATCGCGTTGGTGGGAGGATGTCAAGGTCGGCGACCGCGTGGGCCCGATGGTCAAGGGTCCGATGACCGTCACGGACATGGTGTGCTGGCATGCGGGTGTCGGCATGGGGCTGTACGACGTGAAGCCCCTCCGTCTGGGCTACAAGAATCGGATGCGCATTCCGCGGTTTTATCAGCGTGATGACCTCAACGTGCCCGATGTCATGCAGCGAGTCCATTGGGATCCCGAGTTCGCCCGCCGTGCTGGAAACCCGACAACGTTTGACTACGGGCGAATGCGCGAGACGTGGCTCATTCATCTCTGCACCGACTGGATGGGAGATGACGCCTGGTTGTGGAAGCTCGAATGTGAGTTCCGCAAGTTCAACTTCGTGGGCGACACGCAATGGCTTTCGGGCATCGTCACCAATCGTTATCTGACGGAAGCAAACCAGACTGCCGTTGACATCGATCTCTCGGCAGTGAACCAAAGAGGCGAAGTCACAACGCCCGGTCACGCCACGGTTTTGTTGCCGAGCCGACAGTTTGGTGCCGTCGAGCTTCCACACCCCCCAGGTCTCAGCGACGACCTGCAAGACGTCCTGACTGCTATCAGTGAGAGGTACGTGTTGCAATGAGCACGTTCGAGCCGGAAGGGCCGTACCAATCGATCGAGGGCCTCCACATTGAGCGCCGAGGGCCGGTCCTGGAATTTGTGATCGATCGGCAGAAGAAGCGAAATGCACTCACCGATCCCATAGTGGCGTCCATGATCGGGGCACTGTCAGCCGCCGGTCCTGATGAGTCCATCCGTGTGATCGTGCTCCGGGCGGCCGGCGATCACTTCTGCGCAGGCTTTGACATCGTGGATCGAAACACAGGTGATCTCCGTCCCAGAGTCGGCAGCATTCAGCGCCGTCTTCCCACGGAAGCGCACCGACTGATCGAGTTGTTGCTGACCGTCCAGACGCCTGTCGTCTGCCGCGTCCAGGGGTGGGCGGCCGGGATCGGGCTGCACCTCGTTCTTGCCGCTGACTTCGCTGTTGTGGACGAAACGGCGAAGTTTTGGGAACCCTATGCTCAGCGTGGCTTCACGCCTGACACCGGTGGGACGTGGCTACTGCCGCGCCGTATTGGCGAGGTCCGTGCCAGGAGAATGCTCCTGCTCGGAGAGCGTGTTTCGGGCACAGAGGCTGCGATTTGGGGCATGGTGGATCGGTCCGTGCCAGCGGAACGCCTAGATGACGAAGTGAAGGCTTTGGTCGATCAGCTGGCCGAGGGTCCCACGGTGACACTCGGCCTGACCAAGTGGATGTTGCAGGCTAGCTCGACAGCAGCCGCGCTCGAACAACTCCAAAACGAGGCATTGGCCATGGAGCTGTCCTCACGCAGCGATGACTTTCGCGAGGGCCTGGCCGCGTTCGTGGAGAAGCGACCCCCGACGTTCAGCGGAAGATGAGCGTGGCCGACACAACCGCGGCGGGTAACCGTGTTTTCGTCGACGACTCCATGCCGGCGGACGAAGTACGCCGGGTCGTGCGGGCGTGGTTGGACGCCCACGTGCCTTCAATCTGGCTGGAGGCGGGGCGACGCGGTGGACCGACGGAGGTCCGCACGGTGCGTTCAAGGACGGAATACGAGGCGTGGTACCCCACCTTTGGTCTGTCTGGCCTCGTGGTTCCGACCTGGCCTATCGAGTATGGCGGCCTGGGTCTGGTTCCCGACATCGCCCGCGCCGTCGAGCAGGAGCTGAGACCCTTCAACCTGGGCCGACTGAACCCATTGGGACTGAATCTGGCCGCGCCGGCCCTCTTTGCCCACGGCACGGAGCAGCAACGACTCCGCTATCTGCCGCCGATCGTGCGCAATGAGGAGCGCTGGTGCCAACTCTTCAGTGAGCCCGGATCCGGCTCCGATCTGGCCTCCCTGTCGACCCGCGCCGAACAGGACGGAGAGGAATGGGTCGTCACCGGGCAAAAGGTATGGACGACGTGGGCTCACCGTTCCACGCATGCTGTCCTTCTCGCCCGCACCAACCCCGACGTGCCGAAACGGGAGGGGATCACATATTTCTTGATCGATCTGCGTCAGGAGGGGGTCGATGTTCGGCCGCTCCGCCACATGGGTGGCGAGATCGACTTCAACGAAGTCTTCCTCGATGGTGCCCGCATTCCCGACACACAGCGTATTGGCGCGGTCGGCAATGGCTGGAAGGTGGCCAACGCCACGCTTTCGGGCGAGCGCCAGATGGTCTCTGGTTCTGGGTCGGGTGGCGTTGACCGCATTGGCGGATCGGGAGCGGATGCCCTCGTGCGCTTGGCCAAGCGCATCAGCGCCGATGGCCACCCCGGCGGCTGGGACGATCCGGTCCGGCGACAGTCCGTGATTCACCTCTGGTGCGAGGAACAGATTCGCGGCTGGACGAACCAGCGCGTACGGGCGCAACTGCAAGCCGGTCGTTCGCCCGGGCCCGAGAGCTCCATTGGCAAGGTTGCCCAGGGTGAGCTCAATCAGCGGATCCAACTGTTGGCGGTGGACATGCTGGGTGCCGCTGCAACCGCCTGGCCTGCCCGGGGAGAATCGTGGGCAGAGTCGCTCCCCTACGAGGTCAGAGGCATGTTTCGCAGCCGGGCTAACACTATCGAGGGCGGCACCACCGAGGTCAACAAGAACATCCTGGGTGAGAGGGTCCTCGGACTCCCGCGCGAGGACGATCCTTGGTCGAAGGCACCCTGGCGGGATATCCCCCGCAGCGGATGAGCTACGAATCGCTCTTGATCGAGCGCCGCGGCGCGGTCGGCTGGCTGATCTTCAACCGGCCTAGTGCGGGCAACGCCATGGACGCGCAGATGCTGGACGATCTCGAGGCCGCGTGGGTCGAACTCGACCGCGACCCTTCCGTTCGCGTGATCGTGAACACCGGCGAGGGCAGGGCATTCCAGACCGGTCTCGATGTGGTGCAACTGGCTCGCCAGCCGGAAGCGCTCCGTAAGCAGTCCGGCCGGACTCGTCGGTCGGAGCTCAAGATGACGTCGTGGCACAACCAGGTGTGGAAGCCCGTTATCTGTGCAGTGAACGGCACCTGCGCCGGCGGCGGGCTGCACTTTGTGGCCGATGCTGACGTCGTGCTCGCGGCGTCCGACGCCACCTTCCTCGATCCGCACGTGTCCGTAGGGCAGGTGACTGCCTTCGAGGCGATCGGCCTGGCCCGGAAGATGCCTTTTGAGGCCGTCATGCGCATGGCTCTACTGGGTCGCCACGAGCGGCTCAGTGCCCAGCGGGCCCATGCCCTGGGAATGGTCAGTCAGGTCGTGGACCCACCCGAACAGCTGCGCGAGAAGGCCCAGCATCTCGCTGAGCTAATAGCGGAAGGTTCGCCCGCAGCCATGGCGGCGACCAAACGTGCTCTGTGGGGCGCGCTGGAGGCCGGACTGACCGACGCCTGCAAGGCCGGGGCCAGAGAGCTGGTCTCCATGTGGGGACACCCGGACCAGGAGGAGGGGCCAAGGGCTTTCGCCGAGAAACGGAGCCCAGAGTGGCAACCGCTCGAGTCCTCGCTCGCATCCTCTGCGGGGTTCGGACCAATCACAGAAAAGACGGAGGTGTGATGTCCTATCCGACGCTCGAAACACTGCTGCTAGAGCGACGAGGACCGGTGGGATGGTTGATCAACAACCGGCCCGACCGATTGAACGCAATGAACTCGCACATGCGCGACGAGTTCGAGCTCGCGTGGAACGCGCTCAACGCCGACCCCGAGGTGAGGGTCATCGTCCACACGGGCGAAGGTCGGGCATTCCAAACCGGTGTCGATGTCATGGAGATCGCCGAGGATGGCATCGGATTCGAGCGCTACCGCGAGTCCACTGAGAACTTCGACTACCGATTCACCGCGTGGCAAAACCACGTGTGGAAGCCCGTGATCACGGCAGTCAACGGCATCTGCGCAGGCGGTGGCTTTCATTGGGTAGCCGAGGCCGACATCGTCATCGCAGCCTCGGACGCGCAGTTCTTCGACCCCCACGTGTCTGTCGGTCAAGTCGTTGCCATGGAGGCAATCGGGTTGACTCGAAAGATTCCCTTCGAAGCGGTCATGCGGATGGCCCTCGTTGGACGACACGAGCGTCTCACGGCTGAACGGGCATTGGGCCTCGGAATGATCAGTCAAATCGTCGATCCGCCCGGAAACCTCCGCGACGAGGCACAGACGTTGGCTGAGAAGATCGCGATGAACTCACCGGCGGCGATGGCCGCCACGAAACGCGCTCTCTGGGGAGCCCTCGAATTGGGGCTGACCGACGCCTGCAAGGCAGGGGCCCAAGAGCTGGTTTCCATGTGGGGACATCCCGACCAGGAGGAGGGGCCACGGGCATTCGCCGAGAGACGGCCCCCGAACTGGCAGCCCATTGCTCCGAGTGTCGACGTTTGAACTCGTGTGGTGTCCACCACGAGGCGAGAAGGCAGCAGAAGGGTCCTTCAGATGAAGGCCCGTGGGCGGTGCGACCGCTCCCGGACGAGCGTCGGGTCAGCGTCAAGGGGCGCAGAGCTTGGCCGTGCATCAAGGTGCGGTGGTTCCGGCCCCTGACGCCGGCGAGGTTCACGTGAACCGTCCGTCCACCATGCCGGCAGCGCTCGCCCGGGCCGCCTCTGAATTTGGCCATGAAGAAGCGATTGTCGATGGGGACGTTCGCTGGACTTTCGACGAGCTCTACAAGGAAGCTCGGATGGCAGCATCTGCCCTGCGCGCGCGGGGTGGTACCGGGCGACCGCGTTGCCTTGTGGTCACCCAATAGCGCCCGGTGGGTTGCTGCGAGTTTCGGCGTCTATCTGGCGGGTGCTGTCCTCGTGCCGGTCAACACACGGTTCAAAGGTCCGGAGGTTGCACACGTCCTGCGCCGGTCAAGCGCTCGCCTCCTTCTGGCCAGCACCGACAGTGTCGGGGTCGATCTGATCGGGATGCTGGATGGCATCGCGGAGTTGCCAGCACTCCGGGAGATCGTGGTAACCGAAGGTCCCTCGAAAGCTCGAACGCTGTCATGGTCCGAGTTCGTCGCCGCCGGCTCCGCTCCTCGCCCCGATGGATTTCCACCTGTCCGTGCAGCTGACTTGTCGGACATCATCTTCACCTCGGGAACGATGGGAGCGCCCAAGGGCGCCATGCTGCGCCATGGTGCAAGCGTGCGCACCTACGAAGCGTGGAGTGACGCAGTCGGGCTCAGGCGAGGAGATCGCTATCTCTGTGTCTACCCCTTCTTCCATACTGCGGGCTTGAAGTCGGCAATCCTCGCCTGCGTCTTGAGAGGAGCAACACTGCTCCCGCACGCGGTCTTTGACGGGGGAGTCGTGATGAGACGCGTTGTCGAAGAGCGAATCACCGTGCTTCCCGGCCCACCAACCGTCTTCCAATCCATCTTGGAACATCCGGACCGCTCCTTGTACGACTTGTCAACCCTTCGTCTTTCCGTCACGGGCGCGGCGACGGTGCCGGTCGAAGTCATCCGGCGTATGCGAGCGGACCTTCACATCGGCACAGTCGTGACCGGGTATGGCCTCACGGAAACGACCGGAACGGTCAGTATGTGCCGCTACGACGATCCACCTGAGGTAATTGCCGAGACGGTGGGAAAGCCTCTTTCGGGTGTGGCGGTGCGCGTTGTGGATGACGAGGGATCTCCGACCGCGGCTGGTCAGCCCGGTGAGATCGTCGTCAAGGGTTACAACGTCATGAGCGGTTATTTCGATGACCCCGTAGGAACGAAGGCTGCATTCGACGGTGATGGATACTTCCGCACGGGCGATATCGGCTTCATCGGGGATGACGGCAACATCAGGATCACCGACCGCAAGAAAGACATGTTCATCGTGGGAGGTTTCAATGCCTATCCGGCTGAAATCGAAGGAATTCTCCTCACCCACCCCGCCGTCGCACAAGTTGCTGTCGTGGGTGTGCCGGACGCCCGGTTGGGGGAGGTGGGTCGGGCCTACGTGGTTCTCAGATCGGGAATTGCAGTGGACCAGGCCTCAATCATCTCGTGGTGTCGAGAGCAGATGGCCAACTTCAAGGTTCCTCGCGAGGTCTGGTTTGTCGACGAACTGCCGCTGACGGCGAGCGGAAAAGTGCAGCGATTCCGCCTCCGGACTGAGACGCAATGAATCCCTTCATTGACGATGAGGATGGCGCGAGTGCCTAGTGATTTCGTGCAGGTCGAGCAGGAAGATGGCATCACAACCATCGTGCTTGATGATCCTGGCTCCCGGAACGCCTTGTCCTGGGGTTTGGTGCGGGAACTGAGCGAGGCCATCGCCTCGGCTTCAGATTCGCGCTGCCTTATTCTTCGAAATACCCCGCCGGTGTTCTCCGCGGGTGGGTCGATCGACGAGCTTCTCGAGCCAAAAGTTCCGCTCGACGACTTGTACCGGGCCTTTCGCGCACTGGACGAGGCCTCCATTCCGACCGTGGCAGCAGTGGACGGCGCGGCGATCGGCGCCGGCATAAACCTCGTCCTGTGCTGTGACGTCGCCCTGTGTACTCAGCGCTCTCGGTTCGATGTCCGATTCCTCGACGTCGGCATACATCCGGGCGGAGGAAGTCTCTGGCGGCTTCAATCGGCGATCGGGACTCAGGGGGCAGCGGCACTGACTCTATTCGGAGAGACTCTCGACGGCGTTGAGGCTGCCCGGCGAGGACTCGTCTGGCGCTGCGTCGATGAGGCCGACCTTCTACAAGAAGCAATCCGGTTGGCGCGGCGGGCCGCTCGACGGGATCCCGAACTCGTGGCGCGGACCAAGCGCACCATGACGGCGGCGCTGACTGTCGGCGACACCGCCGCAGCCATTGATTTAGAACTGGAACCGCAACGCTGGTCGATGGGACGGCCCTCGTTTCTTGCATCGCTCCAGACATTGCGCGAGCGAATTGGACCCCCGCCCCTCACGCATTCCAGTGACCCTGTGGCATCAAACGATCGAAGCGAAGGATATCGCTCTGAAGGAAAGGGGTAGGCGCATGGAGACAGCATTCATTGAGTACGAGGTCGAGGACGGGATAGCCACCATCACGCTGAATCGAGCCGAGGCGGCCAACGCGCAGACGCTGCCAATGCTCGACGATCTGGACGAGGCCTGGTGCCGAGCCGCGGACGACGATGACGTTCGAGTCATTGTCCTGCAAGCGAATGGGAAGCACTTCTCGGCCGGGCATGACATGAAGGGGGTCAGCGCAGCAGGAGACGAGCCCCCGACGTGGACCTTGGCTGGGGTGTACCAGACGGAGGCCCGTCGATTTCTGGAATATTCGCTGCGCTGGCGGAACATTCCCAAGCCCTCGATCGCCGCTGTCCAGGGGGTCTGCATCGCTGGTGGCCTCCTCCTGGCGTGGCCCTGCGACCTCATCATTGCAGCAGACAACGCAAGGTTCTCCGACCCCGTGGTGAACATGGGTATCGGCGGGGTCGAATACCACGGCCACACATGGGAGTGGGGCGCACGGAAGGCGAAGGAGATGCTCTTTACCGGTCGATCCATGACGGCCGAAGAAGCAGAGCGCCTCGGTATGGTAAATCGGGTGGTCCCTCTCGAGGACCTCCGCGGCGAGACGCGGGATCTTGCGATGGAGATTGCGACCAAGCAACCGTTCGCACTACGCCAGGCGAAGCGTGCGGTAAATCAGACATTGGACGTAATGGGCTTCTACGCCGCCGTTCAGTCGGTCTTCGACATCCATCAGACCGGGCATGGTCATGCGCTGAGCGTGTCCGGCCTTCCTATGCTGATGCTGCTCGACGACATGAAGGCTGAGGTCGCCAAGTCGGCGAGGGCCGACGGATCTTAGGCCTCAGTTTCAGTGCCTGAGTGGCGTCTCGAGGCCTGCCGACGGTCGCCACTATGAGCGTGATCCGTAGAAGTAGCGACAGCGGTGACGACCAGCACCATTGGCCTCCCGACGTGCGGTGGCTCCGCCCCATAGTAGGTGCTATGTTCGACGCGACGAGAACCTGAAGGGTGGAGCCGCATGGCCGGAGTTTTCGCAGATTTGCGCGTCCTTGACCTGTCATGGGGCATTGCCGGACCCATGACGACGATGTTCTTGGCGGACAACGGCGCTGACGTCATCCGGATCGAGCGTCCGTCCGGGGATCCTTTTGCCACTCAGGCGGGGTACCGAGTCTGGAATAGAGGCAAGCGCAGTGCCACGCTCGACTTGCGGTCCGAACACGGCAGGGGTCAGTTCGAGGAACTCGTGCAAACGTCCGACGTCGTCGTCGACAGCTTCTCGCGCGGAACAACGGAGCGACTCGGGATCGACCACGAAACGCTCAGCTCCCTCAACCCCGCCATCATCACCTGCTCTATCTCGGCGTACGGAGAACACAAGGTCCACCGCGATCGTCCGGGCTATGACGGTCTCGTGGCTGCCCGCACCGGCCTCCTCTACGACCAGAAGGGTCGCCGAGGGACCGCCATGGAGTTCATTCTGGGTCGCCCGGGGCCGCTGCCGGAATTTGATGCCCCCGAAGGCCTTGTTCGAGGTGCCGACCGAGAGGGGCCAATTTTCCCCCGCACGCCTTGGCCCAGTGTGGGCGCAACCTATTTCGCCACGCTCGGAATTGCGGGCGCCCTACGTGCACGCGAGGTGACTGGTCAAGGTCAGCGGGTCACCACATCCCTTCTACAGGGAGCGCTCGCCGCAGCATGTCTCAACTGGCAGCGCGTGGAGAATCCTGACGCGCCCCTCTATTGGATGTGGCCGATCGATTCGAGGTCGATCGAGGGTATCTACCAATGTGCTGATGGCAAATGGGTCCATCACTGGACTCTCCGTCCCCGATGGGTTCTGGCGGCCGCTGAAGGAGACAAGCTCGCTTCAGTTGAAATGGATGCGTCCTATCGCGATGATCCCGATCGGGTATCAATGGAGCCAGATGGGATGCTCACGGGGATCTTCATGCATGACCAACTGGCAGAGGCATTCCGGAAGTTTCCATCGGATGAATGGGTCCGTGCCGCCGAGGCGGCGGGACTGGGAGTTACCACTGTCCGCGGGCCCGGTGAAGCCCTGGCGGACAAATCGTTTCTCGCCGATGGGTGCGTCGTAGAGGTCGTCGACCCGGATCAGGGTCCCATTCATCACGCTGGTCCGTTGTTGGAGTTTTCTGCCACGCCGGGCGCAGTCGCGGGGCCAGCGCCTCGATCCGGTGAGCACACGGAAGAGGTCCTAGGCGAGGCCAAGAAGCCAAGAGTGAGCGTGACCGGGAAGGGGAAGACGCTTGCGCATCCATTGTCGGGGATACGCGTCTTGGACCTTGGACTAGGAGTCGCCGGACCGTTCACTGGCCGCGTCCTGGCTGATCTCGGCGCTGAGGTCATCAAGATCAATACTCTGCACGACACTTACTGGAACGGCACCCACATGGGCCTCGGGACCAACCGAGGCAAGCGCAGTATCGCCCTGAACCTCAAGGACCCCGCGGGCCGCGAAGCACTAGAAAAGCTCCTTGAGCAGTCCGACGTGATTGCACTGAACTGGCGACCGGGTGCCGCGGCTCGTCTTGGGCTCGACTACGAGACGCTCCGAGAGCGCTACCCCCGGTTGATCTATTGCAACACCAGGGGCTACGAGAAGGGACCGCGGTCGGACCTTCCTGGAACGGATCAAAACGCGGCCGCAATGACCGGCACGGAGTGGGAGGATGGAGCCTGCGACGCCGGTAATCCCCCCCTTTGGAGCCGGTCCAACATGGGAGATACGGGGAACGCTCTGCTCGCCGCAATCGCCATCACGGCCGCCCTCTTCCATCGGGATCGGACCGGTCAAGGTCAGGCCGTGAGCACGTCGATTGTCAATGCTGGCTTATTGCACACCTCGTACGCTTGGATCCATGCGGATGGATCAGAACCCGACTGGGGACATGTCGACGGTGGGCAGTTCGGGTTGTCTCCTTATTACCGTCTCTATAAGTGTGCGGTGGGCGGATGGGTCTTTCTCGCCGCCGTGACGGACGAGAACCAGGCGAAGCTCCGAGCAATACTTCCCGACGGGCCTGCAGGTGACGATCCCGAGCCGATCGCCTCATGGCTGGGCTCATACTTCGAGAGCGCGGTGGCTGCAGAGGCTTTTCATGCTCTCGACGATGGCGGGGTGCCGATCGAGGTGGTGGACGAGTACTTTTGCCGGAATCTCTTCGACGATCCGGAAGCTAGAAATTTGAACCTGGTCAGCGAGACGTGGTCGTCCAGCGTGGGCCGATTCGAGGACCCTGGCTTGCTGGTCAACATCTCGCCGGCCGAAACAATTGTGCAGCGTGGTCCATGCGCCTGTGGTGAGCAGTCGCGGGAGATCCTTCTCGAGTTGGGGTATTCCAGCTCAGACATTGATGCCATGGTGGAAAGTCGTACCGTTCTAGACGGACCCACATGACCGAATCTGCGGAGGTTGTCCGACCCGCCCCGATCCTCACCGAGGACAACCATTCATTCTGGGACGCCGCTCGTGAGCATCGACTTGTGGCCCAAAAATGCCGGGAATGTGGCCGACTCCGTCACCCCCCGCGTCCTATGTGTCCGTATTGCCATTCACTCGACTGCGAGATCGTGGACCTGGACGGAGAAGGCGTGGTGTACAGCTACGTGATCCTTCATCATCCGCAGAACCAGGCGTTTGAGTATCCGATTATCGCGGCCCTGGTGGATCTGGCAGAGGGCGTGAGGGTCATTTCGAACTTAGTTGACACGGATCCGGCCAGGGTTGCGATCGGAATGCCGGTGACGGTCGACTACCGGGCAACGCGTCACGAAGGGGTGGTGCCCGTGTTTAAGCCACGACAGGAATCGCATGAATAGGCAGCTACAAGATGCCACAGCCATCGTAGGCATCGGCCAGACCGAGTTCTCCAAGGCAGCCGGACGGAGCGAGACCCAATTGGCTGCTGAAGCCATTCTGGCCGCACTGGAGGACGCTGGACTTGCCACTGAGGACGTTGACGGACTGGTTAGCTACACTATAGATCCCGTCGATGAGACCGAACTGGTTCGTTCACTGGGGATACCTCAGGTCGACTTCTCAAGTCGCGTGCCATACGGCGGAGGCGGTTCGCAGGGGGTGGTCCTGCACGCGGCCGCGGCCATCACAGCCGGTGTCGCCGACGTGGTGGTCGCCTATCGGGCGGTGAAGGCTCGATCTGGCGAGCGCTTCGGCCGAGCCGCAGTAGGTGGGCGGGGGACGTCGTCACACTCCGGCTCGACGGCGATGCAATGGTGCACTCCGTACGGTGTCCTCACTCCGGCATCTTGGATGGCGCTCAACGCCGTCCGGTACATGCACGCATATGACGCAACGAATGAGGACTTCGGACGCGCCGTGGTGCAGTTCAGGGAGTACGCCGCGAACAACCCGAACGCCCATTTCTTCAAGCAGCCGATTTCGTTAGATGATCACCAGTCCTCCCGGTGGATAGCTGAGCCTGCCATTCGGTTATTTGATTGCTGTCAGGAAACCGACGGATCCGTGGCCCTCGTCATTACTTCTGCGGAGCGCGCTTCTGACAGTCTCCAGCCGGTATTGATCGCCGCCGCCGCTAATGCCGGGTTGTTCGAAGAGGAGATCGCCAGCAACCACTACACCCGCGACATCGCGGTAATGGAGGGGTGTGCCGCCATGGCCGGTCGGCTGTTCGATGGTTATGGGATCAAGAGGTCAGAGATCGATGTAGCCATGATCTACGATGCCTTTTCGCCAATCTTCCTGATGCAACTTGAGGCGCTTGGATTCTGCGGACCCGGAGAGGCGAAGGAATTCATTGCCGACGGCAACCTCGGTCCGAAGGGCAGTCTTCCGTGCAACACGAATGGAGGTTTGATAGGGGAGGGCTACATTCACGGACTGAATCTCACCACCGAGGCCGTCAGGCAATTGCGGGGGGAGTCGGCCAACCAATTGCCCGATCCCTCCACTGCCCTGATCTGCGCCAGCCGAACAGGCGTGATCTTGAGGCGACCTTAGATCTCTGGATTCGAGACTCGGAGGTCTATACATGTCCGACCCTCAGATACCTCGTTCGCCAGAGGAACGCCTTCGTTCGCTCCTCGCGCCTGAGCGATGTGCGGTCCTGCTTCAGGAGGTACAAGAGGGCGTCATTGGAACGACGTCCGGACTGCCAGAGCTTGCTCGAGCCGCATGCGAGTCCTCTCTCATCGCGAACGCCGAGACCGTGGTGAAGGCGGCCCGGTTGGTTCAGGTCCCAGTGATCCACTGCACTGCCGAGAACCTACCGAATGGGTTCGGCAGTAACGTCAATGCCCGGCTGTTCATGGGGGCACGCAAGAGCGGATTGACCAATCTGGCCGGTTCCGAATCCGTCAAGCCGATTTCTGCCGTTGGTCCTGTCGCTGCCGATATCGTGATGCCGCGGCTCCACGGATTGAGCCCTCTGACTGGGTCTTCGCTGGATTCATTGCTCCGCAATCGTGGAGTGCACACTCTCGTGGTTATAGGCGTGTCACTCAACATAGCGATTCCGAACCTCGTCTTTGATGCCGTAAATCGGGCCTATCAAGTGGTGCTGGTATCGGACGCTGTAGTTGGAGTTCCGCCGGAATACGGCAAACAGGTCATCCAATACAGCCTGTCGCTTGTGTCGACCCTGGCGACCAGCGATGAGGTCGCTGGTGTGTGGTCGTCCGGCGGCGAGTCGTAGGCGTTCCGGCCCTCGCGGCCGTTGGCGGACTGGGAGGAACTCCATCTCGGGACTTGAATCCGGCGGCCTGTGACTTGTCAGTAACTGACAGAGGCATAAAGCAGCAAGTAACCTGGCAGCCCCAGTTAATTGGGATTAACGTCAGTGGACATGAATGGGCCGTCGGAGTGGGCGGGAGCTGCTCCCACGTTGAAATCGACATTGGATGTTCGGACGGGGGCCTACCGGGCCAACCGTGAGAGTCAGTTGGCCGAATTGACAGCGCTGGAAGAGCAACTTGAACGGCTCAGGGCTGGCGGTGGGCCGAGGTACGCGGAACGCCATCATGAGCGGGGACGCCTCCTTGTGCGCGAGAGGTTGGAGCTGCTCCTGGATCGGGATAGTCCATTTCTCGAATTGTCGTCACTAGCTGCGTGGGGAACGGGCTTCACCGTCGGCGCCAGCGTCCTGACGGGCGTTGGCGTGGTATCAGGGGTCGAATGTGTCGTCATTGCGCACGATCCCACGGTGCGGGGGGGCGCTATGAACCCCTATACCTTGCGCAAGATCCTTCGTGCGCTGGAGATCGCTCGGCAAAACCGGCTACCAGTCATCAACTTGGTGGAATCGGGAGGGGCGGATCTGCCGACACAGGCCGATCTGTTCGTATCCGCCGGCAAGATCTTTCACGATCTCACAGAGCTCTCATCGATGGGCGTTCCCACGGTCGCGTTGGTATTCGGAAACTCGACCGCCGGCGGAGCCTACGTGCCGGGAATGTGTGACTATGCCGTCCTCATAGACAATCAGGCAAAGGTCTTTCTCGGTGGACCACCGCTGGTCAAGATGGCTACCGGTGAGGATGCGAATGACGAAGCGCTCGGTGGTGCCTCCATGCATTCAAGGGTCTCCGGCTTGTCCGACTACTTTGCTGCGGACGAGCGTGACTGTTTACGCATTGGTCGGCAGATCGTCGCGGAACTTCACTGGCGGAAGTGGGGTCCAGACCCCACCATGTCGCCGGATGATCCGGTCTACGACCCCGAGGAACTCCTTGGCATCGCTTCGGGCGACTTTCGGGTGCCCATCGACCCCTATGAGGTTCTGGCGCGTGTGACTGATGGGTCCAGGTTCGGCGAATACAAGAAGCTGTATGGGTCCAGTCTTGTCACGGGTTGGGCATCCATTCATGGCTATCCGGTTGGGGTTCTCATCAATGCCCGAGGCGTGATCTTCAGCGAAGAAGCCAAAAAGGCCACGGAGTTCATCCTCTTGGCCAACCAGACTGACACTCCATTGATTTTTCTACAGAATACGACCGGATACATGGTTGGCACCGCCTACGAACAGGGGGGGATCATCAAGGACGGCGCCAAGATGATCAACGCCGTGACCAACAGCCTAGTTCCTCACATCACGATAAACATCGGTGCTTCCTTCGGCGCCGGCAACTATGGGATGTCGGGTCGAGCGTATGACCCGCGGTTCATCTTTGCGTGGGCCAATGCCAAGTTGGCGGTGATGGGGGCTCAGCAACTGGCCGGTGTTCTGTCGATCGTGGGACGACAGGCGGCCGAGGCGTCTGGGCGGGAGTTCGATACTGAGGCTGATGAGAGTCGGCGGCAGGAGATTGAAGAGCAGATAGAGACGGAATCTCATGCGTTCTTCATTTCTGCACGGCTCTACGACGATGGGGTAATCGATCCCCGAGACACGAGGACCGTGTTGGGCATAGCCCTTTCGGCCGCGCATTCTCAGAGAATTGAAGGGCGCCGTGGCTACGGCGTCTTTCGGATGTAGAGGCGTCATGGAGCGGATTCACAAGGTGCTGATCGCCAATCGGGGCGAGATCGCCGCTCGAGTCATGCGCGCTGCCCATGATCTTGACATCGCGACCGTGGCGGTTTTTTCCCGGGCCGACGCGTCCGCCCCATTTGTCAGACAAGCTGACGAAGCAATATCGCTCAATGGAAACACGCCAGCTGAGACGTATCTCGACATCGAACAATTACTACGAGCGGCCCAGCAGTCGGGTGCTGATGCTGTCCACCCAGGGTACGGGTTCTTGTCGGAGCGCAGCGCCTTCGCCCGAGCCTGCCGTCAGGCCGGCTTGAATTTCATTGGTCCCGATCCAGACACCATCGAGTCCATGGGTTCAAAGATCACTGCGAAGCAGCTGATGAACGATGCGGGAGTCCCAGTTCTCCCCGGCCTCGCCGTGCAGGCCGAAGAGGACCTGGAGCAAATATTCGTCGGGGACCATCTGGAGAAAATCGGTCTGCCCCTTCTCGTCAAGGCCGCCTACGGCGGTGGTGGACGAGGCATGAGGATCGTTCGGGACGTGACTGAACTTGGAAGCGCGATTCAAGCAGCGCAGCGAGAGGCGGTGGCGGCATTCGGGGACGGCACGGTGTTTCTCGAGAGGTTCCTTGAGAGGCCTCGCCACATCGAGGTACAGATTTTCGGAGATGCCTACGGAACAGTGGCGCACCTGTTCGAACGGGAATGCTCCATTCAGCGGCGTTACCAGAAGGTGCTTGAGGAAGCCCCATCACCCGCCGTGGACAACCACTTGCGCGACCGCATGGGTGAGGCCGCCGTTAAGGCGGGGCGAGCCATCTCGTACGTCGGGGCGGGAACGGTCGAGTTCGTGCTCGACGAGGATGGAAGGTTTTTCTTCCTTGAGGTGAATACCCGCCTACAAGTAGAACATCCCGTCACAGAGTTGGTGACCGGAGTCGATCTCGTCAAGCTGCAGTTCCTGGTGGCCGAGGGTCATCCGCTTCCGCTTGAGGTTGTCGGGGCGCGAATGTCTGGACACGCCGTCGAAGCGCGGCTCTACGCAGAGGATGTGCCGGGCGGGTTCATCCCGACCGCTGGAGTTCTGCACGAGTTCCGCATTCCTCCAACGGACGGACTTCGAGTCGATTCGGGGGTAGAGAGTGGGTCTGAAGTAAGTATCCACTACGACCCCATGCTGGCAAAGGTCATCGCTTATGCCCCCGACCGTACCCAAGCGTGCCGGAAACTGGCATCCGCCCTGCAGCGTGCGCAGATCCACGGAGTCGTCACGAATCGCGACCTCCTTGTTGAGATCCTGAGAGAGCCTGCATTCCTGGCTGGAACGTTCGACACCTCGTACCTGGTCAGGACGGATCTTGGGTCTCTCGTGTCGAATCGGACCGAGGCCACGGCCTTGATCCACCCGTTGGCCGCCGCACTGGCCGCCCAGTATGAGCGGAGGGATCAGGCGACGGTTCTCCGCGGGTTGCCTTCTGGCTGGAGAAATGTTCCCAACTTCCCCCAGGAGACGGAGTACGTCGCCGACGATGAAACCATCGTCGTTCGCTACGCCTTTTATCGGAAGTCTCCCGTCGACGCCCCAGCCCTGACAGCATCCGTTGGCTGTCAGGAATTGGCGCCCGTGATAGTCAGGGATCTCTCGGCGCGCGGCGTGGACTTGGAGGTTGATGGAGTCAGGCGACTGATTCGAATCAATCGAGTGGCTGATGTTGTTTTTGTCGATAGTGCGTTGGGATCCACCATGCTCCGGGAGGGGTCGAGGTTCCCTTCGCCCGAAGACGTGCAAGTCGCCGGTTCATTGCTCGCCCCAATGCCTGGAACCGTCGTGCGGACCGAAGTTGCCGTTGGTGATCGCGTGCTCAAAGGTGACTCGGTCGTCGTATTGGAGGCCATGAAGATGGAACACGTGGTCCGGGCGCCTGCGGGCGGGATCGTGACCGAGGTTCGGATTGAGCCTGGTCAGACTGTCGACGTCGGTGTCGTCCTCGCGGTCGTCGAAGAGTTCATCGAGGAGACTGATGAGTGACGTGAGGCCGCCCGTCGCCTATGAGCGACAGGGAGAAGTCGCCTGGCTGACCATCTGTCGACCGGAGGCCAGGAATGCCCTCAATGCGGCAGTGAGGGACGGGCTCTTCGGGGGACTGCGACGGTTTAACGAGGACGAAGCAGCCAGAGTTCTCGTCATGACTGGTCAGGGGGACTCTGCCTTCTGCGCCGGCGCAGATCTGAAGGAGATGGCAGAGACCGAGTTGACGGTGCCCCCTCCTGATTTTCTTCCTCAAATTGGCCGCAACATCACAGTTGAAAAGCCCACGATCGCCGCCGTGAATGGCGTGGCTTACGCGGGGGGATTCCTACTGGCACAGTGTTGCGATCTCTGCATCGCTGCGGATTCGGCCAGCTTTGCCATCTCGGAGGTCAAAGTGGGTCGAGGGGCTCCGTGGGCTGCCCCACTGCCCTGGCTGATTCCGCCGAGGGTGGCCATGGAGATGCTCCTAACAGGAGAACCCGTCGGTGCCGATCGGGCCATGCGAGTGGGCCTTGTCAATCAGGTCGTGCCATTGAAGGAGCTTCATGCGGCGGCCCAGAACCTTGGCGAATCCATCGCGGCGAACGCGCCCCTGTCCGTGGCGGCAGCGAAAAAGACGGTGGGACTCATCGCCCAGTATCCTCTTAGTGATGCACTGAAACAAGCAGAACAGATTTGGAAGCCCGTCTATGAGAGTGCGGATGCTCAGGAGGGCCCGTCGGCCTTCAGTACCGGGCGGACTCCCAAGTGGATCGGTCGCTAACCGTGCACCGGCTTCAATCCCTACTGGATGATCTTCGTGATGAGACGAAGGTCGTCGAATCAATGTTGATTGGTATCCGACCGGCCGATTGGTCGTTGGCCACCCCGGCCGACGGCTGGTCGATTGGTGATCAGGTTACGCATTTGGCTTACTTCGACGAGGCGGCCACGTTGGCGGCCGTTGATGAAGAGGGCTTCCGAGTTCACGCGGGCCTTTTGGAATCCCACGGCCCCGACTTCGCTGCGTGGGTCGCCGACGAGAATCGTTCAATTGATCCCAGTGATCAATATGAGTGGTTCCGTCAAGCTCGAGATCGCCTTATACGCGCCTTTGAGCCACTGGATGCAAAGGCGCGAGTCCCGTGGTACGGACCCTCAATGAGCGCGACCAGCTGCATCAGTGCCCGAATCATGGAGACCTGGGCGCACGGCCAGGACATAGCTGATGCGGTCAGAATCGAGTATCCCCAATCAATGCGCCTGTACCACATCGCTCATCTGGGGGTCCGGACCTTCGCGTTTTCTTTTCTGGTGCATCAGCTGCCCGTACCAGATGTACCAGTGACTGTGGATCTCGAGGCACCCGACGGGACTCGGTGGGTATGGGGCGATCCGGAAGATTCGGATTCCGTCGTCGGTTCAGCGATTGACTTTTGCTACGTCGTCACACAACGTCGATCTGTTCGCGATACCAGTCTTACTGTGTGCGGTCCCATCGCCACCGAGTGGCTCAATATTGCTCAGGCGTTTGCTGGCCCACCCACTCTTGTGAGAGTGCCGCAGGAGCCGGGTCGAACGCCGTGAAAGGTCACGTCCGAACCTCGAGCGGTCTTGGATCCTGCGGACCGCGGGCATCGTGAAGGAAGCGGCCACAGCACCACAGGATCCGGTGCAATCAGCCGATGAGCCCGGTCGAAAGGAGAGGATCCTCGTCGCGGCTGCGGATCTAGTGTCGAAGTCGGGCTACCACGCCGTCTCTATGGGCGAAATCGGGGCAGTAGCGGGGATCACCGGGCCTGGAATTTACCGCCATTTCGAGAGTAAATCCGCCGTACTGGTTGCACTGTTCGATCGTGCCATCGACGGCCTACTTCGAGAGGCCGAAAGTATCGCGTTGATGGACATCGAGCCGGACAATGCGCTCCGCCAACTCATCGCATCCCAGATTCGTTTCGTCGTGGTGGATCGATCCGTTGCCCAGGTTTATTACACCGAGAACCAAAGTCTGCCGGAGGTCGACCAACGTCGTCTCCGCCGAAAACAGCGCTTCTACCTGGAAGAATGGGTGCACTTGCTGCTTGAACTGCGTCCGCTTCTCGAAGAATCGGACGCACGAGTTGTCGTTCATGCTGCCATCGGAGCGATCCAGTCCTCTCTCTTCCATGCGCGGTCATTTGGGGGGGATCACTTCGACCAACTCCTGACCGACGCTGCCGTGGCTGTGTTGGGGCTCCCGCGCAAGGTCGGAGATAGCTAGATGTCGAACACAATGTCGGCGTCGCTGATTGGCGTTTTGAGACCTCGGAGGTGCCCGCTCTGCGGTGCCTCCACTTGCGGGTCCGACGGTGCCCAGGGGGCGACCCAAACTGACACGACTAGTACCGTAGGATAAACACCAAAAGGTATATGGAAGTTCCCCACAACCTGTGATAGCAAGGTCACGAGGGGATTCTGAGCATGCAAGCAACGAGCACCAGCTCGACTTGATTGGGGAGGATGCAATGCGTTTGAAGAGCTCTCGGTGGCCGGCACTCATCGCCAGCGTCACCGTAATGCTGTCGGTATTCGCCTTGGCGGGGAGCGGGCCAGCTCAGGCCTCAGAACGCAGCACGTTGTCGACCGGCGCGACGGAGAATGGTGCGTGGCCCGGGGTCGGGACAATCTGCGAAAAGGGTCCAGGTGGCACCTCCACGGTACGGGGTGTCTCGGACAAGACCATCAACATCGCGACGTTCGCCGATCCCGGAAACACAGTCGAGCCGGGGCTCAATGAGGAGTTCTTCCAATTCGCTGGGGCCTTCGCGAAGTGGTGCAACGCCGCCGGTGGAATCGACGGACGCAAGATCGTCGTCGACGACAGAGATGGTGCGTTGTTCAATGCGGCGCAGGTCACCAACCAGGCCTGTCAACAGGATTTCATGTCCGTCGGTGGCGGGCTCGCGCTCGATCAATCCGCCGTCTCCGTGCGTGTGGCATGTGGCCTTGGGCAGATCACCGATTTCACCGTGTCGAATCAGGCCGTTGATGCGGCCGAGCAAGTCAATCCAGGAGGAAACAGCAACTCCGAAGTCGAAGCCGGATGGTACGGAGCACTCGCGAAGAAATACCCACAGGCAATCAAGGAATTTGGAACTGGAGCTCAGAACACGCCCAGCATCATCGAACCCACAGAGAAGTGGCGCGATGCTGCCGAACAACAGGGCTACAAGGTCGTCGACTTCCAGGAGCCGCCTCTCACTGTGACGGATTGGACTTCTTATGTTGAGGAGGCTCAGACCAAAGGGGTAAAGGCACTCGAGCCATCGGATGACTCGGCGATCGCTCCATATCTTCAAGCTATGAATACAGCCGGCTATAACCCCGCCTTCATCTTCCTGACAACACAGTTCTACGGCTCCGCAACAATCAAGGCGGCTCAGGGCATCAAGCTGCCCCCGACCTACACCGAGACCCAGACGTGGCCCTTCGAGTTAGCCTCTCAGAGTCCGGGCCTTGAGCAAATGGAAGCGATCATGCACAAGTACGCCGCAGGAGACACGATCGATCAGGACGACGAACTTGCTACGAGTTCCTGGGTGTTGTTTGCCAAGGCCGCGACCGCTTGCGGTTCCACTCTTACCGTGTCGTGCGTCCTGGGCCACGCTGCAGCGCAGAAGAATTGGACCGGCGGCGGTGTGTTTGCTCCGGTCGCTCAGCTCGCCATGTCCAATCAAAACCCGACCCCCAGTGACTGCTTCGTCCTGATGCAGGTCGAGCCAGGAAAGTTTGTCTACGACAAGGCGGACACCAAGCCGAACAATCAGATCTGGCACTGCGATCCGAAGTCCATTTTCCACGTGTCCGTGAGCGGCTGACACAGGTAGAAGGACCGGCGCGGTCAGTTCAGTGCACGAGTTCGTCGTCTTTACGATCGCGGGATTAGCCACTGCCGGGATCTACGCCATCACGGCGAGCGGCCTCACGCTCACCTACACGGCGACGGGCATCTTCAACTGGTCCCACGGGGCCATAGGCATGATGTCGGCGTTTGCCTACTGGCAGATGCACATTGGGTGGGGCTGGCCTGCCGTTGTCTCATTTCTCATTTGCCTCGGCGTTCTTGCGCCTGGGTTGGGCGTCATTCTCGAGGTGGGGGTGATGCGGAGGCTCGACGGGACGTCTGAGGCGACAAAGCTCGTCGTCACACTGGCGCTGGCCTTGTCAATGGTGGGTATCGCTCAGTGGATATGGAATCCCCTCATATATCGAGCGCTGCCGCCATTGTTCGCCGGGGAGACATTGGTGATTGGACCGATCCGGATCTCCTATAACGATGTCACAATCCTCATTGTCGCCTTGGCCGTCGCACTCGGACTGCGACTTCTGCTCTACAGGACGCGGCTCGGTGTCACCATGCGGGCGGCCGTGGATGATCGCACGCTCACCACCTTGAACGGGGCGAGCAACGTTAGGAGCGCGAGGTCGGCCTGGATCGTCGGCTGTGTCCTCGCCGCTCTGGCCGGAATCCTTGTGGCACCAACGTTGACCCTCTCCGCCACTGCTTTGACGCTTCTCATAGTCGATGCCTATGCGGCATCGGTTATCGGCCGATTGAAGAGCATCCCAATGACGTTCGTGGGAGCGATCATCTTGGGCTTAGCCGTCAGCTACACGGTCGCCTACCTACCGCAGAATGCCTATATTCAAGGGTTCGAGGGAGCGGTCCCCGCTGTGGTTCTCCTAGTCGCGCTCCTGCTGCTCCCGCAGTCGCGCCTGCGCGGTCATCGCATCCTTCGCAGCCGGGAACTGGCTTTGATGCCTACTTGGAAGGGGACGGGGGTCTTTGCAGTATGCGTCGTTGTCGGCGCCATCATGCTCGCCACCGTGGTCTCGCAATCCGATCTGTTCAGCCTGGACCGGGTGTGGGGTATCGCTATTATCGGGTTGTCCGCGGTGCCTGTCGTGGGGTTTGCCGGGCGACTATCCCTCTGTCAGATGACCTTCGCTGGAATCGGTGCCGTCGTGGTTGGGCATCTGGGTGCGAGTGGAAATCCGTTGTCTCTGCTTGTCGCAGCTGGCGTGTGTGCGGCCGCCGGCATTCTGGTGGCTCTTCCCGCGCTCCGGCTCTCCGGAATCTATTTCGCGCTTTCCACGGCGGCATTTGCTGTCGCGATGGACGCCTGGATTTTCCCCCTTCCCGCCTTCAACCTCTTCGGTAATCAGTTCGCGCCTTTCGGAACGGGCTCCTTGACGTTCGCGCCTTTCGAGGTCGGCGGGCGAGCGCTTTCGAGCAAGGAGATGCAATTCGTCGCGGGTTCCGTGGCGTTCGTTGTGCTCGCCGCAGTAGTCGTCCTGATCAGGAAGTCAGAGTTCGGTCAACGCCTCTTTGCCTTCAAGGACAGCCCCGCCGCCTGCGCTACCCTCGGCATGAACGCGCGTGCCTCAACGCTGGCCGTGTTTGCTGTGTCGGCAGCGATTGCGGGAATTGGTGGTGGCCTATATGGGCAGGCCTTGGGGAGCGCCGCTCCCGATGTTTTCCAGTTCTTTTCCGGACTCTCCGTCCTCCTCGTCATGGTGGTCGTTGGTATCAGTTCCGTCGGATCGGGAGTTCTTTGTGGGCTGTTCTTGGGGGGTCCAACGCTCGCCAACTTCTTCCCGTCACTCACTCAACTTGCCCCCGTCGTCGTTGGAGGAGCGGGGGTCGGAGTCGGAACCAATCCGAACGGGTTGATCCCAGAAGGCCTTCGCCCCCTTTGGAGTTCCGTTCTTCGTCGTAGACCCCTGGTGATTGCCGTGACCGCATCGGTTGTGGTTGCGTGGATCTTGCGCTTGAGTGGAGTCCTCGGGAACTGGGAGATGACGGTGATCGTGATTGTCGTCGTGGGTCTGGCTTCGACTATCCCCTACGCACTTGACTATCGACGCGGTGACGCCCCTGGAGCGTTCGGTCTGCCGACTCGAACTTCTCAGGCCCGTCAGGACAATCCGTCACACGACCATGCGAAGTCACTCAGCGATGCAGCCCCATCGCCGAGTGACAACCTGTCATCCGCTATCGGGACGGGTTCCCGTGGCACTTGAAGTGACGAACGTGGGTGTCAGTTTCGGGGGACTTGTCGCGCTCGAGAATGTCTCCATCTCGGTAGAAGCCGGACGTATCACCGGTTTGATCGGACCTAACGGTGCAGGCAAGACGACACTGTTTGATGTCGTCACTGGCATGCGCAGGCCCAATCGGGGCACGGTTGTGCTCAACGGCCAAGACCTGAAAGGCATCTCCCCCTTTCGCCGCTCTCGCCTCGGCCTTGGCCGCACGTTTCAACGGCTAGAGCTCTTTGGAACCTTGACCGTAAGGGAGAACATCAAGGTTGCAGCTTCGATTGGCCGACGACGCAGCTTCTCTAGCGGTCAACGCAGGCACTCGGAGAACGTCGACGCACTGGCACAGCGCTTGATCGAATCGGTCAATCTTGGCTCTGTGGCTGACCAACGAGCCGACACCGTGTCCACGGGGATGGGTCGTCTGGTCGAGCTTGCTCGAGCATTGGCCGTCGCTCCAAGCGTGTTGCTTCTGGATGAGCCCGCGTCGGGGCAGAACGCCGAAGAGACCGAAGCGTTCGCCTCGGTCTTGCGAGATCTCGCGGCAGGTGGATTGGCCATTTTTCTCGTGGAGCACGATATGGAGTTGGTCATGGGCGTGTGCGATTTGGTGTATGTGCTGGTCCAGGGGACGATCCTACGGATGGGGAGTCCTGCTGAAATTCAAAGCGATCCTGCCGTTGCCGAGGCGTATCTTGGCAGCCTGGCTGGGGCGAGCGATGCCTGAGGATTCTGTACCTCTGCTCGAAGCCCAGGGAGTGCGTGCCTGTTACGAGGGCGTGGAAGCGCTCCATGGCATCGATCTCGAAGTCGATCCGGGTACCGTTACTGCACTTCTCGGGCCAAACGGGGCGGGGAAATCCACGCTCCTCGCCGTCTTGGCCGGACTCCACGCACCTTCGGCTGGCGAGGTCACCTATGCCGGTCGGCCAGTGTCTGTCCAGCATGCTCATGCGCTCGCTCAGTCCGGTTTGTGCCTGATTCCGGAGGGACGAGGAGTTTTTCCCAATCTCACGGTCGAGGAGAACTTATGGGTGATGACGCACGGTGGGTCGAACCGCCGCGACGTCGAAGCGAGAGCCTTCGAGCGATTCCCGAGGCTCGCTGACCGTCGTCAACAGGCCGCCGGAACGCTCTCTGGCGGTGAGCAGCAGATGCTTTCGATGGCTCGAGCAGTTGCCACAGAGCCACGGGTGTTACTGCTCGATGAACTATCAATGGGTCTGGCTCCCATAATCGTCGAAGAGCTGTACACGGTGGTAAAAAACCTGGCCGCTGATGGCGTCACTGTGGTGGTGGTTGAGCAGTTTGCGGAGTTCGCGTTGGACGTCGCCTCCTGGGCTGTAGTGATGACGGGCGGCAGGGTGACCCATGCCGCACCGGCCGCCGAGATTGCCGGTTCCCTCCACGACATCTATATGGGATCACTCGGGAAAACCGCAAAGAGTCCAGCGAAGTGAGGGATTAGCGGAAGGTGACCCGCGTTAGCGACTGAATGACAAGGATCAGAATGGTGTCCAGGCGGAGGTGCTCAATTCCGAGGTCATGGCGTTCATTCTGATCTATCACGTCAAATCCGCGTGTCCGAAGTTCAAGGGGTACGGAATGCGGGGATAGTCCCTTCAGTGGCTGTGTTCCCGGCGGAGTTCGGGCTGTCCCCACTACTACGACGATCCCTCTCGAAATAGCGGAAGTTGGGACCTGGCAGTATTTACGATGGCGCCGACTGAATGGCGGCCACGGACACCCCGAGGAGGGCTGCGGCATGAGAATGACCCGGAAGCAGACGCCATGAGCCAGCGCGCCTCCAGATCCGCCGCAGCGCGTAGTCGCCCCCGAGCGCAGCCGGATTTCCTGGACAAGGCCACACTCGTTGCGACAGCCGCGGACGTGGCTGATCGCGTCGGCTGGTCGGAGTTGACGTTGTCGGAAGTCGCCAGAGAGGTGGATCGCCATGTCACGTCGCTGTATGCGCATATCGATGGGCTCGATGACTTGCGGCGTGAGATCACCTTACTGGCGCTTGAAGAAATCAGCGATGCCGTGTGGCGCGCCACGCTCGGGTACGTACGCGAGGATGCTCTCCGGGAAATTGCCCTCGTATTGCGAAAGTATTGTGAGGAACATCCGGCTCGGACGGCGTCGATTATCTTGACAAAGCACGGCTCTGATCCCGAGCAGATCAGTCGGGCTGAAAGACTTGCCGAGCCCATTCGGGCCACTTTGAGGAGCTTTGGTCTGACCGAAAACCAGGTGTTTCACGCTCATCGTGTATTCAGCGCCTCCATCTGGGGATTCACGCAAGGTGAGAGCGGTGAGCTCTTCCCCGAGGGGAAGGCAGACGAGACGTTCGATCAACTCCTCGAGTTGTTCTTCTTTGCCCTAAACAGCGGCAGCTGGCCGGTGGATAGCCGGAAGCGCTCCGGGAGCCCACGATCACGTCGGGGCTGACGGTGTCGAGCAATTGTCCATCCGGGTTGAATCGACCCACTTGAGGCGCCGGCCTAGCTGATCGTGTCATCCTCGACGGTGCAGCAACATTGCCGCAGGCCGCTTGCGATGGTCTGACCGAGCGCTGGTCGCACCTGCCGGGCTGCACCTCCCAGGGCGACACACTTCTCCCCACGTGCTGTCCAATCTTGCACGACCAGCACCCTTAGTGGATACTATGAGGCATAGTAGTAACTATGGAATGGTATCGGGGAGGCGCATCCGTGGGCGCGGAATTACGCCATGCGGCGCGGGATCGGAGGTCTTGCGAGGTGATGTCATCGCCATGGGTGACTTTCTCGCTTGTTCGAGCGCGTCTGCCTGAGAGGGGAGAACATTGACGACTTCAACGGTGGTCTACGACCCCTCGTCGTATGAATTGCACGAGAATCCATTTCCGATCTACCGCAGGATGCAAGATGAGGCGCCCCTCTACAGGAACGCCGAAATGGATTTCTGGGCGCTCACGCGCTTCGACGACGTCGTGGCAGGTCTATCGGACTGGTCGAGTCTCAGTTCGGCTCACGGAACTCTGATCGAGCAGATCCAAAGTGGCGCCCCCCCACCCGACATGATGATCTTCAGTGACCCACCACGACACGAGGAGTTGCGGCGACTCGTCGGGCGTGCGTTCACCCCGCGCCGTGTGGCGGAGCTCGATGGCACTGTGCGCGAAATGTGCCACGCCTGGTTGGATCCGCTCCGTGAAGCGGGTGGGGGAGAGGTCGTCGCAGACCTGGCCGGAAAACTCCCCATGGCCGTTATCGCCGCCCTACTGGGAGCTCCCGCCGAGGACAATCCTCGACTCAAGGCGCTGTCCGATCGGCTTCTCCATCGTGACGACGGGTCGATGGAGATGCCTGAAGACGGTGCCGCCGCCGGAGCCGAGTTATGGGCGTACTTCAGCGAACTGATCGCGGCACGTCGAGCGCATCCAGCCGACGATCTCATCAGCGCTCTCATCAGTGCGGAGATACCGGTGGACGATGGAGCGCCGCAACGACTTACGGATGATGAGATGGTGTACTTCTGTCTCTTGCTTGGGGTGGCTGGTAATGAGACTACCGCCAAGATGATCGCGACCGGTGTGGTCACGCTCTGCGACTTTCCCGACGAGCGGGCTCGGCTGACCTCCAGTCCCGAATTGTGGCCCAAGGCGGTTGAGGAGTTACTCCGCTTTGATCCTCCATCGCATTATCAGGGGAGGGTGGCCACGTCGACTATCGAGCGATACGGCGAACAGATCCCCGAAGGTTCCATCGTTCTTTTGATCAATGGGGCGGCGAATCGCGACCCTCGTGCCTTTCATGATCCTGACCGCTACCTCGCCGATCGGCCGATTGATCGGCACCTGGCCTTTGGGCATGGGATTCACTTCTGCCTGGGCGCTCCACTGGCTCGGCTCGAGACGAGGATCGCCCTAGAGGAGCTGCTGAACCGGTTCCCGACGTACGAAGTCGACCGTGCCGGTGTTGAACGCTTTCATTCGACCAACATCCGAGGACTCTCGAGGGTTCCCTTTCGGGGATAGACGGCTGTCTGCTCGGGAGTTGTCCGCGTCGAATACCCTGTGACCCCCATGGGGAGGCCTTCCCCCGCCGATTCGCGTGCGCAGCTCCCGAGCAGGTCGCTGGCTGCCTACCGCGGAGTGATCGACTGAGTCCATCAGGGAACCTGTGGCTCGCCACCAGCGTGTGCGAGCGCGGCCGCCTGGTCGGTTTCGGGCGGCGCCGGGGACCGGAACTCGATCCTGGGCATACCCACTGAAGGCGCATTCACCACCGCGGTGAGTGTTGCGATCAAGACATCGCAAATCTCCTCGGTGTCCATGAAGGCCGATGTCGTGCGGCCCGCCGACGTCCAGGCCGTGAAAGCCTCCAAAATGTCTTCTGGAGGAAAATTGCGCCCGAATTCGGTCGGAACCGTTGCTCCGAGTGAGACGGTGGCAAACCGAATTGTCGGGTGCTCCTCTCGCCACTGCGCCAGCATATGTTCGAGGGCCGCCTTGCTGGCGCCATACGCTCCGAGGTGGCTTCGGGGGGCGTGCACCACCTCGGAGGAGACGACCGCCACGACAGCCGAATGCGATAGATGTTCCAGCAAGGCCACGATTACTCGGTGGATGCCCACGAGGTTCGTGGAAATTGCAGTGTCCCAGTCATCTGCCGTGGTGCGTGCCATGGGGCGTAGGGGAGCAATGCCCGCTGAAATGAGCAGGAGGTCGACAGGGCTCTTGAGGGAGCCGACCTCCGTGGCGAGTCGCGTGCAGGACTCGTCGTCGCGTAGGTCCGTCGGCACCGCATGGCCGCCCCCTGACTGATCCACGATTTCTGACAGAACTCCAGCTCTCCTGGCGCCCAAGACCACGTGTGCTCCCGCGGTAATAGCCCGTTCGGCGACACCGCGGCCGATACCCGAGGAGGCTCCAACGACCACGACCGATCTCCCGGCAAGCGAAGACGTTCTCATGCCGGGAGGGCGACACTCTTGGTCTCGAGGTACTCCTCAAATCCGGCGATACCCGATTCGCGACCCAGCCCGCTTTGTTTGTATCCGCCGAACGGCACGTCCGGTCCGTACCACTGGCCCCCATTGATCCCCACAGTGCCGGTCCTGAGGCGGCCGGCGATCGCCTCCGCCCGCGGTATGTCGGAGCTCACGACGGCGCCCGACAGTCCGTATGGCGAATTGTCGGCCAGGTCGACGGCGTCATCGTCCGTCGTATAGGGCAGGACGCACAGTACGGGCCCGAAGATCTCCTCACGCACCGCGGTGGCATCCGGGCCCAGCCCATCGATCACCGTCGGCTCCACGAAGAACCCGTCTGAGAGGTGCTCCGGGATTCCGCCGCCCGAATGAATGGTCCCCCCGTCGCGACGTGCCGAGTCGATATAACCCAGGACCCGGTCACGCTGCTTTTCGCTGATCAAGGGGCCCATGAGATTCGAGGTGTCCAAGGGGTCCCCGTACGGCATACTCCGAACTGCGGAAACGACCGCATCGAGACCTTCCTCGTAGCGAGATCGGGGAAGGAGGACGCGGCTGGTAATGGCGCATCCCTGGCCAGCGTGCGTGGTTGCCTGAAATGCAGCCAAAGTGGCCGCGAGTTCGAGGTCGGCATCATCGAGAACGACAAGCGCCGACTTGCCTCCGAGTTCGAGAAAGAGCCGCTTTACCGTTGGCGCTGCCGCGGCCATGATTGCCCGCCCGGTTGCCGTGGAGCCCGTGAAGGAAACAAGGTCCACTCGCGGATCTTCGACGAGCTGCTGCCCGATCTCATTTCGGGATGCCGACAAGACGTTGAGGACGCCGGGCGGCAGATCCGTTTCCTCTGCTGCAATTCGACCCAATAGCGTGGAAGTCCAAGGCGTAGCGGGAGCAGCCTTGAGGACGACCGTGCAGCCGGCCGCAAGTGCCGGTCCGATCTTGGCTAGCTGGATCTGCATTGGAAAGTTCCATGGGACGATGGCGGCCACGACTCCCACCGGCTCCTTCAGGACATAGCGATCCACTTCATTCCCGAACGCGCTGACGATGCCGAGTTCCTGGCGCCACGGATACTGATCGGCCAGTTCGATGACCCAATCCAGCGAGTTTACGGGAATGTCGAGTTGCGGACCGTAGGTCAACGCCAATGGTGAGCCAACTTCGGACACGATCACTTGACGGAGCTCGTCCGAGTGCTTAGTCAGCTGTCCTTTGAGTTGACGAAGGCAATGAAGTCGGAAGTCGCGGTCACTGGACCATGAAGTCGAATCGAAGGCTCGACGTGCCGCCGCAACAGCGGCGTCCGCGTCTTCGGATATGGCGTCAGCCGATACCCCGATGATTGAACCCGATGCGGGGTTGATGTTCTCATAGGTGGAGCCGTCCGACGCCGCTCTCAGTACGCCATTGATGAGCAATCGATCTTCCTGGGGCACAGACTTGCTCATCGTTCCACCTTCGGTCGCTCTCGTTTCGAGATGTCGGGCGCGTCGCCTGCCATCGGCCCGTGCATCATCTAATGTCCTATAGGCGGAAGATGCTTTGCAAGGCATACCTGCACTGATCTGGTCAGGATCACCTTGACATGCCAGTCACCGGAGACCGATCGGGTTGTCATACGCCTCCCCGGGGCAAATGAGTGGCGAGGCGAACCACCAGCCCGGTCGGACGGGCCGGCACTCACTCCGCCTCCAACATAGTAGCTACAATGCCGAAAGTAGCATAGGCACCGAGTGCCGACAAGGGACGCCTTAGAGTTGTCGTCGTGACCATCAAGCCAGAACCGACCATGACCCGCGCTGGGCAGCCGCGAACGAGGTCCGACTCCAGCGGTGAGACCGACGCTCGCGAGCGGGTCATCAACGCGACCGTTGAATGCATCATCGACCTCGGCTTCTATCGGGGTTCGAGTACGAACGAGATCGCGCGCCGAGCCGGTGTGACCTGGGGAGTCATTCAGCACTACTTCGGCAACCGAGAGGGGCTCATGCTGGCGGTGCTTCAGGACGCCGGCAGGCACATGGTCGAAACAGTTGTCGAAGCCCACATCGACGGCGAGACAGTAGAAGAACGGATGGCGCAGCTCATCGACGTTTTTTCTGCTCACTACGCCAGACCTGACTACTTGGCCAGTCTGCAGGTGCTGCTGAACATGGATCACGACCCCCGAACGAGTTCGGAGGTTCGCAAGACAATGCTTGATGTTGCAGCGCAGTCGAATGCCCATGTGCGCCGGTTGCTGCGAGAAGCTCTGGGATCTGCGATGAACAAACCTGATTTGGCCACCACCATATTTCTCGTGATTCGTGGCTTCGGTCTGAGTCAGCAGCTGCTCGACTCCATGGCGTACGACACCGTTGCTCCGAAACGAGATCGTGCGTCTCGGTACCGCCGGCTCCTGGCCGAGATTCTTGCCCCCTATATCGCCATGGCGACCGGCACGGACCCCTGACCAGAGCAAGCAAGTCGGCCCTCTCCAGATATAGTACCTACTATGGGTGAGGCTGGCCTCGGGTTTGAGCCAGCGGCATCTTCGGGTTCTGGAGTGCTCGGCCGTCCAATCACATTCGACAGGGGCAAACAAGCCATGGATTTCAGGGAGTCCGACGAGCAGGCGATGCTGCGGTCCACGGCGCGGGAAGTTGCGTCCGGCTTCGGACATTCCTATTTTGTGGAAAAGGCGCGGAGCGGGTCTAAGTCAGACGAGCTGTGGGCCAGCATGGCGGACCAGGGCTTCCTAGGTGTACACCTTCCCGGCCAGTACGGCGGCGGCGATGCCGGGATCTACGAGCTGGCCATTGTCTGCGAGGAAGCCGCGGCGCAGGGATGCCCCCTACTGCTCATCCTCGTGTCTGCCGCCATCTGCGCAGAACTGATTGCCCGCTTCGGCACGACGGAGCAGAAGGCGAATTGGCTCCCAGGGCTCGTTGGTGGAGCCAAGATGGCCTTCGCCATTACCGAACCTGACGCCGGTTCCAATAGTCACTCGATTGCGACCGCTGCCGTTCGTGACGGTGAGATTTACCGTCTCAATGGCGCGAAGACTTTCATCTCTGGAGTGGATGAGTCGGATCGGATTCTGGTCGTGACCCGCACCGGTGTCGATGAGTTAACCGGACGTGCTCGCCTGTCACTATTCGTGGTGGACTCAGATGCACCGGGAATGGTCCGCCAGCAGATTCCAGTCGAAATGGTCCTTCCGGAGAAGCAGTTCAGCCTATTCTTTGACAACGTCGAGGTCCCGGCTGACCGCATGCTCGGTGGTGAACATGAAGGTTTACGGGTCGTCTTCCAGGGTTTGAACCCCGAACGCATCACCGGAGCAGCGCTCGCAGTGGGAATTGGCCGGTACGCCCTGGAAAAGGCGTCGAGTTACGCGTGTGAACGGAGCGTGTGGGATACCCCGATCGGCATGCATCAGGGCATTGCGCATCCGATGGCCGAGGCAAAGGTGCAGCTCGAGCTAGCCCGTCTCATGACGGCGAAGGCGGCCTGGCTCCATGATCACGATCCGAATAGTCCTGAAGCCGGCGAAGCAGCGAATATGGCGAAGTTCGCGGCTGCCGATGCTGCGCTCCAATGTCTTGACGTCGCGATCCAGACGCATGGAGGCAACGGCATGACGTCCGAATTCGGATTGGCGGACCTTTGGGGGATCGCCCGACTCCTGCGAATCGCCCCTGTGAGCCGAGAGATGATCCTGAATTTCGTGGCCAGTCACTCCCTCGGGTTGCCGAAGAGCTACTGAGTAGGACACCTGTCGATCGAACAATCGAGCAGCGGAGCACGGAGCTGGAACCCGTGTCGAGTCAAGGAGCGAGGTAGTGGTTGCATCGGAGAGGATTTCAGCCGAACGTCGGATCAACGCACCGGCGGACACGATATTCAATGTGATTGCAGATCCGCGCGGTCAGGTCCAGATCGATGGTTCGGGCATGTTGATGGATTCCCCGGGGGGACATGTCCTCACTCGCGTAGGCGATTCATTCGAGATGTCCATGGACCGTGAACCTCTCGGCGACGTCCCCCTCGGTAAGTATCAGGTTGTCAATGCGGTGACTCGGTTTGTAAGTGATCGACTGGTCGAGTGGACCGTGGCTTGGCCTGGCTCACCGCCATTTGGACACGTTTATGGGTATGAGCTGACGCCCGTTAACCCCGGCGTGACAGATGTGTGCTCCTACTGTGACTGGAGCAACTTGTCCCCGGACTGGCGAGGTCATATTGAGTTTCCAGTCATTCCGGCTTCGATGCTCGAGCGATCTCTGGAGAACCTTGCCCGCATCGTCGAGAGCCGAGAGGGTTAGTGGCGGCTCAGCGTCTGCTCAATGCCGTGATGCACATCCGCCAGAAGGACGAATACGGTCACAATGCAACTGGACAATTTGGCTCATCCGGTCCCGCCTGATCGTGGTCGAATGAACCGAGAGCCATCAGCCACCTCCGTTCGACCCTCAACGGTGACTCCGCCTCCTATTGAAGGGACCAGAAGTGTGAGCGTTCCAATATGTCGTCCCGAATCCTCGATCGGCCCGGGCGAAATCTGGTGACCTACGAAACCTTGACCTATAGCGTCGGCAGTGGCCTGTGTCGGGTGACGTTGAATCGACCTGAGCGTAGGAACGGCATCACGAATTCGATGGTGCGCGAGGTCCACACGGCCATGGCTACGGCCGCCGCCGATGCGTCCGTTCGCGCGTTGGTTCTCACCGGCAACGGCAAAGCCTTCTGCGTCGGGGCAGATCTTGATCATTTTGCGAGTACGGACGCCGATGAACCGGTTTCCGCCGACCTCTTTTCCATTGCCGCGTTGCTGCACGAGATGCCCGCCGTCACTGTGGCCGCGATAAACGGTGCCTGTGCGGGTGCTGGCCTTGGCTGGGCCTTGGCGTGCGATCTGCGTGTGATATCGGCTTCAGCCAAACTGAACACGGCCTTTCTCGACGTGGCACTGGCCGGCGACATGGGAATTCCCTGGTCCTTGCCGCGCCTGGTCGGCGCGGGACGTGCCAGGGATTGGTCATTCCGACCCCGCCGAGTGGGCGCGGACGAAGCGTTTACATTGGGCCTGGTTTCGGAGGTGTTTCCGGACGAGTCCTTTATGAACATGACCGACGAATTGGTTGACGTGCTCCTTCGCAAGGCCCCCTCGGCCCTGAGGGGAATGAAGCAGAACTATCTGGCGGCGGAACGTCTGCCGTTTGGGGAGTTCGTCGAACTAGAAGCGCGTCGTCATCTAGAGCTCATGGCTGGTCCCGACGCGACCGAGGCGTTTCGCGCGTATGTTGAGAAGCGGGAGGCGAAGCTCGGCTAATTCCTCCTCGATATCGACGGTCCAATCGCAGTCAGCATCAACAACATTCCCAAGAACGCAACACCTTTGATGACGCCATCGATGTTCGGCTGTTCGAGATCCTCTCGGAGCTCAAGAGTCGTCCGGACGTTCGTGCCATTGTTTGGCGGGGCGAGCGGCGCCCAGGCTCGTACGGACATAGTGAGTGCTATGGTCGGGCCGGTCTTTCCGAGCAGGGATCGATGTAGATGGTGATACGGCCAGGCACAGACCCCTCCCACAGCTAACCCAACCGAGAACGGAAGGAGGGAAGTCTTGATCGACCCGATCGTAACGACCAGAGCAGGTCGAGTTCGGGGCACCAAGGATCAAGGCATCCAGGTATTCAAGGGAGTGCCGTACGGAGCTTCGTCGCAGGGATCGCGGCGTTTCCTCCCGCCGGCTCCGGTTGAGACGTGGGCAGACGTTCGAGATGCCATTGATTTCGGTCCGACCTGTCCACAGGTCGGGATGGCCGGAGGGCAAAGGAATACTGACGATGAGCCTTTGCCCGGATTGTCCGATCCCACGCCCACCGGTGAGGACTGCCTTGTGTTGAATATCTGGACGACAGCTGGCTTCGAGGGAGCAAAGCGACCGGTCATGCTGTGGTTGCACGGTGGAGGTTTGCATGCGGGCTCCGCATCGAGCCCACTCTACGACGGTGCAGCGCTTGCTGATCACGGAGATGCGGTGATCGTCTCGATCAACCATCGACTCGGTGTCCTGGGATTCCTACACCTCGGGCCATACATGCCTGAGGAGTATCAGTCCTCCGGCATGGTTGGCATGCTGGACATTGTCGCCGCTTTGGAGTGGGTGCGTGACAACATCGAAGCATTCGGCGGAGATCCTACGAACGTCACGATTTTTGGCCAGTCGGGCGGCGGGCAGAAAGTCGGAACCGTACTGACGATGCCGCGAGCACAAGGCCTGTTTCATAAGGCCGTCATACAGAGCGGTGGCTTGCTTCGTCTGGGTGCGCGAATGGATCCCACTGAGCTCGCGCGCTTCATACTTGAGCGGCTGGAGGTTGAGTCTGGCGATGCCCAGAAACTCCAACGTATGGCGATATCCGACATCATCGAAGCAGCAGTCGAGGTGAGCGACCGCTTCGGCACAATGGTGTTTAGTGGTGTTGTCGATGGGGTCGCCATACCTCACCATCCCATCGAATTGCTCCTTGCCGGTGTGGCATGCGATGTGCCGCTTGTGATCGGTACAACCACAAACGAATTCCGAAGCGTCCTAGACGGCGTACCTCCGCTGGACGAAGAAACCGCGGTGTCGATGCTCGCAGGGGTGCTGGGCCGAAAGGATACTGGTGAAGGCGGACGTGAACCGTTTGCCGCATACCGTGAGCATTTCCCGAAAGCCACGAGCAATGAGATATTTGGAGAGGTGTTTACGCATTACGTCCAGGTGCAGGCGACAAAGACGGCCGAAGCCAAGATCACCGGAGGGACGCGCTCCGGTATACGCCTACTTGTTCGCTGCTGGCGAGGCGCACCACTGCGACGAACTCCCGTACTTGTTTCGCTCGGGCGTCAATGGTTCATTGTCCGATCAAATAAGCGACGCCTGGCTGTCCTTCGCCCGGAACGGTGATCCGAACCACGGCGGACTTCCGAAGTGGCCGGCCTATTCATTAGACGATCGGTCACGATGATCTTGGACTATGAGTCCGAAGTCAAGAGCGGTCCGCTCGGGGACATCCCGCATCTTTGGGAAACGATTCCCACCAACTTCTGACGCGGTGACGCCTGCTCGCGTAGCCACTCTGGCCGGCTTCACCGCCTCTCGCTGTAGAGGTGGGCGCTGCATAGGAGTCTCGATCGCGGCGAGGTAAGGGTTCTCGCGTGCGAGACGGTAGTCGACCGATACGACGATCCCATCTACAACGACGACGCCGCAGCGACGGCGGTGCCCCATTCTGTCTCGGGCGCCCCGACCATGAGCCCCGACCGTGCAAGAAGAGCACCCCCGCACAGGGCTCGTTGCGGCTGCGCGCGAAGAACATGACTCGCGGACGTCGGGCGCCCCGGCCCGGCCTCGACCGTTCGCTCGATCACGTCGACCCTCTCGTCGGGCACCGGAGGCCCGACCGCGGCCAGGAGTCCCTGCCTGGCGGCGCCCACGTCGACCTCCCCATACGTCGTCCTGCGGCCCTTCAAGAGCTCTGCCATCTCGCGCAGCTCGGGATCGATGTTCATTCTTCTCCTCCGAGGCCACGTTCCTCCGTCCCCTGGTCAGGCGGATCATCTCCTCGTCCGGTGGGTTAGGCAAGGACATAGTAGTTACTATATAATTCAGACCCAGTAGAACTTTCACAGCGAGGGACGGAAGCATTCATGACAACCCGACTGATATCTGCTGACGATCACGTGGACTTGAGTCACGACAAGATCAAATCGTTCTTGTCGCCAAAGTTCCACGACGAGTACGACAAAGCACTGATCGAGTTCGGTCGGTCCATGGGCGCGACGTCCAGCGCTCAGTCCAACCAACGCTGGCGCGAGCAACAGGGTCTCGAAGTCGATTACGACTACGTCCCGATGCGCGACCGCCGGGCCCACGACGCGGCTGGCCGCGTCGGCCACACCGACTCTCTCGCTCGGCTCAAGGACATGGACCTCGACGGCGTGGAATCTTCGGTGACCTATTGCGAGGTAAGCGCATTTCGCTACCTCTACCTGCTGAAGGATGGATGGAAGGAGGCCACCAGAGCATTTAACACAGCGCTCACCGATTTCGCCTCCTCAGACCCGGCTCGACTGATTATCAATTACCAGATTCCCATTCACGACATCGCCGGAGCGGTGGCCGAGGTGCGGCATGCCGCGGCCGAGGGATGCAAGTCGTTGCAGCTGCCGGTTTTCCCTGCCGAGTTGGGTCTCCCCGATTACTGGGATAGCCGCTATGACCCTCTGTGGGCGGTGATTAGCGAAATGGACTTGCCGATCGCGCTCCACATCGGACTCAACACTCAGCTCGAAGGGTTGGCTCAGCGTGATCCCACTCCACAGAAGGGGATCTTCGTGCCAATGACCGCCCTAAGCGCGGCAGAGGCTATCGGCATGTGGGTGCTTACCGGAATCCTTGAGCGGTACCCGCAACTCAAGATCGTTTTCGTCGAACCAGGTATCGGCTGGGTGTCGTGGTGGCTTTACATCGTCGACGACATGGCTACCCGCCAGGGCTACCAGTTCCCCGGGCTCAAGGGCCTGCCCAGCGATTACTTCCGTAAAAACATATTCCTTACGTTCATCGACGAACCCGACATTCTGCGGCACGCGCACGACCGCATCGGCGTGGAGAATCTGATGTGGTCGTCGGATTACCCTCACCCGGTGTCGAGCTGGCCGAATTCGCAGACGATCGCTCAGGAGCAGTTGGCCGACGCCACGGGAGAAGAGCGAGAACTCATCCTTTGGGGCAACTCCAAGCGAGTCTGGAAACTCTAAGGCCGTCGTGGATCTCTCGACTTTTGTTGGGCCTGGTGCCTGCGGATAACGCAATCTGAATCGGGAGGCTCGAAGTTCCAGCCGACGGTGTATCTGAGAATGTCCCGACAGTGGCGAATCCAGCAGTGTTGGAAATGACTCCGATTGCCCGAACGTGGTGGGATCGCGCCATATCCACGCATTCGATTCAATGTCCGAGAAGGCTTCCTTGGTCGGCAACGATGGTCTCACCTTCCCGCAGTTTGAAGCCTCGGTCACAGCCCGCCGCCTCGACCAAGAGGTCCACAGGTCATTGACCTCGACTCACTCCATTCGTCACGCGGTTAAGCCGTCGTACGTCGTAAACAAAACAGATTGGGAAATATCCCTAAAGCATAGGGTGAATCTTGACGACGTCGATCCTTGGGAAGGAAATGCCACTGGGCGCGCCTGAAAGGATCGGAGTCATATGGTTACCGAAGAGGAATGGAGCGTCGAGGTAGCCCGGTCAAAGCGTCTTCGGTCCCTTAGCCCACTCATCGCTACAGCAGTCTTCGTGGTTGTCGCAGTACCGTGTTTGCTGGGCGCCCATTCTCTCGCCTCAGGTGTGGCGGGCGACCTGATCGGTATCGCCTTTCTTATCGCCTTACTCCTTCCATTGGGTTTTGTGCTTGCCGCAGTGAGCGAGAAGCAGCAGCGACGGAGTGACGAAAAAATTCACGAGTTGAACGTTGAGCTCACCGAAGCGATAGCTGTTGCTAACCGCGAGGGAATCAGTCGCGACTCTCAAGTTAAACGTCAGCGATTTGAAACCCGCCTCGCCAATGCTCTTGATATGGCCGAGGGAGAGCCTGAGGTAATTGAGGTGATTGAGCGCTCCTTTGAAGCGGTATTGCCAGGTGCACCGATGGAATTACTACTGGCAGACAACAGCCACGCTCATCTCGTTCGAATGGCTGCGATCAGCTCCAATGGGCAGCCGCCCGGATGCTGTGTCGACTCGCCCGACCACTGTCCAGCCGCACGGAGAGCGCAGATTCAAGTCTTCCCTGACAGTAGAGGACTCGACGCCTGTCCAAAGCTACGCAACCGAGGGCTAGAGGGACTGTCGGCCTTGTGTGTGCCAGTGTCGATAATGGGCCGCACGGTCGGCGTGATCCATGCCACCGGGGAAGTGAATGCTGCCGTGGAGGAGGATCGGGTCGACGGTCTTGCGACGCTCGCGAAGTTAGCCGGAGCAAGGATCGGGCTCTTGCGGGTGATGGCCGAGACCCAATTGCAGGCTTCGACGGATCCGCTGACTGGGCTGTTGAACAGACGAGCATTCTCGGACCGAATCGGCGGCGCTGTTCTACATGGCTCATCTCTGGCTATTGCCATGGCGGACCTCGATCACTTTAAGGTCCTCAATGACACCTACGGTCATGAAACAGGAGACCGAGCGCTTCGTCTGTTCGCACGAGTGTTGCGTGAATCGCTCCGAACGAGTGATCTGGTAGCTCGATATGGCGGCGAAGAGTTCGCGATCGCATTTCCAGATTGCTCGGCTCTCGATGCTGTTCGCGCGATTGATCTCATGCGAGAACAGCTTGATGCCGCCATTACGGTTGGCGGGTTGCCGAAATTTACTGCAAGTTTTGGCCTAACCGATGCGTCGCCCGGCGAGGAGTTGGCGGCGATGCTTAGCCGAGCTGACGATGCTCTGCTAGCCGCAAAACGCCAGGGCCGAGACCGGATTATCCTGCATGAAGCTGTTATGTCAGGCGCCACTGTGCGAGGTGGGAAGGCCACAGACCTACCTCTTCTCATGGATGGCCGGGCGCCCCGAGCCGAACTGACGTGACAGCGAAAGGATGAGGATTCGCTCGGATTCGGGCTATGGGCATGAGCCCGAAATTGTTGAGGTCAATGTGGTCCAGGTCCGTCAGTGTCCCACCCGTCACCAGGCCGCGGTATCCATCGCAACGCATCAGTTCGCGCGCCGAGCATGGGCCGCATCGCTGATCAAGACATGCTGATGCAGATGAGTGACTCGACGCTGGTCACCACTGCCATCGATGACGCAGCACTCGCGCCGGTCCTGTACCAGATTCAGTTCCTATTCGGCACGTTGGGCGGAATGACCAAGCCTTGGCGCTCTAATCTGATCAGGAGCGGCACTGACCAGGGAATTCTCGGGGTGCCGGCAAAGCGCGTTTGCTGGCACCCCGAGGCGTTACATAGTAGTTACTATATCCGGTGGCCGAGTTTCCAAAGCCATGGAGGGATCAGGTCATGACAACCCGACTGATACCAGATCTGGTGTCGAGCTGGCTGAATGCACAGGCGATTGCCCAGGAACACCTTGTCGGCGCGGCCAATGAGGTGCGGGAGTTGATCCTCGGGGGCAATTCCAAGATCTGTGGAATCTCCGAGCCGCCGTAAACACCGACGCGTCTCCGTGCATGCCTGTCTACCGCACTGCCCACACGGCCCTCGCCGCAACCCTCGCATTTTGTGTCTCGACTTCCGAAGGTTCGGTGGTCGAGTGCCTGTGACTCCGCCGGTACAGCCTAAGACGTTGGACTGTGTTGGAGTTCTCACAATGTCCGGCGTTCCGCGGCACAGGTTGCACTGACGTCATGGACCTGGGATTGACTGATGCACGCGTGCTCGTGGTTGGGGGATCGCGCGGAATGGGGCGCGCCGCCGCAATCACGTTTGCCGAGGAAGGTTCCCGTGTGGCCGTGATGGCACGTTCGAGCAGCGCCCTCGATGACACGGTAGCGTTGCTTCGCTCAGCCGGAAGTCCGGCAGCCCTGGGCCTGTCTGCGGATCTCACGAATCCCACTGATGTGGACGCTGCGATAGATCGCCTTGGCCAGCAGTGGCAGGGGCTCGAGGTCCTCGTAAATGCGGCTGGGCCTGTAGAGGTGGGTATCGGACCCTTTGAGGAGTTAGATGACGACGAGTGGCGCGCCACCTTCGACATCGGTCTAATGAGTGCGGTTCGTACCGTACGCCGAGCGTTGCCGCAACTTCGTCGCGGGGAGTTTGCACGGATCGTCAATGTCTCCGCACACTCAACAAAGCGCCAAAGCCCGGATCTGGTGGCGTATACCGCATCGAAGGCGGCGTTGACAAGCCTCACCAAGAATCTCTCCCAATCGCTGGCGTCGGAAGGGATTCTGGTTAACACCGTGTCGCCAGGATCCTTCCTTTCAGAAGGGATGAAGGCATATCTGCGCGCCCTGCCATCGGAGCGCAATATCGACAGCGAGAGTCTGACTGATGCGATGCGGGTGATCCGAGAGGATTTTGGGCACCCGGCACACCTCGGGAGGGCTGGCGATCCGGCTGAGATCGGACCGGTCATTGCATTTCTTGCCTCGCGCGCGAACAGTTATATGACCGGGGCCGATGTAAACGTGGACGGGGGATCTGACTTCACCTGACGAGCCATACCGGACTAGTGGCAAGCACCGGGCGGCAGCGAATGGGTCCTCAGATTCAAGGGGTCTGCACAACTTCTCGGTAAGCAATCAGACTCCGATTGACCCAGGAGGCTGCAAATGCGGCAGAGGCCGGGCCTAACGTCCGCACAGCAAACGCGTCCTTGCGCCTACAGGCCTGGGGGTTTCGAGTCTAACGAGCTTGGCGAACAGATCGACGGGCCATACGCCGGTGGAGGCAATGGGCGGCGTTCAGTCCATCGAGCGGGTCAGCTCGAAAGCGCCCACGACGCCGGCATCGTCACCGAGCTCAGGAGGAACAACCATGGTCTCCCATTCGGACCCGTCTAACCAGAGATTGAGATAGCCGCCCGACAAAGCGGCGACCTCATTCCGCACAAGATCCAGGAGTCCGGGGTGTTTCATGACCCCGCCACCGAGCACAACTCGCTCTGGGGATATGACGGTCATGAGATTGAGAATCCCCATTCCCAAATAACCTGCCTCGAGCGTCCAAATTTCGCCTCCGTGGACTAAGAGTTCGGGAGATGACCCCGTGCGCATAGCGATGGCTCGCCCACTCGCCAAACCTTCCAGGCAGTCGGCGTGAAATGGACAGATGCCGGCGAACGTATCGCCGTTGATTCGAGGCACGAGCATGTGTCCGATCTCGGGATGCCCTATGCCCTGAAAAGTTCGATTGTCCACGACCAATCCTCCGCCGATGCCCGTGCCGACTGTCAGATACGACGAGACACGCAAGCCGCGCGACGCTCCGTGACGTGCTTCCGCCAAGGCGGCGGCGTTGACGTCCGTGTCGACCGTCACGGTCGTGCCTCTGTAGACGGTTTCGACGAAGTCGGGCCAGCTGAATCCCGACCATCCGGGCTTCGGGGTGGGTCCGATTATTCCTGTCCGTTGGTCAACCGGCCCGAACGTGCCGACGCCCACCCGATCAACCCTCTCGGAGGGGTGGCAGGCGTTGAAGAAACTCGCCATCTTCGCCACCGTCTCCCTAGGGTTAGTGGTGTGCACCACGGATCGCATAGGAGTGGTGCGGATTTCTTCGACGCTTCTCCCGATGGCGCAAATGATCTTCGTGCCACCTGCTTCGATCGCAGCGACCGTCATGGCATTCCTCAATGCTGCTTTGCAACGACAGAGCGTGTATTAAAGGTTTGAAGCAAACCATCTCGGGGCTGAAGTCCCCGGTCCGGACCGCTAACCAGGATGAGCGATTCCCTGCCTGGGTGGATGTGGCGGGGCACGTTCGGAGGATGCAGCATCGCAACGTATCGACAGGGTCGGATGGTCCATTTCCTGGCGTTGGGGCCTTGCTGAGCCCTTGGAAATCGGAATATATGCCATTTCGGTAATTCCTGTCAACTGATAGACCTTCCGCTATTCTCGAGTCGTGGGGTTACGGCAAAAGAAGGCGCAGAAGGTCCGAGAGGCGATTCACGACGCAATGCTCACGCTTGCTGAGCGCGACGGGTACGACGCGGCAACGCTCGAGCAGGTTGCCGATCGGGCCGAGGTGGGAGTGTCAACCATCTATCGCTACTTCGCGAATAAAGATGCCATTTTGCTTGACCCGATCGCAAGGAACCCCAGCGCGCTTGCCGACATCTTCCGCGCTCGTCCCGAGAGTGAAAGGGTCGCGGTCTCGCTCGGCTGGACCGTACACGCCACCCTGGATGTCGATCCAGAATACTTGGCACAGATCCGCAGGTGGCGCGCTCAACTGGATTTGGCGCCGGGACCAAGAGCGCGGCTGTGGGATCTCATCTACCAGCAGCGTGTGCTGCTTGAGGAGGCGATCGCCGAGCGCAGTGGCCAGGACCAGCGGTGGAACGCCGCCGCCGCGCATCTCACGATCATGATCATCACTATGGCCTTCGACTTCGAGCGCGACACCGTTCGGACGACAACGTCGGCCGCCTACGCAGACCAGATCATCGCGATGCTGCATGGCAGCGACAATCCGCTCCCCGTGCGTGAGTAGTGGTCAGAACGTTTGTCGGTGCCAGGACGGCGGACGGGCCATGCCGCTGTCGTAACGAGTGAAGTTCGTGGGTTCGGAGGCAGCGAACGAGACTTATGTTCGCAGGTTGTGAAACTGGGGTATCAATGACCGACCCAAAGCCGCGTCTCCGCCCGCCAGCGCCGGCCAGCATTAGCGAAGCGGCGCGCCAGTTCTTGGACGGTCCAGCGCCATACGCCGACATTCCTACTCCCGCCGATCCAAATGACATTGCGGGTTGGGAAAAGTACATCGCCGAGAGGGGCCGAACGATTGCTCAATCAATCAAGGACCGTGTGCCGCCCGAGCTCCCACTCGACGAGAGCACCTTCGAGATCGATGGCGTCACGACCTACGTTCTGCGACCGCATCACGTCGACGACGGGTCCGACACGCCGGTGTACCTTGATATCCACGGCGGGGGACTGATCCTTGGCGGCGGCCAGACTTGCCGACTCATGAGCCGCGGCATGGCCATGGTCCGGCCGATGATTAGCTGGTCGGTGGACTATCGGATGCCGCCCGCGCACCCCTATCCCGCGCCGCTGGACGACTGTCTAGCTGTTTATCGGAGGCTGCTCATCGAGCGGGACCCGGAGCATATTTTTGTCGGCGGAGTCTCGGCGGGTGGAAATCTCGCCGCTGCACTGATGCTTAAGGCCAAAGACGAGGGTTTACCCATGCCGGCTGGGCTATTGCTCATCACACCAGAAGTCGATCTCACCGAGTCGGGCGACAGCTTTGTGACCCTCAACGGCATCGATCACCTCTTGCAGCCACTGATGACCACCAACTTGCTGTACGCGAATGGTGCCGACCTCTCGCACCCGTACTTGTCACCTCTTTTCGGCAACCTCGCCGGATTCCCCCCCACATTTCTGCAGGCCGGAACTCGAGATTTGTTCCTTTCAAACGCGGTGCGGATGCATCGCAAGTTGCTAGCCGTCGGAGTTGAGGTTGAGCTTCATGTTTTCGAGGCTATGCCGCATGGTGGATTCGGTGGAGGAACGCCCGAAGACGTTGACTTGTGGGATTCGGTCCAGAGGTTTTTGGCGAAGCACCGTCGGTTGAACTGATCGGGATGAGTCAGCGCTGGGGTCGGCATCAGGACAGAAAGGTCACCGAATTCCTCGATAGGTAAAGACGACGGAAGCTGGGTCATCTGGGTCAGCAAACCCGAATCCTCGCATCCAGACTTCATCGTTCTGCCGCCAACCGAAATGAATCATCCATTCGTACGGACCCCATGTTGCGTCTTCATACCCTTCATAGGTAATGGCGTGACGACCTGTGAACCCGTCGCCGAACGGGTCGAGGGCCCTGCTGACTCCGGCGGCTTGGCCCTACCTTCCTTCTCGGCTTTGCCGGCGGGACCGCCCCTCGTTGTCGAGAGATAAGGACAAAATAAGAAGACATATCAGTTGATAAGATTTACCATATTGTGTAATCTTCGGGTTTGACGATGGAGGCCTAAGAGGCCCCAAGAGGGTGATCGAGCACGGGGGAGGGATGAGATGACTGATGTCGAGTCGCGCTTGAGGCTGCCCGCGCCGGAGAGCATCAGCGAACAGGCTCGGCACTATCTCGTGTCCCCATCGCCAATCGGCGGTGGTTCGCCTTCGTTCGACCTCGACGACAGCGCAGCGTGGGAGCAATTGATTGCGGAGCGGGATGCCGACATCGCCCGGTTGATTGAGAGCCGTGTGCCCCCGGACCTACCGGTGGAAGAGAGTTCGTTCCAGGTCAACGAGGCCACGACCTATGTCTTTCGCCCTCACCACGCCGACGGTGGAGACCGAGCGCCGATCTATCTGGACATCCACGGAGGTGCCCTGATATTCGGCGGCGGGGAGGTCTGCCGGCTGATGAGCAGGGCAATGGCGTTCGGTAGGCCGATGATCACGTGGTCGGTGGATTATCGGATGCCACCAAAGTGTCCGTATCCCGCTGCGCTCGACGACTGCTTCGCGGTCTACTGTCGCCTCCTCGAGGAGCGTTCGCCACAGGACATCTTCGTAGGTGGCGCTTCAGCCGGAGGGAATCTGGCGGCAGCGTTGATCCTGCGGGCCAAGGATGAGGGTCTGGCCATGCCTGCCGGGTTGGTCCTGCGTACCCCCGAGGTGGATCTGACTGAGTCGGGTGACACCTTCCGCACCCTGAACGGCATCGATAGTGCCCTCCAGCCGCTGATGACTACCAATCTGCTGTACGCCAACGGCGCCGACCTCGCCGCCCCCTACCTGTCGCCGCTGTTCGGGGATTTGAGTGGCTTCCCTCCCACCTACCTACAGGCCGGCACTCGCGACCTGTTCCTCTCAAATACCGTGCGCATGCACCGACGACTGCTGGCTGCCGGCGTCGAGGCGGAGCTGCACGTGTTCGAGGCGATGCCCCACGGCGGCTTCGGCGGTGGTACGCCCGAGGACATGGACCTGGACCAGTCAGTTCTCGCCTTTCTAGACCGCCGACGTCAATCGGGAAAAGCTGCCCGAGGCGAAACGGGTTCATCTGTATGAGCACTCTTCACCGCTCCATCGCACAATACGACGAGTTTGGCAACCACTGGGGGGTTCCATGAAGAAAATCATCATTGCCGGTACTTCGGTGCTGACGCTTCTTGCCACATCCTCGATCGCACTGACGAATCAGGGTGCTTCCGCCGCTGCGACAAGTGGCCTTGGCCAGGGCGTAACCGCATCGACAATCAAGGTTGGCATTTCGGTGGTCGATCTTTCGGCAATAGCGAAGGCGGGCGGGGCTCCGCTGGACCAGGGGAACGAACAGGACGCCTACAACGCACTTATTGCGAACATCAACAAACACGGAGGAATCAACGGACGCAAGATCGTGCCGTTCTATGCGTCCGTAAACCCGATTGGAACTGCAGCCGCGGCTACGGCATGTACGACTCTGACCGAGAACGATCAGGTCTTTGTTGCTTTGGAGCCTTTGGATCCGGAGTGCTACACGGTGACGCACAAGACGGTTGTGATCGACCCCTTGCTCCCGGGACCGGCACCGGCTGGTTCGGCTCCGGCATTCTCCGTCAGTCCTCCCGCAACTGCGTTCGATCCGCTAATGATCTCGGCCATGGCAAAGTCCGGCCTCTTCAAGGGTAAGAAGGTTGGCGTGGTGGGCACGAGTGTCGACAATGCCGAGTTGCAGTCCGCTGTCCTCCCTGCGCTCAAGAAGAACCACGTAGCGGTCGTGCAGACGGCTATTGAGTCTGCGCCAACGGCTGACACGACCTCTGAAGCACAACAGATCGGCTCGATCGCATTGAAGTTCAAGAATGCAGGCGTGAATCTCGTCGTCGCTGTTGGCCAAGCCAGCGCGATCTGGCCTTCCGGGCTACAGGCCATCCAAAGCACCTATGCACCACAGCTCGTGGTTACCAGCCAGGGAGATCTCAGCGGATATGCGACCAGCAAGACCCGCAATCCGCTTTACCTGAAGGGCCTCGTCACTGCCACGCCGACACCATCGCTCGCGGCGACATGGAACGACGCGGATACGCAGAGTTGCATCCGCGTCATCAAGAAGGCCTATCCCAAGGACGCGATTGCTAGTCCGATTGGCGCTCCCGCGACCGGGGGCACGACAACCTGGGTCGCTCCCGCTACCGCTTGTCAGACCATGGCACTCTTCGTTGACATTGCGAGGGCGGCCGGAAAGACTTTGAATACTGCTACCTTCACGAAGGCCGGTGAATCACTCAGAAACGTAGTGATGCCCGGAGCGGGGGGTCCCATTTCGTTCGCTCGCAACCTCCCCTACGGAAGTGGACCTGTGTATCTCATCCACTATGACTCCTCTACTGGCGACCTCGTCACGGCAAGCAAACCGGCGGCAACATGAGGTCACGGTTCGATGACTGCATCCGCCGAGATGGTCAGAATGACTGGAGCGAACGGACTCGGGAACTCCGACCTGGTTACGAAGGCGAAGACCGCTTCACGGAAGGTAGAGGTGTCGGTCGGTGGGCCTGCAGAAGCCTTAGCAGGGCCAGCTTCATTTCGGCTGCGGATTTCGACGCCCAGTTGAGGCTGGGCGACATTCCTGTGGCCAGAGCGTCGGCAATGCCTTCGCCTTTCGAGTCAAACACCGCGTAGCCGGGATTTCCTCGTGACGAGAGTGCTTCTTCTGTTCATTCATTCTCCCCAAAATCACCAAGTGAGCACCGTTGCTCGGCGACCGATATCCGCTGGGACGTTCAGTCTCGCTCATGCCACCGCGAAACGAGGATCTTCAGCCAAGCCGAGCGTTAGGTCCATTTGGCTTGGAGCGACCTCATCCCTATGACCGATCCCGTCACACCTATGTCAATGGACGGTGAAGATCCGACTCACTTGGCCCGGTTTGTTGCGGAGACTGCCCAGGAGCGTCAGGCGTCATCCAGGCATACCGAGGAACTGATTCTCCCCGAGGACCTATTGCCCGGGGCACGCGAGGAGCGCGTGTCGCTCCATGATGGTTTGCGTAAATCCGGCTACACGACCTTCATCATCCTGGCCCTCATCGTCGCCCTCGACAACCTGCAGAGTGCCGGTCTCGGCGTCTTGGCCCCGAATATCCAGGCCTCGTTCCATGTCAGCTCCAGCGTCATCGTGTTCGTGGCCGGGATCTCGGGCGGGTTTCTCGTGGTCGGAATCTTGCCTTTGGGTTGGATGGCAGATCGTTTCCGCCGCGCACCCCTAATCGGGTGGGCGACGTTCTTCTTTGGCATCATGGTTTTCCTCTCAGGGCTGGCGACGAACATCTTCACGTTTTTCCTCGCCCGCTTTGGCGCCGGGGTAACGCAGGCCTCGGCCTACTCAGTGAACGGCACACTGCTCGCTGACACGTACCCAATTAGCCTGCGAGGACGGATCTTCTCGGCTATGGGGATGGCCACAGGATTCGCCACGGCGTTGAGTCCAATCTTGGTGGGTACAATCGCCACGGTCGTCGGGGGGCCGAACGGCTGGCGTTGGTCCTTCTATATCCTGAGTGTTCCCGCCCTTGTGGTCGCTGTCATCGCCTTCCGGCTCAAGGAGCCCCCACGAGGTCAGCATGAAAAGCTTGACGTTCTGGGTGAGGTGATTGACGACACGAAGCCCGTCCCTCCTTCGCTCGAAGCGGCTTGGACGCGCATCATGAAGATCCGCACCATGAAGATGGTCCTCATCGGCTTCACGGCTATGGGTTTCGCTCTGTTCACAGCGCCCGTCCTCGGCAATCTATTCCTTAAGCAGCAGTACGGTCTCGATGCCTTTCGTCGCGGCCTAGTCGGCACCGCGGCAAGCGTGGGGGTGCTCGTCGCCCTGCCGTTTGTGGGGAGGTATTACGACAACCTGTACCGCCGTGACCCAGCGAAAGCCCTTGCACTTATCGGCAAGATCATTCTGCCTGTCGCCGTGATAGTGCCCATCCAGTACTTCATGCCGAACGCCATCCTGTGGGCGGCCTTCTCTGTCTTGAGCACGGCCCTGTCCATGTGTGCATTTTCCATGGTGGGGCCAGTACTCACTTCCGTGGCCCCCTACCACCTGCGCGGCATCACCGGCGCGGTGGGCTCCATCTATCTCTTCTTCATCGGGGCGACGGGCGGTGCCATCCTGTCGGCTGGTCTCGATCAGGCCTTTGGCGCCCGGGCCGCCGTCATAATTCTCATCATTCCCACCACCATCGTCGGTGGGGTCATGATCATCCGGGGCTCGCATTTCATTCGCAACGACCTCTCACTCGTGGTGCTCGAGCTACGCGAGGAACAGGAGGAGCATCGACGCCAAGCTGATGATCCCGAGGCTATTCCGGTACTCCAGCTGAACAACATCGACTTCAGTTATGGCCACGTCCAGGTTCTCTTTGGAGTGAGTTTCGAGGTGAAAAAGGGTGAGGTGTTGGCTCTGCTCGGGACCAACGGCGCCGGTAAGTCGACGGCGCTACGCGTTGCCGCCGGCCTCTCCACTGCCGATCGTGGAGTCATCCGCCTAAATGGTAGGACGTTGACATACACCACCCCAGAACAGCGCTCCAAACTTGGTGTCCATCTTCTACCCGGGGGTCGCGGCGTGTTCGGGGACATGACCGTGATGGAAAACCTCGAGATGGGCGGCTACGCCTATCGGCGAGACAAGGCTGATCTTGAGGCCCGGATTCAACGTGCTCTCAACCTGTTCCCGACCCTGGCGGAAGGCAGGGGCCGCCGCGCCGACACCATGTCGGGTGGCCAACAGCAAATGTTGGCTCTGGCCATTGCTCTCCTGCACGATCCTGCAGTGTTAATGATCGACGAGCTTTCTCTCGGACTCGCACCGATCGTTGTGCAGGAGCTTATTGAGGTTGTCGCTCGGCTGAAATCGGAAGGCATCACCATGGTTATCGTTGAACAGTCGCTCAACGTCGCCGCGGCAATAGCAGATCGAGCAGTCTTCTTGGAAAAGGGCCAGGTTCGCTTCGAGGGTGCGATCGCCGATCTCATCGAGCGAGACGACCTGGCCCGAGCTGTGTTTTTAGGCGGCGAGGTCCCAGCGTGATGTTGGCGGTCGGTTGGATCAATTCACAGATCGTGTACACCGGCGTCATCCAAGGGCTTGCCGTCGCTCTGATTGCGGTGGGCGTGATCCTCGTGTATCGAGCCACCAAGATCATCAACTTTGCCGTTGGCAGTATCGGCACCATTGGCGCAGCTCTCCTCGCCCTCTTGGTTGTCCAGTACGGCGTCCCCTTCTGGGCCGCCCTGGCCATTTCGCTGCTGGCCGGCTTGGTGTTTGGCGCGGTCATCGAGATAGCCGTTATCCGGCGGCTGCGTCACTCCCCCCGAGTGGTCGTGCTGGTCTCCACTATCGGCATCAGTGGGCTAGCCGAGGTGATCGCCTTTAAGATTCCCCAACCAGCCGATACCAGTGTCCACTTCCCAGCCACCTTTGGGTCGAGCACCTGGACAATCGGATCGGTCAGTGTTCGGGGTGCGGATCTCGGCATCCTTATCTTGGCCCCGATTGCTGTGATCGCTCTTATTGTGTTTCTGGACCACACTGCCATCGGCAAGACCGTGAGGGCCGCCGCCACGAACCCCGCGCTCGCCCGGCTTTCGTCGATCTCGCCCAAACAGGTCTCGACGATGGTCTGGTCGATCGCCGCCGTGCTCTCGACCCTGTCGGTCATCCTCTTCGCTGGCGAGACCTCGAGCGCTGCAAGTATTTCCCTCCTCGGCCCTGAGACCCTTGCATTCGGCCTGGCCGCCGCCGTAATCGCCGGTTTGCGGTCCTTCAGGGTCGCCGTAGCGGCGGCCGTGGTCATTGGCGTCGTGCAAAGCGTCTTCACCTACAACTTCCTGGCCACGCCTGGTGTTACGGATCTCCTGTTGTTCATTGCCGTGTTTGTCGCGATCATTTTCGCCAAGCAAGAAGGGGGGGAAGATTCAGGGGTCTTTGCCTTTTCCCCAAGGTCGCGCCCGATTCCCGCACGGCTGCAATCAGTATGGTGGGCCCGCAATATCGACAAGAGCGGAATCCTGCTACTCGGCCTCATCGCAGTGATCCTGCCTCTCGTCCACAACCAGCCTTCGAGCGAGCAGCTCTATACGGCAGTGCTGGGATTTGCGATCTGTGCATCTTCGCTGACGGTTCTCACCGGCTGGCTGGGCCAACTCTCCCTTGGCCAGATGGCCTTCGCCGGTTTGGCGGCCCTCTTTGCGGCGCGGCTAGTCACAGCTGGTGTTCCCTTCTGGGCGTCCATCGTGGCTGCCGCGGTCGCCTCGGGTTTACTCGCTCTCGGGGTCGGAATCGGCTCGATCCGCGTTCGGGGCTTGTACCTGGCCGTCGTTACATTCGTGCTCGCTCTTACCGCTCAGCAGTACTTCTATTACCTACCATTCTTCTCGAGCAACTCGCCCGATGGGCAAAATGTTCCTTTTGTTCCAGGCAAATTGTGGTTTCTCGAGTTCCCGGGACAGCGGACCTACTACTACGTCGTGCTCGGCGTACTGGCCCTCGTTGTCCTGTTCCTCAGTCGGTTGCGGAACACCGGTGCTGGCCGCACCATCAAGGCTTTGCGGGACAACGAGGTGGCAGCCACAGCGTACGGAGTTCGCCCGGTCCGGCTGAAGCTTCAGGCGTTCGCTTTGTCCGGAACGCTGGCTGGTCTTGGCGGTGCGTTGTTGGCGGGTGCGTATGCCAACATCGCATTCACACAGGATTTCTTCCTGGTCAACGACTCGCTCAACCTCGTGTGCATGGTGGTGATCGGGGGGATGGGGTCGGTGTCGGGTGCGGTCATCGGCGCAATCGTTGTGATCGGGGTCCCCACGCTTGCACCCAACAACGCTCTTCTTGGGCTGCTGAGTTCGAGCCTAGGGCTCTTGATAATCCTCTTGTACTTTCCCCGCGGGCTCAACCAGCTCACCTCGGGATTGCGCGGACGCGATCTTGGCGTGGGCGGACCGAAGGCTGGGCGACCAACCAATGGCTGAGCGTCCCAGCGTGGCAGCGGTCGTTCGTCGGCGCCCAGAACCGGTCGCTATGGATTCGGATCCAGTTCTCACTGTGAAGGATCTCACGGTGCAGTTCGGTGGATTACGAGCAGTCGACAAGGTATGCATCGACGTCCATCCAAATGAAATCGTAGGTCTGATCGGCGCCAACGGAGCCGGCAAGTCGACTCTTATGAATGCCGTCGGGGGATTCATCCCATCCGACGGAGCAGTCTCGTTGCTTGGTGAAGATGTCTCGGACAAGTCGCCTGGCTTTCGAGCCTCCCTGGGATTGGGTCGCACGTTTCAGTCCGCAAATCTTTTTCCCGAGCTCACTGTCAACGAGACTCTCCTCGTAGCGCTTGAAGCGAGACAGAACGCTGGGATGCTCTCGAGCACGCTGGGTCTACCAAAAACGCGGCGGCATGCCAAAGCGGCCTTGGCTGAGGTGTCCGAACTCACTGCTTTTCTCGGACTTGACCGCTTCCGCGAGACGTATATTTCGGATCTCTCGACTGGGACCCGGCGCATCGTCGAGTTGGCCGGCCTGCTAGCGCTCGACGCCAAGATGCTGTGCCTCGACGAGCCCACGGCAGGCTTGGCACAACGCGAAACGGAAGCTTTCGGACCGCTCATCGTGGCCATTCAGAAGGAGCTCTGCGCATCGGTTCTCCTGATCGAGCACGACATGCCCCTCATCATGAGCATGTCCGGACGCGTCTACTGCCTTGAGACGGGCCGAGTGATCGCCCAAGGCAGTCCAACGCTCCTACGTGAGGATCCCAAGGTAATTGCCAGCTATTTGGGTACGGACGAGCGGGCAATCGCGCGAAGCGGTAAAGCCGGATCGTCGACTGGCTTAAGCGCAAGAGTCGCTTTGCCGCTGGACGCGGACTCATGAAGGACTTCGACCTAAATAGGGGCGTCGATTGTAGGAAGGAGTACTGGTGTCGCAAGATCACACGATGAGATTTCCCTTGGGTGATTTTCAGGTTACCAATACCGCAATCGGGCAGTCACCCGATTCGTCAGCGGCCTGGAGTCCCGCCGTCGTTCCGGGGGGCGTTCATGAAAGTCTCTTGGCGGCGGGGAGAATTCCACATCCCTATTTCGGGTCCGCTGAAACCGAATTGCGTTGGATTGAGAATTGTGACTGGTGGTATCGAAGTTCCTTCGACTTGCCTCCAGGCTTCGACAGCGGTGCGTCACTCCGCTTGCTTTGTCATGGGTTGGACACTGTGGTCGACCTTTGGCTCAATGGCCAGAAGCTCGGGCATCACGAAAATATGTTCCGGCCGGCCGAGTTCGACGTAACGGGACTCGTGCGGTCCCAAAACGAGTTGGTTTTGCGATTCAGCCCACCTCTTGAAGGCCTCGAGCCGCCAAGTTCATTTCACGATCTGCGAGACAAACTTGCTGCCTTGTTCGCCCAATCTCGTGATGACTCGGCTGAGGGAGCATCCGAATTCGTATTCGAAGACCGCGGAAGAGCTACTCTCCGGCGTAAACCAATCTTCTCTTGGGGATGGGACTTTGCTCCGCGGCTCCCCTCGATCGGGATATGGAGGCCTATCGAGCTAATTCGAACACAGCCGGTTACTCTCTCGGGTTACCACGTTCAAACTCTGGGGGTGGACCGGAAGACATCGAGCGCTGAGCTCATGGTGACCGTCGAAGTGATGGTCAGTGAGGCAGCGCCCAACCTTGCTGCCATCATCATGCTCAGCAGCCCCGACGGGCGCCAAATAATGCAACGAATCTCCGTTCCTGGCACCGTAGGCCTGCACGAGGCATCAGTGAGAGTTGTGGTGGAAGAGGCATCCCTTTGGTGGACCCACGACCTTGGCGACCCGTCTCTCTACAACTTCGAGGTCGTCCTCCTTCGAGATAGTAATCCCGTTGATCTCGGCACCGCCAAGGTGGGCATAAGGACCATCTATCTAGACCGATCCGCAGACACGACGGATGACGGCCAGACATTTCGATTTGTCCTCAACGGCGAACCGGTTTTCGCCCGGGGTGCGGCCTACTTGCCCGACAGCATGTTCGTTGGCAGTCTCGACCACGATCGTCAACGGTCCTTGATTTACATGGCACGTGATGCCGGCATGAACATGCTGCGCTTGTGGGGAGGCGGGCTATACGAGCAGGACACGTTCTACGAAGCGTGCGACGAGGCAGGCGTCCTCGTCTGGCAGGACTTCATGTTTGCATGCATCGATTATCCCAGCGACGACCCGACTCTTTACAAAGAGGTTGCGCTTGAAGCTGAATACCAGGTTCGCCGGCTTCGTAACCACCCGTGCCTCGCTCTGTGGGCGGGGAACAACGAGGTCCATCTACTGCACGAAGGTGCCTACCGATCGCGGGAGCCTGGGAACTGGGGGTACGGATTCTTTCATCAACTGCTCCCCGATGTCGTAGCACGCCATAGCCCAGGTGCCGAATACTGGCCAGGAAGTCCATACGGAGAGATTGACCCTCGAGGCGTCAATGGTGTCAGCGATGGAGACCGCCATGCCTGGGAGGTATGGCATGGAATTGATTTTGGTGTTGGTGATCCCGAGCAGTACCCCAACCGTGGTGAAGCAATGCATTTTCACAGGTATGCGAAGGACAACGGTAGGTTCATTAGTGAATTCGGGATCCTTTCAGCTCCGGCCCGCTCGACGTTAGAGAGGTGGCTGCCGCGAGACCAGCTGACGTTGGAAAGCCCTGGCTTTCTGGCCCGAGTAAAGGACAGTCCGAAAGACAAGGTCCTGCCTCTTCTCGAGATTGAAACAGGTGTGCCGACTGATCTGGACAGTTACATACAAGCGACGATGGCCGTCCAAGCCGAAGGACTCAAGTTCGGAATCGAGCACTACCGGCAAATGCAACCCCACAACAGCGGGACGCTCATTTGGCAGCTCAATGATGTATGGCCCGGCATCTCATGGTCAATCATCGATCACAGCCTCCTCCCGAAAGTTAGTTACTACTTCGTGAAACGAGCGTTTTCGTCGGCCATCGCGTCCTTCCGCTATGACAACGGAGAACTCGGACTCTGGGTGTCAAACAGCGGGCGCGAGGGGTTGGAGGATGATCTGGTCGTTGAGATTCTGTCGCTCACTACGGGCCAGCTAGTTGCGGAACATCGGTTGCGCGTTACAGCTGATCCATGGTCGTCTCGTTGTGTCTGGATGTCGAGCGTCGAAGGCCCACTGTTCGACAAGGTTGCGATGGTGCATTCGGCGAAACAAGTGTTTCCAGCCAATCGATTCTTCTTCGCGCCGATCAAGGATCTGCCTCTCACCTCGCCCCAACTCGCAATGACTATCACGCAGCCAAACGGAGATGCTCAAGCGGTAGTTACAGTCTCCGCGAGTTCCTACGCCTACCTGGTGCAGCTATCGAGTTCGGATTCAGAGGTCCGGTTCAGTGATAACTGTTTCGACGTTTCACCACTCAGAGATGTCACAGTGAATGTGCGCAGTCTCGGGTCCACGATTGATCCGGGCGACATTTCACTGTCTGCTTATATTCAAAGTTGCTGATCACTCAGCTCGCCCGGTGAGTCGCAATGACAATGGCGTCCCGTTCGCGCGTGCGGGCTATCGAACCGAAGCCAGAAGACAGTCGACGAAAAGGACGCCCATGTGTTTTCGAGGACCTGGGTGAGTTGCCTTGGAGAAGATGAGAGGAGAGGTACTTCGTGAATGGTGAGAAAGAAGGGCTGTCGGCCCTGCTCCACGAGACGAGGACCTTCGTCCCTCCGGAGGAGTTCGCCAAGCAGGCCAACGCCCAGCCCGGCATTTACGCCGAGGCCGAGGCCGACCCGCTCGCCTTCTGGGCCTCCCAGGCGAAGCGTCTGACATGGGACACCCCGTGGACGGACGTGCTGGAGTGGAAACTGCCCTTCGCCAAATGGTTCGTCGGCGGGAAGCTAAACGTGGCGGTCAATTGTGTCGACCGCCACGTCGCTGCCGGCCTGGGTGCCCGGGTCGCCTTCCACTGGGAGGGCGAGCCCGGGGACACCCGGACCATCACCTATGACGACCTCTTGACCATGGTGAGCCAGGCGGCCAACGCGCTCAGCGAGCTCGGTGTGCGGTCGGGCGACAAGGTGGCCATCTACATGCCGATGATCCCCGAGACGGTGGTCGCCATGCTGGCCTGCGCCCGGCTCGGTGCGCCCCACACCGTTGTCTTCGGCGGGTTCTCGGCCGACGCGCTGCGGGGCCGGATCCTCGACTGCGATGCCCATTTCGTCATCACCGCCGACGGCGGCTACCGCCGGGGCTCACCGAGTGCCCTCAAACCGGCGGTCGACGAGGCCGTGCAGGGGTGCCCCGAGGTCCAACGCGTCCTGGTCGTGCGCCGTACGGGGCAAGAAGTCGGATGGGACGAGACCCGTGACGTGTGGTGGCACGACGTGGTGCCGCGCCAGCCCGAGACGCACGAGGCCGAGGCCTTCGACGCCGAGCATCCGCTCTACATCATGTACACCAGCGGGACGACGGCGAAGCCGAAGGGGATCCTCCACACGAGCGGCGGCTACCTCACCCACGTGTCGGCCACCCACCGCCTCATCTTCGACATCAAGCCCGAGACGGACGTCTTCTGGACTGCGGCCGACATCGGCTGGGTGACAGGGCACAGCTACATCGTCTACGGGCCATTGGCCAACGCCACGACCTCGGTCATGTACGAGGGCACGCCCGACACGCCGACCCGTGACCGCTGGTGGAAGCTGATTGAGAAATACAAGGTCAACATCCTCTACACCGCCCCGACGACCATCCGCACCTTCATGAAGTGGGGGGAGGAACTGCCGGCCGCCCACGACCTCTCGAGCTTGCGCCTCCTCGGCTCGGTGGGCGAGCCCATCAACCCAGAAGCCTGGATCTGGTACCGCACCCACATCGGCGGGGACCGCTGCCCCATCGTCGATACGTGGTGGCAGACCGAGACGGGCGGCATCCTGATCACGCCGCTGCCTGGCATCACCGCTACCAAGCCGGGCGCCGCCATGACGCCGTTCCCCGGTATCGCGGCGGACGTCATCGACAACGAGGGCAACTCGGTCGGCAACGGCGAGGGGGGGTACCTGGTCATCACCGAGCCGTGGCCCGGCATGACGCGGGGCATCTACGGGGACGACGAGCGCTTCATGGAGACCTATTGGAAGCGCTTCCCCGGCCGCTACTTCGCCGGCGACGGCGCCAAGCGCGACGAGGACGGCGACCTCTGGCTGCTCGGCCGTGTCGACGACGTCATGAACATCTCGGGCCATCGCATCTCGACCACCGAGGTCGAGCACGCGCTGGTCAGCCACCCGGCGGTGGCGGAGGCGGCCGTGGTGGGTGCCGACGACGCCACCACGGGCCAGGCCATCGTCGCCTTCGTCACTCTCAAGGGGGCCAGCGACGTCGAGGGGGAGGCGGGGGAGAAGTTGGTGGCCGAGCTGCGCGACCACGTGGCGCACGAGATCGGCCCCATCGCCAAGCCGCGCCAGATCATGCTGACGCCCGAGTTGCCCAAGACTCGCAGCGGCAAAATCATGCGCCGGCTCCTGCGCGATGTCGCCGACGACCGGCCACTGGGAGACGTGACCACGCTGCTCGACCCGACGGTCGTCAACGCCATCAAGGGCCACATGGCGGAAGGGGCGCAGGAGAAGGAGTCGGCGGGGTGATTCAAGAACCACATCGAAGAGCTGACGGAGAACCCTCCTGACTCTGTGGGACCTACGGGCGCCACGAGGATGTCCCGAGTCCTGTGGGATTTCGGTGACGGTCCCACAGCTGTTCAGGCGGCAGCCTGATCGTACTTGGTGGGTGTGACGACTCCTCCTTCCTCTTCAGCGAGACGTCGAGCCACTTCGGCATGGACGGCGTCGACGGCGGCCCATGTCCTTGCACCCCTTGATCCGTTGGAAGGATCGCTGCGCTTCGATCATGCCGGTGCCGACCCAGCGCCGCACCATGGCCGGATCGCGCCAGCGCTTGACGCCCGAGGAGACACGGAAGAACTCCGCTTTCTCGGCAGCCGAGTAGATCCTCGGCGTGGCTCGTTGCATCGTTAGCCCGGCGTTGCGCAGCCATGTGTAGGCAGCCCCAGGATGCACATCCGCTGACCTTGCAGCAGCTCGGCCGTTCCACCTTTGTCGATCAGATCGAAGAACTGCTCCTTCTGTCTCTTGCTGTACTTCGGACCAGCCATCACCATCACCTCCAAGAGGTGTTGCGACGACTGCTGGAATCCAAGTGGTCGGGTGCTCGGTTATGTCCGTCAACCACAGCACATTGGCCGCTGGTGCGGTGAAGTCCCGGTTGACCAAGTCGTCGTGGACCGGTGGGCCAGGCCGGCGGTTCATGCCCCGCTTCTTGGCGTGGATCGACCAGATCTTCTGCATTGAGCACAGACGCTGCACCCAATTCTCTGAAGCCACGAAGCCCAAGAGCTCGAGTTCATCAGAGATGAACCGATAGCCAAACGTCGGGTCGTCGTGGTGGGCATCGAAGGCGGCATCAATCAAATAGGCGTCGGAGAGGTCTCGATCGCAGACCGGTTTGGCCCGCCACTTGAAATAGGCCTGCTTGGAGAAGCCGAGCACCCGACAGGTCACGGCGACGGGGACACCCTCGTCCGCCAGATCCGTAACCAGCGGGTAGGTCATTTTGGGAGGGTCTGCTGCCCCAGATAGGCCGCCGCCCGCCGAAGGATGTAGTTCTCCTGCTCAAGGAGCTTGACCCGCTTGCGCGCCTCGCGCAGCTCCTTCTGTTCGGACGACGTCACGCCGTCACGAACGCCCTCGTCGATGTCGGCTCTCTTGAGCCAGTTGTGGAGCGTCGCTTCTGACACCCCGAAGTCCTTGGCGATCTGGTTGAGCGGGGCTTCCCGTTTGCGAGCGACGGCGACGACGTCGCGACGGAACTCGGCGGGAAAGGCTTTGGCCATGGTCCACATCCTTCCTGCGAGTGAGTACTCGACAGGTTAGGAGTTAACCAAAGTCTGGGCAGACCCGAAGGTGCTAGAGCGGGTCTTTAGTAGCGACGAAACTCAATAGGAGAATTCTCGCTGGGCAGCAACGCCCCGAGCCACGACTTCCTGAAAAGAAACGAGACCGAGCGCTGGAGAAGCTGCACAAACAGAACGAGCGCTATGTCGGCCCGGTGACTACAGCATCAAAGGGGCTCCACTTTCTTTGGCCCATCTCAGTAAGCGGTGTTCCGGCCGCTCCAATTGCGGCATGTGCGCTGCTTGTCTGGACGGTCCTCGTAACGGGGGACCAGCTCGATTCCCCGGGTCCATTCCCCGGATTCTGGGTAGGGGTTGCCACGATCGCTGGGCAGTGAGTCCTTCTGCGTTCTTGTATAGACGTCATGGGTAAGGAACCTCTGAGCCTGGAACACGCATTCGTAATCGAGCTCATAATTCTTAGCTCTTGCCGTGCACAACGCGACCGAGGTGCTCGGCGGCTCGCTTGTCCGATGAAGCGCGCGATTTTGAATAGTGGCGCGTAAGGACCTCGGGACCGTGTCCCTGCCGTTGAGCGACCACACTGACATTGAATCCGGCATCGAGGAGCTCCGAGGATGTGAACTTCCGCAAGGCGAGGATCGAACCGTCGAACTCGAGGTGGCCCCGACCAGATCCCTGGGCATCTTCCCGCCGCTCGGCGGCCGCCACAGCCAGGTTCGCCCACCGTTCGCTGCGGCCCAACTTCGCACCGATTTCTCGATAGGACATACCACCGGTCGGTAGCGGGCCGGGTTTCCCAGCCGGCCGAGCTGGGGGAGTGGACCGCCGCAGCCGCAGTGCCTCGTCTTCAAGGGCGGCGACCTCCGGATGTTTGTCCTCAATCCCGAGGTACCCCTTCAACACCGCAACTTTCTTCGTGAGGTGGTCGGGCGG
>CAVWJS010000010.1:0-145554 GCA_963755495.1 uncultured Acidimicrobiaceae bacterium
CCTTGGGTCCTCGCGGTGGTCGCAACACTCATGAATGCGAGGGTGTTGTATGGGCGTTCGTTTCTCCAACCAGATGCTGCCTGACCTGATCCAGCCGTTCTGGGCCGCTTGGCAGTCCGGTGAGTTCCTCACCGATGCTGCGTGGTTGGCCGGTACGTACCGACATCGTGGTTTGGCTTGGCTACGCGAGTCCGGTGGGGTCCGGCCTCGCCGGGGTCGCGGTCTCGAAGGTCGATATCTCTCGTTCGAAGAGCGAGAGGAGGTGGCGTTGGGACGGGCCGCCGGTGAATCGATCCGATCCATTGCCGTGCGCCTGGGCCGCAGTCCCTCAACGATTTCTCGAGAGCTCGCCCGCAACAGTGATCCGAGCGGCCGGTATCGAGCCACGACGGCGCACGCACTGGCCTATGGACGCGCCTCTCGTCCCAAACCGGCCAAGTTGGCCACGAACCTGGCGCTGCGGGCGCGCGTGGAGCACGATCTGGCCAAGCGGTACTCGCCCGAGCAGATCGCCGGGCGCCTACGCGACGACTATCCCGACGATCCGGAGATGTGGGTGTCAACCGAGACCATCTACCAGTCCATCTACGTGCAGTCCCGGGGCGCGCTCCGCCGTGACCTGGCGCTATGCCTACGCACCGGCCGAGCGTTGCGCCAACCCAACCGCCAAGGATCCCAGCGCAAGAACCGTGTGCTGCCCGACATGATCAACGTCTCGGAACGGCCCGCCGTGGCCGCCGATCGGGCTGTCCCGGGGCACTGGGAAGGTGATCTCGTGCGCCACGAGGCGCTGTTTGACCGTGCGGTGATGAAAGGACATCGCCGTCGGGATGTCGCAGCATTCCGATTGAAGCTGAGGGCAGCCTGACCCTGGAGTCGCAGGGGAAGGTGGGAGCAGCCCTGACAACGACGGGACGGATCGGCACTGCCAGACGGTCCGGGTCCGGCAAGCGAGACGAAAAGGTGTACGTGAGAAACCAGCGTCTGAAGGCCTCTAAAGCATCCCGCCAGCTCGAACCTGGTGGATCTGGGCTGGATCGCGACGCGCACCCGCAGCAGTTGGGCGGGGAACTCTTGGGGCGGAAACAGGTCACCGCCCCGGAGGCCACGCTGAATGTCTGCGGCGTAGGCGTGGCGAGGTCGCAGGGGCATAGCTGGGCGCCTCATTCGTCGAACGGTCAGCAGTGAACGTGGGAACCATCCCGGCGGTCCCCTCACCGGCCAGCAACCAGCTGGTCGGCGGGAAGGTCCGTCGTCGGCTGATGCTGCCGGGATGGGACGGAAGGTCCGTAGTAGTCCGAGTCCGGGAAAGCCGGTCACATGGCGAAGGGACCCAGCAGGATCGCAGCATCAATGGCGATCGTGGAGTTCGCTGGTGAATACCGGCGATCTGTGGCCCGACCTCGATGAGGCCGAGCAGCGGGTACACGAGATGCAGACGAAGCTGCACCAATGGGCGATCAGTGATCCTGGTCGTCGTTTCGATGACCTCTACAACCTCGTCTTTGACCCGGCCTTCCTCGTCGTGGCGTGGAGCCGGGTCAGGGGGAACAAGGGGGCACGCTCGGCCGGTGTCGATGGAGTGGTTCCTCGCTCCATCGTCTTCGGTATTGCGAAGTTGCTCGGTGAGCTGAGAGAAGACCTCAAGGCACGCCGATTCTCCCCGATGCCGGTGCGGGAGACGATGATCCCCAAGGCGAGTGGGAAGCTCCGCCGTCTTGGCATCCCGACCGCCGCTGACCGAGTGGTGCAAGCCTCCTTGAAGCTGGTGCTCGAACCCATTTTCGAGGCGGACTTCAAGCCATGTTCCTATGGCTTCCGCCCGAAGCGCCGCACCCAAGACGCTATCGCCGAGATCCATTTCTTCGCTTCGCCCACTCGCAACTACGAGTGGGTGTTCGAAGGAGACATCACGGCGTGCTTCGATGAGATCGACCACGTGGCCCTGATGGGCCGGGTGCGACGTCGCATCGGGGACAAGCGTGTCTTGGGTCTGGTGAGGGCGTTCTTGAAGGCCGGAATCCTCAGCGAGGATGCCGTCCACAGGGACACGAACGCCGGCACCCCCCAAGGCGGGATCCTCTCACCGCTGTTGGCCAACATTGCGCTATCCGTCCTTGACGAGCACTTCACCGCGAAGTGGGAAGCACTCGGTTCGGAATGGAAACGCTCCAAGCATCGCCATGCTGGCGGCGCCATCAACAGGTTCGTCCGCTATGCGGACGACTTTGTGGTCATGGTGTCCGGGAGCCGGGAAGATGCCGAGGCGTTGCGCGACGAGGTTGCATCGGTGCTCGCTCCAATGGGATTGCGCCTGTCGGAAGAGAAGACGAAGGTCTGCCACATCGACGAGGGGTTCGACTTCTTGGGGTTCCGCATCCAGCGGAGGCTCCAGCGAGGATCAGACAAGCGCAAGGTGTACACCTACCCATCGAAGAGGTCGTTGGCCTCGGTGATGGAAAAGGTCCGTGCCCTCACCCGCCGGTCGAGGCATCGATCGCTCGCCGACCTGCTGCGCCGGGTGAATCCGGTGCTGCGGGGCTGGTGTAGTTACTTTCGCCACGGGGTGTCCAAACAGACCTTCAGTTACGTTGACGCATACGCCTGGTGGCGGATCGTCAGCTGGGTCCGCAAACGTCACCCGAAGGCGAACTGGGGAACGATCCGCCATCGTCACCTCCCAAGCTGGGAGATCAGCGAAGACGGAGTGGCAATGTTCCGGCCACGAGCGGTGCCGGTCACTCGATACCGCTACCGGCACGCCAGCATCCCCACACCATGGACGAGCGTCACGACGAAAGGATCACCCGCACCAACGGCATGAACCTGTGGAGAGCCGGATGCGGTGAGAGCCGCACGTCCGGTTCGGCGGGCGGACCGGAGAAACCCACCAGCTCAAAGGCTGGCAGGGCGCTCCGGTCCGACCCAACATCATCGGCAAAGCGAACGCTTCAGCGATCGGCACGCTGGTGGAGCGCACAACGGGCTACACCATGCTGTTGCACCTGCCCAATGGTTATAAGCCCGAGCAGTTCGCTCCCGTTCTCGCGGCGAAGATCAAGACTCTACCCAAGTTGCTCCGGGGGTCGCTCACGTGGGACCAGGGCGTCGAGATGCGTGACTGGAAGCAAGTGACCGTCGCCGCCGACATCGCGATCTTCTTCTGCGATCCGCACTCGCCTTGGCAGCGAGGAACGAACGAGAACACCAATGGCCTGCTTCGTCAGTACTTCCCCAAAGGCACCGATCTGTCAGTGCACAACGACAAGTACCTTGACAAGGTCGCGGCGGAACTCAACGATCGACCCCGCAAACGATTAGCGTTCCGTAAGCCGATCGAACAGATCGGACCGCTCCTGTTGCGTTGACCGCCAGGATCCGCCGATCCCTCAATGGGAAGCCCGGCTGACCCACGTCGTCCGACCTCCCAGGGACGCGATAACCGTCGTTCCGCGCTCTTCCGGACGTCGAACGTGCTGTCGTTCGGTCGCCGCGTTATGTATTCGCGAATGCCGATGAACGGCACTTATGCCACACATCCCGCTTGGGAATACGAGGCATTAGGGGATATTCATGGCTCACTCCGCCCGCAGCACGAACGCGGTTGGGGTCCGTGCCGCGATCCGGCCGGGGAGGGCGGCAACGAGGTTGGCGAAGACAAGGACACCGATGCCGACGAGGATCACCGAGACCACCGGTACGGTGGGGTCGGGGACCGCATCGATGTTGCGGGCGAAGAGGGTCCAGAGCTGGCGTCCGAGGATGATCCCGACCGGGATCCCCACGATGACGCCGACCGCCGCGGTCACCGTTGCCTGCCACGCGACCACAGCCGTGAGCTGTCGCGGGGTGAATCCGAGCGCCTTCAAGAGGGCGAGATCACGTCTTCGGTGGCGGACCGAGGCGACGAGCGTGAGCGCCAGCGCGACGATCGCGCCTGCGGCGAGCCCTCCAGCGAGCACGACCGGCGTCGCTCCGATGCTCCGGTAGTTCACGACCTGGACGGGCTGCTGTGCGCCGAGGACGGTGACGTTGTTGCCGGCGGCATTCGGGTCGCCAGCGAAGACTTTGTCGGAGACATCGGCGACGTGTTGCAAGTTGGCGCGGCCCGCCGTGACCCCCACGCCAGGCCGGAGTCGCACGAAGACCATCTCCGGGCCGTTCAAGTTCGGGTCCGGGCTGAGGAGGGCCCGGTGGAATGCCTGTGGGACGATCCCGGGAGCGACCAGTGCTCCGGTGCCCATCGAGGTGTGGTCGGCGATGAAGCTGGAAAAGCCCACCGCGGGAAACGTCGCGGAGCCGACGATCCGCACTCTGGTCGGTGGGATGTAGACCGGCGCGTCATCGGGGGCTCCGTAGCTCACGATGACCGTGTCGCCGACGCGCTTGTGCAGGACGGCCAACGTCGCCGGACCCAACACGATCTGGTCCTCGCCGTCGAGCCCGTGTCCCGCCAGGACTGGTGGTGTCACGACAGGATGCGTACTGGCGCTTACCAGCGTCGGTACGGTCTCCCCATCGATCTGGGAGTTCGCAAGCTGTGCCCCGCTCCAGGCGGCGACGTCGGGGTCTGTGTTGAGCAGCTTGATGGCTTGGGGTGGGACGTCGGTGCTCGGGTTGAGCATGTAGTTCCAGTTCCACCCGTAGAGCGACGGCGTCGACACCAAGGTGTGCAGCCCGCTCGAGAAACCGAGGGTGGCAACCAACAGGGCGACGGCCAGGACGGTTCCCAACAACGCCGAGCGCACTGGCACGGCGGTGCGACCCCGACCCGGCTCGAGTGCGAAGCGCACCCCCACGACGCCGGCCACCGGCACTCCTGCGGCTTCGGCACCGCGGGTGATGCTCGACCCTCGAGTCCTTCGCGACCCGATCCGCGACACCCGGTGCGGTGCGCCGCGATAGGAGAACGCGGCCGCGGCCGATCCCAGGCCGACGACCAAGAGCGCGAAGCCAACGCTGAGGACCGTCCAGTCGAAGGCGATCCCCGGATCGGGGTAAACGGGCCGCACCGGCCCGAAGGGGGAGAGCGGGGAGAGTCCCACCGCCACTGCGACGGCCAGAGCCGAGCCGAGGAGCACGGCGACGAGGACGCCGATCAGCCCGTCACCAGCCGCGGTGACCGGGCCGGCTCCGAGAGCCCGAAGCACCCTCCGCTCCTCGTCTCCCCACCGCAGCTGGCGCGAGATCGCCTGTATCCCCAGCACCAAGGCGACGAGGCCGGCGATGACCCCGAACGCACCGAGGGCGACCGACTCCGGCTTGACGGCCAGCTCCACCTGGGCCGCCACCAACGAGGTCGCATGGATCTCATACGCCGCGCCCGGAGGCAGGGTGCGGATGAACTCCTGCTCCACCGTGCGGGCCACCCCGCTCCCACGGTCGAGCTGGAGCCCGTACTCCACTGGCGCAGCAGCGGCAGGGGACAGGCCGACAACCCGACGGATGAGGGAGGGGGTCACCACCATGAAGCCGTACGCCCGGTCGATGTCGTCTTGGACCACTTGGTTGTCGAACACGACGATCCCGACCAACCTCGCCCGCACGCGGAGGCGAGGCATCACCTCCGGAGTGCCGAAGCCGGCCTGTTCGGTCTGCGCGCCGGTATAGAACCCGAGCGGTATCACCTGGCCGACGTGCACGCCGATCAACTCGGCCGCGCTCGCGGTCATCGTGACTTCGTCGGTTCGTCCCGGATCGGCCAACCGGCCCTTGACGGCCGTCAGACAGTCCTGGACGGCCAATTCGCCGTCGACGCTGCCCACTGTCGTCACGTCATTTATGGCGCCGACCATTGGAGCGCCGTCTGAACCGAGCGCCACGATTTCCGGCCCGGCGAGGACTCTGACCCGTTGCACGCCGGGCAGGTGGGCGATCCTGGTCGTCAACCCCGTCGAGCCGAACGAGCGGTTGGAGTTCGGTGAGAATGCCGCGACGGTCAGGTCAGACGGGTTGGTGCTGCCCAGGAACGTCGGATACGACGACTGGGTCCTTCGTGCGCCAGCGATCGCACCCATGGCGAGGCCGCCAACGAGACCGACGAGCACGACGATGGCGAGGTATCCCCCCCACCGGCGGCCGAAGGTGGCCCGGAAGCGGTACCAGGCGACGCGAAGAACCTGATTCACATCACGAAGGACTTCCGACGATGTTGCAGCTGAGGAGCATTGCATGAAGTCTGGTGTCGCTGTCGCCAGTCGTCGAGGTAGCTACCCTCCTTTCGGACTTCGTACCAGCACCTCCTGGCCACGGAAGCGCGGACGGTTCTGAACACCTGAGACTCGTACCGATGACCTGGAGCTAGTTATCGGCATTCTCTCGCCAGAGTGCACCATTCGTACGCGATTCCTCCCACCGACACGGGTGCCCCAGAATGCTCAGCCTTTCACCGCCGCGCTGCATCCCAGATCGTCAGGACCGGGGCGCACAGAACGTTCGGCTGAACGAACTCAAGCGAACGCTTGTGTCGCGCCCGATTCGGCGTTCGGCCTTTCTTGACCCATTACCGTGAGCCAGTTCCCACAAGCCGTTCGGCGGATTCTGGCGGTCATCGCAACAGCAGGTCTCCGATCCGTTCGATCGGCTTGTAGAACCCTAAGCGCTTGCGGGGTCGGTCGTTAAGCTCGTCAGCCACCCAGTCGAGATGCTCGGCGCTGTGCACGCTGAGGTCGGTGCCCTTGGGGAAGTACTGACGCAGCAGGCCGTTGGTGTTCTCGTTGGTGGCCCGTTGCCAAGGCGAATGCGGATCGCAGAAGAAGATCTCGATGTCTGCCGCGATGCGGACCTGCTCCCACTGACCCATCTCTGGTCCTTGGTCCCAGGCAAGCGATCGACGCAGTGCGACGGGGAGAGTCTGAATCTTGGCGACCAGAGCGTCACGGACCTGTTCAGGCTTGTATCCGTCAGGCAGGTGCACGAGCATGGCGTAGCCGCTCGTTCGCTCCACCAGCGTCCCGATAGCGGAGAGGTTCTTCTTGCCGATGATCAAATCGCCTTCCCAATGTCCCGGCACCGCCCGATCGTCGGCCTCGGCCGGCCGGTCGACGATGTTGATCATGTTGGGAATCCGGTTCTTACGCTGACCGACTTTGCGAGACGGTCGGCGCACGGCGCGTCCGGTGCGCAAACACGCCGTCAGGTCACGGCGAAGCGCTCCTCGGGACTATTGCGGCAAGTCGCTCCACATCAGTGAAGGACAAGCGCTCTCTCTGCAGCCGCTGTGGGCTCTACGAATCCGCGCCACTTGTCCGGGGAGAGTTTTCTCCCGCCGCTAACTCGGCTGCGGCGATGGCACCTTCGGTTCGTCGACGGAGGACGGCGTCACGTGGCCGGTCCTCTTCGGGCGGGAAAACCTGGAGGATCTTGCGTAGAAGCGCGGCAGCTTCCGTCAGATCGGCAATGGTGATTCGCTTCGTCATGTTGCCGGTCGGCCTTCGATTCTGCCCGAGATGTGTGGTTGGAGGGCGCCCAAGTGGTTCTGGATCGATATTGCGTTGTGCCTCACGTTCTTCCGGGCAAGCGAGACCGAGTCAGATTCCCAGGCGCTCAAGTAAGGCATCTTCGGCCCGCTCCAGTTCGTCATTCGCTTCAGAGTCGAGTGCTGTGGCGCCGCACAGGAGACATTTCCGCCCCCCCTCCCTGTTCGGCGAGTATGCCCTTCATGTCTCGGCTGATTGTGGCCTCGCTCACTTTGAAGTGCTGGGCGAGTGCGCGTTGAGTGCCCCTAGTGAGTAGAGAGATTGCGCTGTCGTCGAGGTACCTCAGTATCTCCTGCCGACGAATCTTGGCTTCGAACTGACGCCGGGAGTTCTCTTGACGTGATCGACGAGTACAGCCGTGAATGCCTGGCCATTGACGTTGACCGCTCCATCGGCGCCGATGGGGTGGTCTCTTGTCTCGAACGATTGGCCGCCGCGCGCGGGGCACCCGCATACGTGCGCTTTGACCACGGGCCCGAGTTCATCACCTGCGCCGTGGCCGACTGGTGCCGCTTCAACGGCACCGATACCGTCTTCATCGACCCCGGATCACCGTGGCAGAACGCCTGGATCGAATCGTTCAACGGCCAGCTCTTTGAGACCGTCCTCGAGGCCCGGGTGCTTCTCAACGACTGGAGAATCGAGGACAACATGCACAGGCCTCACAGCGCACACGGCTGGCTTACCCCAGTCGAGTTCGTAGAAGCCTGGCTCAACCAACAACAGCTAACGCTCGCATAAGGGGTGGCTCAACAAAGGGGATTCCTTCAATGCCGCTAGTGCCCAATGGTTGGGTAAGTACAGAAATGTTGCGACATGCGACTCGTCCAAGTTGGTCGCGTGGATGTCAAAGTGGGCCAAGGTAGCGCGGTGGTGCTTGCGATATTTGCGCTTCCGTACTGCTAGTGGGATTAGTCCCTGCTTCCACGTCAGCACCCTTGGAGTCGCTGCGCAACCTGGCGTTAATCTTTCTCTTCGCTCGTTCGCTGCCACCCGACGAAGTCGAATTGTTCCTCAAGTCGTTGGGATTGCCACGGTTGCCTGAAGGCATTGGCTTTCGCCAAATCACAATGTTTACCTGTCACCGAACGCGAGTTCCTTCGCATGAAGAAGACAGCGTGATCTACAGGATAAGAACCAGGTTGCGCACGAGTCGCCATTTGGTTGCCATGAGGCGGCTAGGGACCAATGGCTCTATGGGCATCGGAGAAATCGACCCATTGTCGCTAAAGAAGGACAAATGGAAAATCTGCCATGAGGAGAGAAGGTCTCGATGGTTCGTGTCCAAGCAATGCCAGCGCAGCTTCACATCATCTCTGAAGTTGAGCCACTGATACGGAAGCTCAGCCGATGAGCCACCCGAGACGCATCTGGCTGATCGCCTCGGCGCTGCTGGTCGTACTCGTTACCGTTGGTTCCGTGCTCGGAGCGTCTGTCGTTGCGTACAACGATGCGGAGAGGTCCAAAGTGTCCTTCACCGCGTCGTCGATGGGAATTGCCTCCACACTCAAGCTCGCGATTCAACAGCAAGATAGCCTCGTCATAAGTGCGCAAGCCTTTGTTGTCGCCAACCCGAACGCCACGAACGCCCAATTTCTGAGTTGGATAGCCACGATGCAGGTAGCGAAGCGCTTTCCCGAGGTGGGTGGATTGGCGTATATCGCAATCGTTCGGCCCGGACAACTCTCCCAGTTCATCGCCCGCATGAACGCTGATCCGCCGCAGCCCCTGCTGCCGGGGCACTCTTATCAGATCACACCTCCGGGAATCAGACCTTATTACTGCCTCGCAGATCTTGAGTATGTCAACGACTTCCCCCAAACACCTCCTGGATACGACTTTTGCTCTGGCCCTCTTGCCGCCGAGTTCAACTCTTTACAGTCGGGCGACAAGTACCTGCCGTATACGGCGGGGAAGAAGAACTACCTGTCGGTTGAAACGTCCATCTACGCCGATGGCGTGATACCGGCCACCTCCCAAGTCGGCACTCCAAGCGCGCTCGGCATTGTGGGCTTGACGACCCTGCCGAGCTTCGACCTTCACCAAGCGCTCAATGGTCACCCGGGGACAGCGGTGGCCTTCCAATACGGGTCTGGCTCGTCCAAGGTCACGTTCAAGGCGGGTGCGGCGCCCGCGGGATCGCAGTCGACCTCCGTCAATCTTCACAACGGCTGGCGGGTCGAGACCTTCGCTATGGTGGATGGGTCCGGAGTGCTCGGAAACGAAAACGCACTGGCCCTCCTCTTGGCGGGGTTCGTGCTCAGCTTGTTGCTCGGAACATTGATCTACGTGCTGGGAACAGGCCGCTCTCGGGCTCTCGGACTTGTCGACGAGCGCACCGGCGAGCTCCACCATCTGGCGCTCCATGACCCTCTCACCGAGTTGCCCAATCGGGCCTTGATCCTCGACCGGATCGACCAGATGCTGGCCCGGTCCCGGCGCGAGCACACCCCGGTGGCCGTCCTCTTCTTGGACTTGGACAACTTCAAGGACGTCAATGACACCTTGGGTCACGCCGCGGGCGACCAACTGTTGGCCGGGGTGGCGGCGCGGTTGATGAGTGCCATTCGCCAAGAAGACACGGTCGGACGTCTCGGGGGTGATGAGTTCGTGGTGCTGGCCGAGGGTGCCTCTTTGGCCGCAGGAGCCGAAATGGTGGCCGAGCGCATCCTCGACGTGCTGGCCACCCCTTTCGAGATCGCCGGCAGCGACGCTCCTCTCACAGTGACAGCCAGTATCGGCATCGCCGAAGGCAGGCGGGCCACCCCCGACGAGCTGCTGCGCGACGCTGACATCGCGCTGTACCAGGCCAAGGCCGCCGGCAAAAAGTGCGCAGTGGTCTTTGCCCCTGCGATGCAAGAGGCCGTCGATGACCACCGAACTCTTGAGGTGGATCTGCATGCCGCCCTCCAAGCCGACCAGTTCTTTCTGCTCTACCAGCCCACCTTCGATCTGTCCTCGGGGGCCTTTAGCAGTGTCGAGGCGCTCCTTCGCTGGCGTCACCCCACCCGGGGGGTGATCCTGCCTGATGACTTCATTCCGGCCCTCGAAGCCAGCGGTCTGATCGTGCCGGTAGGTCGATGGGTGCTCGAAGAAGCCTGCCGACAGGGTGCGGCTTGGCAGCGCCAGGGCCACCGCGTCACCGTCTCGATCAACGTCTCGGCCAAACAGCTCGACCGAGACCAGATCGTCGCCGATGTGCACGATGCCCTGACCACCAGCGGCTTCGATCCTGCCCTGTGCGTCTTGGAGCTCACCGAGACCACCTTGATGCACAATGTCGATGACACCGTTGGTCGGCTCACCCTGCTCAAGGCGCTCGGGGTGCGTTTGGCCGTTGACGACTTCGGAACCGGATACTCGTCGATGGCCTACCTACGCCAGTTCCCGATCGACGTGCTGAAGATTGACCGGTCGTTCGTGTCGGGGATTACCGAGACTTCCGAGGCGGTAGCCCTTGTCCATGCCATGGTTCAGCTGGGCAAGGCGCTCGGGCTCGAAACAGTCGCCGAAGGCGTCGAGAACGACGGCCAGCGTGTAAAGCTGGCTTCCGAGAACGTCGACACCGGTCAGGGATTCCTTTTCGCACGACCACTCGACGTGGAGGCCGTGAGCCGTCTCTTGGAGGATGCCGCTCGCAATCCTGCAGCTCTCGCGTCCTTGCTCTGAGCAGAGCTTGACCTGTCACGCCAGTTCCAGCGCCCCGTAGCGCGATCGGACTGCGGGCAACCGAACACAACCCTGATGACATGGCTAGACGGTGCCCATTGCCAAGGAACCCCATGCGGGAGTTGAGAGCCGCCATCCGACCGAGCGGCCGAACGGGCCTACGACTCGCTGAATGGTTGGTCGATCGGCACGGGCCGCACATGAAAGCCGCCGGGACGACTCTCCACCGACAGTGCATCCTGGGCATCAGCTTCTCGGTCCTCGGATTCCGGGTCCTTGACTGCGCTCTGATCCTCGATCACTCTCACATGCCCCTTGGCTGTGCCCGGGGTCACATCTCGCTCTGAGTTGTCTGCGAGCTGTTCGAGTTGGCGTTTGTCTCGCCGTCGTTGAAGTGGACCACCTGGTGACGTCGGTACATCGCCTTGTCCCATGAGCTGAGCATAGGAGTAGCCGGTCGTGACGGCCGGCAGAAGGGCCACTCGGGTAACTCGAGTCCTCCATGCCTGCCCCATGTCGCCCCTAGGGGGATCCCAATGCGGTGACGCCAGAGCTACCCGATCCGGTGGAGGTGTGGAACGCGTAAGGCACGCTGCGCGACGCTGCGCGACGCTGGGCGACTACGAAGGCGACCTGTGATGCCGTTGGCCGAATCTCTGCCCGGAACCACACGCCTGACCTCCGGATGCCTCCCAGAGCGGGACCACTAGAGCAGTTCAGACTTGAAGACAACGTGGCGATTCTTCCCGGCCCGCTTGGCTTGGTACATCGCGTTGTCGGCGTTCCTGACGATCTCCTCGGCCGGACCCTGATTGCCCGTGGCCACTCCGATGCTGGCAGTGATCGAGATGGAGAAAGCACCGAGGCTCCCCAGCTCGAACGGCTCTCGGAAGGCATCCAGAACGCGTTGACAGATCAGCTCGGGAGCGTCTTGGGGTGGGATGCAATCGGCCACGACGATGAACTCGTCGCCGCCGAGACGACCCAAGGTGTCGGATTCTCGAAGAACCCGTCTCACCCGCGTCGCCACGGCTTGGAGAAGGTGGTCGCCCACACCGTGACCGAGATCGTCGTTGATGACCTTGAAATTGTCCAGGTCGACAAAGAGCACGGTGGCCTCTTTGCCGTATCGCCCGTGGCGAGCCAAGAGTTGCTCGATCCGGTCGTAGATGAGGGCGCGGTTCGGGAGCCCGGTCATGGCGTCATGGTTGGCCTGGAAGGTGACCTGCTCTTGACGCGCGACGAGCTCGTTGTGCAGATGTTGGCGTTCCACCTCGAAAGCCTCGGTCATGCGAACGAGCGTCGTGTACAGGCTTCGCTGGAGCATGGAGAGGGCCTGGTGCAGGCTCTCTTCGACGCCCAACCGGGTGGCGTCTCCTCTCAACTGAGAGGCCACGGTGTCATGCCAGCGCAGACAGCGCTTGGTCACTTCATTCAGAGGGGCGTCGTTGTTGGCCGCCAACTGCGCAAACATTTGAACGGCGTCCAACCCGTCGCGGCGGGCAATCTCGGGGTCGCCGCTCGACAGCCACAGGGCAAACGCTGCGGTCGACGTCTCCGCCGCGGCGAGAAACACCGCCTCGATGCTGTCATCGAGCACGCAGCGGGACTCCATGGTGCGCTGTCGAAGGCCGGCGACGACGCCGTCCGTCGCCAGGGAAAGCGCAGCACCGAGTGACGCCACGCCTTCGTTCAGTGCCGCATCAGAGAACAATTGGACCGCCGCCCATCAATACCGGAATACCCAACCAACCGAGGCCGAACAGGGGGAGGCCCAGAGGTACTCCCGAGACGTTCCCGACTGAACGTCTCGCCGCCTACCTGTTCATCCGTATCGGGGTCAGCTTTCTTTCGATCAGGACCCTACCCCAGCCGACGACGCCTCTGTTGGGGTGTCGTCTGACCGTCCCAAAAGGGGGTCATACGCTTAACCCGTTCGGTGGTTACGTGGACGGTGACCTCTCGACCCAGCCCGCCGATCCCTTCGATGGCCGATCGCAGCTTTCTCTTCGTGGCTTCGTCGGGCGCTGCCTCCATCCGAGCAGCAATGGAGGACGCTCCGTCCAGGAGGCTTTCCTGAGCGACCCTGGGTTACCGCCTGACCACGGTACCCAGAGTTTTACAACGAGTTGCAGGCTCCCGGTTGTCTACCATGGGGAGTGCCGGTCATTGCCCCGGAAAGGGCGGTAAAAGGCCGAGCAGTCGACGAGGCACGGCGCGCACCGGAAGGGTCGCCACGGTGATCGCTCCGGCCATCGGTACCCGGCCCAGGAAAACCCCAGTTGCCTACCCCCCGCTAGTAGCGTTTGCCGCACCTTCGGCAGTGAGGGTTTCGAAGCTGTGGCGGCTCCTGCGCCACCAATGCCACCCCTGGGAGATGATCCCCTAAGTGTTGGAGATTCCCGAACGACAACTTGAACTGGCCGAGTCATGCCGTCAGCACAAAGCGCTCTCCCCAAAAGAGCTGTGGTTTCGTTGCCTTGCCCTGGGGAGCACCAACACCCTGCTCCAGTTGGAAGCGTTTCTCTACGGAGCACTTCACCCCACGCCTCACGAGTTCAACTTGATGGCGGTCGCCGTGAACGAGCACTTCGCCGAGATCGAAGTCGATCAGTTCGTCCCGTATGTTGAGGACGCATTCGCCACGTAGAGCGATCGGCTTTCGGTGACAGTCTGGGCCCGCTCGGTGCATCTCCAGCGTCCGCTAATCGTTCGGCTTTCGGGAATGGCCTGCTGACTTGAATCCCGTGAGCGGAGCGGAGGTTCCTTCTTGTAAAGAGAGCAATTCCAGAGCGGCAGGACGCTACCGCCGTCTACGTGACGCGCTTTCGCCATTCGGGGCTCGCCCCTGAATTATCCTGCCTCCCTGCTTGACGGCGCGCTCGAAGATCAGTCTATTGTCTTAACGCAATAGGTAAAGCGACCATAGGCGGTGCTTCGATGGAGTTCAGATTGGACAACGCATCGGGTGTGGCCACGTATCGTCAGCTCGCCGAACAGGTCCGCCAAGCCTTGCGCCTCGGCATTCTGACCCCGGGTGACCAACTTCCGACGGTCCGTGAGGTAGTGGCATCGATCGCCATCAACCCCAACACCGTGCTGAAGGCGTATCGCGAACTCGAACGCGAAGGGCTGGCTGAAGGTCGACCGGGCCAGGGCACGTTCATCCTTCGATCTTTGTCATCGGCATCGCCTTCCGATCAGCTCCGCCTCAGGAAACGCCTGGCCGCCTGGCTCGTAGAGGCCCGCCGGTCGGGCGTCGACGAAGACGGGATACGTGCATTGGTTGATTCGGTGCTCCACGAGAGGGACAACATCGTTGAGGACATCGCATGACCGGCGCTGCCGCGCTCGAGACCAACGGACTGGGCAGGCGGTACCGCGCGAGTTGGGCACTGCAGGACTGTTCGTTCCGTATTCCGGCCGGCCGCGTGGCTGCATTGGTGGGACCCAACGGATCAGGCAAGAGCACCCTGTTGCAGCTCGCAGCGGGACTGATCAGTCCAACTTCGGGACAGGTGAGAACTCTCGGACATCGCCCGGACGACCCTCATGCCGAGGTGTTGCCTGCGATTGGCTTCTTGGCTCAAGACCAACCGCTCTACAAGAGTTTCTCCGTGAATGACCTGCTCGCCTACGGACGACACACTAACCCCCGCTGGGACGACACTGATGCGCGACACCGACTTGAAATCCTCGAGATACCGCTAAATCGCAAAGCCGGGACGCTCTCGGGCGGGCAGCAGACAGAGGTCGCACTCTCCTTATGCCTCTCCAAACACCCAGACCTTCTTCTCCTTGACGAGCCGGTGTCTCGACTCGATCCGCTCGCTCGGGTCCGGTTTCTCTCAACGCTTATGGACGTCGTGGCCAGCGAAGGCACAACCGTCGTGGTGTCGTCCCATGTCTTGAGCGACCTCGAAAGGGTGTGTGACTTCGTCATCATCCTCTCGTCTTCTCGAGTCCAGGTTGCCCAAGACATCGATGAGTTGTTGGCAACGCACAAGATCCTTATCGGCGTGAAGAGCGCCGGAGCGTGGTCCAGCTCGAACGGCGCCGTCATTCGCTCCAGCCGGACCGATCGCCAGACCACCCTGTTGGTGCGCGGGTCATCTCCAGTGCTTGACCCTCGCTGGGACGTGCAGCAGCCGACCCTCGAAGAGATCGTGCTGGCGTACCTTGAAAACCCATCGGCTGGCTCATCCCAGCGCCTTGAGACGTTGGAGGCCTCGTGATCTGGGCCAGCTGGCGTCAATTCCGCTCTCAAGGCGCCGTGGCCTTGGCGGCGCTCGTAGTCGTCGGTGTGGTCTTGTTGGTGACCGGACTACACCTGATGCACGTCTACGACTCGACCGTCGTTCCATGCAAGTCGCACGGCGACTGTAAGAGCATCATCGCAAAATTCGCACTCAGCGATGGCCTCCTCCAGGAGCTTGGGACCGTCCTTGTCGTCGTCCCTGGGATCATCGGGGTCTTTTGGGGGGCACCCCTGGTTGCTCGCGAAATGGAGGCGGGGACGTTCCGTTTGGCCTGGACCCAGAGCTTCAGCCGTACCCGCTGGTTAGTGGCGAAAGTGGGACTCGTTGGCCTTGCGAGCGTGGCGGTGACGGGACTATTCAGTCTGATGTTGACGTGGTGGTCGAGCCCAATCGACCGCGTCAAGGGGAGCCCCTTCACCTTCTTCGATCATCGGGACATCGTTCCGATCGGTTATGCCGCCTTCGCCTTTGCCCTCGGCGTCACTGCCGGCGTTCTGATCCGACGGACGCTCCCCGCCATGGCCGCCTCTCTCGTTGGATTCGTCGCTATTCGCACCTTCGTTGCGCACTCAGTGCGGACGCACTTCGCGCGACCGATCACCCTTAGCCACAGGCTCAACGTACGCGACGCCATCTGTTCGGGCACCGGCTGTGCTCCCCTCAGATCGGGTGAGTTTGTGCTGTCAAGCAGCCTGGTCAATGGAACGGGTCATACCGTCTCCTCAATTGGCTGTAGGGATGGGGTACGGGTCACTCCAGGCTCCCCCCGCCCTAGTACAGCTGCCATTCAGCACGCCTATCAAGCCTGTCTGGCCCAGTATCGACAAGTTCAGGTCTACCAACCAAATAGCCGCTATTGGCCATTCCAGTGGTATGAGACGGCGATTTTTGTCGGTCTCGCTTTGATCCTGATCGGTTTCAGCTTCTGGTGGGTACGTCGCCACCTCTCCTGATCAGCCTTCAGGCTGTCGAATGGCACCTGTTTCCGTCGGTTCAGGGGACGCAATCCTCTACTATCACCATGGTGCCGCACGAGGCGCACGCAATTTTCACGAACAGCGCACCCGCCGCGACAGCTCTCACCGTGCCAGTGCAGGATCCGCTTGCGGTGACCAGCCGGCGCTGCTGAAGACGGTTCACAGTGAACCGCAGTCCGTTCCCCTTTCGGTGATCACTCGGCGCCCTTGATGGCAATTCCCAAATGATCCGTTACCCGTTCCTTGGGTTCTCGCGGTGATCGCAACTCTCAGTGATTGGAGTGTTGTTGATGACGGTGTTCACTGTCGAGATGATTCCTGAGATCGTCCAACCGTTTGGGCTGCCATGCAGCGGGGTGAGTTCATCACCGATGCCGCCGAGGAGGTGGGCACGTATCGAAAGAAGGGAGCCCGTTGGATCGTCGCTGCGGGCGGGGTTCGTCCGCATGGCGGCAGACATCGAGATCTTCTTCTGCGATCCGCATTCGCCTTGGCAACGGGCCACCAACGAGAACACCAACGGCCTGCTGCGTCAGTACTTCCCCAAGGGCACCAACCTCAGCGTGCACAGCGCCGAGCATCTCGACTGGGTGGCTGACGAGCTTAACGACCGACCCCGCAAGCGCTTAGGGTTTCACAAGCCGATCGAACGGATCGGAGACCTGCTGTTGCGATGACCGCCAGAATCCGCCGAACGGCTTGCGGGAATCGTTTGGAGTTCGGTGGCCGACGAGGAGCGGTGGTTCTGCTCGCGAGAGAGGCAGTACTTTCGGCGATGGGGGCCGCAAAGGTACGTCACGAGGCCGCCAGTCAGTCTTTGAGAGAATGATCGTGTGGACGAGATCTTGCCAGGCGGCGTTGCAAATGCCGGAGGTGTCATTCGGCGCGGTGATTTCGTACTACGTCCATCGAACCCCCATTCGGAGTCAGTCCATGCGTTCCTGAGGGGAGCTCCGCTCGAAAGGGTTTGAGGGCGCCTCGATGCCGGTCGAGATACAGACTGACGGCGTCGAGCGCCTTGTCTTCATCGAGGGCGACGTTCCCATTCCCCCATTTCCCGCTTGGGCTCAGACGAACGACGCTTTGGCATCGATTTCGGCGTTGATGCGCGCGTTCCATCGAGCATCCTCCCAAGTCAGCGTTGGACCGGGGACGTGGAGTGAGGAACTGGCCGATCCGATCGGAGGGCCAATGATCTGCCACAACGACGTCTGCCTGGAGAACGTGGTCTTCCGAGACGGAAGAGCCGTCGGTCTTCTCGATTTCGACTTTGCGGCGCCGGGCAGACCGATCTTCGATCTCGCTGCATTCGCCCGGATGTGCGTACCCATCGATGACGATATGAGCGCCAGCCGCCTCGGGTTCGGGGCGGTCAATCGCTCTTTACGACTTCGACTGGTGGCAGATGTCTATGGGCTCGACGCAAGTGGGCGACACGAGTTGATTGAGCATCTCGAGCGCTCAATGCGAGATGGTGGAACATTCGTACAACGTCGAGTCGATGCCGGGGATCCGAACTTCATCCGCATGCTCGACGAAATGGGCGGTATGGAGCGGTACCACCGGCGACTGCGATGGTGGGAGCAGTCCAGACACCTCTTCGTCGGTGCCCTGTCGTGAGCGTTGGGCTTACGGGCGCTTTTAGTGGTCCCATCGTCGTCGGCAATCCTGCGTCGTCTTTCTGCTTGCGAGAAGCACTTCGTGAATGGAGGCCCCCAGAAGGTGCGACACGAGACGAGCGATCGGGGTGAGCCAACTCTGTCTGCCGATGTAGGGGACAACCCGTAGCCAAAGCTTACGATCACGACAATGTCAGAGTCGCTCACCCCGATCGAGCGGCTGCGAGCTGCGACTCAGCACATCGGCGAGCGCACAAACGGCCTTGCTGCACGCGGAGTTCGCCATGATGCCGCGGACGACGTCATCGGTACCTTCCACACCGACGACGCCATCGGGTTCGATCCATTCCCGATGCTGGCTCTGATGCAAAATACTGGGGCCAACTACGCGATCTTCGGGCAGGTGGCGGGCATCATGCACGGTTCGATCGAGCTCACCGGCGACCTTGACATCTTGTGGGACGGCGGCGAATTGGGGCGAGAGCGGATGGCCGAGGCCTTCGCCGCTGGTGGGGTGACACCTCGAGATGAGGACGGCGTCATATCCGCCGGCCTCCCCGCCACCCTCGGCGCTCCGAAGACCTATTTCGAAGGAATCGGATGTGCCGGCGATCTGTGTACGCCGAACTTGCGCTGGGGAGTGCTTGACGTGACGGCCTTTCTGGGCAACAAAGTGTGGGCATTCAGCGACTCTCTCGTGGTGCCCTATCTCGCCTTGGAAGACCTGATCACGATGCGCCGGGCAAGAGCCCGACCCAAGGACTCTCGGCGGGCTGAAGAACTCGAGGGACTTGCGAGGCTGCAGACAGAGATCCATTGAATTCAAGCTCGGCGAACTCCGCGCCAGTCCGGCGTTACGGGGAATAACGCCGCAATCGAAAGACGAAGATGGAATAATTCGGCGATGTTCGTCCGGCAAGCCGACCTCAGAGATGCCCGATCGATTGCAGAGGTGCATATCCGGTCTTGGCACGCGACGTACGTCAATCAGATCCCCGAGGACTACCTGGCTGGACTCTCGGTTGAACGACGCGAGATCGTGTGGGGAGAGGTCCTCGCTGAGTCGAAGTGGCCTCTCACGGGAACCTTGGTGCTTGTCGAAGAACCACAGATACTCGGGTTTGCGAACATTGGACCCTCCCGCGATGAGGAAGCCAATCCTGAAACTGGTGAAGTGAGGTCGATCTATCTCAGTCCCGAGGCCTGGGGAAAGGGCGGGGGCCGCTCCCTCATGGACGATTCTCTTGGTCTGCTTCGAGAAGCCGGATTCATGGAATCGACACTCTGGGTGCTCGACTCTAACCATCGCGCTCGACGCTTCTACGAGATTGGCGGCTGGCGAGCTGATGGCTCGGAGCGATCGACTGACAGCAGAGGGTTCGTTCTTCGGGAGGTTCGGTACTGGCGCTCGCTGGGCTGACCGAACTCCGTGTTGCGCTGTGCTCTGTTTGCAAGTTCGGATGGGCGAAGTGGCGTTGGGAACGACTATCCCCGAAGTGCGATTGTGGCGGGTTGGTGGGTTAGCGGTAACCCCACCCCACCTCCAGTGCCCCAAACAGGATCGGCTTTCGGACGGCCATGGTGGTCTGGCCGTGCTGAGGGGCACGAGTGGGAAGACCAGATCGCTCTTCTATTCCGAAGAGTTCAGCGGCGGTCTTTCAGCCTGCCGCGTTGCCGGCCGCAACGGCGCAATGGCAGGGATCGGGTGTCGTCGAAGCCCTGACCACAAGGCCGGCGGAGCATCGATGGCGAGGGCGATGGCATAGGCCGCGGGCTCGTAGTTGATCCGCCACCCCACGAAGTCATGCCATGCCTCCTCATTCGAGCGTTCGAGTGGAAAATCCACGCTCGCCAGGCGATCGATGGCATCGACGAATTCACGGAAGGTGAGAGAGATGCCGTCGTTTGGATCTGCTTCCTCGGGGATGGCGAAGCCCCGGGCACGGGCGATGGTTCCCAGACAGGTGAATCCGCCCCGCAGGCACAATCGGGCGGACACTGCCCCCGGGGCGTCGGGTACGAGTGAAAGATAGAGGGCGGCGGCATCGAGTACTGCCAGCTGCGCAGTGAGCCACGAGGAGAGCGGTCGGGGGACCGGAAGTTGAGCAGGGCCAGGTACGTTGCATGGCTCTCCGACACGTCGGCCGACCAGCGCTCCCAATCCTCGAACAGCTCCGGCAGCTGACCCATGGCCGAGACCCCGGAGCCGAGGCCGTAGTGGGTCCTTGCCAGCAGTTCGGGTCCCCAGGAGGGCACGCCCGCCCGAGAGTCCAACATCGTCACGAGCCCTTCACGCCGATTAAAGGCGGCGTAGATCGTGGGAAGGTAGCCGATCTGCAGGGCCACCGTGCCCAGACCCACCAGGGCGGCGATGTCGGCCAAACCCGTCGAGCCGCCACCGTGGGGCGCCAGGTACCCAAGAGTGCACAGGGAGGAGCCGGCCAGCGCGAAGGCACTGGCTAATCCGCCGGTGTGCATGGTCGGCCAAAACAGCAGTGCGAAACCGAGCTCGAATACTCCGAGCCACACGACGATCTGCAGAATGAGCTGAATCGGGGCCTGGGCGGCCAGAATCCGATCGCGGGGTTCATAGGAATCGAAACCGTCGGCGACGAAATGGAAGGCTGCATTGAGGCAGAGGGCGACGGCTCTGGTGAGCCGGCTGCGGATCCGCCGGGGAACGACGACGGTGCCGATCACACTCCAGCTCGCGGCGACGATCAAAAGCGCACCGACCGCAGCAGCCAGGTCACGGCCCACAACCATGCTTCAGCCTCTCATGGATTGACGGGGATTGACGAGAGCAGCGGCCGCTCCACGGGCATCTACCGGGGCTCTGATGGCTCGGTTGGCCGGACGAGCTATCGACGACGACCTCGTTGGTGGACCCCGGTCGGGACTTCCCCGATTCCGTTCTCGTTGAGAGCCGTATTGGACTCTTCGACACGGCAGAAGTGATCGAAGCGGCATACCTCTCGTCACGGACAGGGGCCATCGAGTCGCTGAGCGCGTGATTGCACGTGTCGGTCGCGGCGAGGTGCGCCATCGTCCGTGGCTGTCCGTCAGTTTGACCGTCGACGTCCTTGGTCGAAGTAGTTAAGCCGATTCAGGCAAGCTCTTAGAGCCATCGCCGGGGGAATTCCAAGGGCCACGCGCGTTACGCTCTTGGTCCAATCGCCACCGTGTAGCAGGCGTCGACTCGCCGAGGAGGCGAATGAAGACCTGGTTCATTACCGGAACTTCCCGTGGTTTCGGGCGGGAGTGGAGCAAAGCGGCGCTTGAGCGCGGTGACCGCGTAGTGGCATCCGCTCGTAACGTCAGCTCGTTGGATGATCTGACGGCGCTTTACCCCGAACGGCTGCTCGCTCTCCCGCTCGACGTCACCGAGCGCGACGCCGTATTCGCTGCTGTCCAGCAGGGATTTGAGCACTTCGGACGGCTCGACGTTGTCGTCAATAACGCCGGCTACGGCCAGTTCGGGATGATTGAGGAACTATCCGAGGCCGAGCTCCGTGACCAGATCGAAACCAATCTGTTCGGCGCACTGTGGGTGACTCAGGCGGCGCTCCCGTTCCTGCGCGAACAGGGCAGTGGTCACATTCTGCAGGTCTCGTCGATTGGCGGTATCTCGGCCTTTCCGAATATCGGCGCCTATCACGCCTCGAAGTGGGCACTGGAAGGGTTCAGTCAAGCACTGGCCGCAGAGGTCCGTGGCTTCGGAATCAATGTCACGATCATTGAGCCAGGAGGGTTCTCTACCGACTGGGGTGGGGCGTCCGCCAAGCACGCCCAGTCCTTGCCGGCCTACGACGGCCTTCGCGCGGAGGCCGCCAAATTCCGAGCCGCCAGGACGCGCACACAAGGTGATCCCATCGCTTCGGCGACAGCGGTGCTCAAGATTGTCGACGCCGAGCAGCCTCCATTACGTGTTTTCTTTGGCACCGGTCCACTCCAAATAGCGACTGCCGACTACGAGCAAAGGCTCGCCACCTGGCGAGAGTGGGAGCCCATCTCCCTCGAGGCTCAAGGAACGGCTGGTTCATAGCATCGGTCCAGGTCAGAACCACCCAAGCGGAGCACGGTCTGGCTTCGGCGCTAGCCTGCAGGAGGGAAGAACCCGTTACATTTGAACAACTCGACCCCTGCCCATGGGGTCGACCAGGAAGGACACCCGTGGACCAGAACGACATGATCCTCATCAGCATTGACGACCACGTGATCGAGCCCCGCAATATGTTCGACGCCCACGTACCTGCGAAGTGGAAGGATCAGGCGCCTCGAAGTGTTCTCAACGAGAAGGGGATCGAGCGTTGGCAGTTCGAGGGCATCGAGAGCGGCTCAGGGAGCCTCAATGCCGTGGTCGGCTGGCCCAAGTCGGATTGGGGGATGGATCCCACGACGTACTCCGAAATGCGACCGGGTGCTTATGACATACATGAGCGCGTGCGGGATATGAACCGCAACGGCATCCTCGCCTCCATGTGCTTTCCGTCTTTCGTTGGATTTAGCGGAGGCTTCTTCCAGCGGAGCAAGGACAAGGAGTTGGCGTTGGTGATGACCAAGGCCTATAACGATTGGCATATCGATGAGTGGGCGGCCGCCTACCCAGGCCGTTTCATCCCCTTGGCCATTCCGCCCATTTGGGACCCTCAGGCTCTGGCGGACGAGGTCCGCCGGGTCGCTGCCAAGGGATGTCGGGCCATGTCCATGCCTGAGTTGCCGCATATGCAAGGGCTCCCGAGTTATCACAATCTCGAGTACTGGACCCCTTTCTTTACCGCCGCCTCCGAGGAGCAAGTGGTGATGTGCCTCCACATTGGTCAAGGATTCGCCGCCATCAATTCACCAAAGGATGCACCGATCGACAATCTGATCATCCTCGCGACTCAGGTTTCGACTCTGGCGGCCCAGGATCTCCTTTGGGGCCCTGCATTCAAAAACTTCCCCGACCTCAAAGTTGCTTGGTCCGAGGCCGGGATCGGCTGGATTCCGTTCTACCTCAATCGTTGCGACCGGCATTATCAGAACCAGACGTGGCTCGGACACGACTTTGGCGACAAGCTTCCGAGCGACATCTTCCGTGATCATTCCTTGGCGTGTTACGTCACGGATCCCGCTGCCCTGCGTATTCGCGATGCGATTGGTGTCGACATCATCGCCTGGGAGTGCGACTACCCCCACTCGGACTCAATCTTCCCGAACGCACCCGAATTCGTCCACGCCGAACTGACCGGCGCCGGCTGCGACGATGTGGATATCGACAAGATCACGTGGCAGAACACGTCCCGCTTCTTCGGCTATGACCCCTTCATCCACATCGACCAGAAGGCAGCGTCTGTGGGCGCGTTGCGTGACTTGGCTACCGATGTTGACACGACGATTCGGACGAAGAACGAATGGCGGGAGATCTACGAGGCCAAGGCCAGCTGAAGCCTCTCCGCCGACGGGACGCTTCCTCCAAGTGCGCCATGAATCCCACGGCGGAGCATGACGTGGGGTTTCGCGAGAGCAGCCGCTGCCGGGTGCTGTGAGTACACGGCAGTTCAGTTGGGGGCGACCGACGAGTCGTCGGGATGTTGAGTGACTGCCCCGCCCGTGATGACCGGCGGGGTAGCGCGTGGAAGCTCCTCATCCGGAACGGTCGTCGATTGAGCCGCCTGCTGACGTTCGAACGCAGCATTGATCTCGCCACCGAGAAGTATTGCGATCCCACTCAGATAGAGCCAGAAAATGAGGATAGCCACGCCGGCGAATGCCCCATAGGTCTTGGTGTACGAGCCAGAAATGGTTGTGTACAACGAGAACCCCAACGAGATGGCGGCCCACATCATGGTGCCCACGACGGCGCCCGGGGTGATCCATTGCCATTGGGGGTTGGACCTGTTCGGTGCGCCGTAGTACAGAACCGAGAACAGAAGGCCCACTAACGCCAAAGCGACAATCCAGCGTGCTGCGGTCCAGCCGACGAGAAACGCGCCACCCCCAAAGGGGAGAGCATGCTCCAATTCCCGTCCTATCGACTGACCAAAGACGACGAGCGCCGATGCCGCCCCCCCAAGTACGGCGGCAGCCAAAAGGAGCGGAATTGCTCGCACACGCTTAGCGATGAAGGAACGATCTTGGCCGAGCTCGTAGGCCATGTCGAGGCCTTCCTCCACCTGGACCATGCCTGATGTCGCGCTCCACAATGCCACTGCTCCAGCAATCACGATGGCAATGATCGCTCCATCGGAATGACCTTCAGAATGCTTGATGGCACTCGTAAACACGCCCGCGGCACCTGCCGGGAGGGCCTTGGTGACTCCATTGATGAGCACCACGGTGACATGGCGAGGCACGTCGACGAGTGCAGAAACTGCGAGAAGAGCAATGATGATCGGGAAGAGCGAGAGGAACCAGCGGTACGCAAAGCTACCGGCAGCCACGTTGATCCTGTCGTTCTTCATGTGCACCCTGGCCGATGCCAGTGCCGATTTCCAATCGCCCACGAACGCATGGATTCTGGTCTCATCGACCGATGAGAATCGGCGATCGATGAGCACGTCCTGTGGGTCAGGCACTACCACGTTGGGGTCGACCTTCCATTCTGTTTGCCGGGTCGCCCTGGACTTGTACCCATTTTCCTCATCTTCGACCACCGGGGATTGGGAGCGGTTCGTCGGTCCGTACAGTCCATGGTCTCCATGGCCGAGCCTATGCCGATCTGATCGGGGGTTCGGTGGTTTCGAGTGAGTGCGCACTGGGTGAGCGATTGATTTTGCCTGGGGGTCTCGGCTGCCCTTGACCCGAATCCGCTCATTCAATTTCGCGATGCCTCATGCCGCTGCTCGTATGATGCGGGCACATATGGGTACGAAACGCCGGCTCCAATCCCGAAGAGGCACTCGTCTGATCAAGGTCGTGACAATCGGGGCTGTCTTCGCTCTCACGGCCAGTATCGTCTCCACTTCGAGCGCATCGGAATTGGCCAAGAAGGTTCCGATCCATCCGATCACCACCGAACTGGCGGCAAGGCAGTTCCTTGCAGATGATGCCCCCTTTGCCTCAGCCCGCACCGCCTACGCAGATGCCTTCGCCTCCTGGGAGGCCGCAAAGAGACCTTTCTCGGTGACAACCAATTTCGTCGATCCTTTCGTGAAGGCATGCAAGACCTTCGCCCAGAAGTTGGATTCCCAACGTTGGCCGCGAGGAGCTGGCACCGACGCCCACGTCTTTGCCCGATCCCTGCACCCCATCGAGAATGACGTGGACGCCTTGCCTTCACTCACGACCCTGGCTGGGGTGAGGGCCTTAGCGGCAAAGTTTGCGAGCGACAGTGCGATCTCGTTGCGAGACTCCAATACCCTCCGCGATGTCCTCGACGTCGCTCCGGTGTCTGGTTGATCGACATCTATCGGAGGGGCACCCATAGGTGACTGACGACGATAGAGGGGCCGAAGTGACTGACGATATCGATGACATTGAAGTGCAGGGGGTTGATCCGGTACCAGCGGCGTTCCGTTTACTTCAAGCTGCGAAAGGGGCGACAACGCCCATCTTTGTGCCGTCAAAGTCAACCCCACTCGAGGAGGAGGAAGCCGACGCCCAGCTTCCATCTTCGGCGCTGTGGGCGATGAAATACCGTCGCCACCTCCGACTTGGCCGCCGAGAGGACGACTTCTTTCGAACCGTCCTTTGTGAGAACACCGACCCCATCTACGTCCTCGACGATGGGGCGAGTCACCGCATGATCGGTCGAGAAGTTGGTGTCGACGAAGTGGGTCTTACGTACTACTTGATCGGGCGGATCACGCTCGACGCTTACGAGCAGTTTGTACCCGACGGTGCGGATGTCACCGACATCTTCTCCGTGGCCGCCGACCTATCGTTGTGCAGCGTGTACGAGGCCCCCGAAGCAGTATCCAACGTTCTCCTGGTCGAGGACTATCGCGGAATAGACGACGTACCCGCTGACTACTTGCCCTTGAGTCCGCTTATTGAATTCTCATCCGAACTGGGACAGGAATGAGCTCCCTTTGTCACGCTGCACTGGCTCAAGCGTGACATTCGCGTAATTTCGGGGATGAATGTTTGGGGAACAGGTGACCAAGGAGCGAGCCTCGCTCCCCGTTGTTGGCCCGAAGGAGCATGATGGCGACATGGAAACACGTGAGCGAATCTTGCCTTTGGTCGGCGCCTCCAACTTTCGCGATCTTGGTGGCTATCTCACCGGTGCCGGCGGCACCACACGTTGGGGACAGCTCTATCGCAGCGACACCCTGCACGAGCTGACCGAAGCCGATGTTGATATTCTCCGCGGGATCGGGCTCGCGAGCGTCATAGATCTGCGGACGGCGATCGAACTTGACCGTAGTGGCCGGGGTCTGCTGGGCCATGAGCCCGTGGCCTTCCTGCATGCCTCGGTGTTGCAGGTCGAGGGGGGAGAATCAATCGCCATACCCGCTCCACCCGAGGACGATCCTGCCGAGCGCTATCTATGGTACCTCGAGGTCGGCCGAGGAGCACTTGTCAAGGCACTCATCACGGTCGCCAACCCGGCGAATCGCCCATTGGTCTTTCACTGCGCCGCCGGCAAGGATCGAACCGGAGTGCTGGCCGCTTTGATACTGGACATACTCGGCGTCGAGCGCTCCACCATCGTTGACGACTACGCCATTACCGCCTCCCGCCTCGAACTGATCCTGGAACGCCTTAGTCGCGATCCCGTCTGGGGTGGATCCGCGGCGAAGATTCCACCCGCCCGTGTGACGGCGGAAGCAGCGACCATGGGGCGCTTCCTCGAGCTTCTCTATGAGCGCCACGGGGGAGCACGTGCGTGGGCGCAGGCGGCAGGCGTCCCGCCGGCGAGCCTCAACGCCATGTCTGCTCAGTTGGTGGCTGCCGCCTCGTAGAGCAAGTCTCGGTCGCCCTGGGCTTCACCGCTGGGGCTTCCTCGTTCACCAGGTGAAGGTCGTCGGGTGGCTCAGATCACGATTTCAATGTGGCGATGCACAATCCGGCCACGTGCCAGGTGCAGACGGCCGAACGTCCGATGCGGCTGCGAGCGGCGCTGCGTGGCCGAGCCCGGATTGAAGAGAATCTGCCCTTCACTGCCAAGTTCGTCGAACGGCACATGGCTATGCCCGAAGATGACGAGGTCGGCATCTGGAAACCGGCGATGGAGTCGAACGGGACGACCCTTGGTCGGCCCGCTGTCGTGTACAAGAGCCAAACGGACCCCTTCTAACTCGAAAAAGAGGGTCTCGGGGAGGATTCCGGCCAATTCATGGTCATTGTTGCCGAGCACGGCGTAGGTCTTCGTCATCATCTGAAGCTCTTCGAGCGCCTGTCGTGAGGTGACGTCCCCGACGTGGACGACGACGTCTGCATTTGCCACGGCCTCGAGAACCTGAACGCCGATGGCGCTGAAGCCTCGAGTGAGGTGGCTGTCTGCGAGAACGACGACTTCCATCTCTCGCAGCATGTCGACTATGGCCCACGCCGTCAACCTTGCCTCCAGGCGGTAGGCGATCGCCACGCGTCACCCACTCGTCAACGACGGCTCACCTACTTGTCGAGTCTGTAGAAGAGACCGCCGCCGGAGGGACTCTTCACTGACGCGGAGAGGTATCGTGCGGTGATCATGAACGACGAGTTTCTTGTCGACCCGGGGTCTTCTCGCCGGAACCGTGAGCGGTCACGTCATGGGGAGGTAATCGCGACATGATCCGTGCCATAGCGGCCGTGGACGACAAACTTGGTATCTCGACTGATACCGGAATACCGTGGAATGTTCCGGCAGATGTAGAGCATTTTCGGGAGCTGACAATGTCATCCAACGTGTTGATGGGCTATGGCACGTATGTGGAGTTCATCAATCCCATGCCGGGACGCACCAACTATGTCGCCACTCGGCGAACGGCCCCGTTGAGAGATGGATTTGTGGTGGTCAGTGATCTGACTATGTTTCTTGCTGGCGAAATTGAAGGCGACCTATGGATTATCGGTGGAGCCTCGCTCTATGCGGCGACGCTCGAGTCCGTGCAGGAGATCGCGCTGACGCGTGTCGCCGGCGACTACGGCTGTACCAAGTTCTTTCCTGCCTTTGAAACGCTCTTTCGACTCACCGCTGAAGAAGTCCCCCCTGTGGTCCAGGGAACCGCGGCCATTCGATTTCAAACCTGGCAGAGAAACTGAGGGGCGGAGCGAACTGCAGGGCTTTTCGGCCTCCGATTACTTTTGTCACCTGGCTCCGTCCATCTTGCACGTATCCACAATCGAAGGAGAGATGAGCCGTGGCTCGAGTCAGCACCTATCTGAATTTCATGGGAAACACCGAAGAGGCGTTCGAATTCTACCGGTCAGTGTTCGGCACCGAGTACTCCGCACCGCTGCAACGGCTGGGTGATGTCCCGTCCGATCCAAACGGGCCGTCCCTTACGGAGGCCGAGAAGCAGATGGTTATGCATATCGAATTGCCAATACTCGGTGGGCACGTGATCATGGCCACGGACATGGTGCAGTCGATGGGCCACGAGCTTCGAGTTGGCAATAACGTCACGATCAATCTCGAACCAGACACTCGTGAAGAGACGCAACGCCTCTACGATGCGCTTTCCGAGGGTTCCACCGATTGCGCACCGTTGGCGGACATGTTCTGGGGTGCGACATGGGGCACCTGCCTCGATCGCTTCGGCGTGCGCTGGATGTTCAACTTTGCGCACTAGGCCGGCACGGTTTCCGATGAGCCGCGCGCGACACGGCCCTGGTCCGCGCTGGTCGCCGACGGAGCCATCGAGGGACCTTCTGGACAGGGGCCAGCGTCCTCTAGGGCGATGTCGGCCGCTTGCCGTCCGTGAGTATCCCGGGTGCGAAGATCCGCCGTAATCGAGCAACCCATCTAAGCGGTGTCGTTACTTTGGAGCGGCAACCGTGGATCTCTCCGTTCCGGACGTTCTCAGGTGGCTTCACCGAACCGGTCCTTCAGCTCCAGTGGTTGCTCGCCGTTACCCGTTTCCTGTCTCAGTTTTGACCGACCCTGACTACCATGGAGGGAACAATTGTGGGCAGCTGTGTTGAGGCATCCATGGGGGTAATTCACTGTGGCCGTCGCAGATACGGGAGTAGGCACCCATGACACTTAGGGTCATCGTGCTGGCACATATCGCGAGCGGCTTTACCGCGACGGCGTCGGTGGCGCAGCGCCGAGCGGCCGCGCCTGCGCCTGAGAAACTGAGCCTCAGTTGGCGCCTTTTAGGTTACCTTCTTCGGCGCCCGATCTGGTTCTTGGGGATCCTGAGCATGATCCTCGGCTTTATCTTTCAAGTAGAGGCCCTCCGCGTGGGAAGCCTGAGCCTGGTCCAGCCGTTGATCGCCACCGAGCTCGTGATGGTCTTCGGTGTCATTGCCCTTCAGGATCGCCAGCGGGTGCACGGGCGTGACTGGCTCTCCGCCTTTGGCATGGTGATCGGTCTCGGCGGGTTCTTGGCCTTGGCCCGTCCCTGCGGGGGACACACCCACTCGTCCGCTTCCATGTGGCTCCTGGCCGGCTTGTCCACATTCGCCGTGGCGGGCCTCCTCACCGCACTGGCCTACGTCCCCGGCAGAGGGGGTCAACGGCCCAGCGCCGGCCGAAAGGCGGCGTTCCTCGGGGTTGCGGCCGCCACCGGATTTGGCTTCGTCGCTGCGGTGACCAAGGAGCTCAGCGCCCACCTGGGACAGGGTCCTCCAGGCGTCTTCTTGAACTGGTCCCCCTACGTGCTTCTTCTCTCCGGGGCTGGTGCCATGTTACTGGCCTCAAATGCCTTTCAGGCGGGATCCCTGGCGGCCTCCCAGCCGGGATTGACGATCGTTGATCCAATTGTGGCGAGCATGCTCGGGGTTGTGCTCTTTGGCGAGCGGCTCAATCATCATCCCGTCGCGCTGGCAGGGGGAGCTCGTCGCTGTCGCCATATTGATCGTCAGTGTGGTCGTCTTGAGCCGGAGCCCTCTTGTCCCAGAGTGGGGCAGCGCCACCACCACCGGTGGCGGGATGCCCGACCGCGAGAAGGGAACAACAACGCCGATGTCCTCAGCTCCAGGAGGTGCCTTCTTGTTCAAGGACGACGTCCGGATCTGAATGACGGTCGGACGGAGGTCGTCGATGGCGGAGAGCCGAGTCTCAAACGAGCACATGACCGGTCGTCCAGGGCTTCGGGGTAACTTCACTTCACTATGCGCGAGTGTCCTTGGCCGCGGGTGGAGCCGATAGCGAGGCTCTGGTGACCGAGGCGGTACGGCACACGGGTGGGCGACGGACGGCGCTGGCGGTCGTGCCGGAATGGATCAAGCGCAAGGATCCCGGCCTTCTCGCCGTCAAGCGATCGGTCCGGGCTGCAATCACGATTCCAACAGTGTTTGGTCTCACCCACCTGCTCTTCAACAACCCGCAAGTCAGCCTCTTCGGAGCATTCGGGTCATTTGCCCTCCTCCTCTTGGTGGATTTCCCGGGTCGCTTCCGGACTCGCCTCATTTCCTATGTCGTGCTCTGGCTCGCCGGATCTGGCCTGATAAGTCTGGGCACCGCTCTTTCGACGGTGAAATGGGCAGCCGTCGTAGTTATGGCCGTGGTGGGGTTTGTCGTGCTCTTCGCAGGTATCGTTTCGCCACAAGCCGCCGCTGCTTCAACGGCGACCCTGCTCCTGTTCGTGTTGCCGGTGGCGGTGGTGCAACCGGCGGCTGGCATAGGCCCGCGGCTGATCGGCTGGTCGTTCGCCGGCGCCATCGGCATCGTTGCCTGCATGTTCCTCTGGCCAACTCGTTGGCATGACGAACTGCGCCGCCGATTGTCAGCGACGGTGAGCGCCATAGCTGGATTGGCGGGGGCAGGTGCCGACGGGGGTCCCGACAGTGAAGCTCAATTATCCATGCAGGCGGAGCTTTCGCAGTTGAGGAGTCGCTTCGCGAGCACGCCGTATCCACCCACCGCCACGGCCGGAAGCACGGTCGCCCTGGCCAAGCTCGTGGGTCGCGTGGAGTGGGCCGCCGGCAACGCGACGATCCTCGCGGGGACGGTGGCGTGGCAGATGCAACACCTGCGGCAAATGGTCGAATGCATCGCCGAGACGCTTCGCCGCAGTGCCGAGCTTATCTGCGACAATCAGGCGTACCCCGTGGAGGACCCCGAGCATGTGCGTGCACTCCAGCGGAGCATGCGTGAACTCGAGGAGCTCATGGGAAATGAGCTCTCCTTCGAGGTTTCCACACTGATCGACCCCGGCACCGATGGTGATCAAGTGGCGATCCGGGGGGGTGGAGGACTCGCTGATGCTCCGGGACAAGGGATCGCCTCTTCGCTCGATCCGAGTTTCTCTGCCCGCGCCTTGGGTACCGCCGTCCTGATGTTGGCCGACACCACCGTTGAGGCCTCAGGGGTGCGCACGGAGATAGACAGCCGACGGAGGTGGAGCCTCGGAAGCGAGACGGAGTCCCCCCAGGTCTGGCATCGGACCCTCTCACACCTTTCCTTCCGCTCGGTTTGGTTCCGCAATGCCGTACGCGGCGCCGCCGGTCTGGCGTTGGCGGTGGCCGTTGTCGAGATCACCGACGTCGAGCACGGATTTTGGGTGGTGCTCGGCACACTGTCAGTGTTGCGATCCAACGCGCTCGGAACGGGCGCCACTGCGGTGCGCGCCGTCGGAGGGACGACTGTGGGATTCATCGTGGGCGCCGCCATCACGGTAGGAGTGGGGGGTCACCCTTCCCTGCTGTGGGTGCTGTTGCCCTTCGCTGTTCTGGTGTCGGGCGTCGCCCCTTCCATGATCTCCTTTGCCGCCGGGCAGGCCGGGTTCACCCTGGTGGTGATCATCCTCTTCAACATCATTGCGCCGAGCGGCTGGAGGGTTGGCCTTACGAGGATCGAGGACGTCGCAATCGGGTGCGGCGTCAGCATCGTCGTCGGGCTGTTGTTTTGGCCACGCGGTGCAATGGCGGCGCTGGGGCGAGCGCTCTCCGACGCGTTCGTCATGAGCTCGGGCTACCTTGCTGACGCGGTAGTTCGCTTGACAACGCCGAATGGCAACGCCGATATGGATACTGGCGAGCGAGCGTCCCACGCCGCCTATGGGAGGCTCGACGATACTTTTCGCCAGTTCTTGACCGAGCGCGGGGCGAAGGTCGTGCCGGTCGACGTCGTTGCCAATCTCTTCACTGGATCGAACCGCATCCGGTTGGCTGCCTACACGCTGTCGACTCTGCCAATCGTGCCTCTCGAGCCAGGATTTTCCGCACTGGAGTCCGTAGAAGTTGCGGGAGCGGTGCTCCGGGACTCCTACGCGGCGAGCCATCGTTGGTATGAGGAGTTCGGCGAGGTACTGAGTGGGCAGCGGGGCTCTATGGACCAGGCGCCCCACCAGGACGAGACTTTGCACCGCGCATTGCGCACGGCTTTCGAGGAAGCACGCGTTGGCCGCCGGGACGACCAACTGCGCTCCATGTTGCAAATGCTTTGGGCCGACGAAATCCTCGAAACGCAGCGCCAGGTGCAAGCCGACCTGGCCGGGTCGGTCGAACTCTTCACCCGAGGCCGAAGATTCGCGCTGACAGGGAAGTAGCGGCGTGGCGGACGAATTCAGAGCAGCCGTGCAAGGAGATTATGACGAGCTCTTCACGGCCTATGCACAAATTGTCGACGCAGGTGACGGGTTCCCTCATGCGTCACCTCTTTCTCGCGACGCCTTCGACGATTATTGGATAGCCCACACTTCGGCTGTGTGGATCATCCGATCCGAGGGAGAATTGGTCGGCGCCTATTACGTCAAACCCAATTTCGTCGGAAGGGCAGCGCATATCTCGAATGCGGGCTACTTCGTCCTCGAGCCGCATCGGGGGAGGGGTTTGGGACGCATCCTGGTAGAGCATTCACTCCACCAGGCGCGACGACTCGGATTCGACGCCATGCAATTCAACCTGGTCTTCGCATCCAATCCAGCGCGACGCATGTATCGCAAGCTTGGCTTCGTTGAACTGGGGCGGGTTCCAGCCGCCGTCGATGGGGAAGACGCCGTGATTTATTGGCGCAGCCTTGAGGAGGACATATGAATGATGTTTCTATCGGGGCCATTGACGAACACATCGCTGAGGTGTGCCTGCACCGTCCGCCCAACAACTTCTTCGACACGGCGCTTCTCGTGGCGCTGGCTGAGGCCTATGAAGAGCTGGCGGGATCGCAATGCCGAGTCATCGTTCTGCATTCAGAGGGCAAACACTTCTCCGCGGGACTTGACTTCGTCTCGAACAGGGAGCAGGACATCGCTGACCTCTACCGCAATGCACTGCGCCTCTTCGCCGCACCGCTTCCGGTCGTGGCCGCTATCCGCGGCGCCGCCATAGGCGGTGGGCTCGGGCTGGCGCTGAGTGCTGATTTCCGTATAGCAACGCCTGAGAGCCGTTTCGCTGCGAATTTCTCGCGCTTAGGTTTTCACCATGGGTTCGGGCTCACTGTGACACTGTCTCGCATAGTCGGCGAACAGCACGCGGCCGAGCTCCTCTATTCTGGGCGGCGCGTGGGCGGGGCCGAAGCGCACGCACTTGGCCTGTGTGATGGGCTGGTCGAAGATGAGAGGGACCTGCTTCCTGCCGCCACTGTCTTCGCCGCAACGATCGCGCGCTCGGGTCCATTGGCGGTGCGGTCCATCCGGGCCACCCTGCGACGAGGCCTGATCGACCAACTCCGCCTGGCCATGGATCACGAATGCGAAGTGCAGGAGAGCCTGCGCCGCACGTCAGATTTCGCCGAGGGGATCGCCGCCGCGGCCGAACGCCGGGAGCCTCGCTTCACCGGTAGCTGAGCGTCCGCCCGCCCTGAGCGCCCCCGCGAACCATTGGAGCCACCGCTGCGTCTACCTTGCAACCTCAGTACTCCTACCCGAAAGGCCTTCCCACGGTGATCGCCTACCAGGTGGTCAATGCGATTGCCGCGACATTCCGCGACGTAACCCGGTCAGGCGCTGTCATCGACGCGGTGGTGGGTGCCGCGGGGAATGCGGCACAGATCCAGTCCCTCTCATTTTCGACACGTGATGTGAGTGCGGTGGAAGCACGGGCTCGTGCACGCGCCACGGAGCAGGCCGTTGGACATGCCCGGGCATTGGCCCGAGCGGCAGGAAGATCCCTTGGTCCGGTGTGTTCCCTGACCGATCAGTCGCCCGTATCCGCGTCCCAGGGACTTACGTTTGCCTCGGACGCTGGTGCACCTGCGGTGCCCATTGAATCGGGTTCACAATCGCAATCGGCACAGGTCGCCCTGGTATTCGCGCTCTTGGCGCCTCGCAGCCGTCAAGAGCCAGCGTGACCATGCCGGGCTCAGACAACAGACGCCAGCAGTGCCGGATCTTCGTTGACGGCGACCTTGGGCGGCCTGATGAGGGCGAAAGCCGTCACTGCGGCGAGCGCCAGCATGATCGCGCTGAAGGTGAACGCCGTCGTGTAACCGTGAATTGCTCCGGCCACCTTGGCACTGGCGGAGTTGCCGTGGATCACCAGGTACGAAGCTGTCGCTCCGGTTGCGATCGTATTGATGAGCGCGGCTCCGAGCGAGCCCCCCGTTTGCTGGGTGGTGTTGACCAGCGCGCTCGCCACCCCGGCGTCGGCTACTTCCACACCGAGCAAGGACGTGCTGCTCATCGCGACAAAGGAAAGCCCCATGCCCACGCTGATGATGACGATCGCGGGCAGCACCAGGCCGACGTACGTGGAGTGGACGCCGAGAAGGGTGAATATTCCGAGGCCGATCGCACTCAGGCACAGCCCCGTCATGATCACGAAGCGGGGACCGAACCGCGGCAGCAGTCTGCTCGCCGATGTCGCACCGGTGATCACGCCCAGTGAGAACGGCACGAAGGCCAGGCCACTTTTCATGGCGGAATAGTGCAAAGTGCCCTGGAAGTAGTAGGTCAAGGAAAGGAACGTCCCCAGCATCGCTACTCCTACCAGGAGCGACGCCAGGAAGGAACCTCCCCGGTTCCGCTCGAGAATGATGCGCAGCGGCAGGAGAGGGTGGGCGGCCCGGCGCTCGACCAGCACGAAGAGGGTGAGCAGCACCGCGGTGATCCCGAAGAGCGCCAGCGTCGCTGTGGAGGCCCAGCCATCCTGTCCGGCTTCGGTAAAGGCGTAGACCAGTGCCAGCAGGCCCCCGGTCACTGTGATGGCACCCGGAATGTCGTAGCCATGACGAACGGGACTCTTGCTCTCAGTCAGGAAGCCGATGGCGAACACGAAAGTGATAATGGCGAGCGGAACATTGATCAGCAGCGTCCAGCGCCACGAGGCATATTGCGTCAGGACGCCGCCCAGGATGAGGCCGATAGCAGCGCCGCCACCGCCGATGGCGCCGTAGACGCCAAAAGCCCGAGCTCGTTCCTCGGGCGCAGTGAAGGCCACGGTCAGAAGCGAGAGGGCGGACGGTGCGAGAACTGCTGCGAATGCACCCTGCAATGCCCGGGCGCTGAAGAGCATGGCCGCGTTCTGTGCCATACCGCCCAACGCGGAGGCCGCCGCGAAGCCGATCAGGCTGATGAGGAACATCCGCTTGCGGCCTACGTAGTCGGCGATGCGCCCGCCCAGGAGGAGGAGACCGGCGAAAGCCAGGGTATATGCGGTTAACGTCCACTGGCGGTTGGCGTTCGAAATGTGGAGCGAGCGTTGCGCTGAGGGCAACGCGATGATGACGACGGCGGCGTCGAGGACGACCATCAGCTGCGCCACGGCGATCACGGCCAAAGCTCGGAATCGCTTCGGATCAAGGGGTGGCAGCTCCTCGTCGAGGTGTGCGTGTTCCAGGGTGGCGGACATACGTGTCTCCTGCTGTTGTGGTCGGCGAACCGCTCCTCGACACCGATCTGGGCCACCGGGCATTGGGCCCTGGCTTTGCTCGCCCAGTTAGCGTACAATCGGAGTGCTCGTTCCATTTAGAGTATACGGAACATAGGCTCCGTTTGTCAACATCGGGGGGAGAGGGATTTCCGTGGGTGTGAAGTCGGCCATTGATGCCACGCATGAAAGCAATCTCTCCGAGGAAGGGTCGCGTCCACTCCGAGCGGATGCCCTGCGCAATCGGGCGCGCTTGCTTGAGGCCGCTGAGTCCGTCTTCGCGGCCGAAGGAATCTCCGTCCCTGTGGATCTTATTGCCGAGAGGGCAGGGGTCGGGGTGGGCACCCTCTATCGGCACTTCCCGACCAAAGAGAAGCTATTCGAAGCGATCCTCATCGCACGTCTCGTCGATATCGCGGCGGATGCTCGGGCCCGCATCGACGCCGAAGATCCAGGTGCAGCGTTCTTTGCCTTTCTCCGGCACCTCGTCGAGGAGAGCGCGTCGAAGCGAGACCTGATTCAAGCCTTGCTCGGTGCAGGCGTCGAAATCGAACTTGCAGCTGGCCCGGCGAAGCGGGACCTTGAGGCAGCGGTGAGTGAACTCCTAGAAGTGGCGCAGAAAGCGGGAGCAGTTCGGGCTGACGTCACACCTGCCGTCGTGATCTCGCTGATTGGAGCGACCTGCATCGCCTGTGAGCAGGCTCCAGTGACCGCCCTACCTGGCGATCTCTTGAGCATTGTCTGTGATGGTCTTCGGCCCCGTACTCCAATTGGCGACGAAAAGACCGCTCTGACTGAGGCGGCAAATGACCGGCTGGATCTGGGTCGCCCGTCTCGGTGAGGTGCACGTGAAAGCAGGGCTATCCGGCGCCATGGGAATTTTCGTGGCTGAGGTTGCTGCACGATCCATCGAAACTTGGCGTCACCCTCGGTCTCCTGCAAGTCTATGGTCATGGCGTACCCCGAGAGACCGGTGCGGTGACCGCAACCGTCGACTCCCGGGTGCTGCCCGAATCCACAGAAGTGACGCTCTTGATCGGTGGCATGACGTGCGGTGCGTGCGCAGCGCGGATCGAACACCGGCTCAATGCGCTCGAAGGGGTGGAGGCTCGGGTGAACTTCGCTTCCGAGCGCGCCACGGCCGTACTGCCGGCTAACGTCACCGTCGGGCGAATCATCGAGGAAGTCGTCGCAGCGGGCTACTCTGCCGATCTCGCGGAAAAGGACCCGCAGGGAATGGCGGAGGCTCGAGACGAAATCGCCGACCGGGTGCGGGGCCTGCGACGACGCCTGTTCGTGGCCGCGCTGCTCTTCATGCCTCTGTGCGACACCTCGATTGCCTTCTCGGTGTCGCCCAACCTCCGGTTCGCGGGCTGGCAGTGGCTCATGGTGGCATTGGCGTCGCCCGTGGTGACTTGGGCGGCGTGGCCGTTTTACCGGGCCGCGGTCCGCAGCGCGCGGCACCGCATGTCCACTATGGACACTCTCGTCTCGTTGGGCATCATCTCGTCGACGATCTGGTCGCTCTACGCCATGTTCTGGCGCGATTCCAGCCATGTATCGCATTCGATCCTTTTCATGTTGGTGCATCGTTCCGCGGGCGCCATCTATCTCGACGTTGCGGCCGGTGTGACCACATTCGTTCTGGCAGGGCGATACTTCGAAGCGTGGACCCGCCAACGTTCGGGGAATGCACTGCGCTCCCTGGCCGCCGTCGGCGCTAAGGACGTGGGGGTGCTCGACGCCAATGGATTCGAGCGGCGGCGTCCGGTCTCGGCCCTCGCGGTCGGAGACCGCTTTATTGTCCGACCGGGGGAGACCATTGCCACCGACGGTGAGGTGGTCTTCGGACAGTCTGCCGTCGATCGGAGTGTGCTGACTGGTGAGTCCCAACCCCTCGACGTGATCCAGGGTGACGTTGTGGTCGGCGGGACTGTCTCGACGAGTGGGCGGCTAGTCGTTCGGGCCACGAAGGTCGGCGGCGAAACCCAGCTGGCGCAGATGTTGCGCCTGGTCGAGCATGCCCAAAACGAGAAGGCGGCCGTGCAGCGCCTGGCCGATCGGGTCTGTAACTTCTTCGTCCCGGCTGTCTTGTTGATCGCGCTCGGAACCATGGCGGCGTGGCTTCTTCTGGGGTACTCCTCCGAGCTTGCGTTCACCGCGGCGCTCTCCGTCCTGGTCATCGCTTGTCCCTGCGCTCTCGGCCTGGCCACCCCGGCAGCCCTGTACGTCGCCGCGGGCGAGGGCGCAAGGTCAGGGATCTTCTTCAAGGGTTATCGCGCACTCGAAGCCTCCAGGCAGGTTGACACCGTGGTGTTGGACAAGACTGGAACGCTGACTCTGGGCAAGATGAAGGTGACCGACATTGCCACTGCGTCCGGTATGGACGCCCGGGCGCTGCTGCGGTGGGCCGGTGCGCTGGAGCAGGCCTCTGAGCATCCGGTGGCCGTTGCCATCGCCGCACGTGCGCGCCAAGAGGCCGGGCCGCTCCCCGAGGTGGAGTCGTTTGTCGCCGTGCCCGGCCTCGGGGCTGAGGGCACAGTAGAAGGTCACCGCATCGCCGTGAACCGACGTGTGGATCCCATGGATCTGCTCTCGTCTGAGCTCGTTGACCGCTGCACGTCATGGGAACGCCAGGGTCGCACCGCGGTGTTGGTGTGGTGTGACGACGAGGTGGTTGGATGTGTCTCAGTGGCCGACACCTTGCGTGAGTCGGCCCAACCTGCTGTGCGGCGCCTTCAGCGGCTGGGCCTGCGGTGCGTCCTCATGACGGGTGACAATGAGGTCACCGCGCGTGCCGTCGCCGACTCGTTGGGTATTACCGAGGTCGTGGCCGGCGCGCTACCAATCGACAAGGTCGACGTCATCCGGCGCCTACAGGCCGAGGGTCGCTCCGTCGCTATGGTCGGTGACGGTGTCAACGACGGTCCTGCACTTGTCGCGGCCGATCTCGGGCTGGCCGTTGGATCTGGCACTGATGTGGCCATCAACGCGGCGGATCTCATCGTGGTGCGCGATGACCTCCGCGCGGTGGCCTCTGCCATCGACCTTTCTCGTCGGACCCTGCGCACGATTCACGGCAACCTTACGTGGGCGTGTGTCTACAACTTGGCCGCCATCCCCCTCGCAGCGTTCGGACTGCTCAATCCTTTGATTGCAGCTGGAGCCATGGCGTTGTCGTCGGGCTTCGTCGTGTGGAATAGCTCGCGGTTACGCAGTGTGGTCAAGCCAGCGCGCGGACATGAACGAGCCAGGATCGTGCCAGCTTTGAAAACGGTGGCTACCCATGGATAACCACATGCCGATCCTGTCGGACCTTCTGGCGGTGGCCATGCTGGGTGTTGCGGTGTATTGCATCGGACGCCTTGTCCTCTCGTTCGCCGCGCGCCGCAAATCGCAACATGATGCGGACGCGGTGCATGCCTTCATGGGAATTTCCATGGCGGGCATGCTGTCGCCGTCCTTGGCGGCGGTTCCCACCGGTCTGTGGGTGATGATCTTTTGTGCCACAACCCTGTGGCTTGGGTGGAGGGTCGTGCACGATGTAGACCCGATCGCTCAGCATCTGCCGCACCTGCTCATGAGTACAGCCATGGTCTACATGTTGATCGTGGCGGGGTGGATGGGCCCAATGCGCGGTTCGGCGACGGTCACGGCGGGGATGGAGGGGATGGCCATAGGTGCAGCCCGCTGGCCGCTCCTCACTATCGTCATTGCGGTGCTGCTCATGGGCGACGGGGCCTTTACCTTCGGACTCAAGATGCGGAACGTGGTGCCGCAGCGAATGGAGACAGAGTTGGCTCTCGCTCGAGTGGGCGAGGGTGATACTCCGCATGGAGGGCAGCACATGTCTCCGGTCCTGATGGCCGCTGGGTCAAGCGTCGATCCGATCACTGGGGCAGCCGTCGCTCCGGCCCGTGGGGTACTCGCCCCCCGTTCCGCGATGGTGTGTCAACTCGTCATGTCCTTCGTCATGGGGTACATGCTGCTCTCGCTCCTGTAGACGCCTCGGGGTGTTCTCGAGTCCTCGCGAGGTTGATCACTGGTGGGGGAGCCTCAGCTCGAGGCGCGCCAGCGACGTTCGAAGGGGAGACGCCAGTTCCGGGGGGCGATGAGCTCGCGGATGGAGTCTGGTCCCCACGTCCCCGGCTCGTAGGGCTGGACGGGGGGAGGATTCTCCAAGAGGGGAGCGGAGAGCTCCCACAGCCGCTCTATGCCCTCGGCGGTATTGAACAGTGTGTGGTCGCCGATCATGGCATCGTGGATGAGGCGTTCGTAGGCCTCCAAGACATCGGCGTCCTGGCCGGTCTCGTGCAATGCGAACTGCAGACTCAATTTCTCGAGGCTCATGCCCGGGCCAGGCTTCTTTCCATAGAACGACAGCGAGAGCTTGGACGAGTCGGCCAGATCGAACGTCAAGTGGTCCGGCCCCTGCGACCCCACGCCCGATCCCGCCGGGAACATACTCTTGGGAGGCTCGCGAAAGGCGATGGAGATGATGCGCTCACCTCCGCCCAGCCGCTTTCCGGTGCGGAGGAAGAACGGCACTCCGGCCCAGCGCCAGTTGTCGATTTCGCAGCGCAGAGCGACAAATGTTTCGGTGTCCGATTCTGGCGCCACTCCGGGAATGTCTCGGTACCCCACGTACTGACCGCGCACGACCTTTGTCACGTCGAGGGGGCGCAGCGAGCGGAAGACCTTGTTCTTCTCTTCACTGATAGCGCGGGATTCGAGAGCGGTCGGTGGTTCCATTGCCATGAAGCCGAGAATCTGAAAGAGGTGCGTGACCACCATGTCCTTGAAGGCGCCGGTGGCTTCGTAGAACTCGACCCGATCGTCGACCGAAAGAGTTTCGGGGACGTCGATCTGCACATGATCGATGTGGTCGCGATTCCAAATTGGCTCGAACAACCCGTTGGCGAAGCGAAAGGCCAATATGTTCTGCGCCGCTTCTTTCCCGAGGAAGTGGTCGATCCGGAACACCTGCTCTTCGTCGAAGATCCGGTGAACGGTCTCATTGAGAGCCTTGGCGCTGGCCAGGTCCACTCCGAAAGGCTTCTCCATGATCACCCGTGAGCGGTCGACGAGGTCTGCCTTGCCCAACATCTCGACGGTGTCCGCCGCAGCGATCGGCGGAATGCTGAGATAGTGCAGCCGTCGGACCTCCCCTCCGATCGACGCCTCTGCCTCTGCCACCGCCGCGGCCAGGCCATCGGGTCCGGCAGACTGCGGGACAAAGCTGAGATTCTTTTCGAAACCCGCCCATTGCAGAAGCGAGATCTTCCCGGTGGCGTACTGGTCGCACGCGTGCCGTGCCAGATTGCGGAATTCCTCGTCGGTTAACTCGCTCCGGGCGACGCCGACGATCCGGTAGTCAGGAAGCATGCCCGATTGCGCCAGGTGGAGAAGCCCTGGGAGTAGCTTTCGTGCCGCCAGGTCCCCAGTCGCTCCGAAAAGGACGATGACGTGCGGGACCAACGCAGGCGTGGCCGGTTCTTCGGAAATGTGTTCGATCATTGTGGTCACCTTGTCGGTTGCCGCTCGTTGAGAGGGGATTGGTTGGCCCCCGTGGCCCCGGCCACGGAGAGAGCTTCAAACTCGTGCGGGTCCGTCTGCCCATGGGGATTGACCGTTTCTGTCACGTCGCCTTCAGGGAAGGGGTTGATCCACAGAAGTGACGACAGGGTCCCCTTTGACGTAGCCGGCCATTTTGCGGGCGGTACTGAGTCGACGATGTGCAAGATGTGCCTTCCCGGCTCAAGGCGAAGCGACCAACACTCAAACTTTAGGCGCCTGCTGGGCCCGCATCGGTCAGGCTGGATCGCACGGGCGCAGTGTGAACGGATTCCATTTTTGTCCCATCAGGCGCCCGCACCGCGCCTGAACCTGCGATGGAGGTTGTACCAGGGCAAATCGCTTTCGAACGGAACACTATTGGTCCTCCCGGGAGACCGTGCGAAGCAAACCTCATTCGTCGCGGTAAAGCGACGGTCGGCGTCCCTCTGCGAGCAGCATGCCGATGCCGTCCTTCCGGTAGGCCAGCTGAAGGTCGATACGGTGCACAAGCAGCTCCGGCGGATGCGTGCAGCCGGGGACCGCTCTGGTCGCCTCTGCCACGACGGTGCCAGTCGGGGCCACGATCCTGCTGGCGCCAAGCAGGGTCGTGGTCGGATGGGCGCCGCATTGGTTGGACTGGATCCACCACTGGCTGTTGGCCAGGGCCAGGGCAGGGTAGAGAACGTCCCAGGTCGTAGCTCCTTCCACCTCGTAGGCCGAAGGAGCGACGATCAGGCGCGCGCCACGAAGTTGCAGCGTTCGCGCCACCTCGGGGAAGTCGCCGTCGAAGCAGACCACGACGCCGACGACTCCCAGCGCCGGGTCTTCGAAGGTGGTCAGGCGGTCACCGGGACGGAAGATGGACGGTTTCCCCCGTCGGGGGGTAAAGGTGCGCCTTGCGGTGGCAGGCCACCAACTCACCATGCGGATTGAGCACGAGGGCGGTGTTGTAGAGCGCACCATCATCTCCCTTCTCGGGCACGCTACCCGCGACCAGCCAGATATTCGCAGCTTGTGCCGCCACGGCGAGGCGCTTGCGCCGCGGACCCTCGATGGACTCGGCCGTGCGGAGCGCGTCATGGGCGAGAGTGGCGGGATCGTAACCGCAGGGCCATAACTCGGGGAGGACGAGGAGCTCGACGCCTCTCGCCGCGGCCAGATCGATCATGTCGAGCGCAACCTGCAGGTTCCGTTTGGCATCGCCCGGTGTGGCAAGCCACTGAGCGATCCCAATCTGGAGATCACGCTTCACGTATGCACCCGCCCCGCCCTCACAAAGGGCTTGTCGTCATGTGGTGTTTCCAGGGTAGGACGGGACCATTCGATGCCGGTTTCAGCTGCGTGAATGCACTGTTACATCGTGCGACCTCTGACCGCGGCCGCCCCAAGGCTCAGCGGGTCACCCGCGTTGGGTGCCACTGAGAAGTCAATCGTCGATGGCCTGATACACCAGGGCGCGCAGTTGGGCTCGGAAGGGATAGGCCGATGAGGGCAGGAGCTGGGTCATGAACACGACAAAGAGGTCCTCGGACGGGTCGACCCAGAACGCCGTGCTGGCCGCCCCGCCCCAGTAGAAGTCGCCTACCGACCCTGCCATCGCGGTGGCGACCGGCCCGAGGCCTACGGCGAAGCCCAACCCGAAACCGACACCATCGAACCCGGCTTCCCCGAAGCCGCCGATGGCCATGTCCGACAAGATGGCTCCACCAGGAAGGTGATTGCTGGTCATGAGCTCCAAGGTCTTGCGGCCGAGGATGCGCCGCCCACCGAGCTGGCCGCCATTAAGGAGCATTTGGCAGAAGGCGATGTAGTCCTGGGTGGTCGAGACCAGGCCACTGGCACCGGAAAGGTACGAACGCCGGCGCAGATAGGGGCTCTCCAGGCCACTCTCGAGCAGCGCAGGGGTGCGAGCAGGCCGAAACTGGTAGAGCGCGACAAACCTGTCTGCTGACTCCTCGGGAACGAAGAACCCGGTGTCGGTCATCCCGAGGGGAGCGAAAATCTCCCGCTGGAGGTAGTCGTCGAATCGGTCCTCCGCCAGGATCTCGACCAAGCGCCCGACGATGTCAGTGGAGAGCCCGTAATTCCAATGGGTCCCTGGGTGGAATTTCAGGGGGTATTGGGAGAGAAGAGTAGTGACCTTTTCCAGGGTCATCCCGTCCTTCTGGGTCTCGCGGGCCGCGGCGAACTCGTCATCGATCGGATGGCCGGGAAAGAGCCCACCGGGCAGCCCGGTGGTGTGCATGAGGACGTCACGCATGTTCATGGGACGCTGCGGCTTCACCTTGGTGATGGAGCCGTCGGGTTGTATCTCGCCCACCTGCAGGCCGCTCCACTCGGGAATGAAGCGATGGACCGGATCAGTGAGCTGGAACATGCCTCGCTCATAGAGCTGCATGAGGGCGATGGACGCGATCGGCTTGGTCATCGAATAGATGCGAAAGATGGCGTCCTCGCGCATGGGAAGGTCCTGCTCGCGGTCCATCAGTCCAATTGATCGGTAATACGCCACGTGACCGCCGCGCACGACGGTGACCTGACAGCCGGCGATCTTGCCCGGCGCTACGTAGTTCTGTTCGAAGTGGTGAGTGATTCGTTCCAAACGAGCCGGGTTCATCCCTGCTGCTTCGGCCTCGACTTTCACGCGTCCCTCGTTCCTCTACCCCATCAGGTGGTCGGCGCCCGTCGCATCGGGCGTGCCCTCGAGAGTACTCGCCGAGGCAGCTGAATCAGGTGGCGGGGCGGTGTGCCAGAGGAAGCCAGAGGATCCTCACTCAGCGTGAGGATTGGCCACGAGCTGGTAGCCGATGCCGGGAACGGTGCGCAGGGTTCGACCCTCGTCGTCGTTCAGCTTCTTGCGCAGCCGATGAATGTAGACGCGCACGTAGTTGGACTCTGCTCCATAGCCGGGCCCCCAGACGTCCTTGAGGATCATGTGGTGCGTGCACACCTTCCCGGCGTAGCGAGCCAGGTAGGCCAACAAATCGAACTCCCGGCTGGTCAGCGGGAGCGTTGCTCCACCCATCTTCGCCATGTGGTGCACCATGTCGACTTCCAGCTCACCGACCTGCATGATCGTCCCGGGAGATGACCCGTTACCCTCGCGCGAGGCAGCATGACGAAGGGCGACCCGTAAGCGAGCTTCCAGCTCGGCCATACCGAAGGGTTTGGTGATGAAGTCGTCCGCCCCGCCGTCGAGTGCCTCAACCTTGCGGTGTTCATCGCCGTAGGCAGACAGAACAACGATCGGGATCTCGGAGAACTCACGGATGCGCCGACACACCTCGAGCCCGTCCATGTCGGGCAGACCCAGGTCCAAGATCACCAGCTCAGGGTGGAGCAGCGCTACTTGCGTGATTGCATCAGTTCCTGAGTGAGCAGTGACGACCTCGTCGCCACGGGCCGTGAGCCCAATACGAAGTGCCTTGAGCAGCGCCAGATCATCGTCGACAAGCAGGACCTTTGTCATGTGCTTCGACCACGCATGCTGGCCACGCCGGTGGCGGCAGGCACGGTGAAGACAACCCGTGCGCCCTGTTTCGTCGCGGGGTCGATCCAGATGGAGCCGCCGTGGGCCTCTACGAAGGCCTTGGCGATCGCCAGACCAAGCCCAGCCCTCGCCCCTCCGCTGTTCTGACTGAACATCTCGAAGACCCGCTCTCTTTCTTCAGGGGCAATGCCAGGACCCTCGTCGGCCACAGAAAGCTCGATGAGGGGCGCCAGGGGCTCTCCGACGATCCGTGCACCGATGTTGATGGGGCGATCGGGTGGCGAGAGGCGCGCGGCATTTTCCAAGAGATTGGCCAGAACCTGTCCGATCAGCACATGATCGATCGAAAGCAAGGGGAGATCTGCGTCAGTCTCCACGCGCACACGACTCCGCGAGACGAGGCCGTCGACGGCGGCCACTGCCTCTTCCACCAACTCGTCGAAAGGAATGAGCGTGGGGCGCACAGCGAGTGCCCCCGACTCGATGCGCGTCATGTCGAGCAGGTTCGTGACGAGACGGGCCAGACGATCTGATTGCAACTCGATGAGCTCGAGCAGATCGGCCCGATCCGTGTCGGTCATGCCAGGCATGTTCTGGCGCAGGCTCGAGACGGCGGCCTTGACAGAGGCCAGTGGCGTGCGGAGATCGTGGGAGACCGCTCCCATCATCGCCCCCCGCCAGCGATCGATCTCCTCTAAGAGTCGGGTACGCATGGCTTGGTCCTGAAGCTGTGCCCGTTCGACCGCAAGAGCCGCCTGGTTGGCAAATGTCCCGAGCAGTGCGCGGTCCTGGCGAGCGAACCGGGCCTCTTGGAGCACCAGAAGTCCAACCGGTCGATTGCTCGCCACGAGCGCCACCGCGATGCGACTGGCCGCTTCTCCCCCGGCCATGCCGAGCGACCTCGTCTGCCCCTCGTTCGAGGTGAGCGAGGCCAACTCCTCGGCGGTCAACGCTTGACCGTGACGCGCTGCCACAAAAAGATCTGGTCCGTCGGCGCCAGGCACAGTCGTTTTTTCCGGCAGCAAGAGGGCAGTCCAGCGCGGGGCGAAGACGGTCTGCACCGTGGCCGCGATGTGGTCGAGCAGCTCGGAGATCGTGAATTCTCCGATCAGGGCCTGGGAGAGTTCGAAGAGGCGGGCCGCGTCCTGCTCGCGACGACGAGCCTCATCACGCGCTGCATTGAGGTTGGTGACGACCTGGGCTACCAGCAGTGTCACGACGAGATACACGACCAGTGCCAGCCAGTTCGCTCCATCGTGAACAGTCAAGGTGCCATAAGGAGGGAGGAAGAAGACGTCATAGAGGACGAAGCCGACAACCGAGGCCAATGCCCCCGGGGTAAAGCCCCCGACAACGACGCCGACCACGACGGGAATCACGAACGCCAAGGCGGCGGTCGCGATGCTCAGGTGGGTCCGAAAAGGCACCAGTATGGCCACGAGGGCGCCTTGCGTGGCCAAGGAAAGGAAGCCGCCAAAGAGAGCCCTCCGATGCGTCTGGTTGCGCGCGTGCACCGTTGGCGTTGCGTCGGTCATAACGTTCCTGAAGATCGGTTCACCTCTGACGGAGTGTAGTGATGAGGCTGTTCGACGAGCCGAAACGCCCGTCGTCACGAACTGCGTGCCAAATCTGCGAAGGCTGCTATTGCCGCCGCGTTCGCCGCAATCTTCATACAACGGTTGAGATGGGCCAGCATCTTGATCCGGAGTGGGTCGCGCACCAGGAACTTCCCGAGGGCCACGAAGTCGACCGAACCGTTGGGCTTGCTCAGAGCGAATACGGCTTGATCGACGAGGTTCTCTTCGGGGCGGTCGCTTATTCCCCGGTAGATCGACCAGGCAACGTCAGCCTGCTCGCAAGCCTCGGCCACACCGGCCGCCTCCATGTCGACCGCCCCGAACCCCGCTTCGAGGATGGGACGCCAGACCGCCTCATCGGAGAAGAGCCCGTCGGTCGTCATGAGAGCGCCCTCGGCAATTCGTGAGTCCAATGGGTGCGTCCGGTACGACGCCCCGTCAGGATGAAGCCGGACCTCGCCCGGCACCATCACGCTGCCAACGGGAAACTTCGGATCGAGTCCCCCTGCGATGCCCACGATCATGACGTGCTCGAAATGTCCGCTCGCCAGGACCCGTTCGGTTGCTTGACGCGCCACAGTCGGCCCCATGCCGATGATTCCTGCTACTACGGTCCATGTCCCGACGGTCCCGGTGTGCGAGAACACCGGGTCGTTTTGCGTCTGGTCGAGTGCGCCCGCTCGCACCACCGCCCTTAGTTCCCGCCGCATAGGTGCCAGCACGGCCACTCGCTTCATGGAGTGTTCTGACTCTGTCACCTTCCCATCATGGCCGACCACTCGGTAGCGTGGGGAGCTGCGGTTCGCCGGATGCCCAGTCCAACGAGCCAGACGGAGGAGAAGATGCCGAGCGCCGAGCAGGTGGTGCGGGAATTCTGTGCTGCAGTACGCGAAGGAGACCCGCAACTTTTGCGAGCGTTCCTCTCCGAAGACGTGGTCTACCACAACATCCCGCTGGAGCCGGCCGAGGGCATCGACGCCACTATGAACGTGATGAGCTCGTTCCTTGAGATGTTCGAGGAACTGGAATTCGAAGTCCACCACTTAGCGAGCGACGGCTCGACGGTGCTCACCGAGAGAACGGACCACTTCACCAAGAACGGGAAAAAGGTTCCGCTGCCCGTCATGGGTGCCTTCCACGTCGTCGACGGGAAGATCACCGCATGGCGGGATTATTTCGACATGGGCCAGGTTTCGGCCATTCTCGGTGGGGGATGAACTATAAGCCGCAGGCGAAACGCGAACTCCATGGGCGGAAGCCATAACGGGCGTAGAGCTGCAACGCCACCTGATCCTGCACGCTGGCCGGTGCTTGATACGGCCAACCGGAAAGCCCGAATGACCGCCAGGTGCTAATCAAAATGCCGTAGGCGCCGGACGGCGCCGACGGGCTGTTATAACGATCACCGGACTCATGCACTCTGATGCACGACCAGTCGCTCGTGGCGACGCTGTTCGCATCGGTTACGAGCACCGGTACTGCCGGAGCGACCGGCGTCGTCGTTGTGGCCGTGCTTGTTGGCGGTGCAACGCTTGGCGCAATCACCTTTGGCGCCGTGATGACGATCGGTGGTGGTGGTGGTGTGGTGGTGGTCGTTGTCGGTGGTGTTATAGGTGGAGGTTGTGTCGTTGCGGTAATGACCGGCACGGTGACCGGTATCGCAAATCCGGCCAATGCCGAGTTGGACAACTTGGCATTGGCGCTATGTGCATGTCCGTTGGTTGCACCCTGAGCCGAAGCGGCTTGTCGGGTACCAAGTGTGAAAATTCCTGTAGTCAATCCTGCAATTACGGCGAGTGCCGTTGTGAGTGCAATGCGGATCCGCACGGCACCTCCCTTCGTCGGGCGCGCAAGGGCGCCAGGCTCTGCTCGGTGGGGGCGGGCTCCGGCCATTGCATACGCGCCCCGAACGGAGAGCGGGAAGGCATCGTCCGTTCTGGCTTGGTGCCGCAGGGTGTGCGGCCGGTTGTGTGAAGGCCCGGGGGTTGTCCTCGGTGTGTCCTCGCTTTGTCGATATCCAGGCCGGTCCAGATGGACAGGCGTGCCAAAACCCCGACAGGTCTGTGGTAGGTCCGAACAACATCACTTTCTGGGAAAATCCTGTTTAGACGGCTCCACCCATCGACCAGAAAGTGCGACTTCGTTTTGTGACCGGGACTGTAGCAGGAGGCAGCAAAAGTGCAAGCGTTGTTCGGAAATTGACGTTTTACAAGGAACTTTGGACCCCACCATTGTGAAGTCGTTCACAATGGTGGTCCGTAAAAAGTGCAATTTGCCCCAATACATGGGGGTTGGAGTACGACTTATTGCACAAAACATCTTTGACCTGGCGTGATGTCCATCCTCTGTATGGAAGAGGACCAGAACGTCCCAGCGTGCGCCATGTTTCCGGGTGGTGCGCCCGGCCGCCACGCGCGGACGCGCCGGGCCGCTCAGCCGAAAGTGAAGTCGTATGCCTGCACGCCGGGGCTAAAGCTGAGCTCTAACTCACCGGTTTGCAGTGCATTTCCTGAGAACAACGTGTAGAGGCGTGGCACGCCACTCACGTTGAGGGTGGAGAGATGTCTCCCGTTGAAGGAAACGTCGATGGTTCCTGTCCCACCCATGACGAGATACACGTCGTTGGCCACGAAATGCAGAGTGATCTGGGCGTCGGATCCAGCGGTCGACTCTTGCGCATGGTCGGTCCATGTCCCGTCAAATGCAAAACTATTGAGCGGAACGGAGCTGGGTGCGTTGTACACCTGTGCCTTGTCGTGCACGATCGCTGTGCCGAGGGCGTATTGCTCTTCTTTGTACCCGACGTAGCTTTCCGGAGTGGTTTCACTGGTAGGAGTCTTGTTCGGTACGTCTGTGCGTGGCGGCAACGAGGTAACGCCATTGGCCGTCAACAGGGCGCGAATGTCGGTCTCCATGGTCGAGTACCCACCCTCGCCAAAGTCGTAGGCGCGTACTTGACCCGTGGGATCGATCAGATAGTCGGCCGGCCAGTATTCGTTGTTATACGCGAACCAGGTGGCGTAGTTGTTGTCGATTGCGATGGGGTAGTCGATCCCGAGTTTGCCGGCGGCGCTTCGCACGTTGGAGACAACGTGTTCAAAGGCGAATTCGGGTGTACTCACACCGACCACGACGAGGCCGTCCTTCTTGTAGTCGTTGTACCAACCTTCCACGTGGGGCAGTGCGCGCTGGCAATTGATACAGGAGTACGTCCAGAAGTCGACAAGTACCACCTTGCCCTTGAGTTGGCTCAGCGAGAGTGGTTGGTCACCGCGAGTGTTGAGCCAGCTCACGATCCCGGTGAAGTTCGGGGCCGCGCCGAGCTTGGGGAGGGTTGCCATTTTCGCCGTCGTGGCCGCCTTCTTGCTGTCTTTGGCCGCCTTCTCCGCGAACTTGTTGGCGTGCTCGCCGTCCAAGGTGTCGAGCTTCTTTGAGATTGCGCCGTTACTTCCAATGCGGTCCTCCAACGCCGACGTGTAACCGGGAACAGCGCGTTGCAGCGGCTCAAGCCAGTGAAAGGCCAGTGCCAGTGTCGTGACCGCCAAGATGGCGCCCGAGACGCGTCGAACGGTGGGGAGGTGGGACCGCAACCTCTGCCACCCGGTGACGGTTCGTTGGGCGACGATGGCGAAGAGTAGGAGTGGAAGTGTTGCGCCGACCGCATAGAAGAGTGTCACGGCGAAGGACGAGGCGTTAATGCGGTGGTGGGCTCCCGCCGCGGTAATAGCCCCCAGGATTGGTCCAGCACAAGGCACGAAAACCAGGCCGAGGCTGAGGCCTAGGACAAACCCGCCGCCTGATTTGGCATAGCGCGAGCCCCCCAACCGGGCGAAGGGCCGTTCCAGGGTTTCGCCAACTATCGGGATGAGGAGTCCGAGGGCGAGGAGAGCGAGTAGCGAGATGCCGAGCCATTCGAGAAAATTCTGGGGCAGCCCCAGTGCGCTCAGAATGGTGCTGCCGGCCAACACCGCGACGCTGAAAGTGGCTACCAAGCCGGCAATGATGAGGAAGGGGCGAGCCTTGCCGCTGCCGGTGGATCCTCCTGCAACAATGATCGGCAGCACGGGGACGATGCAGGGCGACAGTCCGGTTATCAACCCTCCGAGGAAGGCAACTACGAGGAGCTCAGCCATGAACGACGATCCCCTCCTCGCAGTACGGCCGCATTGCTATCCCTCCCGGCTCTCAGTAACCCGAGAAGATATCGGTGCCCAACCGCTATGAATGGTCGCCCTGGCCGCCCCCATTGCGAAGGGTGCACTGCGGCGAAGCAGACTGTTCGGGAATGATCAACGTCCACTTCGTCTATCTCGGCGCCGCCCTCGGCTCCATCGGATCCCTCATCTACGTGCGCGATACCTTGCGGGGGACGACCCAGCCCAATCGGGTCACCTGGCTCTTATGGGCGTTCGCTCCGCTCCTGGCCTTTGCGGTGGAGATCCATGCAGGAGTCGGCCTGCGCGCGCTGACCACCTTCGTCATCGGTTTCATGCCCCTGTTGGTGTTCATCGCCTCGTTTCATAACGCGGCCGCGGTTTGGAAGATTCGGCGAGTCGACTACGTCTGTGGCGCCATGTCGTTGGCGGGCACGGCGGCGTGGCTCGCCACGCGAAACGGTGTTGTGGCCATCGCTGCTGCCATCGCGGCTGACCTCTTAGCTGGGATCCCCACCATGATCAAAAGCTGGCTTCATCCCGATAGTGAGAGCGTGATGTCGTATGTGGGTGCGGTACTCAATGCGGGTATTTTGTTGCTCACTATCCACCACTGGACGACTGAAGTGGCGGCCTTTCCCCTGTTTATCTTCCTCAGCGCCTCAGTGGAGGTCCTCCTGGTCGGCGTCAGGTTGGGGCCGCGCCTACGGCATCTCCGGGCCCAACGGCCAGGAGTCTCCCCGCTGAACCGGTAGAGACGGCCTGGCCCGATCGCGCAGGATCTGCCACGGACTGCTAGGAATTCGTCCTCAATCACGACCAGCCTGCAGTAGCACCTCGAGCAAGGAGAAGACGTGCCAATCGCACACGTCAATGGGATCGACATCGAGTACCTGACGAGCGGGAATCCCGCTGATCCCGCACTTCTCCTCGTCATGGGATTGGGCTCGCAGCTGATCACGTGGCCCACGATGTTCATCGAGCAGTTGACCGGCCATGGGTTCTTCACCATCCGGTTCGACAATCGCGACAGCGGGCTTTCCACCAAGTTCGAGGGCATGCCCGACTTCATGGCTCTTCTGGGCGGCGACAGAAGCTCGGTGCCCTATTTGGTCGACGACATGGCCGAAGACGCGATTGGGCTGCTGGACGAGTTGGGTCTCGAACGCGCCCACGTCGTCGGCGCGTCAATGGGCGGCATGATCACCCAGGCGCTCGTGATCAATCACCCGTCGCGCTTCATCACTGCCACCTCCATCATGTCGACCACCGGAGATGTCGCTGTCGGAGCCCCGAGGGGTGAGGCCATAACAGCCCTCCTGCGTCCCCGCGCCACAAGCAGGGAGGAAGCGATCGCCGCCAGTGTGACGGCGAGCAAGGTGATCGGTTCTCCTGGCTTCCCCAGTGACGACGATGTGATGATCCGCCGGGCCGCGGCCGCGTACGACCGCAGTTATTGTCCCGAGGGAACGGCCCGCCAACTAGCGGCGATCCTGGCCTCGCCGGACCGGACCGGAGGACTGCGTCAGGTGAAGATGCCGTTTCTCGTGATCCACGGCGAGGACGATCCCCTGGTCACCGTGACTGGAGGCAAGGCGACGGCGGCTGCGGTGTCGGGTTCGAAGCTGATGCTGTTTCCAGGAATGGGTCATGATCTGCCCGAGGCCATCTGGGACCAAATCATCGGCGCAATCGTGGCGACCACGGAGTTGGGAGCCGTCTGATGTGCGTCCGCTGCACCTCCGAGTTTTTTCGGCACAAGCCGCCCCACCCTCCCGGACCAGCAACATGGAGCGCAATGTAGGGTGGCTGGCGGTGACGTCCTTCTCCTCGCCCGCGACCGACAACGCCTCGATGCCGAACGCGACACCCACACGACAGCCCGAAGCCCCGATGGTCGAGGCCCACAACCTGGTGAAGCGTTTCGGTGACTTCGTCGCCGTCGATGGGGTCGACTTCACCATCGCCAAGGGTGAGTCGTTCGGCTTCCTCGGTCCGAACGGCGCGGGCAAGACATCGACCATGCGCATGATCTCGTGCATCAGTCCGGTGAGTGACGGCACGCTGCGGGTGCTCGGCATGGATCCGGCTACGGATGGCGCGCGGATCCGGGCCCGGATGGGACTGGTACCCCAGGAGGACTCCTTGGACCTCGACCTCACCGTTCTCGACAACCTGATGATCTACGGCCGTTATTTCGACCTGCCCAAGAAGGTCATTCGCCAACGTGCCGATCAACTACTCGAGTTCGCCCAGCTGACCGAACGCGCCAACGACAGGGTGGACCCATTGTCGGGTGGAATGAAGAGACGCCTTACGATCGCGCGCGCACTCATTTCCGATCCAGACCTGCTCATCCTCGATGAGCCGACCACCGGGCTGGACCCCCAGGCCCGACATCTCCTTTGGGACCGTCTCTATCGATTGAAACAGCAAGGCGTGACGCTGGTGATCACCACCCATTACATGGATGAAGCCGAGCAACTGTGCGATCGCCTGGTCGTCATGGACAAGGGGCGCTTCGCCGCAGAAGGCAGCCCGCGTCAACTCATTGAGCAACAGGCCACCAAGGAAGTGGTCGAACTGCGCTTCCACCCAGGCCAGCACGAGTCGATTGCGCCCACGTTGACCGACCTGGCCGAGCGTCACGAGGTGCTCCCGGATCGCATCCTGCTTTACACCGATGACGGGGACGCGGCGCTGAACGAGGTCGCCGCTTTGGGACTGGTCCCGCAGAGCACATTGGTGCGGCGCTCAACCTTGGAGGACGTCTTCCTCCGGTTGACCGGCCGCACCCTCGTCGACTGACGTTGCATGGTCCATGCGCTATGACGACCGCTGAGCCCGCCATCTTCGAACACGGTGAGGTGCACCAACCGCGTCGCTTCGCGACGCCGATGTGGTTACGCGGCGCATTGTATTGGGGCTACCAGTACAAACGAACGTGGCGTAGCTCCATCTTCACCAGCTTTCTGATCCCGGTGCTCTACCTGACGTCGATGGGCGTCGCCTTGGGCTCGCTCATCGACAAGCACTCTCACGGTGTCGACGGCGTCACGTACGTGGCCTATCTGGCTCCGGGCTTGCTTGCCGCCACCTGCATGCAGATCGGCGCCAACGACACCACGTGGCCGGTCATGGGTGCCATCAAATGGACCCGTGTGTACCTGGCCATGCTGGCCGCCCCGCTGAGCATTTACGACGTCCTCCTCGGCCACCTGGCTTGGGTGGCGGCCCGCATTGGGATTGTGGTGACCATCTACCTCGCCGTCATGGCCGCCTTCGGGACGGTCGACTCCGCCTTCGCCATCCTCGCTTTGCCGGCCGGCGTGCTCGCCGGGATGGCCTTTGGTGCCCCGATGGCCGCTTTCTCGGCCACCCAGGACAAGGACAGCTCCTTCTCGACGGTGTACCGGTTTGTGGTGATCCCGCTGTTCCTCTTCTCGGGCACCTTCTTCCCCATCTCGCAACTTCCCCTCCTCCTCCAGTATCTGGCCTACGCCACGCCGCTCTTCCACGGTGTCGCCCTTTGCCGCGACTTAACGCTAGGGCAGGTCCACGGGTGGGTTGACGTAGGGCATGCGGCGTACCTTTCGATTTGCGTGGGCGGAGGGTATGCCGTCTGTCGACGCACCTTTGCCAAGCGGCTCGTCGTATGACCACGACCGGAGCCCCGCCCGGCGCCGCCAGTCGGCTCGAGCGGCCTGCTGTCGCCCTGCGCATCACTCCGTTCGCAATTCTGGGCGGCCGCAACGCCACTCGAGTGCTCGCGCGCAACATCCTCGTGTACCGGCGATCGTGGATCTTCATCGTCTCAGGTTTCTTCGAACCGCTGTTTTACCTGCTCTCCATCGGGATCGGTCTCAGTCATCTGGTCGGTCCTATTCCGGTCGACGGGCGGCTCGTCGCCTACACGGCCTTCGTCGCCCCGGGCCTCCTGGCCTCGTCGGCCATGAACGGCGCCATGCTGGACTCGACGTTTCTCGTGTTCATGAAGTTGAAGATCGCCAAGACGTACGACGCCATGCTGGCCACCCCGCTCGACGTCGGGGACGTTGCCCTGGGCGAGCTGAGCTGGTGCGTCTTGCGGGGAACCCTCTATTCGGGAGCGTTCCTTTGCATCATGGCCGCACTGGGCTATGTCGTCTCGCCGTGGGCCTTCCTTTGCTGGCCCGGAGCGATTCTCATCAGCCTGGCCTTTGCGTCCGTCGGTATGGCCGGGACCACCTATATGCGGACGTGGCAGGACTTCGACATCGTCTCGTTGGCCTTTATCCCGCTGTTCTTGTTCTCGGCCACCTTCTATCCCCTGACGGTCTTCCCGGGCTGGCTGCAAGCCGTGGTGCGTTGCACGCCGCTTTACCAGGGGGTGGTGCTCGAACGAGCTGCTGACCTGGGTATATTCACCTGGTCCCTCCTCATTCACCTGGCATATCTGGGGGCGATGACTGTCGGTGGTGTCGTGATCACCCGACGCCGCCTTGGACGTCTCCTGCTTCCGTAAGAACCTGGCACACGCGTTGGCTACCCTACGAACGGAGGTCAACTGGCAATGAACATTGTGGTGAGCAACGTCAAAGGCGGCGTGGGGAAGACGACCACGGCCATCTATTTGGCTGGCGCGGCAGCAGAGCGCGGGCGCGATGCCGTCTTTCTGGTGGATTCCGATCGCCAGGCGTCCTCGGCTGAATGGTTCGAAACGATGCCCATCCCCGGGGTCGAGCTGGTGGAGGCGCCATCAGAGCGAACAGTGGCCAAGGCCATGGAGACCGGAAGCGGTATTGCCATCGTCGACACCCCTCCGGGAGATGAGCGCATCGTGCGGGCGGCACTGGCCCGGGCCGACGCACTCGTCATTCCAACCCGGGCCGGCGGGGTCGAGCCGAAACGGGTCGTCGCCACTCTCGAGATGACCCCGGCCAATATCCCGGCCGGTGTCGTCATCTGCTCGGCCCGCCTCGGCACAAGGGATCTCGAAGCCACGGTGGAATGGTGGAGTGAGCTCGATGTCCCGGTGTGGGGCATCATTCCTGAGCGGGTATCTATCGCGAGTGGTCCGGTTGCCCGCCTATCGCTGGAGGGACTCGACCTCTACGGAAAGGTACTCAAGAAGGCAATGGGCAAGCGCCGCTGACCTCGGGACGATGGGGCCCGCTCAGGTCGACGAGGAACGCTCCATCAATTCCCGATGCAACGGGCTTTGCGGCCACGGGGTTGGCGCGTTGCCTCGTAGCTGGGCGATCAATTCGGAGAGAAACCACCGGCGCACGGCGACGCTGGCGGCCGAGGCCGGCAGCGTGAGCAGCTGTGCCACTTGGCCGAACTGGTCCGCTTCGTCGAGCATGGCGTCGTAGAGGACGCAAGCGCCCTCAGCCGACACTGGCAGCGCGAGATTCCAGTCGTGGGCCGCCTTCCTGGCGTCAACGACCTCCTGCCAACCCTCGTCGACACCCGGCCCGAGGCCGCTGAACCGGGTCCCGATCTCTGAGAGCAGCGTGGTCAGTCGTTCGGGCAGCAGGGAGGGATCCGCCTCCGAACGCTCCTTCATGAGGCGAAGTTCGCGAAAGAGCGCTTCGTACTCCTCACTCGCTTTCTGGAGCAACGCCACTGGCACACCGAGAAGTGCCACCTGGACGAGCGGTTGTGATTCTGCTGCGTCGTGTAGTTCGGCCTGCGCCAAGCCGACGAGATCGAAGCGGAAGCTCCCATCGGACACCGCCGCCGGGACAACGGCGTAGTCCACCGGCAGTTCGAACCACACAATTTTCCCGCCGATGACGGGCTGGACGCCCCAGTCCGAAGCCAATGTGTTGAAGAGCGTGAGGCCGCGTCCGGTGGCGGCGTCAGTGGCGTAGTCCTTCACCGAAGGGGCAATGGGATTGCCATCGGCCACGTCGACCCGGATCCGATCCGCCATGAGGTGCAGGGTGACCGTGAACGGCGTCGCTGCGTGCAGCACGGCGTTCGTGACCAACTCCGAGGTGAGGAGGGCCGCGCACTCGCTCACTTCGACTGGGACGTCGCGCAAACGCTCGGTGATCCAATGCCGCGCCGTCGGGGTGCTCTCCACAATTGGGTCAAGGCGCAGGGTGGACATTCCATCGCGCTCTGTACCCACGAGCGCCGGATTCTGTATCCTCGCCGCCGCGTGGTCGTCCGACGTAGCGCAGGGCCAGGACGACGACGTCGTCGGCGGTCTCGTCATCGCCGAGGCGTGTGGCCAGCTCCGAGGCGACCCTTGCCGGCCACCCTCCCGCGGCAACCGTGGTGGCGGCATCGGCCAGACGTTGCATACCCACGGTGATGAGTTCGCTGCGCCGCTCGATGAGTCCATCGGAGTACATGACGAGGGCATCGCCCGGAGAGAGTGTGAGGTCGTATGCGGGCCGTTCGGGTCCCCCGAGCCCGGCTGCGATGAGAAGTGAGCTCTGCAGGGAAGAGAATGCGGTGTCGCCACTCGCACGGACGATGAGGGGGGAGGGATGACCGGCATTGGCGATGTGGACCATGCCGGATTTCGGATTGATCGAGCCGACTACGACCGTGACCACACGGTCCTCCACGAGAACATCGAAGAGTCGATCTAGCGAGGTGAGCACTTCGGACGGGCTCTGGCCGGCTACGGCGTAGGCCCGTATGGCGCTACGGACCTGGCCCATGAGGGCGGCCGCCGGAGCGCCTTTGCCCATGACATCGCCCACACTGAAAATGACCCGGTCCTCGTCGAGCTGGAAGACGTCGTACCAGTCGCCGCCCACGTAGGTGCCGGCGGCGCCGGCGCGGTACTCGGCATCGAACTGCAGTCCTTCGACGGTCGGGAGGAAATCGGGGAGCACGGCGCGCTGCAGCACTTCGGCCACGACGTGTTCGCGCTGGAACCGCGTAGCATTGGAGAGCGCCACCCCGGTCCGGCTCGCCACTTCGGTGGCCAACGAGACGTCATCGGGCTCGAAGGTGCGCCCGGGACCATCGAAGAACGTCATGACGCCGATCACTTGGCCATTGGCCGCGAAGGGGATCGCAAGAGCGGTGGCCTCGCCCTCGCGGTCACCATCGGGGAAGGAAGTCGGTGCGAGTTGGACCCGGCCGGTCCTGTAGGCGATTGCCGCCGGCGCGTCCGAGTCGAACGGAATGCTCTCCAGGCCGATGAGGCGCTTCTCCGCCGGAGATTCGAACACCTCGCCTGCTCGCACGCTGAGCGGATGCAGTCCGCTGTCGCCCGGGACCTGCACGATGCAAGCATCGGACAGCCGTCCGACGACAAGATTCATTGTTCGTTGGATCACAGTGGTCGGGTCCAGGCTGGAGCTCAATAGCTTGGTGACGTCCGAGAGCAGGGACAGGCGTTCCCGGCCCTCCTCGGCATCTCGCAAAGCCTGGCGTTCCTGTTCGAAGAGCTGGGCCCGCTCGAGTGCCTGCGCGGTGAGTCCGGCCAACGTCGAGAGAAAGCGGAGCTCGGGTTCGCTCGGCTCCGCGCGGCCCACGAAGGCGAGGCTGAGAACGCCGAGCGTGCCAACGCTCCCCATGAGGGCTTCCGTCACAATGGTGACCGGTTGTCCCAGCTCCACCATGACGCTGGGCACGATCTCGAGCGACAGCTCGGCGTCGGCGCGCGCCGCGACGCCGACGGTGGTGGTAATCGTGCGTCCCGAGGTGAACGTCGATCCGGAGGGGCTGTCGTCCACCGGGACCAGGCCGCGAGAAAGTAGCGCCGGCTGGCCACTACTGGCCAGACATGAGAGCGAACGCCCGCCGGCAACGGGAACGCGGCAGGCCGCTGACTGCGCGCCGAGGGCTCGGCGCCCACCAGCGATGGCCTCGCGTGCCACCTCACCCGGCGTCGTGGCCGCGGCCAGTGCAGAGCTGAGGTGCTGGAGGTGTTGGCTCCGCTCGAGGTTGATGAACTCGGTCAAGGTCAGGCGGGCTCTCTCGACTGCTTGCGCCGCGGCGCCGGTGATGGTGAAGAGGAACCGCTTATCGGCTTCGGTGATTGATCGTGGTTTGACCCACTGCACCACGACCGCACCCACCGCATGATCGGACACGACCAGCGGCACGACGGCGAAGGAGCTGAACCTGCTGCCTTCGGACAAGGCCCGTGCCCTCGACCGGCCGCGCCGCCGCTGATCGACCGAGTCGGCGAAAAAGCCCACCCGCTGTGCGAGAACCTCCGACAGTTCACCGTCGGGTTCCATGGCGGCCACGAGTGCGCTCTCGGATTCATCCTCCTGGTAGCCGAAGCGACGATGCACGCACAGCACCCCGCGTTCGTTCGTCGTGGCAAACGCAGCGGCATCGACACTCAACTCGTCGCGCAGTGCGCCGAACACGGCGTCGGCGACCTGCGCCGGGTCGGCAGATGTCGTCAGCGCTCGCGCCAGCGCCTGCATGCTTTGCGCTGTCTCGGCTGCCACGCGCCTGCGGCGCTCAACGCGAGTCTCCGAGAGTGCCGACCACAGCTGCTTGTTGCGCTGGTTCCGGAGATACGAGATCCAGATGGCGACGCCCGAGCTGGCCAGCAAGGTGAAGACGCGGAGGAAGTGATTGAGCTGGTCGTACTGGCGCGGCGGCGCGCTCAACACGACGGAGAAGAACGTGGCAAAGAGACCGACGAGGGCGGTTCGCCGCGGCCCGGCGAAGGCGGCGGCAATGAAGGGACCGATGGCCAGGAAGCCGATGAGGCCGAACTTTCCGCCATAGATGGCGTCGACCACAGCCACGGCCGAGACCCACAAGACCGCCACCACCATGGAGGCGAGCTCGGTGCGATCCCTGGGGGGAGAGCTATCGGCCTGTGGATCTTTGGTTTCTGGTCCCGCCACGCCAATCCTCCCCCCGACAGCCGGTCGTGGGCATAGGTGTCAGGTCCAACGCTATTGCGCTTGCCGCCCCCCACGAAACGTGCACCTGGGGTTGTAGTCTTATCCCTCTACCCTCGTTGGCCCGGGTGGAAACATCTCGAGGTTTACATTTGGCCCGGTTGGCTATAGGTCCGCTGATCAATCGCCATTGCAGAGAACCCGCTGGAGCGGGGGTCGCTGCCCTCGAACCCAGAACAGGGGCGCTATGGAGCAAGAGTTTCATATAGAAGAACGGACTGATCGGGGCCTTCCCGTCATTGCTGTCGTGGGCGAAATCGACGTCGCCACGGCCCCGCAGCTGCGCGAGGCACTCCACGAGGTGATCTCAGAGGGCGGGGCCACCGTGGTGCTCGACTTGCTCGCCGTTACCTTTCTCGATTCGACGGCATTGGGCGTGCTCGTCGGCGGCCTCAAACGTTGCCGCGAGATGGGCGGAGAGTTGCACGTGGTGGTGACCGACGCCCGGATCAAGAAGATCTTCGAGATCACCGGCTTGAACAAGATATTCCCCTTGGTCGACACCGTGGCGGAGGTTGATGCTCCGTGATCGACGAGCCGGAGTTCACTGGGAATTCGACCCTGGGAGATGGCGATCAGGTGGTGCTGACGTTTCCCGCCCGCGGCGATCTGGTCGTGCTGGCCCGACTGGTCGCCTCAGCAATCTCCACCCGAGTCGGCTTCGACATCGAAGAGCTTGAAGATCTCCGTCTGGCCGTTGGAGAGCTCTGTCTTCTCGCTCTGCAGGGCAGCGATGCCCGGCATGGCGACCTTCGGCTTGAGTTCACCGTTTTGCCCGAGTCGCTCGACATCGCCTGCACGTTGGTTGGTGCGGTGCCCGCCGGGGATAGGCGCGATGCCGACGGTGACGAAGCGGATGAGCTGAGCGAGCAGATTCTGGCCGCGCTGGTGGATGAGCATGGTCGCGTGCAAGAGGATGGATCGGTACGCGCCTGGCTACGCAAGCGGAGGAAGGAGCCTCTGGCGTGACAGGGCGTTTCACGACACCCCTGCTCCCGCTCACGAAGTGAACGAAGTGGAGGGGGAGCACGAACGCCCTGCCTTCACTGAGGCGGAGCGGAACGCGATGATCACCGACAACCTCGGTCTGGCCCATCAGCTGGCTCGTCGGTTCCTGCACCGCGGTGAGCCCTTGGAGGACCTGGTCCAAGTGGCCTCCGTGGCTCTCGTGAAATCGGTGGATCGATTCGATCCCAGCCGGGGCGTGGATTTTGCCGCCTTTGCCACCCGGACGATCATCGGAGAGCTGAAGCGGCATTTCCGGGACAAGGGATGGGCGGTTCGCGCCAGCCGCCGGGTCCAGGAGCTCTACCTCGAGCTCGGCCACGCCACCTCGACCTTGGTGCAGCAACTCGGGCGAAGCCCGACGGTGGCCGAGCTGGCCGAGATGACAGGGTCGAGCGAAGAGGCCGTCCTCGAGGCAATTGAGGCGGGACAGGGTTACCGCGCGACCTCTATCGATGCCTCGGAGAACGAGGACGATCCACTGTCGGCTCGCATGGGTGAGCGCGACGTCCGCTACGACGCCGTCGAGGAGCGTGCACTCCTGGCTCCCGCCCTGGCCATGCTGCCGCTACGCGAGCAGACGATCCTTCGCATGCGATTCGTCCAGGGTCTGACGCAGTCAGAGATCGCCGCAACTATTGGCGTGAGCCAAATGCACGTGTCGCGGCTGTTAGCGACCAGTCTTGAAGAGCTGCGGCGCCACATCGACAGCGAAGCGGTGGATTGAGGACCCGGCCGGCCCAAGACGATTCCGTTCGTCTAAATCGCCACCGCCTGTCGTAAACGACGCCCGATACCGCGAACGGTGCTCGAGATCGACCGATGTAGCGAAATTAAAGACGCATTCGCGACATCAATTGGGTAGGGTACGAGCCACCATCTCCCGAAGGGATCTCCATGACAAATCTGGCGGCGCCTCCGCAGAGTCCGGATCTCGGTGAGAAAGGCCTGAAGGGCGGGGCCCTCGGGCTCATATCATCCGTCGTGGTCGGAGTGGCGTCCACAGCGCCGGCGTACAGCCTGGCCGCCACGCTCGGCTTCGTGGTCATCGCCATCAACGGCCTGCAGGCGCCGATCATCACCATCCTGGCCTTCGTTCCGATGCTGTTCGTCTCCTACGGCTACAAGGAGATGAACTACGCCGATCCCGACTGCGGCACCACGTTCACCTGGGGTGCCCGGGCCTTCGGTCCCAAGACGGGGTGGATGGGCGGCTGGGGCATAGTGGCGGCCGACCTGCTGGTCATGGCCAGCCTGGCCCAGATCGCCGGCCAGTACGTCTTCTTGCTATTCAACGCCAACGGCATCGGCCACAACGCCAACAGCGGCTGGGTGCTGCTGGTCGGCATCTTGTGGATCGTGGCCATGACGTGGATCTGTTACGTCGGCATCGAGATCTCGGCGAATTTTCAAAAGGCCCTGCTCGGCATTGAACTCACGATGTTGCTGGTGCTCTCCATCGTGGCCCTGGTCAAGGTGGGCAACGGCACGGCGCCGGTCGGGCATCTCACCCCGAGCCTGTCGTGGTTCAATCCACTGCACAATTTCACCTTTTCCGGGTTCATGGTGGGCTTCACCCTGATGCTCTTCATCTACTGGGGCTGGGATACGGCGGTTTCGGTGAACGAGGAGACGAAAGACTCCCAGACCACCCCGGGCCGGGCCGCCGTGCTCTCCACCCTCGTTCTGCTCGCCACCTACGCCCTGGTGATCCTGGCCACGCAGTCCTACGCCGGCATCGGGAGCAAGGGCATCGGGCTGGAGAACCAAGCGAACGAGGGGGACGTTCTCTCAGTCCTCGGCCACTCCATATTCGGGACCTCGGGCTTTGCCTCCGTCCTGACCCACCTCCTCCTTCTGATGGTGCTCAGCTCGGCTGCCGCGTCGACGCAGACGACAATCCTCCCGACGGCCCGCACCACCCTGTCGATGGCCGTTTACAAGGCCATCCCCTCCGTGTTTGCCAAGATCCACCGCAAGTACCTCACCCCCACGGTGTCGACGCTCGCCATGGGTGGGATCTCCATCATCCTGTACCTGATCATGAACACCCTGTCATCGGGCAACAGTGTGATCGTCGACTCGGTGTCCGCCCTCGGCGTGATGATCGCCTTCTACTACGGGCTCACCGGGTTCTGCTGTGTGTGGTACTACCGCAAGACCCTGACTGAGAGCGCCCGCAGCCTGTGGCTGCGCGGCATCGTGCCCGCTCTGGGCGGCCTCATTCTGTGGTTCTGCATGGCCTGGTCCTTCTGGTACTACTGGAATAACGGCAACAGCGACACGAGATGGACGTTTCCCGGCACGCACCGGATCATCGGCGGGGTCTTCACCCTCGATGTAGGCGTACTCATTCTGGGAGTGGTCCTGATGTTCGTGTTCAGGGCGTTCCGACCGGCGTACTTCCGCGGTGAGATCCTGAACCGTGACACGCCGACCCGGGTACCCGAGGACATCGGCGTGCCCGTCGGGCTCTTCGGTATCGAACCGTTCGAGACCACTACGTTGGAGTAGTGGACCTCGAACTGACCCAAAAGGTGGTGCTGATCACGGGCGGCACCGATGGCCTCGGGCTGGCCCTGGCCCGCCGGTTGCTCGCCGAGGGAGCGTCGGTGGCGGTCTGCGGTCGCAACGAAGAGCGACTCGCCGCGGCCGAGATCGGCCTGGCGGCCCATGGAGGCGACGTCCTTGCCCTGCGGGCCGACGTTGAGCACGCCGACGACATCGCTCGCTTCGTCGAGGGTGCGGTGAGCCGATGGGGCAAGATCGACGGGATCGTTCACAATGCCGGCCGTTCCGCCGGTGGGCCGTTGGAGTCCAACGACGATGCTGTCTGGGAAGGCGACCTGCAGCTGAAATTGATGGGCGCCGTGCGCCTGACGCGGATGGCTCTGCCGTATTTGCGCCAGAGCAAGGGCGCCGCGGTGTTCACGTTAGCCATGGCGGCCAAGGCGCCCGGAGCGGCGAGTGAGCCCAGCTCCGTCTCCCGAGCGGCGGGCATGGCCCTCATGAAATCCCTCTCGAAGGAGCTTGGTCCCGAAGGGATCCGCGTCAACGCTGTTCTCATCGGGCTCATCGAAAGCGGTCAGTGGGTGCGCACCGCAGCTGCGGCAGGAATGGAGCTTCCGGCGTACTACGAGCGCATGGCGGGCAATGCCGCAATACCGCTCGGTCGTATCGGGCGGGCCGAGGAATTCGCCGACCTGGCGTGTTTCATGCTCTCGGCGCGCGCCTCGTACCTCACGGGAACCGCCATCAACCTCGACGGCGGGCTCTCGCCAGCTGTTTGAGCATGACGAGCTTCGCGCCCGCTGATCCCGAGGAGTCGCCGGCATTGGATCTGCTGCGCGAGATGACGGCCGAGCTCAATGCGATGTACTGGACCGACAGCCGGTTGGACCTTCCGAAGCTCGAACCTTACGAGTTGCGGTCTCCGGCCGGGCTGTATCTGGTCGGGTGGGAGGGTGAGACAGCCGTGGCGGGAGGAGGTCTGCGCCGCTACGGCGACGGGGTGGCTGAGATCAAGCGCATGTACGTCCGCCCGGCTGCTCGATCCCGTGGGATCGCTCGTGCGCTCCTCGAAGCGCTGGAGGCGGCTGCACACTCGCTCGGCTACCGACGGGCGCGGCTCGATACGGGTCCCAAACAGATTCATGCTCGTGACCTCTATCTCAGCGCGGGCTTCGTCCCGGTCGAGCCCTACAACGACAACCCATTTGCCAGCTTCTGGGGTGAAAAGATCCTGGAGGACCCGTCGCCGTGAGCGCCGCATGGGCGGAACCCGCCGAGGCGGTCTCCCGCTTCGCGTAACGTCGCGCCGACCGACCGTTCCCGGAGGGACACCATGCGTATTGGATTCATCGGCCTCGGTGCCATGGGGCTGCCGATGACCGGCCACCTGCTCAAGGCCGGGCACGAGGTGGCCGTGGCCTCGAGGAGCCGGGGCCCGATCGACGCCGCCGTCGCACTGGGCGCACACGACGCCGGCGCACCACGCCAAGTGGCCGAGGCCTCCGAGGTCATCTTCATCTGCGTGCCCAACTCGCCCGAGGTGTCTGAGGTGGTGGACGGCATGTTGGGAATCCTGGGCCCGGGCCAGACCGTGGTGGACTGCTCGACCATCGATCCCGAGGCAGAGCTGGCCCAGCACCGTCGGGTTGCCGCGACGGGAGCGCGGGTATCTCGACGTGCCGCTCTCGGGCGGAACCGCGGGGCGCGTAATGGCGTGCTGACGCTCATGGTCGGTGGGGACTCCGCCACGCTGGAGGACGTCACCCCCGTTCTCGACAGCTTCGCCGCGCTCATCGTGCATGTCGGGGGTCCCGGGATGGGTCAAGTTGTCAAGCTGTGTAACAACCTGATCTATGCCGCCCAGATGACGGCTACGGCGGAGGCCACAGCGCTCGCCGTCAAGTCGGGCGTCGACATGCAGAAGTTGTTCGAGGTCATCACTCACGCCACCGGGGACTGCGTGGCGGTGCGCACCCGCCTGCCGGTGCCGGGGGTGGTGCCCGAGAGTCCGGCCTCGCACAACTGGGAGCCGGGCTTCATGACCGACCTGATGGCCAAGGACCTCGATCTTGCCCTGGGTTATGCCGCCAAAGCAGGCGTGCCCCTGGCCACGACTGCGACGGCCCGGCAGATGCTCACCGCAGCGCAGAGCGCAGGCTATGGGCGCGAGGACTTCTCTGCTGTGGCCAAGGTGGTCTTGGCCGCCTCTGGAGCAGTATGACGCCCGCCGGGCCGGCCCACCCATGATGATCCTCACGATCGAGTTCGGGACCACCGTGACCAAGGTGGGGCTGTGGAGCGACGACGGGCTGCTGGCGTTGACCCGGGGCGTTCTCACCACGGCCCACCCTCAGCCCGGATGGTCCGAGCAGGACCCGCTCCGTTGGTGGACCTCAGTCGTCATCGCCTGTGCTGAATCGAGGGCCCAGGCACCAGCCGCCTTCGCACGGGTCGATGTCGTTGCCTGCACCGGGGCGCGGCAGACGTTCGTGCCGGTGTCGACGTCCGGTGAGCCGATTGGCAAGGGGATCTTGTGGTCCGACCGGCGTGGGGTGGCCGAGGCGCCGGTCCTGGCCGAATTACTGGGGGGCGAGGACATCAATCGGGCCCGGACCGGCATCCCTCTCGATGCAGGGGCCATGGCGGCCAAGCTGTCCTGGCTCGACGCGGATCAGCCCGACCGGTTGGCCCTTAGCGACGTAATTCTTTCGCCTCGGGATTTCGTCCTGCGACGGATGACCGACGAGGTAGTGACCGACGCCAGCTTCGCCTCGCGGAGCGGGCTCTATGACTTCGACGGCAACGCCGTCCGCGAGTTGGCCGGACCGGCCATGGGCAAGCTTCCGAGCGTCGTGCCCTCTGACACCGTGATCGGGCGTCTCAAGCCGGTCCCGGGGGCTGAGCTCGGCCTGCGCCCGGGAATTCCCGTGGTGATCGGCGCCGGGGACCGCCAGTGCGAAGTCCTCGGATCGGGCGCCTCAGAGGACTGCCCGATGGTCAGTTGGGGGACAACGGCGAATGTCTCGGTGCCGGTCCATGAGCGACCTGTCCCCTCGCCGGCGGGGGCCGTGGTGACCAGGGGAGCCAACGAAGGGTGGCTGCTCGAGGGTGGGCTCTCGGCCGCCGGTTCGTTCCTGGCCTGGCTGGGCCGTCTGCTCGACCGCCCCGTCGACGAGTTGGCCACCCGGGCAGCCAAAAGCCCGCCGGGAGCCCGCGGGGTAACGGCGGTGCCGTGGCTCGATGGCGCTCGCGCCCCGTGGTGGCGAGATGATGCCCGGGCCGGATTCGTCGGTCTTGGTGCCGTCCATGGCGCGGACGACCTCTCCCGCGCCGTGATCGAGTCGGTGGCATGGGACGTCCTGCGTTGCATGGAAGTGGTCACGGCGGGCCGTCTGGGTGGCAGCACCGCCCAAGGGGTGACTCTGGGGGGCGCCGGCACGGGGATCCCGCTCTGGGTCGACGTGTTGACCTCGGTTCTGGGTATCCCCGCCGTGCGCCATCGTTCCGGTGAGGCGGCTTCCGCCGGTGCCGCTCTTCTGGCGGGCCGCGCCTTGGGCATGGGATTGACTTTGGACCAGCTCGATCCGGTGGAAGCGGTCATCACTCCCGACGCAGCCACGGTCGAGCTCTATCGGCGCCTGCGGCCTCAGGTTGAACATGTGGCCACGGCAGTGCTCCGCGCCACCGAAGAATTCCCCTGGGCTGACAGCGGCCTAAGCCGCTAAGTCGGACATGCTGGTCAACTTGGCCTATGACATTGAGGGGCGGGCCGTGGAGGTGCCGAGCGATGCCACGGTGATTCTGCCCACCGTGCTCGAGGGGTTGTCCGACCAAGAAGGGGCGATCACTGATGCGTTGGCCCATCCCCTTGCTGGACCACCGTTGGCCGAACTGCTCGCCTTGAATGGAAAACCAGGGGCGGCGCAGGTCGCTATCGTCTTCCCCGACCTCACCCGGCCGATGCCCAACCGGACCGTGCTGCCACCACTCCTGCACCATCTCGAGCAGTGCGGGGTCCCCGATTCGCAGATCACCTTGCTCTGCGCCACGGGCACTCACCGCCAGGCCACGCCGGCAGAGATGGCAGAGCTCGTCGGCCCCGACATCGTGGCCCGCTACACCATCGTCGATCACGATGCCGAGAATGGCGCCCACACCAACGTGGGAACGGTTGAGGGAACCCCCATCCTGTTGCAGCGCGAGTACGTCGCGGCCGACGTGCGCATCATCACCGGGTTCGTCGAGCCCCATTTCTTCGCGGGCTTCAGTGGCGGTCCGAAGGCCGTGTGTCCCGGGGTGGCCGCTCTCGAGACGATCCTCGAGGCACATCATCCGCGACGCATCGGCGATGCCAGCGCCACCTTCGTCACCCGGAGGGGGAACCCGGTGCACGATTTCGTCCGAGCCGCAGTTGCCCTGGCCCCCCCGCACCTCTCGATCGACGTGGCGATCAACGCCCGCCGCGAAGTCACCGCTGTCTTCGCCGGACCTTTGGAAGTGGCGCACGATGCCGCATGCGCGTTCGTCGAGGAATCCTCGGTGAAGCAGGTAGCGGCACCGTTCGACGTGGTGGTCTCGACCAACAGCGGCTACCCGCTTGACCGGAACCTCTACCAGGCTGTGAAAGGCATGGCGGCGGCCGAAAGGATCGTCCGCCCGGGAGGCATCATCGTGATGGCCGCTGCCTGTCGCGACGGCATTCCGGACGGTGGCGCGTTTGCCAACGTCGTCTCCGAGGCTCGCACGCCCGACGACCTCGTGGCGGGGGCGGGGGGTGCCGAGCTCGATCGCTGGCAAGCCCAGGTGCTGGGAAGGGTGCTCCAGCGGGCCCAGGTCTGGCTCTACAGCGACGGGCTGACCGACGCCATGACGATCGACGCTTTGCTCGTGCCGGTGCGTGACCTCGCCACAGTGGTCGAGGAGGCGCTGGCCACGCTCGGAGGGAGCGGAAGCGTGGCCGTCCTCCCCGAAGGCCCGCTCACCGTGGCCACGGTCTCGTCCCCGGAGAGGGCATCGTAGGGTGGCGTCATGCACGACTCGGTCACCATCCATATGGCAGCTTCACCCGAAGAGATTTGGGAGTTGGTGAGCGACGTCACGAAAATCGGGCTCTACAGCCCTGAAACGTTCGAAGCGGAATGGCTGGAGGGGGCCACGGCGCCGGCCATTGGGGCCAAGTTCCGTGGGCACGTCAAGCGCAATGGCAAGGGTCCGACGTACTGGACCACTTGTACCGTCCTCGAATGCGAGCCTGGCCGCACGTTTGGTTTTGGTGTCGGACCTCGCGACAAGCCCATCAATGTCTGGCGCTATCAGTTGGAGCCGCAGGGGGACGGCACTGATGTCACCGAGTCATTCCAACTCGCCCGGACCGCACCCCTGCGGGTGTATTGGGCGCTCCTCGGTCGGGCCCGGGGACGAACGAACCGCAACGGCATGCGGACCACCTTGGAGAGGATGAAGTCCCAAGTCGAATCCTGAGAGGAGCTGTTCGTGCGCGAGAACAACGACCTCCTCCGTCAGTCGTTCGGAGCTATTGCCGACAGCTACGACCGTCTGCGGCCAGGCCCACCAGAAGAAGCAGTGCAGCGCGTCTTGCCCGCCGATGCGGCCGACGTTCTCGAACTGGGCGCGGGTACCGGCGGCCTGACGCGTCTACTCGTCCGTCGGCACGCCCATGTTCGAGCGGTAGAGCCCGACGAGCGCATGCGCGCCGTCCTGCGCGCACGCGTTCCCGAGGCCGACATCGTCGCCGGACAGGCGGAGGAGATACCCGCCCCGGCATCCTCTTTCGACGCGGTGATCGGCGCGTCGATGTGGCACTGGGTGGACGAGGCTCGGGCCATTCCCGAGGTGGCGCGGGTCCTGCGCCCTGGGGGCACATTCGCGCTGCTATGGAACGGGGTCGATCGCTCCGTTGACTGGGTGCGCTCGTTGTGGGCCGGTGGCAAGGCACTCAACCAGGACGAGAAGCAGGGGTTGGACACGGTCCGCCAGGCCCGGCATCGGGTGCACCTCGATCCCGACGGCCCCTTTCTCGAACCCGTGCATGAGGTCATCCGATGGTCGCGCCTCGTGACACCGGAGGATCTTGTGGGGATGGCCGGCACCTATAGCGCGGTCATCGTGATGAACCCGGACCAACGCCAGGAGCATCTCGCCTCCATGTCCCGCTTCCTCCAGACGCAAGAGGTGCCGCGACGCGAGGACGCCATCGAGGTGCCGATGCGCTGCCTCTGTTGGCACACATCTCTGCGTTAATACCGGTCAGGGTTGCGACCGGTCAGGACAGCTTGCGACGGAGCGTCTCTATGCGATTGCTGACAATGGCATCGACTCCGGCCGCGATGACCCGCGCCATGTGACGGGGCTTGTCAACGGTCCATGTGGAGACTTTGAGTCCAAGGCTGTGCATGTCGGCCACTCGTTGCGGGGTGACCAGCGCGAACTTCGGGTTCCAGTACTCGGCCCTGAGCTCGTGCAATAGGGCTGCAGGTGGAGGGTCCTCCTTCACCCAGGTGAGGCCGATCCTGGCTGCCGGGGCACGTTCTCGGAGAAGGCGCAACGCCTCGACACTGCCCGAGACAAAGAGAGAACGCTCCATGGCGGCAGCTTCGGTGGTCACGGCGAGCGCCTCTTCGATGACCTCCTTACCGGTGAAGTCCACCATGAGCGGGACGTGAACCTGGTCCAGCACTTCGCGTAGCGTGGGGATGTGTTCGCTTCCCTCGCGCTGGGCCTGCACCACGGAGAGGTCCAGGTCGGCGACATTGCGCTCCAGGCCCCATAACCGAGCCAGCGTAGGATCGTGCAGGACGACGATTTCCCCATCGCGTGTGCGCCGCAAGTCGATCTCGACCATGTCGGCCCCCTTGCGCACCGCGGAGGCGAACGCGGTCAAGGTGTTCTCGAGGGCCGAGATCGGGTCGCCGCGGTGGGCAATAGCCAGAGGCACGACATCCATCTGATACAAAATGTCTCCCGCTCGCCACTCCGAAGCCCCCACCATGCCCCGACTACCCTCTCAAAGTGAAAATCGACCTTCCTGACTCTGCCCAGGCGAGTGGCGGAGAGGGAGCCCTAGGGGGGGTACGCCAGATGCCGAGGGGGAAGGCTGGACGTCTGGCACTCGTCGCCGCGTGCGCCGGTGTCCTCGCGGCCCTCGTCGTGACCTTCTTCGCCCTTCATGGTCAGACACATCCGGTGAAGCTGGTCCAGCCCCCTCGCACCGCGCATCCCATGGCCCCCGGCATTGCCATCGCTCACCAGGGATTCGACCTTCCTGACCCCTTCATCCTCACGGTGAAGAACGAGTACTACTTGTACCTTTCGAGCGCGTTCGGCAACACCACGCAGAACATACCGATGTTTATCGGCAAGCCCGGGCACTGGGGAACGTCATTCGACGCAGTACCGGAGCTCCCGCAGTGGGCAGCCCCTGGGCTGACATGGTCACCGGCGGTCTACAAGTTCGGTCACCAGTACGTGATGTATTTCTCGCCCTCAGTGGCGGGAACGGACCCCTTGCAGCACTGCATCGCCATTGCCACCTCGCCCACCCCGAGGGGCCCGTTCTCTGTCAGTCCGACGCCCTTCGTCTGTCAGCAAAATTTAGGAGGCGACATCGACCCGCAGGTCTTCGTCGACCCACATGGCCCCAAAGGCCCGCATCATCCCGACTATTTCATATGGAAAGGCGACAACAACTCAACTCCCGGAGATGGCGCGACCACCATTTGGGCCCAGCCGCTGAGCAACAATGGCCGCCGCTTGGAGGACCAGCCGGTGGTTCTTTTCCAGCCATCACGGAGTTGGGAGCAACCGATCATCGAAGCGCCGCAGATAGCACTCTCACCTCACTCGACGGTGTGGGTGTTCTTCTCTGGCGGCTCCGGTTTCTTCAGCTCCCATTACGCCATGGGAGCAGTGAAGTGTGCCGGGCCGCTCGGGCCCTGCAAGGACGTGTTGCCAGGTCCGCTCATTGCATCGAACAAACAGGGCCCCGGTCCGGGAGAGGAGACCTATTTCGTGGCTCCCGACGGCAGTGACTGGCTGCTGTACAGCGCGCTGCACTCCGGCATCCTCACTGAGCTCTACCGTCCGGTCGAGGCTGCTCGTATCGGGTGGGGCAAAAAGGGGCCCTTCGTGGCCGAGGCCGGGTCATTCCCTTCGCCCTGAACGGAGGGTGGCGGGGTCTCGCTGGAGGTCACATCCCCGGGCAACATGGCGTGCGCATGGCGGGAAGGAACTCGGACAGACTGTGGGCGATGCGTACCGTCGCGAAACCCGAGGCCACCAATCATGCCGCGGCGTGGGAGGTGGTGCGTCGCCACCTGGCCGTTACCCCCGTCGTCAAAGCCCCACAGTTAGGCTCGAACGTCTCCCTAAAGATCGAGACGTTCCAGCCCACCGGATCATTCAAGGTGCGAGGCGGGATGGCCGCCGTCGCCGCCACGCTGAAAGCCGACCCTGGTCGAGACGTGGTGGGCGCATCGGCTGGCAATCACGGGCTCGGCCTTGCGTACGCGGGCGCCAGGCTCGGGGCCAAGGTCACTGTCATCGTGCCTCGACTGGCGTCGGCCGCCAAGGTGTCGGCACTCCAACAGTTCGATGTGCGGTTGGTCCTCCACGGCGAAGGGTACAGCGAGGCGGAGGCTCACGCTCTTGACCTGGTGGATCGGGAAGGCGGGCGGTACGTCTCGCCCTACAACGACCCCGACGTCATCGCCGGTCAAGGGACGATGGCGCGCGAGTTACTCGAACAGGTTCCGAATTTGGGAACGGTCGTCGTCCCGGTCGGTGGCGGCGGGTTGGTGTCCGGCGTAAGCCTCGGCCTACGCGGAACGGGCGTGCGCGTGATCGGCGTGGAATCAGAGGCCTCACCTTCGATGAGTGCCGCCGTTGCCGCCGGAACCATCGTTCCCATCAGGGTGGAGCCGACGCTGGCCGACGGCTTGGCCGGCAATCTCGAAGCGGGCGCCGTCACGGTGAACATCCTCCTGGAAAACCACGTCGACATCCTGACCGTGAGTGAGGCCGACATACGAGCGGCCATGTCCTACTCCGCCCACAAAATGGGCCTGGTACTCGAAGGCGCCGGTGCGGTCGGGGTGGCGGCGGTCCGAGCCGGTTTGATCTCCCCCGATGACGACGGCCGGGAGACTGTTGTCATACTCTCCGGTCGCAACGTCGCTCCCACCCTCCTCGACGAAGTGCTCCATTCCTGACGCGCGCTTGGCCTGGCGACACTCCGGTTGAGGCGCGCCGCGGCCTACACCGACATACTGGACCTATGGAGTCCCATCCACTTGACGACGCGCTGACGGTCTTTGCGGCGACGGCACCTGAGTTCGGACGGTTCGGTTTGTCGAACCACGGACCAATGGCGGCCGAAGTGCTCGGTCGACTCGGCCACAGCGACGCCATTGCGGACTGGGTGGCGGCGTACGCCGTGCGCTTGGATGTCGCGCCACCACCTGCTGAAAAGCCATTGAGCGAGGCCGATTGGCCAACCGCTCTGGGCGCGGCCGACAGCTTTCCCGCCTGGTTGGCCCTTTTCGAGACGGAGCTGGCCGATCGGCCCATGGCTGCAGTCGTCGGGGAGTGGGTGCCTCGTCTCGTTCCGGGGATCGTCGGAGCGGCGACACATGGTCTGATTCGTACGGCGCACGGACTCCGTGCCTTTGGCGAAGCAGCCACGTTGCCCCGGCGCGTCGAAGTGGCGACCGGGCTGGCCTATTGGGCTTCGAAGTATCAGGAGCTGCCAGGACCTCCACTTCTCATCGGGTACCAGGACGTGCCCGACGCGCTGGCCGACCTCCCGTACTTGCCCGAGGAGACGCGGCCCGAGCTCCTGATTAGCGACGTGGTGGCCCGCATGGCGGACATCGCCGACGAATTCGAACAGGCAGTCTCCTCACTTGGTCCGGGCGGCGATGCCGTCGCGCTATTGGACGCCCTGGCCGTCGGCGGAGCGCGGGCCTATCTGCGCAATGCCGAGAAGGGCAATGTCATCGGGATCCTTCATTCGGTCACGGCTCCGCTGGCGCTCGAGCTCGTGCTCCCCTGGCTCGCGGTGGAGGATCACGACGCTGCTATGGCCTACGCGTGGCAAGCCGTCGCATCGCTCCATGTGGCTTACGACATTGAGCGACATGGCATGGACGCGTCCGGTGATGAGCTGCCGACGACGGACACACTGGTCGCGCAGGCCTTGCAGTCGGGCGACGCGCACGCCCTCAAGCTGACCGAAGCCGCCCTGCGCTGCTATGCGAGGACCGAAGAGCCCGCGCTTTTGCGCGCCGCGGCCGACGCGTCAGCACGACTTAAGGACTGACCAGGCGGCCGACGTTCTGGTCATAAACATGACTACCATCGGTCAGATGGAATATCGCACGCTTGGCCGTACCGGTGTCAAAGTAAGCCCGCTTTGCCTGGGTGCCATGATGTTCGGGGCTTGGGGAACGTCTGATCATGACGAAGCGATCCGGATTATCCACCGCGCACTCGATGCGGGGATCAATTTCGTCGACACCGCCGACGTCTATTCGTTTGGCGAATCCGAGGAGATCGTCGGTAAGGCGTTATCCCAGAAGAACCGGGAGAACGTCGTGTTGGCGACCAAGGTGCACAACTCCATGGGAAAGGACCCCAACGCGCAAGGCAACTCGCGGCGCTGGATCGTCGCGGGTTGCGAGAACAGCCTGCGTCGCTTGGGCACTGACTACATCGACCTGTATCAGATTCATCGTCCTTCGCCGGATACAGATATCGACGAGACCCTGGGGGCACTGACTGATCTGGTACGTGTGGGCAAGATCCGCTACTTCGGCTGCTCGACGTTCCCGGCCCATGAGATCGTCGAAGCGCAATGGACAGCACAACGTCGCGCCCGCGAGAGGTTTGTTACCGAGCAGCCGCCATATTCGATTTTGGTCCGTGGCATCGAGAAGGACGTGTTGCCGACATGCCAGAAGTACGAGATGGGTGTGTTGCCGTGGAGCCCCTTAGCCGGTGGCTGGCTGTCAGGGGCGTTCGGGGAGGGCAAGGCCAACACGAGTCGGCGGTCTTCGATGGTGCCCCAGCAATACGACATGAATTTGCCGGGCAATAAGCGCAAGGGGGAGGCGGTCACCGCCCTCAACGCGCTGGCCGATGAGTCCGGTTTGAGCCTGATCGAACTGGCGCTGGGGTTTGTCCTCGAGCACCCCGCTATCACGTCGCCGATCATCGGGCCCCGCACCATGGAACATCTGGAGTCCCAACTTCCCGCACTCGAGATGCGCCTCTCCGCTGACGTAATGGATCGCATCGACGAGATCGTTCCGCCGGGGGTCGACATCAACGCCACCGATGTTGGTTGGGTGCCGGCGGCTATCGCCGAGTCCTCTCTGCGCCGCCGTCCGCGTTGAACGACGTCGGACGTTGAACGACATCGGAGTTGAACGACATCGGATGTTGAACGACATCGGATGTTGAACGACATCGACTAACGCCATCGTTGTGAACCGCGCGTCAGCGGACGCGCGATCCGAGGAAGTCGATGAGGATGCCGGCCAGTTCTTCGGGCACTTCTTCGGTCATGTGATGTCCGGCGGCGATGGTCCGGCCCACGAGGGATGTCGTCCAGGGCTCCCAGACCCCGCACACGTCATGGTCGTACAGCTCAGCCAGGTCGTCCTTGGTTCCCCACAGCACGAGGAGCGGAGCCAGGATCTTCTTTCCGGCCAGACGATCAGCATCATCGTTCGCCCGGTCAACACCTAAGCCGGCGCGGTAGTCCTCACACATGGCGTGTTGCACGGCCGAATTGGCCACTGCCTTTGCCGCGTCTTCATAGTTCTCTTGACCCATGGCGACAGGGTCGAGCTTGTACCACGCGTCGACGTCAGCCTCAATCAATCGCTCCGCCAGTGGCGCGGGCTGTCCCATGAAGAACCAATGGAACCAGGCGGTGGCAAAGCGCGCGTCGCAACGAGCCAGCGCCTCACCGATCGGTACGTCCCCGAGAATGGCGACACGATCGATCACACCAGGGTGATCGAGTGCCAGGCGCTGCACGACATATCCGCCGCGATCATGGCCGACGGCATGAAACCGGTCGTGGCCGAGCGCCTCCATAAGAGTAACCAGATCCTGGGCCATTGCCCGCTTGCTGGCTTGGGCGTGATCGGGCCGATCGGGCGGAGCGCTGGACCGGCCGTAGCCGCGCAGGTCGGGACAGACCACGCGATAGCCGGCGGTCACCAAACGAGGAGCCACCGCGTACCACGTTGTGTGCGTCCGGGGATGCCCGTGCACCAGCAGTACAGGAGGGCCCTCTCCGCCGGAGCGAACTCGGAGGGTTACTTCGCCGACATCGACGAACCCCAGATCGAAATCGTCGAACACAATGAATGTGTTCCCGTTTGCGCGTACTTGTACGCATGGACGTACTGAATCTCGAGATTCACCAGGTTGTGCCCACGCCCCATTGGTTCGGATTTACTTTTGGGCGGACTATTTCGGGCGGAAATGGACGAACACCCGGCCGAAGTTGTGGGAGTCCTTCTCAACCCGGTCGTAGAGCGCCTTGATCTCCTTTTGGTCGAGGAAGCGCAGGACCCGCTTTTTCAACTGACCACTTCCCTTTCCGGGAATGATCTCCACGAGGCGGATTTTTTTCTCCACCGCTTCGTCAATGACGGCACGAAGCGCGCGATCGATGTCACCGCCGCGGTTGTAAATGTCGTGCAAATCCAGCTTGAGTTTCACGAGCTTGTGAGAAGGGCTGCCATGGCGTCAGATGGACGCCACCAGATCGGCGTCGTTGTTGCGCACGTTGCCCACCCGTGGGCTGACGGGGTGGTGCACGATCGTGCCGACGGGCGCGGCATGGACAAGCGCGGTCAGCTCGCTGATGTCGTCACTGTCGGGATCGAGCCACACGTCGAATGTGGCGGGGTCGAGGACCACCGGCATGCGGTCATGGATGCCGTCCATGTCCTGACTGGCCGTGGTGGTGATGATGCTGCAGGAGTAGATGGGTGGTGCGTCGGCTGGGCCGTTCCTCTCGCGCCACCTTTCCGAGATCCCGGCCAGGGCCATTGGCGCACCGTCGGCCCGGGTGAAGTAATGCGGTTGCTTGCTGCTGCTGTTCTGCTTGTGCCACTCGTAGAAACCATCGGCCGGGACAATGATGCGGTGGCTCGCAAAGGCGGAACGGAAGGAGGCTTTGGTGGCGACGGTCTCACCCCGAGCGTTGAAAAGGCGGCTTCCCGCCGTAGGGTCCTTGGCCCACGAGGGGATGAGGCCCCAACGGTAGGGCCTGAGCGTGCGGGTGAGCTCAGCGCCTTCAGGTGCGTGCCGGGCCACCACACCGAGTACCTGGTCAGTAGGGGCGACGTTCCAGCTGGGATCCGGCGCAGAGCCCACGCCCTCACCCAGGGTGGCCTCGAAATACCGGGCCAGCCGGGCCGGCGGCGTGATGAGGGCGAAGCGTCCACACATGAGGACTGCATTGTGACGTAGCGAGGCCCTCCTACGAACATACCCATGTTGAACTGGTTGTTTTCTCCCATGGGCGGTGCGGGCAGGTTCTCTGTAGAGTACGAACATATGTTCGCTTTAGGTCCTCAGAAGCGCCCTTCGCCCCGTTCTCGGGAGCTCCCCGTCGGCCTGGCTGATCGGGTACGTCCCACTACTCCGGTGGCTGGAAGGCTTTTGCCGGTACCGGATCCTCTGGTTCCCCTCTTCCCTGACGGGGCGTTGCGGCGGGGGACGACGACCACCGTGGCCGGGTTGCCGGGCCACGGGGCAACCACGTTGGCGTTGGCCCTCCTCGCTGCGGCTTCGCAGGCGGGGAGCTGGTGTGCGGCGGTCGGCCTGCCCGACCCTGGGGTGGTTGCTGCCGCCGAACTCGGCATCGACCTGCGCCGGGTGGTCTTCGTGCCGCACCCGGGTAATGGATGGGCCGAAGCGGCGGGGGACTTGTTATCCGGCGTTGACGTCGTCCTGGTGCGGCCGCCCGGACGGGCCCGTCAGACCGCGGCCCGCCATTTGAGCGCCCGGGCCCGCGAGCGGCAGACGGCCTTGGTGGTGTTGGTGGATCACCTCAACGAGTGGCCGCAGGGAGGTGACCTGGCCCTGTCGGTGGGAGCGATCGAGTGGGAAGGGGTTGGCCGTGGGTACGGGCATCTACAGGGGCGCCGCGCCGAAGTGCGGGTGAGCGGTCGGCGCTCGGCTGGGCGCGCCATCGAGTGTTCGCTCTGGCTGCCAGCCGACTCGGGAGTGGTGGCGGCGGCACAGGGAGAAACGGCACAGGGAGAAACGGCACAGGGAGAAGACGGCCCGGGGATAGATCCCGGTGATGGGCCTGAGGCGGCCTGAGGTGCAATGGACATGGAACGGTTGGTCGTCATCTGGTGCCCCGAACTTCAACAGGAGGGAGCCACGCGGAGAGGAAGCACGGCGCTTCGTGCAAGTGGTCGCCAGCGCCGGAGAATTGTGTCCCTGGACGCATCCCCTCAGGCTCGGGGTCTGCGCCTTGCCGGCACGAGGGCCGGCCCGCTTTTTCGGCGGAGAGGAGATGGTTGTGTCCGGCCTGGTCGAGGCCGTGGGAGAGAATGCCCATGTCGGAGTGGCCGATGGACTCTTCGCCGCCGTTCTGGCCGCCCGCTCCCAGGTGATCGTCCCGGCGGGGGAGACGCTCCAGTTCCTGGCGCCCTGGTCGGTGGCCACCCTGGGCCGCCCCGAGCTGGCGGTCACCTTGCAGCGGCTTGGCGTCACCACGTTGGGACAGTTCGCCACTTTGCCCTCCCCGCATGTGTCAGACCGTTTCGGGGCCGACGCGGCGGCGTGCCACAAGGTGGCCCGGGCCGAAACAGGCGAATTGGCGGGAATCCGGGATCGGTCCATCGAGCGCAGGTTGCGTGTGGTCCGGGGTGAGGATCCGGACCTCGGGACCGAGCCACCTCTCTACCAACCGGGTTTCTTCGGCGGAGCCTCCGCAGCCGATACCCGTGCCGCCCTTTCTTTCACCCGGGTCCAGGACCGGCTTGGCGTCGAGGCCGTTTTGATGGGGAGGGTCCAAGGGGGCCGCGACCCGGCGGAGCAAGCGGCACTGGTGCCATGGGGGAGCCCGGAGGCTGGATCCGCCCGCATGAGTGGCGCGCCCTGGCCGGGGCGGTTGCCGCCTCCTTCCCCCACCCAGGTGCTCCGAGTGCCTCGGCGGGCCGAGGTGGTCGACGACGCTGGCGGCGCGGTAGGGGTGAGCGGGCGGGGATTGCTCAGTGGTGAGCCCGCTCGGCTCTCGGTCGAGGGAGGTCCCTGGCAGCCCATCACCGCGTGGGCCGGCCCATGGCCGGTGACCGAGCGCTGGTGGACCGTGCGCCGGCGCCGGGCTTGGGTACAGGCGGTGACGGGGGACGGTGTGGCTCGACTGCTCTGCACCGAGCGGGCGCAATGGTGGGTCGAAGCGCTTTATGACTGACCGCCACATGACTGAACAGCCGGTCTATGCCGAGCTGCATGCCCACTCGGGCTTCAGCTTTCTGGACGGCAGCAGTGACCCCGAGGAATTGGTGGCCGAAGCCCATCGGCTGGGCCTGGCCGCACTGGCCTTGACCGACCATCACGGGTTCTACGGGGTGGTGCGCTTCGCCGAGGCGGCTCGGGTCTGTGGGCTGCCGACCGTCTTCGGAACCGAAGTGACCTTGGCGCCGGCCGGGCCCCGTACCGGTGAGCCCGATCCGAGCGGGAACCATCTCATCGTGTTGGCTCGGGATCCCGAGGGTTACGCCCGGCTGTCGACCGTCCTGGCCGAGGCCCACCTCGAGGGCGGGGAGAAAGGGCGACCCATCTTCACCCTGGAGGCCCTGGCGGAGGCGGCGCGGGACCACTGGCTGGTGCTCACCGGATGCCGGAAAGGGGCGGTGGCCGCCGCGCTGATGGAGGCGGGTCCCCGGGCGGCCTCCCGGGAGGTGGGTCGCTTGGTGGAGGCGTTCGGGCGGTCCAATTTGGCGGTCGAATTGTGGGATCACGGGGACCCGCTCGACACGGCCCGCAATGACGCCCTGGCCCTGCTGGCCGTCGAGTGGGGGGTCGACGCGGTGGCTACCAACAATGTGCATTACGCCACGCCGGCCGGGTTCCGCCTGGCCACCACCCTGGCCGCTATCCGGGCTCGGCGACCCTTAGCCGAGCTGGAGGGCTGGCTCCCCTCGGCCCCGGCGGCCTGCCTGCGGGGGCCCGGCGAGCAGCTTCGGCGCTTCGCCCGCTGGCCCGGGGTGGTCGAGCGGGCGGGCGAGTTGGGTCTGGCCTGTGCTTTTGACTTGCGTTTGGTGGCTCCCCGGTTGCCCGACTTTCCCGTGCCGGAAGGGATGGACGAGCAGGGCTATCTACGCCAGCTGGTGACCGAGGGAGCGCTCGAGCGCTACGGCCCGCCTCACGACGAGCGGGTGTCCGGGGCCTGGGCCCAGCTCGAGCACGAGCTCGAGGTCATCGGCGGGTTGGGGTTCGCCGGCTACTTCCTGGTCGTCTGGGACATCGCCCGGGTCTGCCGTCAGCTGAACATTTACTGCCAGGGCCGGGGCTCGGCCGCCAACTCGGCCGTCTGTTACGCCCTCGGGGTGACCAACGTCGACGCGGTCGATCTCGGCCTCCTCTTCGAGCGCTTCTTGTCCCCCGCCCGGGATGGGCCACCGGACATCGATGTCGACATCGAATCGAACCGGCGCGAGGAGGTCATTCAGTACGTCTACGAACGATACGGCCGTCGTCACGCGGCGCAGGTGGCCAACGTCATCACCTACCGTCCCCGCTCGGCCGTGCGTGACGTAGGGAAGGCCTTTGGGTTCACACCTGAGCAGGCGGAGGGCTGGGCGGCGGGGATCGACCGGGTCAACCGGGGGGCGGCCGCGGCGGAGGCGGTCGGGGCGGCCGTCGACGGTGGGGGTGAAGGAATCCCCCCGTTGGTGGCCGAGCTGGCGGCCGAGGTGCTGGACCGCCCGCGCCATCTCGGCATTCACTCGGCCGGCATGGTGCTGTGTGACCGGCCGGTGATCGAGGTCTGTCCCGTGGAGTGGGGGCGCATGCCCGGGCGCAGCGTGCTGCAGTGGGACAAGGACGACTGCGCGGCCATCGGGCTGGTGAAGTTCGATCTGCTCGGGCTGGGCATGCTCGAGGCCTTGCACCGTATGGTCGACCTCGTCGGACAATTCCATGGGGTGGCCGTTGACCTGGCCCAGCTGCCCCAGGAACCAGCCGTCTATGACCTCTTGTCCCAGGCCGACACGGTCGGCGTCTTTCAGGTCGAGAGCCGGGCCCAGATGGGGACGCTGCCCCGGGTCGAACCACGTTGCTTCTACGACCTGGCGATCGAGGTGGCCCTCATCCGGCCGGGACCCATTCAAGGCCACGCTGTCAACCCCTACATCCGCCGGCGGCGGGGCGAGGAGGCGGTCACCTACCTGCACCCGTTGCTCGAGCCCATCTTGCGCCGGACGCTCGGTGTCCCGCTGTTCCAAGAGCAGCTGATGGAGATGGCAGTGGCCATCGCCGGGTTCAGCGCGGCCGAAGCCGACGAGTTGCGCCAGGCCATGGCGGCCAAACGATCAGCCGCCCGTATGGAGAAGATGCGGGCCCGGCTCTACGCGGGCATGGCCGAGCGCGAGGTGGTGGGTGAGGTGGCCGACCAGATCTTCGCCGCGCTGGCCGCCTTCGCCAACTTTGGCTTTCCCGAGTCGCATTCGGTGTCGTTCGCGCATCTTGTCTATGCGAGTAGCTGGCTCAAGCTGCACTACCCGGCGGCATTCGCCGCCGGCCTTCTCAATTCCCAGCCCATGGGGTTCTGGTCCCCCCAGTCCCTGGTGGCCGACGCCCGCCGCCACGGGGTGGTCGTGCGCCGGCCTCATGTGAACCGCTCTGAGGTGGGGGCGTCGTTGGAGGCCAACGAGGCATTGGGAGATGGCCCAGGGGACGATCCGGTGCTGCGACTGGGACTGGCTTCGGTGCGCGGGGTGGGCGAAACGGTGTCAGAGCGGATCGTGGCCGGACGGCCCTGGGCCGGGGGCGAGGATCTGGTGCGCCGGGCCGGGGTGTCGCGGGCCCAACTGGAAACGTTGGCGGCGGCCGGCGCACTCGATACGGAGGAGCACGCCACAGCGGGCTCCCGCCGCCGCTTGCTGTGGGCGGCCGGCGCTGCGGCACAGGGCACGTCGGATCGCTTGCCCGGAATTGTGGTGGGGTCCGAGGCCCCGTCTCTGCCCGAACCGACCTTGTACGACTCGGTGGGCGACGACCTGTGGGCCATGGGGCTGGCGCCCGAGCAGACGGCCATGCACCTGGCCCGGGAGCGGCTCGAGGCCATGGGAGTGGTGAGGGCCAGCGACCTTCCGGGGTGGAGTGACGGGGACCGGGTATCGGTGGCCGGCGTGGTGACGCACCGGCAGCACCCCGAGACGGCGCACGGGGCGGTCTTCGTCAACCTCGAGGACGAGACCGGTCATGTGAACGTGGTCTTTTCACGCGGGGCCTGGGCGCGTTGGAAGCCGGTGGCCCGCCATTCACCGGTGCTCCTCATACGAGGTCGTCTCCAATTGGGGCAAGGGACGGTCAACCTGACGGCCGAGCGGGTGGAGGCATTGGCGGTGGGGACGGCCGTGCCCGCCAGCCGTGATTTCCGTTGAGTTCAGCGTTGCCGTGTTTCCGCATCGCCCTTTGCAACGCACTCCCCTGCTGACCGGACATGGGCAACGGTCCTCATCTAGCCTGGAGCACCAGGGGAAATGGGAGCAGCAACTCGTCTCATAGGACTCGTCGCTCTGGGGGGCGTCGTTGCACTCGGGAGCCCGGCAGCGGCCACCGCCCCGCCTCGTCACGCAACCAGTCCCGCCCGTGAGGTGAGCACTGCGACGGTCACCAGCGTTTCGTTCACGGTCGATCTGCAGGCGCGCCTTCCCGCACAACGCAGCGCGCACTTGTCGGTGCAGGGTCAGATGGATTTCGTTCACCACACCCTCGTCGCCACCGTCACCGTGCCGCTCACCACGCTCCCTGCCTCGACTTCCACCGCCACCGCCACCGCCACGCCCGACACGCCTTCGATCACCCTCCATACGGAGTGGGTGAACCAACACGCGTATATGTCGGTTCCCTCCTCCTGGACGGCGTTGGCCAAAGGGGCGCACACCCTGGCTCTTCCGACGTCATCTTCGTTGCAACGAATGGTGACGACCGCTCTCACGCAGTCCGCTGTCGCGCTGACCTACGCCAAGCTCCTGCTCGACGAGTTGACCGACCATCGCACCGCGCTCCGTCTAGGTTCCCGCACGATCGGTGGTGTACCGGCCACGGGGTCCAAGGTTCATCTGACGCTGGCGCAGCTTCTCAAGCTGGTGCCTGAGCTGTCGCCCACCATGACAAAGGCCGCCACTCGCTTGGCCGGCCAGACGATCCCGTCCACGGTGTGGGTGGACCGCCGGGGACGGCTGGTCGAGGTCGATCTGGCTCAGTCCAAAGGTGCGACGGCGTGGGTGAGCGGCACCCTGCGGTTCTCGCACTATGGTGCGCCGGCCGTGGCACCGGTACCGCCCGCGGCCACCGTGAAGCCGATTCCGCGTGCGCTGGCGCAGCTGCTGGGCCGGTGGTACTACTTCTGAGCCCGAGGATCACCGGATGGTTGTCGGCTCGCTCTTCTTGACGGCGGCGAGCGAAGCGGGTGAGGGTGGTACGCCATGAGCCGCCCCCTTTCCAACGTCGACCCGGCCCTGCGGCACTGCTGGCATCCGGTGGCGCGTCCGTCGGAAGTGACCGCGCGACCACAGAGGTTCATGCTGCTGGGGGAGCCGTGGGTTCTCTATAGGGCTGAGGGGAAGATCGTGGCCTTCGCTGATCGGTGCCCACATCGGCGCACACCGCTTTCGATAGGGCATTGCGAGGATGGGGTGCTGCAGTGCGCCTACCACGGCTGGCGGTTCGATTCCTCGGGAGCTTGCATCGAGATCCCTGCGCTAGGGGCAGGTGCGCACCTGCCCCCGGCCGCCCGGCTCTCTGCTCCGGCCGGATTGGTGGAAGCCCATGGCATGGTGTTCTTGGCGCCGGAGACTCCCATCGCCCCCCTCGGCTCTATTCCCGAGGCCGATAACCCCTCGTTCGAAGCGGGAGAGCTGCCCACCTTGTCGGCAAGGGCGTCGGCTGGATTGCTGGCGGACAACTTTCTCGATGTGGCGCACTTTCCCTTCGTCCACGACGGGACATTTGGGGCCGACGAGGCAGCCGAGGTGCCGCTGTACTCAGTGGCGCGGGACGGTTGGTCGTTCACCATGTCGTACGAGCACTCGTTCGCCAATCGAGAGGATCCCGGTGTCCTCGCCGGCCTGCGCCCCCTGGTGCAGAACCGCCGCTTGACCTACCGCCTCGACGCTCCCTTCCACTTGAGCCTGCGCATCGAATTCATCGAGGCAGGCGGGACGAACGTGATCGGGTTCTTCTTGCAACCCGAATCGTCTGAGCGCTGTCGGATCTTCACCACTCTGTGGCGCGACGACCTCTCGGGCGACCCGACCCGGATGGCCGAGGCGATCGACTTCGAGGTGGCGGTCTTCCGCGAGGACCTCGTCATTCAAGAAGCATTCGACGAACTGGTCCTGCCGTTGAATCCTACGGCCGAGGTGCACACCCGGGCCGATCGCACGACGCTCGAGCTACGGCGTGTGCTGTCCGATCTGGTCGGGGCGGCCGCGGACGCTGAGGTCCCATGAATGGCGTCACGCTGCTCGATCACCCAGTGGTGGCGCACCGGGTCACGACGCTGCGCGACAAGCGCACGGACCGCGACACGTTTCGACAGCTGATCTCGGAGATCTCCCGCTTCTTGGCCTACGAGGCGCTGCGCGATCTCGGGACCACCCCGGTCGTAGTCGACACCCCGGTCGTCGACGGCGCGCCGGGACGCAGGGTGACCGAGAACATCCTCGTCGTGCCGATCCTGCGGGCCGGATTGGGCATGGTGCAGGCCATGCAAGAGGTGGTGCCCTTGACCGAGGTGGCCCACGTCGGCTTGCGGCGTGACGAGCACACCCTTCACTCCGAGGTCTACCTCAACCGGCTGCCAGCGGACCTGACGGGACGCCGAGTCATCGTCTGCGATCCGATGCTGGCCACCGGCGGTTCGTTGGTTCAGGTGTGCGACCTGGTGGTGGACCGGGGTGCCCGAGAGGTGCTCGCCCTCTGTGTCATAGCGTCGGTTCGGGGGATCGCCTCGTTTCACGTGGCGCACCCCACGGTCGGGCTCTATTGCGCCGCGGTCGATCCCGAACTGAACGAGGCGGGCTACATCGTGCCGGGGCTCGGCGACGCGGGGGACCGGCTTTTCGGTCCGCCCGGCTGAGGGCCGACCCTGGGCGAGGCCGCCCTAACGACCCGATGTCCTCGTACCAGAGCTCGGGGTGGGCCGCGATGAAGCTGCCCAGCAACTCGATGCACTCAGGATCGTCGAGGGTAATGACCTCGGTGCCGTGCTGCGGCCACCCAGTCGTGGCCGCCGACGAAGTTCTCTGCCTCGCCGATGACGACCGTGCCGATCTGGAACTGGCGGATGAGGCCACTGCAGTACCAGCACGGCGAAAGCGTCGTGACCATCACACAGTCGGCGTAATGCCGACGCCGCCCCGCATTGCGGAATGCTGCCGTCTCGGCATGGGTCGAGGCATCGTCGTCCTGGACCCGGCGGTTGTGCCCTCGCCCGAGCAGCGTCCCGTCGCGATCGAAGAGGGCGGCGCCGATGGGGATGCCACCCTCGGCGAGCCCTGCCCTGGCCTCCTCGCGCGCCACGGCCAGGAATTCTCGGGCCGCGGCCTCCGTGAGCGGCTCATTTGCGGTCACGGGGCGCTCCGGCGAGAGTCATGTGCATGACCGCAGATCGTACCTACGCCGCCATGGTCGGAAGCCAGGCGGTCGAACTGCCTCTGGTGCCCCTCTCCGACGACCTGACCATCGCGCTGTTGATCTGCGTGGATCATGGCGTGGCCTTCGCCGAGGTGGCGGGGCGCGAGTTAGCCGACCTTATGCGGCCGGCCGCACCCGAGATCGTGGTGTCGGTGGCCACCATGGGCATACCCCTGGCAATCGAGGCCAGCCGGGCGCTGGGGCTCGACGACTATGTGATCTTGCACAAGACGCCGAAGATCCACCTGGGCGAGACGTGGTCCGAGCCGGTCACCTCTATCACCACGGACAAGCCCCAGCGATTGCGCATGGACCCGGCCCGCGTCGACGCCGTGCGCGGGCGCCGGGTGGCAGTGGTCGACGACATCATCTCGACGGGTGCCTCCACCTTGGCCGCACTGCGCCTGGTCCGGCGCATCGGGGCCGAGCCAGTGGTCATCGGCACGCTCATGACCGAGGGCTCGGGTGGCGCGCTGCCCTGGGAGCGGACGCCGACAACGTCCGCTCCCTCGGGTCAATGCCGCTCTTTCGGCCCGGCCCGGACGGTAGCGGCAGGCTGATCGAGGACTGGGAGGGTTAGCTACAAGAGTCCTTCGGCCTTGAGGAGGACGTCTTGCTCGTCGGCCTGCTTGCGGACACCGCCGTACGCCGAGGATCAAGTACACCAGGCCGCCGACGCCGAAGCCCAGGAACACGCTGAAGTCGGCCCCGAAATTCGCTGGGTAATTCGTGGTGTGGAACGTGAGCTCGTTCAGCCAGTGCGGGAGCGTGAAGGTGGCCGAGAGTGCCGAGATAGCGGCGTACATGCCCACCAACTGGGCAATGAGTGCCGGCCAATACACGCCGCCCGAACGCCAGTAGAGGCTGTCGCTTCCCGTTTTTTGCAACTCGGCCGGCACGTAGCGGTAGCGGCGCAGAATCCAGTCGACCACGAAGATGGCCGCCCACGGCGCGATCCAGACGATCACGACGTCCACGAAGTCACTCAGATATGTCGAGAACGATGAGTTGAAGACGGCGTACATCGTCACGCCCAGCGCAATGATGCAGTCAATGATGACCGCCTGGTAGCGCTTGACCGGTATCCCGATGGCCTGCAGTGTCACGCCGGAGGAATACATGTCCAGGCTGTTGATACAGAAGAGCTGGAGGGCGGCAAAGATCATGAAGACCACGACCAACCAGGGGGGGATCACGCCCTGGTGCGCCAGGGGCAAGAATCCCCCCGTGCCTTGTCCGATGCCCACGATGAAGGTGGCCACGGCGGCCCCCAAGGTCATGATGAGAATTTCAGGGAGCGCAGTGCCCAGGAACACCCAACCCACGATGCCTCTCTTCGAGGTGTCAACGGCGCAATAGCGGGTGTAGTCATTGCCGCATTCGGTCCAACCCAGCCCACTCAGAGCGATGGTGAAAGCCAACCCCTCCGTATAGGTCTCCCAGTCGGCGCTGTGGACCCCATGGAGATGCGCGTGCGGGATTGCAAAGCCAAGGAGGATGGCGAAGAGGATGACGAAGGGGATGATCAGGGCGCGGAGCGACTTCACAATGGTGGCGTGGCCGAGGAAGGGCAGGACGCCCTGGATCAGCACGGCGACGATGACCAGAATCACCTTCGCCGGGTCGCCGAACGAGAATCCGGCCTTCGTGATGAGTACGAGCCCCGCCCCGACAATAAGGATGAGCCCTTCGACCTCGAACCCGATCTGGGTCACCCAGTTGAAGAACGAAATGGGTCGCGAGCCATTGGGGCCATAACTGGCCCGGTTGATGGCAAAGACGGTGGTTCCCGTCTGCGGGCCCTGGAGAGAGCAAATTCCCAACAGGAAGTACGAGAGGTTTCCGATGACGATGAGGGACAGAGCCTGGATGAACGTGAACTTGAACACGCTCATCAAAATGCAGCCGTAGATGAAGTACTCCACCTGAATGCTGGCGCCGGCCCACATGCCGAAGATGTCCCTCGGCTTGGCCCAACGTTCGCTTGGGGGGATGAAGTCCACCCCGTGTTGTTCGACGTGGAACGCCTCGTCGGACTGCGGGTCGTGGATGACCGCTACGTCTTCTGCGATTGCCACCGTGTTGCCTCCCTTGTTGTCGCCTCGTACTGCGCCCCGTTGCCGACTGGCACTGCTGGACCCGGGCTCACCATCGATCGGCGAGGATGTCCCGTCCGTGGACGCGGCCCTGCGCGCTCGATGCACAGAGCAACCGTGCCATTCATCACGGCAGTCTCCTTAGATGTCGCGTCCTCACACCCCGCCTCGTCCGATTCGGCGCGCCTGCACTGCCAACGCGACCGAAGGTTGTTGGTCCTCACCTTGTTTGGTGCGGCGTCCCACGTCAAGTGCAACTACGTGAACAGCATGAGAACTCACGTGGATGCACTAGAAAAGGTCATGGCTCGCAGTGGCGCTCTCATGGTTTGCGGGACGACGTCGGACGCGGGCAAGTCGACGGTGGTGGCCGGACTGTGCCGGCTGCTAGCCCGCCAGGGTGTCTCGGTGGCCCCGTTCAAGGGGCAGAACATGTCGCTGAACTCGGTGGTGACGACACAAGGTGCGGAGATCGGCCGGGCGCAGTGGCTGCAAGCGGTGGCCGCGGGCGCGACGCCGGAGGCGGCCATGAATCCCGTTCTCCTCAAGCCCACCGGGGAGCGCTCGTCACAGGTGATCGTCATGGGCCGGCCCCTGGCGACGCGAGAGGCGGCCGATTATCAACGGTCCAAGGTGGACCTGGTCGGGATCGTCGACGGAGCCTTGGCCGACCTGCGTTCCCGCTTCGACGTGGTGATCTGCGAGGGAGCAGGGAGCCCGGCCGAGATCAATCTCCTGGCGTATGACATCGTGAACTTGGGACTGGCCGCCCGGGCCGGCATTCCCGCTGTCGTGGTGGGTGACATACACCGGGGAGGTGTATTCGCCCATCTCTACGGCACGGTGGCCATTTTGCCCGAGGACCTGCGTCGTTGCGTCAAGGCCTTCGTGATCAACATGTTCCGGGGAGACCCTGCATTGCTCGGCGACGCCATGGAGCAACTCGAGGCTCGCTGCGGCGTCCCGACTCTGGGCGTTCTGCCTTACCTGCCCGGACTGGTGCTCGACGCCGAGGACTCCTTGCACCACGCGCTGGCGGCGTACGTGACCGGACCCCGTGAGCCCAAGGCCGAGCCGCTCGACGTCGCCGTTCTTCGGCTGCCCCGCTTGTCGAACTTCACCGACTTCGATCCCCTTTTGGTCGAGCGCGACGTGGATGTCCGTTTCGTGGACCACCCTTCGGCCTTCGGTGACCCCGATCTCATCGTGCTCCCGGGGACCAAGTCAACTGTGGCCGATCTAGCTTGGTTGGGAACGAGCGGGCTGCGCGACGCGATGTCGGCCCGCCGCCGCACACCTGCGCCTCCGACGATCCTGGGCATCTGCGGTGGCTTCCAGATGTTGGGACACGGCATCGAGGATCCCTCTGGAGTGGAGTCCGCCGTGCCCTCGGTGTCGGGTTTAGGTTGGCTCCCGCTGGTCACCCGGTTCGAGTCCGAAAAGGTCACTCGGCTGCGGTCCGGCAAGGGATCGACCGGCGCTCCGGTGCAGGGCTACGAGATCCGCCACGGAAGGAGTCGCGCCTTGCCGGGATGGGAGTCGTGGCTCACGCTCGAGGGCGACGATCCGGTGGAAGGTGGCCAGGTGGGGAGCGCCTGCGATCCCGAGCGACAGGTGTACGGGACCACGTTGCACGGTCTCTTCGAGGAGGACCGCTTCAGGGGAGAGTTCCTCAGGACCGTGGCCGCGGACCGGGGAAAGAATTGGCGTTCGTCGGATGGCTCCTTTGCCGCGGCGCGTGAACGTCAGATCGATCAAGTGGCCGATGCGTGTGCGGCGTATCTCGATATCGACGCTTTGTGGCGTCTCGTTGAAGGAAAACCTTTACGCTGAACGTCGGCTGGCGCCCGGGAGTGGCAGTGGCATCGCCACCGCTCACTGTCCCAGCAGGCGCTCCATGCGATGGGCCAGGCGGCTTGGCCGCCCCTTGCGTTCCTCGGTGTGATCGGCCAACTTCATGGTCCAGAGCCCGGCGTTGACCCCGAGCCAGCGCAGGGGCTCGGGCTCCCACGAAGGAGACCGGTGATTGACCCACGGGAGGTGGGTGAGATCCGAGTCGGTCCCGGTGATGAGGTCAGCCAAGGTGCGGCCGGCCAGATTGGTGGTGGCGACGCCGTCGCCGACGTAGCCCCCGGCCCAGGCCAGGCCGAGGTGACGATCGAAACCGACCGACGAATGCCAGTCCCGCGGAATGCCCAGGGGACCCCCCCAGGCGTGGGTGAACTGCGAGGGGTCGAGGGCCGGGAAGAGGTTGACCAGCGTCTCCCGCAAGAGTTTGTGCACGGCCGGTGTGCTGTCAAAGGAAGCACGCACGTTGGAGCCGAAGTGATACGGCGCGCCACGCCCACCGAAGGCGATCCGCCCGTCGGCCGTACGTTGCCCGTAAATGATCATGTGCCGGTAGTCGGTGAAGGTGGCCCGGGTCCCGAGTCCGGCCCCGGCCCAGAAGGCGTCGCCCAAGGGCTCAGTCGCCACCATGAGCGAGTACACCGGCGCCAACGTGCGCTTCTCGCCGGGCAACGTCGGCGTCCACGCTTCGAGGGCGCGCACGACAACGTTCGCCTTGACGGCGCCTGCGGTGGTGCGCACCAGGGGTGACTGGCCGTGGCCCCCCGGAATGATGGCGATGACCTCGGTGTGTTCGTGAATCGTGACGCCCCTCCGTTCGACTGCATCGCCGAGGCCGCGGGCGAGGAGCGCAGGCTGGATCGCCGCACAATGCGGGGTGAACGTGGCGCCGAGGATCCCGTCGATGCCGACGGCCGTCGCGGCCTCGCGGGCGTCCAGCCAACGCAGATCCTCTTCTCCGAAGCCGAGCGCCCGGGCTTCCTCCACGTCTGCCAGCGCCCGGGCTCGCTGCGCCGGGGTCCGCGCTGCATCGACGGTGCCGCCTTTGGTGAAGTGACAATCGATGCCTTCTTCGTCGGCTGCCGCGCCCACCTCGTCAACGGTGGTCTGCATGGCGCGCCGCATGCGGTGCATGGCGTCGGACCCATAGAGCCGGGCCAGTGCCGCGTCGGAAGTGGAGAAGAGCGCCGAGCACCAGCCTCCGTTGCGACCGGAGGCGCCGAACCCCACCACCTCCTTCTCCACGATGACGATACGGAGAGACGGGTCGGCCTGGGCCAGGGCGCGGGCAGTCCAAAGTCCGGTGAATCCCGCACCGACGATGCACACGTCCGCCTCGAGGTCGCCGGTCAACGAGGGGCGTGCGGGCAATGGGTCCGCAATGGCATCCCACCAGAGGGAGAGGTGCATGTAGCGGCCCCCTTCCTCTGGATTTCCTACACCCGGCTCCACGCCTCGGTCAGCACCTCGCGCAGGGTTCCCACCATGAAGTCGATCTCCTCCTGACCGCAGATGAGTGGCGGCGAGAGCTGCACCACTGGATCGCCCCGGTCGTCGGCCCGACAGATGAGGCCGGCCTCGAAGAGGGCGCCCGAGAGAAAGCCCCGTAGGAGGCGCTCGGCCTCCTCGTCGTCGAAGGAAAGCCGTGTCGTCTTGTCCTTCACGAGCTCTATGCCGTAGAAGAATCCGGCGCCGCGTACGTTGCCCACGATCGGCAGGTCGTACAGACCTTCGAGGGCAGAGCGGAACGTTGCTTCCGTCGATCGCACGTGGTCGAGGATCTTCTCGCCCTCGAACACATCGAGGTTGGCCAGGGCCACGGCGCAACTCACGGGGTGACCGGCAAAGGTGAAGCCGTGGAGGAATGACGCCCCGGGCTTCAAGAAGGGCTCCATCAAACGGTCCGAGGCGATCATGGCGCCCAGGGGGGCATAGCCGGAGGTCAAGCCCTTGGCCACCGTGATGATGTCGGGCTGATATCCGTAGCGCTCCGCTCCGAACCAGTGGCCGAGGCGCCCGAAGGCGCAGATGACCTCGTCGGAAACCAACAGGACACCGTGGCGATCGCAGATCTCTCGCACCCGCTGGAAGTACCCCGGAGGGGGCGGGAAGCAACCGCCGGCGTTTTGCACGGGCTCGAGATAGACCGCTGCGACGGTATCGGCGCCCTCTCGAATGATCGCCCGCTCGATCTCGTCGGCGGCCCAGAGGCCGAACGCCTCTTCGTCATCGGCAAAGATCGGGGCCCGGTAGAAGTTGGTATTGGGGACCTTTATCGCCCCGCTGACCAGTGGTTCGAACGGAGTCTTCAGGTCGGGGATGCCCGTGATGGATAGCGCACCCATGGTGGTGCCGTGATAGGCGATGTCGCGACTGATGACCTTGGTGCGCTGCGGCTGGCCGGTTATCCGGAAGTACTGCCGAGCCAGCTTCCATGCCGATTCGACCGCTTCAGAACCACCCGAAGTGAAGAAGATGCGGTTGAGATCACCAGGGGCGTAGCCCGCAAGCCGCTCCGCCAATTCGATGGCGCGGGGGTGGGCGTACGTCCACAAGGGGAAGTAGGCCAAGGTGCTGGCCTGCTTGGCCCCGGCCTCGGCCAGTTCGGTCCGTCCGTGGCCCAGCTGGGATGTGAAAAGGCCGGCCAGGCCGTCCAGGTAGCGCTTGCCGTGCTGATCCCAGACGTACGCTCCCTCGCCGCGCACCATGACCGGAACCTCATGCGTCTCGTAGGAGCCCATCCGGCTGAAATGCATCCACAGGTGACGACGCGCCTGTTCGCTCAAGTCAGAATTCTCGGGATTGCTGCTCATTGGTCCTCCACTCGGATGGTGGCGCGGGCGAGATCCGATCTCACCGTGTCCCCCACGTATACGTTTGCTTGGCCAGCTTCAGATAAAGGAAGGTCTCCGTGCCGCGCACCCCGGGGATGGACCGCACCGAATCGTTCAGCACCTGCAGCAGACGTTCGTCGTCCTCGCATACAACCTCAGCCAGGATGTCGAAGGATCCGGCGCACATGACGACATAGTCCACTTCACTCAAGGCGGAGAGCTTTTCGGCGACGACGCGCACGTCACCTTCGACGGTGATGCCGATCATGGCTTGGCGGGTGAAACCAAGTTGGAGCGGATCGGTGACCGCCACTATCTCCATGATCCCGGTCTCGCGCAGCCGTTGGACCCGTCGCCGTACCGCTGCCTCGGACAGACCGACAGCCTGGGCTATCGCGCCGTACGGCTGGCGCCCGTCACGCTGTAGCGCTTCGATGATGGCCCGGTTTGCCGCATCGAGGATGGGCGGGGTACCCGAAGCTCCTTCATCTTCGGGGTTGTTCGATTCCGCCGGCTCGTCCGTTTCGGACATGCGACTCCTCATTCCGATGGTCCTACCGAGGGTGTCTCTCATCCCCTCGATTGCCGAATTCTTTCATAAACAGACTATCAGTCAAGCAGAATTCGGCGTTTCCCACTAGATTCATTGCGGAATCGCTTGTTGGGAAACCCCCATTCTGTGATTCTCTAAAGGCGAGCCGACCACGAGGAAACGAAGAGGAAGGGAGCCCAAGTGCGCAGGTTGCAGAATTTCATCGGTGGGGCCTACGTCGATGCAGAAGACGGCCCGACGGCCCCTTTGATCAACCCCTCCACCGGAGAGCCGTTCGCCGAGGCCCCGGTGTCGGGGGCAGCCGACGTCAACCGGGCGCTGGAGGTGGCCGCTGAGGCGTTCACCTCCTGGCGCCGTACGACTCCCTCGGAGCGGAGCCTCGCCCTGTTCCGCATTGCTGATGCCATAGCGGCGCGGGGGGAGGAGCTCATTGCGGCGGAGTGCGAGAACACGGGAAAGCCGCTCCAGTTGACGATAGATGAAGAGCTCCCGCCGGCGATGGATCAGATCCGTTTCTTTGCCGGTGCGGCACGGCACCTGCAGGGGCTGGCGGCGGCCGAGTACATGGCTGGTCACACTTCCTTTGTGCGGCGTGAGCCGATAGGGGTGTGCGGCGCCGTCACGCCGTGGAACTACCCATTCATGATGGCCATCTGGAAATTCGCACCGGCGTTGGCCGCTGGCAACACCATGGTGCTGAAGCCCTCGGACACCACACCCGTCACGACACTGCTCATGGCCGAGATCATGGCGGAGTTCCTTCCACCCGGCGTCTTTAACGTGGTCTGTGGAGACCGTGATACCGGCCGTGCCCTCGTGGCTTCTCCCATCCCCGGCCTGGTGTCGGTGACGGGCTCGGTGCGCGCCGGCATGGAGGTGGCCGCCACCGCGGCCCCGACCCTCAAGCGCGTGCATCTCGAACTCGGGGGCAAGGCACCGGTCATCGTCTTCGATGACGCTGATCTCTCCGTTGCGGCGGCCGGGATTGCGGGCGCCGGCTATTTCAACGCCGGGCAGGATTGCACTGCGGCGACACGCGTGTTGGCCGGTCCCCGTGTGCATGACGACTTTCTCGCGGCTTTGGTGGAACAAGCCGAGGGGACCGTCGTAGGTGGCACGGACGTGGACGGCGCCGACTTCGGGCCGTTGAACAATGCCAACCAGCTCGAGCGGGTGCGTGGGTTCGTCGATCGGGTGCCGTCGCACGCGTCGGTCGTGACGGGTGGCACCGCCGTCGGGGAACGGGGCTTTTGTTTCGCTCCCACTGTCGTGGCCGGACTCCGTCAGGACGACGAATTGGTGCAGTCCGAGGTCTTCGGTCCGGTGATCACCGTGCAGAAGTTCAGCGACGAGGGTGAGGCGCTGCAGTGGGCCAATGGCGTCGAGTACGGCTTGGCTTCGTCGGTGTGGACGCGCGACCACGGCCGTGCCATGCGGATGGCGCGGGACCTGGACTACGGCTGCGTGTGGATCAACACCCACATCCCCTTGGTGGCGGAGATGCCCCATGGCGGGTTCAAGCGCTCGGGCTACGGCAAGGACCTCTCGTCGTACGGCTTCGAGGATTACACCCGGGTCAAGCATGTGATGAGCAACATTGAGGAGTGAACGGTGATCATCGGAATTCCCAGGGAAGTCAAAGATGACGAGTATCGGGTGGCCATCACGCCAGCCGGTGTGCGGGAGCTGACCTCGGCTGGTCACACCGTTTTCGTGGAGGCAGGGGCGGGTGTCGGATCGTCCATGCCCGACGACGAGTTCCGTCGCACCGGGGCGGAGATCATCGCCGAGGCCGATGACGTCTGGGCGGAGTCCGACCTGGTGTGCAAGGTGAAGGAACCGGTGCCATCCGAGTACAAGCGGCTCGGGGCGCGTCGCGGGCCAGACTCTCTTCACCTACCTGCACCTCGCCGCCTCCAGGGAGTGCACCGATGCCCTTGTGGCCGGGGGCAATGTGGCCATCGCCTACGAGACGGTGCGCCTCCCCGACAATTCACTTCCTCTGTTGGCCCCGATGAGCGAGGTGGCCGGTCGTATGGCGCCCCTTATGGGGGCGCACCATCTCATGCGCCCTGGAGGGGGCCGCGGTGTGCTGGTGGCCGGCGTCCCTGGAGTGCGCGCGGCCAGGGTCGTGATTCTCGGAGCGGGAGTCTCGGGTATGGCAGCGGCCACTCTCGCCGTGGGCATGCATTCCGACGTCTACATCCTGGACCGTAACCTGGACCGTTTGCGCGTGGTCGACCACCATTTCCGTGGCGCGCTCGGAGACGGTGGCGTCGTCCCAGCACGCCATCGAAGAGATCTGCATCGACGCCGACATCGTGATCGGTGCGGTGCTCGTGGTGGGAGCCCGCGCACCGCGGCTGGTCTCCGACGCATTGGTCGAACAGATGCGCGTGGGTTCGGTGCTGGTGGATATTTCCGTCGATCAAGGCGGCTGTTTCGAATCGACCCGTCCGACCACGCATTCGCACCCCACCTTCGAGGTGCACGGCTCAATCTTCTACTGCGTTGCCAATATGCCCGGGGCCGTCCCGCACACCTCGACCCATGCCCTGGCCAACGCCACCATTCCCTACGCGCTCAGCATCGCGGCCCACGGCTGGAAAGACGCCGTCCGAGACGATCCTGCGCTGGCCGAGGGCGTCAATGTCGTCGCGGGACAGGTGGTGTACGAACCGGTCGCTGAGGCCCATGGTCTCCCTTTCACGCCGCTGTCGACCCTGATCGCCTGAGGGCCAGTCACCTCGGTCGAGACGCCGCGTGCGTGTCATGGGCGCCCGGCGACATGACGGAGCAGACTGGAGGCATGACGGAATCGTTGGAACCGCAGCCACCTCAAACGTCTCCCGAAGTCCGTCGGTGGCCCTTGGCCGAGCGGGTGTCCGATGCCCAGCGGGACCAGATGGTGTCCCTCCTGCGTGAACATGTCGTCGCCGGCCGCCTCACCCTCGACGAGTTCTCCGAGCGGGTCGAGGCTGCCCTGGCGGCACGGACTCGCGGCGATCTCCTCGAGACGATGAGCGACCTCCCGACGCCGGCCACCGCCGAAAATGTGTCAGTCCAGCGCCGGGCCCGACGCAGATTTGTGGCAGTCATGAGCGGATCCGAGGCCAAGGGGCGCTGGCGGGTAGCGGAGCACACGACAGCGGTGGCCGTCATGGGTGGCGTGGATATCGACCTTCGCCGAGCCGAGATCGACGGGCCCGAAGTCGTCATCACCGCGGTGGCTTTCTGGGGCGGCATCTCTCTGGTCGTTCCCGAGGGCTTCGACGTAGACCTCGAGGGATTTTCCTTCATGGGTGGCCGCAATATGCGGTTACGCGACGTGCCACGCGTCCCTGGCTCGCCCCGGATTCGGGTGCGAGCATTCGCTGTCATGGGAGGGATCGACGTGCGAAGCAAGCCGACCCGTACCGGGCGTGAGCTCGGGAAGTCAATCATCGATCACATGCTGGGCGCGTTGAGTTCGCCCGATCCCGAGAAGTGGTCGTCATGAAGCGGTCGAGCTGAGGAAAACGGCACACCGCGTTGTTTCAGCCGCTTCGGGGGCCGTGTATCCTTGCAAGATGTCCCTTTGAGTCCCGCCCTCTGAGAGAGTTCCTGCGTGCGAGAGCGCACTCGAATTCTTGGCGTGGTGTTGGTGGCGTGGTGCTCGTTGGCCGACCGTTCCGGTTGCCGCACTTGTGCCCAGTCACGCCTGCGCACGGAGGGCCATCGGTTCTTGATTCATTGCTTTGAGAACATCGGGAACGTTCATTTCTCCGACGACATACTTGGCGCATCCGGAAAACGACGCACCGAACAACTACGACGCACCGAACAGCAACGACGTATCCGCACAACATTGACAAGAGACTGAACATGCAACCCGACACGAAGTACGCACAACAACGACCTGGCCGCCCCCTTCGGGTTGCCACCGCGCTCCAGGTGATGGTGGCAGCCGGAAACGGCTTGGCCTACGTCGCGCTGGGGCTGCGCGTCTATCAGGAGACGCACTCGACATTGGCCGTGACGATGGTGCTGCTGGCCGGTGGTCTACCAGTGGTGCTGTTGGCCCCGGTCTCGGGTCTGCTGCTCGACCGCTTGGCCATGGGGCGTTTGTTGGCGGGCGCCGGTCTTGTCGTAGCGGCCGCTCTCACCGGGCTGGCCTTGGCTCATTCCCTGACCGCAACTGTGCTCCTTGTTCTGTGTTTCGGGGTTGCCGACAGCATCCTGCAGCCGGGACTTACCGCGGCCATTCCCCAGCTGGCTGGCGACGTCTCGTTGGTGCGCGCCACCAGCCGTCTCCAGGGCGCCACCATGGGTGGCACCGCCATCGGGCCTTTGTTGGCGGGTTTGGTCGGGAGTATCGGTGGCACGAGCACCGCTCTCTTGCTCGATGCCGCGGCGTCAATCGTGTTCAGCATCGGCATCTCGATGCTCGGGCTGCGACGGACTCGTACCACGGTGCCCCACGGGGGCGACGATGGCGTGGCAGCGGGCATTCGTTACCTACGGCGTGACCGCCCGATGGGGCTGCTGGTCCTTGTAGTGTCCGCCATCATCGCCTTCATGGGCGTCACCATGGTGGCCGAGCTGTTCCTGGCGGAGAAGGTACTGCATGGGGGTACCACAGGCTACGCATTGCTCATTACCGGTTGGACCGGAGGCATGACCTTGGGCACCGTCATCGCAGGCCGTCTTCCCTCACGCCTTTTGGCCCCCGGCATCATCGTCGGCTTGGTCGTGCTTGGGCTAGGTGTCGCCGGCGGCGCGCTGGCGCCCACCATGTGGATGGCCATCGCGGCCTATGGAATCGGCGGTATCGGCGACGGGATACAGCTGGTCGGAACGCGTGCACTCCTTCTCCAGCGTGCGCCGGACCACATCGCCGGACGCGCCTGCGCCATCTTCACCGGGCTCACGTTCGGTGCCGTGTCCATCGGCATGGCCGTCTCCGCACCGTTGGTGGCCCTCTTCGGCATCCGCGGCGCGTTGTTCGCCGCTGGTGCAGCCAGCATTCTGGCGGCCGTCGTGGCTCTCGGGCTCCGGTTGCAGCGTCTCCGGGGAGAACGCGTGTCTGACGTGCAGGAGGACGGCGCCGGCATCCTCGCTGTGGAGAGCGGCGCCCCTGCCTGATGGGATCGATCCCAGCGCCCTGCCGCCGCCAGGGAGCCCCCACAGTAGGTTGAGCCACCATGTCCGGATCACCGGTGACCCTGTCCGCCGAAGAGGCGCGCCGGGTGATCCTGTCTGCGCAGGGGCTCCTCGGGCCACGGCCGGGCGGAGGGCCGGCGACGACGTTGCGCCGTCTCGGCGGTGTGCAGCTGGACACCATCTCGGTATTGGCCCGCTCACACGAACTGGTTGCCTATGCCCGGCACGGTGCAATCCCTCGAGCTTCGATTGAAGCGGCTTACTGGGGACCCAACAGCAGCACATTCGAATATTGGTCCCATGCTGCGTGCGTGCTTCCACTCGAGGAATGGCCGTCGTACGAATTCAGACGCCGAGCCTTTCGCGAACGGGGACGGCGCTGGCATCATCTCGAAGACGCGGCAACAAGCTGCGCCAGCGTCCTGACTCGCTTGCGTCAGGAGGGACCTTTGACGGCGCGTGATCTCGGGGGGGCCAAAAGAGGCGGGACGTGGTGGGACTGGTCGGAGATCAAGATCGCGGCCGAGTGGCTGCTTGATACGGGGGAGCTGGTGTGCAGGGAGCGACGTGGGTTCCAGCGCGTATACGACCTGACCGAGCGAGCGATCCCGGCTGAACTGTCCGGAGTCGAACGCAGCGACGAGGAGTGCGCCCACAGGCTGGTGCAGGTCGCCGGCCGAGCGCTCGGCGTTGCCACCGCGACCGACCTGGCGGTCTACGTGGGCTTGCCGGTGAAGTTGGTGCAAGGTGTCGTGCACGACGCCGCACTCGAACCAGCGATGGTCCAGGGCTGGGACCGGCCGGCGTTCGTCGCTCCTGGAGCCCTCGATGTCCTCGGGCGACGGGTCAAGAGCCGCAATGTACTGATCTCGCCCTTCGACTCGCTGACGTGGGACAGAGCGCGAACGGCGCGCGTCTTCGGATTTCAGCATCGTCTCGAGGCATATGTCCCGCGTCATAAACGCCAATACGGGTATTTCGCCATGCCCGTGCTCGGCGGCAACAAACTGGTGGGCCTGGTCGATCCCGGCCGGCGTGGACATTCGTTGGTCGCCAAGCAGATCACGCTGCAGACGACAGGCGCCGCACGAAGCGTGGCGGCAGCCCTCGTGGAAGCGGCATCTTGGGTCGATTGTCACGAGGTGATCATCGAGCGCGTCGAGCCTTTCGAACGGACATCGGAAGTGTCGGCGCTCGTCGCTGCCTTGCTCTGAGCTCCTAAGGGTTGGGCGCGGCGCGCTTCGCGGCGATCTGTTCGAAGGCAGAGCGTGACCCTCGGTAAGGCCCCGTTTGTTGGGGGTGGTGCAGTACCAGTTGGTCGAAGCCAAGCTCCTCGTACGGCGCGGCGAGTTCGTCGAATTGGTCGACAGAGGTGATGACGGTCTCGACCGGGGTCCACAGCAGTACCTTGCGCACCGTCGCTGATTCGCGGCCGTGCTCGCGACATGCACTCGCGAGCAACGCGCACTGTCGTCGCACGGCCGCCAGGATCGTCTCCTCCGTACGCGGTCCAGACCCGGTGGGCCCGATCGTCACCCACTGTTCGCCGTGGATTGCAGCGAGCGCCAGGCCCCGCGCCCCTCCAGCGGCGATCGTGAGAGGGAACGGGACCTGCACGGCGCCGGGAGTACTGGGCGTCTCGACCGATGAGTAGTGGCGGCCGGTGATCGTGGTGCGGGTGGTTGCCGCGCCATTGAGTATGGGGTGCAAGGTCTGGAGGAACTCTTCGAACCTGTCCATCCGTTCGGTCACGCTCCAAGGGACCTGACCCAGTGCGGCGGCGTCGGGACCTTCGCTTCCCGGTCCGACGCCCAGGTCAAGGCGCCCCTCGCTCAGATCGTCGAGCGACAATGCTTCTCGGGCCAGCGTGACGGGATGGCGGAAATTTGGGGTGGCCACCAATGTCCCAATCCGGATACGCCGCGTCACGCCGGCCGCGGCCGCCAGGACCGGAATGGCAGCGAGCCAGGGTCCGTCGGGCATGCCACCCCAGCGGATGTGGTCGTAGGTCCACGCTGTGGTGAAGCCGACGGAGTCGGCCCACTCCCACTGCTGGCGCGCTTCCCGCCAGCGATCGGATGGGAGGATCACCAGCCCTACACGCACGACCGCCAAGCTAATGGCTCCGCCAGGTGCCCTTCAGCTTCGGTGGCTTGAACTGACCGGACGACCGCGTCGACTGCTATTTGCCCGTACGCTCGCGATGCTTGCAGCCCGGCCAGCAGCAAGGCCGCCGCTGGCCTTCCTCGAGCTCCTCCCGGGTTCGACGAATACGGCGCTCCCTTGTCTTCTCCTGCTTGGCATCCTCGACCCAGCAGATGAATTCGTTGCGGGCCAGGGGTGTGATGTCCTTCCAGGCATCGAGCACAATGGGGTTGGCTACCAGTGCGTTGCGCAGGTCTACTGGAAGCTTGTGCACCACCCCACCGGGCACTCTCGAGCCGCTCATGGAGAAACGGTAGCGGGTCTGGGCGAGGCGGCGCCCTAGTGTCAAAGACACCCGAGAAGGAGTCTCCGGCATCCTGAGCGCATTGACGCGCGATGCTTGCGATATCGAATACCCCGAGGGTGGGCTGACATCCACTCGTGTCCGTGAGGAGCCACACATGCCCGACACAGTCTTCCTAACCGACCGCATCGAGGTGACCCGACCTATCCCGGCACCGGCTTCTGCCATTTTTGACATACTGCGTAGCCCGGCAGGGCACGTGGCCATCGACGCGTCCGGGATGCTGCAGGACTTCACCGGCGAACCAGCGGAGAAGGTGGGTGACACCTTTGTCATCCATATGGACCGCGAAGCACTCAATGACATCCCGCTTGGCAAGTACGACGCGACCGTGCACATCATCACCTTCGAGCGCGACAGGGAGATCGCGTGGGATCTCGGGCCTGATGTCCCGGTTCAGCACTTCTATGGATACCGTCTGGAAGAGCGTGCGGGGGGGGTCACCGATGTGACGTCCTACTACGACTGGTCCAAGGTGAGTGCAGAGGTCAAGGGACGCTTCCCGATAGTGCCTGAGTCGGCCCTGCGGGCCACGCTGGGGATTCTTGAGCGAACAGTCCGAAAAGGCCTATGACCCCTCGCTTTAGTCCGGTATCGGTCTGGCGCAAAGGTCATCATCCGCGAGCCCTTCGCTCTGCCATCGGAGCAGTAAGTAGTTAGTCCGCGTCAATCGCGCCGGTAATAGTCTCGAATCGAGCCGTGGAATCTTCCACTCTTGAGACAGCAGTTCTTGAAAGCGACGTCCGGATTCGCACGGACACAGATCGTTGCGTCCGAGCTTCTCAAAACAGCTCCTTGTCGCCATGAACCACTCGATCTCCGCGCTTGACGTGAGTCTCGCTGGGGTAGCCGTTCCGGCGCTTGCTCATTGAGCTAAAAGCGGTCCTGTTCGTCCTTGTTAGTAGCCATCGGAGTTCCTCCTCGTGAGGGCACAAAGAATACAGCCAGCCGGGCGTGTGGACCGACGTTCCATCGCAGCGACCCGCCCCGATGGAGTCCCCAAGTTCTATGGTGGGTAAAACGGTAAGGGGGACCCATGGAAACGAGTGGCATTGCGTTCGAGGTGATCGACTCCGACGGCCATGTCGTCGAGCCTGACACTGTGTGGAAGGACTACTCGGAGCCTGCTTACAGAGAGCAGCTCGATCGGCCCGGCGGCGGGGTCCAGGCCCTCGGCATGATGCGGGCGTACCCAAGCGCTCTCGCTCCTCGCGGGAGCTCCCGTGAGGGCGAGCACTGGGCCGAGAACGTCGGCGGAGAGACATGGGACGAAGAGTCGCGCACGAAGATGGGCCGCCCTGGCGGCTATGACCCGCGCGCCCGGCTACTGGATATGAGCGACGAAGGCATCGACGTGGCGGTGCTCTACCCGACTTCCATGCTGACCTGGGTGGAGGACGCCGGTCTGTTCGGAGCCGCCTGTCGGGCCTACAACAACTGGCTCCGCGACTACTGCTCGGCCGCGCCGACGTGTCTCTACGGGGTGGGAGTGGTCCCGCTCCAAGACAGCGACGCGGCGATTGCGGAGATGCGCCGTTGTGTCGAGGATCTCGGCTTTAAGGCAATAATGCTCCGGCCGGCCGCCTATCGCGGCACGAAGAAGCTGAACCACCCCGACTACGACACATTCTGGCGGGCGGCTTCCGAGCTTGGATGTCCGATCGGCATACACCCCTCCCCACACGGTGACATGCCCAACGCGTGCAGCTTGCTCGGCCTCTCGGAGGGAGTGACGGCTCCGGCTGCGGGTCTGGCGCTGCAGCAAGGTCTTACGAACGCATTCGACTTACAGATGGCCGTCGGGCTCTTCGTGCTCGGTGGCATCTGTGAGCGTCACCCAGAGCTAAAGGTGGCGTTCCTGGAGGGCACAGGCGGGTGGATCGTTCCCATGCTCGAGCGGTTCGACCACCAGTTCAAGATTTTCGGCAGCAGCGTCCAGCGGTCGCTTCCCAGCGATCTCTTCGGCCGTCAGTGTGTCATCAGCTTCGATCCCGACGAGGTGGCGCTGGCCTTCACCGCCGAGCACCTGGGAGCCGACAAGATCCTGTGGGCCTCGGATTACCCTCACCCCGACGCCAAGATCCCCGGCGTGGTGAAGGAGCTGAAGGAGGCTGTGGCAGGTCTGCCTTCCGATTCGCAAGCCGAGATAGTGGGGGGTTCGGCCCGGCGCTTCTATCTGCTGTGATCGCATGATTCTCGATGTACGTTTGACCAAATGACAACAGCGAACACTCGATGGGAGCGGTTCAAGCTATGGCTGGCCCGTCGGATTTCCAACAGACGCTGAGCACCTGACGACAGGCGGACCGTTCTTGTCTCGCGCAAGCATCTGACCGATCCGGCGTTGAGAGTCTTCGAACGCTCAGTCATTTGCACCCTGAAGAATCGGCTCGCTCATTTCCGCGTTCTGGGATTGCAGAGAGGCGTGCTGGGGGGATAGACGCCTAAAACAGATGTATCCGGGACAAGGGCCAGAACCGCACGTCGACCTTGCCCACGATGGACGATTCGCGGATGGGTCCCCAGTACCTACTGTCACAGGAGACCGTACGGTTGTCGCCCATGACGTAGACATGGTTGGCGGGTATTTTGTACGGATGGTTCAACGTATAAGGCTCGTTTGACGGTCCGGGTGTAGTCGGTGGTTTCGCGCCGGCGGGGAGCCAGGGTTCGTTCAGCACCTTTCCATCGATGTGGACCTGCCCGTAGGCAAGTGAGATCGTCTCGCCGGGTAGGCCTATGACCCGCTTGACGAGGTCGGTCACTGGCGCGCCGCCGCAATTCTCCGCGGGAGGCGTCGAGAACACAACGATGTCGCCCCGATGGATGCTGTGCAGGTGATAACTCAGCTTGTCGACCATGATCCGGTCATTGACCTTCAGGGTCGGCTCCATTGATCCCGAGGGGATCAGGTATGTACCGACGATGAATGTGCGCAAGACGATGGCGATGACGACAGCCAGTACGACAATGACCAAAGCCTGCACCAGAACGCGGCTTATGCGAGTCGGGGGTGCGGGTTGCGCGCCTCCTTGTGGGGTGATGATCGCCGGCTCAGGATCCGTGTCGGTGCTCACGGTGCCAGGTCATGGTGCCGCGTGCGCCCATTCACGAGACCAGGACGACCTTGCCCAACTTGCTCCCGGCCGTGAACCGTTCGTAGGCGGCGTTGGCGTCCGACATCGGGAACGTGGCACACACGGGCACGCGGATGCGACCCGAGACCAGCAGCGGAATTACTTGGGTGGCCACGCCCGTCGCCACATTTGCCTTCTCGCGACGGGTGCGTCCACGCAACGTGGCCCCGCCGATGCGAGCCCGCGTTCCCATGAGCTGCAGCAGGTTGAGCTCTATTTTGGCCCCCGAGCCCACGCCGATCACCATGACGCGGGCCCCGGTGGCCAGGTGCGGCAGGACGGTAGGAAGGCTGGCCGCCCCAACAAGTTCGAGCACGACGTCGTAGGGGCCGTGTGCGGCCACGTCGGCCGGGTCGATCACTGTGCTGGCGCCGAGGAGAGCGACCTCGTCGTGCCGAGTGGCATCACGCACGGTTGCCACCACCGAGGCCCCGGTGGCCGCGGCGAGCTGAACTCCGGCTGTCCCCACGCCTCCGGCCGCGCCGGATATCAGCACCCGCTCGCCCATGGCGAGACCGGCGTGCGTGAACAGGGCGTCGAAGGCAGTGGAGAACACTTCAGGAAACCCCCCGGCCTCGGCCCAGGAGAGAGCGTCGGGGACGGCCAGAGCGTGGGACTCCTCGATCACGGCCATGGTCGCCTGCGCACCACCACCAACGAGTCCCATGACGCGGTCGCCCGGAGCGTATTGCCTGACCTTTGACCCCACGGCGACGACCTCGCCGGCCAGCTCCATGCCGGGGATGTCGGCGGGGGTCCCCGGTGGAGCCGGGTAGTTCCCGCGCCGTTGCATCATGTCGGCGCCATTAAGTCCCGCCGCGTGTACCGCGACCAGGAGCTCAGTGTCCCCGGGCACGGGAGTCTCGCGCTCTTCCCAATGGAGCTGGCTGTCTCGGATGACGACGGCGTACATGCCCTTCACCCTAATGACACGCTCGACTTGGTTGGGAGTGCGGCCCCGGGGGCGTGGCCCTTCTGTGCCCGGTATCCTCAGCGCATGGCCCTATACGACATCCCCGTCCACACCCTTCAAGGTCAGGAGTCGTCGCTCGGTGAGTACGCCGGCAAGACGCTCCTCGTCGTCAACGTGGCATCCAAGTGCGGTCTTACTCCGCAATACGAAGGATTGGAGCGCCTGCAGAAGACCTACGGCGACCGTGGCTTCTCCGTCGTTGGGTTCCCGAGCAACCAGTTCATGGGGCAGGAGCCGGGCACGCCCGAAGAGATCCAGCAGTTCTGCTCCACCACCTACGGGGTGAGCTTCCCCCTCTTCGAGAAGATCGACGTGAACGGCGACGATCGTCATCCCATTTATGAGGAACTGACGGCAGCGCCCGACGCCGACGGCACGGCCGGCGATATCACCTGGAACTTCGAGAAGTTCCTCGTCTCGGGCACCGGCGAGGTCATCGCGCGTTTCCGGCCCCAGGTAGAGCCCGAGGATCCCGCCATCGTTGACGCCATTGAGGCTGCGTTGGCCGCTTGACGGCTTCCTCGCCTGCCGCGGTGGGTTTTGCGGCGTCCATCTTCGACATGGACGGGCTGCTCCTCGACTCGGAGATTCTGTGGCACGAAGCCGAAATAGAGATCCTCGGCGATCTCGGCGTGCCGCTGTCGCGCGACGGGTGCCGTGGCACCAAGGGGATGTTCGTCGGTGAGGTGACTGAGTATTGGCACGCCCGTTATCCATGGACGGGACCCTCGCCGGCCGATGTGGCCGTCGCCATCGTCGACCGGGTCATCGCCCTCGTGCTGGCGAAGGGCGAGCTCAAGCCTGGGGCCGAGCACGCGATTGCGTTGTGCGCCGAACGCAACCTGCCTGTGGCCGTGGCGTCGTCGTCGCAGTACCGCCTCATCGACACGGCATTGGCGCACTTCGGCCTGCGCCAGCACTTCACGCTTGTCCACTCGGCCGAGGACGAGGAGTGGGGGAAGCCGCATCCCGCCGTTTTCCTCACGGCGGCGGCCAAACTGGGCGCAGCACCACGTCGCTGCCTGGTCTGGGAGGACGCACCTGCTGGCGTATTGGCCGCGAAGGCGGCTTCCATGATCTGCATCGCCGTGCCTGAGCATGGGGAGGAGCAGCACCCGGCTTTCGCGCTGGCCGATCTCGTGTTGGGCTCGCTCCTCGAAATGGACGAGGAGCGCTTCGATCTGCTTTCGGCGAGGGCGGGTTCGTAGGGGCCATTAGTCTTTGCAACGCCCCGGGTGCCTGTGCCCTGGCGACAACCATTGAGCGTGCGTGTTCACACCTGTTCCCCCCGATACTGACTTCGTTGCCCTCGAGCAGGCCGAGCTGGCCCGCTGGGCCGCGCATCGCGTCTTCGAGCGCTCCGTCGAGCAACGAGAGGGTGCGCCGAAATGGGTCTTTTACGAAGGTCCTCCCACTGCGAACGGCATGCCGGGCCTCCACCACGTGTGGGCCCGCGTCTACAAGGACCTCTTCTGCCGGTTCCATGCCATGCGGGGCTCTTACGTGGCCCGGCGGGGCGGCTGGGACACCCACGGGCTCCCCGTCGAGGTCGAGGTGGAGAAGAAGCTCGGTATCACCGGCAAGAAACAGATCGAAGATCAGGTCGGGATCGCCGAGTTCGTCCGACTTTGCCGTGAGTCCGTCTATTCCTACGTCGATGAGTTCACCAGGCTGACCACGAGGATCGGCTACTGGCTCGATACGGATGCGGCCTACTGGACATTGAGCCCCTCCTACATCGAGTCCGTCTGGTGGCACCTGCGCCAACTCTTCGATCAGGGACTGCTCTACGAGGACCTCAAGGTCGTTCCGTATTGTCCCCGTTGCGGCACTGCCCTCTCGAGCCACGAACTGGGCCAGCCCGGCGTCTACACCGACGAGGAGGACGAGTCGGCCTACGTGCGCTTCCCAATCGTCGATCCCGACCCCGCCCTACTCGGTGACGCCGTGGCGCTGGCGATCTGGACCACCACACCCTGGACGTTGCTGTCGAACACGGGCGTGGCCGTGAATCCCGGCCTCACCTACGCCGTCGTCGACGGGCTGATCATGGCCGAGGACCTCGTCGATGCCGTGCTCGGGGAAGGCGCGTCGGCCCGCGTCACCCGTCGTCTCCGCGGAACGGAACTGGTCGGCTTGCGTTACACGCGCCCGTTCGACGACCTGCCGGCACCCAGCCACGCTGACGGATGGCGCGTTGTGCCGGCGGACTATGTCACCACCGAGGAGGGCACCGGACTGGTGCATCTCGCCCCGGCCTTCGGTGAGATCGACCGCCAGATCGGACGCGACAATCGGCTGCCCTCTCTCAATCCGGTTGGGCCCGACGGTCGGTTCACCGAAGAAATCACGTGGTTGGCCGGCCAAAGCGTGCGAGACAGCAACACCGTGATCAACGACCACCTCGCACAGGCGGGATTGCTGCTACGCCGCTATCCCTACGTGCACAGTTACCCGCATTGCTGGCGTTGCCGTACGCCGCTCATCTATTGGGGCAAACCGAGCTGGTACATCGCCACCTCCACCCGCAAGGATCAGATGCTGGCGGAGAATGCCAACATCGACTGGCACCCAGCGCATATCCGCGACGGCCGGTTTGGAGAGTGGCTATCCAACAATGTCGACTGGGCGCTCTCACGCGATCGCTACTGGGGTACGCCGTTGCCCATCTGGCGGTGTGGTCGAGGACACTTGCAATGCATCAGCTCGTTGGCCGAACTCTCCGAGCTCTGCGGTCGCGACGTCACTGGTATCGATCCGCATCGGCCCGTTATTGACGACGTAGTTTTCGACTGCCCCGCTTGCCTAGGGGCCGGAGAGGGCGGGGATGATGCCGTCGCACGGCGGGTGGCCCCGGTCATCGATGCCTGGTTCGACTCGGGTTCGATGCCGGCGGCACAGGTCGGGTATCCCCACGTGGCGGGATCCAAGGAGGCGTTTGCCTTCCCGGCCGACTTCATCTCCGAAGCCATCGACCAGACCAGGGGCTGGTTCTATTCCCTGTTGTCCATCAACACGTTGGTATTCGGCGACGCCCCCTACAAGCATGTCGTCTGCTTGGGCCACATCATCGACGCCGATGGCCGCAAAATGTCCAAATCCCTGGGCAATATCATCGATCCCTGGACCATCCTCGACACGAGAGGTGCCGACGCGCTCCGCTGGTGGATGTTCAGCCAGGGTTCCCCGTGGACGCCGACGCGCGCCAGCCTGTCGGCCATCGATACGGCGCTGCGCGACATGCTCCTGAAGCTTTGGAACACCTTCAGCTTCTTTACGACGTACGCCTCGCTGAACGGCTTCGACCCAGGGGATCCGGAGATACCGCGGCCATCCACCCGGGGTGCTCTCGATCGTTGGATCCTCTCGCGCCTCGCCAGCACCGGGGAAACGGTCACCAAGGCCCTCGAAGGATACGAGCCGCTCGATGCCGCCTCTGCGCTCGCCGGCTTGGTGGACGATCTCAGCAATTGGTACGTGCGTCGCAGCCGACGTCGCTTCTGGCGCACCGACCCCGACGCCCCGGCCGGGGACACGTTGGCTGCGCAGGCCACGCTGCACGAAGTGCTGACCACCGTTTCGCTCCTGCTCGCTCCCTTCTGTCCCTTCGTGGCCGATTCGATGTGGCGCGCCCTGACCGGGGTCGACGAGTCGCAGTCGGTGCATCTGGCCGACTGGCCAGTGGCGGAAGAGACAGTGATCGATCGCGACCTCGAGGCGCAGATGGAGCTGGCCCGCCGACTCACCTCGCTGGGCCGCGCCGCGCGCAGCGAGGCCGGCGTCAAGGTGCGCCAACCGTTGGCACGCGCCCTGGTGTTCCTCCCGTCGGACGCGCCCGCCATCCTCTACGACATGGTGGCCGAAGAGCTCAACGTTGACGAGATCGATGTGGCGGACGAGCTGAGTGAAGTGCTCGAGTTCGAGCTGGTCCCGAATTTCCGCACGCTCGGGCCGCGGCTGGGCGAACAAGTGAAGGACCTCAAGCCTGCACTCGCGGTGATCGATGGAGCCGTCGCGGCCTCTGCGCTCGAGGCAGGGCAGTCCATCACGCTGACACTCCCGGGGGGACCGGTTGCGCTCAGTCCCGAGGACGTGCAGCTGCGCGTGCGCGGGCAACAGGGCTTCGCCGTGTCTCGCGAAGGGGGCGAGGTGGTGGCGCTCGATCTGACACTCAACGACTCATTGCGCCACCGCGGTCTGGCGCGCGAGGTCGTGCGGCTCTTGCAGGACCTGCGCAAGAACAGCGGCTTGGACGTATCCGACCGCATTCATTTGCAGCTCGACGGCTTGGACCTCATTGAGGATTATTTCGACTACATCGGGCGGGAGGTACTGGCGCTCTCGATCACCGAGGGTCCGGGCCACGGCGAGGGAACTCTCCTCGAGCTCGAGAACGATGAAAGTGCCGTAGTGGCCCGCGCCTGGCTGCGTAAGGCCGACGCCGGCGCATAGTGGCGCTGATCAGCGAGCGCTGTTCAGCAGGCCCGATCAGCGCGCGTTGTGAAGAAGTTTTGCCAGGGCCACGGATAGCGCGGCTCTATCCGTGGCGTCGAGCGGCGTAAACAGGTGGCGATCGATCCCGTCGATGTGCTGACCGATGGCCTGACCCAGGGTTGATTCCCCAGCCGGGGTAAGCACCACGTGGACACTTCGGCGATCCGAGGGGCAGTTTTCCCGGGCAACCAGGCCGGCCTCGACCATGCGGTCCACTAAGCGGGTAACGCCGCCGGTGGTGAGTGCCACCTCTGCGCTCAGCCTGCTCATGGTCAAACGGCCCTCGTCGGCGCCCCGGACGTGGACGAGGACATCGAACCAGACCAGAGGAATGCCGACAGACCGCTCGAGTTCACGCCCCAGCACGTCGGCCAGGCGACGGTGCGAGCGCACCAGGAGCCCCATGAGCTGGAGTCGCTCGTCGTCAATCTGATCCAGGACACCGCAGCTGCCGCCCTCGGGCGCTGCTCCTTCCTCAGCGTCGCATTCACCCTGCTCAGGGAATTCCACGGTGCCCATTAGTGCTCCTCAATCTTGCTTGACTCTATCAGGATCCGCCATTTATCTGATTGACAAGTATCTGTTTGCTCAGATACTATCTGGTCAAAGACCCATCGCCATAGGAGGCCGCCAATGCCAACAGAAACAGTCACCCTTCCGAAACCGGGAACGTACACCGTCGACGCGGCCCACGCCGAGGCTGGCTTTGTGGCTCGCCACCTGGTCGGGACCAAGGTTCGCGGTCGTTTCACCGAGTTCTCCGGCACGTTCACGGTGGCCGAGAACCCCGAGGACTCCACGTTCGAGGCCGAGGCGAAAGTGGCAAGCATCGACACCAACCAGTCCATGCGGGACGACCACCTGCGCACGAATGACTTCTTCGACGCGGAGACCTATCCCACCATCACCATCAAGAGCACCGGGCTCAAGCGGATCACGGATCGCGAGTGGACGCTCTCCACCGACCTCACCATTCGCGGTGTCACCAAGCCGGTGGACTTCGACCTGGAGTACCTGGGCGAGGGCCTGTCCATGCAGGAAGGCAAGACCGTGGTGGCCTTCTCCGCCACGGCCGAGATCGACCGCCGCGACTTCGGGGTGAGCTTCAACCACTCCCTGCTCGACGGGAGCGTCGTGGTCGGCAACAAGGTGAAGATCGAACTCGAAGCCGAAGCCGGCTTGGCCGAGTAGTCACCCCGCACGGCCGGCGGGCCTGGTCGAAAAATTCACAAAGAGGCGATCCGCCTCCCTCGCGTTTGTCGGCGGGGGAGCTGACTCTGATGAGTGGGCGCGCAGATTCATTGCCGACGTCATGGGACGCACCATCCGCCAACTCGACCAGCTCCGCTGCTCAGGGAGTTCGTCAACCTCTACGAGAAGACCAAAGGCATCCACCAGCGCCTGAATCGACGCCAGGTGAGTGGGAACGACAAGTCACCGGCGTTCAGATACCGCCATTCCCATCCGATTCCGGATAGTGGCCGTGGGCTAATCTCGCCGAGGCCGCCGTTTCCTTCCCGTACGAATGGCGATTTCCCCTATGAACAGACCCCGCCAGCGCCACGACTGGCACCGCCCACGGCGGGTGGATTCGGGCATCACGGCACCGGTGGGTCGCTCCAGCGCGACGTCTGAGCGCCCGTCCGCGGCCATGGCAGCTGCCACTCTCGACGTCACGATCGTTGTGCCGTACTACAACCCGGGTACCTCCTTGCGGGTCACGGTGGAGCACATGGTCGAGGTGCTCACGAACTCCCATGTGACGTTCGAGATCATCGCTGTCTCTGATGGATCAACCGACGGTAGCGAGCTCTCGTTGGACGGAGTGGCGCCGGACGTCGTCCGGCGCGTTGCGCTCGACCAGAACCAAGGCAAGGGTCAAGCGCTTCAGGTCGGCTTGGCGCTCGGACGGGGCCGCTATCTCGGATTCCTCGACGCCGACGGAGACATCTCGCCCGAGTTTCTCTCGTCGTTCGTGTCGCTCATGGAGTTGTACCAACCCGACATCATTCTCGGGAGCAAGCGCCACCCGATGTCAGAAGTGCAGTATCCGTGGATTCGTGCCGTGTATTCGTGGAGCTACCAACAACTCGTGCGATTGCTCTTCCATCTGGAGGTTCGGGACACGCAGGTGGGGATAAAGTTGGTAAAGCGCGATGTCATGTCCGCCGTCCTTCCCTTGTTGGTCGAGCGTCGATTCGCGTTCGACCTCGAACTTATTGTCGTCGCTCGCCACATGGGTTACGGGCGACTCTTCGAGGCGCCCGTCCGTATCGGGCAGCGATTTCGCAGCACCATCTCGGTCCGGGCGGTCGTGGGAATGCTCGCCGACACGCTGGCTATCTTCGTTCGCCTCCGTGTGCTCCGCTTCTATGACGGGCGGGGCATCCCACCGTTGGAACTGCCCGACGAAGCTCTCGACGATCAGGACAGGAGCACCCCGAGTCCATGACATCCGGAGCGGCTGAGGTGGACGCATCGGCGACGCCGGCCAGCGAGAGGTCGGTAGAGTCTGTCGGCGCACCGACGCCGACACATCCGGTGCGAGTGGCGGGACCGAGGCACGCTCGTGGGACCCAGCGCCCGCCGTCTGGGCCAGTCGTGGCCATGGCAGTGGTCGTCGTGGCCAGCTTCGGCTTCGGCCTGTGGGCCCGGCTGTGGATGCTCGCCCACGCTGGGCTGAACTCGGACGAGGCAATAGTTGGGCTGATGGCCAATGCCATCGTGCACGGGCACTTCTCCGCCTTCTACTGGGGGCAACCCTATGGGGGGGCCGAGCCCTACGTCACGGCGGCGCTCTTCGGTGCATTTGGTCACAGCGCCTATGTTCTCAACTTCACCGCCACGGCACTGGCGCTGGTGGCGGCCATCCTCACCGGCTACCTCGGTTGGACCGTCTTCAGGCGGCGAGGCGTGGCCCTGGTGGCTGGCTGCCTGGCCTGGATCTGGCCCGAGGCGGTGCTCTGGAACTCCACCCGCGAATTCGGCTTCCGCGGCGTCACGTTGATCTGCGGATTGCTCGTGCTGATCTTCGCGGCCCGGATCGTACTTCGAGGTTCGACCATCGCCCGCTGGAGCATTCTCGGCGTCGCAACAGGTCTCGGTTGGTGGTCCTCCCCCGAAATAGTCTATTTCGCCCTACCCGCGGCCGGCCTCCTCGCGTGGGCGGCCGCGCGGCGCAGGGTCCATGTCTCGCTCGTCCAGATCGGAGCTGGCATCGGCGCCGCCGTTGTCGCCGCCCTCCCCTGGATCGTCGACGATACGCAGACCAATTTCGCCTCGCTCCGGAGCCAGGTGGTGGCTCCGAGCACCTACGGTGAACGGCTCCACCTCTTTTTCGTCGAGGTCATCCCCTTGACGTTCGGTTTGCGTGTCGAAGGTCAGGGCGCGTGGCTGCTCAGTTCGCACCTCGGGCTCGCTCTCTGCGTGGCGCTGGGTGCAGCCATAGTGACTGGGGTCGTCGCCCTCCTGATCGCCGGGCCCGTCGCGTCGCGGCCTCTCGTGGCGGCCCTCGCCCTGTTCCCGTTCCTCTATGCCGCCTTCCCGGCTACCGTTTTCTGGAACGACGACCGCTACGCCGTGTTCCTGCCACCCCTGATCGTCGTCGTCGTTGTCGGAGGCTGCACTCCCCTTCTCGCAGGCGCGGGCAAGGTTCTCGGTGGACGACCAGCCGAGGTGCTCGTGCCGGCCCTCGGGGCAGTCGCGCTCCTCGTGCTGGCTGCGGCCTCGACGGTGGGCGCCTTCGAGGACACCTTCTCCGGCGTGTCGGATCATCCCCAGTCCCTTTCGCCGACGGGGAACCGAATCCTCGACACGATCGCGACCGGCCTCGAGTCCCGTCATCTCACCACGGTCGTCGGCAGCTACTGGACCGCGTACGATCTCGACCTGGTGAGTGGCGGCGCCATCGCGGCGACCCCGCTTACGACGGTTCGTGTGCCGGGGGTCTACCGGCAGGTGATGCGCTCCCCCCAGGCGACCTGGCTGTTCGTGGGCCCGACGCAGGCCAACCAAGTCCAAGCGGCGAGCCAATTCGGGGTGCCCCTCGCCAACCCGGTGACCATGACCCTCGGGCAGTTCACCGCCCGCCTCTCCCAGCTGGGTCTTCCCTACAGCACGGCCCGCATTGGCCCCATGGTGGCAGTGACGCCTGAGCATGTCGGTCCGCGAAAAGTGGTGGCCCAGTTGTCCGGCCCGGCGTAGTCCGCCGGGACCAGGGACCCGCACCGGCGCCGTCCCCGTGGCGGGGCGCGCCAGACGCTCCCGGCGCACCCTCACTCAACCCGACTCTCCGCAGTAGTGTCTGGAGCCATGGCAAAGAGCGGGGCCCGAAAAGTCGTCACGCCGGTGGCCGCCGCCGTCGGCATTCTGGGGACGATGGCGAGCATCTGGTGGTTCGCTCTGAAGCCCCGGCGCAAGGCAAAATCCGAGGATACGTAACTCGGCGCCTCCCATTCGAAGGCGCAGCCGCGGCACGGCTGGCCGTACGTCAAGGGGCCCCAGGGGCTTACTGGCATCTCGCGACCAGAGCCGGCAGCAGTTCGCCGATAGGGCCGTGGAGCACAACATCAGCCAACGGGTCCATATCGGTGGGGGCACCGTTGAGAATCACCACAGCCGCCCCTGCCCGAGAGGCGATCGGGACGAGGTTGGCGGCGGGGAAGACGGCGAGCGTCGAGCCGACCGCCAGGAAAAGGTCGCACCTGCCCGCGGCCGCTTCGGCCCGGCGGAGGTCATGAGGGATAAGACTCTGCCCAAAGCTGATCGTCGCCGACTTCAGGATCCCGCCGCATGTCGACCCGTCCGCGCCGACCTCCACGCAGCTGGGGTCTGCTTCGCCGCTCCGCACGCGCTCGTGAACCGGCTCCGCCAGCTGGCGATGATGACAACGGAGGCAGACGATCTCCGAGGAATTGCCGTGAATCTCGATGATCCTCGCCGGGTCCGAGCCGGCCTTTTGATGGAGGCCGTCGATGTTCTGGGTGACGAGTGTGTCGAGCCGTCCCGCTCGCTCCAGCGCCACGAGCGCGGCGTGCCCTTCGTTGGGCTCGGCTAACCAGTAAGGGGACGTCAGCCGGTTCTGCCAGGTTCGTCGTCGTACCTCGGGATCGTGCACGTACGTATCGAGATTGGCTGCCTTCTCCGCCGTCGGGTCCTTTGTCCACACCCCATTGGGTCCCCGGAAGTCCGGAATGCCCGAATCGGTCGAGATGCCGGCTCCGGTAAGGACCACTATCCGGAGCGAGCGTGCCATCAGCGCGCTCGCCATCTGTACTTCCGTGCGCGTCACGGACGCCATCGTGTCACGGGGACCAACATGTCTCACACGGCCACGGAGAAGCTGATCCGATGCGCCATCCCCGAGCAATTGGGTCTGGGCGGCGGAGATCGGACCTCACTGCGCTAAGAATCAGATATGTCCTTTGCCACCATCAATCCCGCCACCGGTCAGACCGAGAGGACGTTCCCGGGGCATACCCCGGCCGAGGTGGACGGGCTGCTGCAGCAGGCCTACGACACCTTCCTCGAATATCGCACCACCAGTTACGCCGAGCGGGCACGTCACCTGAGCAACGCCGCCGACCTCTTCGAGGGCGAGGCGCCCGACATCGCACGCATCGTGACCACCGAGATGGGCAAGACGTTTGCCGCCGCCCGCGCCGAGGCATCGAAGTGCGCCATGGGATTGCGCTGGTTTGCCGAACACTCCGAGGCTTTGCTGGCCGACGATTTGATCACCACCGACGCCACGCGCTCGTACGTGCATTACCAGCCGATTGGTCCGGTCCTGGCCGTCATGCCGTGGAATTTCCCCTTGTGGCAGGTGGTGCGCTTTGCTGCGCCGGCACTCATGGTGGGCAATGTCGGCCTGCTGAAGCACGCATCCAACGTGCCGCAGACAGCGCTGCTATTGGAGGACATATTTCGTCGGGCCGGCCTGCCCGACGGGCGCGTTCACCAATCTGTTCATCGAGAGTAAGGACGTCGCCGCGCTCATTGAGGATCCGCGCGTCGTGGCCGTCACCCTCACTGGGAGCGAGAAGGCCGGGATGTCGGTGGCGGCAACGGCCGGCCATGCTCTGAAAAAGAGCGTCCTCGAGCTCGGCGGTTCCGATCCCTTCTTGGTGCTCGCCTCAGCCAACTTGGACGACGCCGTACGGACGGCGGTGACGGCCCGGGTGCAGAACAACGGGCAGTCATGCATCGCCGCCAAACGCTTCATCGTGGTCGAGGCGGTAGCGGACGAGTTCCTGCGTCGCTTCACCGAGGCCATGGATGCCCTCGTGGTCGGTGATCCATTCGACCCCGCCACCCAGGTGGGGCCAATCGTCTCGGAGGCACAGCGAGCCGAGCTATTGGGGCAGATCGAGGACGCCCGGCGACAGGGTGCCGTGGTGCACGGTGGGGGAGAGCCGATCGAAGGGCCGGGGTGGTATCTCAAACCCACGGTGCTCTCAGGGGTGACGTCAGACATGCCGGTGGCTCAAGAGGAGCTGTTCGGTCCGGTCGCGCTCGTCGAGCGTGTCCCTGACCTCAATGCTGCCATCGCAGTGGCAAATGCCACGACCTTCGGGCTCGGTTCGAGCGTGTGGACCAACGACGATGAGGAGCAGCGTCGTTGCATTGAGGAGCTGGAGGCGGGAGCGGTGTTCGTCAACGCCATGGTCGTGTCGACGCCGGAACTGCCCTTTGGCGGGATCAAGCGCTCTGGCTTCGGCCGTGAGCTCTCCGAGCTCGGGTTGAAGGAGTTCGCCAACGCCAAGACCGTTTGGATCACATGAGTGAGTACACCACGACGTATCTCGACCACGCAGCCACCACACCACTGCGGCCCGAGGTGGCGGATGCCATGGCTGAGGCGCGCTCGGTTCCCCTCGGCAATCCGACTGGGAGCCACCGACCAGCCCAACGAGCCCGGCGCCTGCTCGAGGAATCCCGCGACGAGGTAGCAGCGGCTCTCGGGCGCGATCCCGGCGACATCATCTTCACCTCGGGTGGCACGGAGTCGGCCAACCTGGCCGTGTTTGGCGCGCTTGTCGCGGCAGGTGCCGATGCGAATGAGGACAGTGCCGCTCTGTGCGTGATCAGCTCCGCCGTCGAACACCCGGCCGTGCGGGAGTCGTGCCGCGCCGCGGCGCGTTCGTTCGGGGTGCGTTGGCGCGAACTCGCAGTGGATCGGCACGGCGTGGTGGACGTCGAGGCAATGCACGAACAGGTTGACGGCGGCACGGCGCTGATCGCCATCATGCTGGCCAACAACGAGACCGGTGTGGTGCAGCCAATCGACGAGGTGGTCGAGGTCGCGTGCACGCAGAGTGACGCGGCGCGCATCTTCACCGATGCCGTGCAGGCCGCGACGTTCATGGACCTGGCTTCGTGCGCTTCGGCGGCCGACTTGGTTTCGCTCAGCGCCCACAAGTTGGGAGGGCCGGTAGGAGTCGGGGTGCTGGCCGTGCGACCGCCCGCGGCCGTTGCGCCACAGCACTTTGGAGGAGGCCAGGAGCGGGAGCGACGGAGCGGCACCCAGGATGTGGCTGGCGCGGTCGGTCTGGCCACGGCGCTGCGCCTGGCCGCGGCCGAACGTCTGGCGGCGTCCAGCCGCGTCGCCGCGTTACGCGACCGGTTGGCCGACGGGCTCGCGTCCTCCGTCGCCGGCGTTCACCGGACCGTGTCCGCTGAGGTGGCCACACTGCCGGGGCACCTTCACCTGTGCTTCGCCGGCATCGAGCGCGAGGAGCTCCTCCTGGCCCTGAGCGAGCGGGGCATCTGTGCCTCGGGAGGATCATCGTGTGCCAGCGGTGCCCTGGAGCCGAGCTACGTGCTGGCGGCCATGGGTGTGCCGATCGAATTGGCGCGCGGCGCCATCAGGTTCACGCTCGGCCACGAAACCACCGATGCCGAAATCGACCGGGTCCTCACCGTCGCACCCGGGGTGGTCGCCTCATTGCGCCATGGGCCCTGAGGGCGGGTGGCACACTGGACGCATGCGAGTGCTGGTCGCCATGTCGGGAGGAGTGGACTCCTCCGTCGCCGCTGCGCTGTTGGTCGAGCAGGGGCATGACGTCGTCGGGGCCACGCTGAAGCTGTGGGGTGGCGAATCGGATTCGGGCTGCTGCTCGGTGGCCGACGTCGACGACGCCCGCCGGGTGGCCCAACAGCTGGGCATCGACCACCACGTCTTCAACCTGACCGAGGACTTCGACCGGCATGTGGTGACGCCCTACATCGACGCGCACGCGCAGGGACGCACTCCGAACCCGTGTATCGAGTGCAATCGCTCCATCAAGTTCGACCGGCTGCTCGAGCGCGCCGATCGACTGGGGTTCGCACGCCTCGCCACCGGACACCACGCCCGGGTCACCGGCGGGATGGACCTCCGACTCCGACGCGGTGCCGACCCTGACAAGGATCAGTCCTACGTGCTTTCGATGCTGGGACAGTCCGAGCTGGCCCGGGTGGTGTTCCCGGTCGGCGAAATGATGAAGGCCGACGTGCGGGCGCACGCCGTCCGCTTGGGCCTGCGCACGGCGGGGAAGCCCGACAGCCAGGATGTCTGCTTCATCGGGAGCGTCGAGGGCCGCCAAGGCTTTTTGGCCGACAAATTGAAGTTCCACCCGGCTGCGGTCACTAACGGCCGGGGTGAGACCGTGGGGTCGGTTGACGCGATCGAGCTGGTGACCGTGGGCCAGCGCCGGGGCATGGGCCATGGGACCGATGGGGCCCGTCGCTACGTCATCGCCGTCGACGTGCCGGCGCGCCGGGTCACGGTGGGGAGCGCGGCCGAGGCGATGACAGCGAGGCTGACGCTGCCCGAGGCCTCTCTCACATGGGTGGGCCAGCCGTTGCGCGACGGCGAACGAGCCATAGCCCAGGTCAGTGCGCATGGTCGCCCGGCGGCGTGTGCGGTCAGCCGGACCGACGCGGGGCTCGTGGTGCAATTCGATGTGCCACAACGACCGGTTGCGCCCGGCCAGACGGTGGCCCTCTACGACGGCGCTGACCCCGATGCCGTGGTCGGCGCCGGCATCGCCGCCTGATCGTGGCCAAAGAGGTGCCGGCGCACGGCGTGCCAGCTGAGGCGCGCGCCCGGGCGGCCGAGCTGCGCCAGGTGATCAATTACCACAACGATCGGTACAACGTGCTCGACGCGCCCGAGATCCCCGACGCCGATTACGACCTCTTGGTGCGCGAGCTGCGCCAGCTCGAAACGGCGTATCCAGCCCTTGTCACTCCAGACTCGCCGACCCAGACCGTCGGTGCGGCACCGCTCGGGCTCTTTCAGCCCGTACGGCACCGGGTCCCCATGATGAGCCTGGACAACGCCTTCGAAGAGGTGGACCTCCGGGCCTGGGCCGAACGCCTTCGCCGCCCGGTCCCCGAATTGGATCTGGAGCAACTCACCTTCTCGAGTGAGCCCAAGGTCGACGGCGTGGCGATGTCACTGACCTACGAGCACGGGCGGTTCACCCAGGCGGCCACGCGGGGGGATGGCATCACCGGGGAGGATGTGACGGCCAATGTGGCCACGGTCAAGGTCGTGCCCAAGGTGCTCGATGCCAAAGCGGGCCCGTTTCCCGCCCTGCTCGAAGTGCGGGGGGAGATCTACCTGCCACTGGCCGACTTCGCCGCTATGAACGCGCGCCAGGAAGCGGCCGGCCTCAGGCTGTTCGTCAACCCACGCAACGCCGCCGCCGGCGCACTCCGGCAGAAGGACCCGGCGGTTACCGCGACACGGCCCCTCTCGTTCTGGGCCTACCAGGTGGGGGAGGTTGAGGGGGCGCCCAAGGGGAGCCACTGGCCGGCGGCCACGCAGTCGGCCACCTTGGCCCTGCTCGAGAAGGCGGGATTCCCGGTCAGCCCCGATGCGCGGCTGGCCACCGGTGTCGAGGCAGTGATCGCTCGCAGCCTCGGACTGGAGCACGAGCGCCATGCCCTGCCCTACGAGATCGATGGCGTGGTGACCAAGGTCGACGACCTGGCGCTGCACGCACGCCTCGGCGCAACGTCGCGGGCGCCCCGCTGGGCCATTGCCTTCAAGTTCCCGCCCGAGGAGCGCACGTCCAAGCTCCTCGACATCATGGTGTCGATCGGGCGGACCGGCCGGGCCACACCGTTCGGGCGCATGGAGCCCGTGTTCGTCGGCGGGTCGACGGTCGAGATGGCCACGCTGCACAACGAGGACCAGGTGCGATTGAAGGACGTTCGCCCCGGTGACATGGTCATCGTCCGCAAGGCGGGCGATGTCATCCCCGAGATCGTCGGCCCGGTGCTGGCCGGTGCGGGGGTGCCGAAACGGCGCAAGCCGCCATGGAGGTTTCCCACCGCCTGCCCGAGCTGTGGACAGCCGCTGGTGCGGCTCGAGGGCGAAAGCGACACCTACTGCACCAACATCGACTGCCCCGCACAACGCGTGCAGCGGATCGTCCACTTCGCCTCGCGTTCGGCTATGGACATCGAGGGGTTGGGTGAGGAGCGCGTCAACCAGTTGGTGGCGGCCGGGCTGATCCTCGATGCGGCCGACCTCTACTCGCTGACCGTGGCCCAACTCGCCGTGCTCGAGCGCTTTGCCGCCATCTCAGCGGGCAACCTGGTCACGGGCATCGCCGCCTCGACCACCCAACCGCTGAGCCGGTTACTGGTGGGGCTCGGGATCCGCCACTTGGGCCCGACGGGAGCCCGGGCGCTGTCCCGGGCCATGGGCAGCCTCGACGCCATCGTCACGGCGTCCGTGGACGAGCTTGCCGCGGTCGAAGGGATCGGCCCGGTGATCGCGGCCAGTATCGCCGAGTTCCTGGCCCTGCCCACCAACCAGGCGGTGATGGAGCGATTGCGTGTCGCCGGCGTGAACTTGGAGGAGCCTGGGGCCCGCCGGCCCGCCGAAAGCAGTGGTGTTGGCGCCGGCGGGAGTGGAGACGCCGGAGACGCGGGAGGCCCTGCCGTGGCGCAGACCCTCGAAGGCCTGACCATCGTGGTGACGGGGTCCGTTCCGGGCTACACCCGAGAAGAGGCGGAGGAGGCCATCCTGGCCCGGGGCGGGAAATCCCCAGGCAGCGTGTCCAAGAAGACGTTCGCCCTGGTCCTGGGTGAAGCCCCCGGGGCGAGCAAGCTCAAGAAGGCAGAGGAGCTGGGTATTTCCATTGTGCCTGCCGAGGCGTTCGAGACCTTGCTGGAATCGGGGTCCTTGCCGGAATAGCCGGAGTCGTCGAGAGGCGCCCGTCCGGGAAGCCTGGCCACCTGACCCCATGGAAACGCAGCGCAGGGGAATTGCCAGAGTGTCCACCGGACGCACCGGTTTGGTCACTAGCCTACGAGGTGTCCCGATGCCCCTTATCTCTGATTCCATCGGCCGGGTCCTTGGGAAGCGGTACCGGCTGCTCTCCGCCCTGGGCACTGGCGCCTCCGCACACGTCTACCTGGCCGAAGACGTGTCCTTGCAGCGTCATGTCGCGGTCAAGGTCCTTCAACCGGGATTAGCCAGCGACGAAGCCTTCCTCAAGCGCTTCCGGGCCGAGGCCCGCTCGGTTGCTTCGCTGAACCATCCTCACGTATTGCGGGTGTTCGACTGGGGCGAGGACACCGATGGGCCGTACCTCGTGTTGGAGTATCTCGGCGGCGGGTCGCTCAGGGACCTACTTGACCGCGGCGAGCGCCTCAGCCCTTCCCAGGCCGCGCATCTCGGCACCGAGGTGGCGCAGGGCCTGGCGTACGCCCATGCGCGGGGCCTTGTGCATCGTGACATCAAGCCGGCCAATCTGCTCTTCGACGAGGAGGGTCGGGTCCGGGTTGCCGACTTCGGCGTGGCTCGCGCCCTGGCCGAAGCGGCTTACACCGAGCCGGCGGGAGCGATGGTGGGAACGGCGCGCTATATCTCGCCCGAGTCCGCCGAGGGCAAAGCGCTGGACGGCCGGGCCGACGTCTACTCGCTCGCCCTGGTGCTGTACGAGGCGCTCTCGGGGACCGTGCCCTTCGTGGCTGACACGACCCAGGGCACGATCATGGCTCGCATCGGCTCTCCCTTGCCGCCCCATGAGGCACTGGGCCCGCTCGATGACGTGTTGGCCCGCGCCGCCGCCCCCGAGGCCTCGGCCCGTCTGGACGCGGCGGGGTTCGCGGCCCGTCTGGGGGCACTGGCCAGTGCCCTTCCCACGCCCGAGCCGCTGGCTCTGCACCCGCCTGACCACGTTGCCCCGGCGCCCCTCAATGGGTTTCGCCCCCCGGCGGTCTCCGAGCTCACCCAGGTTCCACCCCCGGCCAGTAAGAAGCCGGCACCCGTCGGCACCAGGGCGGGGCCGGGCGAGATCTTCGACGCCGAGCCGAGCATGTTGGGGAAGCGTTCTGGGGAATCTGCGGATGGCCCCGCCATCGCGGTGCGCCGCAAGAGCCGCCGGACGATGTGGTGGATCATCGGGGTCGTCGTCCTCGTGTTGGCATTGGCCGCGGGCGCACTGGTGGCGGTGCACGAGAAACTCTTCACGCCGTCGCACCCTGTGCCGTCGCTGACCGGTCTGACCTTGGACCAAGCGAGGACGGCAACCGGCAAGGACCATTTCACGTTGAGGGTGGAAAAGGGTGTCCAATCGATCACGATCGGCGAGGGCGTCATCATCGGCCAGACCCCCAAGGTGGGCAAGGTTCTCAAGCAGGGTGCCGTCCTCTCGGTCGTGCCCTCATTGGGGCCGCCCTCAGTCGCGGTGCCCTCTCTGACCGGCATGACCTGTGACCAGGCCGTGGGGACGTTGAAGGCGGCCCACCTCCAGGGCGACTGCGTCACCAGCCAGTTCAGCGACACGATCCAGAACGGCGTGCTCATTTCCTGGTCCTACAAAGGGGAGCAGAATCCCTCCAAGGCTCCCTATGGATCCACCATCGACATGGTCCCTTCCAAGGGTCACGGCCCGGTAGCCGTCCCGACTTCGATCTCGCAGGCGGATACCTACAACGACGCTCTGGTCCTGCTGCAAGCGGTCGGCCTCACCGGCACCCAGGCCAGCGCACCCAACAACACCGTGCCCGCCGGCGACGTCATTTCCCTCAACCCTCCGAGCAGCACGCTGGTGCCTTACGGGTCGACAGTGACGGTGACCGTGTCGACCGGGCCGCCCACCGTCCAGGTGCCCAACGTCATCGGCGACACCGTGACGCAGGCCACCACGGCCCTGCAGGCTGCGGGGTTGAACGTGTCCGGGGTGCAAGGCAATCCCAACGGCACGGCGCAAGGCACCATCCCCCCCACGTACAGCACGGTGCCGACCGGCTCGTCAGTGACGATTCTCACCCGCTGAAGAGAGGCGCCAGTGGCACTGCCCTTCGACGCGTCCTGTGACCTCTGCGAGGCCGCGCACATCACGCCCTGGCACCACGAAGACGACGTGTGCTGGGTGGCGGACTGCGAGATCTGCGACGTGCCCATGGTGGTCTGGAAGCACCATGGGCCGGTGCCTCCCGATGCCGACGTCGCGCACATGCTCGAGCAACTGACCCGGGTGGCCGATGCTCGTTTCGGGAGTGATGGGTGGTCGATCGATCAGGTCATGCGTCAAATCCCCAACCACTTCCACGCCCACGGACGGGATCCGACTTGGTGGTCCCGCCGCTTCCGTTAGCTCTCCGCTTCCGTCAGGACGTGATCTCCTTGAGCCGAGTGGCAATTTCGGCTGCGTGCGACTCGGCACCGACAGGAGCTGCTTGCAGCGCCATCAACTTGCCCATGTCCCCTTCCACCTTGACCTTGCCTGCCATGAAGGCCTGCATGCCCGCAGCGGGATTGCCGTCGATCAGGATCGCCTTGGCGGTGTCGTAGTCGACGGTGACCTTGAGATCGGGGGTCTCGATGTGTCCTATATCGAGGACGAGCTCGCCGCTCGAGGTATCCATATGGGCATCGATGTCCTTCTCACCGAAGGGGGCACCCGTCACGACCAGATTCATACGGACCGGGTGGGGGAAGGGCACGGACTTCCCCTCGTACTCAGCCCGAATGCGGCGGGCTTCCTCCAGCCACTCGTCGCTCAAGAACGGGTACGGCATCGACATGCTCCTTCGTCGGCGTTTGTGATCGGGATCGATAGGCACACTGGCATCTTGGCCCGGCGGAACGATAGTCGGCTCGCCGGTAGCATGGTCACGCGTGACTACCCCTGTTCTCCCTGGCGCTGAGCCATATTCCGCTGCTGGCGACGCTCGCGGGGCGCTGGTCCTGCACGGGTTTACCGGTAATCCCCAGTCGATGCTCGGGCTGGCGGTTGCCCTCGCCGACGCCGGTCTCACGGTGGAGTTACCGCTGCTGCCTGGGCACGGCACCGCAGTGGCGGACATGGTCCCCACCACTTGGGAAGATTGGTCGGCCGCGGCCGAGGATGCGTACGCCAAGCTGGAGGCTCGCTGCGAAGCGGTCGTTGTCGTGGGGCTCTCCATGGGCGGCACCCTGAGCGTCTGGCTGGCTGAGCGGCACCCCGAGATCGCGGCGCTCGTGCTGGTCAATCCCCTGATCGAGCCACCCGATGCTGACACCATCGCCTTCATCGGCTCGTTGATCGAGGACGGCGATGAGCTGGCTCCCGGCGTGGGGTCCGACATAGCGATGGAGGGAGCGGCCGAATCGGCCTACTCCGAGCTTCCGCTGCGGGCCGCACTCTCGCTCTTCGGGGCGACCCGCGAGGTGGCGGCCGGACTCGGCTCCGTCTTCTGCCCCATCCTGCTTTTCTCGAGCACCCAGGACCACGTGGTGGCGCCGGTATCGGGCGACCGCTTGGTCGAAGGGGTGCGCGGACCCGTGGAGCGGATCGTGCTGGAGCGCAGCTTCCACGTGGCCACCCTCGATTACGACAAAGAGGAGATCGAGAAACGGGCCGTGGCGTTCGTGACCGATCTTCTCCGCCCGTCGAGGGCATGACCGACGCCGAGGAGCCGGGCCACGAAGGCGGGAGCCCCGGACAACTGAGTCGTGATGATGTGATCCACGTGGCGAACCTGGCCCGTCTCCACCTGCGCGATGACGAGGTCGACCTTTTCACTGCGCAGTTGCGCACCGTGCTGGATCATGCAGCCGATGTTGCCGCTCTCGATCTGTCGCACCTGGCTCCCATGGCGCATCCGCTGCCGGTCGAGAACGTGTTGCGCCCCGATGAGCCTCGACCAAGTCTTGACCGGGCCGAGGTGTTGGCTGCTGCCCCGTCGGTGGAGGACCATCGCTTCCGGGTGCCGCGTATCGGTGGTGAGGCACCGTGATGGGCGCACGAGCGGTAGCAGCCGCCGTACGGAGCGGGCAACGTTCGGCGCGCGAGGTGACCGAGGAGGCCCTGGCGTCGGTGGCCGCTCGCGACGGAGAGACCCATGCCTTCTTGGAAGTGCTGACTGACACGGCTCTGGCCCAGGCTGCAGCCGTCGATGCCTCCGTCGCCGAGGGGCGCGACCCGGGACCCTTGGCCGGGGTGCCGGTGGCGCTGAAGGACAACCTCTGTACAAGGGGGATCCCCACCACGTGTGGCTCCAAGATTCTCGAGGGCTGGCGACCGCCCTATGACGCCACCGTGGTCACGCTGTTGCGCGATGCCGGTGCGATCGCGTTGGGCAAGACCAACATGGACGAGTTCGCCATGGGCAGCTCGACCGAGAATTCCGCATTTGGGCCGACCCGTAATCCGCGCGACACCGACACGGTGCCAGGAGGCAGCAGCGGCGGTTCAGCGGCCGCCGTCGCGGCCGGGTTCACGGCACTCGCCCTCGGTTCGGATACGGGGGGATCGATCCGTCAACCGGCCGCCCTGTGCGGCGTTGTCGGGATGAAACCAACCTATGGCCGCGTCTCCCGCTACGGACTGGTGGCATTCGCCAGTTCGCTCGACCAGATCGGGCCCTTTGCGGCCACCGTCACGGACGCGGCATTGCTGTACGACGTCGTGGCCCGGCACGATCCCTGTGACACCACCTCGCTGCGCCTGCCCTCACCCCCCACTCTCGAGGTCGTCGACGGCGGCGTGGAAGGGGTGCGCATCGGCCTGTGCCCCGATCTCATTGAAGGTTGCGCGCCCGACGTGAAGGCGCGGGTGTACGAAGCGGCGGAGGCGCTGGCCGCGGCGGGGGCCAAGGTCGAGGAGGTCTGCGTCCCCGAATTCGGCTACTGCTTGTCGGCCTATTACATCATCGCTCCCGCAGAGGCCTCATCCAACCTGGCCCGTTACGACGGTGTGCGCTACGGATTGCGGGTCGAGGGTGACGACGCGGCCGCCATGAACACGGCCACCAGGACGGCCGGCTTCGGCGATGAGGTGAAGCGCCGCATCATGCTCGGGACCTACGCGCTCTCGGCCGGCTACTACGACGCCTATTACGCCCAGGCGCAACGGGTCCGCACTCTGGTGGTGCAGGCGTTCGAACGGGCCTATGAATCGGTCGACGTGTTGTTGGGCGCCACCGCTCCGACGACCGCGTTCGCCGTGGGCGACAAGGTGGACGATCCCATGGCCATGTACATGAACGACATCTGCACTATCCCCTCGAACCTGGCGGGGCACCCCGCCATGTCGGTGCCCTTTGGCGTTGGAGCCGACGGTCTCCCGGTCGGGGTTCAGGTCCTGGCCCCCGCGTTGGCCGAGCGGCTGCTCTTTCAGGTGGCCGGAGCGGTCGAAGCCGTCGCCCCGAGAACGGAGTGGTCCCCATGAGCGTCGACACCGAAGTGGTTCCCGTGAGTGCGGACACGGTCTGGGAGATCGTGGTCGGCCTTGAGGTGCACTGCGAATTGGCCACGACGACGAAGTTGTTCTGCGGCTGTCGCAACAAATTCGGAGAGGAGCCGAACACCAATGTGTGTCCGGTCTGCCTCGGACTTCCCGGGGCGTTGCCCGTGCTCAATGCGCAGGCGGTCGAATTGGCCATGCGCATCGGGACGGCACTGCACTGCGAGATCCACGCCTCGAGCTTCGCCCGCAAGAACTACTTCTATCCCGACCAGGCCAAGGACTATCAGATCAGCCAGTACGACGAGCCGATCAACCTTGGGGGCTGGCTCGAATTGCCCGGAGGTTTCCGGGTCGGCGTCACCCGGGCTCACCTTGAAGAGGACACAGGGAAGCTCACCCATGTCGGTGCCGGAGGTCGCATAAACTCGGCCCACCACGCCCTGGTCGACTACAACCGCTCCGGTGTGCCGCTGGTTGAGATCGTGAGCGAGCCTGATATCCGATCGGCCGCGCAAGCGCGCGCCTATGCCTCGGAACTGCGTGGGATCCTGGTCGCCACCGGGGCGTCGGACGGTCGACTCGAAGAAGGGTCGATGCGCTTCGACGCCAATGTCTCGGTGCGCCCGGTCAACTCGACCGGGTTCGGGACGCGCTGCGAGATCAAGAACCTCAACTCGCTGCGGTCGCTCGGTCGTGCCATCGAATACGAGGCGGCGCGTCAGATCGCCCTCATCGAGGGCGGGGAGGGGGTCAGGCAGGAGACGCGGCATTGGGACGAGGCGGCTGGTCGGACCCAAACCATGCGCTCCAAGGAAGAGGCCAACGACTATCGCTACTTTCCCGAGCCCGACCTGGTGCCGCTGGTGCCCGATGCGGCGTGGCGGGAACGTGTGCGGGTGGCCATGGGCCCCATGCCGGCTGATCGCCGGACCGCCCTGGTCGATCTCGTTGGTGGGTCAGCCAGCGAAGCTGAGTCGGACCAGATTCGTGCCGTGGTCGACCTCGGTCTGGATCACTTGGTGGTCTCCGCGGTGGAGGCGGGAGCGCCGGCGCAGCTGGCGTTGGCCCGGGCCGCCAATGAGCTGGCGGCCGAAGGGGAGGCGGGGCTGGCCCTGCCCAAGGAGTCGTTCCTCACGCTGCTCCAGCTGGAGTCGAAGGGCAAGCTGTCCGCCACGCAGTCCAAGGCCGTGTTGAGCGCCGCGGTGGCTGCTGCGGGGAGCGACCCGCGCCAGCTGGCCAAGGAGATGGGTTTCGAGGCCCTGGGCGCTGACACCTTGACGGCCGTTGTGGGCGAGGTGGTGGCGGCCAACCCCGACGAATGGAGCCGCTACGTCGAAGGGGACGACAAGCTCACCGGCTTCTTCACCGGGGCGGTCATGAAGGCCACATCCGGCCAGGCGAACGGCAAAGAGGTGGCGGCAGAGCTCCGGCGGCTGCGGAGTTAGTTCCTCCGCTCCCCGCCGCCCGGCTCGGCTGGCTGATCCAATGCCATTAGTTTGGGTTGGTGCGCAACGAATCGGAGACGTTCGTGTCGATCAATCCCGGGCGCGACGTGCAGAGGGTTGGCACGGCAGCATTCCTCGGTGAGGACATCGGGAAGATCCATGACCCCGTGTGGGCGGTCATTGGCAATCTCGGTGACAGCCAGTGCTACCTGGGCGTGCCCCAGAAGGTGCAAGCCGTCCAGGCCGCCCTGTCGCGCCGAATCGCCGAGGACGACCTGGCGGTCAGGCTGATCCCCTCGGTGTTCACGGTGGGCGTCTCGGACGGCCAGCTCAACGGCACTCCTCAGATGCGGTTCTCCCTCATTGGCCGCGAGCTCGTCCATGACGTCGCAGACGTCCATTTGGCGGCGAACAGCGTTGCTGGGCTGGTGGCCGTCGTGGCCTGCGACAAGCCGCCGGTCGGAACCGTCGCCGCCGTCCTCGAGAACAACACGCCCGCCGTCATCGTCTCCGACGGCCCGATCAGGCCGGGCATCGATCCAGAGACGGGTGATCGGATCGACCTCGTTTCGGCCTTCCAGATGGCCGACCAGGACGCCGAGGTCCGAGCCCGGTACGCGTTGCACGCCTGTCCCGGGCAGGGCAGCTGCGGGGGCATGTTCACGTACAACACGATGCAGACCTTCATCGCCGTCCTCGGGCTCGAACCGCTGCACATGGTGTCGCCGCCGTCGGACGACCCCCGGCGGCTGAATGAGTTCCCTGATCAGACCGTCGATTGCCTGCTCGCAATGGCGCAGCGACGGCATTGCGCCGCGCGACATCGTGACGCCCGTATCGCTGCGCAACGCCCTCACGGTCGCCATCGCGATGGGCGGGTCCACCAATGTGTTGCTGCACAGCGTGGAGATCGCCCGTGCCGCCGGTCTCGACCTGTGGGGCGACGTGATGAGCCAGGAGGATTTCAACGCGTTGGCCCGGCGCCTGCCCGTGCTGGTCAACATGCGGCCATTCGGCGACTATTCGATGGTGGACGTGGACGAAAAGGGGGGGCTGCAGGTCATCGCCAACGAGCTCCTCCGGGCCGGATTCCTCCAGGGCGACGCCATCACCTGCACCGGCGAGACACTGGCCCAGCAGTTGCGACGACTCGACCCGCCCCCGCCCGACGGTGAGGTCATCTTCCCAGTTGACAAGCCCTTCAAGGACACCGGCGGACTCCGTCTCCTGCGCGGCAACTTGGCGCCCGCCGGCGGGGCGATCCTCAAGGTCGCCGGCGTCGAAGGTGGCGTGAAGGATGGTGTCTTCACCGGCCGCGCCCGCGTCTTCAACGGCGAGCGCTCCCTTATTGAGGCCCTCGATAGCGACCCGGACAGCTTCGTGGACAACGACATGGTCGTGATCCGTTACGAGGGCCCTCGCGGGGCGCCCGGCATGCCTGAGCTCCTCGACCCGACGTCGCGCATCACGGCCCTGTGTCGCCAGCGGCACATCACCATCGCGCTGATGACAGATGCCCGCTTCTCGGGGGGATCGGTCGGGCTGGTCATAGGACACGTCGCCCCCGAAGCGTTCCTCGGCGGCCCCATCGCCCTCGTCCAAGACGGCGACACCGTCGTGGTCGACCTGTCGACTGATCGCCTCGACTGCGTGGAATTCGACGATGCCGACCTGTTGGAGCGACGGGCAGCGGCCTGGCAGGCGGCGGCCGGGGGTAACGGCGGGGTCCATCCGGACGTGGCGCCGGTCACGGACCGGGTGCTTGCTCGGATGCGGGCGACCGCGCTCCCCGCCCTTCTCGGTGGGGGAATGGCGACACCATGAAACACCGACAGCGCGGCGGCGTGACCTCTGGACCGGTGAGCGACTCGTGGTTTGGGGGAGCCTGGGAAGCCCGCCAGGTGAGTCCCGGGGTTGTCGGCGCGGCCATGACGTGGCACAATGGTCGGATCATGCACACGAGCCGCCACGACCACACACGGATTCTGGTACTCGTAACGTAAGCGCGCGGCTTCACTGCAACGCGCGCTTCTCGACCTCCCGAACGGGGGGTCGTTTCATTTTGCGGACCAAGTCACGATGAACCCGCCACCACTGTTGCAATCGCACTGAGAGAGAGACAGAGGAGTAACGATGAAGCTCACCGGAGCACAGGCACTCATCAAGAGCCTCGAGATGCAGGGCGTCGACGTCATGTTCGGCCTGCCCGGCGGAGCCATCCTGCCCGTCTACGACCCGATCATCGACTCCTCCATCCGCCACGTCCTGGTGCGGCACGAACAGGGCGCAGGTCACATGGCCGAGGGTTATGCCATGGTGACGGGCAAGCCTGGCGTGGCGATGGTGACCAGCGGGCCGGGAGCCACCAATATCGTGACGCCGTTGGCCAACGCCTACATGGACTCGACGCCACTCGTCGTGGTCTCGGGTCAGGTGGCCACGGGCTCGATCGGCACCGACGCCTTCCAAGAGTGCGACATCACCGGCGTCACCATGGGCATCACCAAGCACAACTGGCTGATCAAGGACGTCAATGACATCCCGAGCGTCGTGGCCGCCGCCTTTTACGTCGCCACCACTGGACGCCCAGGCCCCGTGCTCGTCGACTTCCCGAAAGACATCGCCAACGACACAATGGAATGGTACTGGCCCACATCGGTCGAGGAACTGGACCTCCCCGGTTACCACCCTCACACGGTGGGCGATCCTGAGCTCGTCCGCCAAGCGGCCGAGTTGATCCGCCGAGCGCACCGTCCGGTCCTCTACGTCGGAGGTGGGGTGCTCAAGGCGCGGGCGGCCGAAGTCCTCCGTGCCCTGGCCGAACGCACCGGGATCCCGGTGGTCACCACGTTGATGGCGCGAGGAGCTTTCCCCGATTCCCATCCCCAATGCCTGGGCATGCCCGGCATGCACGGCAACTACACCGCCGTGACGGCAATGCAGCGCAGCGACCTTCTCATCAGTCTCGGGGCGCGCTTCGACGACCGGGTGACCGGAAAGATCGACGCGTTTGCGCCAGAGGCAAAGATCATCCATGTCGACATCGACCCGGCCGAGTTGGGCAAGGTGCGCACGGCAGACGTCGGTATCGCCGGGGACTGCCGGCTGGTGATCGAAGAGCTCCTTTCGGCCATGAACGCCAACGGTGAGACCCCAGTGGTCCAGGATCTGGCGCCGTGGTGGGAGCAGGTGCACAAGTGGCAAGAGCAGTTCCCCCTCTATTACGACCACACCGAAGGCGGCGCCATCAAGCCGCAAATGGTGGTCGAGCAGCTACGTGACGCCGCACCCTCCGACGCCATTGTGGTATCCGGAGTGGGTCAGCATCAGATGTGGGCGTCGCAGTACTGGCAGTTCGATCACCCCTACACATGGGTGAACTCGGGAGGCGCGGGGACCATGGGTTTCGCCGTGCCGGCGTCGATCGGGGCGAAGGTGGGACGACCCGATCGCACGGTGTGGGCCATCGATGGCGACGGTTGCTTCCAGATGACGGCGCAAGAGCTCGTGACGGCCTCGGCGGAGCAGATCCCGGTGAAGATCGCCATTTTGAACAACGCCTATCTCGGCATGGTGCGCCAATGGCAGGAGATGTTCTACGAGGAGCGCTATTCAGAGGTGTACCTCTCGCCCGACCTGCCCGACTATGTGAAGTGGGCCGAAGCCATGGGATGCGTCGGCATTCGGGCCGAGTCCCCCGAAGACGTTGGCCCTGCCATTGAGAAGGCCAATTCCATCGACGACCGACCGGTGGTGGTCGACTTCCGGACCGACGCCTTCGAGAAGGTGTTCCCCATGGTGGCGGCCGGTCGTTCCAACGACGAGATCATCGTCCATCCCGACCAGACGGCGCCGTCTCGATGAGTGCGGCCAATGTGACCCCTCTTCATGGCGGAAAGGCCGGGAAGCCGCGCCATCATATTCTCTCGGTGTTGGTCGAGAATAAGGCCGGCGTGCTCTCGCGCGTGGCGGGGTTGTTCAGCCGTCGGGGTTTCAACATCTACTCGTTGGCCGTGGCCCCCACCGACGAACATGAGCACTTCAGCCGGATAACCATCGTGGTTGACGTCGAATCGGCGCCATTGGAACAAGTGATCATGCAGCTGGACAAGCTGGTCAACGTGGTCTCGATCGGAGAGCTCTCCCCGTCTGAAGCGGTCGAACGAGAGTTGCTTCTCGTCACCGTGCAGGTCGGCCCGACCGAACGCTCGCAGGTCATTGACCTCGTCGGAGTATTCGGGGGTGAGGTGGTGAGCGTGGGGGCGGAGCAGCTCACGATCATGCTGGCGGGGCGCCCCGAGAAGATCGATGACTTCGAGGGCCTTTTGGAGCAGTACACCGTGGTCGAGCTCCAGCGAACGGGGCGGGTCGCCCTGCCTAAGCTGGACCGTCACTGATCTTTGCCGCAGCATTTGAACGACGCAGCATTTGCACGACACCCGTAGTTGAACGAGAGAAAGAGCACACGACATGGCCACGCTGTACTACGAATCCGACGCCGACCCCAGCCTGATCGCCGGCCGCAAGGTGGCAATCTTGGGCTACGGATCGCAGGGGCACGCCCATGCGCTCAACCTGCTCGAATCGGGCGTCGACGTCCGGGTCGCCCTGCGCGACGGATCGAGCAGCAAGCGCAAAGCAGAAGAGGCGGGACTGCGGGTCACGTCGTTGGCCGATGCCGCGGCCGAAGCGGACGTGATCATGATCCTGTTGCCCGACACCGAGCAGAAAGCAGCCTACGACGAGCACATCGCTCCGCATCTCAACCAGGGTGACTGCCTCATGTTCGCGCACGGGTTCAACATCCGCTTCGGGCAGATTGTCCCGCCGCCCGGGGTCGACGTGACCATGGTGGCCCCCAAAGGCCCTGGGCACCTGGTGCGCCGGACCTATACCGAAGGTGGCGGCGTGCCCTCGCTCATCGCCGTGCACCAGGATGCGACCGGGAAGGCACGCGAGCTGGCGCTCTCGTACGCGCATGCCATCGGTGCCACCCGGGCCGGTGTGCTCGACACCACGTTTGACGAAGAAACCGAGACCGACCTCTTCGGTGAGCAGGTGGTGTTGTGCGGTGGGTTGACCGCCCTGGTGACCGCAGGGTTCGAAACGCTCGTCGATGCTGGTTACCAACCCGAGTCCGCGTATTTCGAATGCCTGCACGAACTGAAGCTCATTGTCGACCTCATGTACGAGCAGGGCATCGCAGGCATGCGCTATTCCATCTCGGACACGGCCGAGTACGGCGATGTCACCCGTGGGCCCCGGGTCATCAATGCGGCGGTGCGGGCCGAGATGCAGACGATCCTCGACGAGATCAAGAGCGGAGCGTTTGCCGAAGAGTGGATCGCCGAGAACAAGGCGGGGCGCCCCAACTTCGAAGCACTCCGCAAGGAGGGCCAAGCGCACCCCATCGAAAAGATAGGACAGGAGCTGCGCGGCATGATGCCCTTCATCTCGGCCGGCAAGACCCGTGTGCAGGACGCATCTGGGGGATAGCGCCATCCTTCGGGGTCATTCTTCCTGGTAGGGGAGACTTCTGGGCATGCGGTTGCGCGTGACATCAACTTGATGTCATAATGACATTATGAAGATGTCGCTGGTGGTTGAGGGACTTCGATCCGATGTCGTCGCGGTCGGTGAGCTCGGCGACGAAACGGTGGCCGAAGTGGCCGACCGCATCGCGGCGATCCTGGCGCGCTCGGCCACGAGCAGAATCCTCGACCTGCTGACCGATGTGGCGGCTGAGGTGTCGGCTGAGCTTCCAGAGGGCCATGTCGAGATCCGTCTGGTGGGCGACGAAGTCGAGTTCGCCTACGTCGACGAGAGTCCATACGTGCTCGAACCCGAACCCGAGGCCGAGCCGTCCGCCCGCATAACCCTGCGTCTCTCCGAACAACTCAAATCCAGGGTCGAAGAGAGAGCGGTGCGGGAGGGGCAGTCGGTGAACAGCTGGATCTTGCGGACCCTCGAACGGGGGACGACGGCACCCAAAGCCCGCACGAGCCGTGGTGGCTCGCGCCTGCGCGGCTTTGGGACGAGTTGAGGGAGAGAAGCCATGGAAAAGACATTTGACACGCCGCACCGGGTGATGGTCTTCGTTCACAACGACGTTGGCTTGACGGCGATTACCGCGCGCGTGGGGGCAACCTCGCAGGTGTCGCTCACCGCCGAGGCCCCCGGGGCAATCGAGCTGGTGGAGAAGGCGACCGTGGAGTGTCGTCCCCACGCCGCCCGTGACATCCTCGTCGTGAGGGTGCCCCGGGTACGCGGCATGAAGTTCATCCGCCGCAACGCGGTGACCGTGCGTGTCGAAGTGCCTCCGGGAAGTGACGTCCGCGTCGTGTCCGCCTCGGCGGACATCGAGCTCAGCGGGTCGCTCGGACGGGCAGATATCAAGACGGCGAGCGGCTCGGTGACCGCCGACGACGTGGCGGATCTGCGGGCCAGAACGGCGAGCGGTGATATCGAGGTCGATACGGTCGATGGTCCGCTCCGTATGCATTCGGCGTCGGGAGGTCTGCGGTGCGTGCGTGCTGACGGGGTGGTGTCGGTCGCCACGGCCTCAGGCGACGTCGAAGTCGGTGCCGCCACGGCAGAAATGGACATTCGGTCGACATCGGGTGATGTCAGGTTGGGGGATGTGTCGGGCGACGTACGCGTGACCGAGGTCTCGGGAGATGTCCAGGTGCTCTCGGCGGCCGAAGGCAACATCCACATCCGCTCGGTCTCGGGCAAGATCGAAGTGGGGATTGCCCGGGGGGTGACGCTCGGCGTCGACGCAGAGTCGATGTCGGGAGCCGTGCATTCCGACATTCCCCTGGACGAAAGCCCAAAAGCCGGAGACATCCGGCCCCGGATTGCCCTTACGCTCCGCAGCGTGTCGGGCGACCTCCTCATCACGCGCGGCATCGAGGCGTTCGTTCCCTGACGCAGGGGACTACCTTTTGCCCATGGCACTGAGCGACGAGAAGTACATCCTCCTCACCACCTTCAAGCGAGATGGCTCGCCGGTGAAAACGCCGGTCTGGGTGGTGCCGCTCGATGGCACCACCGTGGGGTTTTGGACCAGCTCGGGTTCGGGCAAGGCGAAGCGCTTGGCCCACACCGGTCGGGTCTTCGTCCAGCCGAGTGATGCCCGGGGCAAGGTGAAGGAGGGAACGAGCCCGGTCGAGGCGTCGGCTCGTTTGGTGACCGGCTCTGAATACGAGGGAATTCAGCTAAAAATACGGGAAAAGTACGGATTCATGACGAAGATAACCCACGCCCTCAACACGATCGGCGGCATCTTCAAGGGGAAGCGCATTCCTTACGGCGATCGCGGGGTCGTCATCACGCTTCCCAGCTGATCCTCCCTTCGGGCCGCGGTGATCCGTCGTAGCCTCTGTGCATGTGCCGAAATATCACCACGCTCAGGGGACTCGAACCTTCCGCCACGCCGGAGGAAATTGAAGCAGCGGCGCGTCAATACGTCCGCAAGGTCAGCGGTGTGCAGAAGACTGCGCCGCGAACCGAGGAGGCGTTCGAGCGAGCCGTGCGTCTGGTGACGGCGGCCACTGTCGAGCTCCTGGAGGGGTTACCGCCCCGGCAGCAGCCTCCACCGACGCTGCCGCCGCTACGGCGCATTTCCGCTCGCGCCGGTTGAGAGCTCCCGTCGATCAGCCTTACGCCAGCGCACCAACGATGTAGTTGATGCAAGCGCACAGGGAGGCGACGTCATCGGGCTCGATGGCGGGGAACATGGCGATGCGGAGCTGATTGCGGCCGAGCTTGCGATAAGGCTCGGTGTCCACAATGCCGTTAGCCCGCAGGATGGCTGCCACCGCAGTTGCGTCCACCGCGTCAACGAAGTCGATGGTGCCGATCACGTGGCTGCGTTGCAACGGGTTCTCCACAAACGGACGGGCAAAATCGGACTGCTCCGCCCAGGTGTAGAGAATTTCCGCCGAGCGGTCGCACCGCGAGGTGGTCCACTCCAGGCCCCCGTTTCCGTTCATCCAGTCGAGCTGCTCGGCCAGCAGATAAATGGTGGCCAGCGCCGGAGTGTTGTAGGTCTGGTCGAGCACAGAATTGTCGACTGCCGTCTTTAGGTCCAAGAAGGCGGGAATCCAGCGCCCAGAGGCGGAGATCCGTTCCACCCGCTCCAGGGCGGCCGGTGACATGAGCGCGATCCAAAGGCCGCCGTCGCTGGCGAAACATTTCTGCGGAGCCAGGTAATAGGCATCGAATTCGCTGGCATCCACCGGGAGGCCTCCGGCTCCCGACGTGGCGTCCACGGCCACCAGCCCGCCCCCGTCGGCAGGGAGGGCAGCGCCCGCCGGGCGGCGAATCGGCATGGCCACCCCAGTTGACGTCTCGTTGTGGGTGAGTGCGTAAAGATCCACGGCGCTGTCTGCCACCGGTACGGGGTGAGTACCCACCACGGACTCAATGATCTGGGGGTCTTTGAGGTGGGGCGCTGCCGCGGCACAAGCGGCGAACTTAGAGGAGAACTCTCCGAAACTGAGATGTTGGCTCTGCGCCTCGATCAGCCCAAAAGTGGCCGCATCCCAGAAGCAGGTCGTCCCACCGTTGCCCAGGACGACCTCATAGCCGTCGGGAAGGGAGAAGAGCTGGCGGAATCCGGCCCGCACCCGTCCAACCTGTGATTTGACGGTCTTCTGGCGATGGCTGGTGCCGAGGTAAGTGGTCGTGACCTCGGACAATGCCGCCATCTGCTCGGGTCGTACCTTCGAAGGTCCGGCGCCGAAACGGCCGTCGCTCGGGAGGAGTTGGGTGGGGATGATGATGTCAGGGGTCTCGGTCACGTATGAAATCATTACAGCCGTGACGACGACTCCCGACGCGCCGACCCAGCATCGCCGAATCTCACGACGTGCCGCCGCGGTGGCGCCGTCGGCCACCCTGGCGGTGGACGCCAAGGCCAAGGCATTGCAAGCGGCTGGCGAGCATGTCATCGGATTCGGGGCGGGCGAGCCCGATTTCCCGACACCCGCCCACATCGTCGAAGCCGCCGTCGAGGCCTGCCGTGACCCGTCGAACCATCGCTATACCCCTACGGGTGGCCTCCCGGCGTTGCGCGAGGCGCTGGCCGCCAAGACATTGCGTGACTCGCACTTCTCGGTGACGCCCCAGCAGGTGCTGGTGACCAATGGCGGGAAGCAGGCCATTGCCAATGCCTTCGCCGTCTTGTGCGACCCGGGCGACGAGATCATCGTCCTCGCACCCTTTTGGACCACCTACCCCGAGTCGATCGCGCTGGCCGGCGGCGTGCCGGTCATAGTGGCTTCCGACGAGAGCTCGGGATTCCGTTCCTCCGTCGAAGACCTCGAGGCGGCCTTCACACCACGGACCAAAGCACTGCTCTTCGTGTCACCGTCGAACCCGACGGGGGCCGTCTACCCGCGCCACGAGATCGAAGCGATCGGGCGTTGGGCCGTCGAACGTGGCCTGTGGGTGTTGACGGACGAGATCTACGAGCACCTGGTGTACGGCGGGGCTGAGCACCATTCGATGCCCGTCCTGGTGCCGGAGTTGGCCGACCGTTGTCTGATCGTCAACGGGGTGGCCAAGACCTATGCCATGACGGGGTGGCGAGTGGGGTGGCTCATCGGTCCCGTCGACGCCATCACCGCAGCGACCAACATTCAGAGTCATGAGACGTCGAACGTCTCCAACGTGTCCCAGCGCGCCGCGCTGGCCGCAGTAGCGGGCGGCCTGGAGGATGTGGTGATGATGCGGGCCGCCTTCGACCGACGGCGCCAGACCATCCATCGCATGCTCAACGAGATCGACGGCGTCGTATGCGTCGAACCCGAAGGGGCGTTCTACGCGTTCCCGTCGGTCAAGGGACTCCTCGGCAAGTCGATTCGGGGACAACGAGCGACGACCAGCGCCGAACTGGCCGAGCTCTGCATCGTCGAGGCCAAGGTCGCCGTGGTGCCGGGGGAGGCCTTCGGCGCTCCTGGGTTCTTCCGCATGTCCTACGCGTTGGGCCTCGACGACTTGGTCGAAGGCGTCACCCGTTTGTCCGATTTCTTTGCCGAAGCGACAGATTGACACTGAGGCGCAAGACTGCACTGAAGCACCAGACTCAAACTGAAGCACCTATGTCCAGGGGGGTAGTGAGGAGACCACCGCGGTGGCACGTGTACTCGTAACCGAAAAGATCGCCCAGAGCGGACTCGACTTGCTGGCTAAGGCCGGCCATGAGGTCGTCGTCTCGGAAGGGTTGAGCCCCGAGGAGTTACTGGGCGCCATTGTCGGCGCCCAAGCCCTCATCATTCGCTCTTCGACGCAGGTCACGGCTGATGTCCTGGAGGCCGGCTCCTCGCTCGAGGTGGTCGGACGGGCCGGCGTGGGCCTCGACAACGTCGATGTCAACGCAGCGACCGAACGAGGGGTCATGGTGGTCAACGCGCCGACCTCCAACATCCTCTCGGTGGCCGAGCAGGCCATGGCCCTTCTCCTGGCCCAGGCCCGCAACGTTCCCCAGGCCCACGCAGCCCTGGTGGCTGGACGGTGGGAGCGCTCGAAATGGGAGGGCGTCGAGCTCCACGGCAAGGTGCTGGGCGTGGTCGGGTTGGGACGTGCCGGCTCATTGGTGGCGCAACGCGCCCACGCCTTCGGGATGGAGCTGATCGGCTATGACCCGTTCGTCTCCCCAGAGCGGGCCAAGGCCATGGGCGTGCGGTTGGTCGGCATCGAAGAACTGGTGGGCGAGGCGGACTTCGTGTCCATCCACACGCCAAAGACACCCGAGACGATCGGGCTATTCGGACGTGACCTGCTGGCCAAGGCCAAGCCCGGTATCCGAATCATCAACACCGCTCGCGGCGGCATCGTGGACGAAGAAGCACTGGCCGATGCCATTCGCGACGGCATCGTGGCGGGAGCCGGACTCGACGTCTTCTCCAAGGAGCCGTGCACCGACTCCCCCTTGTTCGCGTTGCCTCAGGTCGTCGTCTCCCCGCATCTCGGGGCGTCGACCGAGGAGGCCCAGGACAAGGCGGGCGTGACCATTGCCGAGCAGGTGCTGCTCGCTCTGGCGGGTGACTTCGTCCCCTACGCGGTCAACGTCGCGGCCAGCGACGTGTCAGACGTGGTGCGCCCGTTCATGCCACTGGCCGAGCAGTTGGGTCGGTTCTTCGGATGTCTGCACGAGGGCCTCCCTGACGGCTTGGAGATCGAGTGTCAGGGGGAGCTGGCGGCGGTCAACACGGGCATTCTCATGCTGTCCGCCCTCAAGGGCGTCTTCGGCGGCTCGACCGAGGAGCCCGTCTCCTACGTGAACGCACCGCAGCTGGCCGAGCAGCGCGGGCTGGAAGTGCGCGAAATCTCAACTGCGACTTCGCGCGACTACAAGTCGCTCATCACACTGCGTTCCAAGTTGCATTCGGTGGCGGGCACGCTGAGTTCCGCCGGGCACCGGAGTGAGCCGCGTATCGTGATGGTCGACGATCATGTGGTTGAGGTGGCACCCGCCCCGCACATGCTGGTGGTGCGCAACGACGATCGGCCCGGCATGATCGGGATGGTCGGTACCGCCTTGGGACTGGCCGACATCTCCATCTCCTCGATGGCGGTCGGACCAAGTCCTCGGGCCGCCACGGCGATGATGGTGATCTCCACTGTGGGGTCGACTCCCAATGCCGTGGTCGACAAACTGCGGGGCGAGGACGGAATCCTCGACATCCACCGCGTCAGTCTGTAGGACGGCGCGGCACCGCGGGCCACGTGTCGAGGCTGCCCACCACCGGTTGCGTTCCCTGGAGGGAGCGTCGTGGCGAGCGATCAGCTCGCACGGCGCGCACCACGCCGACGAGGGCAGCCAGAAGGGCCAGACGCACGAGGAGCCTGAGAAGGCGGGACATCGTGCCAGGCTACTCAGTACGCTGACGTCATGCCGATGCCCAAGCGGACAAGTGTCGACGACTATTTCGCGCAACTCGACGATGTCCAGAGGCCGCACCTCGAGGCGCTCAGGGAGCTGAGCCTCGCGGCCGACCCCGCGGCGCGGGAGGAACTGAAGTGGAACCTGCCGGTGTATGTCCGCGGCAAGAAGACAAATCTGTGGATGTTGCAGAACTTCAAGAACCACTGTTCCTTGCGTTTCACGCCACCGTTCTTCGCCACACAGAGGCTCTCGGTTGTGGCCGCTGGCTACCAGTGCGGTGAGGGCTTCATCAAGCTTCCCTACGATCGCGAGTTGCCGACCGAACTCCTGAAGTCGCTGATGCAGGCACGGATCGAGGACTACGAGATGACCGGCGACGACGAAGACCGCCCTTGACGGTGGGCGCTCCCGATGGGAGAATCAATATCACTATGGCAAGTGCCCCGACAACAAGCCTGCTGCTTACCTGACAACGAACGCCACATCGCGTTCGTTCGCAACCTCCTGCGCCATATCGGCCAGGGGGTTTTTTGTTGGGCCGACAGCAAGGTGAAGAGAAAGAAGGAGAGCACAAATGGCAACGACACAGAGAGGGAGTGGTGACGACATGGAGCGGGGTCGCCTGGCCCTGCCCTGTGACCCGTCGCCGATGCACTTCGATAAGTACCGCTCGCATGTACCGCTGATCCTGACCGATCGCACGTGGCCTGACCGACAGTTCACGCAGGCGCCGCGCTGGGCCAGCGTCGACTTGCGCGACGGGAACCAAGCCCTGATCGACCCCATGGATTCCGAGCGGAAGTTGGCCTTGTTCCGCACGTTGATCGACGTCGGGTTCAAGGAGATAGAGGTTGGCTTTCCGTCTGCTTCGCAGACCGACTACGACTTCCAACGCCTGATCATCGGCGAAGAGATGATCCCTGACGATGTCGAAATCCAGGTGCTCGTGCAATGCCGTGAGGAGTTGATCGAGCGGACATTCGAGTCGCTCGTCGGCGCCCGACGGGCCGTCGTGCACTTCTACAACTCGGTCTCCGCCTTGCAACGACGCGTCGTGTTCGGTCTGGACAAGACCGGCATTATCGACATAGCGGTCAATGCCGCCATCCTCTGCAAGAAGTTCGAACAGTCGGTGCCCGGGACGGAGATCCGCTACGAGTACTCACCTGAGAGCTTCACGGGAACCGAACCTGAGTTCGCCGTCGCGATTTGCGAGGCGGTGATGGACGTACTCGAGCCGACGGTCGACAAGCCGATGATCCTCAACCTTCCGGCCACCGTCGAGATGTACAGCCCCAACGTCTACGCCGATGTCATCGAGTGGTTCGGCCGCACCATCAAGAACCGCGATGCGGTGGTCTTGAGCCTGCACCCTCACAACGATCGGGGAACGGCCGTGGCCGCCGCCGAGCTGGCCGTGCTGGCCGGGGCCGATCGGGTGGAGGGCACCTTGTTCGGCAACGGAGAGCGGACGGGCAACGTCGACATCGTGACGCTGGCCATGAACCTGTTCTCTCAGGGGATCGATCCGGCGCTCGACTTCAGCGACATCGAGAAGGTGCGCCGGGTGGCCGAGTATGCCACTCGCATGCCCGTGCATCCTCGCCACCCCTATGCCGGAGACCTTGTGTACACCGCGTTCTCGGGCTCCCATCAGGATGCCATCAAGAAGGGCATGAGCGCGATCGGTAACGAATACGACGAATGGGCGGTTCCCTATCTCCCCATCGACCCCAAGCACACCGGCCGCACGTACGAGGCGATCATTCAGGTCAACAGCCAGTCCGGCAAGGGCGGTGTGGCGTATCTGATGGACACCGAGCACGGGCTCGATCTGCCGCGGCGCCTGCAGATCGAGTTCTCCAAGAAGGTACAGGCGGTTACCGAAGCGAGTGGCACCGTCATAGGCACCAGCGAGATGTGGAACGTATTCTCTGACGCCTACTTGCCCGAGGACGCCGGCCTACGGCTCGTGGGGAGTGAGGTGACGACCGGCGGGGGCCACACCTCGGTGACGGCGCAGCTTCTTGTGGACGGGCAGCATCGGACGATCGTCGGCGAGGGCAATGGTCCCATCGATGCGCTCGTGTTCGCCTTAGGAAGCGAGCTCGGTATTGTTCTGGAGGTGAAGGACTACTCGGAGCACGCCTTGACCGAAGGTTCAGGCGCTTCGGCTGTGGCCTACGTCGAGTGTGCCGGTCCCGACGGATCGACCTGGTGGGGTGTGGGGCGCGACTCCTCCATTCTCGATGCCTCGTTGGCTGCTGTCGTGTCGGCCGCGAACCGGGCCCGTACCGGGTGATCCGACCGGCGACGCAAGAGGACGTGCCCGAGCTCCTGGCCATGATCCGTGAGCTGGCGGAGTTCGAGAGCCTCTCCGAGCAGTGTGTGTGCACCGAAGACGACCTGCGGCGCGTGCTCTTCGAACCGGGTGCCATCGTCAACGACACCCTGGCGATAGCCGATGATGGCTCGGTGGTGGGCCACGCCCTGTGGTTCCGCACGTTCTCCACGTTCATGGGGAAGACGGGCATTTGGTTGGAAGACCTCTACGTGCGGCCGGCCCATCGCCGGCGAGGGCATGCCGGCACACTCTTGGCCGATCTCCGGGCCCGCACCGATGGCCGGGTCGAATGGGAAGTGCTCGAATGGAACGAAGAGGCGATCGACTTCTATCAGCGCCTCGGCGCACGTCCAATGGCGGGGTGGACGCGCTACCGCTGGGTGTTGCCTGAGTCTCAGAAGTAGACGACGCTCGCCTCATGGCACGCGTCCCCTCTTCCCCTCACGTCCTGGCCGTTGCCCGCGGTGACGAGCCAGCCGATTTGCTCCTCCGGGGCGGGCGGGTGCTCTCGCCTTCGAGCCGGGAGTGGGTGCCGACCGACTTGGCGATTGCCGACGGCGTCGTGGCGGGGTGGGGACCCCGGGATGCCATCGAAGAGATCGACATCCACGGCGCTGCGGTGACAGCGGGATTGGTCGACGCCCACATGCATCTCGAGTCGACGAAGTTGTGGATCGATGAGTTCGTGCGCACGGTACTCCCCTTGGGCACGACGGCCGTTGCCGCGGATCCCCATGAGATAGCCAATGTTTTCGGCATCCCCGGCGTGGCGGCGCTGATCGCGGCAGCCGGCCATCTCCCCTTCACATTCGGGGTCTGTGCCAGCAGTTGCGTGCCGGCGTCACCGTTCGAGAGTCCGGGCGCCGAGTTGTTCGCGCCGGATGTGGCCACCCTGTTGGACGAGTACGCGGCTATCGGGGTGGCCGAGGTCATGAACTTCCCCGGTGTCATCGCGGGCGACCCCGAGATGTTGGCTCGCATCGCCACCGCCGGTCGCCGACGGGTTGACGGCCATGCCCCCGGGCTCAGAGGAGCTCTCCTGGACGCGTATCTCGCGGCGGGGGTGGAGTCTGACCACGAATGCACGGAGCTCGAAGAGGCCGAAGAGAAGCGGCGCAAAGGGATGTGGATCTTCATCCGTCAGGGATCGGCCAGCCAGAACCTGCGCGACCTCATCCCGATGGTCCTGTCGCATGGCACCGACCACGTCGCCCTGTGTAGCGACGACCGGGAACCGGACACCCTGCTCGAGGTGGGGCATCTCGACGATTGCCTCCGCCTCGCGGTCGAAGCCGGAGTCAGCGAGATCGATGCGCTGATCATGGCGACGTTGAATCCAGCCGAATACCACGGGTTCACTGAACTGGGATCGCTCGGGCCCGGTTACCAGGCCGACATCCTGTGCTTCGACACGTTGTCGGGTTTTCGCCCGTCCCGCGTCTTTCAGCGCGGTCGGTTGGTCGCCCAAGACGGTTCTGTGATGCCCGGAATGGTGGCGACCCACCCGGCGCCGGAATTCATGCGCCGATCGGTGCATCTGGCGACGCCACCTCCGGGGGCGGCTTTCGACTTCGGGCTCCGGCCCGGGGCTCTCGTGCGCACCATTGGGATCCACGACGGGTCACTCACCACGTCGTCGCTTGTCACCGATCCGTCGGATCCCCACGCCGGAGTGGCCCGCCTGGCCGTGGTCGAGCGGCACCGCGAGACAGGCCGCATCGGGCTGGGGTGGGTGGCGGGATTCGGTCTTACCAGGGGAGCGCTGGCTTCAACCGTCGGGCACGATGCGCACAACTGCATGGTGGTCGGGTCACCTTCTGCCATGGGCCCGATGGCAATGGCAGCCGCGGTGGCGCGCCTGGCCGCAATCGGCGGAGGGCAGGTGGCGGTCGACGATGACGGTCAGGTCCTGGCCGAGTTGCCGCTGCCCATCGGAGGCCTGATGAGCGACAAGCCGGCCCGCGTCGTCGCAGAGGGTCTCCATCGTCTCGTCGAGGCGGCCCGGTCCCTCGGGACGTCGATCCACGCCCCCTTCATGCACATGAGCTTCCTCGGCTTGTCGGTGCTCCCCGAGTTGCGCCTAACGGACAGGGGTCTGGTCGATGTGGAGAAGTTCGCGCTGGTGCCCGTGACAATCGGCTAGGCCGAGGGCATGAACGCTGGTCGACGATGCTCGTACTCGGTGATGGCGTCGGCATGGCGCAGCGAGAGACCGATGTCGTCCCAGCCGTTGAGCAGGCGTTCGCGGGTGAACTCGTCCAGAGGGAAGGTGGCCGAGAGACCGACGGCCGGCGCTTCAATGGTGCAGCGCGCCACGTCGATGGTGATCTCGAGGGTGGGGTCCTTCACCACTGCGGTCAGGAGAGCGTGGTCGAACTCAGGCGTGACCTGTACCGGGAGCAGTCCCCCCTTGGTGCAGTTGTTGCGGAAGATGTCGGCGAAACGCGAGGACACCACGGCCTCGAAGCCGTAGTCGGTGAGGGCCCATACGGCGTGCTCGCGTGAAGAACCGGTTCCGAAGTTGTGGCCCGCCACCAAGATGTTGGCACCCGCATACTCGGGCTGGTTAAGGACGAAGTCACGGTCGTCTCGCCACTCCGAGAAGAGTCCCGCGCCGAATCCCGTGCGCTCGACCCGCTTGAGCCAGTCGGACGGAATTATCTGGTCGGTGTCGACGTCGGTGCGGTCGAGGGGGACGGCACGACCGGTGACAATGACCACGGGCTTCATCAGTCCAGGTCCTCGGGGGTGGCGAAGGTACCGGCCACAGCCGTGGCGGCGGCGACCGCCGGGGAGACCAGGTGCGTGCGCCCGCCCCGACCCTGGCGGCCCTCGAAGTTCCGATTCGAGGTGGAGGCGCAACGCTCCCCCACGGCCAGCTTGTCCGGGTTCATGGCCAGGCACATAGAGCATCCAGGCTCGCGCCATTCGAATCCGGCTTCCACGAAGATCGTGTCCAACCCCTCCGACTCGGCCTGGTTCTTGACCCGGTGTGATCCCGGCACCACGAGTGCTCGCATCCCGGGGTGGACGTGGCGGCCGTTGAGCACAGCGGCAGCGACGCGCAGGTCCTCAATGCGCGAGTTCGTGCACGAGCCGAGGAAGACGGTGTCCACGCTGATCTCGCGCACCGGAGTGCCGGCTTTCAATCCCATATACGCCAGGGCCCGTTCGGCCGCTTCACGTTCACCGGGGTCCTCCATGGCCTCGGGATCGGGGATGGTGCCGGTGAGGGCGATCACTTGGGCCGGATTGGTGCCCCAGGTCACGTGGGGCGAGATGCTGGTTGCGTCGATCACCACTTCTTTGTCGAAGGTGGCCCCGTCGTCAGTGGTCAGCGTGCGCCAGTAGGAGAGCGCGGCGTCCCACTCGTCGCCCGAGGGAGCGTGATCGAGCCCCTTGAGGTAGGCGAACGTCGTCTCGTCGGGCGCCACCAATCCGGCCCGCGCCCCACCTTCGATGCTCATGTTGCAAAGGGTCATCCGACCTTCCATCGACAGCGAACGAATGGCTGATCCCCGGTACTCGATGACATGGCCGATACCGCCTCCGGTGCCAATGGCCCCGATGATCGTGAGCGCCACGTCCTTGGCGCTCACGCCGGGCGCCAGCTCGCCCTCCACGGTGACGGCCATGGTGGCGGGCCGGACCTGTGGGAGGGACTGGGTGGCCAGGACGTGCTCGACCTCGCTCGTCCCGATGCCAAATGCCAGGGCGCCGAACGCGCCGTGGGTGGAGGTGTGGCTGTCGCCACAGACGATCGTCATCCCGGGTTGCGTCCAACCTTGCTCGGGACCAATGACGTGGACGATTCCCTGGTTCGGGTTGCCCATCGGGTAACAGGTAATCCCGAATTCTTCACAGTTGGCGTTGAGCACTTCCAGCTGCTTGGCCGAGATGGGATCGGCCACCGGCTTGTCGATGTCGATGGTGGGGACATTGTGGTCTGCCGTAGCGACGGTCAGGTCGGGTCGTCGAACGGTCCGTCCGGCCAGCCGCAGCCCGTCGAAGGCTTGGGGCGAGGTGACCTCGTGAATCAGGTGCAGGTCGATGAAGAGGAGATCGGGCTCACCTTGGTGGGCATAGACGATGTGAGCGTCCCAGATCTTTTCGGCCAAGGTGCGCGGAGCCGTCATTGGTCCACCGCCACGATCGCCACGCGGAGGATGCCGCCGGGCGCTTTGTATTCCACGGTGTCGCCCGCGCTCTTGCCGAGCAGGACCTGGCCCAGCGGCGCGCTGGGAGACAGCACGGGAAGATCGCCCTGTCGCTCCTCGATGGAGCCCACAAAGAACTGTTGGGTGTCGTCCTCGTCGTCGCCTTCGTAGCGCAGCGTCACCGTGCTGCCGGTGCCAACGCTGCCGTCCCGGGGTTCGGATTCGTCCAGCACCTCGACGTTCTTGAGCAGGGCTTGGAGCTGGCGGATGCGCGATTCCATCTTCCCCTGGAAGTCCTTGGCGGCGTGGTAATCGCCGTTCTCGCTCAGGTCGCCCAGGGCCCGAGCGGACTCGATCTGCTCAGCGATCTCAACCCGTCCCCGGGTCGTGAGATCCTCGAGCTCGGCTACCAGGCGGTCGTAGGTGCCCTGGGTGAGGTTCGCCGTTACGGTCTCGTCGTTGATTGATGGATTGGTCACAGCGTGTCCTTCGGATGGAGGGTGCCGGCGGCGAATTACAGCTCGGC
>CAVWJS010000011.1:0-282969 GCA_963755495.1 uncultured Acidimicrobiaceae bacterium
TGGTCGGGACCGGCGTCGATCCGGTGACCTCACGCTTTTCAGGCGCGCGCTCTACCTACTGAGCTACCCGACCGGGTGACCAGGTTCGATCGTCGTGATGACCGATCGGATCTGGCGGCGGACCTGACGGGATTTGAACCCGCGACCTCCGCCTTGACAGGGCGGCGTGCACTCCAGGCTGCACCACAGGTCCGTAACGGCGTAAGCCGTGCGTTTCGCCAGTTCGATGTTCGTCTCCCCTTTGAGCGGCCCTTCACTGTAGCCGAATGCCGCAGGTTGTCCCACGGGGGCGTTATCCCTGGTCTTGGGCTTAGACGACGAAGCGCCCCGGGTCGCGCTCACGTCGGACACGCGAGGAAATCTCGATGAGTCGCCGGCGTCAGTGACGCCAGAAAGGGTGTGGGGCCTCAATGCGGAACAACGAACTGGCGACCGGACCAAATCGCTCTCCGTGTTCTGTCCAATCGTCGAACGCACCAGAGAGCTCGGCTTGGTCGCGAGCGACGAAGTTCCACCACATGGCGATCTGCTCGCCGAACGGCAGACCGCCAAGCAAGAGAACTCGGGTCCCCTCGTCGAGCACGAGCGCAAGGTCCGCGCGATCGGTTCCGAGGTAGACGAGGTCGTTCGGCACGGCCTGTGTCTCTCCGATGCGGGCAGTCCCATGAAGCACGGCAATGGCATGTTCGAATGCCGGATCCAAGGGCACCTCGAGCACGCCGCTTCCGGCGATATCGACGCCGACCAGCGCTGAGTCGGCCGAGGCCGGGGAATGAGATCCGGCGAATTCACCGATGAGAATTGTCGCCTGCCCGTGGTGGAGCTCGACTCGCGGCAGTTCAGCATGATGGGCGAATGAGGATGGCCCGTGACGGGTGCTCTCGGGCTGGGCTACCCAGAGCTGCACCCCGTCCACCGTTCCACTCGATTGTGTGCGGCCGTCTTCGGCGTGAGCGATGCCCTGACCAGAAGTCATAAGATTCAGCTGACCCGGTCTGATCGGTTGGTGGTTCCCCAAGCTGTCGGTGTGTGCCACCTCACCACTGAGGAGCCAGGTCACCGTGTGCAGGCCGATATGCGGATGCGGGCCGACGGTCATCGACCGCTCAGGTGTGACGTCGACCGGCCCGAAGCGATCCAGGAAGCACCACGCGCCCACCATGCGTCGTTCCCGTCTGGGCAGGGAACGGTGAACCTGGAGTCCTCCGACCTCAGCCAGGTGGCTCTCGAAGATCGTGAGTTCCGGTCCTGTCATGTACTCCACGCTCTCATGACTGTCCGCTCATCGCTCCTCAGGGTCGAGCTTTGCGACGCCCTTCGAGAGAGCGCTTCTTCCAGACCTTCTGTGCTTCGTTGGCCAGGCGATGGTCGTTCTTCTCTGCCGCGAACGCCGCTTCGCTCAACAGCTTTTGATAGCTCTCGAGCCGATCTACTGAGAGTTCCCCCGCCGCGATGGCAGCCAGCACAGCACAGCCAGGCTCGCTCCCGTGCGCGCAATCGTTGAACCGGCATTGCTCTTCGAGATCGGTGATGTCGGCGAAGGCCGCGTCGATTCCTTCCTCGTCGACCCACATCCCTAGTTCTCTGAGCCCGGGCGTGTCGATCAGCGCACCTCCTCCCGGGACCACCAGGAGCTCTCGCCAGGTGGTCGTGTGGCGCCCTTTGCCGTCCGCCTCGCGAACCTCGCCTGTCTGGACCACTTCGGCTCCCATTAAGGCGTTGACCAAGGAGGACTTTCCCGAGCCCGACGTTCCGAGCAGCGCCACTGTTTTGCCTTCGCTGATGAAGGCGCGCACGAGGTCCACACCGGCGCCCGTCACGACGGACACCACAATGACCGTGAGGTCTCCGCTCACTCCCGTCACGTCGATCACGGCGGTCGACGCGGTGACATCGTCGACGAGATCGACCTTGGTCAGTATCAGGACCGGTTGCGCACCACTGTCCCAGGCCAAGGCGAGGAATCGCTCGATCTGGCGCTGTGAGATGGGGCGATCGAGTGGAACAACCACCATGACGGTGTCGATGTTTGCGGCTAGAGCCTGTGGCTCGACCCGCGACCCAGAGGATTGGCGTACAAGCGCGGCACGGCGGGGCAGCACTTCATGCAGGACGTAGACCTCAGTGACGCCGTCGACACCTGGGCTGCCGCTCACGGTGCACCAGTCACCGACACAAACCGGCGATACCCCCGACGTGGCAACGGAAATGTCCTCGCCCGCAGTGAGGAGCTGGAATCGGCCACGATCGACCCGTCCGACGCGCCCGGCCGCTATTGGTGACGGCGATGCGTCGAGCGCGATAGCGAACGCCTGCAGCGTCGCATCGTCTGCTCCCAGTGTGCGCAGCGTCACCGCGCGTTCGGTGTTGTCCGTCACGGAGGAAATCTCGGTGATTCCGTCCGAAGCAGCGGCGTGCCGTTGCGACGCGCACGCGTGGTGCGAGGTGGCGCAATCACGTCACGGTCATTTCGTGAGGCATGACGCGACCGCAACGTTGGGCCGTTGCGTTCACGGCCATGTGATGGCCCAGCTCGGCAACGCGGCGCTAGGAGGCAACGAATGAGCCGGAGTACGTCATGATCGGGGGGACACGCATCATGAACTCACCTCCTGCTCGCAAGGACCGGAATTTCCGACACCCGAGTGTGCTGCCCGGGGCGCGAGATGTCAATGGTCTGGCCGAGGATCGGATGGCCAGAGCATTGGCCACGGGCGCGAGCACAGAAAAACCCCTTGCAAAGGACTGACTTTTTTTCTACAATGACAAGTGCTTACTCCTCTTTGAACAACTAACAAAGAGAGAGGGTGGAGAAGCCAGAATTGACCTGGTAGATCGCTTGTGGAAAGCATCATTTATTGGATATATTCCCCCGAATATGATCGGGACTTTTTGCGCGTCTGCGTACGTCTTATTTGCCAATAGGCAAGATCCACGTAAGTTTCGAGTGGCGTGGACGTGCCCGTGATCGATCCGGCCGTCATCGAAGATCCTGAGCTGCGGAGCGAGCAGGAATATCTCAATCTGGCACACGACTCGTTGGCGGCCATGCGGGAACGAGCGGAGGCATTGCTGCGTGACCTTCGTAGCGCCGGCCAACTCGATCTCGATTACCGGGCTGCACTGACCCACCGCGTGGCGGTTTTAGGTGAAAGTGCCCGCCCGCTCCTGTTCGGGCGCATTGACGAAGAGGATGGGCCGTCCTGGCATATCGGGCGGCGCCATGTCGAGGATGATCTGGGTGATCCCATCGTTGTCGATTGGCGCGCCCCTGTCTCCACACCGTTCTACCGAGCCCGGGTGGAAGACGCGCTCGGCCTGAAGCTCCGTCGCCAGGTGATGGTCGATCGCCGCCGAGTAATTTCTGTCGCCGACGATCTCTTTGGTGACACCGGCGAGGAGCTCGCGGGGACCCGCCTACGCGGCGGCGACGCCCTGCTGGCCGAACTCGAGCGTGCCCGCACCGGCGAGATGCTGGATATCGTGGCCACCATCCAGGCCGAGCAGGACGAGATCATTCGGGCCCCGCTCGACCAGCTCTTGTCCGTGCAGGGTGGTCCTGGAACGGGGAAGACGGCGGTCGGGCTCCACCGCGCCGCCTTCTTGCTCTACAACTATCCGGCCCTGGCGCAAGAAGGCGTGCTCGTCCTCGGCCCGAGTCGCGCCTTCCTCCGCTACATATCGGCCGTTCTCCCTTCACTGGGTGAAGAGGCTGTCGTGCAGTCGACTGTGGCTGATCTTGCGCCACGGCTCAAGGTGCGTGCCGCGGACGCACTCGAGGTGCGACGGCTCAAAGGCGACTCGCGCATGTCGCTCCTTTTGATAGCCGCACTGCAGCAACGCCGTCGACTCTTGACGGACGACGTCATATTGCGTGCCCGCTTCGCGCGCTGCACCTTGTCGTTCGAAGAGGTCAACGATCTTTGCGCCACCATCGCCGAGCGACCTGCGCCCTACAAGGCGGGCCGGTCGGCTTTGCGCTCGCGGTTGGTCGGTCTGGTGCGCCAGAAGCTCAGGGCGGCCGAGCGGACCGAGGCGGATGAGCCATGGCTGGACCGCGAAGTCCCCGCCTCTGACGAGTTCCGTGCCCTCCTCGACTTCATATGGCCGTCGGTCTCACCCACGGCGTTGGTAAGCGAGCTCTTGACCGGGGCCGACCGGTTGGGCGCCGTAGCGGACGGGGTGATGACCGAGCCCGAGTGGCGCAGTCTCTTGCGCGCCAAGGGCAAGCGGGTGGGGGCGCAAGCGTGGACGATCGATGACCTCCCCCTGCTCGACGAGGCCGAGTATCTCATCAACGGGCGAGCGCGCTCCTACGGGCACGTCGTGGTTGACGAGGCCCAAGATCTCAGCCCCATGCAGTTCAGAATGGTGGCTCGTCGGGCACCGGGCGGGTCGCTGACCATTCTCGGCGACCTGGCACAAGCCACCGGACCGTGGAGTTATGCCACGTGGGACGACATCTTGTGCCATTTGCCCGCAGCCGATCACCACCGGCACGACGAGTTGACCCTTGGGTATCGTGCTCCCGGTCAGGTCCTCGACCTGGCTTCCAAGCTCCTGCCCGCGGCGGCCCCTACCGTGCAACCAACCAGGTCTATTCGCCGGGGACAGCGCGAACCGCGGATCCTGCGGGTCGAGCGGCATGAATTGTTCGCAGAAAGTGTGCGTGAAGCGACTGCTCTGGCGAAAGAGGGTCTGCTCGTCGGCTTGGTGGTCTCTGCCGCAGATCTCGTCGGCATGACCAAGTTCGTCGAAGCGCGCGGCGACATCGGCCTGCTTGATCGCGACGGGATGCACCGCGGTGTCACCGTGGTCGACGCCACCGCCGCCAAAGGACTGGAGTTCGACGCAGTCGTGGTGGTGGAGCCGGCGGCGATCGCCGGGGCAGATGACGACGCCCGAGGTTTGCGGTTGCTCTACGTCGCCATGACAAGACCGATCCAACATCTGAGCTTGGTGCACGTCGATCCGTTGCCCCCGCTTCTCGTCACCTCAGGAAAGGCGGTCGATAACCAGGTCGGCTGTAGTGGTGCTCGCCGTCACCACCTCCGGAATCGGTCCGAGGAGCTGTTCGGCGGTACCCACCGGAGTGGGGAAGCTCAACTGTGCCGTCTGCGAGATACGGAATACGCAACTTATGGCGGCTGCCGTCGGCCCCTGGGGGCAGCCGCCCGGCCCATTCGCGCCGACGAGCACGAGAGCACCGGCCGACGTGTCGACGATCTGCTCGGTGACCGAGCCCGAGTAGCTCCCCATGGCCTGAAGTGTGGCGGCGTTGTACGGACTCAGCTGTGCGTCGAGACCCTGTCCCGCCGGCTCGCTGACCCAGATCAGTCCTCCGGCGACCGCATTGATCCCAGCGATCCCGCCACCCTCGCCGTTGGGACTGTTGGCGAGTGCCGGCCCCACGGTGGTGACATCCGAGGGGCTCAGCTTGACGAGGTGGTTGTCGGATCGTTCGTAGTACACCGATCCATCGGGTCCGAAGGCCGCACTGGTTCCTTCGGCGATCTCTTTGGGTGCCGCGGTGGACGTCGGTTCGATGCGGTAGACGTCTTGCTCGTTGCCCTGGGTGATCATGACCAGAACCTGACCGCTGGCCGCGATCATCGAGACCAGATTGGCGTCGGAGGTGTTCGCCGTGTCGATGGGGGGCAGCTTCCATTGCCCCATCTGAGTGCCCGTGCTCCGGGTGTAGCCGATCACGCTGTCGTCGGCCACCACGTAGAGGTTGCCGGCGTCGGCCGCCAGCGCGCTCACCCCGCCGTTGACATGTTCGGCGATCTCCGCCGGCCCGGTGGGATCGACCACCCAGACCACGGTCGTGGCGGCGGTGTCGTGGCTCTGCGGCGAGACGAACACAGCGCCGTCGGGTGCTTCGGCCGCCGTGATCTGGACGTTGGCCGGGACGGGTACGGCCACGGTGGCCGACACGCTCAACGGCCCTGTCGTGGCGACCGTCGGTGCCGTTGTCGTGGGAGCGAGGCTCGAGGAAGGCGCGGTCGGCGTACCGTCGGTCGCGGTTTTGCTTGCGTTATTGGCCGATGCACACGCTGCGAGGAGGGCGCTTGCGGCGAGGAGCAGGAACCCCCTGCCCGCGAGCCTGCGGATCATCGAGGGAATTCGCCATGCGCTCCATTGTGGTCCGTACGGCCCCGGTGGGAGGCGGAGAGCGTTCACGCCTTGCGCATGGTGGCGTAACGGGACACGACGAGCGTTCCGATAAGGGCGTAGCCCTTGGCGGTGGCGTGGATGTTCCCCTCCTTGCAGTACCAGGTCAGGGTGCACACCTTGGCCACTGCAACGGGGAGTGTGCCGTAGGGCGCAAGTGTCGTGGTCTCGGTGAGAGGGGTGTAGGCGCCGGTGGCCGCGGTCACGTCGACTAAGACCCCGTTCGCTGCTGCATACGCATTGACGAGCGCCGGATTGATCAAGGACTTGAAGGCCGCCACCGACTGTTGGGCCAGCGCGACCGAGGCCGGCGTGGCCGGCAGGGCGGGATAGACGTAGGCGCCCAAGATGACGTCGGGATACGTCAGCCCGATCAATGGGACCTTGGGACCCGCTGCCGCCCGCAGCCCCTTGGCCAGGCTGGTGACGTTCTGCGTGATGCCGGCAACCGCGGTGCTGACGCAAGGGATGGGGTCAGCTTGCGCGCCACAAGCGGTCACGTCGTTGCCTCCGATGGAGACTGTGATCAATCCGATGTGGCCACGATGAGCGGCGAGGAACGCCTCGGCGGCGGCGGCCTGCGTGGTCTGCGGGTAGAGATGTGCGCCTGCGGTGTGCGGCAGGTTGTCGGGGCACGCGATCGTGTCGATGATCGACTCGGTGGTGGCGCCAGCACAACCGAAGTTGACCAAGGTGAGGTGTTCGTGCTTCGCCACATACCCGGCGTAGCCAGTGGTCGCCCCTAGGCCCGGTTGATAGCCGACCGAGTAGGAGTCGCCGACCGAGACGTAGTACGTGGTGGCCTTCTTGTGTTGTGCCGCCGCGCTCGCTTGCGCCATGCCGGTCAGTGCGAGGATCGCCGTCAAGAGGGCCATACCGATCTTCACCACACCGCCCCTTCGGATGTCCCTGCGCGTTGCCTTACCGTCTTCGGGGCGAGTCGACCGTGCCTGCATGGTAAGTACTCTCGCGCATCGCACCCCTAGCGGGTGGGCGCGCCTGACGGCGAGGGGGTGGCGGAGGTGCTTCGCACTATTGCCGCCAGCGTGATTTCCTCACCTGGCAAGGTAACGACGTGGAGACCGTCCTGCTCAATCAACCAGGCACGGTTCCGCCGGTGCACGTCATTGTTGCCATCGAAGCGATTCAGCACAATGACCAGGTCAGGCCCTTCGACGGTGACGAGAGCGTCCACGCAAAGCCGCACCGCATTGACAGTGCCCAGTCCGGCGTCGGCCACCAGGAGGACAACATGTGGAGCAAGACCAGTCGCCAATGCTGTCGCATCGCCGTCGTGGGTCTGGGGCGAGCGCACGCCTCCTGCGGTCTCGACGAGCCCGACGTCGACGTCCTCGGCGGGCCACTTCAACTCCGCTATGAGGTCGGCGGTGGTTATCCGCTCTCGCCCGAGACTGTCGGCCGCCATTGGCGGTGCCATGGCCACTTCGTACCAACGATGCGGGAGGCAGACCACTGGTGAAGGCTCCCCGGTGGCCCCGCCCAGCACGGCGGAATCGAGTCCCGCTCGGGTCGTCCCCGGGATCGAAGGATTGGGCCGGCTTGCGGGCGGCCACGCTTACCCCCGCCTGGCGGAGGGTGGTGAGCAGACGGGCGGAGACCCATGTCTTGCCGACGTCGGTTCCCGTACCGACCACTACGACGAGGCGCCGCGGTGGCATGTGGCTCAGAGAGCCTGGGCCAGGCGGGCAGCTCGCAGTGGGGCGAGTGCCTTGATGAGTCGGGCGCACCTGTTCGTCGGTGTGGGCGGCCGAGAGGGTGACCCGGAGGCGGCTGGTGCCGACCGGGACCGTGGGGGGACGGATGGCGGGTACCCACAGGCCCTCGGCCAGCAGCGCGGCCGAGGCCTTGGTCGCCCGTTCCTCGGTGCCGAGGATGACCGGGATGATGGGGCTCGACGGGCGCGTCCTGACCACTTGCGTCGTGACCACGATCACCCCGCCAGCGGGGGACGTTCACCTGCATCACCAGGTCCAGCTAGTCGCGTCACCAGGGCGGCGCCTTCGTCCGAGCGCAGGACATCGAGCGCGGCGAGCGCGGCCGCCGCATCGCCCGGCGTGAGGCCGGTACTGAAGATGTAGGGGCGGGCCAGATTGACCATGAGGTCGATCACATCTTGCGGGCCGGCGAGGAAACCGCCCAGTGAACCCAGCGTCTTGGACAGCGTTCCCATCCGGATCAGCGTGAGTCCGGGGTCGTGCGTGAGTTCTGGCGGGAGATGCGGCCCGAGGACGGCATGTGCCTCGTCCACGAGGAGGAGCGCACCGTGTCGGCAGCACAGGGTGGCGATCTCGCGCACAGGTGCGGCGTCACCATCCATGGAGAAAACCGAGTCGGTGACCACGATGGCCGGTGTGGCGGGATCCATCTCGAGCAAAGCCGAGAGATGGGCCACGTCGCAGTGCCGGTAGATCGACACCTGGGACCGCGATAGCCGGCAACCGTCAATGATGGAGGCGTGGTTCAACTCGTCCGAGAGCACGCGCACTTCAGGCCCTCCGAGCACGCTCAGCGCGCCGAGGTTGGCCGCGAAGCCGGTTGGGAAACAGATGGCGGCGTCGGTCCCTTTCCAGTCGGCCAGCGCCGCGCTCCAACGCGGTGTGCACCGGGCGCGAACCCGTCACCAGTCGTGATGCCCCAGCGCCGGTGCCCCACCGCCGCACCGCGTCGACGGCAGCCGCCACCACGGCAGGGTGTGCGCTCAGGCCCAGGTAATCGTTGGAGGCGAAGGCGATGACCGGCGTCCCTTCGAGCGAGCCCTGGGGGCCGAAGGCGTCAAACTCGCGGGGCTGGCGCCACCGGCCGCTGGTGATGACCGTATCGAGGCGCGCCGCGCACACGGTCGGCCCACGCGGGACGCGGACGCGGACTCGGAGAGGGGCGTCGTGTCAGCAGTGGTATCAGCCGTCACGACACGGTCACTTCGCCTACTGATTCTTCGAGCGCGTCGACGATCCGCGCCACTTCGCCCTGAGTCGTGGTCAGGGGCGGCATGATGACGACCACGTCCCCCAGCGGGCGCAACAGCACGCCCCGGGCCACGGCTCCGGCACAGACCCGACGGCCCCAGCGCAGGCCTGGACGCGGCGGCGCCAGCTCCACGCCCACCATGAGCCCCCGCTGGCGTACTTCACCTACGGCGGGGAGTGTCGCGATGCGTTCATCGAGGAGCCCGGCCAGCTGGGCGGCCCGTTGCCGCACGTTGGACAGGACTTGCCAGGCGTCGAACAGTCGCAGATGTTCCAGGGCGACCGCCGCCGCGAGGGCGTTTCCGCCGTAGGAGTGGCCGTGGAACAACGTCTGCGGGCCTAGGTCGGAGCCGAGGAAGGCGTCGAACACTTCGCCCGAGGCCACCGTCGCCGACATGGCGAGGTACCCGCCGGTGATCCCCTTGCCCAGGCACAGCAAGTCCGGCCGCAGCCCGCACTGCTCGGAGGCGAAGAGGGTTCCGGTCCGGCCGAAGCCGGTCGCCACCTCGTCGCAGACCAACAGGACGCCGTGGGCGCGGCACGCTTCGCCGAGCGCGCGCACGTCCGCCGCCTGCGCGCACAACATGCCCGACGCGCCTTGCACCAGCGGCTCGATCACCACGGCCGCCAATTCGCTCGCATGGGCTTCGACAGCGGCACATGCTTTGGCCGCCCAGCCGGGGTCGGCATATCCTGGGGTGCGCAGTACGGGGAAGCACAACGGGTCGAATACGGCGCTGAAGACGCCGCCGTCGCCCAGAGAGAGCGAGCCGATAGTGTCGCCGTGATAGGCGTCCCCCAGGGCCAGGTATCTCGTGCGTCCCTCGATGCCTCGGTTGACCCAGTACTGGAAGGCGATCTTCAGGGCCTGCTCGACGGCGACTGCCCCATCGGACGGCGAAGAGAAAGTGGGGGGACTCGACGGGCACCACCTGCGCCAGAGCCTCTGACAGCTCGATGACCACGGTGTTGCCGTTGCCCAGCATGGTGCTGTGGGCCACCTTGTTGAGTTGGGCCACCAGTGCCGCATCGAGCTCGGGAACCCGATGCCCCAGTGTGTTGACCCAGAGGGAGGAGATCGCATCGAGGTAGCGCCGGCCGCTGACATCGATCAGCTCGCGTCCCTCGGCCCGATCGATAACGAGGGGCGAGTTGGTGGCGTACGCCTCCATCTGCGTGAAGCCGTGCCACACCACGGCGGCATCCCGCTCGAGCCATTCGTTGCCGTCCGTGCCGGCCGTGGCAGCTGTGCCAGCCGTGCGACGTGTGGCCCCGATTGCTGACGCCTCGTGTTCCGTCACGGTGTCAGGAGTCGTAGTCGTAGTCGTAGAACCCGCGGCCGGACCGGCGGCCCAGCAGCCCGACGACGCCAATCCTCTGGATCTCCATTTGGGTTTTTTCTCCTATCGGCACCTCCCGGCGTTCCGGGGCAGGGAACGAGTTGAGCATCCCGCTCTCCCTTCTGGCAACACCGCCATAGGCGTTTTCGTCCTCGGGTGCCGGTGCCCACCTATTCGGCAGTCGGTCGTGGCTGGTCGTTCGCCGTGCCTGAGGGGAGGTTGTGGGCTAATAAGGGACCCTAAGTTGGCCAAGAAGTGCAGATCACGATGATCAAAGGAGCGTTCGGCCATGCTGAGCAATGACGGGGTGATTGCAGCCCGGGAGCGCCTGGGACCGGTCGGGGTGTGGTTGAGCTCTTTGATGGGTGCCTCCATCGAACAGGAGCGCCACGTCGCGCGTCGCATTGAGGAGCTGGGCTATGGCTCCATTTGGACCGGTGAGACTGTGGGCGGCAAGGAAGCCTTCGCTCACCAGTCGCTGCTCCTCGCCGCTACGGAGCACATCACGACCGGGACGGGGATTGCCAACGTGTGGGCCAGGCAGCCGGCCACCATGGAGGGAGGCGGTGCCACCTTGGGGGCGGCGTACCCCGGTCGCTTCGTGCTCGGGATCGGGATCAGCCATGCCCCGATCGTCGAGAGGAGCGGGCAGGTCTACACCAAGCCCTTGGAGAAAATGGTGACATACCTCGACGGTATGGACGCCGCCACCGCCTTGGCGCCCGCAACCGTGGTGCCGGTTCCTCGCTTGCTGGCGGCGCTGCGCCCCAAAATGCTGGACCTGGCCCGGAGGCGCGCCGATGGCGCCCATCCCTATTTCGTCCCCCCGGCACACACCACACTGGCCCGCGCCGCGCTGGGTCCCGACAAGTTGTTGATCCCCGAACAGGCGATCGTTGTGGAGAGTGACCCGACTGAAGCTCGTCGCATCGGCCGCGAGCATCTCTCGGGCTATCTGCGACTCCCCAATTACGTCAACAACCTGAAGAATCTTGGTTACGGGGATGACCTGCCCGATGGGGGAAGCGACCGGCTGGTCGATGCGATCGTCGCCTGGGGCGGCGAGGACGATATCGCCCGTCGGATTGCTGAGCATCGTGACAACGGTGCTGATCATGTCCTACTCCAGCCGTTAGGTGATCTGGCTTCAGCGGTAGGGCAGCTCGAACGCATGGCCGCAGTGCTGCAGGGCGCCTGAAGGCTCGATCGGGGCGCCGGGGGCGGCCCGGAGCCTTCGGTGCGAGACTGCAACCGTGTCATCAGACGGTGTGTCATCAGATGGTGTGTCATCAGACCCGGTGATCCATGAGCCGGTTGTCCGCCCGGCCGAGAACTCCGACGTGGTGGTGCTCTGCTCCGTTCCGACGGCCGTGGCTCGCATTCAGTCCCGGTTTCCCGACCTTGAGGTCGTTGACATCTCCGGGGGTGTGCCCAGCGGTGTGCGAGGCGACGTGCTGTTCGGGGGTCTCGGGCCCAGTTCGGTCGAAGCCATGGCGGCCGGCGTCCAGTGGGCGCAGGTAAGCGGGACTGGCATCGACAGCATCCCGTCGGAGGTACGGGCGGCGCCCGTGCTTACGTCGGCCCGCGGCGCGTCTGCCGTGGCCATCAGCGAGTATGTGATCGCCATCATGGGTGCGTTCGCCCGCGATTTCCCTGCTAACTGGCTGCGGGAGGCACCTGAGCGATGGTACGTCCAGCAAGCTCGGACGTTGGCGGGGGCCACGTTGGGACTCTATGGCTTCGGGGGCATAGCCCAGCGGGTAGCGCGCGTCGCACTCGCCCTTGACATGTCGGTGGTGGCCATGCGGCGCCGTGATCTGCCGAGCCCGGTTGAGGGCGTGACCATGACGGCCTCGTTCCGAGATCTCATCTCGGCGGCGGATCACCTGGTGCTGGCGGCGCCTGCGACCGACGAGACGCGCCAAGTGCTCAATGCCGAGACGTTGGGTCACGTCCGGCCCGGGGTCCACCTGGTGAATATCGCCCGGGGCTCCTTGGTCGATCAGGACGCGCTGCGACGCGCTCTCGACGACGGCAAGGTGGGACGAGCCTCGCTCGATGTGACGACCCCGGAGCCGCTTCCGGCTGGGCACTGGATGTTCGACCACCCCAAGGTGTTCCTTACGCCGCACGCCTCGTGGGCCGGGGAAACGCCATTGGCCGCCGCTACCGAATACTTTTGCAAAAACCTCGAGCGATATCTGGCGGGCGAGCCGTTAGAGGGCGTCGTAGGGCCCGACGGCTACTGAGTGAGAGCCACGTTGAGGAAAAAGGGTAAGCGGGACAAATCCAACCGCTACGAGCTCATCGCTTGCGCGCTCGAGGGCCACGAACTGGTGGGGACGGACGTGGCGAACATCGAAGTGGAAGATGCGCTGGTGGTGCGAGAACACGACGGGTTGCGTTGGCATCGGTGTTTGCGCTGTGACGCCTGGCTGCCGCGTCAGCCCCCGGATCAGCCCAGCCGAGAGGGTCTCCCGGGCCACGACGAGATCGTGGTGCCCTTGCGCGGAGGCGCGCTGCGCGATCGCTACGTGCTTCGACTGATCGCCGTGGAGCGCTCCCTACACGTCCTGGTGCTCAGCGCCCTCGCACTGGCTGTCTTCCTCTTCATCGGTCATCGCAAGACGCTGCGCCATGACTACGTCGCGATCATCAACGGCCTTTTCGGTGCCTCGGGCGGACCCGACGCCAAGAAGGGCCTGCTGGGCGACTTTCGACATCTCTTCGTGATCTCGCCAGCTCATCTTTACGACATCGGCTTCCTGCTGGTGGCCTACGCCACGCTCGAAGCGGTCGAAATGGTCGGCTTGTGGATGGCCAAGCGGTGGGCGGAGTACCTCACCTTTGTGGCTACTCTCCTCTTCGTTCCACTTGAGGTATATGAGTTGGTCACCGCCTTCGGCTGGCTGAAGCTGGTGACGTTCTTCGTCAACGTGGCGGTCGTGGCCTACCTCGCATTGGGCAAGCGGCTCTTTGGCCTACGTGGCGGCCACGCGGCTGACGTGGCGCGTCGTGAAGCTGACGCGGGTTGGTACGCGATCGAGAGCCGGCCACCGGGATGGCCGTTCCAGGCCATGGAGTGACTCAGGCCATGTAGCTACCGAGGCTTTTGCTTGGTCTCGCCCGTAAGAAGGAGTTCCCGTCGCGCGCAGTGCCGGTGCCTGTTTTGAAATAACACCACCACCCGGTAGGGATATTTCAAAAGCATGTGTCCGTTCTCCCCACGCAGGGATCGGATCTCCCCACGCAGATCAGACTCACCTGGCTCGCGGACCGGAGTGGAACCCACTGAAGGTGGAAGAAGGGAGCCGCCGTGCTCGCCCTCCTTCTGTGACTTCGGTCCTCTCAGTCGTCGAGTAGCCCAGAGCTGACGTAGGCAGTCTTGATGCGAACCTTCTGTTCTTCCGTGAGCTTGAGCTGCGGCGGACGGGAGTACGGGTAGTCGCCAACGGGTAGCCCCACGAGTTGGGCGCAGTACTTGAACGTCGACCCGAAGTGGGTCCAGTAGCCGGGCCGCTCTGGGAGCTGTGTGTAGTACAGGCCGTGGGAGCCGGGGCCATCAACATTCGTCACGGTGTAGTGCTCACGTGCCTCCTCGAGCTTTCCCTCTAGGACCAGGTTGAACCAGTTGGTGTAGCGCTTGTCAGTCGGCGTCTCGGTCAGGTACGCCATGCCACCCAGAACGCACGGTGGCGCCGTGCCGCCAAAGACGTCCCAGTAGACGAGCTTGCCGGGCGCCATCGCCGCGACAGCGATGCCCTGGCCTCCGGCCTCGGCCGCGTCCTTGATGGCGCACATCGCCGGGATCTCGTCGGCGATTCGAGCGATCTCTCCCGCCGTCATCACATAGCCCGACGACGGCGAGTTGAACATCCCGAGAGCGATGTCCGTACGTTCCGCCACGTACTTGAAGAATTCGAGCATTCCCGGACCGCCGTGGGCCTCCATGACGGGGTTCTGGAGGTAGCAGATGTCGACGCCGACATCTTGGGCGTGTCGGGTGAGCTCGACGGTGTCCTTGGCGCTTATTGCGAGCGTGCAAGCCTGGATGAACGCCGAGGGCTTGACGCGGCGGGCTTCATCGACCGTGACTTCGACGAGCTGCTTGCGCTCGTCCATGGTGAGAGCCCACCACTCGGCCAGGCCGCTGGTGATCCAGAGGCCGTCGTGGTCGAGGTCGCCGAGGCAGTAACCGATGATCGTCCGGTAAGCGTCAAAGTCGATGTCGTCCCCGTGCTCGCCGTTGAAGGGCGTGAACAGTGAGTCGGCGATGCCGCGAAGGTTCTCTTGCGCCCACTCGCGTGCTTCGTTCGCTCGTGCCATATCGAATGTCTCCTATCTCAGGCAGGTATCTCAGGCGGGTGTCAGGTCGAAGGACCAGTTGGCCATCGGGCCCATGCGACTCGAGGCTGACGGACATCGGTTCTTCACCGGGCGTCGCTGTCCTGGATCGTCATCTCGACGCGGGCACGCGAGCCGTCGACATCGATGGCCAGGTCGATGGGTTGGTAGTCGAGCGCGCCGACCGTGCCTTCGATGCCACCGGTGGCTCCTCGCGCCAGCGAGCCCACGAGGCCAGGATGATCGGGGTCGAGGAGGCCGTCGACCACCGGCGTGAAGGTGGCGGTGATCCGGTCGCCGTCAACGGTGATGGCACGGTCGAATCCTGGAGGCAGCACCGGCGTGAGCGCGAGCAGCTTGCCGACCGCCTCCGGGCCCGTCCCCGAGATCGAGCGGCTTTGGCCAGCCGCTCCCCGACGACCCACGCAGGCAGTGATCCAGCCCTCGTCCATCGCGACTTGGCCGAGCTTCTTGTCGACTCGGGCCGCGACGGCAGCTTCATTGGCGGCCGCCTTGAGGTGCAGCTGCATCTGGAACTCGCGAGCCACTGCCGCCAACGCGCCGTCGGTGAGCTGGTCGCAGCCGGAATTCCGGTCGGAACGGCCCCCTGTAGTCGGCGAAGAGCCCGGCGGTTTCGGTCGCCGGTGACGGCATTCGGGATCCCGGCGAGCGGGAGGGCACCCACGTATTCGGCTAGCGGGATCGGTCCGACCGGGTCGTGCTCGTCACTGATCTCGATGGTCCAATGGCAGTGTGGATGCTTGTCGGCGGGGACGCGGGGCGGGCGATGGATCGGCCGGATCCTTGCCCGTGGGTTCGTCGCCAGGGCGGTGGCGTCGAACGTCGGATCCTCGATCGTGTGGCACATGTGGAACACGGCCGCTTCGCCCGCTGGCTCCACCATCAAGAGCGCGCCGCAGTGCAGGAGCCAGAACTCGCCATAGTTCGAATTGGCGGGATCGACGCTGTAGGCCACATTCATGAATCCGTGGACAAAGCCCATGTCGAGCTGGAGAGACTTCATGATCGCGGGCACGTCGTGGCCCTCGATGCCCATGAGGCGGCGCATCCGGTTCGTGTAGACGGGACTCGAGCCCATCCATTCCTCAATGACGATGGCAGTGCCCGCCTCGGGATCCGATGCCAGCACTAGCCAACGTCGCGCTTCCGCCCGGGCTGCCCAGCATCCCGCTCAGCATGTATTCGTGGGCGACCGCGAGCAGGTGCTCCCGGGTTAGCGATTCAAGGTCAGGGAATCCAGATGTGGCCAACGCGTCCTCCCCTCAGATGGAGGTACGGTACACCAAACCTGGACGAGCGTCCAGGTTTGGAAAGGGTGTGTTCATGGAGGACATCCGGAACGTAGCGGCCGAGAACTATGGGGAAGAACTGCGGAACCGATGGGGGGCGCTTCTCAGCTACCGCTACATCGGGCGGAAGTTCTCATCCATGAACAACGTTGCCGACAATGCGGTCGCGCTCCGTCACGACATGCGGAACCCGGCTGGCGGCGTCATGGTGGCACCACTGGCCATCATCTGTCCCGGCGGCGGCTCTGGCTCGGATCTCGACAGCGTCCCCAACCCGGTCATTCATTCGATCCAGATCCTCGACGCGGCTCGCGACGTTCGACACGTTGAAGTGATCGATGCGCAAAGCCTCAAGCGCGGTCGGCAGATGGGCTTTGCGCGCGCCACCATCGTCGACGCGGACGACCACAGGCGAGCTATCGCACTCATCGAATCGCAGGGCGTGTCAATCGGCGAAGTGCCGCCCGGCTTGCAGCGCTTCGATGACGAGGCGGTGATGAACATCGTGGATTCACCGGACCTTCCCCCGCTCTGGCAGGTCTTCGGGGCCTCTCGTCGTGACGACGGACGCTGGGTGCTGCCGGAGCTCCGAATGGAGTTGGCATCCCCGGACGCTGCGCTGCACCTCGGCCCCCAACACGTACTTCTTGAGACGGCTGGATTCGAGCTGGCGGCGCATGCTTCTGGCACCGATAGGCTCCAAGTCGAGAGCGCGCACGTAATGTTTCTCTCTCGAGGCAAGACCGGCCCATTCCGTGCAGAAGGCACCATCCGTCGCGCCGGCGACGGTGGCGGCCGAGTCGCTACCCAGCTCGCCATCTATGACGAAGGCAACGATGACCGGCCGATCACTGCCAGCACGATGGTGTTCCGACCCGCGTAACTCACCGGGCAGACGGCAACCCCACTGAACGGACCCCACATGACGAGCAGACCCGCCCCGCCGTATCGTCGCTCGCTTCTTCGGCAGGAGCGGTCGATCAACACCCGCCGCATGATCTTGCGCGCCGGCGCTCGCCTCTGGGGGACGCGGGGTTTCGAGGCCACCACCATCGAAGACATCTGCCGGGAGGCGGGCATCGGTCGATCCACGTACTACCTCTACTTCGAGTCCAAGGATGCTCTCCTCATCGAGCTCGCTCGGGCCACGGCGCGGGGTGTATCCCGAGAAGTGGACGCCTGGGTGAGCGCGGGAAGCGTTGACGACGCCATAGCCGTCTTTATCAGCGGGCTCGTCCGCCGTATGGAGGACGTTCCTCGATCGCTCACCGCGCTGGTCATGCGGCGCGTTGCAGCCGCCAACGTGACGGCCCGGCCCGTGGCCGGCGATCCGGTGCTCTTCGACGACATCCTGGGCAGTATCGTCCGCGACGGCCAGCGTCGAGGTGAACTCCGCGTCAATGTCGACTCCCGTGAGGTTGGCGAGGCGCTGGCTGCCATGACATTGGATGCTCTCGAGCGATGGGCGGGCGGCGACGACCGGCGACCGTTGAGGTTCACGCTCGAGTTCCGCATCAACCTCGTCATTAACGCCTTGCGGACGCAGCTCGTCCTCGAGCGCTAGAGCCCTGATCAGGACCTTTCCGCCAAAAGCACCCCCTAATCGACGAAGGCAACATCGATGGCTCGGCCGGAGGAGACAACGCCACACTTGGATCGAGCGAACTACGACGAAGCTGTCCCAGCCATCATCGTCTCGAGCGCAGCCTGATCAATTCCTTCGAATCGGGGCGCGTCCGGTACCTGGGAGAGCGAATCAACGAACGTATCCAGCATGGATCCCGGGGCAGGAGGCAAGTGGCTGCTGTAGATGCGCGAAGGCTCAAGAGCCCGCCACTTATTCAGTGTGGCGCCAAACATGTTCCGGTCGACGTCGTGCACCCATGAGGAGTCAACCGTGGCCCATCTGACCTGTCCTAACGTGAGGGTGGCGGCGTCGATGTCCGAGGCATCTTCGGACACGGCACCTGGTAGAAGGCCGCCAAAGCAGTCGGAACTGAAGATGGCCCCGGTGCGGTCGTCGACGAACCCAATGGTAATTGGGTTGTCGAAGACGGGTGGCCTGAAGGCTGTCAGACGCCGGTCTCCTACCGTCACGGACTGCCCGGGGTTGACCAGATACACCCGGTCCATCGGGAGCGGAGTAGAGGACAGGCCCATGATGCCGGCGCCCAAAAATGAGGTAATGACCCGAACGCGGGGGTTCAATTCGAGCAAAGCACCCAACGAGCCGATGTGATCGAAGTCGGTATGGGTCAGCCAGATCCAGTGCAGATCTTGCGGATCGATCACGGATTCGAGCGTGGTCATGAATTCAGCACTGCCGGCGACCTTGCCAGTATCGACGAGAAGCGGCTCTGCCCCGTGCAGAACGAAGGCATTGATGACCAGAGACCCGAGTGTTGGGATCTCGGCGGCTGTGGTGATGACGTCGACCCCGGGACCGCCATTGAAACACGTGGTCATAGCTGCACCTCGTTCTGTGTGGTTTGGGTGCGGGATTCTGCGGCAACCTTCAGTCGCTCCAACGTCGTGCGCATGTTCTCGAGAAGCTCCTTGTGTCGATTCAGCGGAACGTCGAGGATGCGGGCCCAGGTCGGGATCCAGCGGACCTCGTAGCCCTCGGTCACACGAGTCCCGTTCGCCGTCGGCTCGAACCGGTATCGCCATAATGTCGACTCCCGACCGCCCTCGTCGGTAATGAAGGTGAACTCCTGCCCGCGCTCTGCGGCGATCACCCGACCGTGGCGTGTGTAGCGGATACGACGCCCGGGGCCGACAGCGTTGTGGCCGTTGAAGGTGGTGCCCTCAACCGGAACGATGACGTCACCCTCCCATTCGACCCGCTCGCATTCAGGGCTCCACTCCCCGATGCGGGGCAGATCGGAAACCATCTCGTACAGCAGCTCGGCGTCGGCCTCAATGAACAGTTCGACCTGATCCTTGGTCAACCACCAATGCTGGTTCTTCGGCGGCATGGCGCCCTCCTTATCGCTACAGCTCAGTGCCAGTAGGCTATAGATAATAGCTAATGCTGTCAACCATCTCCTATGGTATAGTCATTGCAACGTGAACGCTGCCCCTTATTCGCCCGCTGATTCGTCCCCTGAAGACGTGTCGTCCTCGCCGGCCCGCCCAGATCGGCGGACTCGGCGCCGCCAAGAGACCATTGAGGAGATTCTTGACATCGCTATGGATGTCATGGCCGAAGAGGGGGTCAACGGCCTCACCTTCTCGGAGGTAGCGCGCCGCCTCGGGATCCAGCCACCCTCGCTTTACAAATACTTCGACTCGCTCATGGCCCTCTATGACGAACTCTTCCGGCGGGGCATGGTGGAACATCTCGAGGTGATGCGGTCAGCTATTGAACAGGCAGAGCCGGGCCTCGAAGCGCTGGCGGCCGGTCTGGATGCCAGCGGGCGGTGGATCTTGGCTCACGGACCGATCGCACAGTTGCTGTTCTGGCGCCCCGTCCCGCGATTCGAACCGAGCGCGGACTCCATGGCGCCGAGCTTCGAGATGGTGGCGATCCAGCGTCGGGCACTGGCCGATGCGGTGGCCGCGGGCCAGCTCGGTCCGGAAGGAGACTCCGAGGAAGCCATTTACGTGGTCTCGGTCTTCATCGCAGGTGTCTTCGGTCAGGCGCTGGCCAATGAACCCGACCTGGCCTGGGGGACAGGGCGCTTCACGCCATTGCTCCCGAAGCTGATGGATATCCTTCCCACGCTGTACCCGCCGACAGGCGGGACCCGAACGAAAAGGAAGTAAGCGACACCGTCACGGATCGAGCGGACCACCCGCCTTACGGGGTCTAGGCCAACGAGCACCCCCAACGGGACGGTATTCGAACTCACCAGAGTTCAAATCGAGCCAGGTCACAGCGTTAAAGCACCATCTAGTTGACCCCGAGTTCGTCCGAATCTTGGAGTCTTTACTGAAGTAGCCCGGCCTTAGTTAGGACCAAATCGGTGACTCTATTCAATTCAAGATTGTCAATCCCCGTGACTGCCGGGTGGCAGTAAGGCATATTCGATCTCGACGCCGGATTGGCCGCTCGGCGGACTTCGTGGAATGCGGTTTACGGCTGCCTGGCTCCGAATGCACCGGTCGAGGCAGGCTTCCTTGTTGGAGAATGAGATTGGATATGAGAAAATCAAATCGATGAACCAAGGGTCGTCTGGATTAGTCTCGGATTAGTCTGGATGACAGCCGATCACTAAGGAGAAGCGAAATGCGTCAAGCGTCAGCGCCCATCAAGAAAGGAGAAGTCACCTATCGAGAGGACTTGACGCGTCATGCAATCGTTTTACCTAGAGAATCAGGCACATGTAGCCGCTTATAAAGCAACCACCAACGCTCCTCGCAATTCGCCACTGAAAGCAGCAGGGGGCCCGGCCGCCTCCGCTATAACACCGGTAGCTTCGTGCTACTGGTGGCTTAAAGGGGTGGGGGCGCCCGCCGCCGTGGCGGACGATCCAACCACGGGGACGGATTCGTGATGAGTCGGCTAGGTCGGTCACGCGGACCACGTATCGCGGGAACTTTCTTGCGGTGGACCTTCGCACGAGCGGTGTTTCACCGTGGCTACGTGCTGGTCTCAAGCCTCTACTTCGTCATAAATGCTCACCTGTCGGAATATCAACTCCTAATCCTTGGCACCGTCATGGCGACCACATTGATGCTGTCGGATATTCCCTTCGGAGTGTGGTCGGATGCATTCAGTAGGAAATGGCCGCTTGTGATAGGGCACGTCTTCCTTGCCGCCGGTATGGTGATGACGGGTCTCGTCACTAAGTTCCCCTTGTTACTCGTGACTCAGGTCCTCTGGGGTTTGGGTTGGGCACTCTCGACCGGAGCCGACGTCGCATGGGTTACTGACGAGTTTGATCAGCCAGGTCTCATAGCCCGAGTACTCACTGCGCGAGCGCGTTGGGATTCTGATCGGTGGTGCAGTGGGCATGATCGCGTTTGGGGTGCTTGGCTGGTCGATCGGTCTTGGGACGGCCATCGTCGTCAGCGGGGTCGCCATGGTGCTTGTTGGCCTATATGTGGCAGTCCGGTTCGCGGAAGACAACTTCGCACCTGCGAAAGACCAGAAGTGGAAGAGCGCGGTAATGATCTTCCGGAGAGGACTCAGTTTGTCGCGTAGGGACAATGAAGTCTTGCTCGTTCTTGTAGCCACGCTCATCGTCAACGCTGCGGCGATGATCTCCTGGATCTTTCCAAAGCAGCTTGTCGACCGCGGGTTCCCTAGTAATCCAGTTCTTTGGTACACCGCCCTAGGAATCTTCTCGTTCGGAGTCGGTGTCCTGGCATTGCATTTCGTCGAAGCTCGCATCGAAGGCGTTGGGGTGGCTCGACGGACATACGCGCTGACGTGCTTCGTCGGGACGTTGGGCCTAATGGTCCTCGCCTACGCTCCGAGTGCGGTTCTCGGCAGCGTCGGTGTTCTGCTCGTGAGCGGCATTTCTTTTAACGTCACCCGCACAGTCAGTGTCATTTGGGTCAATAGACGCACGCCGAGTGACATCCGAGCGACGATGCACTCGTTTCTATCGCAGGCGGAGTCCTTTGGGGAGATTATTGGAGGAGCCGCACTTGCCGGTATCGCGAAGTTGACCGGGATCGTCCCAACGCTCGTGGCATCCGCAGGGATGGTTGCTCTCGCGGGCCTAGTGGTCGCAAGGTCTCGCGCCGATCGGCGGGTCATTGTTTAGGTCCGCCTCGCCACTCAGATGGTGACTATTCATGCAACCCGCAACGGGACAACCCCAAACAGGACGCTATTCGAACCCCACAAGAACTGAAATCAACCAGGTCACAACGTTGGCGCGACATCTGGCCGACCCCGAGTTCGTCAAGATCCTGCAGTCATTGCTGAAGTAGGCGACCCCGAAATCAGGCAAGCAGGACGCTATTCGAACTCTGGGACAGCGGAATCGGAGAGGACCTTGCGGAGTCGCCGGACTTCTTCGACCAGTTCGACGACCACCCGGTCGATCAGGGTATGACGTTCAAGAGCAGCCGCCTCGATGCTTCTCAGCCGGTCCTCGGTGAGCCGATTAGCCGAATGCATACTACGAACATACGTTCGTAGTATGCATCACGTCAAGAAGGTTCTGGCCCGACCTTCGGGTACTCAAATCTGACCACGATATGAGCGTCTTAGATGTCGCGTTGTACTACAACGCGACATCTGATACAATGACAGCATGAGCGATGAAACACAGAATGTGAAGCTAACGATTTCGGGGAAACTTCAGTTCGAAGATGACATCACCCTGAGCCAGGCTGCTCAGGTCGTTGCGTTTTTGTCGAGTTCCGCCGGTGTTGCCCCCTCACACATATCTCAGGGCTCGACCACAACTCCAAGACTGCTGGGCCGCACATCCACCTCCAGCCCGCGAGAAGCTTTGGAGGCAAGTGGGGCAAAGACGAATCCCGAGAAGATCGTTGCGCTAGCAGTGCACGTCATTCAGGAGGGCTCTAAGGAGACCTTCACTATTGACGACATCAGACCGCTGTTCAAGCGAGCGGGAGAGCCGCCCCCAGCGAACTTCGCTCGCGACCTCGAAACGGCCATCCGAACCGGCTGGGTGTTTGAGAGCGAGGAAAAGGGCGAATACCACATCAACAACAAAGTCAGTCGGGTTCTTGAAGACACATTCGAGCCACTGCGAGCAGGGCGAAGAGTCTCGCGAGGAGGCGGTGCAAAGTCGTCAGGGACGAAAAAGGCTCGGAGGAGCTCTGCCACCGTTCCCGAGGCCTTCCAGGACAAGACCATTGTCCCGACGATGAGCGGATACCCGGATTTCCACAAGCTAAAGACCAAGACCGACAAGTTCCTATGGACCGTCATCAAGGCGAAGGAGCTAGGTATCGGAGCCGTTACGAATAAGGAGGTCGTGTGGCTCAGTGACCACCTCGGAGATGGCATTACGGCTGGCGAGATAGCAGCCAACTACCGATCAAACCACCGGACGGCACACGTGAACCGTTCGACCCAAGACGACAAGATCCGCGTTCTTCCTGGAGGGGAGGAGTACTTGTCAGCGAAAGCAGGGTCGTGACACCCGACGAGCTGAAAGTGGCATTGCAGGCGAACGTTGACTCACGACTGGCGACGCAGCTGATCGACGAAAGCGTCGCATTAGAAGAGAACTTTCTACTCAAACGCTGGAAATACACCGAATTGGACGGTGGTCGATTTGCAGAGGTCGCAGCAAGAATCACGTACTCGATTGATTCACAAAATGTCTCCGTCACGAAATCGGTCGACGACTGCCTGAAGTACATCGACAACCAACAAGTTCCACACCACTTCCCCGAGCCACAATCAGCCATTCATCTGGCGAAGGTCATCCGGGCCATCTACAAACTTCGTAGCCAGCGGGGAGCCGTCCATGTGTCACCTACGTACACGGCCAATGAGATTGATAGCCGATTCATCCTCGAGGCCTCCCGGTGGGTTCTTGCTGAACTGCTTCGCCTCTTCGTCACTGGAGACCGAGAAGAGGTCGCCGAGATCGTCCGTGTATTCGCCCGATTCCCACAGCCCCTCATCCGGACCTATCAAGACGTACCCCTTCTCCAATCTGTGCGGTTTACTACCCAAGAAGAGGTCCTTGTCCATCTATTCCATGCTCCGGACGGTCGATCGCTCGCTGACCTCATTGCCGCCATTCCAAAGGCCCCCTCCGGTGTGCGGCAGGCGGTCAAGGATTTGCAGGGCCCGAAGGTTCGACAGGTTGTCGTTCGGTCTGGCCGCGTTCTGATAACCGACCTCGGAATCCGGCGAATCGAGGAGAGGCTAGCCAGCGAATCTGCCCACTAGGGATCTTGCCCCCGTCAGGGTGAGGGTTTGCGCTTGCTTCTGACACCTGGTGCTTACTCCCTGCCCCCGTCCGAACTGAGTCCGAAGAATCTCTCGAAGAACGAGCCAAGACGCGTAAGCACTCGCTGCTTCTTCTCGCCGTGGCCACCGTCTGCAGAGAAGCGTGAGACGGGCGGCAGAATTCTGGTGACGGCCGTGCCGGTTATCGGGACTCGGCCGTCGCGGAAGGCATGCTCGATGAAGGCCTTGGTCTCTTCGGGCTTGAGTCCTTCCTCGGCGATGATGTCGTCGAGTTCAGCGACGCGCTTCGCCTCGACGTAAGCACGCCACTCCTCGTCGATCTCGCCGTCTGCCGAGACACGATCGACGAAGTCCATGATGAGGTCCTTCTTGTTGCGCAGGGTCAGGCTGGAGTCGATGGCTCGCTGGATCTTCCTGACGGCATCCACTTCCTTGTCGGAGCCGTCACCTCGGATCTCGCGCCACTTCTGAACGAGCATCAGGATATAGTCGACGTTGATCTCGACCTGCTTGATGAGCTCGATCTCGAAGACGATGTCGTCGTTGATCGACTCCTTCTCTGAGATCGCCTCTTTGCGGAACTCGGCGTAGAGGTCGAGGTAGACGCTGCGGTAGTCCTGGCCTGGCGTTCGGTAAGCAGCTCGTTGCCGGCGAACTCGTCGAAGCGGTCAGGATGTTCTCTAGTCGCAGGATCTGACCGAAGAGGGCGATGAACTCCTTCTGCGCGGCCTCGCCAACGATCGGTTCGCCGAGCGGGAACTTCTCCAGCAACTCCTGGGCGCGTTCCGCATACTCGGCGTAGTAGTCGCCGTACGGCTTGAGGAGCACGATGCCGCGTGCGTCCTTGTTGCCGAACAGGGCGATGGCCTCGTTGGTCTCCTCCTCCAGGTCGCGGAAGGAGACGATGTTGCCGTAGGTCTTGACCGAGTTCAGGATGCGGTTGGTGCGCGAGTACGCCTGGATCAGGCCGTGGTTGACGAGGCGCTTGTCGACGAACAGCGTGTTGAGCGTGGTGGCGTCGAAGCCAGTCAGGAACATGTTGACGACGATGACGAGGTCGATCTCGCGGTTCTTCAGCCGCAGCGACAGGTCCTTGTAGTAGTTCTGGAACTTGTCGGACGAGGTGTCGAAGCTGGTGCCGAAGATGGCGTTGTAGTCCTGGATAGCGGCGTCGAGGAAGTCCCGCGAGGACTGGTCGAGCGAGCTGGTCTCGAAGCCCTCCTCGTCGAGGTAGTCGTCGCCGACGTCCTCGTTGGCGGCGTAGGAGAAGATGATGCCGATCTTCAGCCGCTGGTCCGGCGTGAGGTCTTGCTGCTGCTGTCTGAACTCGGTGTAGTAGCGCTTGGCGGCCTCGATCGATGCCGTGGCGAACAGGGCGTTGAAGCCGTGAACGCGCTTGCCCTGGAGTGAGTAGTGCTCAGCACGTTTGGTCTTCTGGTCGAAGTGCTCACGGGTATATCCGACGACTTGCCGGAGCCGCTCGGGAGCTAGAAGTGCTCGCTCGGTGTCGATAGCCGAAACCTGTTTGTCGTTTACTCCGTCGGGGAGCTTGATGGTGTTGACGTAGTCGATGCGGAACGGCAGGACGTTCTTGTCGCTGATGGCGTCGACGATCGTGTAGGTGTGGACCGCCAGTTGGTGCTGGTCGGGCGGGCACTGCGTCGGGTCGCCGTGGAGGAAACAGCCGAACGCCTGCGCCGTGGTCCGCAGGTTCGGGTTGCCGCTGCTGCTGGCGTTGACCGCGAAGATCGGGGTGCCGGTGAAGCCGAACAGGTTGTAGCGCTTGAACGCCTTGGTGATCGCGGTGTGCATGTCGCCGAACTGCGAGCGGTGGCACTCGTCGAAGATGATCACGACATGGCCGTCGTAGATGGCGTGGCCCTTGTTGCCGCCGATGAACGTCGCGAGCTTCTGGATCGTCGTGATGATGATCTTGGCCCCCGGGTCTTCGAGCTGCTTCTTGAGTACGGCCGTTGAGGTGTTCGAGTTCGCCGCACCCTTCTCGAAGCGGTCGTACTCGCGCATGGTCTGGTAGTCGAGGTCCTTGCGGTCGACGACAAACAGCACCTTGTCGACGTCTTGGAGCTTGGAGGCGAGCTGCGCAGCCTTGAAGCTCGTCAGCGTCTTGCCCGATCCGGTGGTGTGCCAGACGTAGCCGCCAGCAGCGATGGTGCCGAGCTGTCTGTAGTTCGTGGAGATCTCGATCTTCTGCAAGATCCGCTCAGTCGCGACGATCTGGTACGGGCGCATGACCAGCAGCAGCTGGTCGGCCGTGAGCACGCAGTACCGGGTCAGGATGTTGAGCAGGGTGTGCTTGGCGAAGAACGTCTTGGTGAAGCCAGTCAGGTCCTGGATCGGCTTGTTGGTCGCGTCCGCCCACCAGGAGGTGAACTCGAAGGAGTTGGAAGTCTTGCGGCCCCTCTTGGCGCCACGAGATTCGCTAGGTGCTGGCGGCGGGTGGTGTTGGAGTAGTACTTGGTCAGCGTGCCGTTGCTGATCACGAAGAGCTGGACGTACTCGAACAGGCCCGAGCCGGCCCAGAAACTGTCGCGCTGATAGCGGTCGATCTGGTTGAACGCCTCGCGGATATCCACGCCGCGGCGCTTGAGCTCGATGTGCACCAGCGGCAGGCCGTTGACGAGGACCGTCACGTCGTAGCGGTTTGAGCGCGCCGCTCCTCCCTCGCTTGGCCGATTTCGTACTGGTTGATGACCTGCAGCCGGTTGTTGTGGATGTTGGTCTTGTCGATGAGGTGAATGTTCTTGGTCGAGCCGTCGTCACGCTTGAGGACCTGGACGTGGTCCTCTTGGATGCGGACGGTCTTCTCGACGATGCCGTCATTGGCACCGGCGACGTTCTCGGTGAAGAAGCGATCCCACTCCTCATTTGAGAACGCGATCGCGTTCAGAGCCTCAAGCTGCGTGCGCAGGTTCGCGATGAGCTGCGCTTCAGATGTGATCGGGAGGTACTCGTACGCCTGCGACTGCAGGAGCTTGATGAACTCGCGCTCCAGTTCGGCCTCGGACTGGTAAGCGGTCGCAGATGCCGCATCCGGGATGAACTCGGCAACGACCGTGCTCTCAGAACTGACGGCAATCGGCTCATAGCGCTTTGCCTTCGGCTCGTTCATGCGACCGCCTCCTCAAAGGTCAGCAGGCATTCTCGGTAGTACTCGTATTGCTTACGTCGCGCCGCCAACTCCGATCGAAGGGCTGTGGACATCTCCTTCACGACTGAGTCGAGCTTGTCGAGTGTGTCTACGATGTGGTGTCGATTCTCTGGCGCTGGCCATGGAAGCGGAATCTTGTTTAGGTTGGCTTGGTTAAGCTTTGGCTGGGCACCCCCGCCGACAAAGGGGCTTAGGTCGATCGAGTTGAGATAGATCTCAACGAACCGACGCTCGTCGTAGGTTTTGAACTCCAGGATATGGGCGTGATTGTTGACCCACGCCTTCCCGGAGATCGAGAAGGCAATCGGCGTCGATCGAGCCAGGAGATTTGCTCCGTCTTCCGATACGAGTAGGTAGTCGCCATCAAAGATGTAGTCGCTGACATGGTCGACAACTCCGGAAGCCCCGTAGTACGGATAGTCGCCGGCCTCACGCGCTGCCTTAGTCACTGGCCGGCGATTTGCATCCCGGTTCACTGAGACATCAGGCAACGTAACCCACTGAACCTCGCCCGAGTCCGGAAAGTTGAGAAGAGCACCCCGGTAGTGTGCATACTGAATCCTCCGTGCTTCCAACTCCGTTTCAAGCTCCGTTTCGAGCTCCGTCTTTAGGTCGGCGAAGAGATCCAGGGATTTCACGATTTCGCTTTGCACCTCGCGGGAGGAATAGGGATTTTCACTTTCGCGAGCTGCTTGGCCGATACGTCTATCACTTTGGTACCGGTGGCAAGCGCTCGCTTCTGAGCGAAGAACGATGCGGACTGAAACCAGTAGGACAAGTACTTGGGATCCTCATGATGTTTTACGACTGTCGCGTGGCCACCAGTCACGATCTGGTGTTCACCGAGCCATGCCACAGCCTTACCGACGTCTTCGATGTTCTCGCTGGTGTTTGTAACGATGAGGTCACCTGGATCTACTTTGGTCAGTTTGGCCGCCGTATTCGGCGATACAAACGACAACGTGTCGATTGTCGATGTGCCATAGCGAGTGTAGATCTGCCCATAGTGTACGGCCCCGACTCCGCTGTCGGTGAGGTCTGTCTTCGGCATTCCGTTTCCTCTTACGAGCGTTGCGATATCACCAAGTGTCTTCACTTCAACTCCATGCGGAGCGAGGCGAGCAATTAGCTTGTCAATCCGCTCACAGATCGCTCCCGAGGTCAGCGATGATGGCGTCGATGGCGTCGCGAAGTTCGGATTGGCGGGCGACTGTCCGCTTTATCACGCTGTTCAGCACGGCTATGTCGATTGCTTCTGCGGTTTCTTCGGTTTCGACGTACGAGGAGACCGTCAAGTTGTAACTGTTTGCCGCAATATCTTTGTTTGAGATCAGCAGAGCGAAGCGGTCTACGGTCTCACGCTTCACAAACACATCTAGGATGGTCCTTTGGTTTTCGGGAGAGAGTTTGTGCTTGTTCCCGACATGTACGAACTCGTGCGACGCGTCAATAAATAGAACCGAGTTGTCCTTCTTCGACTTTTTCAGAACCAAGATGCAGGTCTTGATCGTGGTCCCGAAGAACAGATTCTCAGGAAGTTGAATCACGGTATCCACATAGTTGTTTTCAACTAGGTACTTGCGAATCTTCTGTTCTGCGCCGCATCGGTAGAGGACCCCCGGAAACTCAACGATTGCGGCCGTACCATTGACGGCGAGCCAACTGAGCATGTGCATCGTAAAGGCAAGGTCGGCCTTCGACTTTGGCGCGAGTACCCCGGCGGGAGCGTAGCGAGGGTCGTTAATTAGCAACGGGTTACTGTCGCCTTCCCAATTGATTGAGTATGGCGGATTGGAGACGATCGCTTCAAACGGCTCGTCGTCCCAGTGCGCGGGGTCTAGGAGGGTGTCCCCATGTGCAAGATCGAACTTCTCGTAGTTCACGTCGTGCAGGAACATATTGATGCGAGCGAGGTTGTACGTCGTCAGGTTGATCTCCTGGCCAAAGAAACCCTGTCGCACGTTGTCTTTGCCAAGCACCTTGGCGAACTTGAGCAGGAGAGAGCCGGATCCGCAGGCAGGGTCGTAGACCTTGTTCACTGCCTTCTTGCCGACCACGGTGATTCGGGCTAGAAGTTCGCTGACCTCCTGCGGCGTGTAGTACTCGCCACCGGACTTACCCGCGCTTGAGGCGTACATCTGCATTAGGTATTCGTAGGCATCACCGAAGGCGTCGATGGAGTGGTCGGTGAAGTCACCGAGGCTCAGGTCGCCGATGGCATCGAGTAGCTTCACGAGCTTCTCGTTGCGCTTCGCTACGGTCTGGCCAAGTTTCTGACTGTTGACGTCGAGGTCGTCAAACAGACCCTTCAGATCGTCCTCGCTGTCGGTTCCGATCGCCGACCCCTCGATGTTCTGAAACACTCGCTCAAGGGTCTCGTTCAGGTTCTCATCGCCCTCTGCTCGTTTGCGGACGTTACGAACAGCTCGCTCGGGAGGATGAAGAAGCCCTTCTCGTCAACCGTCTCCTTGCGGCCGAACTCAGCGTCCTTATCCGTCAGCTTGGCGTACTCGAAGTCCTTCTCGCCTGCTTCGCGTTCCACTCGTTAAGGTAGGCAGCCAGATTTTCGGAGATGAATCGGTAGAACAAGATCCCCAGGACGTAGCTTTTGAAGTCCCAGCCATCGACGCTGCCACGCAGATCGTTGGCGATACGCCAGATCGTCTTGTGAAGCTCGGCGCGCTCGATTCTTTGCTCTGGCTCATTTCACGACCAATCGGACCTTCAGACGGCTATTAGTCCATGCGAAACCTGCCGCCCTATTACCGGTCATCCCTTGCTCCTCCAAATGTCGTTGATGTCTCATATCAGTGTTTCCCCACCATAGAGCCCATTTTACTGGATCGAACACTTGTTCGATAGTCAAACTCTTTTGGTATCGTCGTTCCCATGGAAGGTGACGGAGAGATCTCACCAGAAAAAGCCCTATGGATGTTTGAGGCTCCGAAGCTCGTCGTGGTGGACGGGTGGGTTCGTCATCAAATTGGTAACTGATAAGGACGCCCAGACGCCCGAGCGAATCCTCGACCCAGCTGCGATTCTCCGATACGAGATCCAGGCCCCGCAAAGGGTGGCGCTGATATGTACTTGTGGCTCGGAACTGCCATGGAGGAATTCATAACCGACCCGACAACCGATGCGCCCGAAGAGCTGACCGCCCAGGCACGACAGGCATTTGAGATGTGGCTGGCTTGGTCCAGGGGGAGTGATGGCTAACAGGTGGTTTGCCTGCGATAGTTTCGCCATCGAATCTTACAAGTGAACAACCGATCGGGTCCGCCAACCTATTCTTTGGCGAAGCGGTAACGCCAGCTGCAAGACGACGGTGTCGCGGCTTCGAACGCTGATGGGAGGGGACTTGCCGATCAACGCCGAGACTCGAGACCTATTGCTTCATGACTTTGATCAGGCCTTGGAGCACTATCGGCACATCGAGAATGAGCGAAATACCTTCTTCATATTCTTTCTGACCCTTACGTCCGTCGCCATCGGAGTAATCGCCTCCTTAGCGGCCAGGAGCGGACCCAACGAGGTCGAGATTCTATTCACGGTGGCTGCTGCGCTAGCTGCCGTGGTCATGAGTGTTGGTGTCCTTGTGTACGAAGTGTCAATTAGGTTCTACATGCTGCTTACAGGATACAAGGACATATCTATCGATCTGAGAGCGCGACTACGAGTCGGTTTGAATGGATATCCCCCCGATGATGAGTTGTTGGTGGTTCCCCGAGTGCAGAAGGATTGGAAAAAGGAATACGAGTCAGTAAGCAGTCCCCAGTTTATGACAGAGGTAATCACGGGGTCTTTGATTGTCCTATTCGGCCTCACCTCCCTTGCCGCCGCTCTCAGCGTCACGTGGATCTCGCAATACGACATCGCGGAGAAGGTAGTGATCTTCATCTCTGTTGGCTACACAGCCGTCGTCGGGGTTTATGCAATCCGACTTCGATGGCGGATCAGAGACCTGGAACGGGAGCACGCATACAACTAGGTCCCACCATGGCTCGTCAGAAAGACTTCGGACACAGCGGGTCCACAACGGTAGAGAACCAGTACGGGTAGCTCATCGAGTGGGTCGGACCATCGCCCGAGAGAAGATCGGCGAGCCGTTGATGACCGTGGCCGAGGGCGTTCCCGAATAGGTACAGCCTGTGAACGTTGTTGAGGTCGACCCGGTGAACGTGACCGTGTGCCAGAGATTGTCCGAGGCGAAGATGGACATGTGTCCGGATGATCCGGTCATCCCGTTGGTATCGGCGACGTGGAGCGTGCCCATCGAGGACAGGGCCGTGGCGCTCGGCGTGCTGGCAAGTTGCTGCCCCGAGTCGGACGGGAGAATGGCGTGGTTGTCCGCTGTGGTGTTGCGGATCACCTGATGGCTGGGCTGCGCCGTCTGCTGGTTGGTGATGATGGCGTCGGTGTTGGATACAGGACCATTCGTCCCAGCTGAGTTGTGCCCTACTACCCCGTCGTTCGTCCCATACCCAACAATGGCCGGAATGGTCACCGAGTTGAAGACTGTGGTCTCGGCGTCGAGTCCGGTGGTATTTATCAGCGAGTAGTTCACCGGGGGCGTGAATCCAGGGTTGATATTGGAAAGGAGCGTCACCGGACAGTGAACGGCGCCAGCGGTCAGAGACGCCGCCCTGTTGGCCATGATCTGGTAGAAGTGCCACAGGACACCCTCATCTTTACGCTAAACGACTATGGATTCGACGGTACGAGGGCGATGTATCTGGGTCCGGGGGTTATGAACAGTATCGTGGGGCAGGCCTATTTTGATTTGGAGGGAGCCCCCGCCAAGCCATGAATCAAACCTACTTGTTTACGAGCCCCAGAATCGAGACAAGCGGAGAGCCGGCCACAAAAAGCCATCTGGAGTCTCGAATGCATCGAAAAAACTCAAGGTGGTTGATGACGTCGAGTTTGCAAGTGCTCTGCGGCCACAGTTGACGTTCACAAGGAAGGACAGAGTGGAAGGGGGACGCTACAAAAAAAAGCCCCCAGAGAGGAAGAATCTCCCAGGGGCTAGCGTCAGCGCCAAAACGCACTAATCGGAGCGACGTTGTTCATTTCGCATCCGTTGTGCGTAGTGGACGATGTAGCTCTCAGTCCGGAACGTGTCCTCGCCCAGCTTGTTGTGAATCACGATCGAAAACGGCAGCGCGAAATGGTCGAAAACGGCAGCAGTTCGGTTGTGTGAAGTTAGCTTGAGGGAGTGGGTTCGTCCACAGGTTCGGTGACGGGTTTGGCTGGCGCCTCGTGCGGGCCTTGGCGTCTTGGAGCCGGTAGCTCTCGCCTTTGGTCTCGATGATCCGACAGCGGTGCGTGAGCCGGTCGAGCGTGGCTCCGGTGAGGCGTTCGGATCCGAGCACCTCGGTCCACGACTCGAAGGGCAGATTCGTGGTCACGATCAGACTGGTGCGCTCATAGGCGGTGGAGATGACGTCGAAGAGCAGCTCGGATCCGACCTTGGAGGCGGGCACGTAGCCCAGTTCGTCGAGGACGAGCAGATCCAGCTTGGCGAACTGACCCTTCAGGCGCAGGAAACTCCGCTCGTCTCTGGCCTCGATGAGGGCGGTGACCAACTCGGTGGTGCGGATGAAGCGGACCCGATAACCCTTGGCGCAGGCCTCCGCGGCCAGTGCGGTGGCCAGGTGACTTTTCCCGGTGCCGGGATTGCCCACCATCAAGATGTTCTCCTTCTTGTCGATGTACTCGCAGCGCATCAGCTCGGCGATCAGCACCTTGTTGACCGAGGGCCGGGAGGCGAAGTCGAAGGTCTCGAGCGTCTTGATGGTCGGAAAGCGCGCGAACTTGACCCGGCGCTCCGCCGAGCGTTTCTCGCGTTCTAAGAGCTCCAGCTCGGTCAGGCGCAAGAGATAGGAGAGATGATCGGCGTTGTCTGCGGCGGCCTGGGTGGCCACCTTCTCGCACTCGGCCGCCACCGTCGGGAGACGGAGGGCCTTGAGATGGTGGTGCAAGAGCACGGTGGACTTGGTCTCTGTGGCTTTCATGGTGTTGCTCCTTTCGTTTGGCGCGTTGGCGCCGGCTGTGGTGCCCCGAGAGGCGATGGAACGTGTGCGCTGGACTCGGGTGCCCGGAGTGACCTGGGGAAACGCTCATGCGCTGAGTCCGGTGAGGGCCTGATAGGCGGTGAGGTCCGGTGGGTCGATGGCCACCGCTTTGAGGTGGGGGTGGCCGTCGAGGCTGAAGAGCCCGACCGGTTCCTCGGCGTGGTGCATGAGGATCAGCGCAATGGCGTCGGATCCGGTGGCCCCGATGGTGATGGCCGCATCCACCGCTTTGGTCAGCGCGGGCAGCGTGGCGTTCTCCAAGAGCCGCAGCACCTTGATGAACTCGCGCGTCCCCTTGTCGCCGAGGTCGGCTTCGAGGCGCCGGCGCAAGGTCGCGAAGCAATCGGGCAGCTCCCAGTTCTCGAGCGGCCGGGCGAAGTCGATCGCACCGGGCTTTCGCTCCAAGAGGGCCAGGTAGTGGATCGGGTCAAAGGTGGTGCGCTCTTTGCCCCAGTGCCGGCGGTGGCGGGCGATCACCTCGGTCCCGCTGGTGATGGCCACCTCTTCGATCCCGCCGATGACGCTGACTTCGTGGTGGGCATGGGCGGTCGGCACCGAGTAGTCGTTGCGGTCGAAACGCACGAGGGAGAGCGAGTTGGCATGACCCTGGGCGACCCGTCGGGGCTCGAAGGTCTCGGCCGGCAGCGCCAACATGGCGGCGCGGTCTTCGACCAGGCGTTCGGCCTTGGTGCCGACCTTGCCCCGGACCCGGCGGAACAGGTCGGCATAACAGGCTGCGGCCAGGTACTCGTTCAGCGCCGCCCATGACGGGAACGACGGAACCGGGACCAACAGGTTGCGCCGGGAGTAGCCGACGTGGTTCTCCACGTGGCCCTTCTCGTTGCCCCGTCCCACCCGGCAGAAGTGGTGGTCGAAGAGATGATGGCTTTCGAGGGTCAAGAATCCCCTGGTCAGCGCCCGCTCTTTGCCCATCACCTTGGCCACCGCGATGGTGGTGTTGTCATAGGAGATCCGCAGCGGCACCGCCGCCGAAGAACTCGAAGCCGGCCACGTGGGCGGCCTGGAAGGTCTCGGTGCACTCGCGCGGATAGGCGGAGAGGAAGTAGGCGTCCGAATACGGCAGCGTGATGACACCCAGCGCGGCCTTGACCCGCTCGCCGGCGATCTCGACGGTGGCCTCGCCGAAGTCGAACTGGGCATGTCCCGGTGGATGCGAGAGCGGGACGAACGCCTCCTTCGAGTACGCCTTGGCCCGCTTCACCGCCGTCTGCACCTGGGAGTAACACCCCGTGTAGCCGTACTCGTCACGCAGGCGCTCGAAGATCCGCCGCGCCGTGTGGCGCTGTTTGGGCGGGGCCTCTTTGTCGTCGGCCAGGATCTGATCGATGGTGGCCAGATGGGGCCCGAGCACGGGCTTTCGGCGGATCTCGGCCATCTGATAGCCGGGAGGTTCGGCGTTGGCCAGGATCTTGGCCAGGGCCTGATGGCCGATCCCGTAATCACGGTGGATGGAGCGCTTCGACGCGCCTTCTACCAGGACCTTCCTTCGGATCTCGGTCCATTGGTCCATGTCGGTGTGCACCCTTCTCCCGTTCTGCTCGTCCGCTCAGGCCCAAAGCCTTGAAGCGGGATCGAACAGATCCGGGGATACTCAGGTGCTGCCGTTTTCGATCATGTTTTTTCTTGCTCAGGTGCTGCCGTTTTCGACCGTGATTTACAACATTTCAGTCAAGTACAGATAGTCATCGCCCAGAAGCTGCTTCATTGGTCCTGTAAACGTAAAATAGTTGTGCGTGAACTGAGCGGCACCCCAGAGCGACCGCAGATAGAACTGTTCCCCCCCGTCAAATCGGCCCGACTTCCAAGGGTCTATCAAACCTCCCAGAAACTGTCTCAGTCCCTTTCTCCTTCCCGTATACATCACACGATCGATTAACTCGCGTGAAAATCGTCCCTCCGTCGGGGGCGCGGGCACTGCCGCATTTCGGATCAGAATGTGTCGAGCGATGTCTCTGGTCAAGGGAAGTTGAAATTCCCGGCGCCCCCAGTAGTCGGCGCTTCGTCCGACTCTGAGACCCATCTCGGCATATCGGCTTGCGAAGTTCATCGCTGCCGCGTCTTTGTCAATTCCGAAGAATATGCGCGCCGCAGTGCTGTCTTGCTCGGCCAGATCCTCATCGATCACGTCGAGAACTAACGCCATCGCTGAGTCAGCTAGGTCGGCGGCACCGTTGCCGACCCTCGCGCTCACCGCCGGTTGAGCTAGAAGAACCTCCGCGGTCCCAAAGTGTGCGGCAGATAAGGCACGACTGGCGGTGCGTGCGTTACGAAGCTCCACGGCAATTGCCTCAATCAGATCTGAGTTGTCCTGTCGGGATTCTGTCACTCCACTCACGCCCAATTATTGCCCAGAAACTTCCCACCTGCCGCCCATGACCTGGTGGATACCAACCTCCAGAGTGAGTACGTCGGGAACAAGCCCGATCAAGAGCATGGAGGAAACAAGTGAATACACCGTTTGGAATGGTGATCGAGCGGGACTGCGATCGATTCATCGACCCCGAGCTGGAGCTGGCCCGCTGCCACGACAAGGGGTGCCCCGGATTTCACCGAGGGTTCCTGTTCGACGCCGAGACCGAGCTTTGTCCCTTCTGCTGCGAGGAGGGCTGGTCGTGAGTGCCAACCTTGTTCCCAGAAGTCCAAACCGACGCTTACCGGTGTCCGTCCTCCGTGAACTTGATCACGTGCGACATGAGGCTCTGGCCCAAGCCGCAAGAGTTCGTGGCATCGAGTTCGTCGCCCAGCAGGCGCTCTTCGCGGTCGCCTCACTTTCGGAGTTGGAAGGCCAATTGTTGCAACAAGTACCCCTAGCGGAAGGGCGCCTTCGCACAATCGTGGATATTGCAACAGCTGCGATGACGGCAGAGGTCGCTGGAATCGCTGGGAGGTTCTAGAAGGTGACTGTTGAAATGGTGCTTCTGCTGTTTTTCGTCTCCGCGCTGATGACCTTTCTCATGCATGCGTCGGAATCCAGTCAATCCAGTTTGGTGCAGACAGAGCACGACGAACTGGAAGAGGCCTGGCGCGTCCAAGAGATAACGGATACGGCGCGGCAAGCAATGTATCGGGAGGTAAGGCACAGCGTCAGTGGTGAAAGTGAATGATTCTTTTGGGGAGCCGGGTGACATCAGGACTGGGCATCGTCGTTGCCGTCTGCATCGGGATTCGTGTGGCCGACTGGCCAATCGCTCCGGTGTTACCGAGTATCGGGGCGCTCGGCGTCACCATTGCAGTTCTCTGGCTTCTGCTGCGGCGGCTGTAACGACCGGCTGTCGGAAGCTCCAGAAGTTTCTGCGATCTAAACAGAGATTTCTGGAGCTTCGTCAATTGGCGCGGACTGGCGTCCGCGGTACAACAACAAAGACGGCTCACTTGATCCGAACATCGCGATCAACAAGACGAAATCAGCGGATAGGAGTCCGCACTAACGCGAAGGGGGGTAGATAGACAATGGCTCGACGGAACCGACCAATCGGCATCGTTCCAATCTGGCAACCGAAGATCGATCGGCGTCTCTTCGTATTGGCCCTCCTGGCGCTGGTTGACCAACTGGTAGCGGAGGAAGCCGTTGCCAAAGCTAAGCAGCCCGTCGTGGATGCGGAATCAGACAGGGGTGAACGTCATGATTGAACCAGGCGCCGCTATTGGCTTGTTGGGTGCCGCTGGGTTGTTGCCGACGGGGGCGATCGTCGTTCTGAAGCTCAGAGAGTCGGCGCAGTGGTCGAGGAGCCTTGTGCCCTATCGGCTTCAGTTATCCGGTGATCTGAAACTTGAAGAGGTCGAACAGTTCTTGTCGGGTCTGTCCGGTCTTCGAGGTCCGCACTGGGGCAGTCTCTTTGCGATCCGAGGCCTGGTCTTTGAGATTGTGTCGACCGAGGGCGGGATCGTCCATCGTCTCTTGATCGAACCTTCGCAGGTGGGCATCGTCGAGACCCATCTGCGGGCTGCGATGCCCAACGTGTCTGCCGTTCCCGATGGTGCGTACAAGGTGCAAGCACGACGCTGGCGGGAGAACTGATGAGCTACGTCGCCTGATCACCGGCGCTGCATCTGTCGGCCGCTGCTGCCGCCACGAGCAGTGCCATCCTCACCTGCGGCACTCGACGGAACAGGACGAGGCGATGATCGTGTCAGGACTCGTACGTCTCTTGCCGATCGGTTCTCGTTTGCCGACTCCGGAACCTTCACGAACGCTCTGCTCAGGAAGAACGCGACCCGACCGTCCAGCCGTCGGAACTCTGAGCATGACAAATACTCCCGACCGCTCTATAGATCGCCATCCCGCCTTGGCGTGAAGAGCCCGATCCCCGGAGCGAGATCGGCGACTTCCTCGGCGCCTGACGGTGCTTTCCACACGGCCGAAGCGCACCGAGGCTCACATCTGGCCGAACGACATCTGGCACCAGCAAAAACAAACACGCTCTCGTGAATCGACGACCCCCCATCTTCAAACGACCCTGTCCAAGCTCAATAGTGCCGAGGGCTGACGGGACTCGTCGCCTTCCCGATTCGGGCGTCGGTCTCCAAGGTCTGCATCTCGGTGGCACTCGACAGCTCGCCCCGGCGTCCGAGATCGAGCGTAGTGGTTGCCGCGTCGTCGCTGATTCATCTGCTACCGGTCCGCTTCGCCCACTGGCTCTCTCCAAGGTCGACAGTCTCCGGCACCTTCATTTGATAGCCCCGCCGGAGCTCGGAAGTCAACCTTGATCTTGAATCTCGTTACATGCAGTTTTGCAGCTGGCCGAGAGGGATGGTCATTAAGCCCCAAACCCGATCTTCATCACAGACAGTCTCCAGCGAGTTTCCAGCGCCATCGGTTAGACAGCGTGCGTTTGTGCTCGACCCGACCCGACGATGAGCGTGCAAGATTGGAATGAATGCCTAGCCAGAGATGTCGATCAGCCGGACCTGGTAGCGGAACAGGTGTTACCTGGCACGTGGCGGGCGGACTGTGTACCTGGGGCCTCGGCACTCGAACAGACGACATCTTGCGAGCGGCGTTGCTCAGACCCTGGTCGGTGTTCCCGGGATGACCTTGGTTAAATTCCCCTGCTGCTGACGGACGCAGCGTTTCGGCGGAGCTCGTCGGGCGCCTCGACGACCCAGTGGGGCTACTTCCTTTCTCGGCCAGCTATGAGGCGATCAGCGAGTCAGAACGGGCGCAACTACGGGTCCGGTGCTCAACAAATGGAAAAGTGTTCCTCGTCCGGCCACGACTGCGCAATGTACTTGGCCGGTCCTCTCCGCTTCTTGATTTCGACAATGTTCTGTCCTGGGCGCGTCCTGCTCGTGCCCTTGAGCGAAGGCCTCCTGGGCAAGGACGCAGCTTCATTGCTCGGTGGCATCCTGATCGCCCGTCTGTGGCAGAGCGTCCAACGACGGGCTCAGTTGGTTCCGACGCCCGACGCCGTCTTCTTGTTCATCGATGAGTTCAACGATTCGTCGCTCTTCCGACTCCGATACCGAGCCTCCTCGCCGAGGCGCGGAGCCTCAAACTCGGCCTGACGGCAACGTCCCCCAGAGTCGTGGGCTTTGATGTGCGTCCGAGGGTCCACCCATAGGGGGGCAAGCGGCATGATCCTCGGTGTGTTCCTGTCCGAACGCACCAAAGGATACACACCGATGGCCCGGACCAGTCTGTCCTGTCCGAGCTGCTTGCCGCCTTCCAATCGGGCGAAGGGCTGGATCTGATCCGAAAAATGGGTCCGCTCGTCTGCCAGGAGTTGATCGAGCCCGAACTGCCCGCGTCGATCGGCGCTGAGCGTATGAGCGCAGCGACGACCGCACCAACGAACGTAACGGGCACCGCAGCCGGGTGCTCACCACCAAGGCCGGCGACGTCGACCTGGCTATCCCAAAATTGCGCCGCGGGAGCTTCTTCCCTTCAATCCTCGAGCCCCGTCGGCGCATCGATCTGGCCCTCTATGCCGTGGTCATGGAGGCTTACGTCCACGGGGTCTCAACCCGGGCCGTCGACGACCTGGTCGAGGCCATGGGCTCGAGAGCGGGAATCTCCAAGTCCGAGGTCAGTCGGATTCGTGCGGGCCTCGACGAGGCGGTCGGAGCCTTCCGGGGACGCCGGCTCGACCATGTCCGGTTCCCCTACATCTGGCTGGATGCCACCTACCTGATGTGCGCGCCGATCACCAGGTGACCTCCAAGGCCGTGGTCGTCGCCACCGGTGTCACCGAGGACGGCCGCCGTGAGATCTGGGCATCGAGATCGGCGACTCCGAAGACGAGGCCTTTTGGCGTGAGTTCTTGCGTGGGCTCAAACGCCGGGGCTCGCCGGTGTGCGTCTCGTCATCTCCGACCAGCATGCAGGTTTGGTGGCCGCCATCCGGCGTTGCTTCCAAGGGGCGGGCCACCAACGCTGCCGGGTGCACTTTGCCCGCAACTTGTTGGCCAACATCCCCAAGGGCCACCAAGAGATGGTCTCGGCCGCCTTTCGCACGATCTTTGCCCAGGTGAGCCCCGAGGATATTTCCGCCCAATGGGATCACGTGGCGAACATGCTCACCGAACGTTTCGACAAGGCTGCCACGCTGATGCTGCGGGCCAAAGAAGAAGTGCTGGCTTTCCGCTCGTTCCCCCGAGTCCACTGGCGCCAGATTTGGAGCACCAATCCGCTCGAGCGCCTCAACAAAGAGATCAAGCGCCGCAGCCGCTCGTCGGGATCTTTCCCAACGAACAAGCCGCCATCCGACTCTGCGGTGCCGTCGTCCTTGACATCAACGACGAGTGGGCTTCCGCCGAACGGCGGTACTTCTCAGAAGGTCTATGGAATCTCTACCCGCCGCGCGATGATGACGATGCGACACCCGGAGAGCCGTGCGTGCCCAGTGATCGCCACCGGGGATGACAGCCTCAATCCCCACCACTTCGTGGGACGTGCCTCGGCCTGACCCTCGCCCATCAAAATCTCGCCCAGCTAAACCGAGAGGTCCAAGAGAGTGTTTTGGCGAACGCGAGATCGCGGGTTACTTGGCAAGCCAGCGCTTCCGACGCCACCCGTCTGGCTCGGGAGGTTGCTCCTTACCTGACCGCCCAGGACTTGCAGGGCCTCGGCGCACATGAAGTGGTTGTCACCCTCTCGACCGGCGCTCGGGTCGCCCCTCCGGCCACGGGTAGGACTCGTCCGGCACCACCCGTCACATCGGATGTCTGGCTATTAGGGAGCACTCCCGACGGCTGTATGGCCGAGATCGGGCCGAAGTCGAAGCGGAGATGCGCCGCCGCCATGACCGGCCAGTTAGCTCGGGCCCGGTCGGCCGAAGCGGAGGTCGTCATGAATATGACCGCACCAACCTGTCCGATCGCTGCACCCCTCGCGCGGAGTCGCCCTTCGCAAAATACCTGGTGGTCATACCCAGTTCGGCCAGATTCACATCGACTGTATGTATCTCTGGAGAACCGAAGTCATGACGAGGCGCTACATCTCACCGACTCGTCTATTGGCATTGGCAGCAGGTCTGACGGATCGCGAGAGAGACGTACTGTTGACGTTGGCGAATGTCAGGCTGGCTAGTGCCGATCAGCTTGAGCGTTTGCACTTCGTCTCGGACACACCCCGTAACCGGCGGCGGATTCTGCTCAGCATGACGGACCGTGGTCTGGTCGATCGGCTTGACCGAGTCGTCGGCGGCCAGCGGGCAGGGTCTTCAGGGTTCGTCTACGGCCTCGGAGAGGTCGGCCAGCGGGTTCTATCCCTCTCCCAGGGCTGGCCCCGACGCCGTCTACCCAATCCGGGCGCACTGTTCGTTCGGCACTGCCTGTCCGTTACAGAGATTCTGGTGCGGCTGACTGAAATCGCTCGACAGTCGGATATCGATCTCTTGGAGTTCTCCGCCGAGCCGATGTCATGGCGGCGCTACTTGGGGCGCGGTGGCGGTCGGGCCATCCTCAAGCCTGATTGTTTCGTCAAGATCGGCAACGGTGAGTTTGTCGACTCCTGGTTCGTGGAGGTCGACCTCGGCACCGAGAGTCCGTCGACCCTGACAACGAAGCTCGATGCCTATCGAGCGTACTGGGCTTCCGGAAAGGAGACGGCTCAGAATGGTGTCTTCCCCCAAGTCTTGTGGCTGACCACCACCGAGCGGCGGGCCGGGGTGATCACCGACTGTTGCGGTCGACAACCGGCCGAGTCGTGGAGGTTGCACCGAGTCAGTCTGTTGGCCGACGGGCCCGATCTGATGACGGGGGTGCAAGCGTGACGATGCCTCGCAACACCATTTTGCTCGGTGATGCCGTCGAACGGCTCCGTGAGCTGCCGACGGCCAGCGTCGATTGCGTCGTTACGAGCCCCCCGTATTTCTTGCTCCGCAACTACGGCGCCGACGGGCAGATCGGTCTGGAGGACACCGTTAGTGAATGGGTCGAGCGGCTGCGACAGGTCTTTGCCGAAGTCGCCCGGACGTTGACACCGACGGGAAGCCTCTGGCTCAATCTCGGGGACAGTTACTCTCGGCACCCCAAATACGGCGCCCCGGCCAAGGGGATGCTGCTGGCTCCTGAGCGATTGCTCTTAGCGTTGGCTGAAGATGGCTGGCTTGTCCGCAACAAAGTCATCTGGGCGAAATCCAACCCGATGCCGACGAGTGTCGGTGATCGCTTGAGCTGCACCTATGACGTGATTTACCTTCTCGTGCGTTCACCGTCTTATTTCTTCGACCTGGATGCCATACGCGTTCCGCACGTCTCGGAGCAATCCAAAGGCGGAACCACGTCAAGCAACCGCCGCCCCGATTGGGCTGGACCCCTGGCCGGATCCAATTCAGGGTTGCACCGATCTCGACCAGGTGGCATTCCCGGCCATCTGCTCGGCAAGAATCCCGGCGATGTCTGGCGACTGCCCACGGCCAGCTTTCACGGTGCCCATTTCGCCACCTATCCCACCTCCCTGGTTGAGCGACCGATCCTGGCTACCTGCCCGTTACGAGTCTGCTCGGGCTGCGGCACTCCCTGGGAGCACGCTCCTGGCAAGATCTTCATCTTGGGCAAACGCATTCTGGCGGGCGAGGATCCCCAAGTACGGCGGTATCCCGGACGCTGGAAAGTGCTGCGCCAGCGAGGAGAACTCGAGCGACGCTGCAAGTGTGCTGCAGCAAGTCGGCGCGGCTGCGTGCTCGATCCCTTCTTCGGCACGGGGACAACCGGAGCGGTGGCGGAGCGACTCGGCCGAGATTGGATTGGTATCGAGATCAGTAAGGAGTACGCCGCGCTGGCCTGGCAGCGCTTGCGTGGTCAATTGAAGACTGAAGCCGCATGACCCTCGTCGGTTTCGTGCGACCGTTCGTTAGCGATTCCAAAAGGGAATCGCCGGTCGCGCCAGAACCGAGGAGGTTCACCGGATGAGAATACCGGTACTACCCAATAGCTACTGCCGTCGGCAGCGAAGGCTGCTCGTGCGACCCGCTAGCCGGATGATGGTCAGGAGGACGTCATGACTCAAAAGACCATGGCCATCCGCCTCGATGAAGACGTTGCCGAAATGTTGGGCCTGGTCGCCCAGCTCGAAGGCACGACGGTCATCGATCAGATCAGGACCGCGATCAACGAGCACTTGAAGCGCAAGTCAGCCGAAGGCGATCTTGCCGAGCGGGCCAAGGCCGTGCTCGATGAGATCGACCGCGAGGCCTCCGCTCGAAAGGATGCCATCTCGACGCTTTTCGCCACCAAGGCGGACGGTGGAGAGGAGGCTCCAAAGAGCGGAGGTCGGAGGCGACCGGCATCCAAGCCTGAAGAGGGGCGCGTGATCGGGTTCGCACCGCCACCTCGTCGGGGCAATCGCGGGAGCGGTAAGTAGCTAGTCCGGGGTGGAAGGGTCGTTTGTTGCGACTCTTCCACCCCTCCCACCAGGAACCGCCGAAAATCCAAAAGATTTGCCTGGATTGGCCCCCGTTTTCGGAAGAACGCCCGCGGATTCCCGTCCGCGGGCACTGGTAAAATATAGGCAATGAACAGGGGATTTGCGATGAATGACGGAAGGACAATGACTGCGGGGGAGATGGTGCGTGAAGCGCGCCAACGGAAGGAGCTTTCTATTGCCAGGGTGGCCGGTTTAGCGGATGTTGATCCGCGCTGGCTCTCCCGCTTTGAACAAGGTGTCTATCGCAATCCCGACCCCCGTCACATGCATCGGTTGGCCGAGGTGCTCGACCTCGAACCGATTGCTTTACTCACCGCCGCCGACTACGTCGAAGGCTTGCCGGGCTTCGGACCGTACCTGCGAACGAAGTACGAGCTTCCGCCGGAGGCCATCGCTCAACTCGAAGCGCATTTTGACCTGATCAGCGAAAGGTATGACTCGAAGAAAGGAGGACCCGATGAACAACGTCATTTCCCAGCTGCGTGATCTGGTCCCCTTGCGACCCTTGACGACGGCCGAAGCGATGCGCGTGGCCGAGCTGCAAGCCACTCGGATGCGACGGCTGCTCGATATCACGGAGCCGGCCTTCCCGGAATCTGCAATATCCGAACTGCCGCGCGTCCAAGTGGAACGCATGACGCCGTCTCCGGTCTCGGGTGCCGCTCAATGGTCACGTGGACGTTGGCTAATCATCGTCAACGGAGCCGAGCCCAATGTTCGGCAGCGTTACTCGTTGGCGCACGAACTCAAGCACGTCCTCGACAACCCGTTCGCCAAGTTCATCTATCCACCCAAGGACGGCGTGACGGCCTACGACCGAGCGGAGCGGATCTGCGACTACTTCGCTGCCTGTCTCTTGATGCCCCGAGCCCAGGTCAAGCACCACTTCTGCGAAGAGGGTGTCCAGGATATTTTGCGCTTGGCCCGACGCTTCGACGTATCGCAGATGGCAATGCAAGTGCGCCTTAATCAGATCGGGCTACGAGACCAGACCAGGCGTTGCCTGGTGGGCTCACCATGAAGGAGAAGCCATGACTCAAGTCACGACAGCGAAGGCGCCCCGTCCGACCCAGGACGGGGCGCCGCGGTTTAGAGCCGTCATTTATCTTCGGGTATCGACGGCCAAGCAGGCGGGACGAGCTGAAGACCCTGAGGGCTATTCCCTTCCAGCGCAACGCGAAGCCTGCGAGCGCAAAGCCGAGCAACTGGGCGCGGAGATTGTGGGCACCTATGTCGACAAGGGCGAGTCGGCCAAGACCGCTGAGCGGCCTGAGTTTCAACGAATGCTGGCGCATATCCGGGAGAACCAGGATGTGGACTACGTGATTCTCGACAAGATCGATCGCTTCGCCCGCAATCGCCGCGATGACGCCAACTTGATGTTCGAGTTGAAGGCTTGTGGAGCGCAGCTCGTGTCGGTCAAGGAGAACATCGACGAGACTCCCGCCGGGGAGCTGCTCCACGCCATCATGGCGGGGATCGCCGAGTTCTACAGCCGGAACCTGGGAACCGAAGCCGTCAAAGGGATGACTCAGAAGGCCAAGTCCGGCGGAACCCCTGGGCGGGCACCGCTCGGCTACATCAACGTGCCAAAGCGCATCGACGGACGCGAGATCCGCTCAGTCGAGCCAGATCCCGAAAGGGCACCGCTGATCAAGTGGGCCTTCGAGCAGTATGCAACGGGTCAATGGACCCTCATTACCTTGACCGATGCTTTGGCCGAGAAGGGCTTGACCACCCTCGCGAGCGCTAACCGGGAGTCACGTCCGATCTATCGCTCGCGGATGGCCGGGATTCTTAACAACCGCTACTACGCCGGATTCGTCTTCTTCCGAGGCATCGAGTACCAGGGTAGGCACGAGCCCCTGATCTCAGAAGAGCTGTTCAACAAGGTCCAGGGGGTTCTGCGGCTCCACGATGTCGGTGAGCGCCAACGAACCCACCATCACTACCTCAAAGGCACGCTGTTCTGTGAGGCCTGTGGTGGGCGCCTCTGCCTCACCAACGCCAAGGGCAAGTATCTCTACTTCTTCTGCGTCGGAAGCCGCCAGGGCTGCGTTCAGCGGTACGTCCTGGCTTCGCAGCTGGAGCACAAGGTCGCCCAGCTTTATCAGGCGCTTCGACTAGGGGAGGACGACCTCCTGGCCATTCAGGAGGACTTCAAGGAAGAGCTAGAGAAGCGGAGAGCGAAATCCGGCCCCTCGATCACCCGAGCCAAGCGTCAGATCAGCGAGCTGGAGCTGCAACGCCGTCGAGTGGCGAGAGGCGTTGTGGATGGGTCGATTCCCTCCGATCTGGCCAAGGAGGAACAAGAACGTATCGCTCGGGAGCTGAGTGACTGCCAGCGGACGATTGCCACGGCTGACCTGGGGTTTGAGGCTTACGAGAAGCCCTTCCAGATGGTGATGCAAATTTTGGATGATTGCGAGCAGATATATGTGCGTGGGGATGGCCCAGTGCGACGGATGATGAATCAGTTGTTCTTCGATCGGGTGCTGGTCAGGCAAGGTGAGGTGGCAGCCTGGGAGCTGAAGGACCCCTGGTACACGATTCGTCGCCATAGGACGCCCTCCTCCTCTGGCAGGAGGGAAGACATCACTGAGCTTGTTACGGTCTCTCCAACTGCTCGTGATGGGGCCAAAGGTTCGAATAACGAACATTTGGCTGCAGGAAGAGTCTCACATTCGAACTTACGGAAGAATTCGGCCCATAGTTCGAAAAAGGCCGTTCAAGCACCCCCAACGGGATTCGAACCCGTGCTGCCGCCGTGAAAGGGCGGTGTCCTAGGCCGCTAGACGATGGGGGCCGGTGGGTCGACCGGGCACTTGAAAGAAAGTGCGACGGCTGACCGGACGAAAGACGAAGCGGTAAGCCTATCTGGCGCCGATCGGAAGGCTGGCCCCCGCCGCCCTCCCATCCTCAGTCACCAGAGGAATCACCTCGGGGGCATGGAAGGTGCAAGCCAAGAAGCACTGGGTGGCACCGATGACGAGGATGGTCACGCCGAGAAGGTGCACTTCCACGAGGGCTGCGGGAAGGTGGGTGAAATACTGCGTGTAACCCACCGCCGCCTGCGCCACCATGACCACCAAGAGCACCCGTCCCGCCCGTCGCACTCGCTCGGGCACGTCCGCCATGTGCAGCACCACGACCAGTCCTACCACCAAGCCGACCAGGAGCATGACCAGGCTGGCGTGGAGCTCGGCCAGGTCCCTCAGGGAGATCGGGATGCGCTTGGCAATCACCTGTCCCGACGACTCGCCCCCGAGAGGCCCCGCGCCGGTCGTGGCCGTCCCCGCCGCGATGACGAAGCCGAGGACGACCAGGACGCCATAGAACAACTGGAGCAGGCTGCGTGGTACCAACAACCGCCCCGATCCCGGCCCGTAGTCCCGGGTCGAGCGGTGGACAAGGACGACGGCGTTGACCAGGAGGATCATGGTGGCAAAGAAGTGCACCATGACGAGATACGGGTTGAGCTTTGTGTATACGACGATCCCGCCTAGAACCGCCTGGGCCAGAATCCCGACGACCAGGCCCCCGCTCAGCCAGATCAGGTCCCGCCGACGGGGCCGCCGAAAGGCCGTCGCGAGGAAGGCGGCGGCCACGGCGATCGTGAGGATGACGGTGACCAGGCGATTCCCGAATTCGATGAGCCCGTGGAACTGGACCGCCGGGGTGAGATGACCCACAGAGCACTCCGGCCAGTCGCTGCAGCCGAGGCCCGATCCAGTGAGGCGGACGGCCCCTCCCGTGACGACGATGAGGGTCACCAGGGCCAGGGCCACGATGTTGAGGCGATGGCTGAGGGAGGGTGAGACAGTGAAGGGGCGGCGTCGCGACACTCGTGCCAATCGTACCGGGACCTCCCGCTTGGTCCTGAACGGGTGCCTGGTCGTAGGCTGAGCGAAATGTCCGCTCCGGCTCCCACCCTGCAGGCCTCGCCCTCGGCGCGGTCCACCGTCGGCGCCTACGTGGCCTTGACCAAGCCGCGCATCATCGAGCTGCTGTTGGTCACCACCCTGCCCACCATGGTGGTGGCCCGGCGGGGGTTGCCGTCAATCTGGTTGATGCTGGCCACGCTGGTGGGAGGAACGCTGGCGGCCGGCGGGGCCAATGCCATCAACATGGTGGTCGACCGGGACATCGATCGGCTGATGAACCGTACGAAGAACCGGCCACTCGTGACGGGGGCCATGTCTCCTCGGGCCGCCCTCACTTTCGCTCTCTGCCTCGAGGCGGGTGCTTTCGTCGAGTTGTGGCTGGCCGTGAATCTCCTCTCGGCCGTGTTGGCGGTGTCGGCCACTCTCTTCTACGTCTTCGTGTACACGTTGTGGCTCAAGCGTCGGTCCTCACAGAACATCGTGGTCGGGGGAGCCGCTGGTGCCGTGCCCGTCCTCGTCGGTTGGGCCGCCGTGACCAACAGCCTTTCTTGGGCTCCCATCGTGCTGTTCGGGGTCATCTTCATCTGGACGCCGCCGCATTTCTGGGCCCTGGCCGTGCGTTACAAGGAGGACTATGCGGCGGCGGACGTCCCGATGCTGCCCGTCGTAGCCTCGATGAAACGCACCACGCGCGAGATCGTCATGTACACCGTGCTCCTGGTGGCGATCTCGCTGCTCTTCGGCCCGGTGGCTCATCTTGGCCTGATCTACATGATCGCGGCCGGACTTCTCGGGGCCGGCTTCCTCTTCATGACCACCCGCCTCTGGGGACTCGCGCGCACCGGGCGCGCCACGGGGCGCGAGGCCATGCGGGTCTTCAGCTACTCCATCACCTACCTCACGGTGTTGTTCGTGGCTATGGCCGGTGACGTGTTGATCACAAACCACATTCACTAAGTTGCCCACTGATGACCGTTGCCGCCCCGCCTGACGCGCCGCCGGCCCCGCCGGCGCCGGCCCCGCGCCGGCCCCGCAAGGTCTTCCTCGTAGTAGGTCTGGTCGCCGCCGCCGCCCTGGCTGTGGGGCTCTTCACCTCCATCGGTGCGCCCAAGAAGTCCGACGTGTCCCAAGCCGGTGATCCGGTGCCCTCGTTCACCGCGGCCCGGGTGAACGGCGCGGGAACCGTACGGGTGAGCCCCAAGGCAACGCCCGACCGACCGACCGTACTGTTGTTCTTCGGGGACTGGTGCTCCCTCTGCCACACCGAGCTGCCGCAGCTGGCCGCCACGGTGCGGTCCGAGGACGCCGCGGGCGGGCCGCTCTCCCGCATCCGGGTGGTTGGGGTCGACAGTGGGGATCTGCTCTCGAACGCCCAGTCCTTTGTCTCCTCCAGCGGGGTGACCTTCCCGGTCGCCAACGACGAGAACCTGGCCATCATCAGCAGCAAGTTCCACTTCGAGGGTGATCCCTATGCCGTGTTCGTAAACGGTGACGGGACCATCGACAAGGTGGTGGGCAGCCGACTCTCACCGTCTGCCTTCAAGGCGGACGAGCGGGCGCTCACTCCCAGCGAAAGCTGAGAGCGGCGGCCAGGGGCGCCGCCACAGCCCACACCGCAAGGACGACCCACGACTGCGGAGGCACGGCGGAACCGGTGCCCAGAGCGGCATGAAGGCTGGCCGCCAGGGCATCGGCCGGGAGGAGCTTCGCGACCGCCGCCACCGCACCGGGCAATTTGGCGATGGGCACGATCATGCCCCCGAGGAGCAGCAGGACGAGGTAGAGGCCGTTCGCCGCAGCGAGGTTGACTTCGGCCTTGAGCACGCCAGCCATGAAGAGCCCGATGCCGCCGAAGGCGACGGTAGCCAACAACGCCGCGCCAACTGCGCCGAGGCCGGCCACGCTCGAGCCGTGTCCGCCCGGGTTCCAGCCCAATGCGAAGCCGACCGCAACGAGTACTGCGCCCTGGAGTATCTCGACCAGGACCACGGTGACGATTTTGGCCCCCAGCAGGCGGGGCCGTCCCAGTGGAGTCGAGCCCAAACGTTTGAGCACCCCGTAGCCGCGCTCGAATCCGGTGGCAATGCCCAACGAGACCATCGCCGTGGACATCACCGCCAGGGCCAGTATCCCCGGCACGAAGAAGTCGACCGCCTTTTGGTGCGGTGTGGACACCACATGCACGGTGGAAAAGAAGAGAAGGAAGACGACGGGAATACCGACGGTCAAGAGCAAGGTCTCCCCGCGGCGCAGCGTCATGTAGACCTCTGCCTTCGTTTGGGCCAGAAGCGCTCTCACGACGCGCCACTCCGCTCATTCCTAGGCCGCCGTCCTCGCAGTGCACCCCGGTTTCGACGTGCTCGGCTCGCTGGAGCAAGCGCAGGGGATTCCAGCGCGGCCGAGCCCACCGCTTCGAGATACACGTCTTCGAGCGTCCGCCCGGTCACGAGGTCAGTCAGCGTGGCCTGGCGTGCCGCCAACCAGTTGGCCAAGGTGGCCGTCGCGTCGGGGCCCGATGTTCCCGCGATGTCGTAACGACCAGGGGCTCGCTCGGTGACGCTGACGCCCGGCCCGAGCGTGTCCGCCAGCGATGCCGTGTCGAGTCCGGCCGGGGCGCCAAAAGTGAGGCCGTCGGCTTCCCGCGCTCCAGTCAGACCTCGAGGCGTTCCTTCGAGGACCACGTGTCCCGCGGAAAGAATGACAATGCGGTCAGCCATCTTCTCGGCCTCGGCCAACTCATGGGTGGTGAGCAGGACGCACACCCCTTGCCGGCGGAGCTCTTCCACCACGGCCCGGATGGCCAGGCGCCCCTCGGGATCCACGCCGGCTGTCGGCTCGTCGAGGAAGGCCACTTGTGGTTGGCCGATGAGTGCCAGAGCGAGTGACAGGCGCTGTTGTTCGCCTCCGGAGAGATGGCGCCATGGAGTGGTGGCGACGGTGCGCAGCCCGACCAGGTCGAGGAGCGCGTCAGTGGCGAGGGGATCTGGGTAATAGCGGGCGAAGAGGTCGAGGATCCGCCGCGGGCCCAACATCGGGTAGACGCCGCCCCGTTGCAACATGACTCCTATGCGCCCGGTGAGTTCATGGTGATCGGCCAGCGGGTCGAGCCCGAGCACGAAGATCTGCCCGTCGCTCGGCCGCCGGTACCCCTCCAGAGCCTCGATGGTCGAGGTCTTTCCGGCTCCATTGGGACCGAGCACAACCAGCACCTCACCCGCATCGGCCCTCAGATCAAGCCCGTTCACCGCCGTCACCTCGCCTGCCCGGCCGTAGCGAATGGTGAGGTCGTGCACGACGACGGCAGGAACCGTGTCCGGTGACATGGCGTCGCAGGCTACTTTGAGCAGCCATGATCGATATCCGCGCGCTGCGGGAAGATCCCAATGGGGTCAAAGCGGCGTTGGCCCGTCGTGGTGTGGAGGAGTCCGAGGTAGACGCCGTCATTGCAGCTGACGTGGCCCATCGGGCCCGACTGTCCCGGGCCGAGGCGTTGCGAGCGGAGGTCAAGACGCTTAGCCGGGCCGTGGGAGAAGCCATGAAGGCCGGCGACGCGGACCGGGCCGAGGAGCTGCGCGCCCAGAGCCGGGACCTGGGTGAGGAAGAACGGGCAGCGGCGGCCGAAGCCGACCAAGAGTGGGAAAAGGTCCACCAGGGCCTGCTCTATTTGCCCAACATCCCGGCCGATGACGTGCCGCTAGGTGACAGCGAAGCCGACAACGTCGAGATCCGGCGCTGGTGGCCCGGGCAGGCGACGGGTGAGCCCGAGCCGGTGCGCGGCGAACACCAGAGGGTGCCGCACTGGGAGATCGGCGAGGCCCTGCAATTGCTCGACATGGAGCGTGGTGCCCGCTTGTCCGGCTCCATGTTCCCCCTCTACCGGGGCGCAGGCGCACGGTTGCTGCGCGCCTTGACCGCGTTTGCCCTCGACCGCCATTCGCCGACCTACGAGGAGATCCGGCCCCCGACGGTCGTGTTGACAGAGACCATGGTCTCCACCGGTCACCTCCCCAAGTTCGCCGATGACGCGTACCACCTCGAGCGCGACGACCTGTGGGCCATCCCCACGGCGGAAGTCCCTCTGACATCGATGCATCGGGGGGAAATTCTCGAGGAGTCGGTCCTACCCCTGCGCTTCACCGCCGCCACCGCGTGTTTTCGCCGCGAAGCGGGATCAGCCGGACGCGACACGCGGGGTCTTCTGCGGGTACACGAGTTCGACAAGGTCGAGCTTTTCGCCTACACCACTCCCGAACAAGCGCTCGAGGCGCAAGCGGACATTCTGCAGCGCGCCGAGTCGTTGCTCCAAGAGCTCGGGTTGTTCTATCGGGTGTTGGATCTGTGTACGGGCGACCTCGGTGGCCCCTCGGCGCGCACCTTCGACCTCGAGGTGTTCTCGCCTGGGGTGGACAAGTGGCTCGAGGTCAGCTCGACCAGCTGGTACCGCGACTACCAGGCCCGTCGGGCCCAGGTCCGCTACCGCCCCGCAGGTGGGGGACCACCCCAACTGGTCCACACCGTCAACGGCTCCGCGCTGGCGTGGCCCCGCATTTGGGCCGCCCTGATCGAGACCGGCCGTCAATCCGATGGCACCGTCTTGCTGCCCGACTGCTTGTCGCCGTACCTTGGCGGTGACCTCCTCCTCAAGGCCCCGTAGCGCGCCGGATCACCTCGTCAGAGGACAGCGCCAAGCTCAGCTCATGTCCGCTGGGGTCGTGAATGTGGAAGTAGCGCTCGCCCCACGGGGCGTCTGCGGGAGAGGTATCCGGCTGGAATCCGGCGCTCACCGCTCGTTCGTACATGACGTCTACGTCGTCGACCCAGAAAACGACCCGGCCCCAGACGTTCGCTTGGCGAGAGGCGTCTGTGTCGAGCTGAAGGTTGAGGTAACCACCGCCAACGTGGAAGCTGGTAAATTGCGCATCCTGCCCGCCATAGAGCAGATGGAAGCCCAGCGCGTGGTAGAAGGTCACAGCCTCAGCCATGTCACTTGTCAGCAGTGTGACAGCGCTGATGCTCTCGACTGGTTCTCGCCGGACATCCATACCCGTAGCATTGCATGGGCTCGAGACGGGTTGCCTGGACGCCGAGGCTGAAGGCTGATGCCACGGCGCATCAGTTGTTGCGTCACCTTCGTGAGGTGGTGACACTTGGCAAACTGTGAGGATGACGAACGTCGACTCGAGTGACCTTCCAGCGATCGGTTGGATATGCGTTGACTCGGCGGATCCTCAAGCGCTCGCGGATTGGTGGAAAGAGCTGCTCGGCGGGGCCACCCAGGTCGATGAGGACGGAGACGTACGTCTCGAATCAAGTCCCATCCCGATTCTTTTCTTGAGAGTCGACGATCCAAAGACGTCAAAAAACAGAGTGCACCTGGATCTGCGAGTGACGAACTATGAAGCAGCAGTCTCACGAGCGGTCGGGCTCGGAGCAACGCTGGCCGACGACATCTATCGAGGTGATGCCTGGCAGGTTCTCCGGGATCCCGAAGGAAATGAGTTCTGCATCATTCGACCGAAGTCCGAGATGTAGGTAGCGAGCACTCTTCACCGGACATTCGTCGGGCATGATGTCGGCATGGGATCAGCAGACGATAAACCGCGCAAACCTAAGCATCCGCTGCCCAAGGTACCGAAGTATGAGGAGCCGAACACGTTTCCCATCCCCGGCCTGACCGGAAGCAGCGGAGTGGCTGAGCAGTCCGGCCGGTTCGGCCATAGCTCAGACGGCAAGGTGCACCACTGGCCAGGTTTGGCCGGGAGAGCGCTTCTGCGTGTGCTGGGAATGCGTCGCCGGGACCCCAGCTAGGGGCGGGAGGGCGTGTCGCTGCTTGTCGTCAGCGCCTGCAGCATTTTCTCGGTTTTACGGGCGTCCATCGGCACTCCGAGGTGGTAGCCCTGCCCGAAGCGGCATCCCAGCTCGCGCAAGCGCGCCACCTGGGCCGCACTCTCCACTCCCTCGGCAATGGTGGTGTGGCCCAACGTCTCGGCGATCTTGAGGATGGCCTGGGCCAGGCCCGTTTGATCGTCGTCGCTCGCAAGGGCATTGACGAATGATCGGTCGATCTTGAGAATGTCGATGGGGAGCTGTTCGAGATACGCCAGCGACGAATAGCCCGTCCCGAAGTCGTCGAGGGCGATGCGCAAGCCCAGGGCCTTGAGCTTCTGCAGGTTCTGCACGGCTGCGGTCGTATCGCGCATCATGGCGCTCTCAGTTATTTCGATCACGAGATTGGACGGATCAAATTTGGTGGCAGCCAACATCGAGGCCACATTCGTTCCGGTCTCCCCGTCCACGAGCTCGTGCGCCGAAAGGTTCACGCTGATGGTGACATCCGGAGGGACGAGGCCCCTCGTTTGCCAGTGGTGCAGCTGGGCGCAGGCCTCGGCGAGCACGAAACGGTCGACCACGTCAATCAATCCGACCTCTTCGGCGAAGGGAACGAAGGCGCCCGGCGGCAGCAGGCCACGCAGAGGGTGTTGCCAACGCACCAGTGCTTCGAAGCCGACCAGTTCACCAGACTCGAGATCCACGATGGGCTGGTAGTGCACGACGAGCTCTTTACCGGTCGTTGTCCGCCGCAGGTCGGCTTCGAGCTCGAGGCGTTCGACGATGGCTGTGTGCATCTGGTCGCGGAACTCCTCGTAGCAATTCTTGCCGTGTTCCTTGGCCATGTACATGGCCAAGTCGGCGTTGCGCAGCAGTTGCTCGCCGGTGGTGCCGGGCACCCCGAAGGTGATGCCGATGCTGGCAGTTGCAACCACTTCGGTGGTGTCAAGCATGACCGGTCGCCGCAGAGCGGTGAGTATCCGCTCGGCCAGCTTCACGATGTCAGAGTGTCCTTCGATGTACTCGATCAGCACGGCGAATTCATCGCCGCCGAGTCGGGCTGCCGTATCCGCCTGGCGGATGCATCCCTGAAGGACTTCCGCTACGGTGCGCAGCAGCTCGTCTCCGGTGGAGTGCCCCAGGCTGTCGTTGACGGTCTTGAAATTGTCGAGATCCAAGAACATGACGGCTATTGGCCGACGGGTGCGCTCCATGCGCGCCACGGCCTGATTCAACCGATCGCTGAAGAGCGCCTTGTTGGCCAGGCCAGTAAGGGAGTCATGAAACGCTTGATACGTCAGCTCAGACTCCAGACGCGCTCTTTCGGTGCTGTTACGGAAGCTCCACACCCGGCCGACCACCTCGCCGTCAACCATCTGAGCCTTCGAAAAACGCTCAAAGACGCGTCCGTCCTTGAATTCGAGGACGTCGGTCGTCTCCATGCCAGGGTGCAAAGCGAGCTCTTCGTTCTTGGCCAAGAATATTTCGGGATGAACGAGCTGATCGAGTAACGACGTGAGAGCGCTTTCGTCGGGCTGGTTCAGCCAGAACGATTCGGGCACCATCCACATGTCGGCTAACTGGCCGTTGACGCTTGTAATGAGGCCGTTCGCATCCACCACGAGAAGGCCGTCAGCGGTCGAGTCGAGCGTGGCGCTCAGCAATGACAGGGCGGAGCGCAGTTCGAGCTCCGACGCTGTGCGGGCAGCGATGTCGTGGGCGGTCACGACGTAGCCACCCACAATTGGGTCGTCGATGAGGTTGACGATCGACAGCTCAAAGGGTGCTGCTTCGAGTCCCTCGCGCCGCAAAAGCCGAACCTCGACCGTCACCGGATGAGCGGCCGTGGCCAGCTCCGCGGCGCGGTCGATGGCGTCGCTAAGCGCCGGCCTGTCCTCTTCGAGCACGATATTGCTCAGGGGCATGAACTCGACATGTTCGGGATCGTGGCCGAGCATGCGCGTCAATGCGGCCGAGGTGCATTCGATGTCACCGTGCGCAGAGATCAACATGGTGATGGCCGCCGCGTTGTGGATCAGAGACCGGAATCGGGCCACCTCGTCGCGTGCCACTTCGAACCGACGCCGTTCGGTGAGGTCTCGCATGTTGAACAACACGGCGCCCTCGGTGAACCAGCTCACTGGCGTTCCGATCAGTTCGAGAAGGCGCCAACCCGTGGGAGTCTTGGCCCGCACTTCGAGGATGGTGCCGATCTCCTTGTTCTGGATGGAGACGAGTGAAAGCCCCACGAGTTCCAAATCGTCGGGGTGCACGAGGTCGAGGGCCGAACGCCCTTTGTATTCGTCCAGCGTTCGTCCGAACATGGCTTCGGCTCTGGCGTTTCCCCACAACACCTCGCCCTCGGCTCCGAGGACCAGGACGACATCGGGGAGTTCTTCAAGGAGACGCGCCAGCGTCGCGTCCTCGGTCGTCATGCGGGGTTTCCTCCATCCGCCATACGTTTCCGCATTCTAAGCCCGTGCAGCCTCACCAAAGAGGGCTTTGGGGCAACGAGGGCATTCGGGGAAGAGGCAGTCGCCGGGTTGTCAGGCCGTGACGGCGGCGAAACGGTACCCGACGCCGCGGACGGTGGTGATGAGGACCGGCACGGAAGGGTCAGCCTCAATGCGGGAGCGGAGCCGTTTTATGTGCACATCGAGCGTCTTGGTGTCGCCGATGTAGTCGGTGCCCCATACCCGATCGATGAGGACGTCGCGAGTCAGGACGCGGCCGGCGTTCTCAACGAGAAGGCGGAGTAGCTCGAATTCCTTGCGCCGCAGGTGGACCTCTTCGCCGCGCACGAAGGCGCGGCGTTGGTCGAAGTCCATTTTGATCCCGCTCGATTCCCAGACGCCCTCACCATCGAGGTCAGCGACGCCGCTTTGCTCGACGGCGTCGGGACCGCCCGGCGCACGACGCAGGACGGCACGCATGCGCGCCACGAGCTCGCGCAGCCGGTAGGGCTTCGTGACGTAGTCGTCGGCTCCCATCTCGAGGGCGACGACGGTGTCGATTTCGGTTCCTTTGGCGGTGACCATAATGATGGGCACGCGCGAGCGGGAGCGTACGGCACGGCACACGTCGACGCCCGACATCTTGGGCAGCATGAGGTCCAACAGGAGTATGTCGGGGTTGGTCTCGTCGAAGAGGCGGAGGGCTTCTGCACCATCGTGGGCGACAATGACGCGGAACCCCTCATTGGTGAGTCCGATCACCAATGCATCGATGAAGGATTCTTCATCCTCGGCCAGCAAGACGCGGATCGGGCCGTCCGCTCCGGCGCGCACGGCCGAGTGCTTTTGCTTACTCCCGCCCTGCTTACCCGTGCTCTGCTTAGTCATGCGAGGCGATCCGTGTGGAGCGGGAGGACGAGACTAAAGGTGGAACCCTCGCCTTCGCGTGATTCGACATCAACCCATCCCTGATGGTTGTTGGCGACGTGGCGCACGATGGAGAGCCCCAGTCCCGTTCCGCCGGTGTCGCGGCTACGACCGTGGTCGACCCGATAGAAGCGCTCGAAAATACGGTCGAGATCGCGGGCGGGAATGCCGATGCCGCTGTCTTGCACGGATAGGCGCACGTAGTCACGTTCCTCGCCGCGCCAGTCGTTGCGGTTGGCGACATTGTCGGCACCAACTAGGGCTTGTTCCCCTTCGCCGAGGAGCGGGGCTGTGGTGCTTGACGCCACTGTGGTCCAAGTGGTGTCCGGCGTTGAGGTCTCGGAGCGGAGTGCTGCATCATCGCCGGCCTCAGCATGTACGGCGGCCGGAGCCGATTCGGGGAGAACGAGGGCAGTCTGTCCCGTATTGGCGGTACCCCGGCGCACTGTGCCGGTCACCACCACCTTGGAGTCGTCGTAGGAGTAGGTGATGGCGTTCTCGAGGAGGGCGTGCATGGCCGAGACAAGCTGGCGACGTTCGCCGACCACTGCAATGGGGGGAGAGGGCTCGTGGAGGACGATCTCGATACCGTGCTGATCGGCGGTGGAGCGCACCCGCTCGATGGCGTCCGCCATGACCAGGTTGACCAGTACGGGCTCACGAGACGGTGCCTCCTCGGACTCAATGCGCGAGAGATCGAGGAGGTCGTCGATGATGCGGCTGACCCGGAAGGCCTCATTGTGGATGCGCCCGGCCAAGCGCTGTGCCACCTCAGCGTCGGGCTCGGCGACCAGCGTCTCGGCCAGCAGTCCCAGCGCACCTATCGGCGTCTTCAGTTCATGGCTCACGTTGGCCACGAAGTCGCGACGGATCTCTTCGAGCCGTCGGCGCTCGGAGATGTCCTCAATCAGCGCGATGACGCCGAGGGGCCGCCGGCCGTCGTCGATCTGGCGCGCCCGCACCTGCAGTGTGCGGCGGGGCGGGCCGTAAAGGTCCAGTGTCCGCTCTGCCATACCCTCGTGCCACGCACCCTCGAGGAGCTCGGTCACGGCTTGCGCGGCCAGCGCGTCGCCGTGTCGACTCACCATGAGCGCATTGGCGCGCCCGTTGCGATAGATGACATTGCCGTTTTCGTCGCAGAGGACGACGCCTTGCGTCAACGTATCGAGGGAGCGCCTGAGGCGAATGGCGTCCGAGCTCGACTCGGCCACCGACTGCGCGGCCCCACCGGTCACCAGCTCGAGGTAGGCCAGGGCCGTTTCGATGTTCGACTCGTCCTCGGGCGGATCGAGGCCCAATCTCGATCCGAGCGCCGTCAGCCGTTGCGAAATCGCCCTGCGACCCCAGCGCCGGCCCATCTGGGTGGCCACCACGATGGCCACGATGAAGAGGACCACGACACCCACGATGATGTAGATGCCGCTGGCCGTGCTCAGCGCAATCAACTCCTCGCCACCGATCACGACCCCCAATATGACAGCCCTGGGACCGCGGCGGGAACCATGACTCAGGAGTGAGGTGGTCAAATTAGTGAGAAACACTGAAAAGCATTGAAACCGTTCATTAGGCGGTGATGGTCAGCCGGAGATCCCGGTCGATGAAGAGCCTGATGGAGGTGATCGATGTTCCTCGTGTATCTCGCCGGCGCCGCGGCCGATGTCCAGCTGCACCCGTCGCTGGACTCGCTTCCCGGCGGCGGCACACTGCAGTCGCTCGTCAATGGGTTGGGTGCATGGGCTCTCGTGGCGGCCCTCATCGGTCTCGTCATCGGCGCCGCTGCGTGGGCACTCGGCGTCCACTCACAGAACTTCCAACAGTCCATGATCGGCCGAAGAGCCGTTCTTGTATCTGGTATGGCTGCGCTGCTCATCGGCGCCGCGCCCCAGATCGTCAACTTCTTCTGGGACCAGGGCAGCAACCTTCACTGAGTAGGGGACGCGACCGCCATGCTTGCTCTATCCATCGTCATGGCCCCGATGGCGGCCACCGCGGTCGGCGCGGCTGGCTGCAGCGGGGTCCAGGCCATAGACCCTCTTTGCTACGCCGCCACTGCGGTGGGGAGCATCGGTGGGTCGGTGGCCGCGGTCGGGATCGACGCCGTGCTCAATGGGCTAAGCCAGTGGGTGGCGAGCGGGGCCGAATGGTTGCTCTCGCAAATCGGCAACGTCCTTGTCAGTACCACGTCGATCGATCTCGGAGCCGACTGGTTCTCCCAGCACTACAAGGTCATGACGGCGCTGGCCGGGGTCGTGGTGTTGCCGTTGCTCTTGGTGTCGACGATGCAGGCGGTCTACCGGCAGAACGCCAGTCAGCTCGTGCGCTCCTTTCTCGTGCAACTTCCACTTGCTCTGCTGCTGGGGGCGGTGGCGGTGCAGATCGTCATCCTCTGCTTGTCGGCGACAGACGCCCTCTGCACCGAAGTAGCCGGTGGATCGGGCTCTGACGTGAACGCGTTGCTGGACGGCATGTCGAAGGGTTTGCTCATCGCTGTCGCTGATCCTGGCATGGCCACGTTTGTGCTCCTTTTGGTTGGGCTCTTGGTGGCAAGTGCTTCGTTCGTGCTCTGGCTGGAACTTCTGGTGCGTGCCGCCGCCGTTTATGTGGCCGTGCTCTTTCTTCCCTTGGCCATGGCCACATTGGTCTGGCCGTCAGTGGCGCACTGGTGCCGGCGCCTGGTCGAGACGCTGACCGCCCTGATCCTCTCGAAGTTTGTGATCGTGGCCACGTTGAGTCTGGCCGCCAGTGCAGTGGGGTCGGGCACTGCCGGAGCCGGCGACGCTGGCTCGGGTTTCGCCTCGGTGCTGGCCGGCGGCGCCCTGCTGGTGCTCGCCACCTTCGTCCCCTTTTCCATTCTCCGTCTCATCCCTCTGGTCGAAGCGGGGGCAATGGGACATCTGGACGGAGTGCGCCAACGTGCCGTGGCCGGACTCACGCATCTGCCCCACAAAGCGACGAGTTACGCGCTCAAGAAGGGGATGGAAGCGAATGGCGCCGCCAAGTTGGCGGCGCAGGCCGGCCCACCCGGTACCGGTGCCGACAGCGGGACGGAAGGTTCAGGAACGGGTGACATGCGGGGTGGGTCGGTCGGCACGCGGGAACCGCAATGGGATGACTTGCGGCCGTTCGGTGGCCTGATCCCAGAGCATGAAGGTGCACCGGGTTCCGAAGGAGAATTCATGCAGCGCATGAATGGCGCACCAAAACCCAAGGGGCCCAAGCCACTTCTCCCCTCGCCTGCCGAAGTCCGGGCGGCGAAACAGGCGGCGGCAGCCGGAGCCAGTGCTGGCGACGGAGGTGGACCGGTCAGCGGTCCCTCTGTAAACGACGGATTGCCGCCCGGGGCGACGCTCATTGGAAAACCCGGGCCCTATGACCGGCGCTATGCCATCAGCGTTGATGAGCGTGGACCGAAAATATGGGGACTCGCCCCCTTGCTCCCGCGCGAGCAAGCGCCGTCGGCCGACGAGGCGGCCCCTTCGTGAGTGGCGAAGGCTCTCGCTACCGATTTGGGCCACGCGAACGTGGCGGCGCTCTGGCCGGATGGCGGGCCGGGCAAATCTTCACCGTCGCGGCGGGATTGGTGATTGGGGTGCTCATTCTTCGGGCGCAGCCGAATCCAGCGGGCGTGGGCGTGGGCTTCATCATTCTGGTGGGATGTGGCGCCATGGCGACGTGGCCCGTCAGTGGGCGCACGGGTGATCAGTGGCTCCCTGTCGTCGTGCGGTGGGGCACACGGCGAGCGGGTCGGCGCGGCAAGCGAAGGAAGGATTCTCTGGCGGGACTTCGCTTACTCAGCGTGGGGACGCGCCATATGGGTGTCGTGCACGACTACCGGGACAGGACCCTCTCCGCCTCCCTTTCCCTACGTGGCCAAGGTTTCGCCCTCCTCGGACCCGACGAGCAGGATCGCCGAGTGGCCGCGTGGTCGTCGGTTTTGGCCACGCTGGCTCGTGAGGGTTCGCAGATCCGACGCGTGCAGTGGTTGGCAGCTTCGTTTCCTGATCAAGGCTTCGGCGTGCGCAACCATCTCTCCACCAATCAGAGGGCCGATCCAGCCTCGGCCTGCGTGGCCTCGTACGAAGCACTGTTGAACGACATTGACGTCGATGCCTGTACGCACGACGTCGTTCTCACGGTGCAGGTGCGACTGACGAAGTCGGTGGAGAGTGGTGCCGCCGTCCTCGAACGTGAGATGGCCTCACTGACCCGACTCCTCGCCGATGCCGACGTTGTCGTCGGGGGTGTGCTGGGTGTGGACGATTTCGCCGCCCGCCTACGGCGCACCTACGAGCCTTTCCCCGAGACGTCAGACGACGTTGTCGTATCCGATGACCCGTGGCCCATGGCCATGGAGGAGGAGTGGACCTGTGTGCGGGTCGACGGACTGCTGCACGTTACGTTCTGGGTGGCGGAGTGGCCCCGCATCGAAGTGCGGAGCGACTTCCTTGCACCGCTGCTCCTTGGCTCAGCGCGCGCCACTCTGTCGGTGGTCATGGAGCCTCTGGGTCCTGAAAAGGCGGTGCGTAAGGTCGAAGCCTCGCGGACAGCCGATCTGGCCGACGCCGAATTACGGCGGCGCAGTGGCTTCATGTCCACGGCCCGCCACTCTCGCGAGTCGGAAGTGCTGGCCCGCCGCGAGAGCGAACTGGCCGATGGGCACGCATCGTTTCGCTATTCAGGTTTCCTTACTGTCTCGGCTGTTTCCGAATCCGAACTGGTGGCGGCTTGTGACGTGGTGCAGCACGCCGCGAGCCAGGCCCGTCTGGTGATCCGCCGGCTCTACGGCGATCAAGCCAACGCGTATACGTGCACGCTGCCTTTAGCTCGCGGTCTCGCCGGGCGGTGAAGGCGATGATGGCAGCGGGGAGTGGTCCTCATTAGTCCTCTTTCCCAGATTCGGGTGTGTCGAGAGCTGGTGCGCCCGGAGCAGGGGAGGCGCGAAAGGGGTCCTCAAGGGCATCGAGTCGCTCCTCCCAGAATCGCTCATAGGACTGGATCCAGTCGGCAGCTTGGACCAAGGGCAGGGCGACCAAATGACAAAGATGCCGACGCCCGGCGATGGTCTGCGCGACCAAGCCGGCCCGCTCCAGCACCTTGATGTGCTTGGAGGCCGCGGCGAGTGACATGGTCAACGGCTCGGCCAGCTCTCCGACGGTCAGCGGGTGCTCGGCCAACCGGTTCAGCATCTCGCGGCGGGCGCTACTGGCCAAGGCGTGAAAGATGCCATCGAGGTTCCCGAAGTGATCAACCGTATGGTTGAAGATAGCAGAATGTGCCCCATCATCAACCAGTTGGTTGAGGTCCAGGGAAAAGTCATCCTCTGGGTGGACTCGCGGGCAGAGCGGGACACGCGAGAATGGGCGGTGCCTTCAACCTGCCTTGCGCCGTCCGTCCCCCCGCTGCACCGCTGATCCATGGAGCACTTTCTCGAAACATGGGGCTACCTCGCGGTCTTCGTCCTGAGCTTCGTCTCGTCGATGGGCCTGCCTGTCGGCGCTGAAGTCGCCATCATCTATGGCGGGGTGCTGGCCAGCGGCCAAGTACCGCATGAACCCCATCACCTCAATCTGGTGGCGGTCATCGTCGTGGCAGTGCTGGCTGAAGTGTTGGGGTCATTGGCCGGCTACTTGATCGGGTACTTCGGCGGACGCCCGCTGGTCGACCGACTGGGCAAGTACGTCTTGCTCACCCATAGGGATCTCGACCGGGCTGAGGCCTGGTTCAATCGGCGTGGCGAGCCCGTGGTGCTCTTCGGCCGGTTCATCCCGCTCCTGCGCTCGTTCGTCTCTTTCGCGGCGGGGCTGGCGGAAATGGCCATCGCAAAGTTCATCCTCTTCACGGTGGTTGGCTGTGCCGTCTGGTGCGCTGCCCTCACCACCGTCGGCTACGAGCTCGGCAGCAGTTATCGCCACGTCCTTAATGGGTTCAGCGATGCCGGATATGTCTTGGCCGTGCTCGCCGTGCTCGCCGTGCTCGCGCTGTTCATTCACCGCCTACGCGTCGTGCGGACAGAGAAGGCGGAGCGAGCCTCACGCGCGTAGCCGTCTACGGACTCGCACCACATGGGCAAATTCCCAATTGCCCCACGGTTCATCGCGGCGAGAAGAGCAGACACGTCTTAGCCCCGTTGGTTGAAACGTGGCAACCGTTCTTTTCACGCCATGAACCGAATGCCACGAGTGCCCGCCCATCAGGTCACCACGCGCAACCTGGGCGCGGCGTACCCCTTCATTGCTGAAGCGGGTTTGGGCCAGCGCGGCGTTGTCGTCGGGGACGATCTCCTCGGAGGATCCTTCGTCTTCGATCCCTTCGAGCTCTACACGCAAGGGGTCGTCTCCAATCCCAATATGGTCGTGTTCGGTCAGATCGGCCGAGGCAAGAGCGCTTTCGTCAAGACCTTTCTGTGGCGCCAAGCGGTCTTCGGGCGCCGCGCCTGGGTGGTTGACCCCAAGGGAGAGTACGGCGATCTGGCGGCGGCCTGGGGTGTGCGTCCGGTGGCGCTGCGACCCGGAGGATCCATCCGGCTCAACCCGCTCGACGCCGGGCCTGAGCGTCCGGAAGAAGACGGTCCTGGCGGCACGGCTCGCCGCCAGATGGAGCTACTCACCTCGCTTGCCTGCGCCTGCCTCGCCCGGAACTTGCTGCCCCGTGAACGCGCCGCCCTCGGCCTCGCCCTTTCCGAGGCGACCGTGCGGACGCAGAGCCCGACAGTGCCGTCGGTGGTGGAGGCCCTTCTCGGCCCCACGGCAGAGGCAGCGGGTTCCTTGCACACTGGATTGCGCGAGCTCTTGGAGGACGGACGCGACGTGGCTCTCGAGCTTCGCCGCTTGGTCCATGGGGATTTGCGCGGGATGTTTGACGGACCCACGACGCCGGGGCTCGACCTTTCAGCCCCTCTGGTGATCCTCGACCTCTCAGCTCTCTACACGTCGACTGCGTTAGGGGTGCTGATGGCCTGCGCCACGGCATGGCTCCAGGCCGCGCTGGCGCGCACCGCATTGGACTCGGGTCCGAGCGGACAGGTGTTTCTGGTAGTCGACGAGGCCTGGGCCATCCTCTCCAACCTCGGCGTGGCGCGTTGGCTGCAGTCGTCGTGGAAGTTGTCGCGAGCTCTCGGCGTCTCCAATGTGGCCGTGCTGCACCGGGTCTCAGACCTGCATTCCGTCGGAGCATCCGATTCCGAGCAGGTCGCATTGGCGCAGGGACTCCTGGCGGATTCTGAGACGCGCGTCATCTACGCCCAATCACCGGGAGAGCTCAGCGTTGCCTCAGACCTGTTGTCGCTCTCGACGACTGAAGCGGAGCTCCTACCGCAACTTCGGCGAGGCGTCGCTCTATGGAAAGTGGGCCAGGGCTCGTTCTTGGTTCAGCACCGGTTGAGCGCGATGGAGCGATTGCTGGTCAACACCGACGCGGCGATGGGCGCCGGCTGATTGCGTGCCGGCGCTCTCCGATGCAATTCTCCCACTCACCCTCGGCGGAGCACTCTTTGCCGCGATCTCCTGGCCAGGCGCCGCCACACTTCCGTGGCACAAGAAGTCCCACGCGAGAGGCGCCCGTTGGGCGACGCGTCGCGACCTGCGCTCCGTGCTGATTCAGCACAACGCTGCACACCCCGGTCGCCTGGCCCTGGGCACGGTACCCGGCATGTTGCATCCAGCCCTGGTGGTGTCCGAGCAGGCCCAGTCAGTGGTCGTGGTAGGTCCGACCCAGAGCGGGAAGACGACGGCGCTCGCCATCCCGGCGATCCTGGCTTGGGAAGGACCCGTCGTGGCGGCCAGCGTGAAGAGCGACCTCTTACGGGCGACTAGGAAGCAGCGCAACGAACGGGGGCGGGTGTGGTGTATCGATCCCACCGGGTCCACCGGAGATCGCCTCAGCTCGTGGTCGCCCCTCACGCCTTGTGGCGAGTGGCCCGAGGCACGGCGCGCTGCCGCCGACCTCGCCGAAACGGCTAAGTCGGACGGCACGACCGCGGACGGAGAGTTCTGGTATGCGACAGCCGCCAAACTGCTCGCTCCGCTGTTGTTCGCCGCCGCTCGTGATGGCCGAGGGATGGCCGACGTCGTACGCTGGGTCGACACGCAAGAGGTGAGCGAGGTGTCATTCATCCTCGAACAGGTGGGGCTGCCCGCAGCGCTCGACGCAGCCCGCGCCACGTGGTGTCGCGACGAGCGCACTCGCAGTTCGGTGTACACGACAACCGAGACAATTTTGGCACCCTTCGCCGGGACACCGTCGCACACGAGCACCGACGCGTTCGAACCGGCCGAGCTTCTCGATGGGTGTCACACCCTCTACCTCTGTGCGCCGGCACACGACCAGCGGCGCCTACGGGGCTACTTCACTGCCCTGACCCAGCAGGTGCTCTCGTACGCCTTCACGAAAGCAACGCGCAGCGGCAAGCCCTTGGATCCGCCGCTGCTCCTCGTGCTCGACGAGGCCGCCCACATCGCACCCCTGTCCGAGCTCGACGGCCTGGCGGCGACGTGTGCCTCCCACGGGATCCAACTGGTGACCGTGTGGCAGGACCTGGCCCAGGTGCGCGCCCGCTACGGCGCAAGAGCGCCGACGGTGTTGAACAACCATCGGGCCAAGCTCTTCTTGCCCGGGATCGCCGATCCGGACACGTTGGAATACGCCAGCCGTCTCATCGGCGAACAGGATGTCACCACGCCGTCGGTCACCCGCGACACCAAAGGCGGCCGCTCGACTACCTCGACCACGGGACCGCGCCGCCTCCTCGCGCCCGAGGAACTTCGCTGTTTGCGGCGGGGGGAGGCCGTGCTCGTCTACGGCACCCTGCCGCCAACCCAGCTCCGCCTTCGACCTTGGTGGGAACGCCCTAGGACCCGGGGTCTTTTGTCGAAGTTTCGGGGAAGGCGCCGATCATCTGACGCACGCTCGGTGACTCCATCAACGCCGTCAGGTCGGTGGTGAACTGCTCGTCGAGGAGCGGGCCCTCGTCGAGCTGGTGGGCCTCGGAGGCCATCCAACGCCGCCCGACCCTTCGGACCTCGGTAAGCACCTCGGCATAGGGTAGGGAACTGGCGGCGGCCGAACCAAAGCCGAAGACACGCTCGGAGCCCAATACGGCATTGGCGGTGGCCCGTCCGGCGACCAGGCGCCGGTAGTCGTTGCGCTCGAGCTCACCCTGATACGCCTCCAGAATGTGCAACATCCGCACAAGAGACGCCTCACCGAACGGGTGGAAGACGTTGGGCGCGGGGAGATCCCCCCAGAGACCCCACATCCACCAGCGCACGGTGGGGGGCAACGACGCCATTGCCTGTTGCACGCCCCGCGCCACGGTCTCGTGCCCATGGTGCACGTCATGGGGGGACGGCGACACGACAACGGACGCCCCGTAAGAGACCACAATGCCAGGCAGTTCCAATGCCACCCGCTCTGTCGCACCTGCAAGGTCGTCGTGGCGCGAGATGCCAACGGGAGGCTCGAAAAGGATCGGCAAGAAGTTTGCGCGTCGCGAGGCTTCCTCGAACTCCGCCCGGCGACGATCCCAATCTTGGGGCAGGCCCAGGCTTACGCCGACACTGACGACTTGCCAGCCCCGATCGAGGAGATGGAGGAGAACACCGGGACAGCCAAGTGCCTCGTCGTCGGGATGGGGCGCAACGTGCACGAGCGTTGGTGACATCGTCTCGAGGCTACGCCTGCCGCTCAGGCTGAATAGCGCCGAGAAGCACCGAGGTCGCGAGTGCGACCTACTCGGCCGTGCGCGCTTTGAAGAAGTGTGCGGCCAGCGGCGCGCAGATCGCCAGAATGGCGACGGACCAGATCAGCGCCGCTTCTACCGGGTGCTGCATGGGCCAAGCCGGATTTGTACCTGACGGGTTGGGATTACCGAACAGATGCCGGGCAGCCGCCGTGACCGAACTGACCGGGTTCCAGTTGGCGATCGCCTGCAACCAGCCGGGCATGCCCGCCGTGGGCACGAGCGAGTTAGAGATGAAGGCCAAGGGGAACAAGAAGATGAAACCGATTGATTGCGCCGATTCGGGCCCCTTGCTGTTGAGGCCGAAGCACGCCGAGGCCCAGCAAAGTGAGTAGCTGAAGAACAGGGCAATGGCGAAGCCGCCGATTACCGACGGGATGCTCGCATCGGGCCTCCATCCGACTGCCAGGCCGGTAAGTGCCACGATGATGACGCATACCGTGGCCGAAAGCAGGTCCGAGAGCGAACGGCCCACCAAGATGGCGGCGCGCCACATGGGCATCGTCCGGAAGCGATCGATGACTCCTTCGTGCAAGTCGGTGCTCAAGCCGACCGCCGTGCCCATGGTCGACGTGGTCAGGTTCAAGGTGAGTAGACCGGCCAGGGCGAAGTCCTTGTAGTTGCCACCGGCGATCGGAATTCCCGAACCGAACACGTAGATGAAGAGCAGCGTGAACAGTACTGGCTGCACCGTCACGTCGGAGAGCTGCATGGGTTCACGCGCCACGTGAATGAGATTGCGCCGGGTCAGCGCCCACACGTCGGACACCCGGCTGGTGAAGGGGCTTGCGGGGCGGCGGGGGGTGACTTCACGCAACGAGGGAACGACGGCGGTGGTCACAGGGTGGCTCCTTCGAGTGTGCGAGCGATCTCATCCGCGGCCAGGTTGTCGTCGACGGCCGGATGGCCGGTAAGGGAGAAGAAGACGTCGTCGAGTGAGGGAGGTCGCACCTCGATGTTGTCGACGAGAATGTCCGCCGCATCCAGCGCGCGCACGACAATCGTGGCCAGACCGGGGGAGTTGTCGACGGCGGCATCGAGCTGGCGCCCGTCGTCACTTATATGGATCCGCCCCTCGACCAGCTGCTGCAATGCACGGAGGGCGCCCTCGTGCGGCGCAGCCAAGGTGACGACAAGGCGCGCTCCCTTGCTGGCTTCTTTGAGCTCGCGTGGCGTCCCCTCGGCAATGACACGCCCATGGTCGATGACGATGATCTGGTCGGCCAGCGTGTCGGCCTCCTCCAGGTATTGGGTCGTCAGCAGGAGGGTCACACCTTCACCCACGAGCTCACGGATGACGTCCCACACCCGCTGGCGGCTGGTGGGGTCGAGCCCGGTCGTCGGCTCGTCGAGGAAGAGCACGGGCGGCCGTGTCATGAGGCCGGCTGCCAGATCGAGGCGTCGGCGCATGCCGCCTGAGTACCCTTTCAGGATCCGGTCGGCGGCGAACGTCAACTCGAAGCGATCCAATAGTTCGGCTGCCCGCTCCCGCGCGGCGGCACGTCCCATGCGGCTCAACTCCCCGACCAGCGCCAGGTTCTGGCGCCCGGTGAGCAGGCCGTCGAGGGTGGCATCCTGCGCCGTCACGCCGATGTTGCGGCGGACGTCGGCGGCTTGAGTACGGATGTCGTAACCAGCCACGGTGGCTTGGCCCCCGTCTGGGGTGGCCAACGTGGTCAAGATCCGTACCGCAGTCGTCTTGCCGGCTCCGTTGGGGCCCAGTACCCCCAGAATGGAGCCGGCGGGAATGGAGAAACTGACGCCGTCCAGCGCCTGCGTTTCCCCGTAGGCCTTGGTCAGTCCGTCTGCCTCGATCATCTTCAGCGGTGGCATATCTTCCTTACCGGTCGGCTAGTCACTTCGCATGGTATGCGGCAAACTTACCGGTCGTCAAGTAATATATGGGATGTGGCCCAGACTGACAGCACCGCCCTCACCGACTTCGCCCCCATCACCGAGCTCCGCGTGAGCACCCGAGAGCGCATTCTCGACGTGGCACTGGACCTCTTCATTGAGAAGGGATTCGACAAGACGTCACTGCGGGAGATCGCCGAGCAACTGGGGGTAACGAAAGCGGCGCTCTACTACCACTTCGCCAGCAAGGAAGACATTTTGATGGCGCTCCATCTGCGCCTCCACGAGTTCGGCTTTGAGGCGCTCAGCCAGTTGGGTGACGAGCCCACGGTGGAGCGCTGGGCTGAAGTCCTCAACAAGATCATCGATCAGATGCTGGCCCACCGGAAGATTTTCCTCCTCCATCAAAGAAACGAAGCCGCCTTCGAGGCGCTCCATCGGGAGGAACACGACGCCCAGCACGAAGACCTCCAGGCCAGCCTCGAGCGCGTGCTCTCCGATGGCCGACTCTCGGTACACGACCGCGTCCGCATGGCCGCTTCGTTCGGTGCCGTCGTGGGCGGGATCTTCGAGTCGGGCGACGCCTTCAGCGACGTTCCGTCGTCGGTGCTCAGCGAGATACTGCGCGACGCTGTTGGCGACCTTCTTCGCTGACCGGCCACCGACCCGGCCACGCCGGAGTGCATGAGTACAGTGCGAACGTGGCACTCACTCCAAGCGACGTCCCGGCCGAGCATCCCTTCACCCTCTCCATCGACGTGGGGGGAACCGGGCTGAAGGCATCGGTGCTGAGCAAGACCGGCACCATGGTGGCTGACCGGGTCAGAGTCGACACCAAGTACCCGCTGCCCCCTGACGGCGACGAGGGGCTCATTCCTGCCCTCACTGCGTTGGTCAAGCCGCTGCCCGAAGCAGACCGGATCTCGTGCGGATTTCCCGGCATGGTCCGCAACGGTGTCGTCCTCAGCGCCCCCCACTTCGTCTGCAAGAAAGGCCCTGGTTCGCCGGTCGACAAGAAGCTGTCGGACGCCTGGGACCATTTCGATCTGGCCACCGCCCTTTCGACCGCACTGGGCAAGCCGGCGAAGGTGGCCAATGATGCCGACGTGCAGGGTGCCGCGGTGGTTCAGGGGAAGGGCCTCGAGGTGGTGATCACCCTCGGAACGGGGATGGGGAGTGCGTTCTTTATGGACGGCCACCTCATGCCCCACCTCGAACTGGGTCACCACCCGTTCCGCAAGGACGAGTCGTACGACGACAATCTGGGTGAGTTGGCTCGCAAGAACAAGGGCGACGCCAGCTGGAACCATCGGGTCCGTGAAGCCATCAGCACGATCAATGCCCTGTTTTTCTACGACCATCTCTACATCGGGGGCGGGAACGCCCGAAGGGTGGACCGCGACGAACTGGGTGACGCTCTGGAGCACATCACAATCGTCGACAACACCGCCGGCATTCTCGGCGGCATCAAGCTGTGGGAGGTCTCCTGAGTTCGACGCAGGCCTCGGTGCGTCTTTAGGGGGCAGGTCGAGGTTGGACGGGTGGTACACGTTCCATGGAACGACCGCCTGAATCCGGGTCTCGGGTGGCTCGATTTCCAACTCGTCTAAGGTAGAACGCTGTCGGCAACTGCCACGAGCAGTCGACCGGCCGTTCCAGGGGTAAAAGCCCAGGTGAGTAGTTACCCAGCGCTCGTAGCTCAACGGACTAGAGCATCTGACTACGGATCAGAAGGTTGGGGGTTCGAATCCCTCCGAGCGCGCAAACTGGCCGAGTCCCCAGATCGGGGTGAGTATCGGACGTGTAGCCTGGCGCGTGTATTTTCGTTCGTCTGCTGAAGGGGAGGAAACGGGACATGTCAGGTCGGTTTGAGGGTAAGAGCATCGTCATCACGGGTGGCGGCGCTGGACTTGGACGCGAGTGCGCCATCCAGTGGAGTGCCGAGGGGGGCAAGATTGTTGTTACCGACCTGGTCGAGGATCGAGCCCAAGCCGTAGCCAAGGAGATTTTGGGTGCGGGCGGAGAGGCGGTCGGTCTGAAGGCCGATGTCAGGATTGAAGCCGAGGTCGCGCAGGCCGTCGGAGCCGCGGTAGAGAACTTTGGGCGGCTCGACATCATGTTCGCCAACGCCGGACGCTCACTGCCCGGCGGGCCCTCCATCGAGGACACCACAGAAGAGCAGTGGGACGACGTGACCAACACCGTCTACCGCGGCGTGTTCTTCTCCGGCAAGCACGCCTGTCACCAGATGAAAAAGCAGGGCGGCGGCAACATCGTTGTCACAACCTCGGCTGCTGGAATCAACGCCTATCCCGTCGGCTTCGGCGCCTACGCCGCGGGCAAGGCCGGCGCCATCGGTCTGGTGCACAGCATGGCGACCGAGTGGGGAAGGTACGGCATCCGGGTCAACGGTCTAGCTCCGACCCATGGGATGTCCATCAACTTCGCACTCCCACTGGACGCACCTGTACTCAATCTGTCCTACGAGGAATTTGCCCTTCAGCAGTCGGGCGAGGAATGGAGTGACGATCGGTTCGTTGGACCACTGAAGAAGGTCGGTCGGCCACCGAGCCTGAAGGACAACGCAGCAGTTGCGACCTTCTTGGCCTCGGATGACTCGGCCTACCTGTCGGGTCTCGTTATCCCGGCCTGCGACGGGGGCAACTTTGCCATGACGTCGATCCACTTCGAGAAGACGTGGACGAGCATCGAAGACATGGCCGCCCCCGCTCTCGACGAGCCGGCGAGCTGACCACCAAAACTTCACCAGGCCGATTCGCCAAGACACGCGCACTCGTCCCGTAGTGTGAGCCGTTGACGCCTCCAAGGAGCGAATGATCAGCGCGTGGCGTAGCGAAGACCGTGGCCGAATCGGAAGGTCGGATCAGCGGTGTCGAACGGCACGTCGCTTCGGCTTGCGATGACGGCATCCATGGAGCGAGGGAGGTCGAAGGGGAGGTTGCCCTCGGGGGCGACATTGCCAAAGAGGACTTCGAGGAGGGCGCGCTCCTCGATGCCGTAGTTCGCGACAACCGCCTTCGCCGCTGTCGCGATCTGTCCAAGGACCGCAGGCCTCTCGAGGTAGATGTCGATGACCGTGGGCACGGTGAAGCAGATACCGATAATCCGGGCCTGCTCTGCGGCCTCGAACTCGAGTGATCCGCCATGGAACATGTCGGACATGCCCCCGTGCCCAGTCGGCTCCCACGGCGACTTCGTCCGTAGGATTGCCACGTCTGCTTCGGCAGGGTCGGTCACGACCCTGCCGAACTCGGCGAGGACCGTCTGGTCGATACCCTCGGCGTAGACCTTGCTCGCTCGATCGAGAGGGAGGACCTCGTCCGTGTTCGTCAACAGGGTCAGGGCGCGCTGCTGGGCTCGGATCCCGGCTTGGCGGAATTGCTCATTGCCGACGATCGCACCGGCAGCTTCTTCGTCCACGAAGGGCCGTTCGAAGAGGCCGAGCTCGAATTTTTGGCGGAGCAGCCGCCGGGCGGACTCGTCTATCCGTGCTTCTTCGACGCGCCCAGACTTGACGAGTGCCACAATCCGGTCGGAACAGTCTTCGCCGCCGAATTGATCGACGCCGGCGTCGAGAAGTTTGAGCAGTCGTTCGTCCGGAGTCAGGTGCTCAACGCCCCAGGACTTGGCCGTTCCCAGCTCACCGAGACCCAACTTGTCGGTGACGAGCCCCCAGTCAGTGCACACGATGCCGTCGAAGCCCAGCTGCTCCCTGAGGATGCCGGTGATGACAGACCTGTTGAAGCTGAATCCAACCTCTTCGTGCTCGGTACCGACGGGCATGCCGTAGTAGGGCATGATCTGGGCCGTCCCTGCTTCGAGCGCCGCCTTGAAGGGCAGTAGGTGGTATTCAAAATTCTTGCCGGGGTAGATCTGCTCCCGTCCCCAGGGAAAGTGAGGGTCGGTTCCGTCCTTCTGGGGCCCGCCGCCCGGGAAGTGCTTCGCCATAGTCGACACCGACGTCGGGCCGAGGCTTGGGCCCTGGAAGCCGCGGACATAGGCCGCGGCCAGTCGGGCGGTGAGCTCGGCATCCTCGCCGAATGTCGAGCTGATGCGCGGCCACCGTGGCTCGGTCGCCAAATCGATCTGCGGGTGCAGGGCAGCCCGGAATCCGACTGCAACGTACTCCTGACGGGCAATGTCAGCGAAGGTTTCGACCAGGTCCTCATCACCTATGGCTGCGAGGCCAATCGGCTCAGGCCAGAGCGAGAACGGTCCGGCGAACATCGACGTCATCGGGTTATCGGTGAAATGGTTCCGCGGATCAGTGGAGAGCGTGATAGGGATGCCAAGAGGCTGTTCTGCGGCAATTCTTTGGAGGGCGTTGTGCCATGCAGCGAACGAACGGGCGTCCGACGTCGCTGCGAACGCATTGAAATGGGTGATCCGGTGATGCACGATGAGGGTGGCAGCCGGCTTCATCGGCAGCAGCGGGTTGACTCCATCGAGATCGCCGGCGAAGAGCATCGTATGGAAAAGGAGCCCGGCCTTGTCTTCGAGTGTCATCCGGCTCAGAAGGTCGTCTACCCGCTGTCCAACTTCGATCTGGGTGTCCTGATAGGGGTATGTCCTCACATCGAGGGCTCCTGTCTCTGGTGTCGATGGTGCGACCGCAGCGCGAGGCCACTTCCAGCGGCACGAACGCGCAGACTACTCGGGCCGACAGGGTCGCGACCGTTGGGAAGGTTTCGAGGTCTTGCTGGCGGAGAATCGGCCGGACGCCCAAGGTCGCAGTTGCGAGGTGCGCGGAGCGCCGCCAAGATAGGGCCGCTGCACCCAGACGGGGGCGGGGGTCATGGGCGACGATGCTCGTGAGGTCTACCAAATTAAGGACGAACATCACATGCCTATTGCTGAGATCGGGGATCAGGAGATCGCCTACGAGGTCATCGGCTCAGGGCGCCCCTGGGTCATCACCCCAGGCGGCCGCTTCAGCAAGGATTACGGCGGGGTACGCGAGTTTGGACAGGCTCTAGCTGAACGGGGCCAGCAAGCGATCATCTGGGACCGGCCCAACGTGGGCGAGTCTTCGGTGAACTTCACTGGTGTTGATGAGTCGAGCCTGCAGGCCGACACCCTCGCCGCCTTGCTGCGCCAGCTCGACATCGGGCCGACGATCATCATCGGCGGCTCAGGCGGCGCCCGCGTTTCCCTGCTGACGGCGGCCCGCCACCCCGACGTGGCTGCGGGTCTCGGCATTTGGTGGATCAGCGGTGGCGTCATGGGCAACATGTCGCTGGCCGCCTACTACTGCTGGCCATCGCTGCGCGCGATTTGGAACGGCACCATGGAGGACGTCGCCAACCTTGAAACGTGGGAGGAGGTCATTCGCCGCAACCCCGGCAACCGGGACCGTTTCTTGGCCCAGGACCCCAAGGAGTTCCGCGAGACGATGGAGCGTTGGGGACATGCCTACTGCGCCTGCGGCGACGCCTTGGTCGCTGGTCTCAGTGTCGAGGAGACGGCGGCCATGACGGTGCCGATCCTCATCTTCCGCAGCGGTGAGAGCGACATGGCCCACACCCGCGCCACCTCGGAGCGGCTGGCCGCCAACCTCCCCAACTCCAAGCTGGTTGAGCCGCCATGGGGCGACCGCGAGTGGATGGATCGGGGCGATAGTTCTGCTGCGGGCGGCGCGCTGTTCGAAAATTGGTACCGCCTGACGCCGCAGCTCATCGAGTGGGCGGACGAGTTCATCAAGAGCTGACCATCCAACCCCTTTGCGGTAGCACCACGGACGTCGTCGCTGCCCGGGGGCGGCCAGGGCACCAGAACGGGCCAGCTTCGTTTACATAGACAGACGTGGGATCACACCGCGGCGCTGAGCTCCATGAAGAGGTCTCACACGCCCCAAAGGCGCTGTTGTAAGCCCGAGGCACGGGAGATCGGGCGGACGACTGCGCTTCGGATTGCCTCCTCGGTGCCGGCGACGATCACCCGGCTTCGGCCACGGGTCACGGCGGTGTACAACAGTTCCCTTGTCAGGATGGGCGAGTCCGACCCGGGGAGCAAGACCGCCACCGTTTCGAACTGGGAACCCTGCGCTTTGTGCACGGTCGTGGCGTAGACGGTCTCGACCGAAGCCAGTCGGGACGGGCTGACCTCCACGACCTCGCGGCCCCGTTCGAATACGACGATGGCTCGACCCTGCGCTCCGACGACAACGACTCCGGTGTCGCCGTTGTAGAGCCGGAGGCTGTAGTCGTTGGCCGTCACCAGCAGCGGCCGGCCCGTATACCACTTCCCCTCGGCTCCGAAGCCTTCGATCTCTGACTCCAACCAGCCTTCGACCCTCTCCATCCACGTCGTTGCCCCCTCCGGGCCCCGCCGGTGGGCGCACAGCAGGCGAAACGATCCCAGTGCAGCAAGGGCCTCCGTGGTGCGGCCGGCGCGGGCGGCGTCTACGACTTGTCTTGCGGCGTTGACGGCGGCGCGCCTCACTTCTTCGAGATGCTCCGAGTTGGCCACGATGTCTGTGGGCAGCCAGCGGACATCTGCTCTATCTCCTTTGAGGAGTGCCATGGTGGCGTTGGCGTCTCCCCGGCGGATGGCTTCGGCGAGCTCCGCTATCGATCCGCCGAAGCGGTGGACCCTTCGCAGCACCACGATGCCATCGCCGATGGGCGTGTCGGGATCGGGCGCCTTTGCTATTGGTTCCTGACTCGTGGCTTTGGCCAATGTTTTGCGGGCGGCTTCCCGCATGCGCAGCCCTTGGGTGGCCGGACCGACGAGGTCGCCCAGCACGGCGCCCGCTTCCACCGAGGACAGCTGTTCGGGATCGCCGATGAGGATCAACCGGCTGTCGGGGCGCACGGCCTCGACCAATCGAGCCATGAGCGACAGCGACACCATGGAGGTCTCGTCCACCACGACCACATCGTGGGCGAGTCGGTTGAGGCGGTGATGGCGGAAGCGGGTGTGATTCGGGCTCCAACCGAGCAAGCGGTGCAGGGTCTGGCCCCGGAGTTCGAGGAGCGTGATCCCGCTGCTCTTGGGAAATGGCGAGGTGCTCCACCTCCTCCTTGACCGACTCGTCGAGTCGCACGGCCGCCTTACCAGTAGGCGCGGCCAGGGCAACCAGCGGGGGACGCGTACCGCTCGCTGACGCTTGTTGGTCAATGAGGGCAAGGACGCGGGCCACCGTCGTCGTCTTGCCCGTGCCCGGCCCCCCTGCAATCACCGAGACGTGACGGAGGACGGCCGAGGCCGCGGCGAGGCGCTGGAGATCGGGGTGCTCGTCGCCGTCGAACAAGACGTCGAGACCCCGGCGTAGGACGTCGAGGTTCACGTTCTCGACCGGTTCTTGTGCTCTGGCTATGAGATCTTCGGCCACCTGGCACTCGGCCGACCAGTACCGGTCCAGGTACAGGCGGGTTCCTTCGAGGCGCAAGGGGAGGTCGTCCCCCACGAGGGGACTGCTGCGCATCCGCGCCGACCCAGTCCTCACGCCTGGGGCCAGGGCAGGAGCGTCGAGGTCTATCTCCTTTTCGGCGTCGGTGCTGACCGTGGATGCAATGGTGGTGAGGTCCACGCACACGTGACCCAGTCGGGGGCAGCGCACGGCTAGGGCCGCGCCGAGCAGCACTGCTTCGTCGTCCGTTCCGGCCAGCGCGCCGAGTCGCAGGGCCACGTGAACGTCCGCCGCCGCGAGCACGCCCGCCTCATTGAACGTCCGCAGGAGCCCGCCGGCTCGCCGGGCCAGACTGACGTCGTAAGGGTCGAGATCGGGAAGCATGGTCATTCGTTGCTGCCCCGGTCGAAGAGATCGCTGAGCGCCTCGACCAGCCCGGTTGGCGGTCGCCATCCCCACACCCCGCACGGCTGGTCACCGATCCGGGGGAAGGCGGGGCTGCTCATTCCCCGCACGAACAGGTAGAGCACGCCGATGAACTGGTGCTCGGGGTCGTACGCCGGGCAGACGCCAGCGCAGGTAGCGGTGAAGAGCAACGTGTAGAGCAGAGCCTGGAGCGGATAGTGGGCCTGGTACATCGCCGCGGTCGAGCGCGGCATGGTCGGTAGTGCCAGGCGTTGGGCGCCGTGGTCTCTGCGAAACCGAGCCAATTGGTCTTGTAGTCGACAATGGCGAATCGATCGCCGGGGAGACGCAACACGAGGTCGAGGCTGCCCACTGAGATACCCGCGCCAGTTCCGGCTGAGGGAGGGGTCGGCCAGACGGTCGGCGTAGCCGGCGAGCACGTCGTCGGCCGGCAGATGCGCTCGCAGCACATGAGCGAGATCGAAGACCGACAGCTCGCCCGCGGGCGTATCGCCACCGACGAGCGGGAACTCGAAGTTCATCTCGTCAAGTCGATCGCTTCGCCCGAAATCGTGCAGTGCCATCTCGTTGGCCAAGGGGCCGAGCGGGGTGGCGATCATGGCGTTGAGCCCAGCTACCCAGGCATCGGCATCGCCCAGGTCCGATGGGGCGCCAGGCCAGCTCGGCCGTTAAGCGATCGCGCAGTTCGGTCTCGAGGTCCTCCGCCGCGAAGTCGGTCGCCTCCAGTACCCGGTGGATGAGCGTGCCGACGTGCACGCCTCCGGGCAGTATCGCCAGCGGCAGCGCGACTTCACGCAATGATTCCTCCGCCTCCTGTCCCTCGTTGGCCACGGCGACGGGGCCGACCACACCTTCGTCGTCAATCACGTCCTCTTCGGGCTCGCTTCCCACTCGGGCCTCGTGGCTGGCCGACGTGATCCCGCTGTAAGACGTGCGCCGCCATCGCTCGTCGAGGGTGCGGTCGAAGACTGCAGTGGTGAGGATCGGCGACGGGCGGACTGGTCCGGCCCACCGCTTCTTCACGCCCGCAGTAACACTCTCGACGCTGATCTGATCCCCCGAGGCGGAGGCGATCGCCTCAAAACGCCTTATCGCCTCAGCATCCGATGGCGTGTCCGATCCTTCGGAGGACACCACCCCATCTGCGTCCTGATCGAAGATCAGGCGGCTGAGCGGTGCATCGCGACCCTGCCAGGTGCCGGCCCACCACAGCACGGCTTGGTGGCGGGCCCGGGTGAGCGCGACGTAGAGAAGGCGAACATCTTCGCCCCGCTCTTCGACCAGGTGTGAGGCGCAGTGTTCAGCGAACCCTGGTCCCATCTCCCCGCCGACGTCGATGGTGCGCGCGTCACCGTTGTCGGCGTCGTGGAACATCGGGATCTGCGGCTTACGGCTGGGAAAGTCCCAGAGGTACGGGCAGAAGACAACCGGGAACTCGAGGCCCTTGCTGCGGTGAATGGTGAGGACCTGGACGGCCTCGGCGTCGGACTCGAGGCGGCGGCTGCGCTCCTCGTCGCCCGTGTCCTGGGCCGCTTCGTCAATGCGGCGACGGAGCCACGCGGTGAGTGCGGTCGAGCCCAGGCCCTCGGCCCTGGCCGCGGCGTGCAGGAGCTGGCCGACATGACGCAGATCGGTCAGGTCACGCTCCCCCGAGGTGCGAGACAGCAGCCGCTCTGGAAGCCGGCGGGAGGCGCTCACATGCTCGAGGAGCGCGGCCACGCCTGAATGACGGAAGATGGCGGCCCATTGATGGAGCAACCAGTGCAGGTCCTCCCACTCGGCGTCTGAGGCCTTGGCCACCTGCTCCACAGTCCAACCGATGAAAGCTGTGAGGGCGGCCGATGCGGCCCGATCCCGTCCCGTCGGTCGTTCCAGGGCTTCGAGAAGCCGCAGCCAGTCGGCGGCAGGTTCGGTGGCGAACACGCTGCCTGATCCGTTGGTTACCGCGGGTACGCCCGCTTCGAGGAGGGCGGCGCAGATGTTGAGCGCCTGGACGTTGGTCCGGACCAGAACCGCCATATGTCCGGGGCGCACTGCCTCGGGCGGTCCCTGGGTTTGGAGGATCTCGGCCCCCGACTCGAGGAGCGTCACCAGCTCGGCGGCGACGTCGCTCGCCACTATGTCCCGCGCCGGGTTGAGGAGCGCGTAGCCCTTGGACGTCGAGCCCGGCGTCCTTGCGGTCCACCACCCTGATACGCAGTGGGCCGCCCGCTGCTCCGACGAGTCGGCGGGCGGCGTTGGGGGCAGCGGCCATCACCTTGCGATAGCGCGATCCCGGCATGGCCTAGCTGGCTGCCAGCGAACAACGCGTCGTAGGCGTCGATGAGTCCCTGGTCACTTCGCCAGTTCGTGACCAAGGTGGCGTGGTTGGTTGCCGTCTCAGCGGCATCGAGGTAGGAGAAGACGTCGGCCCCCCGAAAGGCGTAGATGGCTTGCTTCGGGTCGCCGATCAACACCAGGGTCGATTCGCCAGATCCGAAGGCCCGGCGCATGATGTCCCACTGCACGAGGTCCGTGTCCTGGAACTCGTCGACCAGGGCGACGTCGTAGCGGCCGCGGAGCCAACGCGCGACGGCGGGACCCCGCTCGTCATCCGCTAGGGCGTGGTCGAGGCGGGTGAGGAGGTCGTCGAAGGTGATCAACCGCGGCCTCGCGTTTGCGTCGTTCCATCTCGTCGCCGATGACAGCGGCCAGCCGTCGGCGCATGGCGGGAGTCGTGCGTGCCGCGCTCAGCGGCGGGAGGATGGCTGCCGATGGGTTCGCCAGCACATTGCGGCCGATGTCGACGGCCATCTGGCGGGGAAAGGGTGGCGGTGCTGAGTCTGCCCAGAAGCGCCGGATGTAGAGGTCGTCGACTACTTCGTCGAGCAGATCAGCGACCTCTTCGACGAAGGTGACGTCGCGTTCGACGTCGCCGGCCATCCCGAGGCCGACGAGCACATGGAGGCAGAACCCGTGCGTGGTTTCGATGGTGGCGGCGTCGAAGTCGGCCACCGCCTTGGCCAGGCGCTCAACCCGCAGAGCGACGTCATGGCGGGACCCGTCGGCGAGCACCCTGACCACCTCATCGCTGTGGTCGACGGTCCCACCGGCCAAAATGCTCGACAGGGCCTCGGTGGTGGCGACCAGCCGTTCCCTGACCCGTTCCCGCAGCTCGCCTGTGGCCATGCGGGTGAAGGTGATGACGAGCAGGCGTTCGAGCGGCGTGCCCTCGGCTACATACCGGGCCACCAAGGCGGCGATGGCGAAGGTCTTGCCGGTGCCGGCACTGGCCTCGAGGAGAGTGACCCCGCTCGGCAGGGGCCCAGCCAGGTCGAATCGGAGTCTGGTCGCTCACTGAAGTTCGGCGTCATTGGTCCGTCACCTTCTCGTGGTCGAGCAAACCCGACCACAAGCGCCGGGCGTAGCGGCCGAAGCGGGATTCCTCGGCCGCATCCCATCCCTCACCGCTTTCGTCGGGGCGTGGATGCTCCTCGAGGAGCTGGGCAAAGGGAAGTACCCCGCCCAGGACAGCCCGGTGCTCGGGGTCGGCGTCCTCCTTGGGGAAGTTGCAGTCCGAGGTCCACTGCTTCTCGGCCAAGCTCCGGCGTTTCGTCGGGGCGGCCTTGGCCCAGGCGGCCGACGTGTTGGTGTAGATGGGGAGCGGCTCGCACATGCCGCGGCGATACAGCTCGACCAGTTCTTCGAGGTAGCGGCCAGCCGTGACCTGGCGCGCGGCGGCATCGCCGAAGGCCGCGACGCGGGCGATACTGACGTGGTTCCCGGGCGGGCCGGAATCCCTGAGCCGCCCTATTGTCATGCCCTCGAAGGCGCGCTCGGGTCGGGCGAACGTGAGGGCGAGTAGGCGCAGCCAGGTCTCGAGACGGCGACTGGGAGCCAGCCTCGAGAAACTCACGGACCTGATCACGTCGCCGCGGACATCGGGAACCGTGCCGACGAGGCGGGTGCCGTCAGCCAGGGTGATGTGCACGTCGAGGGACGTCGGTCGTGGCTCCATCTTGTGCCGCGGCCACGATGGCCTCGACATCGGGGAGCACCTGGCCCAGGATCCGTTCGGCCAGCACTCCCGGTGGGAGCAGACCCCGAGCCCGTTCGGCCGCCACGCACGCCTCGAGATCTGCGCCGGCCAGACGCGCCGTGAGGAGACGGTCGCCCACAGCCCAGCGCTCCAGAGCGTCAAGCTCGACCGGGAGGCCGTCGTCGACATCTTGGGAGTCCGCACCGAGCCGGACGCCGAGGCGCTGGCGAAGGAAGGCCCCCACGGGGTGACGCAGGAACCGGTCCAGGTCATCGAGCTCGATCGTCGTGGTCTCGACGTCAGGGAGCGGGCCGGGCAGAAACGGTGGCGGCGCTTGGCGCAGTCCCTCCGAGGCTTGTGCGCCCGCGAAGTTGACGGGGTCGAAGCTCCATGGCCGTTCGGCGACCAGTGCGCCGACGGTGAAGTTGCGCACGTCGAAGGGTTGGAGCGGATGGTGGACCGTCACGCGGGTGCGTGCCGGGGTGCCATCAACGGTGCGTGCGGTGCGATCGACGACGTCGAGAAGTTCCCCGACCGGCACCGCAGGAGGGCGTTCGAGGTTCGTGCGCTCGTCGCGTCCGGTGTAGATGATGACCAGGCGCTCGGTCGCGGCAAGCAGGGCGTCGAGGAGGAGCTGGCGGTCTTCGCTCCTCGGATCACGATCGCCTACGCAGGGGTCGGCCAGGACGAGGTCGTCGCCGTCGCGCTCGTTGACCCGAGGGAAGGAACCATCATCGAGACCGAGGAGACATACCGCCTTGTGGGGCACCGAACGCATGGGCACAAGGGTGCAAATGGTGAGGTGTCCCGTGCGGAAGTTGGCCCGGGTCGGTGCTCCGCGCGAGTCGGTCGGCCAAAAGAGAAACCACGTCGGCCGGTTCGAGAGTGACCTCGGCCAAGGAGTCGTCGAAGGTGGCCTCTCCGGTCAAGTCGTCGAGCAGGCGGTCGAGTTGTCGGCGCTGCCACGAGTCGCGTTCGGACGTCGCCGTGAGGGCGTCGGTGCACTCCGCGATGGCAGTGGCCCAGTCCCCGATCGGATGGCGCCGGCCTAACGCGGTGACTGCCGTATCGAGCCGTTCTACCAATTCGGTGAAGCGACCCACCAGCTCGATGTCCCCGCTGTCCACGTCGTCGAGCGGAACCACACCGCCTACGAGGCGCTGGCCCTCGTCGGCCATAGTCACCCCGACCAGGGTGCGGTCAAGCCCGGCCCGCCAGGTGTTTGCCCCCAACGCCGCGAGTTTGTACGGTCCTCGTCGCTCCGCGTCAAAACCCCACCGGATGCCCGAGCCCACCACCCACTCCTCGAGGCGCGCCAGGTCGTCGTCGTCGAAGCCGAACCGGCGGCGAACGGGTTCTCGACCGGCCAGGTCGAGAACCTCCGAAGCGGTCACCCGGGCCGTGGCCAACTCCAGGAGACGGTCCACGAAGCCGAGGACGGGATTGGTCTGACGGAGGGAACGGTCGGCCAGGCGCACCCGCAGGTCGGGGTGATGTGGATCGCCGCCCTCGTCATCGTCCACGGGCTCGGCCGCGCCGAAAGTGGCGTCAATGAACGGGGCATAGGTCTCTATGTCCGGGCACATAACGACGATGTCGCGGGGCTCGAGACCGGGATCTTCGGCCAGTAGGTGGAGCACGATGTCACGGAGGACCTCGACCTGGCGGGCCTTGCCGTGGCAGGCGTGCACCTCAATGCTGCGATCGTCGGGATCGAGCAGCGTCCGCGTGTCGGGGTGGCCGGAGAGTGGGACGCCGGGCGGGCGGCGGTCGGCACGGATGTCGCCCTGAATATGTCCCAAGAGAGAGAACGGCGCGTTCTCGCCAGCCCGGTGATGGTCGATCGCCGCCTCTCTGGTGAAGGCGAGGACAAGCTGCATCTCCCGTGCGTCGCGACCCCACGACCCGAGCAACGGGTTGAGGGTCAGATCGGCCGTGGGATCGTCGGCCCGACGCAGGCTCCGTTGCGGTTGGAGGTCGGCCAGCTTCTCCCAGAGCGCTGGAGAGGGATGCAGCAAGAAGAGGTGTACATCGCGCTCTGCAGCCAATGCTCCCATTACGGCGAGGTAGCTTGCGGGCAGTCGGGTCAGGCCGAAGAGCGAGACTCGCCCAGGCAGATCGGCCAGGGTGGCATCGTCCCGGAGAGCGTCGCAGGTCTGGGCCAGCCGCTCGGCCGTGCTGGGGGTGCCGATCCGTGACCGCAATCTGCGCCATAGTTCCGCCTGCCAGCGGCTTTCGGGACCCGTTCCCTGATCGTCACCTCTGGCCCACGACAACAGCATCTCGGGGCGGTGGACCCCATAGCGGTCAAAGAGGTCGGCGATGTGGCGCACAGCCGCGAATCGGCGCACCTCGCCCACCGGTCCGGCATTGTGCAAGTGCCCGGCCAGTGGGGCGAGCCACGACTCGGCGAGATGACCGTCCACCACGTCGAGCAAGGGCCATACCGAACGCTCCGGGCGCCAGGGCTCACTGTCGGGATCGACCGACGAGGCAGAGGCAATCGCCCGCCCGATCAGGGTGGCTGGGAACGGGAAGTCGATGTTGGCGCATACGCCGTCAGCCCGGCCGAGACTTGTCCCCAGACGACCGGCCAGACTCTGCGTCAGCCACCGCTCTATGCCTCGCGAGGGCACGGCAATGACCTCAGCTTTCATCGCGTCGCCGAGGGGTCTTTCCAACACTTCACCCAGCACGGCTACCAGCGTGTCGGCTCGCTCGGCCCGGTGGATATGTAACACGCTTAGAACTTAGGTCGGTCCAGTCGCGTCCCGATCCGGCAGGCCATTTCTCACTCGTCGAGGAAAGCACTTCCTTGCGTCATGAACTCCACCGCTTGTCGACGCGGGAGGGCGCCGAACGGCGATGCGTTCGCAGGCCATGTCGGACCTTCGTGCAGGTTGTCCAGCATGTCGCGGGCAACATCGTCAGGATCGGCGATTCCGTCGAAGTCGCGTCCGTTCAGAATTCGCCGGAAAGCGGGGGTGTCGGTCATTCCAAGAACCATGGACAAGACGTCGACACCTCTCGGCTTCAGTTCCGCCCACAATGCCTCCCCGAAGATGAGGTCGAAGGCCTTCGACGAGCCGTATGCGGCGAGATTCGCTCCGCCGGCCCACGCCGCCCCGGAAGTGACCAGCACTATCCCGCCCCGACCTCGGCTCGCCATAGCGGTCCCATAGCGGTAGGCCGCCCCCAGCACGGTGTCGACATTGCGACGTACCAGGCCTGCCCAAGATGCAAGAGGTTGATCGAGAAATTTCGACGCGAAGGGATCAGCTCCTGCGTTATAGACGAGGAGCCCCACTTCCAATTCCTCGGTAGCGTCCGCCAGCGTGCGATCGGCATCGGGAACGCTGAGATCCAGGGCTACCGTACGCGTTTGCGTCTTCACGGTGGCCGCCACCTCGTCGAGCGCTGACTGCCGCCGCGCCACGAGGACGACGTTGATGCCGCGCTCACCAAGCAGACGGGCGACCGAGGCGCCGACCCCCTCGGATGCGCCCACGATGACGGCCCAAGGGCCGTACTTTTCTGCGAATTCCACGAGACGGATTCCTTTCTGCGAGTTCCTCGGGACCCTAGACCTTGGTCCGGGCGGCTGCACGACCAACTCGGATCTGGTGAGTGCGGGGAGAAACTGCGTCAGCACATTGGGAAGCTCGTCACCGGTTGAGGTGGCGGCGGGAACGTGAGGCCGAAAATCACCTCCCGGCAGATTCAGAGTGTCGCTGGGTTCGAGCCACGATGATCCGGGAGACGACGAGCAGAATCAGCACGATCACCACGAGGAGCAACGCGGCGTCGTAGGCCAGGTAATGCGCCTCGTTGCTGGGCTGGTTGTAGAAGATGAATACGGGATACGTCAGGTATGGGAACTGGGTGTGGATGAGGCTCGCCCCCGGGAGAGCGTCGGTGAAGCCGGCGGTGTAGATCAATGGCGCGGTCTCCCCACACGCGATGGCCAACGCGATCAGCAGGCCGGTCACGATGCCCGGGAGTGCGGACTTGAGAACGACCTTGCGCAGCGCGTATCCCATGGACATCCCGAGCGCTGCTGCTCCTTCGCGATAATTGTTCGGCACCTGTCGGAGTGCTGACTCGGTGGACTTGGCGATGTAGGGGACGACCATGATCGACAGGATGATGAGAGCCGGAAGGAGAGAGAAGCCCCAGTGAAGCCCCACCACGAGTGCCACATAGCCGACATAACCGAGAACGATCGACGGGAAACCGGACAAAACGTCTGAGGCCGTGCGCAACAAGCCGCCGCTGGCTTTGCCGTTGCGGCGCGGTTTGGCCAATTCGGCCAAGTGGATGCCGGCCAGCACGCCGGTGGTTCCGGCAATGATCAGGACTCCCAGCATCAAGATCAGCGTGCCCAGTATGGCGTTCTCCAGTCCTCCGGTGGTGCCCTTGGTGGGCGTGGTGAGCACGCTCCATTTCCAGTGGGGCACTGCCCGCGCGACGACGCCGATCAGAATCCACAGAGCCGGCCCGACAACGAGAAGTAGGGCGAGGTAGGTCCCAATCTGAAAAAGGGCGCCGGCGATCGTTCGCCGCCGCGTACTTGGCATACCTGCAGGTGCAGTCATCAGCTAGGCCGGACCAACTGAGGGGCCGAGCGCAGAAGTTCGCTTGATAATGGCGCCGGCCAGGAGATTGACAAGGACGGAAATGACGGCCAATACCAAGCCAAGCTCGGCCAAGGTGGCCACCGTGAAGCCCGTGCCGTCCGTCTGGGCCCCGTCGAGCTGGGTCAATATTGTGGCGGCGATAGTGGTCATGGCACCGAAGGCATTCGGGGCCAGTTGAATGGCGGACCCGCTGACGAGCGCCACGGCTACCGTCTCGCCCAAGGCCCGTCCCAGTCCCAGCACGGACGCTCCGATGATGCCCGAGCGCACCCAGGGGATGGTGATCTTGTGAGCCACCTCCCACTCGGTCATCCCGAGGGCGGTCGCTCCTTCTTTGGGGAGCGGGGGCACCTGGTTGAAGAGGTCACGCGTTGTCGAGGCGATGATCGGGATGATCATGAGCCCGAGAACGAGACCGGCTGTGAGTAACCCTTGACCCGTCGCTGTGGGCTTGCCATGGAAGAAATCGAGTACGGGCACATCGGGCATGTTGCGGCCAATGACAGGGTAGACATCCCGCGCGAGCAGTGGGGCGAGGATGAGCAAGCCCCAGAGCCCGATCACCACGCTCGGTATACCGGCCAGTACTTCAATGGCGAACCCCAGGGGTCTGGAGAGCCAGGTAGGCATGCGTTCTGTGAGTGCGAAGGCGGTGCCCACAGAGATCGGTACGGCGATGATCAGCGCGATGGCCGAGGATTGCAGGGTTCCCACAATGATCGACAGTGCGCCGAACGAAGCACCAGCGGGGTGCGCGACGCCGTCGGTGTGAACGGTGGCGGCGTAGCCGCTGCCATAGATCCACTTGGTGCCGGTCAGAAAATTCAGCCCGTTGACCCGGACGGCGGGGTAGGCCTTGACGGCCAACACCGATACCGCAAAGACGAGGGCGGCGAGCGGCAACAACACGGCGATCCGCCCGCCGATCCGCCACGCCCCTTCTTCGTGTGCCCTCCCGCCGTCAGCAATACGCCGAAGCAGGTTGCTCCGGCGTATTGCTTGGGCCTGGAGGGGAGCGACGGGCTCTCGCCCCGCCGCTCCGCCGATGACGGTCACCTACTTGATTTTTTTAATCTGCTTCAGCGATTGCGCGATCACGCTTGCGGGCAACGCTTCGAAGTTCACCTGAGCCAAGTACGAGACATTGTTGCCAAAAGTGGGGTTGACGGCCCACTCGAGCAGCGAGCGGACGTTCTTCGCCGTGCTCGAGCTGCTCTGCTTGGCGTTGACGATGGCGTACTCGTAGTTGATAATCGGGTAGCCGCCTTTGGCCTTGCCGTAGATGAGCGAAATGGTTCCGTTGGCCGGCGTCTTCGCGGTGAGGGCCGCCGCTTCGGCGCTGATGCTGGCGGCGGACGGAAGCACGAACTGCTTGGACCCGTTCTGCAAGGCGGCATAGCCGAGCCCGGATTGCAGCGCCTGGGTGAGGTAGCTGATGCCGACGTAGGCGATGCAACCTGGCGCCGACTTGCAGCCCGCGACCATGCCCGAGTTACCCATTTCTCCCAATGCGCCTGGTGCATTGGGGAAGGTGACGGCCGTGTTGAAGCCCACGCTCTTTCCCCAACCGCCGGGGTCGGTGTCGGAGAGGAACGAGGTGAACAGGAAGGTGTCACCGCTGCTGTCGGACCGGTGGAGCGTCACGATGGGCAGGTTGGGCAGAGTAACGCTGGGGTTCAGGGCCGCAATGGCCGAGGCGTTCCAGTTGGTGATCTTTCCCTGATAGATGCCCGAGATCACCTTTCCGGTCAGGTTGAGGTGCGCGGTAACTCCGGGAATGTTGTAGGTGATCAGCTGGGCCGAGATGGCCAGCGGTATGTTCAGCAGGGTTGGCGCGGCTTGCAGCTCAGCGGGGGACAGGTACGCGTCGGAGGCTCCGATGTTCGCCGTCCCCTCGGTGGCGTCGGAGATTCCCGTTCCCGATCCCGTACCGGCGGTCTGAATACTGACGGACGGGTATTTCTGGCTGTACCCCGACGACCACAGGTTGAAGAGCGGGTAGAGCAGTGTGCTGCCGGTCTCACTCACGCTGCCTCCCGACGGCTTCTCGACGGACGCCTTGGCGGCGCCTGCCGCCGTGGCCAGAATGCCCGTCGACATGAGGGCCAACGATGCGGCGAGTAGGCACACAGGTGCGAGGCGCTTCAATCGGGACGTGCGCATCTAGGGGGTTCCTCCTTGTTTGGGTTTCATGCTGACTGATTCGTCCTATTGGACGTCGATCTATGGGAAGTAGATCAGTGGGTGAATCTCAGCCGATCCGACCGTTCACGTAGCGCTCGGTGTCGGCATGTTGGGGACGCTCGAAGATCTCCTCGGTCGCACCGTGCTCGATGAGCTCACCGTCGTAGAAGAACATCGTGGTACCCGACACCCGGCGGGCCTGAGCCAGGTTGTGGGTCACGATGATCAGGGTCAAGGCCGGGACCAGCGTCCCTAGCAGTGCCTCGATGTATTCGGTGGAGATGGGGTCCAAGGCCGAAGTGGGCTCGTCCAGGAGGAGCACCTCGGGCCCGACTGCCAGCGCGCGTGCGAGACACAACAACTGCTGCTGGCCGCCGGAGAGTCGGAAGGGAGAGTCGCCCAGTCGATCTTTTACGGCGTCCCACAAGCCCACTTCGCGGAGCCTTCGTTCGGCGACGACATCAAGTTGCTTACCTTTTGCGATCCGGTGAGCCTTTACTCCGGCGACAACGTTGTCCCGGATGGACATGGGGAATGGGTTCGGGCGTTGGAAGAGCATGCCGACCCGCCTACGCAGCGTGAGGAGGTCATGGTGGGCCGACCAAATGCTTTGGTCATCGAAGGTGACATCACCTTCACGGCGAAAGCCAAGGACCCGGTCGTTCATGCGATTGAGCGTGCGCAGGAAAGTTGACTTGCCGGAACCAGTGGGCCCGATGAGCGCAGTGATCGTCCCCCGGCGAAACGACATGTTGATGTCGGAGAGGATGGTCTTTGTGCCAAATCCCAGGCAGAGCTTTTGAGCTTGTACGACGTCTTCAGGTCGACCGCGATCGGGATCGAGCGCTTGGAGAACCTGATCGGTCGAGTCGACCACAGCAGGCCGGACCTGACTCTGGTTGACGCCGGCGGGGATCTCCTGGTCACTCATTTGGAACCTGTTTGATGCTGTGGGGGCATCTCACTTCACTTCCAGATTGATTGCGGTCATACGAACGTAACAATCGAAGGTGAACGGAACCTGAACTGCGGATGACGACAATCCAAAATCTCGGTGATTGTTGGGCCATGGATCGCCAGCATCTGGGCCTAGGCTGAAGACCCCATGTCGATGCAGATCGCGGTGATCGGTGGGTCAGAGGCGACGCTTGACGTTCTAGCTGACGCCGAAGCGGTCGGGCATGGCCTCGCATCGGCTGGAGCAACGCTTGTGTGCGGGGGCATGGGAGGGGTGATGGCGGCAGCCTGTCGGGGTGCGAAATCCGGCGGCGGCCGGACTGTTGGCATCCTTCCGGGTACCGATCGATCGACGGCCAATGAGTGGGTCGACGTCGTCATCGCGACGGGCCTCGGCGAGGCTCGGAACTTGCTCGTGGTGAGTTCCGCCGCCGCGGTCATCGCCGTGGATGGCGAATACGGGACATTGAGCGAGATCGCTCTGGCCCTCGGCGCCGGTATTCCTGTCATCGGCTTGGGCACGTGGACGCTTGTTCGACCCGACGGCCGTGGAGATGAGGGGGTCGTGCCAGCGGCGAATCCAACCGAGGCGGTCGCGCACGCGGTCAAACTCGCATCGGTTGGCCGGCGATGACCGCCGTTTAAACCACGTCACCGGCCTTCGCCAGGGATGTTCTTCCGACATTTGGCCAGGAAATGTTGACGGAGATAGGACATGGTCGTTTTAGCCACCGGCGATCGGGTAGGTCAATGGGGGTGACACGACGATGACGACCGACGGGAACGGCAACGACTCATTCGGTACGCCAGAGGTAGGTGAAGACCCGGCCGCAGGGAGCGTGCTCATTCTGCCGGCGAGTGTCGAGCGGGACCTCGATCAATCCGACGAGTCGCTGGGGGTGCTTGGACGTCCGTTCAACCATCGCTCCCCGTTCTTCATCGGATTGACGGGCACGTTGGGCATTGCGGTGTCGTACTTTTTGGTTCGCGGCATCGTCGACATCTCCAGCATCCTCATCATCATCGGCTTGGCTCTCTTCATTGCCGTCGGATTGGATCCGATACTCGTCTTCCTCGTTCGTCGTGGGATTGGGCGCGGCGTCGCGGTCTGCATCGTGACGTTGGGCTTCGTGCTGGTGATCGCGGCGTTCGTCCTGGCCGCGGTGGGGCCTCTCTCCCATGAGATTCAGACCATCGTCAAGAACTACCCCCGTTACAAGGAGAACATCGCTCAGGGCAAAGGCTGGGCCGGCAAGCTGGCGGTGAAGTTGCATCTCACCAGTTACCTCAAGGGAAAGCAGAAGCTGAAAATCCCCTACGGCGGGATCCTCGGCGCGGGAAAGGTTCTGCTGAGCGTCGGGGTGGCGACGATCAGTGTGATCGCCCTCACCATCTACTTTCTGATCGCCTTGCCTGGAGTGAAAAGGTTGTGGCTGTCCCTTCTTCCAAAGAGCCGCCGGGTGAGAGCCGGCCTTCTCACCGACGAGGTGTTCGGCCGGGTGGGCGGGTTCATGCTGGGGAATCTGCTCACCTCTGTGATCTCCGGGGTCGGCACCTACATCTGGCTGCTGATTTTCGGTGTGCCCTATGCCTTGTTGCTCTCACTCGTCGTGGCGTTGTTCGATCTGATCCCCATGGTGGGTTCGACCATCGCCGGCATCATCGTGTCGCTGGTCGCCCTGACCAAGGGCGTCCCCGTTGCCATCGCCACGATTGCTTTCTACATCGTCTACCGGTACCTCGAGGACTATCTCGTCAATCCCCGAGTGATGAAGCACACGGTCAAGGTCACACCGGGCCTCACGATCATCGCCACGCTCATCGGGGGCACCCTGCTCGGGCTCATCGGAGCATTGGTGGCGATTCCGGTCGCCGCCACGATCCACCTCTTGCTCGAAGAGGTTGCCGTGCCCCGCCAGAATCAGCGCTAAGAGAGGCGTCGACCCGCTTCGTCAGGCGCGGTGCCCCGGTTACGAGCGTCGGTCGTACGCCGGTTCTTCGGCATGGCGATCGACGCCCAGTGTGACCTTGAGATCCTGGTGCAATTCCACCCAGATGTCGTAATACGAATCGCATGATGCGCCCATGAACGCGTCTACGTCACCGTGACGTAGACGGTCGTACGCGGCGCCGAGTCTGGGGCGATAGCAACTGAGCCGGACGAGGGCGGCGGACATGGTGGTGAGAAGGTTGCCCGCCCGCTCGTCGATTGCACCCAGTCCGTCGATCACTTTGGTGTCGTAGGCGATGTCGTCATGACTGTTCGGCTTGTCGGAGCGAAGTTGCCACTTGGCGCATTGGTCCTTCAAGGCGGCGTTGAGACGAAGGAAATCGTCGTAGGAGCGTCTCACCACCTCGACTGCGGGGCTGTGCGCTGCCTCGTGGGCCAGTCGGTGCTTGTGGCGCACCGCTCCGTCTGGTGTCAGTTGCCAGAGTTGATGGCGTGCCCGAAGGATGGCATCGCCTGAATGCTCCAACAGGGCCAGGTGCCGTTCGAGCGTCTCGGGCTTCAAGGAGGTGATCGCCGATAGCTCGGACACCGTAGCGACCTGTTTCACATACAGGGCATGAGTTGCCAGATAGGCCTCGGGGTCAAGCGTCTCTTGCGCCCCCGGCGGAATGACCTTTCGAGGTCCAGCGGGCAGTCCCGTCATCGCAGCGGCCACGCTACTTTCCAGGGCAGCGCGCAGCGCGGAACACTGCGGATAGCGTTGGGGCGTCCTGCCGAGTCAGACATTGTTGAGTCGGGGGACTACTTTCTCACCGAGTTCGGTGACCCATGCCACCGGGTCTGGGCCGGGCGGCATCACCTCGACCAGAGTGACCCCGAGCGTGGCGAACTCCTCCATGAGGGAGAGGAAGGCATCGACGTCATCCAGGGGATCGGAGCCGAGCACCGTCTTTTGGATGGTGTTCGGATCGCGGCCCTCCGTCTCGCAGTGTCGGGCCAACACGTCGAGCTTGTGGGCGACGACCGATGCGTCGGCGGCGAAGAGGTTGCACGCGTCGCCATATCGGGCCACCAGCTTCAGTGTCTTCTGCTCACCACCACCGCCGATGAGGATCTTCGGGGCGGGCTTCTGGATCGGCCGTGGTGAGCAGATCGTCTCGGCCAGCTGGTAGTACTTGCCGTTGTAGGGGCCCTCATCGTCACTCCACATCTGGTGGCAGATTTGGAGCGCTTCCTCCAGCCGCTCGAACCGTTCGCTGACGGGCGGGAACGGCACGCCAAGTCCGAGGTGCTCGCGCTCGTACCAGGCGGCGCCAATGCCGAGTTGCGCCCGCCCGCCGGAGAGGACGTCGAGAGTGGTCACGATTTTGGCCAGCAGTCCTGGATGGCGGTACGTCACTCCTGTGACGAGGAGAGCCAGCGTCATCGTCTGTGTCTGTCCCGCCAGAAAGCCGAGTGAGGTGTAGCCCTCGAGCATTGGATCCTGCGAGGTGGCGAATCCCTCCATCTGAAACCAGTGGTCCATGAGCGTGAAGGTCGAGCACCCGGCGTCTTCGGCCGCCCGAGCGGTGGCGGCGAGGGTGGGTCCGAGGGCTTCCGGCCCGTCGGGAAGGGTGAAGTTCGCGTAGTGAATGCCGAGTTCCATGAGGCGCACCTTATGGCGATTTGCAAAGACCAGGTCGGACGAGCCCCCTTCGTTAGCATTGCGTCATGTCGGCCTTGGGCAACCACGGCGCGCCGGATGGCCTTGCAACCAAGGGTCCGGATGCCCTGCCCGAATCGAGGGTCTCACGACGACAAGCCAAGAAGCGGCACCGGCGTCGTCAGCTCGTCGGTACGGGTTGTGTCGTGGTCCTCCTCGGCGTGGCGGGCGTGGTGATAATCAATCGGCCCGCTAATCCGGTTCGTCGCCCCGACCAGCCCTCCAGCGAAAAGGGTGGGGCGAACGGCCCCACCACCCCCTCGACCGTCGCCGCCGCCACCCATCACCTCACGCCGGGCGATAGTGACCTCTTCACCGAGCCATCAGTGGCGGCGTATCTCGCGGCGAACGGCGCCGAAGACGTGACTGCGGCCGTCTACGACGATGTGACGGGAAGTACCTCGGTGTTTCGGCCCGACACGGCGGAGGTGACGGCGAGCATCATGAAAGTGGACATTTTGGCCACCCTGTTGGCGCAGGATCAGGCTGACGGACAATCGCTCACCCCGGCGGATCAGGCGCTTACCCAGAGCATGATTGACGAGAGCGACAACGACGACGCCCAAGATCTCTGGGACAGCGAGGGTGGTGCGACGGCTGTCCAAGCCTTCGACATGGCCGCCGGCCTGACGCAGACCACTCCCGACGCGGCCGGGTATTGGGGCCTGTCTACGACGACCGCTGCCGATCAGGTACAGCTCCTGCGCACGGTGGCGTACCCCAACAATGTGCTCACGCCGGCTTCGCAGGGTTACGAGGTCGGACTCATGTCCCATGTCGAGGCCGACGAGGCCTGGGGTGTTTCCACTGCCCCGGGGACGGGCGCCGCGGTGGCCCTGAAGAACGGATGGCTCCCCCTCGACAGCGGGGGATGGCAGGTGAACAGCATTGGCTACATCGACGGCGATGGTCGCGACTATGTAATTGCGGTGCTGACCGATGGGGCAACCGAGGCCGGCGGTATAGCCGCCATTGAGGGGTTGTCGGGGCTCATCTGGCAGGAGTTGGCGCCGAGCCCCTCTTGAGTGAGGGCCCTCTTAGGGCTGGCCGATCACGAGCCCGACAACCGGGGAATTGAGCGGCACGCCACCCGTCGATCCATAGAACCCGGCATCGCCGTAGTTGAAGACGCCGCCGTCGGATGCGACCAGCCAGTAGCCACCGCCATCGGGTGTCGCAGCCATGCCGACAACGGGTCGGTTGAGGGCGATCGCGCCCGCCGATCCGTAGAAGCCGGAGTCGCCGTAGTTGAAGATCCCCCCGTCAGAAGCGACCAACCAGTAGCCACCCCCGCTGGGAGCGGCGGCGATGCCGACGATGGGTTTATTGAGCGCAAGCCCACCGGCCGATCCGAAGTACCCGGCATCGCCGAAGGTGAACACCCCACCGGCCGCATTGACCAGCCAGTAGCCCCGGCCATCAGGCGTGGGCGCGAGGCCGACATACGCCGTCCTGCTGGCGGGACCAGATCCAAAGTAGGTGGCGTCACCGAAGGAATAGACACCTCCGGCCGCGGTGACCAGCCAGTAGCCCCCCCCATCGGACGTCGCCGCCATGCCCACGATCGGCGCGCTGAGCGGTAGTCCGCTCGCAGAGCCGAAGAAGGGCGTCCCGAAGCTGAAGATGCCGCCGTCGGACGCCACGAGCCAGTAGCCGCCTGTAGCGGGATCCTCGGCCATGCCCACGATGGGGCGATTGAGGTGAACGTTCCCGGTCGAACCGAGGAAGCTGGCGCCGCCGAAGGTGAAGACCCCGCCGTCCGCCCCCACCAGGCGATAGCCCCGACTGGCAACGCCAACCACGGGGACGCTCTGTACGCCGTTCGGTCCTGAGACCGACAGGTTCGCGGTGTACTCACCGAGTGACGGCGGTGAGAAGTCGATGGCGGCCTGGCACGACTGCCCCACCGATAGGGAGCAGTTGGCGGAGTTCATGGAGAAGATACCGTTTCCCCCCGAGAGGGCGATCTTGACGTTCATCGCCTCGCCCGAAGCCCACACCTGGACAGAACCCACCTGTGAGCTGCCCGGAGGGGACGAGACATTGACGGATGTGTTGGTGATGCCGACAGGAAGGTGGGCCACCACGCTCGCCCAGGTGAAGTACGGCGTGTCCTGCGTGTCACCGCCTACGAATACCTCAGCCACAGACACACCGCCGGGACCCCCAGTGTCCACGGCAGCACCCATCAAACTGGGGTTGGCGTAGCTGCCGAGGATAATGTCCCGATGGGCCCAACAACCCGCAGCAGTGGGCGACGAGCAGGCTTCGTTGGTCGTCGCGCTGCCGGCCCACCCGTCTTCGTACATCCAAAGTTGGTCGGTCGTGAAGATATTGGCCGAGGAGCCCCAATTGGCGCCGGCTGAGGATCCGTTGGTTGGCAGGGCGGGATCCGTGTCACCGCCTGCACCGGCCTGTGCAGCCGCATCCAAGTTAGCCGCAAGCCCCGAGATAGGGGGCAGCCCACGGTCGACGCGCTCGAGATTGGTAACCACGAATACCTGTTCGGCCCCCGTGAGGGAGGAAAAGTCTGTGGGAAGGCTCATGGGGACGATCCCCTCGTCCGCCCGGGAGATATCGACCGCGGTCATGCCGGCCGGGCACGCCGCGGTCACGGCACCGGCGCTTGCGCAGGGTCCGTTGTAGGCACCGGTCAGGTGATAGTTCTCGCTAGGTGTCAGTGGAGGGCCTACGGCCGCTCCGGCCCCGAGTGGCACCAATGCCGCGATGATTAGACCCACCAAAACCGCCACCGCACCGCTCGCCGAGCGCGCGAAAAAAAGACTCATCAATTCGACCCTCTCCGTCCCCTTGATGGGCCAACCTTAGGCCGCCACGCCGCGAACGCAAAACCGGACGAGCGCTTGTTTAACCTCCCGGCGGGCTCGCGTCGGCAGTGAGCGCGTCCTCGTCCTCGCCGACCTGGCGTTTCAGATCGCGATGGCCTTCCTCGACGATCTTCATGGTCTCCTCCGAAGCTTCCTCCAGCATGATGAGTCCGCTGCGGGCCTCGGGAAGAGCGCGGAATAACTCGTCAAGTTTGCGTTGCGTGGCTGCCTGTTCCCGACTCTGGGTGTGCTGGATGACGAAGACCATGGCCAAGGTCACAGCTGAGGTGCACGATTCGAAGGCGATGATCCACCCGTTCGGAAAGCCAAGGACGAGGCCGACGACGAAGGCGGCCACAAGCACTCCGCCCACCCCGAGGGCCACGAAAGGTAGCGAGCTGTAGTGGTCCACGCGGTAAAGCCAACGGCTCCCGACCGTTCGCTGCTCGACACGAGCAACTACCCGATCGCGGCGCCTCCATCCCGGACGATCCGCTTTCTCTTCTGGCATGGGAGACCCCTCCGCGCGTGCAGCGCCCCGAATTGCAGACCCATACCCGTTCCACCTCGATCTCAACCGGGCGGGTCTGGGGGAAAGGGAATGAATTCCCAGTAAGAGGCCTATGCGCAGGGTCCCCTCACCCTCGCCGACGCGTTTCCACGGGGTGGATCCGGGGTATGAGGAAGGGCACAGCTGGCGACAGGGAAGAGAGGCGAATGCAGTGGCGATCGACCCCAAGGGAACGTTTGCGGCAGCGCGTGGTCACGCCCACAGCGCGAGGAAATCAGCAGGGAGGGTGGTTCTCTCGGGATTGGGTTTCTCGGTGGCTTACTTCTTCGATCCGGATCACGGAAGTGCGCGCCGCAAGCAGGCCGTCGAAGTCGTGAATCACCTGCGCCGGGCCACGGCGCTCGCAAAGACCCGGCGGACCCAACAGCCGCCGCCGACCAGGACGAAGGCCGCGCCCAGCGTCACGCCGCCCCTCAATGGGGCGACGAACGGAGCTCGCGCCGGCGCAATGTCGTAGCAGAACGGCGGCGGACCAGGGCCGACATCCCCGCCGGGACGGCGCTCACCGCTCCGGGGTGTGCGATTTCCGCCAGTGTTTCGACTCCATCGACTACCCGAGGCCCAGGCCGCACAAAGGCGGCGTCGGCATCGACGGCCCAGACGGGAACGTCCGGGTCCAATACGCCGGCGGCGATCACTTCCTCCGCCAATTTGGTCGCGCCGTCGAGCCGGTAGCCGCAAGGGGCGATTACGACGATCTCAGGATGGGCCGCCCTTACGTCGCTCCAGTCGATCCTCTTTGACGGCTCGCCTGCCAACCCGAGGACAGGGTTGGCTCCGGCGGCCGCAACCAAGTCCGGCACCCAATGGCCCGACGAGAATGGTGGATCAGTCCATTCGAGGACCGCCATCCGCGGCCGATGGCGTGTGCCCACGGCCTGTGCCACGTCTTCGAGCCGTTGTCGTAGCGTTCCCACAAGGGCCGATGCTCGTGCAAGGGTGCCGGTGGCACGACCCACCGTTTCAATGGACGCCAGCACCTCGTCAAGTGTCATCGGATCGAGGGCGAGTACTTCAGCGTGGCAGCCGAGATGCGCCAGGGCCTCATCCACCTCGGTTATGTCCACCGCGCACACCGCGCAAAGATCCTGTGTGACCACCAGCTCCGGGTCGAGGGTACGGAGCGCCCCCTTGTCCAACGTGTAGAGGTCCTCGCCGGCGGCCATGCGGGCGCGGACCATGGCATCGATCTCGGAGGGGGAGAGGCCCACGGGCAGGGTGGTATTCGAAACGATCTGCCGGGTGCGAGCCTCGGGAGGGAAATCACACTCGAAGGTGACGCCAACGACCTCGGCCCCGGCTCCGAGGGCGAAGAGGATCTCGGTAGCGGACGGGAGCAGGGACACAATGCGCACCAGCGCACGCTAACGCCGTCTCCCACCACCTCGGAGATGGGAGGCCCTGGCCACTTGGAGCACCTCGTAAGCGGCAAGACAAACAGTACGGTAACTGTCTAATATGTCGTGATGACAGTTGCGCTGGAGGCTCCTCGGGGCACGGTGCTCTACAGCACTACCGAGGAGCGAATCTTGAGCGCCGCGCTCAGGCTGGTCGGCCGCCGTGGTGTGAAGCGCCTCGGGATGCAGGAGGTCAGCGAAGCGGCCGGGGTTTCTCGCGGCACCTTGTATCGCTATTTCCCCAGCAAGGAACACCTGCTCAATGCCGTAGCCGTCTTCGACGAGCAGTCGTTCAGCGAAGGCTTGTCGGCCGCACTCGCGGCATGTGACGAGCCCACCGAACGAATGCGGGCGTTTGTGGCCTTCGCGTTCGATTACATCCGCACGCACCCGGCGCGGGCGCTGTTCGAATCCGAGCCCGGTTTCGTGTTGGGGTACCTGCTGGTGCACCTGCCGAAGCTGCAGGCCGCCCTTTTGGACCAGGTGGGGGATGCTTTCGACTCCGTGCCCGCCGTGGCGGTGGGAGCCCTGACCAGGGAGCAACTGGTTGACGTCGTCGTCCGCCTCTTCGCGTCGAGCTTCATCATTCCTGAGTCTGACGACCGTGCCCTTGTCCAGTCCGTCAACGGCCTTCTGCTGCCTGCAAGGAAATCGACCCGAGAGGGGACACATGGACGTAACGAGTGACGAGACCGAGCCCGAGCCCGTGATGACTGAACCGGATGCGGCGAGTCCATTCCGTGGCGAGTCGGATATGGCGGCCAACCCGCAACCCATGTTCAAGGCCATGCGAGACGGCAGTCCGGTTTTGGCCCTGCAGGGCTCCCTCATTTTGAGCCGCAAGGTGGATATCGACGAGGCTCTACGCCACCCCGAGATGTTCACCTCGAACATGTCTGCGGTGGACCTCAAGAATGTACGGCCCCTGATCCCCCTGCAGATCGACCCGCCAGAGCACAAGAAGTATCGGAAGCTTCTCGACCCGATCTTCGCCCCCCGCCTGATGACGGCTATGGAAGAGGAGGTGGCGGTTCTGGTCAACGACCTCATCGACCGCTTCATCGACCGCGGTGAGGTCGACTTCGCCGCACAATTCTCGGTGCCCTACCCTTCGCAGGTCTTCCTGAGGTTGCTCGGGCTCCCCCCGAGGAGCTTGACCGTTTCCTGGCCATGAAGGACGGCATCATCCGACCCGAACACGTCACGGCGTCGCCCGTAGGCAGCGACGAGGCCAACGCCCATCAGCAGGGAGTGGCCGACTCCATCTACGCCTACTTCAACCAGGTGCTCGACGAACGTGAGAAGTCGCCCCGCGAGGATCTCGTCTCGCGATTCCTCAGCGCCGAGGTGGAGGGCCAGACCTTGACGCGCGAGGACATTTTGGACATCTGCTTCCTCTTTCTGATCGCCGGCCTCGATACGGTGACCGCCACTTTGGACTGCATGTTCGGATTCCTGTCTCAGCATCCAGAGCACCGCCAACAGCTGGCCGACGACCCGAACTTGATTCCGTCGGCTATCGAGGAGCTCCTGCGCTGGGAGACCCCGGTGCAGATGGTGGCGCGTGCGTCGCTTGAGGACACGACCTTCGCCGGCTGCCCCGTAAGCAAGGGCGACGCCATCGTGCTGATCCTCGGCTCGGCCAATACGGACGAACGCGATGTTGAGGACGCCCAAGAGGTGCGTTTCGACCGCGAGGTGAACCGCCACATCGCCTTCGGGGGTGGCATCCATCGCTGCCTGGGCTCGCATCTGGCACGCATGGAGCTGCGGGTGGCCCTACGCGAGTGGCACCGCCGCATCCCCGAGTACTGGTTGGAGCCTGGACATACTCTGGTGTATACACCGAATATCCGATCCATCGAGCACTTCCCGATGAGGTTCACCGCCAAAGATCAGTGACCAGGCGGCGTGGCGTTTGTCGGCTCCAGGACTGTGATTCGCCTGGGTGCGGAGTCCCGGCACATGCTTTCGCAACAACCAACCGAACGGTTCGGTACCGTTTTCCGAAAAACGACTGCCCGAACTCTCGGCTCAGGCTGCTGCTTTCAGCGGTTGACTGTGTTCAGCTCGACCGATCAGTGACATACCCAATGGAACTTAGAGAACGTCGACCGCGGTGGCACCCTTATCGCTGACGTGCTCGGTCCACACCCCGTCACGCCAGTAGCGCTCTTCGTGGCGTCCGGAAGGGTCGGGATACCAGCCCGCGGGAATAGGCGCGCCGATGTTGGAGGCGCGCTCGGCCGGGGGCGCGGTCCGATGCAGGCGAGCTTCCCGGCTCAAGTCGGACAGCTCGTCGACCAGCTGGTCCGCTTCGGCCACCGTTCGGTCTCGGAACTCGGCGCGAGTTGCCTTCCCTGCGGCGTCGACGTGCACGGTGGCGAGCCCCAGGCGACGCTGCACCGGCCCCTGGACGCGCCGGATGCTCTGCGATTTCTCTAAAGGGACCCAGGTCGTGACCCTACGCACGCGCCCGGTCACGCAGACCGCATGGTCCCTATCGTGTCCGGCCGAGAGAAAGTGGTAGCTCAAGGGAGCCTTCTTCCGGGCGCGCAAGGGAGGCGCCGTCATGGTGGGCAGGGTGCCACCGATGAGCCGGTCCACCAGGTGCCAGGCGTCCTGTTCGTTTCCCACGGGCAACAATGCTTTGCGGGCCACCCCCGACCCTTCGCCTCGCTGCGTCTTCCGGCCGGCGCCGGCGATGTCCACCTCGAGGCGACACCAGCCCATGGGCCGCCACAAGAGAGGTTCGATTTTGCGCACCGCCTGGATCCGACCGTGGGGAATGGTCTCGGAGACTGTTTGGAGCAGGCCGCGGCGGAGACGGACGCCTTCGGGTGCTTCGACGGCCTCAAAATGGAATTCATTTGAGAGACGTCGCCACAGCCCGCTGATGAAGCTGAAGAGGTACGCGGCCAGGAAGCCCCCCACTGCGACCGCCGCCTTCGGAGCGATGAGGGCCAGCACGAGGAGGGCGAGGGCAATGGCGAGAAGGAAGAGCGTCAGACCGGACAGGGCGACCGAGCCGACCAATCGTCCCGTTGGGACGAGGGCCATGGTGTGTTCTGGAAGAGACGGCCCGGGGACTGACGACGAGTCGACCGTGCTCCCCGCACCAGCCACGGCCCCCGCCCCGGCCACGGCCACGGCCGAGACGTTCGACGTCGTCGAGCCGGGGCCTGCCTGGTCGCCCGGCACCCGCTTTTGGAGCAGGCGCTCACGCACTTCGACCGCCGTTGACTCGGACAAGTACGCCAGGCGTCCATCCGCACCGCCCGAGCCGGCCAGGCGGATGCGGAGCTCGGAAACGCCGAGTACCCGGGCGAGAAGCGGCCGCACGACATCGACCGCCTGAATGCGGGCGAGCGGGAGGCGTTTGGAGTCACGCCGGATGAGGCCGGTCTCGATACGAAGGGTGTCCCCCTCGATCTTCCATCGCGTCACCAGCCAATGGACGAAGCCGGACACCACCGAGGCCACAGTGATTCCGATGGGGTAGTAGAGCGGCCCCTGTTGACCGTTGTGCTGGACAAAGGTCAGAAGGAACGACAGGACAATGACCGGCGCCAGCCTTCCGATGCGGGTGAGCGGTGAAAGGGGGTGCAGCCGCTGCCAGCCACCCTCGCGTGCCAGGTCCTGTCTCACATGCCGGCCGCATTTGCTTCACCCAGTTCGGTGAGTCGATCACGCAACCGAGCGGATTCGTCGGCTTCGAGGCCGGGAATGCGGGCATCGCTGGCCGCCGCTGCCGTGTGGAGCTTGACCGTGGAGAGCTTGAAGAGCCGTTCCAGCGGTCCGGCCGTGACCTCGACGAATTGCATCCGCCCATAGGGCACAACCGAGAGCCGGCGTACCAGGACTCCGCTCGCCACGATCAAGTCCTCGTGCCGCTCTTGATAGCGCCAGGCCCGGAAGCGGTTGCGGGCGAACCACGTTGAGAGGGCTCCGGCGACAATGACGACGAGCACACTGGCGATGCACGCGGTGGTGCCGAAGACCACCGCGAAGATCAATCCCACGAGGAGGGCGGTGATCACGGTGAGGAGGCCCAGCTCGGCTTGGCGCAGCTTCCATAGACCAGGCGATGGATGACGCCAGGCCTGCTCGGAGGGTGTGGTCATGCAGGAAATTTAGGGCCGAACCCTGGCCACCGTCCGCGTCTTCATTTCTCCAGGACCCGCTGGGCGCAACCGGCCTGTCGTCCCGCGCACTCAGCGCGTGGTCGCGATGCCGCCGTCGACCGGGATGATGGCCCCGGTCAGGTAGGCCCCAGCGCGGGACGAGAGGTAGATGGCGGCCCCCGCCATGTCGTCGGGACGCCCGATCCGCTTGAGCGGCGTGCTGGCCACGATCTGCTCACCGAACGTGTCGAGCGTGGCCGCCATCATTTTCGACGGAAAGGGTCCGGGAGCAATGGCGTTGACCGTGATGTTGGGAGCCAGGCGCTTGGCCAGGTGTCGCGTGAGATGGTGCACCGCGGCCTTGCTCGCCGAGTACGCGTAGTTCTCGAGCAGGGGCACCGAGAACCCTTCGATGGAGCCGATATTGATGATCCGTGCCGGCTCTTCGGTGGTGCCGGCCGCCTGCAGCAGCGGCAAGAGGAATTTGGTGAGGTGGAAGACGCCCTTGACGTTGAGGGCGAGCACTCTTTCGAATGCCGGCTCGTCGTACTCGGCCAACGGTGCGCCCCAGGTGGCGCCGGCATTGTTGACCAGGATGTCCAGGCGATCGACACGCAATCGCATCTCGTCGCCCAAGCCACGGCACCCGGTCTCGGTGGAAAGGTTGGCGGGAATGCCGATGCAGACGCCCTTGGTCGAGAGTTCGGCCGTTACTTCAGCACATGCGTCGGCCTTGCGCGACGAGATGTAGACAACGGCGCCCGCCTCGATGAAACCCTTGGCGATCATCTTGCCGATACCCCGGGTGCCGCCGGTGACGAGCGCTGTCTTTCCGGCGATGGAGAACAGATCGCTGGCGCTAGGGCTGGCGCTAGGGCTGGGGCTCTCGCCGGCGCTCACAGCCCGGCCATGGCGACCGCACTCCGCAGGACGACACCGGCCCCCACGCGCAGGGCCTCATCTTCCACGGAGAACGTGGGGCTGTGGTGCATGCCGCTGGTCCCCTCGGCATTGGCCCCGCCGACGAAGAAGTAACAGCCCGGAAGGTGGCTGAGGAACTCGCTCACATCGTCACTCGGGGAGGCGGGCGGCATGCGGATGACGTGGTCGGAGCCGAGCAGTTCTTGCGATGCCGCTTCGACCACATCTGTGACCCGCCCGTCGTTGATCACCGGGGCCGTGTGCTCGGGGAACTCGAGCTCAACGACGACGCCGTGGGAATCGGCGATGACGTCGCACACCGCCTGCAGCCGGAGGAAAGCGTCTTCGCGTTGTTCGTCGGTGAAGGTGCGCAGCGTCCCCGAGACGGTGGCCGTGGTCGGGACCACGTTGACCGCCGTGCCCGCCGAGAGCATGCCGGCACTGCAGACACAGCTCGCTCCCTCGTAGTTCATGCCGGTGGCGACGGTGCCCAAGCGTGTCACCAGGTCGGCGGTCGCCTTGATTACGTCACCTTTGGCCGTCGGAATGGCTCCGTGCCCGCCCGGGCCGACCAGGGTGATGCGCAGGGAGTGGGCTTCTGACATGGCGATGCCCTCCCGCAAGGCGACAATCCCCGTCGGGATCTGCGACGTCACGTGGAAACCGACGAGTCGGGCGTCGCCGATGACATTGAGGGCTCCGCCTTCGAGCATCCTTTTGGCGCCGCACAGCGCTTCCTCGGCCGGCTGGAACAAGAAGATGTACCGACCGGGGAGTTCGGCCCGGCGCGTGCTCAGGGCTCGGGCGACACCGAGCAGCGACGCCACGTGGACATCGTGGCCGCAGGCGTGCATGGTGCCGTCAACGTTGGAATGGAAGGGAGTTGCCGCGTCCTCCTGAATCGGTAACGCATCGATATCGGCCCGCAGCACAACGCTGCGACCCGGAAGTCCACCTTCGAACGCAAAGATCCCGCCGGTTTCGGTGACCCGTTCCAGCTCGCCGATGTCCAGCGAGGACATGCGCTCTCGGATCAACGCGGTGGTGGCGTGTTCAGTGAACGCCAGCTCGGGTCGCGATGCACGACCCGGCGGGTGTCGACCATCTCGTCGTAGACGGCCCCAATGGCGACCTCGGTCTCGGTGTCAGTCACTTGCGGCTCGCTCCGCTCAAATCAGCTCAATGACCCCGGAGGTCATCGATGATGTGGATGCGAACATGACGTGACTCCCCGTACGATTGAGGACCCTAGCGGTTTGGCTCAGGCGTCGCCGATCTTGTACAGGGTGTTGCTGTCGGTGTGACTCAAGTGCTCGGAGAGCTTGCCGTGCTCAATGAGTGATACCTCTTCGTAGCGGAAGACCCCGTCCTCGCTCGTGTCGATGGCGACCTCGTAGTGGATGGTGCGCGCCTGGGCGGCCAGGAATTGGTTCGACAGGATCCCGTAGGTCTCCGAGCCCGCGTCCGAAACCAGGGTGAACGTGGTGGCATCGACCGCCACGGTGCCACCGGCGATGAGGGCCGATCCCCGCGGGATGAGGAAGCAGCGCATCACCTGACCATCGGTGGCGTCCCACAACCAGTACCCGAGCTCGGTGTGGAATGGGTTCTCTTCGGTACCGCGCCAGGCAGCCATGCGGTAGTCCAAGCCGTACAACGTCTGGATGCCGTTCTCGACGGGGCCGAACGGCTTGAGCTCAGTGTGCTCGCGGTAGGGCGTCAGGCCGACACTCCCTTTTTCGTTGGAGTAGGCGACGTCTTCGCCCGTATCGCCCTCCCAGATTCCGGCCAATCGGGCCAACGGCCCCCATTGCGGTCCTGCGCTCACCCGGAACTCCTTCCTATCTCTCGCATTGCCTCTCACGGTCTGAGGCAACCTTAGGTGTTGAGGGCCTACGGAGCCGCATGTTCACATCTCACGCTGCGGGGCGAGGGTCGCCCGATGTGCAGCGGAAATGGCGACAACCACTCGTGGTGCGGTGGCGATCACAGCCGAGCCCGAACAGAGCGCCGACGAAGCGAGACACCGAGAGCGACGGGGCTCGAGATGAGGGCGGCGACCGTTGCCGCAAGGAGAAAAACTTCGGCACCGAGGACGATGAGCCACCAGCGCAGAACGATCTGGCGGTGGGGATCGTCGGGCGCGAGGCAGTCCCGGATGGCTTGGTACGGCATCCAGAGATTGACGATGGGCACGAACCAGCAGCCCACTCCCCACCCCGGCGAGTGCTTGGCCGGGTAACCAAGGGACCGGGCGGCCGAGGTAGCCCGAAACTGCCAGATCAACGCCACGACGAGCGCCACAATGGTGACCAGACTGATAATGACCTGGAGTGGGTCGGTAGTCGACTGCGTCGAAAAGGTAGGCGCCGGATTTCCATTGCGGGAAGCTTCGAAACTCAGGTGCATCTGGTGGCCCACCGCTCTGAACTGGGTGCGACGGAGTTGGAGATTGACGAGTCCGACCAGGATGTTGAGCCCGAAGAACGCCATCGCTATACGGGCCCTCGGTGCCAAAGCCACCTCGCGCTGCACCAGGTCGGCGGCGTTGGGCGGCATCGGCGTCCAATAGCCGGCTGTGCCGCCGAACTGAGGAGGTGAAGGAGGTGGCGGCCGCTGCTGGTAATGCGGTGGCTGCGGGAGGGACGGTGGTGGCGGTGGGTTCTCCGGCAGGACGGTGGTCTCGGTCCAGGCATAGCCGTCCCACCAGCGCTGACCCGGGCCTCCAGCGGGGTCGGCGTACCATCCCGGTGGCGCGCCCGGGTAGCCACTCACCTCGTCAGTCACCCTCTCATCCTCTCTCACCACCGCGTGCGAGGTGGATCAGGCCACCACAAGCCCCCTTTACTTCAAATTGGGAGGCGAAGATCGAGATTGCATTGATGTGGTCGTCGACGCCCTGTAGGCCGGCGCCCATCGTGTTGAAAGAAATATGGCTGGCGCCGGCTTGGCGCCACTTCTCGGCGTGCCTCACCATGAGCTCGGGGTCGTCGGGGGTGTAGCTCACCCGGCCCTCGAAGTCGATTGTGGCCGGGTTGCGCCCCACCCCGCGGGCGGCTTCGCCGATGATTTCCAGGGCGTCCTCCAGTCCGTCTCCAGGGCGAACCCCAGGGAACCATCCGTCGGCGAGGCGGCCGACCCGGCGCAGGGCGGCGGGGGCAGAGGCGCCGATCCAGATGGGTATCGGGCGTTGGATCGGGACCGGGGCCAAGCCCGCGGCGTGGATGCGATGAAAGCGCCCCTCGAACGTCACGCTCTCCTGCGTCCAGAGCTGGCGCAGCACGTCGATCTGCTCTTCCAAGATCGCCCCCCGTTCGGCGAACGACTGGCCGAGGGCCTCGTACTCGACCCGATTCCACCCGATTCCCAGCCCCAGGCGGAAGTTACCGCCAGACAGCAGGTCGAGCTCTGTCGCCTGCTTGGCTAACAGGGCCGTCTGGCGCTGCGGCCCGATCAGAATCGACGTGGCGAAGTGGAGATTGGTGAATCCGGCCAGGTACGAGAAGAGCATCAGGGGTTCGTGGAACGTCGTATGCACGTCATAGGGCCCGCCCAGATCGCCAAGGATCGCGGTGTCGCCGCCGAGCACGTGGTCGAAGGCAGCCAGGTGGGAATAGCCCAGAGCCGAGGCAGCGGTTCCATATGCCCGTACGGCGCCGCGGTCGCCTCCGAGCTCGGTCTGCGGAAAGATGACGCCAATATCCATGCTCGTAGTGTGCCCGTTGCCGTTAGGGTCTCGCGGATGAAGGTACGAATCTTTGTCGAGCCGCAGCAGGGAGCCAATTACGACACCCTGCTCGCAGTGGCACTAGAGGCGGAGTCGTCTGGTTTCGACGCGTTCTTTCGCTCCGACCATTACCTGACGATGGGCGGCGGCGGCCTGCCGGGACCCACCGACGCCTGGGTCACCCTGGGAGCCCTGGCCCGTGAGACCAGCCGCATCCGGTTGGGCACCCTCGTCAGCTCGGCCACCTTTCGCCAGCCGGGCATCCTGGCCATCACAGTGGCTCAAGTGGATGCCATGAGTGGGGGCCGGATTGAGCTCGGGCTCGGCACCGGTTGGTTCGAGAATGAGCACAAGGCCTACGGGATCCCCTTCCCCCCACTGGGCGAGCGCTTCGAACGGTTGGAAGAGCAGCTCTCGATCATCACCGGTCTGTGGGACACCCCGGCTGATGCGACGTACTCCTTCGCCGGGAAGCACTACCAACTGACCGATAGTCCGGCCCTGCCCAAGCCGGTCCAGCGTCCTCGGCCGCCGGTGATCGTGGGCGGGGGTGGTGCTACCCGCACCCCACGACTTGCCGCCACCTTCGCCACCGAGTTCAACCTGCCCTTCAACGGGGTGGCAGAGACCGAGGCGCAGTTCACTCGGGTTCGTACCGCGTGCGCGCGGATCGGCCGTGACCCCGGAACGCTCGGGCTTTCCGCGGCCCAGGTTGTCTGCTGTGGCTCCGACGAGGCTGAGTTGGAGCGGAGGGCAAAGGCGATCGGGCGGGAGGTGGCCGAATTGCGCGCCAACGGAGCCGCCGGCACACCCGATGAGGTGGTCGCACGCTGCAAGGCTTTCGAAGCGGCTGGAGCGGACACCATCTATCTACAGGTGCTCGACCTCAAGGACCTTGACCACGTTCGGCTCCTCGCAGAGAGCGTGCTGCCGCATCTTGGGTAAGGGCGAACGACGGTGGCGGCCTGGCGCGCCTGACTGAGCGGTCAGGCGCGGTTCGTTCAGTCCCGGCCGTCGAGTCCGGGCCGGTGTGCGCCGCCGACCGGCGTGGTGGGAGTGACAGATGCGCCCGCCTTAGTTTTGCCGAGAACGATGCGCGCCAGCGTGTTGCCGCCCACGCCGATGCAGGCGCGTCCGGTGGGGCAGGCCAAGGCCGTGAGGGGCAGGGGGGTGTATTCAGTTGTCGACGCGACGAAGGAATTGCCGCTGTCGCGACTCTGCGCCACGCCGCCCGTGCCGACAGCCGGATGACCCACCCACTTGGTGCCGACCATGGCGCAGATCCGCGGCGACGGGCACGCGATTCCGTAGACGTCGTCAATGGAGAGAGCGAAGGGGGAGCGGGTCCAGGTTTGCCCACCGTCCTGGCTCGTCAGCATCTCCCCCTTGGCGGGAACGATGGCGCTCACCGTCGTCGATGTGGTGCCCGCTGCCACGCATGAGGTGACGGTGGCGCAGTCCACGCTTTGCAGTAGGCCGGTCTTTGCGGGGACATTGGCAGCGGTCCACGTGGCACCACGATCCTCGCTGATAGCGATGGCGCCCTGCCCGTGACCCGCCGTGGTGGCAGTGAATCCCGTGACCAAGCAGGAACCGCCGGTGACGCACGCGAGCGACCCCGCATCCTGTAGTCCTGCCGGCAGACTGCCCCCACGCTGCCAGGTGCGCCCGAAATCAAACGAGTGGGCTGACCAGAACGTGGTGCCGTCGGTGGCGATGACCATGCAATCTACGGTGCTGAAACATTGGACGCTCGTGATCACCGTGGCGCCCGCCGGTAAGGCGACGACGCTCCAGCTCGAGCCTCCGTCGTGTGTAGTGAGCACGATGCCGGCCGAGGTCGATCCGCTCAGGCCCACGGCCATGCAGAGCCGCACACTGGGGCATGAGATCCCCGTAAGAGCAGGGGCCGAGACGAGCCGAAGCGGCTGTGGCTCCCACGTCTCCCCGCCGTCGACCGTGGCGTCAACGACTGTTTGGGGTGAGGTCGCAGCCGTCGAAGATGTGCCGGTCGAAGATGTGCCGGTCGCGGATGTGCCCGTCGAGGATGTGCCCGTCGAGGAGGAGGAGCCCGTCCCGGGCGTTCCCACGGCCCAACACCGGTCGGCGCCGGCACACGACACCGCGTCGAGTTGCCCGGTTCCAGCCGGGGCGGGTTGCCCCACGACGGCCGGCGTTCCTGATCGCTGACCCAGCACGGGCGGAGTGGCGTCGTTGCCTCCGGCCGTTTTGGTGCACGCTGCCGCGGTGAGTCCCAGCGCGATCAACACCACGGCTCGAAGCATCCCGGCGCTGGGCCAGGCGCGCCGAGATCGTCGTGAGGGGTTGCAGGGCACCGCGGGAGGACAATAGTGGTGGGCAGGCGGATTCTCGGTGCACGGTTGGCTACCCTCGCTTGTGTGAATTGGGTCGATCTGCTGATCATCGGATTAATGCTGATCGCTGCAGTTCAAGGGCTCCGACTCGGCGCACTGGTGCAAATCCTCACTTTTGCCGGCTTCTGGCTGGGTTTCCTGCTCGGCACCGTCGTGTGGGTGCCGGCCTTGAAGTTCGTGCACCCCTCCAATGAGCGTCTGGGCATCACAGTGGCCGCGGTGCTTCTCACTGCGGGAGCGCTAGGCATCGTCGGGCGGGTGGCAGGGACCTACAGCAACGTCACGTTGCGCCGGCATCATTTGGGTCACATCGATGCTGCGCTCGGCGTCGGCGTGGCGGTGGTCGCCGTCCTCCTGTCGTTCTGGTTGGTGGCCAGCGTGATCTCCTCACCTAACAGCCGCTACACGTGGCTGAGCTCTGCCGTGGCACGGTCCGACATTTTGCACTCGGTCGACCGGATTCTGCCCACCGTGCCGCCAGTGTTCAGCGACCTGCAGAACTACCTCAACGAGCAAGGTTTCCCTCAAGTTTTCTCTACCCTGACTCAGCCCTCCCCGGGGCGCGTCGCCACGCCGACCGATGCCGCGACCCAAGCCTTGGCCAACCCGGCGCTCTCGTCGACGGTCAAGGTCCTCGGTGCAGCGTGCGGCGATGAGCAGGAGGGCTCCGGCTTCGTCGTGGGCCGCGGCTTGGTGGCGACCAACGCCCATGTCGTCGCCGGCGAGCCCAGTACGCAGGTCGTCGTCAACGGGGCCTCCTACCCCGCCACGGTGGTCTTGTTCGACGCGGCCTTCGATCTGGCTATTTTGCGGACCAATGCGCCCTTGGGCCCGGCTCTTGCGCTTGACCCCAACGCGGTGCCCCGGGGGACGCAGGCGGCCATTTTGGGCTATCCCGAGGATGGCCCTTTGACCGTGGGTGGCGCAGGCATTTCGGCCCAGATCACCGCCCTCGGGCGGGACATCTACAACCAGGGGGCGGTGACGCGCAGCGTGTACGCCCTGGAGGCGAACGTCCGGCCCGGTAATTCAGGCGGCCCCGTGGTGGTCGCCGGGGGGGAAGTGGTGGGTGTGGTCTTCTCCCGCTCCACCGTTTACCCCAATGTCGGCTATGCCTTGGCGTCGCCAGGCGTGCTGACGCGCGTGCAGATCGCAGAGTCACGACAAGCGCCGGTGAGCACCGAAAAGTGCACCAGCGGATGATGCCAACAAGAAGAAGGGCAGAATAAGGGCCATGACGCTGCGCATCGAGGACTATGCCGTTATCGGTGACCTGCACACGGCGGCCATCGTGGGGATGAACGGATCGATCGACTGGCTCTGCCTGCCGCACTTCGACTCGCCGTCGTGCTTCACGTCGCTCCTGGGGGACCAGTCGAACGGATTCTGGCAGCTCGCTCCCGCCGGAGGGCCGTCGAGCATCATCGCCACGCGCCGCCATTACCGCGAGGACTCACTCGTCCTCGAGACCGAATTCGACACCGCAACGGGTACGGTGCGCGTCACCGACTGCATGCCCATGCGCGACACCCACCCCCACGTGGTGCGCCTCGTCGAAGGAATTTCGGGGACGGTCGACATGCACATGGACTTGGCCGTGCGCTTCGACTACGGCGAAATCGTGCCGTGGCTCACCTCGACGGACGGGTTGATCCGGATGACGGCCGGCCCCGACGCCGTCGCGCTGTGGCATCTGGTCGATCCCGTGGGCCACGACCTGCACACCGAGGCCGACTTCACCGTGCGCGAAGGGTCCCGCTATCCCTTCACCTTCGTCTGGTTCCCCTCGCACGAAGAACCGCCGCCCCCGCTCGACGCCTACTACGCCATCAATCTCACCGACGCCTACTGGAAAGAGTGGGCCGCTCGCTGCACCTACGAGGGCCCCTATCGCGATGCCGTGGTCCGCTCGCTCATCACGCTCAAGGCACTCACCTACGAGCCCACCGGCGGCATCGTGGCGGCGGCCACCACGTCACTGCCTGAGGCGGTAGGCGGGAGCCGCAACTGGGACTACCGCTATTGCTGGCTGCGCGACGCGACTTTGACGCTGGAGTCACTCATGCGCGGTGGCTACTTCGACGAGGCCATGGCATGGCGCGACTGGTTGCTACGAGCGGTGGCCGGCGACGTCTCGCGCTTGCAGATCATGTACGGGCCGGCCGGCGAGCGCCGGCTCGATGAGTGGGAGGCCTCGTGGTTGCCGGGCTACGAGAATTCGGCACCGGTGCGGATCGGGAACGCCGCCTCGGGACAGTTCCAGCTCGATGTCTACGGCGAGGTCATGTCGGCCCTCCACGCTTCAGCCCACAGCGAAGGCGTCCAGAGCCGCGCCGCCTGGGCTCTGCAGACGCAGCTGGTGGACTTCTTGCGGACGGGCTGGGACGAGCCGGACGACGGCATATGGGAGGTCCGCGGGCCGCGCCGGCACTTCACCCACTCCAAGGTCATGGCCTGGGTCGCGGTGGACCGCGCCGTGCGGACGTTGGAGGAATGGCCCGAGCTCGAAGGTCCCCTCGAGGAGTGGCGGGCACTGCGCCATGAGATCTTCACCGAGGTGTGCGACAAGGGCTACAACGAGAAGATCGGCTCTTTTACCCAGTACTACGAGTGTGACCTGCTCGATGCCAGCGTGCTCATGATCCCGCTGGTGGGATTCCTTCCGCCTACCGATCCCCGGGTCATCAGCACCGTCGAAGCTGTGCAGAAGGGGTTGGTGGACGATGGCTTCGTCCTGCGCTACCGCACGGCGGACGACGGCGAGGTGGACGGCCTGATCGGCCGTGAAGGGGCCTTCCTGGCTTGCTCCTTCTGGCTGGTCGATTGCCTCCACATGATCGGGCGTACCGACGAGGCCGAGGAGCTCTTTGGTCGCCTGCTGGGTCTGCGCAATGACCTCGGGCTTCTCTCCGAGGAGTACGACGCCCGCGACGGCCGTCTTGTCGGCAACTTCCCCCAGGCCTTCTCTCACGTGTCACTGGTGAATTCGGCCTGCCGGTTGACCGGCCACGATGCCCTCGCGACACAAGCCGAACTGGTGGAGAAGGACGTGGCACGTCGCGTACGGATCGTCGACCACAGCCTCTCCCTGTTGCCCGCCATGTCCCGCCCGCCGAGACGTAAACGGCTTCATGTCGCACGGAACAGAGGTGCGGCGAAGCGCTGAGGGGCGGTTCCAGAGACGTCCATTCCCGCGGTCATCGCAAGGATCAGCCCGCGGTCATCGCAAGGATCAGGAGGAGCACCATGAAGGCACTCACCGTCGTACCGCTCAAGGCCAACTCGGCCGAGCTCTCCGAGGTCGGTGATCCTCCGCTGAGCGATGGCCCGATACTGGTGGAGACGCTCGCCGTCGGCATCTGCGGGACGGACATCGAAATCGTCAGCGGGCTCTACGGATGGGCGCCGCCCGGACAAGAGCGCCTGGTGCTCGGTCACGAGTCCCTCGGGCGCGTCCTCGAGGCACCGGCCGGTAGTCCGGTAGCAAAGGGCGATCTCGTCGTCGGCATCGTCCGTCGCCCTGACCCGGTTCCCTGCGCCAACTGTGCCGTCTTGGAATGGGACTTCTGCCGCAACGGCCTCTACACCGAGCGCGGCATTAAGGAGCACGACGGCTACCTCTCGGAGCGCTACCGCATCACGCCCGACTTCGTGGTGAAGGTCGACCCTGCACTGGGCATTCTGGGCGTCTTGCTCGAGCCGACCAGTGTGGTGGCCAAGGCCTGGGAAGAGGTCGACCGGGTCGGGGGCCGTGCTCATTGGGATCCCAAGACGGTACTGGTGACCGGAGCCGGGCCGATCGGCCTGCTGGCCGCGCTCATCGGCGCCCAGCGTGGTCTCGACGTCCACGTGATCGATCAGATGACCGCTGGCATCAAGCCTGATCTGGTGCATGATCTGGGCGCCACCTATCACACGGGCGCCATCGCTGACGCCCTGCCGGGCGGTCCCGACGTCATCATCGAATGCACCGGTGTGTCCTCGTTGGTCTTTGACGCGATGTCGCACGTTGGCACTGGTGGGGTGGTCTGCCTGACCGGTGTGTCGTCGGGCGGCCACGTCATCAACGTCGACGAGGGTGTGCTCAACCGGGCGATGGTTTTGGAGAACGTGGCTGTGGTTGGATCGGTCAACGCAAACCGACGCCATTATGAGGCGGCGGCGGTCGCCTTGGCCAAAGCGGATCCCAAATGGTTGGCCAGGGTCGTCAGCCGACGCGTCCCGCTTCAACAGTGGCAAGAGGCGCTGAATCGCAATCCTGACGACGTCAAGGTGATCATCGAGGTGAACCCGGCGTGAGCGGCACGCATCCGCATGTCCATGGGAACTCGCCGCTGCACACACACGACCCCGAGAGTGGGGCGGAGCTCCCGGTCATCCCCATGCCCCATGCCATTGCCCCCGGGGTACTCGAAATCGACACCCTGCTCGGAGGGTGGGAGCGGGTCACTGCGGGCTATCTGATCGAAGGCTCCGCCCCCGTGCTGATCGAAACGGGGAGCCAATCGTCCGTTCCGGTACTGCTGGCTGCGCTCGACAAAATCGGGGTCGGGCCTGAAGAGCTGGCGGGCGTGGCGGTCACCCACATCCATCTGGATCACGCCGGTGGCGTTGGCGACGTCGCCAGCGCCTTTCCGTCGGCCACGGTGTACGTCCACGAGAAGGGTGCCCGCCACCTCGCCGATCCCACACGGCTTATCGCCTCTGCCTCGCGCGTGCTACGGGTCGCTCCTGGATTCGCTTTACGGGCGCATGACGCCGACCGAGACGGCGCGTCTTCACGTGGTCGCAGACGGGGAGGAGATCGCCATCGGGCCTGACCGAACCCTCGTTGCCATTGACTCGCCCGGGCATGCCAAACATCACGTGGGTTTTCATGACTCGTTGAGCGGCGTTCTTTTTGCGGGCGATGCCGTTGGGGTCAAACTGCCCGATGGCGGTGTGCTGCGCCCGTCTACCCCCCCACCCGACTTCGACCTGAGCCTGGCACTCGGTTCGCTGGGAGAAGTTCGCAGCCCGTCGACCCACGGCCATCGCTCTGGCGCACTACGGGTTGCTCGAGTCCCCCGAAGAGCTCCTGGCCGAGGCCGCGGAAACGCTGCGGGAATGGGCCGAGACGGCGGAAACCGCCTACCGGGCCGGGGCCCATATCGCCGACGCCCTCTCAGCTCGTTTCGATGCCGCGCTCGAGCGATGTCGATCCGGCCCACCGGGAAAAGCTCGACACGCTAAACGGCGTGCATTCCAACGCAGCCGGCTTTCGCCGCTGGCTGGAGGGACGCGAAACTCCCAGCTGATCTGGCCAATTCGACGACAGGACCGCTACTCGACCACCATTTTGGCGCGGAGTTCTTCCTGGCGAATTTCAAAGTCGTCGAGCGAAATACGGCCGTCGGCCAGGTCTTCATGCAGCCGGGCGAATTGCTCGAGCAGCCGGGTCTGATCGACCACTTCACCGTTCGAACTGCTCGTTGCCATCGAGCATCATCCGCCGCCTTGTCCTCGCGACGAGATTGACGATCGTCCATTTTTGCTCGGGCCCTGTCCTTTTTGGCCTGGTCGCGCTGAAGCTTGCCAAATGTCGAGCGTGCGCGTGCCATGGTTAACTCCTTTCCGGTCGTAGTGACGACCAGGTGCTGCCGACAGAGCGCCTGCCCTGCCGTAAAGATCCTTCTCAGAGATGCGACGGGCCGTCTCGACCCGGTGGCGGAGGGAGTGGGATTCGAACCCACGGTACCCATGAGGCACAACGGTTTTCGAGACCGTCCGATTCGGCCACTCTCGCATCCCTCCGAAGAGGATCCTAGCGGGTGCGCCCTCCGTCCCCGAGATCAGGAGCAGCGGAGAGCTCCCGTTTCTCTGTAAAGAACGAGGTCAGAAGGGTTGCACATTCCGCGCCGCGCACGCCGGCGGTGAGGGGGAGCTCGTGGTTGAGTCGCGGGTCGCAGCACAAGTTGTAGAGGGTGCCGCAGGCTCCGGCACGGGGATCGGCAGCCCCGTAGACCAGGCGCCCGACGCGGGCCGCCACCAGCGCTCCGGCGCACATGGGGCACGGCTCGAGGGTCACCACCAACGTGGCTGCGGACAGCCGCCATCCTCCCTGTGCCAAGGCGGCATCTCGCAGTGCCAGCACTTCGGCATGCGCCGTCGGGTCACCGGTGAGCTCACGCTCGTTGTGGCGCGCCGCCACGATCTGGCCATCGATGAGGACCACGGCACCGACCGGAACGTCGCCGTGCGCGAGCGCACCGCGCGCCTGCTCCAGGGCGAGGCCCATGGCTTGCGCATCGGACAGGGGAGGGGGAGTCTCGGGGGTGGTGATGTCCCCTTTATAGGGCGCCGCCGACTGGTTTCCGAATCGAGCGGGGCCAGCGGAGGCGGTGGGATTTGAACCCACGGTTGCTTTCACAACACACGATTTCCAATCGTGCCGATTCGGCCGCTCTCGCACGCCTCCAGGAATGCAGCCCGGTCAGGCTAGCCGAGAGACCCTCATGCCCAGTGAGGGACTAGCGTGGATGCTTGCACCGCTCCTGTTCTGGGCGCGGTGGCCGGGTCCTGCGCGACGGCCGCTCGTGAATCGAGTCAGGGTCGGAAGGCAGCAGCTCTCAGCGGGTATGGCCGGGTGCCGTAGCCAACCTGGCCACCGCGCTCAGCACAGGAGTGCGGGGCAAGTCACCCCGTTAGGCTCGCGGGCCATGGCAGAAGATGTCCCCTTCGTTTCTCTTTATCGACGATTCCGCCCGGGACGCTTCGAAGAGCTGAAGGGCCAGGACCACGTGGTCCGGGCACTTCAGAGCGCCGTGCGCGATGACCGGGTCTCGCACGCGTATCTCTTCAGTGGTCCCCGCGGTACAGGCAAGACATCGTCGGCTCGGATCCTCGCCAAAGCGTTGAACTGCTTGCAGTCGACTGACGGCGAACCATGTGGCGTCTGCACGTCATGCGTGGAGATTGCCCGCGGTACGTCACTCGATGTGCACGAGTTGGACGCAGCTTCGAACAACGGTGTGGATGCCATGCGCGACCTGGTGGCCCATGCGGCACTGGGGACTCCCGGCCGCTGGAAGGTCTACATCGTCGACGAGGTGCACATGCTCTCGAACGCCGCCGCGAATTCGCTCCTCAAGACGCTCGAAGAGCCACCGAGCCACGTGGTGTTCGTCCTCGCCACCACCGAGCCTCAGAAAGTTCCCGCCACCATCCGGAGCCGGACACAGCACCTGGAGTTCCGGCTCCTCGGTGCCGACACGCTGCAGACCCTGCTCGAAACTGTGCGCACACAAGGCGGGCTCGACGTCGATGACACCTCGCTGCAAGCCGCAGTCCGGCGAGGCCGTGGGTCGGCGCGAGATGCCCTCTCGGCGCTGGATCAGGTCGTGGCGTCAGGTGCAGCTGAAGATGGTCGGCCCGAGGTCGAGTCGGTGGTTTCGGCTATCGCAGAAGGCGAAGCAGCCGACGTGCTGCTCGGACTGAGTGCGCTCTTTGCCGACGGGTGGGGGCCCCAGCAGCTGGCGACAGAGTTGGTGGACGATCTACGACAGGCCTTCCTCGCCGCGCTGGCCCCCGACCTTTGCGCCGTCTCAGGCCCCGAGCGCTCGTCTTTTACCTCGTTGGCCGAATCGATGGGACTGGCACGCGTCGTACGGGGCATGGAGATCTTGGGGCAGGCGCTCGTTGACATGCGTGACGCCCCCGATGCACAAGTTGTGCTCGAAATCGCCACCGTGCGGGCGGCTCGAGCGGATCTGGACCAGGGCACGGCTGCATTGACGGAGAGGGTGAGCGCACTCGAGCGGGCCGTCGCGGCAGGAGGACACACGGCCCATCTGCCGGCCCCTGTCGACGCGAGGCCGGTCGACGCGAGGCCGGTCGACGCGAGGCCGGTCGACGCGAGGCCGCCCGACGCCGAGCCGACCGCCAAACCCGAAGTGACCCGACGGCCTTCGGTCGGTGCGGTGCAACGGAGCCGCACTGAAGCCGCCCCGGCGACCTCGCCGCCTACGCCGCCGCCGACAAGGGCCGACGGACCGAGCCCTGCGGTCCCAGTGGTCTCGACGGCTGCTGCCACGGGCGCGCCGCAGCCCGCGCCGACGTTGAACGGGCGGATGACGGTGGATCGTGACAGCGTCACGCAAGCATGGGGCGATGGGGTGCTCCACGGTCTCTCGGCCCGGGCGAAGGCGCTGTACAGCGCGGGGCGGTTTGTCGCTGTGGACGAGAAAGGGGCCCAGTTTGCGCTGCCAAATGCGGCCCACCGAGACCGGTGTAGGGAACTTGCGCCCGACGTTGAGGCGGCGCTTTCCGCCCGTTTCGAAACACCAATCCGCCTGGTCCTGGTCGTTGAAGGCGATGGCGGTGGATCCACGATCACGCCCATCCCATCGTTACCCGATGCCGGGAATAGTCCAACAAGCGCCGGTGAGCCTGCAGCCGAACTCGACGAAGAAGATCCGGAGGTATTGCTGACTGTGCCTATTGTCGACGACCATCAGTCGGCCGCGGTGGATCGCCTCCTCCAGGCGTTCCCGGGCGCGAGCGAGATAGTCGAGTAGATGTTCACCGGACCCCTTCGGTCACTCATCGACGAGCTCGGGCGACTACCTGGAATCGGGCCGAAGTCGGCCCAGAGAATTGCCTTTCATATCCTGAAGGTGCCGACCGAGGATGCCCATCGCCTCTCCGACGCCATCGTGGCTGTGAAGGAGCGGACCACCTTGTGTGATCAGTGCTTCAACGTGGCCGAGGGCGGGGCGCTCTGTTCCGTGTGCAGCGATGCGCAACGCGAGGAGACCGTGCTCTGCGTGGTTGAAGACCCCAGGGACATCGTCGCAGTGGAGCGAACCGGTCAGTTCCACGGCCGCTACCACGTACTGGGGGGAGCGCTGAATCCCCTCGAAGGAATCGGTCCGGATCAGCTCAAGGTGCGCGAGCTCTTGGCCCGCATCGATGCCGGATTGATCCGTGAGGTCATCGTGTGCACGAATCCCAACCTCGAGGGCGAGGCGACTGCGATGTACGTGGCCCGTCTCTTGACGCCGCTCGGCGTGGTGGTGTCACGCTTGGCCAGTGGCCTGCCGGTGGGCGGGGACTTGGAGTACGCCGACGAGCTCACGCTGGGTCGGGCCTTAGAAGGACGGAGGACCCTCGAGGTCTGAAGGGTATTTCCGTCCCTCGTACACTGAGGGGATGCGAGTCGCCATAGTCGGGGCCACCGGGCAGGTTGGTGTGGTCCTTCGTTCCATCCTGGCTGAGCGCGCCTTTCCGATCGACGAGATGCGCTACCTGGCCTCAAGCCGGTCGGCCGGGACACCCTTGCCCTGGGGCGATCAGGAGATCGTCGTCGAGGATGCGTTTGCCACCGACCTGTCGGGCATCGACCTGGCACTGTGCTCTGCCCCCGCTTCAGTGTCGCGGTCGTTGGCTCCCCGCTTGGCCGAGGCCGGCGCCATCGTCATCGACAACTCGTCGGCCTGGCGCATGGATCCCGATGTTCCGCTCGTGGTGCCCGAAGCCAATGGCGAGGCGCTCGCCGTCATCCCCAAGGGGATTGTGGCCAACCCGAACTGCACCACCATGGTGGCTATTCCCGTCCTCAAGCCCCTGCATGATGTGGCGGGACTGACCCGGATCATCGTGTCCACCTATCAAGCGGTATCGGGAGGCGGGGTTGACGCGGTTCGAGAGCTGGCCGAGCAGCTAGCCAAGACTGTCGATCGGGCCCAGGACCTCACGTTCGACGGCAACGCCGTGGACTACCCCCGCGCGCGGTCTATCCGGCCCCCATCGCCCACAACGTCATACCGCTCCAATTCAAGATCGTTGACGACGGATCCCTCGAGACCGATGAGGAACAGAAGTACCGCAACGAGAGCCGCAAGATCTTGGGGATTCCCGCCCTGGCGGTGACATGTACCTGCGTGCGAGTGCCGGTATTTACGGGACATTCAGCTGCCATTGTGGCCGAGTTCAGCCGTCACCTGACGGTCCAGGAGGCCACTGAGGTGCTCCGGGCGGCGCCCGGGGTGGCGCTGGCCGAGATCCCGACACCGCTTATGGCGGCGGGTGGCGACCTGTCCTACGTCGGAAGGCTGCGGCAAGCCCAGGGAGCTCCCCACGCGTTGGCTTTCTTCGTGGTCGGCGACAACCTTCGCAAGGGGGCCGCCCTCAACGTGGTGCAGATCGCCGAGGCTCTAGTGGCCTCCGGCCAGCGCTGACGGGCGATTCCCTCCCGAAGAGGGTTAGTCCAGACCGACGTCAGTCAGGACCCGAGGAACCGGGCTCGGGACCTCCGGCCACCAGAGAGGACATCCTCCGGGCCAGGTTGACGGCGTGGTCGCCGAAGCGCTCGTAGAAGCGGGCCACCATGGCCAGTTCAATGGCGACTGGAATCGGCATGGTCCCTGAGACCACCTCGGCGGTCAACGTGACGTGAAGATCGTCGAGCTCGTCGTCGAGGTCGTCGATCGCCGTCGCCGCGTTGTGCGACCGTTCGGCGAAGGCATCCGCCGTGCTTCGCCAGATGGTCGTCGCCACTTCACCCATGCGCTCCACTAGCCCCCGGCTGCGGGCCGACATCTCCGCCCCCAAGCCGCGGGCCGCCCGCCGGGCGATGTGCTCGGCCAGGTCGCCGTTGCGCTCCATGTCGGGGAGCATCCGCAGAATGGCCACCATCTCGCGGCGTTCGTCGGGCGTGGTCTCACCCTGTACTAACTGATGCTGGACCGAGCGCGAGATGTCCCTGATGAGCTGGTCGATGACGTCGTCGCGCTGAACCAATAGCTTCGCTGCCTCGCGATCACCGGCCAGCAACGCATGGGTCGCACCGGCAATACCCTCGCCGACCAGGGCGAAGACCTGAGCGAAGAGGCGGTCCACCTCGTGCGGGACCGGGATTGTCGGCCATAGGGGCTGCTCCATGACCAATGGCTCGAGAACAGGGGTAGCCCCTTCTTCCTCGTCAGTCCCTTTTAGCCGGCGCACGTTGCCACCAATGCGAAACGCCATTGCCGTCACGTTATCGGTGATGGGTCAACGGGTTCCTGGCACCGCCGCCAGCCTCCCCGATCTCGATACACCCCCCAGTTACGCTGAAATTCATGGCTCTCGGAGTGATCATCGGTCTATTGGTAGGTCTGGCGTTGGGACTGGTCTGGTACCTCGCGCGCCTGGCCGCCCTCCAAGCGGAGGCACGCACGGCGCAGGCCAGATTGACAGATGCTCAAGGGACCGCGGTCCACTTGGCTGCGCAGTTGCAGGAGGCGGTCGCGGCGACAGCGGCGTCCGAGACGGCCCGGGCAGTCTCGGCGTCCGAACTTGAGCTGCTCAAGCGGTCGGCGGACGAATTGCGGGCGCGGTCCCAGGAAGAGCGCCAGCAGATGGTGGGAACGTTCGCCGAGCTGTCCGCCGAAGCCTTGCAGAAGAACAATGAGCAGTTCCTCGCTCTGGCCGAGACCAAGCTCAGCCAGGTGCAGACGGCAGCGCAGGGCGATCTCAATCAGCGCCAGCAGGCCATTGCGCAGCTACTGAGCCCGCTGAGCGAGACATTGGCCCGCTACGAGCTCGGGCTGCAGAAGATCGAAGTCGAGCGAAAGGGCGCCTACGAGGGGCTGAGCGAGAAGGTGGCGCAGCTGCATCTCGGTCATGAGCAATTGCAGAAGGAAACCCGCAATCTCGTCACCGCCCTGCGTTCGCCGCAGACGCGGGGGCGCTGGGGGGAGATTCAGTTGCGCCGGGTCGTGGAGATGGCCGGCATGGTGGCGCACTGCGACTTCGACGAGCAGGTCTCCACCTCCACCGAGGAGGGCCGTCTCCGCCCTGACATGATTGTCCACGTCCCTGGAGGCGGCGAGATCGTGGTCGACGCCAAGGTCCCGCTCGAGGCCTTCCTGAGGCTGATCGATGCCGACGACGATGCCGCGCGCGAGATCTTTCAGGCCTCGCATGCCCGGCAGCTGCGCGCCCATGTGGATCAGCTCGCGAAGAAGGAGTACTGGAAGCAGTTCGCCCAGTCGCCTCAGCAGGTGGTGGCCTTTATCCCCGGTGACCAGCTTCTCTCCGCGGCGTACGAAGCTGACCCCACATTGCAGGAACACGCCATGGCAAACGGAGTGCTGCTCACCACCCCGACCATGCTTATTGCGCTGCTCCGCACGGTCGCCTTTGGTTGGCGTCAGGAGTCGTTGGCCGAGAACGCTCGCGAGGTGCAGAAGCTGGGAGCCGAGCTCTACGAGCGCCTGCGAACCATGAGCGCGCACATGCAAAAATTGCAACGGAGTCTGACCGCGAGCGTCTCTGCCTACAACGATGCCGTGGGATCCCTCGAATCGCGCGTCCTCGTCTCGGCCCGACGCTTCCCGTCGCTCGGTGTGGTGGGGATCGAATCCGAGGTCATCGCCGATCTGCAACCGGTCGAGGCCTCGCCCCGCCTGCTCCAGGCCATCGAACTGGTAGCCGATGTGGACAAAAGCGTCATCCAGGCCGTCTCCTCGAGCGAGGATGGCCGCACTCACCTCGCTGGCTGAGATCTAGACGAGCTAGCCCTCAGTCTTGGCGCAAGGTTTGGCCCAGAAGCCAGGCGGGCATTAGCCGCGCGGCCGATTCTTACCCCCTTGTGCTTCAGATCACTAACTAAGCGTTGGGGTGGTTTAGGCTGATTCCGTATGAGATGACCCCAAATGCGCAGTAATTGGTCAGTGACCGCTCAGCCTGCGCACAGAAACACGGCTCATGATGCGCCATCAGGGTGTTTTTCGGTTCTCGGCTGGGCGATCGAGAAAAGGACGAGGATGAACATATTGGTGCTCGGTGGTGACGGTTACCTTGGGTGGCCGACAGCACTCCATCTGTCAGCGCTCGGGCATCACGTCACCGTGGTGGACAACCTCGTGCGGCGGGAGTACGACGCCGAAATGGGGGTCGAGAGCCTGGTGCCGATCTTTCCCCTCCAAGAACGGGTGGCGAAGTGGCAGGAACTATCCGGGTACCGGATCGACATGCGCATTGGCGATCTCACCGACGCTGCGTTCACCTATGGCGTCGTGGCTGAGTCCACGCCCGATGCCATCGTGCACTTCGGTGAGCAACGTTCAGCGCCCTATTCGATGATCGACCGTGAGCACGCGGTCTATACGCAGGTGAACAACGTCGTCGGCACGTTGAACCTCATGTACGCCATAGCCGAGGTCAATCCCGATATTCACCTGGTCAAGCTCGGGACCATGGGCGAGTACGGCTACCCCAACATCGACATTGAGGAGGGGTTCATCGAGATCACCCATAACGGGCGCACCGATGTCCTTCCGTACCCCAAGCAACCGGGATCCTTCTACCACCTCTCCAAAGTGCATGACAGTGCCAACATCATGTTCGCCTGCCGGGTATGGGGGCTGCGCTCCACCGATCTCAACCAGGGCATTGTCTATGGCCAGTCAACTCCGGAGACTGATCTGGATCCGGTACTTGCCACCCGGTTCGACTACGACGGAGTCTTCGGCACCGTGCTCAATCGCTTCTGCGTCCAGGCCGTGATGGGCCATCCGTTGACGGTGTACGGGTCTGGGGGCCAGACCCGCGGCATGTTGAACATTCGCGACACTCTGGCCTGCGTTACGCTGGCCCTCGAGAACCCGGCTGCCCAGGGTGAGTTCCGGGTCTTCAACCAATTCACCGAGTCCTTTTCCGTGCGCGACATGGCCGCCATGGTCAAGGCCGCCTCCCCCAAGCCGGTCCGGATTGCCGAGGGGCTCGACAATCCTCGGGTCGAGCATGAGGAGCATTACTTCCGCGCCGCCCACACCAAGCTCCTCGATCTGGGCCTCGAGCCGCACCCCCTCACCAGCGGCGTCATCAACGGCATGCTCAGCCTCATCGAGCGCCACAAGGGGAGGGTTGACGTCAACGCCATTGCCCCCACCGTGCAGTGGCGGTCGCGTGAAAGCACGCTCAAGACGTCGAACGCCTCGTCAGACGCGTCGTTCCTGGCTGTCTGACCCGGCAGTAGCGTGACGCGGCGATGCCGCCGCTGAGTCCTCACCGCCGGGCCCGCAAGCGCTCCCGGCGACGGCTGATCGTATTCCTGGTCTGCACCGTTGTGGTTGTGGCGCTGCTCGTTGGCGGCGTCACCCAGATCGGGCGCCGATCCGATCCCTTTTACGTCAGCGTGAACAGGTCATTCGCCACCCAAGCCACCACGGTGGTCCACGAGTCCAATGCCACCGGCGCCATGCTCCGGACGTTGCTGCGGAACATGCAGGACCGGGATCGTCAGTCCCTGCAGGCCGAGCTCGACATCGTGGCGGCCCAAGCGAACCTGGAGGCGGCTGCAGCCGAGAACCTGGCCTCGCCCGTCACCCCCGGAGGGGTGCAGGTCCAGTTCGCCCACGTTTTTAGCCAGCGAGACCTGGCCGTGCGCGCTTTCCGCTCGGCGCTCGACGGCCTCCTGGGTCTACGCCCTCTCCCGGTGGCTGGCGCGCCGGGGGCCACAACGGTGATTCCTGCGCCGCCTGCGCTTCTATCCTCGACCCTGGCCGCGGCACGGATTACTGCAGCCGGTACCGTCCTGTCCCGGTCTGATCGCAGCTACCGCTCGCTGCGCCACTCGTTGCGCTCTCTGGACGGGCATGCCCGGCTCCCCAGCTCGAGGTGGGTCACCAGCGCCACGGCCTGGCAGGCCGGGCCCGTCGCCACCGCGGTCGAATTGGTGAATGCATCAACGACGTTGGCGGCCACCCCCCGCCTCGTCCTGAGCGTGGTCAAGGTCACGCCGCCGGCGCTCCCGTCGCCATCGGGCGTGGCCACCCCGGGCCTCTCGGTCCTGTCGCCGACCAACAGCGTGCTGGTACAAGTCGTGCTGACCAATCTGGGCTCGGTCAACGAGCCTCACGCCTCGGTGCAACTTCAGCTGACGCCACAACCCGGGGGGACGGACACGGGGGCGGGCACTGGGGCGGGGGTGACGATCACCAGGACAGCCGGGATCGCTGCGGCCGGGTCGGTCAGTCTGCCGCCTGCCTCGTTCAAGGTGAAGCCGGGAACCAACTACCAGCTGACCGTGGGCGTCGTCCTCCCGGCCGGGCAGGTCGACGTGACCGGGGCCTCACTCAGTGAGGTTCTCCAAGTCGCTCCCACTACCTGATCCGAGCAGTCCGGAACCGGCAATTTCTCCTCCGCAAGGGGGCTATCTCGACCGCAGCGTGTGAGGGCCATAGGATCGCTGTCGAACTCCGAGGAATTGGAAGGATCGCTCACGTGGCCGACAGCATCACGATCACTGACAACCGCAACGGCGAGTCGATTGAGATTCCCCTCATGAACGGGGGGGTCTCCGCCTCGGAATGGTCGAAACTGTTACCCGGTGTCTGGTTCTACGACCCCGGCTTCATGTCGACCGCAGCCTGCGAGAGTGCCATCACCTACCTCGATGGGGACGCTGGCATCTTGCGTTACCGGGGCTACCCGATTGAGCAGCTGGCTGAGCATTCGACCTATCTGGAGGTGGCTTACCTCCTCCTCAATGGAGAACTCCCCACGACCGAGCAGTACGCGGCGTGGAAGAGCGAGATCACCAACCACACCTTTATCCATGAGAACGTGCGCAAACGCTTCTTGGAGGGATTCCACTACGACGCCCATCCGATGGGCATGTTGGTATCGGCGGTGGCCGCTCTCTCGACGTTCTACCTGGATGCAAAGGACATTTTCAATCCCGAGTCACGCGACAAGCAGATCATCCGGCTTATCGCCAAGATGCCCACGCTGGCCGCCGCCGCACACCGCTTCAGTGTGGGCATGCCATTCGTCTACCCCGACAATTCGCTGGACTTCACCGAGAACTTCCTCTCCATGTTGTGGAAGGTGGCTGAGCCCCGCTTCGAAGCGAATCCCATCCTGGCCCATGCGCTCGACGTGCTGTTCATCCTTCACGCCGACCACGAGCAGAATTGCTCGACGACGGCCATGCGAGTCGTTGGTTCCTCGCACTCAGATCCCTACTCGGCCACCGCCGCCGCTGCAGCGGCCCTGTACGGCCCCCGTCACGGTGGCGCCAACGAGGCCGTTATCCGCATGCTGACCGAAATCGGCACCATCGACAACGTCCCTGACTTCATCGCCACCGTGAAGTCGGGCCATGGGCAGCGACTGCAAGGCTTCGGCCACCGCGTCTACAAGAGCTATGACCCCAGGGCGAAGATCGTCAAGCAGATCGCCTACGAGGTTTTCGAGGTGACCGGCAAGAATCCCCTATTGGACATTGCGCTCAAGCTCGAGGAGATCGCGCTGAGCGACGAGTACTTCACCTCGCGTCACCTCTACCCGAACGTCGACTTCTACTCGGGCCTGATCTATCAGGCCATGGGTTTTCCGATGGAGATGTTCACCGTGCTCTTCTCCATTCCCCGCACCGTGGGCTGGTTGGCGCACTGGCAGGAGATGCTGGACCAGGATTCGAAGATCGCACGTCCCCGCCAGCTCTACATCGGGTCTGAGCCGCGGGACTACGCCCCAATCGGTGGTCGTTAGTTCTCATACTCAAGCGCAGGCCCACCAGATCCACCCGCCACAACTTCAGTTCCGGATGCGGACAAATCCCTCCTGGACCATCGAGACGCACAGCTTGCCGGCGCGATCGAACAAGAACCCACGCGCCAAGCCACGGCCCGCTGCCGCCGCGGGTGAATCCGTGTCATAGAGCAACCACTCGTCGGCTTGAAATGGGCGGTGGAACCACATGCAGTGGTCGAGGCTGCCCCCCATGATGAACCTGTCGTCGTGCCATTGCACCTCGTGGGAGGCGAGCATTGTGTCGAGAAGCGACATGTCCGAAGCGTAGGTTGCCACTGCGGCGTGGAGGAGCGGATCGTCCGGTAGGTCGCCATCGGCCTTGATCCACAGTCGGTGAGAGGGCACGCCCACGCCCTCATGGTGCCAGGGCAACTCACCGATGTGGCGTTGGTCGATGGGGTGCGGGCGCCCGTCCCAGTCCGCCTGCTCCATTGGCCACGGGTCCAGTCGTTCAGAGACCGGAGGCAGGCTCTCGGGATCGGGCACTTCGGGCATGGGAAACTGGTGCTCGATGCCGACTTCAAGGTCGTGGAAGGAGGCTTCCAAGTTGAAGATGGCCTTACCGTGCTGAACCGCGACCACCCGGCGCGTCGTGAAGGAACGGCCATCGCGAATGCGGTCGACCTCGTAGAGGATCGGCACACGGGGATCTCCCGGCCGCAGGAAATAAGAGTGAAGCGAATGGACTCCCCCGTGCTCCACCGTGCGGCCAGCTGCAATCAGCGCTTGCGCCGCCACCTGACCGCCGAAGACCCGCTGGCGCTCCTCGTTGGGTTGGATACCCCGGAAGATGTTCACCTCAATCGGCTCGAGGTCGAGCAGGGTTACCAGGAAGTCGAGAGAGTCACTCATGGAACCCCGATCATCGCAGGCGACGACGGTTGACACGGACCGGCGTCCCGACGACCCCCTCCAGGAAATGCCCCTCGCCGCCAGGGATTCAATCGGGGACCCCGGCTAGGGTGGCTGCGTGCTGCAGCGCCTACACGCTTTCTATGCCTGGCTCCACACGCACGAGGGGCGGAAAATCTTCCGCTACACGATGGTTTCGGTCATCTCGACTGCCGTCTCGACGCTTGTCATCGTGCTGGTCTACGGGGCATTTCACGTGTGGACGGAAGTGCCGAGCACCATTTTCGGCAACGCGGTGGCGACGTTCCCGTCGTACTGGCTGAACCGCAGGTGGGCCTGGGGCAAGCACGGTCGCTCTCATTTCGTCAAAGAAGTGCTTCCCTTCTGGTTCATGGCTGCCCTGGGCATCGCCTTCTCGATCATCGGCGCAGACTTGGCCCGCCACATCGGCATCCACTTCAAGCTCAGCCACTTCGACCAGACGATCCTGGTCCTGGTGGCGAACTTCTTGTCGTTTGCCCTCTTCTGGGTGGTCAAGCTCTTGGTGTTCAACCGCATGTTCAAGGTCGTTCTCGAAGAGTTTGACGAGCACCTGTCGATGGAAGAGTCGAACGAGAGCTCTGCGGTCCATTAGGGCCGACCCTCGCCCGGACGGTCAGTCCCGGAAGTTGTCGAATTGCAGCGGGATGCCGAAGTCCTCTCCCTTGCACGCCGCGATCACTTCTTGCAGGTCGTCCCTCTTCTTGCCGGTGACGCGTAGTTGATCACCTTGGGTTTGTGATGAGACGCCCTTGAGTCCCAGGTCCTTGATGAACTTGTTCAGGCGCCTGGCGTGATCCGAGGATATGCCGGCCCGGATGGCGATCCGCTGGCGCGCGGTGCCCTTTTGCGCCTCTTCGATCTTGCTGTCTTCGAACGCCTTTAAGGAGACTTGCCGCTTGACTAATTTCTCGTCCAGGACCTGGTGCAGGGCACGCAGGCGATCCTCGGTCGACGAGCGGAGCACCAGCTCGTTCTCGCTCAGCTCTATGGCCGAATCGGTGTTCTTGAAGTCGAACCGGGTCGTGGCCTCCCGGTTGGCCTGGTCGACCGCATTGCGGACTTCCTGCATGTCGACTTCGGAAACTATGTCGAAGGTAGGCATGCGCTGCAGCGTATCGGCCGCATGCCCGAGTCCGGGGTTGCGAAAGAGGGTGCCGGACCCGGCTAACCTCCCAGCCTGCGGGTCGGTGTCCGAGTGGCCAAAGGAAACAGGCTGTAAACCTGTCGGTTGACGCCTACGGAGGTTCGAATCCTCCCCGGCCCACGCAGATGTTGGGGGAACGGGCTGCGGCCATGCCCTTGCGACGTCGACAGATGTCATTACAATGGAGTTTCGAGGTGGTTGCGGGAACTCTCTCTGCAGGGGTTCTTATACCCGCGCATCGAACGGTCGAGCCGGCGCCGCCCTGAAGAAGCGAGACTGAGACCCCAGTGGAAGAACAAGTGAAAATCGACTCTCGAGCTGAGTTGATGGATCGTGTTCAATCACGAGTGCAATCACGCCTACAGCGTGTCTCCATGGCGGTCGAGAGCGCCCGACTGCGCTTCACGCCTCGATTGGCACTCTCCGAGAGGGTGGAAGCTGACAACGGCGCCTCTGATGACTGGCGCTTCCTTCGCCGCCCCGCTCTCCTGGGTTTCGTCGCCATCGTGTCGGTGTGTGTAGGCGCCTCATTGACCGGTTCGCCGTTCAAGACCGAGTTGGCCGGGACATGGTTCTTCGGGGACCCGAGTCAGAGCAACCCGGGCGAGACCTTTTTGCTGCTGCCTGGAGTTGTCGCCGTCTACGGCGGCATGATCTTGTTCATCCGGGTCTGGTTCGGCCTGGTCCAGGCCCTGCGGCACCGTCCGGGGGCTCCTATCGGGACGCTGGCCGGCATGCTGGCCCTGTGGATCGTCCCGTTGCTCCTGGTGGCGCCCCTGTTCAGCAAGGACGTGTACTCCTACGCCGCCCAGGGCGAAATGATGAGCCACCACATCAACCCCTACAACTACGGCCCGGGGACCATCGGTTCGGGCCCATATGTGACCGGCGTCGGTAACCTCTGGTTGAATACCCCCGCCCCCTACGGCCCCTTCTTCCTCATGTTGGCCGGCTGGGCCGCCTCGCTGAGCGACCACAACGCATTGATCACGGTGGAGTTGCTGCGTCTCATGTCGGTGGCCGGCGTGGCGCTGATCGCCTACTGCATCCCGAAGCTGGCGCGGGCCTACGGGCGTGATCCAGGCGCTGCGTTCACCGTGGCGTTGCTCAACCCGCTTACCTTGCTGGCCCTCATTGGAGGTGCGCACAACGACGCCATCATGGTCGGATTGCTCCTGGCCGGCATTACCGCGGCCAAGCAACGACACCCAGTGGTCGGGATCATCTTGTGCACGTTGGCGGCCGCCATCAAGGTTCCTGCGGCCATCGGCATCGTCTACGTCGCGTGGGACTGGGCCGGGCCAGACGTGGCATGGCGTGCGCGTGTGCGCCCACTCGTCAAGGGCGGCGTCATCTCCGTCGCCGTCATGGCGGTGTTGTCGACGGTGTCGGGATTGGGCTGGGGCTGGATCGCCAACCTGGGAACTCCCGACGCAGTCCGTTCGTGGATGGCACCTGCCACCGCGGTCGGCCTGGTCATCAGCGGGGCGCTGCACGTCGTCCACATCGGGGTGAGCCTCGGTGGGGTTTTGACCGTCACCCGCCTGCTGGGTCTACTGGCGGCGACCGCCATCGCGGCGTACTGCTTGCTCCACAAAGAAGCGCTGGGCTTGTTGACAGCCCTCGGCGTCACTGCTCTGGCCTTCGTCCTGCTTGGCCCAGTCGTCCAACCGTGGTACCTGACCTGGGGCATCGTCCTCATGGCCCCAGTCATCTCCGGGCGTTTGCGGTCGCTGGCCCTCTTTCTGTCGATCGTGGCCCCCTTCATCGGTCTGACCGGTGGGGCGTCCCTGCTCAAGCAACTGCTGGCGACCAATCCGCTCAGCATGGTGCTGGCCGTGTTCGTTCTCTGGGGCGTGGTCATGTTGCCGTTGGGCCGATGGACCACCTCGTGGCGGCTCGACCGCACCCGTTTGGGGTCGGCGCTGCCGTCGCCGCAAGGATCGGTCAGCCCGGTCTTCGAGTCCTAGGCCTCCTCGCGGACGAGCAGGTCACAGGACCCCTTTGGCCAGGGCAGGTCAGAGCAAGCGCTGAAGCTCGACCACATCGAGCCATTGCCGATGCTTGCGACCAACCTCACGCTCGACGCCGACCAGTTCGAAGCCGGCTGCCCGGTGCAGGCCAATGGAGGTTTCGTTATGGCCGGCGATGCGGGCGATGACCGAGTGAAACCCGTGGGCTGAAGCCAGAGTCAAGAGCTCGGCCAGGAGTGCCCGCCCGATACCCCGCCCCCGTTGGGCCCGGTCGACGTAAACGGAGTTTTCGGCGGTGGCGGCGTAGCCCGAGCGCTCCCGGAAGGCCGAGAGGGATCCGAACCCGAGCACGATCTCATTGTGGGCGCCGACGTGCCCAACTCCGGAGGTGGGAGGGTCCACGGCCACGATGGCAGGGTGCACCCCCCGGTGTTCGAGTAGCCACGCCTCTTGCTCCTCTTTCGTGCGCGCCACCATGTCGAAGGTGTTGGTGCTGCCGAGCACCTCGACGTTGTAGATAGCCCGAATCGCTTCGGCATCTTCGGGAGAGGCCAATCGGATATGCATCGCCGGATGGTACAGTGAGCCCTTCACCAGCAGTGGAGGCGCAGGCGTCGTGTGTCGTGCTCTGGCTATCATTGACCGTTCGTGGCCGGATGGCCGCGGCGCCCCCTTAGCTCAGTCGGTAGAGCACAGCCATGGTAAGGCTGGTGTCGTCAGTTCGATTCTGACAGGGGGCTCGCCCCTGGCGGCGTAGCTCAGTTGGTCAGAGCACACGGCTCATAATCGTGTTGTCGCGGGTTCGAGTCCCGCCGCCGCTACCAGTTCCGGGGCGGTCCCCGGGGCAGCGACAAGGAAGGACTGAAGATGGCAAAGAACGAAAAGAGGGTGCAAGTCACGCTGGCGTGCGAAGTCTGCAAGCGGCGTAACTACATCACCACCAAGAACAAGCTCAACGACCGCGAGCGGATCGAGATGAAGAAGTTCTGCCGGTGGGACCGTCAGCACACTGTGCACAAGGAGACCCGCTGAACGAAGTTCGGCCCGCCGGTGCTACTCTGGCTGGCTGTTCCCCAGGTCAGGGGGATGAACCTTTTGCCGGATGGAAACCCAAGGCAGCCCACTAAGGGCAGTAGCTCAATTGGAAGAGCACCGGTCTCCAAAACCGGCGGTTGAGGGTTCGAGTCCCTCCTGCCCTGCTCTCAGAAGACCCCAGTACCAAAAGACCCCAGTACCAAAAGACGCAGTCACCCAGACATCGATGTGAGGCACAACTCGTGAATCGCGAAACAAAGCGCATGATGCAGCGCCAGGGACAGATGGAGGCCGATGGGTCCCCGGCTGCCCGGCGCGCGCCCACCGGTGGACAAGGGTCCGGAGGCCGGGGGGCGGCACGTGCGCCTGGGAGGGGTCCTTCGGGACGCAAACGTACGAGTCCGATTCAGTTCACTCGTGAGATCCGTGACGAGATGCGGCAGGTGGCCTGGCCGTCCCGCTCGGAGCTCATCAACTACACGTCGGTCGTGATCACGACTCTCTTCATCATGATTGGGCTCATTTTCGTGCTCAATCTGGGCTTCGGGAGACTCATCACGCTTCTCTTCAATAAGTAGCCGACGATGACCGACACCACCAACACCGACGCGGAGGATGTACCTATGACTGTCCACGACACAGCCGAAAGCGCGGTGGGTGAGCCGGACTTGGTGCTCGACGCCACGGCGGACAACGAGGTTGCGGACGAGGAGCCCACATCGGGGCACGAAGGACTGGGCTGGGGTGGCGACGACGAGGAGGAGGAGATCGTCCCCGTCGAGAGTCCCTACGACCGCCCTGGTCGCTGGTACGTCGTGCACACCTATTCGGGTTACGAGAACAAGGTGCGGTCGAACATGGGCAACGTCGTGGCCTCCCGCGGCATCGAGGACCGGGTCTTCGAGGTCGTGATCCCCATGGAGGACGTCGTTGAGTTCAAAGGCGGCAAAAAGGTCACCGTCCAGAAGAAGGTCTTCCCGGGCTACCTCCTTGTGCGCTGTGATCTCGATGACGACACCTGGGGCGCCATTCGCAACACGCCGGGCGTGACCGGATTCGTAGGGCCCGGCACCAAGCCGACGCCGCTGTCCCGTCGAGAGGTGGAGAACATCCTCCAGGTCAAGGTCGAGGGGATCGAGGCCACAACCAAACAGCGCCGCCCCCGCCTCGAGTACGAGGTGGACGAGACGGTGCGGGTCAAGGAAGGCCCGTTCGCGGACTTCTCGGGCCAGATCGCCGAAATCAACGAGGACCAGCTCAAGTTGAAGGTGCTGGTGAACATCTTTGGACGAGAGACGCCGGTCGAGCTCGAGTTCAGCCAAGTCGCAAAGCTCTAAGCAAGCGCAGCTCTAAGCGAACGCACGAAGAACAAGGAGAACAGAGACGATGCCACCAAAGAAGCGCGTGCTCGCCGTTGTGAAGATTCAGCTCGAAGCGGGATCGGCTACGCCCGCCCCGCCGGTCGGGACGGCCCTTGGACCACACGGGGTCCAGACCATGGAGTTCTGCAAGCAATACAACGCGGCCACCGAGAGCATGCGGGGCACGGTCGTGCCTGTCGACATCACGATTTACGAGGACCGCACATTCAGCTTCGTCCTCAAGACGTCGCCGACACCGTTCCTCCTGCGGCAGGCCGCTGGCGTGACAAAGGGATCGGCCACGACCAGTCGCGAGCAGGTGGGCACCATCACCGAGGCCCAACTGGCCGATATCGCCCAGGTGAAATTGAAGGACCTCAACACGACCGACCTCGAAGCGGCCAAGAAGCAGGTCGCAGGAACCGCGCGTTCCATGGGGATCAAGGTCGCCGGCTAAGCGACCGCACCACAGGAGAGAGACGATGGCTCAGCACGGCAAGTTGTATCGAGATGCATTGGCCCAGGTCGATCGCGAGACGCTCTATGGCGTCTCCGAGGCGATTGACATCGTGAAGCGGCTGGCCCGTCCCACGTGGGACGAGACGGTGGAGTTGGCCGTTCGCCTCGGGGTCGACCCGCGCAAGGCGGACCAGATCGTGCGCGGCACATTGTCGCTCCCGGCTGGAACAGGCCGTACCGAGCGGGTCGCGGTGTTCGCGGCCGGCGAGGCGGCGAACGAAGCGAGGGCGGCAGGCGCCGATGTCGTAGGCGCCGACGACCTGGTGGCCAAGGTCGCCGGGGGATTCCTCGACTTCGATGTGGCGATTGCCACCCCGGACCTCATGGGTCAGGTGGGAACGCTCGGCCGTGTCCTAGGGCCCCGAGGTCTGATGCCAAACCCCAAGACGGGTACCGTCACCATGGAGGTCGGCAAGGCCGTGACCGAGTTCAAGGGCGGCCGGGTTGAGTACCGCACCGACAAGGTGGGCAACGTGCACATCCGCATCGGCAAGGCCTCCTTCACCCGAGAGCAGCTTGTGACCAACCTCCGCGCCGTCGTCGAAGAGCTGCAGAGAGCCAAGCCGGCATCGGCCAAGGGGCGGTACCTCTTGTCGGTCACGGTGGCCTCCACCATGGGCCCGGGGGTCCATATCGATCCCGCTCGGACCCGGTTGGTGGACGAGGAGCTGGCCGCCACCGCCTGACGTTCACCCTCCGGTCGGAGAGCCTCCGACCGCCGTACTACGATTTGCACAACAGCTCACGCCCTCGGGCGAACGAGTAACGAAACCAGACGCCATAGACCTCCGGTGCACCCCCGGGTGCGGAAGGGGCCCACTCGGGCCCGCCTGACGAGGCGACACTTGCGAGACCGGCCTCCGTGCCGGCACCGTTCTGTCGCACATCGGAGATCCTGACCCGTCGCCGGGCGGTTGATCCCGGTGGAGGACAAAGATGGTCACGCAGAACGCACAGATGAAGCACAAGGTCGCGGTGGTCGACGAGGTACGTACGCGTATCGGCGATGCCAGCGCATCGATCGTGAGCGAGTATCGAGGGCTCACGGTGACCGAGTTGAAGGAACTGCGCATCACGCTCGCCGCCGTCGGTGGCGACTACCGGATCTTCAAGAACACCCTCGTCCGCCGGGCGATCGACGGTGGGGAGTACCAGCCGTTGGAGGAGTACCTGAGCGGCCCCAGCGCACTGACCTTCGTGCAGGGCGATGTCAGCGCCGTCGCCAAGGCCCTCAAGGACTTCGCCCGCTCCAACCCGCTTCTCGTCATAAAGGGAGGTCTGGCCGACGGCTCGCTGCTCTCGTCATCCGACTTGGCGGCACTGGCCGACCTGCCTCCTCGCGACGTCCTGCTGGCCCGCCTCGCCGGCGCCCTGGCAGCACCGATGCAACAGATGGCGGGACTCCTCCAGGCGCTGCCGAGGAGCCTGGCCTACGGGCTCTCTGCCCTGATCGAGCAGAGGGAGGCTGGCGGGGAGAAGCTTCCCGCAGCAGTCGCACCAGAAGCCGAGGCTGCGCCCGAAGCAGAAGCCGAAGGCGAAGCCGAAGCAACGGATCCCGAGGGGGCAACCGACGCAGCTGTCGAAGCGGAGGCTGAGGCCCCAGCGGAGGCCGTGGCGGAGGCCGAGGCCGTGGCCGTGGCGGAGTCCGCCCCGGCTGAGGAGGCCGCCGTAGAAGAGACACCGGCCGCCGACGCAGCTGACGCCGCCGACGCAGCCGAGTAACAAGAACAAAACCCATTCGCACTGACAGACCAGACACGACCGAAGGAAAGAAAGGAAGGCCATTACGATGGCAGGGACCCTGACGAAGGAACAGATCCTCGACGGGATTGCCGAATTGACGGTGATCCAGCTGAGCGAGCTGCTGAAGGACTTTGAGGAGCGCTTCGGCGTGACGGCGGCTGCTCCAGTGGCCGTTGCCGCCGCTCCGGCGCCCGGTGGCGGCGACGCCGGTGGAGCGGAAGAGGAGAAGGTCGAGTTCGACGTCATCTTGACCAGCGCTGGCGACAAGAAGATCCAGGTGATCAAGGAAGTCCGGGCCCTGACCAGCCTCGGGCTCAAGGAGGCGAAGGACCTCGTCGAGGCGGCCCCCAAGCCCGTTCTCGAGAAGGCCAACAAGGACGACGCAGAGAAAGCCAGGGCTGCCCTCGAGGCAGCTGGAGCCACCGTCGAAGTCAAGTAGTCCGAGGTTCCGGTCGGGCGCGTGCGCCCGGCCCGGGACCAGGATTCTTGACGTCGGGGGAGGACGCCCATACCCTGTCGCACGGCTTCGGGCTCTGGCCCGTTAGGTCGTCGCGGCCTAGGGGTTGTGTTCAGGCACGCCCATAGATAAGATGCAGGGTTGCCGTGCGTCCTTTTGTCTGCTGTTCCCGCAATTCCGTGGGGTCGGCGCGCGCCCTGGCAACCCTCGGACCCTGATCAGGTCCACTTTTAACCGTCCCTCACGACCCACGATGCAGTACCCGACCCACCCGCCGCAAGCCCACCTGGGAGGAGTTGACCGTTGTCCTCACGGTCCCGCAGTCCCGAACGTGTTTCATTCGCCAACATCAATGAGGCTTTACAGCTTCCGGATCTCATAGCCATCCAGCGTGATTCGTTCCAATGGTTCCTCGATAAGGGACTGGCGGAGGCATATCACGACATCAGTCCGATCGAGGACTTCACCGGCCAGCTAAGCCTCGAGCTCGAGTTCGACCCGACGGATCCCGACCTGCGCCCACCGCCGAAGTTCTCGGTGGAGGAGTGCAAGGAGAAGGACATGACGTACGCCGCTCCTGTCTTCGTGCGGGCGCGGTTCCTCAACGCAACCACGGGTGAGATCAAGGAACAGACGGTCTTCATGGGGGACTTCCCGATGATGACCGACCGGGGTACCTTCATCGTCAACGGCACCGAGCGTGTCGTGGTGAGTCAGCTCGTCCGTTCTCCCGGCGTGATCTTCCAGCCCGGTCGCGATGTAAAGACCGTCTTCACCGGGACCATCCACCCTTACCGCGGTGAGTGGATCGAGCTCGACATCGAGGCCAAGCCGGGCAAGGACGTCACGGCAGGTTGCCGGGTGGCGCGCAAGCGTCGCCTGTCCTTGTTCGTGCTCTTGCGCGCGCTCGGCTACGGCGACGAAGCCTTCCTCGATCGCTTCGTCCGCCACTTCGACTTCCTCGAAGGCCAGTGGGAGAAGGAGCGAAACCTCACACCGACCCGGGAAGAGGCACTGCTCGAGATCTACAAGCGGGCCCGTCCCGGTGAGCCCCTGTCGGCGGAAGCTGCTCGGGTCTATTTCGAGAACGCCTTCTTCAACCCCAAGCGCTATGACCTCACGCGGGTCGGCCGCTACAAGTTGAATCGAAAGCTCGGACCAGAAATCGATCGGCTGTCGGACCTGTTCGGCATCGAGATCGAGAAGCCGGCGCCGAACCAGAGCGTGTTGAGCCCGTCGGAGATCCTGGCCTCGGCCACCTACATGCTGCACCTCGCACTGCACATGGCTGACGGCGAGTCGACGTACCGCATTGACGACCAGGACCACTTCGCCAACCGCCGCATTCGCTCGGTCGGTGAGCTGATTCAGAACCAGGTCCGTGTCGGGCTCTCCCGCATGGAGCGGGTCGTGCGCGAGCGTATGACGACGCAGGACGTCGAGGCGATCACGCCCCAGACCCTGATCAACATCCGCCCGGTGGTGGCGGCGGTCAAGGAGTTCTTTGGCACCAGCCAACTCAGCCAGTTCATGGACCAGAACAACCCGTTGTCAGGGTTGGCCCACAAGCGCCGTCTCTCGGCTCTCGGACCTGGTGGCCTCTCCCGTGAGCGCGCCGGCTTCGAAGTGCGTGACGTGCACACGTCGCACTACGGCCGCATGTGCCCCATCGAGACACCAGAAGGCCCGAACATCGGCCTGATCGGTGCCCTGGCCACCTATGCCCGGGTCAATGAGTACGGCTTCATCGAGACGCCCTACCGCACGGTCGTAGACGGTCGCGTGACCGACGAAGTCAGCTACCTGGCCGCGGACGAGGAAGAGGAGCACGTCATCGCCCAGGCCAACGCGGCCGTGGACGAGTCGGGCAACTTCACCGAAGAGCGCGTGCTGGTGCGTCGTGGCCCCCAAGGCACCGGCGTCCGCATGGGCGCGGTGAACACCTCGTATGGCACGACAAGTGAGATCGACTTCGTCCCGCCCACCGAGGTCGACCTCATGGACGTCTCCCCGAAGCAGATCGTCTCGGTCTCGACCGCGCTGATCCCTTTCGTCGAGCACGACGACGCCAACCGGGCACTCATGGGCGCCAACATGCAGAAGCAGGCGGTGCCCCTGGTGGTACCCGAGGCTCCTTACATCGGCACCGGCGTCGAAGCCCGCGCCGCGCGTGATGCCGGCGATGTCCTCGTCGCCGAGGGCCATGGCACCGTGGTCGAGATCAGTGGCGACACCGTCACCATCGAGTACGCCCCGGGCCAGAAGGACCGTCTCGGCACGACCTTGGGTAAGAAGGCCTACCGCCTCTCCAAGTTCCGCCGTTCCAACCAGAACACCTGCATCAACCACCGCACCCTGGTGGAGGAGGGGCAGAAGGTGACGACGGGCGACCTGATCGCCGACGGTCCTTCGACCCACAACGGTGAGCTGGCGCTCGGCAAGAACCTCCTGGTGGCCTTCATGCCATGGGAGGGCTACAACTACGAAGACGCCATCATCCTCTCCGAGCGCCTCGTGCGCGACGACGTGCTGACCTCGATCCACATTGAGGAGCACGAGGTCGACGCCCGCGACACCAAGCTCGGGGCCGAAGAAATCACCAGAGACATTCCGAACTTGTCCGAGGAGATCCTGGCCGACCTCGATGACCGCGGCATCATCCGCGTGGGAGCCGAAGTGGCGCCGGGCGACGTCCTCGTCGGCAAGGTGACTCCGAAGGGCGAGACCGAGCAGACGCCTGAAGAGCGCTTGCTCCGTGCCATCTTCGGTGAGAAGGCGCGCGAGGTGCGTGACACCAGCCTCAAGGTGCCCCACGGCGAATACGGCAAGGTCATCGACGTCCGCGTCTTCTCCCGTGAGGAGTCGCATGAGCTGCCCCCCGGGGTCAACCAGCTGGTGCGGGTCTACGTGGCTCAGAAGCGCAAGATCTCTGAGGGCGACAAGCTGGCCGGTCGGCACGGCAACAAGGGCGTCATCTCCAAGATCCTTCCGGTCGAGGACATGCCCTACCTGTCCGACGGCACACCGGTCGACATCATCTTGAACCCGCTGGGCGTGCCCAGCCGGATGAACGTGGGCCAGGTGCTCGAGTCCCATCTCGGTTATGCCGCCCGGCACGGCTGGGAGGGCATCACGGTCAACGATGAGGTGGGCACGAGCGCCAAGGGTGATGGGGCGGCCCGCAAGACGCGGCCGCGTACACAGCCCGCGGCCTGGGTCGCCACCCCCGTATTCGACGGCGCCCACTGGGACGAGGTCGACGACGCCGGCAAGCACCCGACGATCCAGAAGATCTTCGGGACGCTGAATTCGGACTCGGCCAACGGTGATGTGCAGATGCAGACCGATGGGAAGGTCAACCTTTTCAATGGTCGCACCGGCGAGATGTACGACAACCCCATCTCGGTCGGCTACGTGTACATCTTGAAGCTGGCCCACCTGGTCGACGACAAGATCCACGCCCGCTCCACCGGCCCGTACTCCATGATCACGCAGCAGCCGCTGGGTGGGAAGGCACAGTTCGGTGGACAGCGCTTCGGCGAAATGGAGGTGTGGGCGCTCGAAGCATTCGGTGCCGCCTATGCCCTGCAGGAGTTGCTGACCATCAAGTCGGACGACGTGCTGGGCCGAGTCAAGGTCTACGAGGCCATCGTCAAGGGCGAGAACATTCCCGAGCCGGGCATCCCTGAGAGCTTCAAGGTGCTCATCAAGGAGATGCAGTCACTCTGCCTCGATGTCGAGGTGCTGGCTGTCGACGGGCGAGAAATTGAAATGCACGAACTCGATGAGGACGTGTTCCGGACCGCGGAGGAGCTCGGTATCGACATCAGTCGTAACGAGCGTGGGTCCGATGAAGAGGATGAGCGGCGTGCCGCAGAGAGGAGCTTCTCCTAATGGCTCTCGACGTGAACACATTTGACCAACTGCGTATCGGCCTGGCCACGGGTGACTCCATCCGCGGCTGGTCGAACGGCGAGGTAAAGAAGCCCGAGACGATCAACTACCGGACGCTGCGTCCCGAGAAGGACGGGCTGTTCTGCGAGAAGATCTTCGGTCCGACCAAAGACTGGGAGTGCTACTGCGGCAAGTACAAGCGGGTGCGCTTCAAGGGCATCATCTGCGAGCGCTGTGGCGTGGAAGTCACCCGGAGCAAGGTTCGCCGTGACCGCATGGGTCACATCGAGCTGGCCGCCCCGGTGGTCCACATCTGGTACCTGCGGGGCACCCGTAGCTGGCTGGCCTATCTGCTGATGGGCACCGAGCCCCGCGAGGAGCTCAAGGCCAAGCAGCTGGAGAAGGTCATCTACTTCGCCGCCAACCTGGTCACCTGGGTGGACGACGAAAAGCGCCACCAGGACCTCCCGACCCTCGAGGCCGAAATGGCCGAGGAGATCGGCGACATCGAGAAGAAGCGTGACCTCGACATCGACCGCCGTTTCAAGGCGCTCGAAGAGGAGCTCAAGCAACTCGAGACCGACGGGGCGCGAGATGCCGAAATCAAGGCGCGCCAGCGCGCGGTCGAGAAGGAGATCGCCTCGGCCCGTGAGCGGGCTCAGGAGGACGCCGAGATCGCGCAGCGCTCGTTGGACGAATTCCGCAATCTCCACGGTCGCAAAATCATCGAAGACGAAATGTTGTGGCGCGAGCTCCGCCTGCGTTACGACGAGTACTTCGAGGGTGGCATGGGGGCTGAGTACATCCTCAAGCTCATCGACCGCATCGACCTCGACGCGGAGGAGATCAAGCTCCGCGACATGATCGACGCCAAGGACGGACGTCGTCCGCTGTCGGCACAGCGTCGGCAGAAGACCATCAAGCGCCTCAAGATCGTCACTGCGTTCAACCGCCGCGACGACCATGGGCGCCGGATCAACGATCCCCGGGCCATGATCCTCGAGGCCGTTCCGGTCATCCCGCCCGACCTGCGCCCCATGGTGCAACTCGACGGTGGCCGCTTCGCCACGTCGGACCTCAATGACCTTTACCGCCGCGTCATCAACCGCAACAACCGGCTGAAGAGGCTGTTGGACCTCGGTGCGCCCGAGATCATCATCAACAACGAGAAGCGGATGCTCCAAGAGGCCGTCGATGCACTGTTCGACAACGGTCGCCGTGGCCGTCCCGTGACCGGGCCGGGCAACCGTCCGCTCAAGTCGCTTTCCGACATGCTGAAGGGCAAGCAGGGGCGTTTCCGCCAGAACCTCCTCGGCAAGCGCGTCGACTATTCCGGCCGTTCCGTGATCGTGATCGGGCCGAACCTCAAGCTGCACCAGTGCGGCCTGCCCAAGCTCATGGCGTTGGAACTGTTCAAGCCCTTCGTCATGAAGCGGCTGGTCGATGCCGAGCTGGCCCAGAACATCAAGTCGGCCAAGCGTATGGTCGAGCGGCGCCGTCCCCAGGTGTGGGACGTCCTCGAGGGTGTGATCCGCGAGCACCCGGTGCTCTTGAACCGTGCGCCAACCCTGCACCGCTTGGGCATCCAGGCCTTCGAGCCCGTTCTGGTCGAGGGCAAGGCGATCCAGGTGCACCCATTGGTCTGCACCGCCTTCAACGCAGACTTCGACGGCGACCAGATGGCCGTCCACCTCCCGCTGTCAGCGGAGGCGCAAGCCGAGGCCCGCGTGCTCATGCTGTCAGCCAACAACATCCTGTCGCCGGCAACGGGCCGACCGATCACCGTGCCGACACAGGACATGGTCTTCGGGGCGTACTACCTCACCTTGTTGGTGGACGCCGGGGCCGATGGCAATGGGAATGGCAATGGCGAAGGCCACGGCAAGGGTCGCAAAGGTGCCGGCCGGGCCTTCCGTCACATCCACGAGATAGAAGCCGCCTTCGATGCCGGTGACCTCGACCTGCAGGTACCGATCGTGGTGCGCCCTCTTCCCGGTTCGGGATTGGCCCAGCGCCTGGAGGCCGCGGGCGTGACCGCGCCCGAGGGCGAACAGTTGGCGTTCAGCACCACCGCAGGTCGTGTCTTCTTCAACGAGGCCCTGCCGGTGGGCTTCGCCTACGTCAATGACGTAGTGGGAAAGCGCAACATTCCCATCGGCTCCATCGTCGAGGACCTGGCGGCGAACTACCCCAAGCACGTGGTGGCGGCGAGCCTGGACCGGATCAAGGCCCTCGGCTTCCGCTTCGCGGCGCAGTCGGGCTTGACCATCTCGATCAACGACGTCCAGACCCCCCCGGACAAGCAGGCGATCCTGGACCGCTACGAGAAGGAGGCCGAGAAGGCCGAGACCCAGTTCAAGCGGGGCATCATCACCGACGACGAGCGGCGCCAGAAGGAAATCGAGATCTGGACGTCGGCCAACTCCGAGGTCGGGCGAGCGATGGAGGCCCAGTTGGCCACCATTGCCTTCAACCCGCTGGACATGATGGTGGACTCGGGTGCTCGAGGTAACTCGCAGCAGATCCGTCAGATCGCCGGTATGAAGGGGTTGGTCTCCAACCCCCGAGGCGAGATGATCCCCCGGCCGATCAAGTCCTCGTTCCGTGAAGGCCTGTCCGTGCTGGAGTACTTCATCTCCACCCACGGCGCCCGCAAGGGACTGGCCGACACCGCGTTGCGCACGGCTGACTCGGGGTATCTGACCCGACGGCTGGTCGACGTGGCCCAGGAACTGATCGTCCGCATCCTTGACTGTGGCTCGACCCGTGGCATCTGGATCGAGGGCGTGTCGCCCGACGGCCCGGGTCACCGCAACTACCTCGAGACGCGTGCCTTCGGCCGCCTGCTCACCGAGCCGGTGAAGTTGGCCGACGGCACCGTGTACGAAGTCGGCACGTTGCTCGACGATGTGAACATCGCCACCATCCGTGACGATCCGACGGTGGACCGCATCAGGACCCGTTCGGTCCTGACGTGCGAGTCGCCCCAGGGCGTCTGCGCATCGTGCTACGGCCTCTCCTTGGCCACAGGCATCATGATCGAGCTCGGCGAGGCGGTCGGCGTTATTGCCGCCCAGTCCATTGGCGAGCCGGGAACCCAGCTGACCATGCGTACCTTCCACACCGGTGGTGTGGTTGGAGAGGACATCACGCACGGCCTGCCCCGAGTGGTCGAGCTCTTCGAAGCTCGCACGCCCAAGGGCGCCGCTGTGCTGGCGCACCACTCCGGTGTGGTCCGCATCGACGACGACGAGATCGGCCGTCACGTCACCGTGATCGCCGACAACGGGGACGAAGTCTCCACCCTCGTCGCCCCGAGGGCGCACCTTGAAGTGACCGACGGCCAAGAGGTCGGCGCCGGCGATGCGCTGGTCGAAGGGCCTAAGGATCCCAAGGAGCTGCTCGAGGTCAAGGGCATTCGCGAGACGCAGCAGTACCTCGTCGAAGAGGTGCAGAAGGTGTACCGCGACCAAGGCGTGTCGATCCACGACAAGCACATCGAGCTGATCGTGCGCCAGATGCTGCGGCGGGTCCTCGTGGCCGAGCCGGGCGATGCGCCGTTCTTGCCCGGTGAGCGCGTCGACAACCAGATCTATGCCGAGGTCAACCGGACGTTGGTCGAGGACGGGCAAACCCCGGCCGAAGGCCGTCCTGAGCTGATGGGCATCACTAAGGCATCATTGGCCACCGAGAGCTGGCTTTCCGCCGCTTCCTTCCAGGAGACGACGCGAGTGCTGACCGAGGCGGCCATCGAGGGCAAAAGTGATCAGCTCTTCGGTCTCAAGGAGAACATCATCATCGGCAAGCTCATCCCGGCCGGATCGGGCATGGAGCACTACCGCAACATCCGTCTTGAAATGCCCGATGCCGAAGCCATGCCGTTCTGGGCTCTTGGCTCGGGCGACTCGGACACCGAGGACCTGGCGGCCTGGCTGCGCGACATGAGCGGGGAGAGCGTCGGCGACGACCCCTTCGACCCGTCCATCGATGCCAGCTGGCTGGGCGCGGCCCCGACGACCGACGACGGTTTCGGCAATGCCCTCTCGAGTCCGCCCGAAGGGGCGGCGGAGGCCGGGGCGTAGCGCGGGGTCTGTAAGATCCCGGCTGGCGTCAAGCACAGCCGTTCACAGCGGTACAGCCGTTACAGCAGGCGAAGTTCCGAAGAAGAGCGTGGTCTCGGCGTTTCGACGCCGGGCCACGCTCTTCTCGCGTCCGGCGCTGGGCCTGACCTACTCCTGGACGAGTTCGATCAGCGTGCCGAACGAAGTCTTGGGGTGAATGAAGGCCACGGTCGTCCCTCGCGAGCCGGGACGGGGGGTCTCGTCGATCACTCGACCCCCGGCGTCCTTGACCGCTTGCAGTGCGGCGGCGCAATCGTCCACCCGGTATCCGACGTGATGAATACCTTCACCCTTGTTGGCCAGGTACTTCGCCACCGGCGAGTCGTCCCTGATCGGGGTCAGGAGTTGCACGTACGAGTCCGCCACCGCCAGTAGGGCCTCTTCGACGCCGTCGCGCTCGACGCGCTCACGGTGAGCAACCGTGGCACCGAACGTCTCGGCATACCAGGCGATGGCGCTTTCGAGGTCGTTGACGGCGATGGCGACGTGATCGATTTCGGTCAGCATGTCCCTCATCATGCCCCGTGCCTGCGGAACAAGGTGATGCGGTCCTCTCCGACCCGTTGACGCAGTTCCATATCGTCGATGCCGAGACCCTCGTGCGGGGCTAGGCAGAGGACCCCGATCTTTCCTTCGTGCAGGTTGTGGTGCACCTGGTAGACGGCGGCGCCGACATCCTGAAGGGGGTAGACGGCCGAGAGCGGCGGCAGGATCTTGCCTTCGCATATCAGCTGGTTGGCATCCCAAGCCTCGCGGTAATTGGCGAAGTGCGAGCCCTTGATCGTCTTGAGCTTCATCCAGAGATGGCGGTTGTCGTACTCGATCATGTAGCCCGAGGTGGCCGCGCACGTGACGATGATCCCGCCCCGGGTGCAGGCGAACACCGAGGCGCCCATGGTCTGGCGCCCCGGGTGCTCGAACACGATGTCGGGCTCACCCCCCACGAGATTCCGAATGTCCTTGCGCAAGCGCCGCCACTCGGTCTCGTCCTGGGTGTGCTCGTCGCTCCAGAAGGCGTACTGGGCCTCCCGCCGGTCGATCACGGCCTCGACCCCGAGGTCGTGGAGCAGATCCACCTTTTCGGCTGACGAGACCACGCCGACGGGAGTCCCACCCCCATTGAGGACGTACTGCACGGCGAAGCTCCCCAAGCCGCCGCTCGCCCCCCACACCAGCACCTTGTCCCCCTGGGCCATCTTCGCCCCATTGTGCGAGACCAGCATGCGGTAGGCCGTCGAGTTGCACAGGGCATTGACCGCCGCCTCTTCCCAACTCAGGTGGGTCGGTTTCGGCATGAGCTGATTGGCTTTGACCACGGTGATGTCGGCCAGGCCGCCGAAGTTGGTTTCGAAGCCCCAGATGCGCTGATTGGCGGCCAGCATGGAGTCGTCATGGGCCGATGGGTCCTGATCGTCGACGTAGTTGCAATGGATCGTGACCTTGTCGCCCACCCTCCAGTTGCGCACGGCCGATCCGGTCCGCAGCACGACGCCCGAGGCATCCGAGCCGACCACGTGGTAGTCCAGCGCGTGGCGCCGGCCCCACATACTCTCCTGACCTAGCCGATCCAAGAAACCGAATGTGGGAAGCGGCTCGAAGATCGACGTCCATACCGTGTTGAAGTTGATGGACGAGGCCATTACGGCGACGTAGGCCTCATCGGGTGCCAGCTCGGGCAGCGGCACCTCTTCGACATGGAGCGAGGCGCGGGGATCCTTCTCCTGGTACGCCATATTGGCGAACATCTCGGTCTCAGAGCGCCGCACCAGAGCGGCGCGGTAGGTGGCGGGCAGAGGGAATTCGGCCAGCTCAGACGCGGGAACGCCCGCCACGACGGCGCGGAGGAGGTCGCTCATGGGTCCCGACGATAGTGGGCCAGTAATTGCCCCGTAAGATGGGGTTCCCGACCGGTAACCACGCCGGGCGCACCGGCACACTCTCGGAGGTAGTGATCATGGCTGAGGCCGTCATCGTCGCTGGAGCTCGCACCCCCATCGGCAAGCTATCCGGGGCATTCGCGAACTTCACCGCAATGGACTTGGGCGGATTCGCCATCGCCGAGGCGCTGAAGCGAGCCGGTCTCTCGCCTGACCAAGTGGATTACGTCCTCATGGGCCAGGTTCTCCAGGCCGGCCAAGGCCAAATGACAGCCCGTCAGGCCGCGGTCAAGGCCGGGATCCCTCTGACCGCCCCGGCCAACACGATCAACAAGGTGTGCCTCTCCGGTCTCCACACCATCTATCTGGCCGATCAGATGATCCGGGACGGAGACGCCGAAATCGTGGTCGCCGGCGGCATGGAGTCGATGACGCAGGCGCCCTACCTATTGCCCGGGGCTCGAGCCGGCTACCGCCTCGGCGACGGTGCGCTCATCGACTCGATGATGCACGACGGCCTGACCGACGCCTTCGACCACATCGCCATGGGGCTCTCCACGGAGCGCTACAACCAGAAGACCAAGATCTCTCGGGCCCGCCAGGACGCCTTCGCGGCGGCCAGCCACGAGAAGGCGGCCGCGGCGGCCAAAGACGGCCGGTTGGCCGAGGAGATCGTGCCGGTGCGGGTGCCCCAGCGCAAGGGTGACTCGTTGTTGGTCGAAGTCGACGAAGGCGTCCGCCCGGGCACGACGGCGGAGAGCCTGGGTGCCCTGAAGCCAGCCTTCGACAAGGACGGCACCATCACCGCGGGGAACGCGTCGCAAATCTCCGACGGTGGCGCGGCGGTGATCCTGATGTCGGCGGCCAAGGCCAAGGAGCTGGGCATAGCCCCGCTCGGCCAGATTGTCAGTTACGGGCAGGTGGCAGGGCCCGACACGTCATTGCTCACCCAGCCTTCGCGCGCAATTGCCCAGGCGGCGAAGAAGGCCGGCATCGACATCGGCTCCCTTGACCTATTCGAGATCAACGAGGCCTTCGCCGCGGTCGGCCTGGCCTCAGCCGACGAGCTCGGTCTCGACGAAAGCAAGATCAACGTCAACGGGGGGGCCATTGCGCTGGGCCACCCGGTCGGCATGTCCGGCACCCGGGTCGCGCTCACCGCACTTCTCGAACTGCGTCGACGCGGGGCCAGCCTGGCTGCGGTGGCCCTTTGCGGCGGCGGCGGCCAAGGGGACGCCGCGATCCTGCGCGTCCTGGGCTGAGCCCCCTCGCGAGCTCGACGGCCCCGGGTTATGGGGGGCCTCAGGATCGGTCGTACGGCGGGATGAAGAGTCCGAGCAGGATCCCGCAGCGCCCGTCCACTTCGGCCCAGGCCGCAATGTCGAGCCGGTAGACGCCGAGGGCGCACGTCGGGAAGCCTCGTTTCGTCACCAGGGAGCGTCCCTTCGTGTCCTGAGACGAGATCAGCCCGACGGCGAGGGCGTGTGCCGTCGGATTGTGCCCGACCACCATGACCGACGAGACAGCGTCCGGGACGAGGCGCAGATGCTCGAGGACATCGTCAGGATCCGCCCCGTACAGGTCCTCGGGGTACTCCGTCTCGGTCCCGCCCGCCATGCCCCCCAGCACGAGCTCAGCTGTGGCCGAGGTCCGTGCCGCCGGGGAGACGAGTGCGATCTCCGGCCGCGGGGTCTGGTAGTCCAGACCCTGGCCGAGTCCCTCGCCGCCCTGACTGATGAGACGGCCGAGGGCGGTGGCATCCCGACGCCCTCTTGGGGCCAGCACGCGGTCGAAGTCGTCGCCGCCGGCGGGCGGATCCGCCACGGCCTTGGCGTGGCGCAGGAGCCAGAGCGTGCGGCCGGGTCGGTCAGTGGGGGGTGCGGCGGTCACCCCAGCTCGAAGGCGGCATGCAGGCAGCGCACCGCCCGTTCGACGTCAGCGGTGCGCACGATGCACGAGGTGCGGATGGTGGAGGTGGAGATCATGTCGATGTTGATCTCTTCCCGGGCCAGGGTCTCGAACATGGTGGCGGCGATGCCCGGGTGTGATTTCATGCCTACGCCGATCAGCGACACACGCGCGACGTCGCTGTCGGAGGTCACACCCTTGGCTCCCAGTTCGTCCGCCGTGGCCTGGGCAGTCTCCACCGAAACGGCCAGGTCCGTCTTGGGGACCGTAAAGGAGATATCGGTCGTCCCGTGGGCTGAGGCGTTCTGCACGATCATGTCGATGTTGATGGAACGGTTGGCCTGGGCCCGGAACAATTTGGCGGCGACTCCGGGGTGATCAGGCAGGGCGCTCACCGTCACCTTGGCTTCGCTCGTGTCGTGGGTCACCGCGGTGACGACGGCTTCTTCCATGTCTGCATCCTCCTCGACGACCCAGGTTCCAGGCTCCCAGGTGAAACTGGAACGCACGTGCAACGGCACGTTGTGATTACGAGCGAATTCAACGGCTCGCAGCATCAGCACGCGGCCACCCGTTGCCGCAATTTCGAGCATCTCCTCGAAGGAGATCCGGTTGATCCGGTGAGCGGTTGGCACCACCCGGGGGTCGGCCGTGAAGACCCCGGTCACATCGGTGTAAATCTCACAGGCCTCCGCGCCCAACACCGCGGCCAGAGCCACGGCGGTGGCGTCAGAGCCACCCCGTCCGAGCGTCGTGATCTCCCGGTCCGCCGAGACGCCCTGAAAGCCGGCAACGACCGGCACCTGGCCGGCGGCCAGAGCCTCGCGCAGACGGTCCGCCTTCACCTCGAGGATCTTGGCGCGGGTGTGGTCACCATCGGTGATGATGCCGACCTGGCTCCCCGTGAACGAGGCGGCGTCGACGCCGAGCCCGGCCAGCGCCATGCACAGGAGGGACATGGAAATGCGCTCCCCGGTGCTGACCAACATGTCGTACTCACGCGGGGGCTGGATACTGCTGACGCTGTTCGCCAGATGAATCAGGTCATCGGTCGTCTTGCCCATGGCGCTGACCACGGCCACCACATCTGTTCCCTCGCGTCGGGTGCGGGCGATGTGATCGGCCACCGCACGGATGCGGTCTGCGTCCCCGACCGAGGTACCTCCGAATTTCTGGACGACCACCGGCATAGGGCACGACGTTAATGGCCTCGGTGGGGGCACTCGGGACAGGGGCGGCCGCTCCTGATCCAACACCCCCTCCAGGGGCGGATAGGGTCTCAGGCCGTGCCCAGCGACAAGAGAGCCCGTCAGCGCGCGGCGAGAGAGTTCCGGTTAGCCGAAGAAGCCAAGGCCAAGAAGCGCCGCAAGCAGATACGTAACGTGATTGTGGTGGCCGTCATCGCCGGGGTCATCATCCTCGTTGTCTTCCTCACCAGCTCGAATAGTACGAACAACAAATCGACGTCATCGACGACGACCACGACCGCCGCCACGACCACGACGACGACGGTGGCGGGATCGACCACGACGACGGTGCCGCCAATCATTGGCGCCATCCCGGCTGCGGATCTGTCGCCAGCGGGCACGGCCGGTAAGGCGCCGACCGTCGTCGTGCCAGCCGGCTCACCCCCGACGCAGCTCGAGAGCGCCGACCTGATCACGGGAACCGGGGCGGCGGCGAAGACCGGTGACGCCCTGACGGTCCAGTACGTGTTGGCCACATATTCGTCGCGCAAGACGGTGCAGTCGTCGTGGACCGGCAAGCCCTTCGCGTTCACGCTGGGCCAGGGCGTGATCCAGGGTTGGGACCAAGGGGTCGTGGGCATGAAGGTCGGCGGGCGGCGCGAGCTCATCGTCCCTCCCAGCCTGGGCTACGGGGCGGCCGCACAAGGTCCGGGTATCGCGGCCAACGATACGCTGGTCTTCGTCATCGACCTGGTCAAGATCGGCTGACGCGCCGCGCCATCACCCTCGAACCCCCTACCCACCTCTACTCACCCAAGGACACCAGACCATGGCCATACCCACCCCACCCGCCGCCGATGGATCGAGCCCGCAGCAGCGCAAGTTCGACCAAGAGCCGCCGATGGTGATCGACACCAACAAGCGCTACACGGCCACCATGGTCACCTCGCACGGCACCATGGTGATCGCTCTCGATCCCCTCGCCGCCCCCAAAACGGTGAACAGCTTCGTCTTCCTCGCTCGTTACCACTACTACGACGGCGTCATCTTCCACCGCATCATTCCGGGGTTCGTGCTGCAGGGTGGCGACCCCACAGGCACCGGTACCGGCGGTCCCGGCTACAAGTTCGCTGACGAGCTCCCGGCGCCCGGCCGGTACCAGATCGGCTCGCTGGCCATGGCAAACGCCGGTCCCCACACCAACGGGAGCCAGTTCTTCGTCATCAGCGGGCCTGACGGCGTCGCGCTTCCGCCGCAGTACGCGCTGTTCGGAGCGGTCGTGAGCGGCGGCGATGTCGTGAAGGCCATCGATGCCCTGGGCACCCGCTCAGGCTCGCCGAAGGAGAAGGTCACCATCGAGTCGGTGACCATCGTCGAGGAAGACTGACGCCTCGGGAATTCGGTCGGGTCAGCGCTCCAGGGCGCCGAGCCCAACCGTGCGGGCGCCATTGAGGAAAACCACCGGCGGGGCGACACCTTCGTAGCTCCAGGTGCCGTCGCCGGCGCGCAGAAGCGCGGTGCGGTCCGGAATGCCGACGACCGGTAATCCGGCCGGCGCCAGCGCCACGGTCCGCTGCAGTTTCTGGCCGTGGGCATCCTCGAGACCGTCGCCGAATTGCGGCACGACGGCGAGCTGATCGATCAGGCCCAGGCCTACGGTCAAGGCCCCACCCCGGGGATCGACCATGGGATCGGTGAGCACCATGGCGCCGGCAGCGGACCCGGCCACGACGGCACCCGAGGCCCAGGCCTCACGTAGGGCATCGAAAGTGGCCGATCCCTTGAGGACGGACTTGAGGTGGAGTGGGGACCCGCCGGCGATGTAGATGAAGCGAGCGGCGCGAACGACGGCCGCCATGCCAGGGTCGTTGGCCGACGTACGGTCCACCACCATCAGCCCTTGCACCTGGGCCCCCAGCGTGGCGAACCATTCGGCCGCCCGGAGTGCGACGCGCTCTGGGTGCTGATAGGCGGCCGCCGTCGGGAGCACCACGACATCTTTGCCACCTGAAGCATTGAGCAGGGTGGTATCGAAGGTGCACCCTTCCGTCCACTCGAAGCCTCCCACCAGGGCTAGCAGGCCGTTTGTCGTCATGGGCCACTCTTGCACGCAGGATGGGGCTCCGGCGTCTCCCGCCGTGGTTACCGACCAGTAGCCTTGGCAGCGGTGGCTATCGCGCGGGTTGGAATCGTGGGATCCGGAATCATGGGTTCGGGTATCGCCGAGGTGGTTGCCGCCGCCGGCTACGAGGTGGTCCTGCGCAGCCGCAACAAGGAGTCAGCAGACGCCATGATGGCCAGTCTGGCCGCCTCGCTGGCTAAGCAGGTCGAGAAGGAGAAGCGAACCCGGGCCGAGGCCGATGACATCGCCGCCCGGGTCTGGGCCACGACCTACCTGGATGACCTGGTACACGTGGATCTGGTGATCGAGTCCGTGGTCGAGGATCTGAGCGTGAAGAAAGCTCTCTTCGCGGAACTTGACAGCATCTGCAAGCCTGGCGCCATTCTGGCCACCAACACGTCGACATTGCCCGTCGTGGAGATGGCGATGGCCACGAGTCACCCCGAACTTGTCTGCGGCATCCACTTCTTCAACCCGGCTTCTGTCATGCCGCTGGTCGAGGTGGTACGTCCCGTGACTGCGACCGACAGCACCGTGCAGGAGGTGCTGTCGTTCGTCGCTGCCTGCGGGAAGGAGCCGGTTGAAGTCAAGGACCAGGCCGGGTTCGTCGTCAACGCACTCCTGTTCCCCTACCTCAACAATGCGGTCCGCCTCTTGGAACAGGGCGTGGCTTCCAAAGAGGGAATCGATGCCGCCATGAAGGGCGGATGCGGGTTCCCAATGGGGCCCTTCGCCCTGCTCGATCTGGTGGGCCTGGACACCGCGGTGGCCATACTCGACGCGCTCTACGACGAGTTCCGTGACGCCAACTACGCCACTGTGCCGCTCTTGCGGCGCATGGTGACCTCGGGCCAGCTGGGCCGCAAGACAAGTCGGGGTTTCTACGACTACGGCCGTTAAGGATTCCATGCGCGTAGATCGTCGGCCCTCGACTACCCCAAGGTCGGAACGGGCACAATGGTATGGACGGTTCTCTCGCACCCCGGGAGGTGAGATGGATTGAGCCAAAATCCGGACGGCCAGACTCGCGACGCCCCATGGGTGATGCGCACCTATTCGGGGCATTCCACCGCACGGGCTTCAAATGAGCTCTTCCGCAACAACTTAGCCAAGGGGCAGACCGGCCTCTCCATTGCCTTCGACCTCCCCACGCAGACGGGTTACGACCCCGACGCACCGGAAGCGGCCGGGGAAGTGGGCAAGGTCGGTGTCCCCGTGGCACACCGGGGCCACATGGAAGAGCTGATGTACCAAATCCCGGTTGACAAGATGAATACGTCCATGACGATCAACGCCACCGCGGCGTGGCTGCTCGGCCTCTATGTGGCCCATGCGCAGGATCGGGGTGTCGACCCGCGATTCTTGTCGGGCACCACACAGAACGACATTGTCAAGGAGTACCTGAGCCGGGGCACGTATATCTTTCCGCCAGGTCCCAGCCTTCGTCTGACCGTCGACACCATCGCGTACACGGTGCGTCATGCGCCCAAATGGAATCCCATCAACGTCTGCAGCTATCACCTCCAAGAAGCAGGTGCCACACCAACCCAGGAGGTGGCCTACGCATTGGCGACCGCCATAGGCGTGCTCGATGGGGTGCGACAGAGCGGCAAGATCGACCCCTCCGAGTTTCCGGCTGTGGTCGGGCGCATCAGCTTCTTCGTCAACTCGAGTGTCCGCTTCGTCGAGGAGACCGCCAAGGTGCGCGCGTTCACTGCCATGTGGGATCGCATCTGCCGCGAGCGTTATGGCGTGGAAGACCCGAAATTGCGTCGTTTTCGTTACGGGGTGCAGGTGAACTCGCTCGGGCTGACCGAACAGCAACCCGAGAACAACGTGCCGCGCATCGTGCTGGAGTCGCTCGGCGTCACCCTGTCGAAGAACGCGCGGGCGCGTGCCATGCAGCTACCGGCGTGGAACGAGGCCCTGGGATTGCCCCGCCCGTGGGACCAGCAGTGGTCCCTTCGTATCCAGCAGGTCCTGGCCTTCGAATCGGATCTCCTCGAGTACGGCGACATTTTCGAGGGATCAAAAGTGATCGAGGCCAAAACGGCCGAATTGATCGAGGCAGCCGACACCGAATTGAACGACGTCGAAACGCTTGGAGGGGCCTTTGCTGCCATCGACGAGCTCAAAACGCGACTCGTGCGCAGCCAGGCCGAGCGGGTGCGCCGGATCGAGACCGGCGAGCAGCGCGTCGTCGGGGTGAACTGCTTCACCGAGACGGCACTCTCACCACTCACGGCCCAGGGCGGCACAGGGAACATCTTGAAGGTCGATCATCGGGTCGAGGCGGCACAGATCGCCGATGTCGAGCGGTGGCGGTCCACCCGCGACCAGTCCGTGGTGCGCCAGGCCATCGATGTGCTGCGGCGGGTGGCCGAGGACGACGGACCTGACGCCAACGTCATGGAGGCCACGATCGCCCTGGCTCACGCCGGGGGGACGACAGGGGAGTGGGCTGGAGCCTTACGGGAGGTCTTCGGCGAATTCCGGGCCCCTACCGGGGTGGGCGGCGGGGTGGCTCGCCGGAGAGCGGACCTCGAGCCGCTCATCGCCCGAACCCGCGCCCTCGGGGCAACGACCGGAGGGCCGCCGCGCCTGTTGGTGGCCAAGCCCGGGTTGGACGGCCACTCCAACGGGGCCGAGCAGATAGCGGTGGCAGCCCGGGACGTCGGTTTCGAGGTGATCTACCAGGGAATCCGATTGACACCGGCCCAGATTGTGGCAGTCGCCCGCGACGAGGACGTCGACATCGTCGGGCTTTCCATCCTCTCGGGCTCGCACATGGAACTGGCGTCTGACATTTTGGATCGCTTGCGTGTGGCGGGAGTGGGTGCCGCCGTGGTCGTGGGAGGCATCATCCCGCCCGATGATGCCGAGATCCTGCTGGGGAAGGGAGTTTCTTCTGTGTATACACCCAAGGACTACTCCTTCGATCGCATCATGGCTGATCTGGTTGGTTTGGCGGAGCACCAGCGCGCCGCCACTCCCGGGTGAGGCGGCCCATTTCACGCCAGGTGATGGCCACGGCCCCGAGCTCAATGGCCCGGAGGCGGAGGCCCTCGGGCAGGTCGTAGTGATTCAGGGCGGACGAGCGTCGATGTCGGTGAAAGCCCCGCTGGGGAATTCCGAGCCGGACGGCCATCTGGTGGAGCTCGTCCGGGTCGTCCGCCACCAGATGGGACCAGCGGTCCTCGCGCTGACGGATGACCGCCCGTTGCCGCCAGTTATCGACGTAGACGGTCAGGGGCGCGCCCAAGGTCGGGAACGTCGCAAGTTGATCGGCTGTGCCCACCATCGTCCGCTGAAGCGCCAGGCATCGTGCACCGGATTCTGTGCATCGGGCCCGGCCGGTTGGGGCCAGACCAACTGCGCCGCGGCGGTGATGGCCGCCATGACCTCGGGACTGGGCTCGGGCCGCCGGAGCAGGGTCAGCTGTGACGGGTCGATCGCCGGGGGCGCCGTGGCCGCCGGGGCCGGGGCCGGTGCGGTCTTGCTCACAGCGGCACGTTTCCGTGCTTGCGGCGCGGGAGCTCCTCGTGCTTGGAGGCCAGCATCTCGAGGCTCCGGCAGATGACGGCCCTGGTCTCGGCGGGCGAGATCACGTCGTCGATGTAGCCCCGTTCCGCCGCGATGTAGGGATTGGCGTAGCGCTCGGTGTATTCATCGATGAGCTCGGCCCGACGGCCAACGGGGTCCGGGGCTTCGGCCAGCTCGCGGCGGTAGACGATCTCGACGGCACCGTTGGGGCCCATCACCGCCAGCTCGGCCGAAGGCCAGGCGAAGGCCAGATCGGCGCCTATGGACTTGGAGTTCATGACGACGTAGGCCCCGCCGTAGGCCTTGCGCGTAATGATCTGGATGCGGGGCACCGTCGATTCGCAATAGGCGTAGAGAAGCTTGGCCCCGTGGCGGATGATGCCGCCATACTCCTGATCCGTGCCGGGCATGAACCCGGGCACGTCGACGAAGGTCAAGAGGGGAATGTTGAAGGCGTCGCAGACCCGGACGAAGCGCGAGGCCTTCTCTGACGAGTCGATGTCGAGCACGCCGGCCAGGACGGCCGGCTGATTGCCGACGATCCCCACGACCCGCCCGTCCATGCGGGCAAAGCCGCAGGTGATGGACATGGCCCAGTGCCGGTGGACCTCGAAATAGTCCCCATTGTCCACGACGGCGGAAATGACCTTCTTCATGTCGTAGGGCTGGTTGGGGGAAGCCGGCATGATGTCGATCAGCTCGGGTACCTGGCGGTCGGGCTCGTCGCCGGTCAGCTCGCGCGGTGGCTCCTCGAGATTGTTGGAGGGCAGGAACGAGAGGAGCAGGCGCACGTCGTCCAGGCAGGCCTTCTCGTCGGGCGAGACGAAGGTGGCCACGCCTGACTTGGTGGCGTGGCTCATCGCTCCCCCGAGCTCTTCGAGCGTGACGTCTTCGCCGGTGACCGTCTTCACCACGTCGGGGCCGGTGATGAACATGTGCGACGTTCCCTGGACCATGAAGATGAAGTCGGTCATGGCCGGGGAATAGACCGCCCCGCCGGCGCAGGGTCCCATGATCACGCTGATCTGGGGGATCACACCCGAGGCCGCCACGTTGCGGTGGAAGATGCCCCCGTAGGAGTGCAGCGAGACGACTCCTTCTTGGATACGGGCGCCGGCACCGTCGTTGAGGCCGATCATCGGGACCCCGGTGGAGGCGGCCAGATCCATCACCTTGTGGATCTTCTCGGCGAAGACCTCGCCCAGCGCACCCCCGAAGACGGTGAAGTCCTGGCTGAAGATGCAGACCCGGCGGCCGTCGATGGTGCCGAATCCGGTGACCACGCCATCGGTGTAGGGGCGGTTTTCCTCGAGGCCCATGCCGTGGGCCCGGTGGCGGGCCAGCATGTCGAGCTCCTGGAACGAGTCGTCGTCGAGGAGGTAGTCGATCCGCTCCCGGGCTGTCATCTTGCCCTTGGAGTGATGCCGCTCCACCGAAGCCTCGCTGCCTGCGTGCAAGGCCTGTTCCTTGCGCTCGGCCAGCTCCGTCAAACGCTCAGCCATCGAATGTTCCATAGCCGGGCAGGCTAACGCCCCCAGCGCCCGCCCGGAAGCCGGACTCGTCGGTGGCTCGACGGAGGTCGGCAATCGACCCGGGGCGTGGGGACCGGCGCACCTGGGGTGACGGACCGGACGATCCAGCACGGCCGCTACAATAAGAGGGCGGTTGTTGCAGCTCCTCGTCCCGGCGCGATTGTCGGACCCCGGGGCACGGGCTATCATCTTCCGTCTGCCATGTGAGGCTTCGGCCTACGCGGTCACCGCGTCGCACATGGGTTCACCATTTCAGTATCGAGAGGTAGCGCGTGCCCACAATCGCCCAGCTCGTCCGCAAGGGACGTCAGGCCAAGGTGACAAAGACCAAGACCCCGGCCCTGAAGGGCGCGCCCCAGCGACGGGGTGTCTGCACGCGCGTGTACACGACGACCCCGAAGAAGCCGAACTCGGCCCTGCGCAAGGTAGCCCGTGTGCGGCTCTCCTCGGGGGTCGAGATCACGGCCTACATCCCCGGTGTGGGCCACAACCTCCAGGAGCACTCCATCGTCCTCGTCCGTGGTGGTCGTGTGAAGGACCTGCCTGGAGTGCGCTACAAGGTGGTCCGGGGGGCGCTCGACACCTCCGGTGTCCGTGAGCGCAGCCAAGCCCGTAGTCGCTACGGCGCCAAGAAGGAGTCCTAATGCCCCGTAACGGACCAGCAACTCGCCGCGAATTGGCCCCGGACCCGGTGTACCGCTCGGTCCTCGTGACACAGGTCGTCAACAAGATCCTGTCGCGGGGCAAGCGGACCCTGGCCGAGCGCATCGTCTACGGCGCGCTCGACCTGGTGCAGGAGCGCTCCGGTGGTGACCCTGTGGCAGCTCTCAAGCGCGCAGTGGAGAACACTCGCCCCGAGCTTGAGGTGAAGAGCCGCCGGGTCGGTGGCGCCACCTATCAGGTCCCCGTCGAGGTTCGTCCCCGCCGGGCCACCACGTTGGCCATTCGCTGGCTGACCACATACTCCCGCCAACGCCGTGAGAAGACCATGGCCGAGCGCTTGGCCGGCGAGATCTTGGATGCGTCCAACAACATCGGCGCCGCGGTCAAGCGCCGTGAGGACATGCACAAGATGGCGGAGTCCAACAAAGCATTCGCCCACTACCGCTGGTAGTGGACCGCAACTCCATTCGAAGGAACATACAGCACCATGGCTGACGCCCTCCCCACCCGCGATTTCCCCCTGGCCAAGACCCGCAACATCGGGATCATGGCGCACATCGACGCGGGCAAAACCACCACGACCGAGCGCATCCTCTACTACACCGGCCGCAACTACAAGATCGGTGAGGTTCACGAGGGAGCGGCCACCATGGACTGGATGGTGCAGGAGCAGGAGCGCGGCATCACGATCACTTCTGCCGCCACGACGTGCAACTGGCGCGACAATTGGATCAACATCATCGACACCCCGGGACACGTGGACTTCACCGTGGAGGTGGAGCGCTCACTGCGCGTCCTTGACGGTGCGGTGGCTGTTTTCGATGCCGTTGCCGGCGTGGAGCCCCAGACTGAGACGGTATGGCGGCAGGCCAACAAATACCATGTGCCCCGCATCTGCTTCGTCAACAAAATGGACCGGATCGGCGCCGACTTCGAGCGCACCGTGTCGATGATCCGCGACCGCCTCGACGCGTTGCCGGCGGTCACGCAGCTGCCAATCGGAGCGGAATCCGAGTTCGTGGGCGTGGTCGACCTTCTCGAGGGCAAGGCCCTTATCTGGGGCGACGGCATGGGCGAAGAGTGGGAAGTCACCGACATCCCCGAGAGAATGAAGGCCGACGCCGAGGATGCCCGGCATCAACTGGTGGACGTGGTCTCCAATTTCGACGACGTCATCATGGAGAAGTACCTGGCGGAGGAGCCCATCACGGCGGACGACCTGCGTCGTGCCCTGCGCACGGCCACGCTGGCCGCCGAAGTGGTGCCGGTACTGTGCGGATCTGCCTTCAAGAACAAGGGCGTCCAGCCCATGCTCGACGCCGTCATCGACTACCTGCCGAGCCCGCTCGACCTGCCACCTACTGAGGGGATCCGGCCGAACCACCCAGAAGAGACGTTGGAGCGCAAGGCCGACGACGCCGAGGCATTCTCTGCCCTGGCCTTCAAAGTGGCCACTGACCCCTACGTGGGGAAGCTCACCTATATCCGGGTCTATTCAGGCACGCTGACCAAGGGCTCTTCGGTGTCCAACTCCACCAAGGACAAGAAGGAGCGGGTGGGGCGCATCCTCCAGATGCACGCCAACGACCGGGTCGACAAGGACGCTATCTTCGCCGGCGACATCATGGCGGTAGTCGGCCTCAAGAACACGACGACCGGTGACACCCTGTGCGACCCGGCTCATCCCATTGTGCTCGAGGCCCTCGAGTTCCCCGAGCCCGTCATCCACGTGGCGGTTGAGCCCAAGACCAAGGCGGACCAGGACAAGCTCTCCAAGGCCCTCTACTCGCTCAGCGAGGAGGACCCGACCTTCCGCGTCCGCTCCGACGAGGAGACGGGGCAGACCGTCATCTCGGGCATGGGCGAACTCCACCTCGAGGTCCTGGTTGACCGGATGCTCCGCGAGTTCAACGTGGACGCCAACGTGGGCAAGCCCCAGGTGGCCTACCGCGAGACCATCCGCAAGCCGGTGGAGAAGATCGAAGAGAAGTACGTCCGCCAGACCGGTGGCCGGGGCCAGTACGGCCACGTGGTCATCAGCGCCGAACCGACCGGCCCCGGTGGGGGCTACGAGTTCATCGACAAGATCAGCGGTGGGGTGATCCCAAAGGAGTACATCCCGTCGGTCGACGCCGGAATTCAGGAGGCACTGACCTCGGGCGTGCTGGCCGGTTACCCGACGGTGGACGTCCGGGTCATGTTGACGTACGGCTCATACCACGACGTCGACTCCTCGGAAATGGCCTTCAAGATCGCCGGTTCCATGGCGATCAAAAAGGCGCTCCGGGCCGCCAGCCCCGTGCTGCTGGAGCCGATCATGGAGGTCACGGTAACGGTGCCCGACGACTTCGTGGGTGCCGTTACCGGCGACCTCTCCTCCCGCCGGGGCAGGATGGATGGCATGGAGCAGCAGGGCACCAGCCACGTGGTGAGGGCGCAGGTACCACTGGCCGATATGTTCGGCTACTCTACTGACCTGCGTTCGCGCACCCAGGGTCGCGCCACGTACACGATGCAGTTCCACTCTTACAATCAGGTGCCCGAGTCGATCGCCAAGGAGATCATCGCTCGGGCCCACGGGGAGTAGGCGGAGCCCCAGGGCTCCGGCAACAGTTCGCACAAGTAGTCAAAAACAGCGGCGTTTGGTCGCCGCGGCGGGCCCACGGGGGTCCCGTCCGATATCAGGGAGTAGTTACGGCGATGGCCAAAAAGAAGTTTGAGCGCACGAAGCCTCACGTCAATGTGGGAACGATGGGACACATCGACCACGGCAAGACCACGCTCACGGCGGCGATCACCAAGGTCCTGTCGGAGAAGAACCCCAACACGTCGTTCACGGCGTTCGACAAGATCGATGCGGCACCCGAAGAGAAGCAGCGTGGCATCACGATCACCATTGCCCACGTCGAGTACGAGACGGACGCACGTCACTACGCCCACGTCGACATGCCCGGCCACGCTGACTACATCAAGAACATGATCACCGGTGCGGCCCAGATCGACGGCGCCATCTTGGTGGTATCGGCGGCTGACGGCCCCATGCCCCAGACCCGTGAGCACGTACTGCTGGCCCGTCAGGTCGGCGTACCGTACATCGTGGTGGCCCTCAACAAGGCCGACATGGTGGACGACCCCGAGTTGCTCGAGCTGGTGGAGATGGAGGTGCGCGAGCTCCTCAGCAACTACGACTTCCCGGGTGACGACACGCCGATCGTTCATGTCAGCGCACTCAAGGCTCTCGAGGGCGACCCCGAGTGGAGCGAGAAGATCGTCGAGCTCATGGACGCCGTCGACTCGTTCATCCCCGAGCCTGAGCGTGACGTGGACAAGCCGTTCCTCATGCCGATCGAGGACGTCATGTCGATCACCGGTCGTGGCACCGTGGTGACCGGCAAGGTGGAGCAGGGCGTGGTCAAGGTGGGCGAGGAAGTCGAGATCGTCGGCCTCCGCGACACCCAGAAGACCACCGTTACCGGCATCGAGATGTTCCGCAAGTTGCTGGACGAGGGACGGGCCGGGGACAACGTCGGCGCGCTGCTGCGAGGCACGAAGAAGGAAGACGTGGAGCGTGGCCAGGTGCTGTGCAAGCCCGGGTCCATTACCCCCCACACGAACTTCGAGGCCAACGTCTACGTGCTGAACAAGGAGGAGGGCGGCCGTCACAAGCCGTTCTTCACCAACTACCGGCCCCAGTTCTACTTCCGGACCACCGACGTGACCGGCACCATCTCACTGCCCGAAGGCACCGAAATGGTCATGCCCGGCGACAATACGGAGATGGTCGTGGAGTTGGGCAAACCCATTGCAATGACTGAAGGTCTGCGCTTCGCCATCCGTGAGGGTGGTCGCACCGTTGCTTCCGGTCGGGTTACGAAGATCCTCAAGTAACACCCCGAGACGTAACGGAACGAGAGCAGGCACCATGGCCGATGGCCCCAAGCAGAAGATTCGCATACGGCTCAAGGCCTATGACCATGAGATCCTCGATCAGTCGACCGAGAAGATCGTGCAGACGGTGTTGCGGACCCAGGCCAAGGTCCTGGGTCCCATCCCGTTGCCGACGGATAAGCACCGCTACACGGTGATTCGTTCGCCACACAAGTACAAGGACTCCCGCGAGCACTTCGAAATGCGGGTGCACAAGCGCTTGGTGGACATCATTGAGCACACGCCCAAGACAGTCGATTCGCTCCAGCGTCTCGACCTACCGGCCGGCGTCGATATCGAAATAAAGATTCAAACCGCCTGATCCAGCCGCATCAGCTCGATCCAGGCGGTACGCCTGGCAGAGCATGGCCTGCGTGGTGTAACGTCGCACGGGCCGATTTGGCACCCGATGGCGCCTCCGGCGCCGTCCTCTACAACAGAAGTGCGTGAACGCCGGTATGTGCCGGTACCTCACGCCAAACCATTCGAGCGCTCCGCTCGGGATTCCCGGGCGGAGCGTTGGCGTGCGCACGGGAAGCCGTGGGCAGCGCAGGGAGATAAGACACGTGGCAAGCAAGGCGATCGTCGGCGAGAAGGTCGGCATGACCCAGGTCTGGGACGAACAGCACCGCGCCATCCCGGTGACGGTGCTGAAAGTCGCGCCTGTGCGCGTGGTCCAGGTCAAGACGGTCGAGTCCGATGGATACTCTGCACTGCAGGTGACCTGGGGGTTTCGGCGGGCGTCCACCCTGACCAAGCCCCAGATCGGGCACTATGCCAAGGCCAGCGTCGAGCCCGGACGCGGGCTGGTGGAGCTTCGGCTCGACGACGTGGCCGAGTTCAGCGTCGGCCAGGAGTTGGCGGCCGACGTGTGGACGGCCGGCGATCGGGTCGATGCCATAGCCGTCAGCAAGGGCAAGGGATTCGCCGGTGGCATGAAGCGCCATAACTTCAAGGGCCAGGGTGCATCTCACGGTAACCACAAGAGTCACCGTGTCCCCGGCTCCATCGGAGCCTGCGCCACCCCGTCGCGCGTCTTCAAGGGAACCCGCATGGCAGGGCAGATGGGCGGCAAGCAAGTGACCGCCCTCAATCTCCAAGTGATCTCCGCTGACCCCGAGCGCCAGCTGGTGCTGGTCAAGGGCGCCGTCCCGGGAGCCCGGGGCACGGTTGTCGTCCTGCGGGACTCGGTAAAGGCGACCATCAAGCCAGGAGGGTCGCGATGACCATCACCGACACGGTGACCCGCGGTCCGGTCAAGAAGGATCGTCCCGCTCCCGTCACGCGTACCGTCAAGCGTCGCAACGTGGCGGGCGACGAGCTTGGTTCGGTCGACCTGGAGCCTTCGATCTTCGGCATTGAGCCCAATCTGGCTGTGCTGCACCAAGTGGTTACGGCCCAATTGGCCTCCATCCGGGCCGGGACCCAATCGACCAAGACCCGTTCCGAGGTCCGTGGGGGCGGGGCCAAGCCCTTTGCCCAGAAGGGCACAGGGCGGGCCCGTCAGGGCTCGAGTCGCTCACCCTCCATGAGTGGCGGTGGCATCGCTCTCGGGCCGAAGCCTCGCAGCTACAAGCAGCACACGCCCAAAAAGATGGTGCGCCTTGCACTTCTCTCCGCCCTCAGCGACCGGGCGGCCAGCCGCCGGGTGGCCCTGGTAGACGAGTGGGGCTGGGAAGGCCCGAAGACCAAGGACGCTGTGGCCGCCCTTTCCAGCCTCAAGATCACCGGAACGGTCCTCGTGGTGCTGGCTGCCGACGAAACCGTTGCCGGCCGCTCCTTCGCCAACCTGCCGCACGTGACGACCACCTCGTTCGGCCAGCTCTCTGCGCACGACGTCCTGCGCAACGACTGGATCGTCTTCTCCGACCGCACCCTGCCTGGCTCCGACGCCTTCGCCGGCGCCGCTGTCGCGGCACCTGAGGCCGAGGCCGAGGTCGAGGTCGAGTCAGCGGTCGAAGCGCCAGCAGCTGCAGCCACCCCGACCCCCGAGGAGGCCGACGCCGATGCGTGATGCCATGTCAGTACTGATCCGGCCCGTGGTGTCAGAGAAGAGCTACGGGCTCATGGACAAGAACGTCTACATCTTCATTGTGGATCCCGGCGCCACCAAAATCGATGTGCGCCACGCGGTGGAGCAGGCCTTCAACGTGCGTGTGACCAACGTCAACACCCTCAACCGCAAGGGGAAGTCGACGCGCAACCGGCGCACGAACATCAAGGGCCACCGCCCCAACACCAAGCGCGCCATCGTCACTCTCCATCCCGACGACTCCATCGATCTCTTCGATCGCTGATCAGAGGATCGCCTTCTATGCCACTTCGCTCACGCAAACCCACCAGCCCCGGTCGTCGCTTCCAGACGGTCTCTGACTTCGCCGAGATCACCCGGGATCATCCGGAAAAGTCGTTGCTGGCGCCCAACCCAGGATCGGGAGGGCGCAACAACCATGGCCGCAAGACGGCCCGCCACCGTGGTGGGGGACACAAGCAGCAGTACCGGCTCATCGACTTCCGTCGGAATAAGGACGGCATCCCGGCCCGGGTCGCTGCCATTGAGTACGACCCCAATCGCAACGCCCGGATTGCCCTGCTCCATTACGCCGATGGTGAGAAGCGCTACATCCTGGCCCCAGCCGGCCTCAAGGTCGACGACAAGGTGCAGAGTGGCCAGGGGGCGGACATCCGTCCGGGCAATGCGCTGCCCCTGCGCTACATCCCGGTCGGCTCGACCATCCACAACGTCGAGCTGCGGCCCGGCGGTGGTGGGAAGATGGCCCGGGGAGCCGGGATGAGCATTCAGCTCGTGGCCAAGGACGGCCCCTTCGCCACGCTTCGTCTCCCCTCGACCGAAATGCGCCGCGTCTCGATTGACTGCCGGGGCACCCTCGGCGTGGTCGGCAATGCCGAGGCAGAGTTGATCAAGATCGGGAAGGCCGGACGTAACCGCTGGAAGGGCAAGCGCCCCCAAACTCGTGGCGTGGCCATGAACCCGGTCGACCACCCGCTTGGTGGTGGAGAAGGAAAGTCCTCCGGTGGGCGCCACCCGGTCTCCCCGTGGGGCAAGGCCGAGGGTCGCACCCGGTCACGCAACAAGAAGTCCGATTCGATGATCGTCCGCCGGCGCCGCACCCGCGGCGCGCGGCGATAGGCGAAGGGTTGAGCAGATATGCCGCGTAGCTTGAAGAAGGGCCCATTCGTCGACGACCACCTGTTGAAGAAGGTGGACGTGCTGAACGCAAGCGGGGAGAAGAAGGTCATCAAGACCTGGTCCCGGCGTTCGACCATCATCCCTGACATGGTCGGTCACACCATCGCCGTCCACGACGGGCGCCGGCATGTGCCGGTGTACGTGACCGAGTCCATGGTCGGCCACAAGCTGGGCGAGTTCGCCCCGACACGCACTTTCCGGTATCACGCCGGCCAGGAGCGGGGAGCGCGACGCTGACATGACCGCTACCAAGACCAACGAGCGTCCCGGGACGCGTGCCGTCCTGCGCCACAGCGGGTTGTCGGCCTCCAAGGTCCGCCAGGTGCTCGACCTCATCCGCGGGCAGGATGTCGATCGAGCGGCCGAGATCCTGATCGGCACCGAGCGTGAAGCGGCCAACATCATCGGCAAGGTCCTGGCCTCGGCCGTGGCCAACGCCGCCCACAACGATTTCCAAAATCCCGACGAGCTCTACGTGTCTGCCTGTTACGCCGACGAGGGCACCACTGCCAAGCGGTGGCGCCCCCGGGCCCGCGGCCGTGCCACGCGCATTCGCAAGCGCTCGAGTCACATCACGATCATTGTGAGCCGGCTTCCCGCCGAGAAGCTCGAGCTGCGGCGCAAGCGCATGGAGGCGGTCAGCGCAAACCGTTCCCGTCGTGTCGACGCCTCGCGCCGCCGCGCTGACCTTTCGGGTCGGCTCTCACGCCGCCGTGCCTCGCAGGCCGTGGCCGAAGCAGCTGCCGCCGCCGCGGTGGAAGCTGACGAAGAAGTGATCACTGATCCGGACGCGATCGATGTGCCCGAGCTCGATGTGGCCGAGAACGATGCGGCCGACAATGAAACGAGTGAGAACGAAGTTACGGAGAACGAGGTGGACGACGTCAGCGACGAAGGTGCGGCTGAGGTTGTCGATATGGACGATGAGGACGACACGGCAGCGGCAGACGCCGACGCCGGGGAGAAGGGCGAGTAGATGGGCCAAAAGGTCAACCCCTATGGCTTCCGCCTCGGTATCACTACCGACTGGAAGTCCCGCTGGTTCGAAGAGCGGCACTACCGCGAGTTTGTGGTCGAGGATTGGAAGATCCGCGACTATCTGATGACGCAGCTCGAGGCAGCTGCGGTCAGTCGCATCGAAGTGGAGCGCACGCGCGATCGCTTGCGCGTCGACATCCACACGGCCCGCCCCGGCATTGTCATCGGCCGCCGGGGTTCGGAAGCCGATCGGTTGAAGAAGAAGCTCGAGGAGATCACCGGGCTGCAGAACCGGATCCAGCTGAACATCCAGGAGATCAAGCAGCCCGAGTTGGACGCCGCCCTCATCGCCCAGGGCATCTGCGACCAGCTGGTGCGCCGCGTTGCCTTCCGCCGCGCCATGAAGCGCGCTATCCAGACGGTCCAAAAGGCCGGCGCCCAGGGCATCAAGGTGCAGTGCTCGGGCCGGTTGGGTGGTTCTGAAATGTCCCGCAAGGAGCAGTACCGCGAGGGTCGGGTACCGCTGCACACGTTGCGGGCCGACATCGACTACGGCTTTCGCGAGGCGCGGACTTCTTCGGGCCGCGTGGGTGTCAAGGTCTGGATTTACAAGGGCGACATCCTGCCCTACAAGGTGTCGATCGAGGACAAGATCACCCGCGAGGCAGCCATGGCCGTCGGGGAGACCTCGGGCCAAAGCGGTCCTCGGCGTCTCATCACTGCTGGTGGCGGTCGTCGCAAGGCTGATTTCGGTGCGCCCGGTGAGGAGGCTCTGGCCGCGAACGGTGCCGTCACCGACAGTGACTTGCTCGACGAGTTCATCATCGACACTCCTGAGGGCGACGTGGAGATCCCAGTGGACATCGTCGAGGCGCCGGTAGTGGGCGAGCCCGCCGACGACACGGCAGACGATGCGGTCGAAGTCCCGGTGGCGGACCTGCTGCCGGTGGCGCCGACCGAGCCCGACGATCTCGAGCGGCAGTTGGCCAAGGACGAGGAAATGGAACGCCAGAACCGGCACCAGCACCACGAGGCTCCGCACTTCCGTAAGGAGTCGGATTGACATGTTGATGCCCAAGAAGGTCAAGCACCGCAAGACACAGCGCGGCCGCCTGAACGGACAGGCCAAGGGCGGCGCGTCCGTGGCTTTTGGCGACTTCGGGATTCAGGCCATGGAGCCGGGCTGGTTGACGGCGCGCCAGATCGAGGCCGCACGTATTGCCATGACCCGCCACGTCAAGCGTGGTGGCAAGGTCTGGATCCGTGTCTTCCCTGACAAGCCCGTGACGCATAAGCCGGCCGAGACCCGCATGGGCTCGGGCAAGGGCAATCCCGAGCTGTGGGTTGCGGTCGTGCACCCGGGCCGGATTCTGTTCGAGCTCGCCGGTGTCGACGAGGAGCTGGCGCGGGCCGCCATGGAACGGGCCATTCAGAAACTGCCGTTCAAGGCGCGCTTCGTCGTGCGGCCAGGGACGCACGGACACGCGGAAGTTGCGGTCTGATGGCGAGTGCGAGCGATCTGGCCCAGCTTGACGGCGACGAGCTGGCCACCCGATTGGGTGATGCCCGGCGAGAGTTGTTCAACTTGCGTTTTCAACTGGCGACAGGTCAGCTGGACAACCCGTCACGGGTCGGGCAGGTGCGCCACGACGTGGCCCGCATCCTGACCGTGTTGCGTGCCCGCGAAATTCTCGAGGCGGAAGGCGCCTATGTGGCCCCGACCGCGGCCGAGCACTCCGACGCTCTGGCCAAACTGGCCGCGGAGGACGCTGAGGTAGCCGAACGGGCAGCCGCTCGCGCCGCTGCGGCCGACGCCGAGTCGGCAGATCACGAGGGTCACGATCATGGCCACGATCACGAGGCTCACGATCACGAAGAAGACGATGACGACGACGAAGAGGAAGAGGCCTGATGGCCGACGAGACCGAAGAGACAACAGGCGACGTGACCGGGACTGAGCCATTGGCAGAAGTCGTGCCCGAGTTAGTGGTCGAGGCGCCGACGACCACGCGGGCCGAGGACGCTCCGGACCAGACGGCACCGGGAGAGACGGCTGCCGCTGCGCCGCCTGTTGAGCCGGCACCAGCGCCCACATCCCCTCGCGCCGTGGTAGCCGCGGACGAAGTAGAAGGCCCCCGCCCGAACCGCCGCAAGGTACGTGAGGGCGTCGTCGTGTCCGATGCCATGCAGTCGACCGTGGTGGTGGCCGTGGTGGAGCGAGTCCGTCACCCCCGCTATGGAAAAACCGTGCAGCGCACCAAGAAGCTGTATGTGCACGACGCCGAGGACACGGCCAAGGTGGGAGACCGGGTGCGCGTGCAAGAGACACGTCCCCTTTCCAAGCTCAAGCGCTGGCGGCTTACCGAAGTTGTGGAGAGGGCCCGATGATCCAGCAAGAGTCCCGCCTGCGGGTAGCCGACAACTCTGGAGCGCGCGAGGTGCTGTGCATACGCGTGCTCGGTGGGTCTCGTCGTCGCTACGCCAGCATCGGTGACGTCTTCGTGGCTACGGTCAAAGACGCCATCCCCGGTGCAGCCGTGAAGAAGGGCGACGTGGTCAAGTGTGTCGTTGTGCGCACCAAGAAGGAAAAGCGTCGGGCCGACGGCAGCTACATCCGATTCGACGAGAACGCGGCGGTGCTGATCAACGACCAGCAGCAGCCCCGTGGCACCCGCATCTTCGGCCCCGTGGGCCGTGAGCTGCGGGACAAGCGGTTCATGCGCATTGTGTCGTTGGCTCCGGAGGTGTTGTGATGCGGATCCACAAGGGCGATCAGGTGATCGTGCGTGCAGGCAAGGACAAGGGGAAGAAGGCCGAAGTCGTGCGCGCCTTCCCGCGTGAGGACAAGGTCATCCTCGAAGGGGTGAACATCGCCAAGCGCCACGCCAAGCCCACCCGGGCCACCCAGCAGGGCGGCGTCATCGACAAGTTCATGCCGGTCCACGTCTCCTCTGTGGCGCTGTGGTGCAAGGGTCACGACGGCCCGGCGCGCGCCGGGATGAAGATCGACAAGGACGGCGAGAAGGTGCGCATCTGTCGCAAATGTGGGGCCGAGCTATGACGACCACGCAAGCACCGGCGCGTCCCCGGCTCAAGGAGCGTTACCTGACCGAGCTGCGAGCCAATCTGCAGGACGAGCTCGAGCTGGGCAATATCATGGAGGTGCCCGGTCTCGAGAAGATCGTCATCAACATGGGCGTGGGCCGGGCCACCCAGCAGGCCTCACTTCTCGAGGGTGCCCAACGCGACCTGGAGCTCATCACAGGCCAGAAGCCGATCGTGACGAGGGCGAAGCAATCGATCGCCGGATTCAAGTTGCGCGAAGGTCAAGCGATCGGTACCAAGGTAACCTTGCGCGGCGATCGGGCCTGGGAATTCTTCGACCGCTTGCTCAGCCTGGCCATTCCCCGTATCCGTGACTTCCGGGGCCTTTCGCCCCGTTCGTTCGACGGGAAGGGCAACTACACCTTCGGGGTCACCGAGCAGCTCATCTTCCCCGAGATCGACTATGACCGCATCGACAGTGTCCGCGGCATGGACATCACCATCGTCACTACAGCACGCAACAACGAGGAAGGGCGGGCGTTCCTCGCGGCGTTCGGCTTCCCGTTCCGACAGGAGACTCGATAAGCATCATGGCAAAAAAGGCTTTGATTGAGAAGCAACAGCGCACTCCCAAATTCAAGGTGCGGGGCTATACCCGCTGCCAGCGGTGTGGTCGTCCCAAGGCCGTGTATCGCAAGTTCGGGCTCTGCCGTATCTGCCTGCGTGTGATGGTGCATGCCGGCGAGATACCGGGTGTCACAAAGGCGAGTTGGTAGGCGCACCATGACGATGACCGACCCCATCGCGGACATGCTCACGCGTATCCGTAACGCCAATTCCGCCATGTTCGACACGGTGAAGATGCCCGGCTCCAAGTTGAAGGAGTCCCTGGCGGGCATCCTCGAGCGTGAGGGATTCATCGCGGGCTATCACGTCGAGCCGAACGGGGACAAGCCGGGTACGACGCTCGAGATCTCCCTCAAGTACTCAGCTGATCGCACCCGCACCATCGCCGGCATCAAGCGGATCTCCAAGCCCGGACTGCGTATCTACGCCGCGCGCCGACGGCATTCCGCGCGTGCTGGGCGGAATGGGCGTGGCGGTGTTGTCCACCAGCCAGGGCCTGGTGACGGATCGTGAAGCGCGCAAGAAGCACTTGGGCGGCGAGGTGCTGTGTCATGTCTGGTAGTCCCGTGTCAGCCCGTCTCATGTCCGCCCCGACCCGCGCCGGAGGTGAGGCCTGATGTCACGTATCGGACGTTCGCCCATACCGGTCCCTTCCAACGTCACCGTCACCCTCAACGGGAACGCGGTCAGCGTCAAGGGTCCGCAGGGCCAGCTGGATCGGGAGCTTCCTGTCGGCATCTCCATCACCCAGGAGGGTGAGGAGCTGGTCGTCACGCGCCCCGACGACGAGCGGCATCACCGCGCGCTCCATGGCCTGTCCCGTTCGCTCGTGGCCAACATGGTGACCGGGGTGACCGACGGCTTCTCGAAGGACCTCGAGATCGTGGGCGTGGGCTATCGCGCCATCGCCAAGGGCCCTGGTGCACTCGAACTCGCGCTCGGTTTTTCGCACCCCGTCTTCGTGGATGCGCCCGAGGGCATAACCTTCGAGGTCCCCCTGCCGACCCGCATCACGGTCAAGGGAATCGACAAGGAAAAGGTTGGCCAGGTGGCCGCCGACATCCGCAAGCTCCGCAAGCCCGAGCCCTACAAGGGCAAGGGCGTGCGCTACGCCGGCGAGCGGGTTCTCCGCAAGGCCGGAAAGGCAGCGAAGTAATGGCACGTACAGATGATCGGACCCGGCTCCGAGTTCGCCGCCACGCCCGGGTTCGGGCCAAGGTGACCGGCACCCCCGAGGTCCCGCGCTTGGCTGTGCACCGGTCCAATCGGCACATCTCGGCTCAGGTCATCGACGACACCACCGGCCGGACGTTGGCGTCAGCCTCGTCGGTGGAGCCGGACCTGCGTGCCAGTTTGGGACAGAGTGGCGGCGGCAACGTGACCGGCGCCGCGTCCGTGGGGCGATTGTTGGGAACACGGGCCAAAGCGGCCGGCATCACCAAAGTGGTCTTTGACCGTGGTGGCTTCGTCTACCACGGCCGTGTCGCCGTCCTGGCGGATGCGGCACGGGCCGAGGGACTGGAGTTCTGAGCATGGTCGACACACAGTACGAAGAGCGCACCATCAAGGTGAATCGCGTGGCCAAGGTCGTCAAGGGAGGCCGGCGCTTCTCCTTCGCCGCCCTTATGGTTGTGGGCGACGGCAACGGCAAGGTCGGTCTGGGCTACGGCAAGGCCAAGGAAGCCGGGCTGGCTGTCCAAAAAGGCATCGAAGAGGCCCGCAAGAACCTCTTCGAGGTGCCGCTCGCGGGGAGCACCATTGTGCACCCGGTCATTGGGGAGAGCGGCGCCGGTCGGGTCATGCTCAAGCCGGCGGCACCTGGTACCGGTGTCATCGCCGGTGGGGCGGCCCGGGCCATCCTCGAGATGGCGGGCATCCGCGACATCCTGGCCAAGTCCCTGGGCTCCTCGAACGGCATCAACGTGGCGCACGCCACCATTGCCGGCCTCAAGGCGCTGCGCCGACCGGACGAGGTGGCGGCCCTGCGCGGCAAGGCGGCCGACGAAGTGACGCCCGGTGGTGTCCTGCGTGCCTACCGTGAGCGCAAGCGCGAGACAGACCTCTACGCAGCGGAGACGCGCTGATCATGCCTGCACGTCCGCCGAAGGCGACCAAGGACGAAAAGGCGCGCCTGGTCATCACCCAGACGCGTTCTGCCATCGGGAGCAAGCCCAAGCACCGCGGCACGCTGCGGGCACTGGGGCTCCGTGGGATCGGGCAGACCAACGACCTGCCGGACCGCCCCGAAATCAGGGGCATGATCGCTCGTGTCCCGCATCTCATCAACGTCGAGGAGGTGTCGCAATGAAGCTGCACGATCTGGCGCCGCCCAAGGGCGCCACGAAGGCCAAGCAGAGGGTGGGCCGCGGCACCGGAGGCAAGGGGCACAAGACGGCCGGTCGAGGAACCAAGGGCCAGCACGCCCGCAACACTGTGCCTGCCGGTTTCGAGGGTGGGCAGCTCCCCCTGATGCAGCGCATCCCAAAGCTCAAGGGGTTCACCAACCCGTTCCGCATCGTCTATACCCCGATCAACATCGGGGTGCTGGCCGGACTCGAGGGTGACGAGTTCACCGTCCAGACCATGATCGAGGCCGGGTTGTGCCGACCCAAGGATCTGGTCAAGGTCCTCGGGCAGGGAGCGTTGTCGCGTCCGATTCGCGTGACCGCTCACGCCTTTTCTGCTTCGGCCGCCGCCGCGATCACCACGGCTGGCGGTAGCGTTGAGAAGATGCCACTCCCCTTCGGCCATGGGCGTCCGCCGGCATCGGGCAACGCCTTGATGAACCGGTAGTGACGACACCCGGACAGCACTGAGGACGCGCACATGCTCTCGCGGCTCGCCAATGTGTTCAGGGTTCCCGACCTTCGTAACAAGGTCATCTTCACTCTGGCCATCATCGCCCTCTACCAGATCGGGGCCAATGTCCCTGTTCCAGGGGTGAATTGGAGCCGCCTGCAGTCGCTCGAGGGCTCCGCCTCGTCATCGGGTGTGCTGGGTTTCCTCAACCTCTTCAGTGGCGGCGCATTGGTGCGCCTGGCCGTCTTCGGGCTGGGCGTCATGCCCTACATCACCAGTTCCATCATCATTCAGCTGCTCTCGACGGTGATTCCCAAGCTGGAGGAATGGCGCGACCAGGGAGCGGTGGGGCAGAAGAAGATCACCCAGACCACCCGCTACCTGACCGTGGCGTTGGCGCTCATGCAGTCGTCCGGACTGATCTATGCCTTCCACGGGCATGACTCGGCGCTGCTCGGCACGACCATCGACCTCATCCCGAAGTTCACCTTCGCCCTGGCCGCCTTCATGGTCCTGTGCCTCACTGCGGGCACGGCCTTCGTCATGTGGCTGGCCGAGCTCATCACCCAGCGTGGCATCGGGCAGGGCATGTCGATCCTGATCTTCGCCAACGTCGTGGCGGCCATCCCCAACGGGTTCCGTTCGATCCTGGCCGAGGGCGGCAAGTTCAAGTTCGGCGTGATCATCGCCGTCTCCATCATTTTGCTGGTGACCATCGTCTTCTTCGACCAGGGTCAGCGACGAATACCGGTGACCTTCGCGCGAAGGGTGGTCGGCCGCCGAATGTACGGCGGGAGCAGCACCTACATCCCGTTGAAGGTGAACCAGTCCGGCGTGATCCCGATCATCTTCGCCTCTTCGGTGCTCTACATCCCGGTCCTGGTGTCCAACGTGGTCGAGCTGGGCTGGTTCCAGAGCTTCGTGCGACGCAGCCTCACGCCGACCAGCTTTTTCTACATCGGTGCCTACTTCGTCCTGATCTTCATGTTCACGTTCTTCTACGTCTACGTGGCCTTCGACCCCCACCAGCAGGCAGACCTCATCCGCAAGCAGGGTGGCTTCGTCCCGGGCATCCGGCCCGGGCCGCCCACCGAGCGGTACTTCGCCCACATTCTCAGCCGCATCACGGTCGTTGGCGCCGTGTTCCTGGGCGCGGTGGCGGTGGTGCCCTCACTCCTGATGGCGCTTTGGCACCTCAACTCGTTCCCCTTCTACGGGACGACGCTGTTGATTTCGGTCGGTGTCGCACTCGAGACGATGCGCCAGATCGACAGCCAGCTCATGATGCGTAACTACGAGGGATTCCTCAAGTAGGGGATCTGTGATCCCCGGGGTCAGGCTCGTGGTCCTCGGCAAGCAGGGGGCCGGCAAGGGAACGCAGTGCGTTCGCCTCTCGCATCACTATGTCGTGCCGCATGTCTCTACTGGGGACATGCTGCGGGGTGAGGTGAAGTCAAAGACATCGCTAGGGGTGCGGGCCCAGTCCCTCATGGACAAGGGCGAGCTCATCCCTGACGAAATGGTCATGGAGATGGTGCAGACCCGCCTGTCCGAGCGCGACACCCGGGGTCGCGGCTTTGTCCTCGACGGCTGCCCCCGCACGACAGCCCAGGCCACGGAATTGGACGAGATTGTGCATCCGTTCGGGTTGGACATCGTGATCGACCTCGATGTGCCCACCGACCTGGTCATGAAGCGCCTGGCCTCGCGGCGGGTCTGTGTCGATTGCGGCTCCAATTACTCTACGGCGGCGCCGCCCATGGTGAACTGGACCTGCGACGTCTGCGGCGGCGAGGTCGTCCAACGCGAGGACGACACCGAAGAGGCCATCCAGCGACGACTGGACCTCTACGAGGCCGAAACGGCTCCTCTGATCACCTGGTATACCGAACGTGATCTTTTGGTTTCCATCAACGGGACCGGGTCGCCCGACGCGGTGACCCGCCGGGTGGTGGGGGCCATCGACGCCCAGCGGCAGAAGAGGAAGCAGGAGTAGTGCGACGCAACGACGAGGAACTGGCCAAAATGCGCAAGGCCGGCAAGGTCGTGGCGGAAATGCACGAGGAGACCCGGGCCGCAGCAAAGCCAGGTGTGACCACGGCCGAGTTGGATGCCGTCGCCCGGGGCGTGCTCGAGCGCCGCGGCGCGCGCTCGAACTTCTTGGGCTATCACGACTTCCCTGCCGTGATCTGCACCTCGCCCAACAGCATGATCGTCCATGGCATCCCCGGCGCCTACCGCCTCGAGGAGGGGGACATCCTCTCCATCGACTGTGGGGCGATCATCGAGGGGTACCACGGTGACGCAGCCTTCACCATGGGCATCGGGAAGATCTCGGCCGAGGCCCAGAAGCTGATCGAGGTCACCGAACGCAGTCTTTGGGCCGGGATCGAGCAACTGAAGAAAGGGAATGCCCTCAACGAGGTCGGACGGGCCGTACAGGACGTGGCCGAGGCGAGTGGCTTCAGCGTGGTGCGAGAGTACGTCGGGCACGCCATCGGCACCGCCATGCACGAGCAACCCCAGGTGCCGAACTACTGGCCGGGAAACCGCGGGCCGACGCTCAAGACGGGGATGGTTTTTGCGGTCGAGCCCATGGTCAACGCCGGTTCTCCCGAAACCGAGATGCTCGATGACGGGTGGAGTGTGGTCACCGCCGACGGGCGACTCTCGGCCCATTTCGAGCACACAATTGCCGTGACGCCCGACGGCCCGGAGGTGTTCACCTTGGCTTGAGACGGTCCCGGACCGGGACTGAAAGGGGCCCCGTTGGAATTGTGCGCCAATTGGGCTAGAATAATTCGCTGGCCCTGGGCCAGGTTTCCTTTTCGGGTCACCTGCCGTCGGGCCGCATCCGATACCGCTCCGTTCCGGCCTCGCGCCACCGGTGCGCTCGGAGGAACACCAGAAAGCGATTATTGAGGAGAGTCACCTGCCCAAGCCCAAGGAAGATGCCATCGTGCTCGAAGGCACGGTGGTCGAGCCGCTGCCCAATGCGATGTTCCGCGTAGAGCTGGAGAACGGACACAAAGTGTTGGCGCACAGCTCGGGCAAAATGAGGATGCACCGCATCCGCATTCTTCCGGGGGACAAAGTCCAGGTGGAGATCACTCCGTACGACCTCAACCGGGGTCGTATCACCTACCGGTACAAGTAGTCACCGGTACAAGCAGAGGATAAGGACGCGACGTGAAAGTTCGGCCCAGTGTCAAGCCGATCTGTGAGAAGTGCAAGGTGATCCGGCGACATGGCGTCGTCCGGGTGATCTGTGAGAACCCGCGCCACAAGCAGCGCCAGGGCTGAGGAGAGGACCATATGGCTCGAATTTCGGGAGTGGACATCCCCCGCGAGAAGCGGCTGGAGATCTCCCTGACGTACATCTTTGGCATCGGCAACACCCTCTCGGGCCAGATCTGTGAAGCGGTCGACGTCAATCCCTCGACGCGGGTGCGCGACCTGACCGATGAAGAAGTGGCGCGCCTGCGTACCTACATCGACGCCAACTTCCGGGTCGAAGGTGACCTGCGGCGCGACGTGTCCCAGGACATCAAGCGCAAGATGGAGATCAACTGCTACCAGGGTGTGCGTCACCGTAAGGGGCTGCCGGTCCACGGCCAGCGGACGCACACCAACGCCCGGACACGCAAGGGCCCGAAGAAGACCGTGGCCGGGAAGAAAAAGGTGAAGAAGTAGATGGCAAAGCCCACGAAGCAGGCTCGCCGCCCGCGCCGCAAGGAACGCAAGAACATCAGCTACGGCGTGGCGCACATCAAGAGCTCGTTCAACAACACGATCGTGTCGATCGCCGACCCCGAGGGCAACGTGCTCGCCTGGGCTTCGGCGGGCAATGTCGGTTTCAAAGGTTCCCGCAAGTCCACCCCGTTCGCAGCCCAGCTGGCCGCCGAAGCCTGCGCCAAGCGGGCCATGGAGCACGGGGTGCGCAAGGTCGACGTTCTCGTCCGTGGCCCCGGCTCCGGCCGTGAGACGGCTATCCGGTCGCTCGCTGCGGTGGGCATCGAAGTCGTTGGCATCAAGGACGTCACCCCCATCCCCCACAACGGCTGCCGCCCCAAGAAGCGGCGTCGGGTCTAGGTCTAGAGGAAGAGTTTTATGGCGCGATACACCGGTCCCGTTTGCCGTCTCTGTCGGCGCGAGCGGACAAAGCTTTTCTTGAAGGGCGAGCGCTGCTACTCGCTCAAGTGCCCCGTCTCCGAAGCGGTGACCGACCGCCACAGCCGTGCCTACCCGCCCGGCGAGCACGGGCGTGACCGCATGCGGCAGGGCTCCGAGTACCTGACCCAGCTGCGCGAGAAGCAGAAGGCCCGCCGGATCTACGGTCTTTTGGAGAAGCAGTTCCGCAACCTCTACGAGGAGTCGAGTCGCCAGCCCGGCATCACCGGCGAGAACCTCCTGCGCAACCTGGAGCTGCGCCTGGACAATGTCGTCTTCCGGGCCGGCTGGGGAGCCAGCCGCCGCCAGGCGCGCCAGTTCGTCCGCCACGGCCACGTGCTCGTCAACGGCAAGCGCGTCGACATCCCGAGCTACCGGGTGCGCAAAGGCGACCAGGTCACCCTCAAGGGCGGGACCCGCGAGAACTTCTCGGTCCGCCGCAACATGGACACCCTCGAGCGCCAGACCCCGGCCTGGCTCGAGACGGGCGATGGCGGCTTCAGCGTCGCCGTGCTCAACCCACCGCTGCGCGAGCACATCGACGAGCCCGTGCAAGAGCAGCTCATCGTCGAGCTGTACTCGAAGTAGGACAAAGACCTTCTGACACGGCGTCCCCCCGCCGTCCCGACCCACCACCACGCAACGCAACAGGAGTCCCCACGATGCTGATCATCCAACGACCGACAGTGGAAGCAGTCGACGAAGAGCAGAACAACCGGCAGCGTTTCGCTATCGGCCCGCTCGACCCCGGCTTCGGTACCACCCTGGGAAACTCGCTGCGCCGCACTTTGCTCTCTTCCATTCCCGGTGGCGCGGTGACCCAGCTGCGCTTCGATGAGGCGCTGCACGAGTTCACCACCCTGCCCGGTGTGAAGGAGGATGTCACCGACATCATCTTGAACCTCAAGGACCTGCTGGTGCGTCTGCACACCGACGAGCCGGTGACGCTCCGCCTCGACGTACGCGGCCCGGTTGACGCCACGGCGGCTGACCTGCAGGCGACCTCGGATGTCGAGGTCCTCAACCCTGACCTGCACATCGCCTCGATCAACGCCAAGGGCCGCCTGGCCGTGGACGTCACCGTCGAGCGGGGCCGGGGTTACGTCTCGGCCGACAAGAACAAGCGCTCGAACACCATCGGCGTCATCCCGATCGACTCCATCTTCTCGCCCGTGCACCGGGTCACCTTCGACATTGAGCCGGTGCGGGTGGAGCAGTCCACCAACTACGACCGCCTGGTGCTCGACATTGAGACCGACGGGACCATCACTCCCCGTGAGGCCCTGGCTTCGGCCGGTGACACCCTGCGCAATCTGGTCGGTCTGGTGGCCGATCTCGAGGATGCGCCGCAGGGTCTGGAACTGGGCGACACCGGCGTGACCACGTCCGGCTCGCCGGACCTCGACCTGCGCATCGAGGAGCTCGATCTCTCCGAGCGCCCCCGCAACTGCCTCAAGCGGGCACAGATCAACACCATCGGCGAGCTCGTGGAGCGGACCATGGATGACCTGCTGGCCATCACCAACTTCGGGCAGAAGTCGGCCGACGAAGTGGTGCAGCGCCTCGACGAGCGCGGGCTCTCGCTCCGTACCCGGGACTGATCGGCCATGCAAGGAACTCCAAAACGTGGACGTCGTATGGGCGGGAGCTCGGCTCACCAAAAAGCCATCTTGGGCAACCTGGTGGCTTCTTTGATTGCCGCCGAGTCCCTGGTGACCACCGAGGCCAAGGCCAAGGCCCTGCGGCCGGTGGCCGAGAAGTGCGTGACCGCTGCCCGCAAGGGAGGCATCCACCAGCACCGCCGCGTCGTGGCCTTGATCCGGGACAAGGACATGGCCCACAAGCTCTTCGAGGAGATTGGCCCGCGCTATGCCGAGCGGCCTGGCGGCTACACCCGGATTCTCAAGCTCGGGCCACGTCCTGGCGACAACGCGCCAATGGCGCGGATTGAGTTCGTCTAGTCCCGGCATCGATCTGGGCCGGCCCGTTCCTCCCGATGTTGCGGCGTCGCCGTGGCAACGCTGGAGGTTGCTGATCGCCTACGACGGTGCCGCCTTTCGCGGCTTCGCCCTCCAGCCCGAGGTGCCCACGGTGGCTGGGGCCTTGCGCCACGCCCTCGGCCGGACCGCCCGCATGGCCGAGCCGCCAATCCTCACCTGTGCCGGGCGCACCGATGCCGGAGTGCATGCCCGGGGTCAGGTGGTCCATGTGGACCTGCCGCCGGTGCCCTTCGACGGTCTGGGTTTGGCCCGTGCCCTCAATCGTCAGCTCGCTCCTTCGATCGTCGTGCTCAGTGCCGACGAGGTGTCTCCCGCTTTCGACGCTCGCCGTTCGGCGGTGGGCCGCTCCTACCGCTATCTGGTCTGGAACGCTCCGGCCCCCGACCCCCTCCTGAGCCCGATGGTCTGGCATGTGCGTGACCATCTCGATCTGCGGGCCATGGGGGCGGCCTCAGATGTGTTATTGGGCACCCATGACTTCCGCTCGTTCTGCCGGCGCAAGCCGGGATCGAGTCCCGAGGAGCCCATAGTGCGGCGGGTGACCCGGGCGCAGTGGCTCCTCGAGGAGGGTCGAGACCTCACCGACATAGGGAGCGGTCGCCTCCTGCGCTTCGAGATACAGGCGAATTCCTTCTGCCACCAGATGGTCCGCTCGCTCGTCGGCAGCCTGGTCGAGGTCGGGCGCGGGCGTGCGAATGCGGCCACGCTGCTCGAACGCCTGCGATCCAACACCCGCCACCGGGCGGCCGATCCGGCGCCGGCCCAGGGCCTCTGCCTGGTCTCGGTGGACTACGGATGACCCTCGAGGGCGCCCCGGCTTGCCCGGCCCGCTCCGGGGCCCTATCCTGGTACGTCGGCCCACGGGACCTCCGAGGGCCTGAGCACACCCGAAGGGTGGGCGCTCCCCGTACCACCTGTCAGCGAAAGACCGTTCCCTTGCGCACATTTTCACCCAAAGTCAGTGAGATCCAGCGAGCCTGGTATGTGGTCGATGCCGACGGTCTCGTCCTGGGCCGCCTGGCCTCCGAGGTGGCGCGCATCCTGCGAGGGAAGCACCGCCCCTACTTCGCACCCCACGTGGACACCGGTGACCACGTGATCGTGATCAACGCCGACAAGGTAATCCTCACGTCGGGCAAGGCGGCCGAGAAAATGGCCTACCGCCACAGTGGTTACCCGGGTGGGCTCCGCTCGACCAGTTACGCCGAACTGCTCGAGAAGTCGCCGGACGAAATGATCCTGCGCTCGGTCCGCGGCATGCTGCCCAAGAACACGCTCGGTCGGGCCATGTTGAGCAAGCTCAACGTCTACGCCGGCCCCGACCATCCCCACGCAGCCCAGCGCCCCGAACCGCTCGAGCTGCCCGCGGCCCGCCGGACCAGCTGAACAGAACGACGTAAGGAGCTCCCGCGATGCCCACACCCCTCACCCAAACCACCGGCCGCCGCAAGCAGGCGGTGGCCCGTGTCCGTTTCCGTCCCGGCCAGGGCGCCATCCGCGTCAACAAGCAGCCGATCGAGGCCTACTTCACCTCGGCCACGCACCGGATGCTGCTGACCGAGCCTCTGCGGGTGACCAACACCACCGAGTCCTATGACATCGATGCCACCATCGACGGTGGGGGCATCTCGGGCCAGGCCGGCGCCATGCGCCTGGGTATCGCCCGGAGCCTGTGCGAAATGGATCCCGAGCACCGCGCTGCGCTCAAGCGCTCGGGACTCCTGACCCGCGACGCCCGCGAGAAGGAATCGAAGAAGTACGGCCTGAAGAAGGCACGTAAGGCTCCGCAGTACTCCAAGCGGTAGGAGAGTGGCGCCGGCACGCTTCGGCACCGACGGCATCCGGGGCGTCGCCAACGAAGAGCTCACGGCCGAACTCGCCTTAGCCCTCGGTCGTGCCACGGCCCGGGTGATTCCCGCCCCCCTCTTTGTGGTGGGCCGCGACACGCGTCGCTCGGGCCCCATGCTCTCGGCCGCACTGTCGTCCGGGCTCGCCACCGAGGGAGCGGACGTCATCGACCTCGGCGTGGTGCCGACACCGGGCGTGGCCACTGTGGCCGAGCGCCGCCAGGCGCCGGGAGCGATGGTGTCGGCCTCGCACAACCCTTTCGGCGATAACGGGATAAAGCTCTTCAGCTCACTCGGCACCAAACTGCCGGTCGGGCTCGAGTCCGAAGTGGAGCACGAGCTGGCGTCGATCCTGGCCGACGGTGAGCGCCCCCCGCGGCGACCGACCGGGCACGGGGTGGGTCAGATCATCATCGACTTCACGGCGACCGACGTCTACATACGGCATCTCCTGGCGGCGACCGAGGGACGCGGATTGGCTGGGCTGCACATTGTGGTGGACTGCGCCAACGGCGCGGCCAGTGCGTTCGCCCCGGACATCCTGGCCGAGCTCGGTGCGACGGTCACCACGCTCAATGCCACACCGGACGGGAGCAACATCAACGACAAGTGCGGGTCGACCGACCCGAGCCGTCTGGCTCTCACCGTGGCTGAACACCGGGCCGACCTCGGGCTGGCGCTCGACGGCGATGCCGACCGGGTGGTGGCGGTCGATCACACCGGCACGGTCGTGGACGGCGACGTCCTGCTCGCCCTCTTTGCTCTGGATCTGTCCGGGCGCGGCCACCTGACCGGCAACACGGTCGTAGTGACGGTGATGACCAACCTGGGATTCCGCCTGACCATGGAGGCGCACGGCATCGGGGTACGCGAAACCGATGTGGGAGACCGTCACGTGCTGGCCGCCCTCGATGCGGACGGTTTCGTCCTTGGCGGCGAGCAATCGGGCCACATCATCTTCCGGACTCGTTCGACCACGGGCGACGGCATCCTGACCGGGATCGCGCTGGCCGACCTCGTGCGGCGGGCCGGCCGACCACTGGCCGACCTGGCCGACGGCCTGGTCGAGCGGGTGCCTCAGGTACTGGTGAACGTGCCCATTCCGCGACCAGGACGGCTGACCGATTGTGCCCCGGTATGGGACGAGGTGGCCAAGGTCGAGATCGAGCTGGGACACGAGGGGCGGGTCCTGCTCCGGGCCAGCGGGACCGAGCCCTTGGTGCGGGTCATGGTCGAGGCCCGGGAGGAGGCCCAGGCCAACGCCGCGGCAGCGCGGCTGGCCGAGGTGGTCCAGGCCGAGCTCGGCCAGGTGGGTGCTTGAGCGGTCGCCTGTCCCTCCCCAGCCGGTCCGGATCGGTCAGTCCTGGCGAAGCCCCCAAGTAGCCTGGTCGGATATGTGCAGCATCCTCCTCTCCGCCGCCACGCTGGAAGCGTCGACACAAGATGTCGCGGCTCGCCTCGGCGCGACGACTGCCGGCGCCTCGGCCGTCAGCAGCTCAGTCGTCGGCATTGGTGTGGATGCGGTCGATGTGGCGAGGTTCCGGCGAATACTGGCGCGGCGCTCCGGGTTCGCCGCCCGCTTCTTCACTGCGACCGAGCAGGCCGACGCAGCCCGATCTCCCGATCCGACGGAGTCGTTGGCGGCGCGCTTCGCGGCCAAGGAGGCGGTCATGAAGGCGCTCGGAACCGGGCTTGGTGGCTTTGCGCTCACCGACGTCGAAGTGCGACGCTCCGCCGGACCGGGTGCCACCCGCAACGCTCCTTCGGTGGCTCTGCACGGGTCGGCGGCCACGCTGGCCGCGCAACGCGGGGTCGGATTGCTCCACCTCTCGTTGACGCATACGAGCCACGTGGCCATCGCGTTCGTCGTGGCAGAACGGCTCCCTTCGTGCTCCCCGTCCTGACCCGGGACGAGATGCGGGCGGCCGATGCCGCTGCACTCTCAAGCGTGAGCGAGGACACCCTGGTGGTGCGGGCCGGGACGGCCGTCGGCCACGCCGCGCTGCGCATTATGGGTGGTGGATACGGTCGCCACGTGACGGTCGTCGTCGGCAAGGGCAACAACGGGGCCGATGGCCGGATCGCGGCCGACTTCTTGGCGCGGCGCGGCGCTCGGGTCACGGTCGTGGGCGCGGCCGAGGCTCCCCGGGCGCTCGCTCCTTCGGACCTCGTCATCGATGGCGCCTATGGGACCGGGTTCCGGGGCACTTACGACGCGCCGCAGGTAGCAATGGGGGTTCCCGTTCTTTCCATCGACATTCCCTCCGGCGTGGACGCCGACACCGGGGAGGCGCCCGGCGCCGCGTTCCGGGCCAGTCACACCGTGACCTTCGCCGCCTTGAAGCCCGGGCTCATCCAGGGGGCGGGTCATTCCCACAGCGGCGTGGTCCAGGTCGCGGACATAGGGATCCCTCTCGACCCGGCCCATGCTGCTCTGGTCGAAGACGCGGACATCACGGCGTCGTTGCCCGCCCGGCCGCGTGAATCGAACAAGTGGAGCACCGCGCTCGGCGTGGCGTCCGGCTCGGTCGGGATGGAGGGGTCCGCCATCTTGTGCACAAGAGGAGCTCTGGCGGCGGGTGCCGGCATGATCCGCTTGGGTACGCCGGGCAATCCGCTCGGGAACTGGCCCACGGAGGCGGTCCGGATGAATCTGGACGATCCGCATTGGGCCGCGGCGTTCCTCGAGGCCACCACGAAGTGCCGGGCACTGGTCGTCGGGCCCGGCCTCGGCACGGGAGAAGCGGTGCAAAATGAGATCCGGTCGGTCATCGCCCTCGCGCCACATCCGATGGTGATTGATGCCGATGGCCTCACCGCCCTTGGCGATCTGGCGACGGCCCGCAAACTTTTGGCCGACCGGAAGCACGCGACGATCCTGACGCCCCACGACGGTGAGTTCGCCCGCTTGGCCGGATCGCCTCCGGGCGACGACCGCCTGGCTGCCGCCCGGAGCTTGGCCCAAGAGGTGGGGGCCATCGTTCTTCTCAAGGGACCGCTGACTGCCGTGGCTTCCCCCGCCGCCGCCTCCACCGACACCGGTCCCGCTGGCATCGTGACGCCCGATGTGTATCTCGCTGCGGCGGGGAATCCCGCCCTGGCGACGGCCGGAACCGGCGATGTGCTCTCCGGCATGATCGGCGCCTTTCTGGCTCGGGGGGTGGCGGCTCACCTGGCCGCAGCGCTCGCGGCCCATGTCCATGGGAGAGCCGCCGGGCGCGGCCATCCCGAAGGGCTGGTGGCGGGCGATCTGCCCGACCTGTCCGCCACATTTCTCAGCGAGTTACGTGACAATGGCTGATGGAACACTCGAGCATTTGAAGGCCGGCATGCAAGGCTCGACAACGCCCAGGGTTTCCAAGATCCCCAACGAGGGAGCCGTGGTGACGACGCAAGCCCGGTCGCGGCCGGCGTGGGCCGAGATAGACGTAGAAGCGATCACCCACAACGCGCGTGTGTTGTCGCGGCTCGTGCAACCGGCCAAGCTCTGCGCCGTCGTCAAGGCCCGCGGCTACGGGCACGGGGCACCCGAGGTGGCACGCGCCGCCTTGGCCGGAGGTGCGGTGGGTCTTGCCGTCGCCCTGGTCGACGAGGGCGTCGAGCTGCGTCAGAACGACGTGCATGGCCCCGTCCTTTTGCTCAGCGAATGCGGCGCCGACGCCGTCGATGCGGCCATGGCCTATGGGCTCACGCCCACGGTGTACACCGCCGAGGGCATCAAGCTGTTCTCCAATGGCGCACGCATGCTGGGCCAGCGGACCTCGGTCCACATCAAAGTGGATACCGGGATGCATCGTGTGGGAGCGGCCCCGGCTGACGTGCCTGTGCTTTTACAGGCCATCGGCGACGACCCTCTCCTCGAGCTGGAAGGGTTGTGGACCCACTTCCCGGTGGCGGACGGGGCAAGTGCCGAGGACCGATCATTCACGCTTGGGCAGTTGGCAATTTTCGACGGGGTGATCAACGAGATGGCCCGCGCCGAAGTCCGTCCCGAGGTGACACACGCCGCGAACACCGCGGGTGCGATCGCCTTTCCGCAGGCGCGTTACGGCATGGTCCGGTGCGGCATCGGGCTCTACGGCTACCTCCCCAGCGCCGCCGTCGGCGCCGCCCTCGCCGCGGCGACCGGGAGTGAGAGGTTACGCCCGGCGCTGTCGCTGCGAGCCCGGGTCGTCTCCGTGCGCACCCTGTCGGAAGGAGAACGTCCCTCCTATGGCCGCCTACGGGCATTACCCCACCGCTCGGTGGTGGCTACGGTGCCGATCGGCTACGCAGACGGTGTGCCGCGTGCACTCTTCTCCAAGGGCGCCAGTGTCTTGATCCACGGGAAGCGCCGCCCGTTGGCCGGCATGGTGACCATGGATCAGATCGTGATCGACTGCGAAGACGACGACGCGGTGAAGCCCGGTGACGAGGTCGTTCTGCTGGGCCGGCAGGGTGACGAGGAGATCACGGCCGACGAATGGGCCGAGCTACTGGGTACCATCAGCTACGAGATCCTCTGTGGTATCGGCCCGAGGGTCCCTCGGGTGGTGATCGGCACGCCCGACTACACCGGCGGTTCCCTGACACCGCCGATCCTCTAAGGGCAGCGAGGCGGATGGCGGTACCAAGAGCGCGGCGAACAGGGTCAGCGGCATGACCCTCGCGAATGCCGGATCGACGTGGGAGGAGCTGCGCAGCACGGCGTGCGCGTGCACCCGCTGTGCCTTGGCAGAAACCCGCACACAGGTTGTCTTTGGGGTGGGGGACCCCAACGCCTCGTTGCTCTTCGTCGGTGAGGCTCCGGGCCGGGACGAGGATCTGGCCGGGGAGCCGTTCGTCGGGCGTTCGGGCAAGCTCTTGGACCGGTTGATGTTCGAGGAGATCGGGATCACCCGGGCGCAGTGCTACATCGCCAACGTGGTGAAGTGCCGGCCGCCGCAGAATCGCGATCCGGCCCCGACGGAGATCGAAGCCTGCCGTCCCTACCTCGAAGCGCAGATCTCGCACCTCCAGCCTTCGGTCGTCGTCACCCTCGGCAACTTTGCCACTCGTCTGCTGCTCGAGACGGGAGACGGCATCCGCCAATTGCGAGGCTCGATCTACCCGTTTCGCGGGGGTCACCTGGTGCCGACGTACCACCCGGCCTACGTCCTGCGGGCTGGCGGCGAAGCGTTGGCCGAAATGCGCGCCGATCTGGTGCGGGCCAAACGACTCATGGCTCGACCATCGTGAGTGAGTGGCCCCTCGTCGTCTCCTCGGATTCCCCCGCCGCCACCAGGGACGTGGCCGGCCGTTTGGCCGCGCTTTGCTTAGCTGGGGACGTCATCCTCTTGAAGGGGGATCTCGGGGCTGGCAAGACCGCGTTTGCCCAGGGCTACGCAGCCGCGCTCGGGGTCGAAGGCCCGGTAACCAGCCCCACCTTCGCACTGGTGCGCCAGTATCGCTGCGCCGACGTGGCCCCCGTCGACACGTTGATCCATGCAGACGTCTACCGCACGGGAGGCCTGAGCGAAGTGGTGGAGCTGGGCTTGGCTGAACTGGTGGAAGAGCGTGCGGTCGCCCTCGTTGAATGGGGCGAGCTCGCCGCGCCTGCATTGGGTGACGATGCTCTCGACGTTCTCCTCGAGGTACCTGCCGGCGCCGCGGGCACCGGCGCTGGTGACGGGGCTGACCGACGCACCATCACCATCAGTGGTCGCGGTCGTTGGTCGGGGCGAGCCGACGACGTGGCACACGCCTTGGCCCTGCGTTCGCCAGAGACCGCATCGTGAACCGGACCGCATCGTGAACCGGACCGCATCGTGAACCGGACCGCATCGTGAACATCGTGGCGATCGAGACGGCTACCGAGACCATCGGGGTGGCGGCACGTGCCGACAGTGGCGCCCAGGCTGCGTTCACTTTGAGCGGAAAACGCCGCCACGTCGAAACTCTGACGCCGGCTCTGGAGGATCTCCTGGCCCAGCTCGAGCTGGCCGTGAGCGACGTGGACCTGGTGGCAGTCGATCTGGGGCCGGGTCTCTTTACCGGTCTTCGTGTAGGGGTCGCCGCGGCCAAGGGACTGGCCCAGGCTCTGGGCATCGGCGTCGTGGGGCTCTCGAGCCTGGACATTCTCACGAGCGCCGCCATCCAATGTGGTCACCGGGGCTACGTGCTGGCGGCCGTCGACGCCCGGCGAGGCGAGGTCTTTGCCTCCGTTCGTGAATTGCGCAATGGCCGGGACGAGACCCAGGATGTCATCGTGTCGGGGCTCTTTGCGCCCGAAGTGTTGGCCGAGTCCTTGCTCGAGTTGGGGGGAGTGCACATAGTGGGCGTTGGCGACGGGGTGCAGCGGTACGCCGACATCTTCAGTGGGATTCCCGGCGTGGACTGTCTCATGGATGCGCTTGGATTCCCACCCCCGCTGACCCTCTTGGATCGAGCGGCCTCGCTCTTTGAGGCGGGAGCATCACCGCAGGACCCTCAGCTCGTGTTCCCGATCTACCTGCGCGAGGCCGATGCCAAGAGCAACTTCGCGCAGGTCACCACCGGTTGACCCGTCGTCATGGACCTGCGCCTCGACAAGCTCAAGCGAAAAGATCTTCGTCACGTTCTAAAGATCGAGGCGGTGGTGTTCCCTGAGCCGTGGAGCGTCGGCGTTTTCCAGTCCGAGCTCGCGCTCCGCCATGGTCGGCTCTACCGGGCCGCCTGGCACCGAGACGACATGGCCGGCTACATAGGGTTCATGATCGTGGGTGACGAGGCGCATGTCACCACCATCGCCACTGCACCCGCCTACCAGCGGCGCGGGGTGGCGAGCACGCTTCTCATCGACGGCATCCGGACACTCGTGCCCTTGGGTGTGCGGCATCTCTCGCTCGAAGTCGCGGCCAGCAACGAACCGGCGCAGACGCTCTATCGCCGGTTCGGCTTCGCCCCGGTGGGCGTGCGAAAGAACTATTACCAGGTGACGGGCGAAGACGCGCTCGTCATGTGGGCCTATGACATCGACACACCCGAGTACGCCGAACGGCTGGAGGAACTAACCCCGTCATCGCAATCCTGAAGCTCTTCGGATTTGTGGTGGCAGGCCCAAACGGTGGCGAATATTGCATCGGCCAATACCTGTATTCTCTGACGTATCTCCTCCGTGGAGAGACCCCAATCAGATGAGTCGGCATCTGTGGCACATGTGATCGGAAGGATGCGACTCGTTGTCGACTGGTTGGCCAGCTGTTGAGAAGGGTGGCGCGGAATCCTGGTCGAGTGCGGACCTGGCCGGCGTTCTCTTCGCATTGTGTTGTGAATGTACGGAACTCACTGGCGTCGTGGCGTGCTCGATCGTGGTCATGGATCCGCCCCTCGGGTTCTTCTCTGCTGCCGGTTCGGCCGAGTGGGCCTGCATCCTCGACGATTTCCAGTTGAGCGAAGAGACCGGCCCCACTTGGGAGTGTTGTCAGACTGGAAAGACGACGCAGGGGGATGGGCGAGGTCACCGTGGCCTCACCGGGGAGGGGCTGGACGAACAACTGTCGCAACACGGTGTGGTCGGTTGTCGAGCGCTCCCGCTCGTGCGTGACAAAAAGATCTGGGGCGCTCTGACGCTCTACTGGGATGCGTCGACTCGGCAGGACAGCCTCCTCACCGCCGGCGTCGCTTTTGTCGCCATGGCGATCAAAGCGATTGAGGGCCAGCACCCCGAAGATGTGAACGAGGCCCAGGCGGTGCGGCTGCCGCAGATGGTGAGCGGGTCAAACGGCGATGTGGATCGGTTCGCCGCGTACCAACAGCGCGAAGCACTCTCCGAGTCCCGTGAGGCCCGTGCCAACGCACGGGATGCCAGGGCGTTGGAGCGTGACGAGCAGGCGGCGGAACGCGACGCGGCGGGCGTGCTCGCGTGACGATGCCGTGCTGGCGCGCCTCGCAGCAAATCGTTCGATGAATCCTGAAATGCTCGCGTTGCAGGTGCACTCCCGTCGTGACCGCTATGCGGCCGCCCGCGACAGATTCGCGGCGAGGTCCGACCGCGCTGCGGCCCGGCTGGACCGGGTCGTGTCCGCCATCGAACGGGTGGAGTCATCGATCGATGGGCTGACCGGGGCCTATCGCCGCGACGCGGGCATGTTGGAATTGGAGCACGAGGTCACCCGCGCCCGGCGGACCGGCGACACATTCGTGTTGGCGTTCGTCGACGTCAACAATCTCAAGATTCGCAACGACACGCGTGGCCACTTGGCCGGGGATCAACTCCTGCGCAAGATCGCCGACACGTTGAGAGCCAATGTGCGCTCGTACGACCTGGTTGTGCGCTACGGCGGTGATGAGTTCGTGTGCGGGTTCCCCGCCCTCGATGTGAAGGATGCCGCCGAGAGGTTCGAGCGGATCAACGGGGACCTGGCCGCGACCGATGAGGCATCCGTCGCCTTCGGGTTGGCCGAGCTGGAAACAGACGACTCATTGGCCGACCTGATCACTCGAGCCGACAGCATCATGTATGCCAACCGCTACCAGCGGTTACGTGACGGTGGCAATGCCGCGAATGCCAACCCCAATGCCCCCAACGCCAACTCTGCCCAGACGGTGGGCCGTATCTCGTCCAACGCAGACACCTAGGCGCGCCTCGGATCAGGACTCGACGACGACCCCACTCCATGGCGCCAGCGTGAGAGGGCCGTCCAAGGCCGCCCTTTCGCGGGCCCGGTCGGTGGCCAGCGTGATCGATCCAGTCAACCCCGTGATCATTGCGGCGACACCTGACATGTTGAGCGCCACGACCGTCCGTTCGCCGCGCTGGAAGACCCAGGTGTGCGCGGGCGAGTTGAGGGAGCGGTAGGACCCGACGGCCAGGTCTTTGTTACCCGTTCGCCGCGCGATGGCACGGCGGGTGAAGGACAGGACAGAGTCGGGGTCGGCTGCCTGGTCGGCCACGTTGCACAGGGCCGGATCGGCCATCGGGAGCCAGGGACGCACGCCGGCCTGCGTGAACCCACCGCCGGCCACCGGCGACCAGGGCATCGGCGTCCGTTCGGCGTCGCGGCCGTTGTAGTGGGGCCAGAATCGGATGCCCACCGCATCGCGGAGATCCGCCTGCTCCACCGAGCCGTCGGTCAGGCCTATCTCGTCGCCTTGATACAGGAAGGGCGTGCCGCGCAGGCACAGCAGGATCATGAGGGCGCAGCGCACCTTGGCCATGTCACCCCCGGCCCAACGGGTGGCCAGTCGTGACACGTCGTGGTTCGAACCTGTCCACAGGGGCCAGGCCCCCTCCGGCAGCATGGCCTCCACCTCCTCGACGATCGCCCGCATGGCGACGGCATCGAGCGCAGCGTTGATGAAGACGAAGTTGAATCCCCCATGCAGCTCGTCGTGCCCCTTGCCGTAGAACTGCATGAGGGTGGCGAGCAGTTCGACGTTCGTCTCGCCGATGAGGAGACGCGGCGGGTCATAGCCCTCAGAGAGGGCCCGCCAATGTCGCAGGATGTCGTGCGCCTCCGGCCGGTCGCTGTTGTAGACGGACTTCACGCCCATGCGCTGCTGATCGGGCGGATCGTCCTTTGTGGCCGGCGGATTGTCCCGCAGCTCGGCGTCCTTGATCATCATGTTGCAGACATCGATGCGGAAGCCGGCGACCCCGCGGTCCCACCAGAACCGCACGATGGCATCGAAGGCGTTGCGTACGTCCTGGTTCCACCAGTTGAGGTCGGGTTGTTGCATCTCGAAGTTGTGGAGGAAGTACTGGCCGCTCGCCTCATCGAGTTCCCAGGCCGAGCCGCCGAAAATACTGATCCAGTTGTTCGGCGGCCCACCGTCGGGTGCCGGATCGGCCCAGACGTACCAGTCGCGGTGTTCGGCGTCCCTCCCATGTCGGGCGTCCACGAACCACGGATGCTGATCGCTGGTGTGATTGGGGACGAGGTCGAGGAGGACGCGGATGCCGCGCGCCGCCCCTTCGCTGACGAGGGTGTCAAGGTCCTCGAGGGAACCGAAGTCGGGGTCGACGTCGCAGTAATCCGAGACGTCGTAGCCCCAGTCACGATTGGGTGAGACAGTCACCGGGGAGAGCCACAGCGCAGCAACGCCCAACTGGGCTAGGTAGTCGAGGCGGCTGACGATGCCGGGAAGATCGCCGTACCCGTCCCCATTCGCATCGGAGTAGGAGCGCGGATAGATCTGGTAGAAGACGCCGCCCCGCCACCACTGATCGTCGAGGCTCACTGGGCGCCGATGGCGGTCATGCCGCCGTCGACCACGATGCTGGTCCCCGTGACGTAAGCGGCCTCGTCAGAAAGAAGGAAACGGACGACGGCGGCGATGTCCTCGGGCTGGGCCAGGCGCCCGAGCGCTGTCCGCGTGATCAGACGCTCCCTCGATCCGGGGGTTTCGTGCAGAGGGGCGGGGTGCGGCCTGTCGACGGCGCCGGGGCAGACCGAGTTGACCCGTATGCCGTCGGGACCGAGCAGTGCGCAGACGGATCGGGTCAATCCGAGTAGCCCCGCCTTGGACGCGCCGTACGCTGGGAGGAAGGGACTGCCGACGGAGCCTTCGATCGACGAGATGTACACAATGGCCGAGCCGGGGTTCGCCTCTAAGAGCGCTGGGTGAAGTTCCCTCGTGACCGTCGCGGCGGCGCGCAGGTTCACATCGAGCACCCTGTCCCAGGAGTCGTCGTCGATGAGCGTGACGGGGGCCGGCTCGACGATCTCGGCCGAGTGGACGAGACCCCCGATGGGGCCGAGCTCGGCCAAAGACCGCCTCACCGCGGCTTTGAGGGTGCTTGTCTTGCTCACATCGAGCTTGATACCAATGGCACGGACGCCGTACTCGTCCATGCAGCGACTAGCAGCGCGGCGGGCCGCGGCTCCGTCCTGATCCCAGATCGCCACGGCCCGGCCGACCTGGGCCAGCGCGAGCGCCGTGGCCAAACCGATGCCCGACGCACCCCCGGTGATGACGACCCCCGAGTCAGGTGAGACAGGCCCGCTCCGGTGACCTCGCCGGCGTGCGGCCCTGGGGGCGCGACGAGCTCCCGGCGTCGATGTTGCCGTGCCCGCGCCAATGCGTAGGGGATTGCGGGGTTGCCTGGTGGACGCGGGTGAGGTGGGCGAGATCGGCGCCGTCGGCCCCCTTCTGTCCACTGCCGCCATAACGTCCCCTTCCAGGCTCGTTGGCCCAGTTCGGGGCCGGGAATGCTCTTGGAGCGTAGTAATCGCCGAAGCCGGTGCGATGCGCGCCGCGTTCGGCGCGTGCCGATGGCCGGCTTACAACCGGTTGATGGTGGTCGAGGGCTCCCGTGCGTGAACAGGGGCATTGGATCGGCGGGACCGTCGCAGGGGCGTTCCACCCGCTCGACGTCGGCGCCGAAATAGAGGGGGATGGCTGAGAGCAATCCGAAAATGGTCGCTTATCGCGTGGCGCTCTTGCCCCTCGGGCTCAGGCCCGCTATCTTTAGCACTCTCAACCCGAGAGTGCTAAAGAAGTAATGAATGCCAAGGAGGCCCGTTCAGATGAAGCTGCACCCGCTCGAAGACCGGATCGTCGTCCGGCCCGGCGAGTCTGAAGAGACCACCGCGTCCGGCCTGGTCATCCCCGATACCGCCAAAGAGAAGCCCCAGCAGGGCGAAGTTCTTGCCGTTGGCCCAGGACGCCGTGGAGAAGACTCCGGAGAGCTGATCCCGGTCGACGTCAAGGTCGGCGACACCGTGGTCTACTCCAAGTACGGAGGAACCGAGATCACGGTGGAAGGTGAGGACCTCCTCATTCTCTCCAGCCGGGACGTTCTGGCCAAGCTGGCCTAGTACCCCGACGACATCGCCGACCTGGCCGTGCACTCGGTCAGTCAGCGGTGAGTCACCCATTCCCTGCAGTCACCTGAAGCAAAAGGACTCGAGAGGAGTTCCCTACAGTCATGCCCAAGATTCTGAAATTCGACGAGGCCGCCCGCCGTGGCCTGGAAGCCGGCGTCAACAAGTTGGCCGACACGGTCAAAGTCACCCTGGGACCAAAAGGTCGCAACGTGGTGATTGAGAAGAAGTTCGGCGCACCCACCATCACCAATGACGGCGTCTCCATCGCCCGGGAAGTCGAGCTCGACGACCCGTTCGAAAACATGGGCGCCCAGCTGGTGAAGGAAGTCGCCACGAAGACCAACGACGTAGCCGGAGACGGCACCACGACGGCAACGGTCCTGGCCCAGGCCCTCATCACCGAAGGGCTACGCAACGTGGCCGCCGGTGCCAGCCCGACCGGGCTGAAGCGGGGCATCGAGAAGGCCGTCAAGGCCGCGGTCGAAGACCTGGCCAAGCAGGCCAAGGTCGTTGATGGAAAGGTCGAGATTGCCCAGGTGGCCTCGATCTCCGCCGCCGACCCCGCCATCGGCGATGTGCTCGCTGAGGCCATCGATAAGGTGGGCAAGGACGGCACGGTCACGGTCGAGGAGTCGAACACCTTCGGTATCGAGCTCGAGCTCACCGAGGGCATGCAGTTCGACAAGGGTTATCTTTCGCCCTACTTCGTCACCGACGCCGAGCGTCAGGAAGCGGTGCTGGACGACCCGGCCATCCTCTTCTACAACTCCAAGGTGAGCGCGGTCCACGACCTCGTTCCCGTCCTGGAAAAGGTCATGCAGACCGGTAAGCCGCTACTGATCATCGCCGAGGACGTCGACGGAGAAGCGCTGGCCACCCTGGTAGTCAACAAGATCCGTGGCACGTTCACCTCGGTGGCCGTCAAGGCCCCCGGTTTCGGTGAGCGCCGCAAGGAAATGCTGCAGGACATGGCCATCCTCACGGGCGCCCAGGTCATCAGCGAAGAAATCGGCCTCAAGCTCGAGAGCGCCACGATCGACCTTTTGGGCCATGCCCGCCGGGTCATCGTGACCAAGGACGACACGACCATCGTTGAAGGCGGCGGTAGCGCCGAGGACGTCAAGGGCCGCGTGGCGCAGATCAAGCGCGCCATTGAGGACACGGACTCGGACTGGGACCGCGAGAAGCTGCAGGAGCGCCTGGCCAAGTTGGCCGGCGGGGTAGCCGTGGTCAAGGTCGGAGCCGCTACCGAGGTGGAGCTCAAAGAGAAGAAGCACCGCATTGAGGACGCGCTGTCCGCGACCCGCGCCGCTGTCGAAGAGGGCGTCGTGGCTGGCGGTGGCACCGCACTGCTGCGGGCCCGCAAGGCGGTCACGGCCCTGGCGGCGACCCTGGAGGGTGACGAGGCTACCGGTGCTCGCATCGTGGCCCGCTCCCTCGAGGAGCCGCTGCGTTGGATCGCCTTCAACGCCGGCCTCGAAGGTGCCGTGCTGGTCAGCCAGGTCGAAGCGGCCAAGGGTGCAGTTGGACTCAACGCCGCCACTGGTGAGATCGAGGACCTGGTCAAGGCCGGGATCATCGACCCCGCCAAGGTGACCCGTTCTGCGCTGCAGAACGCGGCCTCCATTGCTGCGCTGCTCTTGACCACCGAAGCCTTGGTGGCCGACAAGCCCGAGAAGGCCGGCGATGCCGCCGCCGCTGCTGCTGCCATGGGTGGCATGGGCGGTATGGGTGGCATGGGCGGCATGATGTAACTCCGCCTCTCGCGTCAGCGATTGGTTGATTGGTTGTGGCTGTGGCCGGGTCTTCGGATCCGGCCACAGCGCTGTCCGCGGTATCCATACCCCCCCGTCCGGATATTTCAAAAGAGTTCCCGCGGAGCAGAGAGTCCCCCGGCGGGCCCAAAAGAGGCCGGGGGCAAAGAGTTCCCCGGCGGGACGGGACCCTTAGGGAAACGCGTGGACGACAGCGCGGTAGTTGGCCGAAGGTGCCGACGGCGGACGCTTGGACGTTCCGGAGATGGCGCGACCGAGACGCCCCCTCGGGCTCTCCGTCTCGAGCGGCGGTGAGGGTGGCCCGACTATTGTCCTCACGGCGGAGAACCCCGCAGCGCGACACCACGAATGCAGGGCCTCGATCGTCGGCACGTACCAGTTGCCGAAGTCGGCCCGCACCTCATCGCCGGCGTGGAACTGCGCCAAGCTCGAGCCTTCGAGACCCTCAATGTGGACAGCCTCGGTCTCGATCACGGCGACCTCTTTCGTCACGGCGCGGACACGTTCGAGACAGCTCAGCGGCTCCTTCATGTGATAGAGGACACCGAGGTAGAGCACCACGTCGAAGGTGCCGATCTCGTTCAGGTCCATGGTGGCAAAGTCGGCCAGTACCGGCTCCACCTTCGAGTCGAGGACCGAGCTCGCGAACTCGAAGCCCCGACGGCCCGGCAGCTCGGGGCGCCAGAAGTCGACCAGGTCGCGCGAGTGGTCGGGCAGGGCGCCCCGCGCGATGCAATCGTTCCAGTAGGCGTCGCGCGCCCCGAAGTCCACCCCCCAGGCGTAGTTATCGAGCGCCACCACCCGGTTCGCCCCCTGCCGTTCGGCCAGGAAGGAGTAGTACCCGTCCCATGCGCCGATGTCGAGGACGCTCCTTCCGGTGAAATCGGGAAACGTCTCGGAGCTGTGCCAGTGCGCTCCGAGGCCTTTGGTCACCACGCCCTGACCCAGATCGATCGTGTGGTACCAGATGTGTTCGTCTGCCCGAGCTTGGAGTTCTTCGGTTTCGCCCACGAGCCGAGGGTAGTTGAGCAACGACGGATGGCGGCGGCCCAAGACGGTGAGCGAGGCCGGTTAAGCGGTGGGCGGTCGGTAAATCAACGAGGGGACATATCGTGACCGGTATGCCCCGCCCCGTTCCGCCACAGGTGATTCCCCGACCGGACGGCTGGCGCATGGGTGACGACGCGCCGTGGGCCGAACTCCCGGCGAGTGAGCGCAGGGGCATCGACCTCGCTCGTGTGCGCCGGGCCCTGGCTGCCCGGGGACAGCTTGGTCCCCTTCCAGAGGACATCGGAGCTGAAGGGGTGATCGTCCCGTTGCTCTTCGTCGACGAGTCGCGCACACCCGATCGGCCGGTGGATGCTGCGGTACTGGCCGTCCTCTTCGAAGAGGCGGGCGAGGCCCGACTGGTCCTCACCCGGCGTTCCAACAAACTGAGGTCGCACCGGGGCGAGGTCAGCTTCCCCGGGGGCCGCCTCGACCCGGGTGAGGATGCACCAAGCGCGGCCCTGCGGGAGGCTTACGAAGAGATAGCGCTCGACCCATCCTGCGTCACGCCCGAAGGCTGGATTCACCCCGTGGTCACCGTCGTGAGCGGGTCGCTCATCATGCCGATTGTCGCCAGCACTCACACGCGCCCTCACGTGGTGGCCAGCCCGGCCGAGGTCGAGCGCGTCTTCGATGTCTCCCTGCGTGATCTGGCCGACCTCGACAACTTCCACGAGGAGCGCTGGTACCTCAGGGGTGAGGTGAACCCCGAGACCGCCGACGGTTCTCTCACTGTGTGGTTCTTCGAGGTGGAGGGCGAAATGATCTGGGGGGCCACCGCCCACATGATTCACGAGTTGCTCAGCCTTGTCCTGATCCCGGGGCTTCCGGCGGGTTGACCGGATTTATCCGGGGTGGAATTCCCGCGGAAGCGCCGTTGCACGATCCGAAAGTGGCCGGAGGAGCAACCCCGACAGAGTAAAGTGGTGGATCGTCGGAGTGTCGGCCCGGCGTTCGTAATTGCCATGCCGGTGTGGACCGAGAGCCGTGCCGGCCCCATCGAATGCCGGAGGGCGAACGAATGGCTGAGATCGAGATCGGCGTTTACAAGTCCGGACGGCAGGCCTACGGCCTCGATGACATCGCCATCGTGCCGAGCCGGCGTACCCGCGACCCCGAGGACGTCGATATCTCCTGGGAGATCGATGCCTACAGTTTCGATCTGCCGCTACTCGGCTCCGCCATGGACGGGGTGATCAGCCCGGCCACCGCGATCGAACTCGGCAAGCTCGGCGGGCTCGGTGTCCTGAACCTCGAGGGACTGTGGACGCGCTACGAGGATCCGAGCAACCTTTTTGACGAGATTCGGGAGCTCGACGATGAGAAGGCCACGGCGCGCATGCAGCAGATGTACAGCGAGCCGATCAAACCCGAGCTCGTCACGGCGCGCATACGCCAGATGAAAGAGGCAGGGATCACGACGGCAGGCTCCGTCACTCCGCAGCGCACCGAATCGCTGGCGCCGGCCTGCCTGGCGGCTGAACTGGACATCTTGGTCATTCAGGGCACCGTCGTGTCGGCTGAGCACGTGTCGAAGACCGTGGAGCCCCTCAACCTCAAGCGCTTCATCCGCGAGTTTGACCTTCCCGTTATCGTCGGCGGCTGCGCCTCCTACCAGGCCGGCCTCCATCTCATGCGGACGGGCGCCGTCGGCGTGCTTGTCGGCGTTGGTCCCGGAAATGCCTGCACAACCCGTGGCGTGCTCGGTCTCGGCGTGCCCCAAGCCACCGCAATCGCCGATGTGGCCGGGGCGCGCATGCGCCACCTGGACGAGACCGGCGTGTACGTCCACGTGATCGCCGACGGCGGGATGTCCAAGGGTGGCGACATCGCCAAGGCCATCGCCTGTGGGGCCGATGCCGTCATGCTGGGATCGCCGCTGTCTTCGGCCTTCGAGGCTCCGGCGCGCGGGTTTCACTGGGGCATGGCCACCTTCCACCCCACCCTTCCCCGTGGTGCGCGTGTGCGCACGTCGGTACGCGGGAGCCTGCGGGAAATCCTGCTCGGCCCCGCCCACGAGAACGATGGCCGCATGAACCTCTTCGGCGCGTTGCGCACGGCAATGGCCACGTGCGGCTATGAGACGGTGAAGGAGTTCCAAAAGGCAGAAGTGATGGTCGCTCCCTCCCTGCAGACCGAGGGCAAGTTCTTCCAGCGGTCCCAGGGCGTGGGCATGGGCCATTGAGTCGGACTCGGTGACTGACACCGTCCTCGTCGTTGACTTCGGGGCGCAATACGCCCGCCTGATCGCCCGCCGGGTTCGCGAGGCGCACGTCTATTCGGAAATCGTCTCCTCGACCATCAGCATCGAGGAGATCCGTGCCCGCAAGCCCAAGGGCATTATTTTTTCGGGTGGTCCCAAGTCGGTCTACGCCATGCCGGCTCCGACCATCGACCCGGCCATTTACGAGTTGGGGATACCGATCCTCGGGCTCTGTTACGGGGCCCAGCTCATCGCCACGCAGCTCGGCGGAACGGTGGCCCGCACCGGCAACGGCGAGTACGGGCGCACGGAATTGTCATTAACCGGGTCCTCGCCGCTGTGCATCGACTGGCCCGCTACCTCCGAGGTCTGGATGAGCCACGGTGACGCCATCACCGAGGTGCCGCCGGGGTTCGTGGCCACGGCCACCAGCGCCGGAGCACCGGTGGCCGCAATGCACGACGCCCACCGCGGGATCTTCGGGGTGCAGTTCCATCCCGAGGTCGTCCACACAGAACGGGGCAGCGAGATCTTCGAGCGTTTCCTCCTCGATGCGTGCGGGTGCCTTCCGTCGTGGACCCACGTCTCCATCATCGAGCAGCAGGTGGCCGCGGTGCAGGCGCAGGTTGGCACGGAGCGTGTGCTGTGCGCCCTGAGCGGAGGCGTCGATTCAGCGGTGGCGGCGGCATTAGTTCACAAAGCCATCGGTGACCAGCTGACGTGTGTTTTCGTGGACACGGGGCTGATGCGTGCGGGTGAGGCGGATCAGGTCGAGGACACGTTCCGTCGCCAGTTCAAGATCGACCTGGTGCATGTGAAGGCGGCCGACCGTTACTTCTCCGCACTGGAAGGAGTGAGCGATCCCGAGCGCAAGCGGAAGATCATCGGCGAACTGTTCATCCGGATCTTCGAAGAGGTGGCGCGCGACATGGGAGCGGGTGACGCCGGCGGCAGCAGTGACGGTCCCGCGTTCCTCGTCCAGGGCACGCTCTACCCCGACGTGATCGAGTCGGGGAGCGACACGGCGGCCAACATCAAGTCACATCACAACGTGGGCGGGTTGCCGGACGATCTGGCGTTCGACCTCGTCGAGCCGCTGCGTCTTCTCTTCAAGGACGAAGTCCGTGCGGTCGGTGAGGAGCTCGGTCTGCCCCATGACATCGTGTGGCGTCAGCCGTTCCCCGGTCCTGGTCTGGGCGTGCGGATCATCGGCGAGGTCACACCGGAGAGGGCCGAGATCCTGCGCAATGCCGACGCCATCGTGGTCGAGGAAATCCGAAGGGCCGGTCTTTACCGCGAGCTGTGGCAAAGCTTCGCCGTGCTGCCCGCCGTCCGGACCGTCGGTGTCATGGGCGACGGGCGCACCTACGCCTACCCCATCGTGATTCGTGCCGTGACGAGTGACGACGCCATGACGGCCGACTGGGCCCGGTTGCCCTACGACCTGGTCGAGCGGATGTCCTCGCGCATCATCAACGAGGTCGAGGGCGTCAATCGGGTGGCGCTTGATGTCACTTCGAAGCCGCCCGGCACGATCGAGTGGGAGTGAGCAGAGACTCCAAGAGCGGCAGTACCCCCCCACTGTTCGCGACCGATGCTGAGCGCTACACCTACGGCGACGGCGACACCCATGGCGGTGACGATATGGATGCCGGAGCTGCAGCGGCGGCCGATGCTCTGGCCGCGGCGGGGGTTGACGTCGCGGCGGAGACCGAGACGATGCCGATGCCGATGCCGATGCCGATGCCGATGCCGATGCCGACCGACCGCCACCCGACCGCCGACCGCTCCCCGGCGGGTCCGCCGCCGCCCTTCTGCTCGAAGGCCTGACCCTGCCGCAACGTGCCGCCGTCGTGCACCGCGGGGGACCGCTGCTCGTGGTGGCCGGTGCCGGCTCGGGGAAGACGAGGGTCCTGACCCGACGCATCGCCCACCTGCTGGCGACGGGCGACGCGCCCCTTGGGGTGTTCTCGCCATCACCTTCACCAACAAGGCGGCCGAGGAGATGCGCAAGCGGGTGGCCGAGCTCGTCGGGCCCCGGGCCGAGAAGATGTGGGTCTCGACATTCCACTCGTCGTGTCTGCGCATCCTGCGGAGCCACGCCCAACGGTTGGGCTATCGGCCGAACTTCACGGTGTACGACGACACGGACACGCGCCGGCTGATCGAGATGATCGTGTCAGAGATGGGGCTCGATACGAAACGTCTCCCTCCTCGCTCCGTCGCCGCCGTGATCGGCCAGGCCAAGTCCGAGCTCATCGACTTCGAGACCTTCCGGGAAACGGCACGCCAGGAGTACGACCCGTTCCAGCGCAAGATCGCCGATGTCTATGCCGAATATCAGCAACGCCTGCTGGCGGCGAATGCACTTGATTTCGACGACCTCTTGATGGTGACGGCCAACCTGCTGCAGGCGTGCGACGATGTGCGGGAGTCCTATCAGGAACGCTTCAGCCAGATACTGGTGGACGAGTTCCAAGACACCAACCACGCCCAGAACGAGATCATCCAGCTGCTGGGCCAGGTTCACGGCAACGTGTGTGTGGTGGGTGACTCCGACCAGTCGGTGTACAAGTGGAGAGGGGCCGACATCCGCAACATCTTGGAGTTCGAGCAGGCGTTCCCCAGTGCCACCATCATCGTGTTGGAGCAGAACTTCCGCTCCACGCAAACCATTCTCAGCGTGGCCAACGCGGTGATCGCCAACAACCTCGACCGTCCGAACAAGGAGCTCTTCACGGTGGGGGACGCCGGCGATCCCGTCCTGCGCTACCGGGCCGAAGACGAGCGCGACGAGGCCTCGTGGGTTTCAGGCGAGATCCTTCGTTTGCGAGCCGCCGAGGCACTGGCGTGGGGTGACATCGCGGTCTTCTACCGCACCAACGCCCAGAGTCGCGGCACTCGAGGACTCGTTCATTTTCACCGGCATCCCCTACAAAGTGGTGGGCGGGGCCAAGTTTTACGACCGGCGCGAGGTCAAAGACGTGCTGGCGTATATCCGGGTGCTGGCCAATCCCGACGACGAGGTCTCGGCCCGCCGTATCGTCAACGTGCCCAAGCGCGGCATCGGCGACACTTCGGTGGCCCGCCTGGCCGCCTGGGCCCAAATCAACCGGGTGCCGTTCAGCGAGGCCATTGACCGGGCCGAGGAAGCAGGGCTCACCGGCAAGGCCCTCACCGGTGCCCAGCAACTCTCCAAGACATTGCGCGAGCTCCGCCCCTTGGTCTCCACCGTCAACCCGGCGGATTTCATCCAGCTGGTGGCCGACCGCACGGGCTACATGGCCGAATTGGTGGCTGAGCACACCCACGAGTCGGATGGGCGCATCGAGAACATCGCCGAATTGGGCAGCGTCGCCGGCCAATTCGACGATGTGGTCGGGTTCCTCGAGACGGTGGCCCTGGTGGCCGACTCCGACGATCTCGATGGCGATGGAACCCGGGTCTCCCTCATGACCCTGCACACGGCGAAGGGTCTGGAGTTCCCGGCGGTCTTCGTGGTCGGCCTCGAAGATGGGATCTTCCCCCACCTGCGCTCACTCAGCGAACCGGCCGACCTCGAAGAGGAGCGGCGTCTTTTCTACGTCGGCATCACCCGGGCCCGCCGACACCTCAACCTGTCGCATGCCTGGTCGCGCACCATTTTCGGTCGCACGCAACAGAACATCCCCAGTCGCTTCCTCGGAGAGATCCCGACCGGGCTGGTCAAAGATGTCGGCCTGCTCTCGACGCGGGAGAGTCGCAACCTTTCGACCGAGAGCCGCTACGGCGAGAGCCGCTACGGCGAGAGCCGGCCCAGCGGCTCGTTCCTTCCGAGCGGCCCGCGCCCACTCAGGCCGGCCGGGCCGCGGGCGAGTAGCGGGGCCGAGGATTTGGGGCTCGTCGCCGGCGACCAGGTCGTCCATGACCACTGGGGTCCCGGCGTGGTGCTCGATGCAAAGGGCGAGGGTTCACGGGCCCAGGCCACCGTCGACTTCGCATCGGTGGGCAAGAAGAACCTCCTGCTCTCGGCCACCCCCCTGCGGCGAGCCTGAGCCTGCTCTGCGCCGCCGCCTACGCCGCCTCCCCGGAGCCCGGTCTGGCGTCGGTGCCGGACCGTCCCTATCATCGAGGCTTCATGAAGCGTCCCTACAGGGTTGTGGTCGCCAAGCCTGGGCTCGACGGCCACGACCGTGGGGCAAAGGTCATTGCACGCGCCCTTCGAGACAGTGGGTTCGAAGTGGTCTACACCGGTCTCCATCAGACGCCTGAACAGGTGGTCCAAGCGGTGGTCCAAGAAGATGCCGATGCTGTCGGGCTGTCGCTCCTCTCCGGGGCACACCTGACGTTGGTCCCGCGGGTGGTGCAGCTCCTGGCGGACGTCGGGCGTGGCGACGTACTGGTCATTGTGGGGGGGATCATCCCCGAGAAGGACATCCCGATCCTCAAAGAGCTTGGGGTGGCCGCCGTCTTCACCCCGGGAGCGCCGCTCGAATCGATTGGAACCTGGCTGGGAGAGACCCTCGATGCGCGCGAGGATGCCCTGCAACCCTGAGTCCGCCGCACCCGCCTCACCCCACACACGACGCCACACCCCGAGCGACACGACAGAAGGAGAAGCAACCGCAGTGGATCTTTACGAGTACCAGGGCAAGCAGTACTTCGCCCGCTTCGGCATACCCACTTCCCCCGGAGGGGTGGCCGACACGGTGGACGAAGCGGTCGTACAGGCGGATGCCGCCGGCTACCCGGTTGTGGTCAAGGCACAGGTCAAAGTGGGCGGCCGGGGAAAGGCGGGCGGCGTCAAGCTGGCTGCTGACGCGGACGAAGTGCGCCTCCACGCCGGGAACATCCTCGGGCTCGACATCAAGGGCCACGTCGTCAAGCGCCTCTGGGTCGAGCACGCCTCGGACATCGAGAAGGAGTATTACGCCAGCTTCACCTTGGATCGTCCCAACAAGCAGCATCTCGGCATGCTGTCGGCCGAGGGCGGGGTCGAGATCGAAGAGGTGGCCGTCACCAATCCCGACGCCATCGCCATGTTGCACATCAACCCGCTCGACGGCCTCGACGAGGAGACGGCCCGGGAGTGGGTCGACCGGGCCAACCTCGACCCCGAGGCCCGCGCCCAGGCCGCCACGCTGCTGGTCCGGCTGTACCACTGCTATGTCGAAGGTGACTGCGACCTGGCCGAGATAAACCCGCTCATCCTCACACCGGAGGGCAAGGTGCACGCCCTCGACGCCAAGGTCACGCTCGATGAGAATGCGACCTTCCGCCACCCCGAATGGGAGGAGTTCGCCGACGACTCCGACGTCGACCCCCGGGAGAAGATGGCCAAGGAGAGAGGCCTGAACTACATCGGACTCTCGGGTTCGGTGGGCATCATTGCCAACGGGGCCGGCCTGGCCATGAGCACACTGGATGTGGTGACCCAAGCCGGAGGCGCCGCCGCCAACTTCCTCGACATCGGTGGAGGGGCCAACGCCGACGTGATGGCCGCCGCCCTCGAGGTGATCAACGCCGACCCGGCGGTGCGCTCGATCTTGGTGAACATCTTCGGAGGCATTACCCGGGTCGACGAGGTGGCGAAGGGGATCATCGAGGCCATGAGCCGCGTCAAGCTCAGTTCGCCGGTCGTCATGCGCCTTGACGGCACCAATGCCAACGAGGGTCGGGCCCTGCTGGCCGACCATCTCTCCGACCGCTTGATCGCCGAGCCCACCATGCTCGACGCCGCCCGCCGCGCTGTTGCCCTGGCCGAGGCCTAGGCAGAAGGGAACAAAGGAACAAACGTGAGCATCTTCGTTGACGAGACGACCAAGGTCGTCATCCAGGGCATCAGCCCGACCAGCCAGGGCCTCTACCACGGCCTGCGCAACAAGGCCTATGGCACCAAGGTGGTGGGCGGGACCAACCCCAAGCGCGGGGGCGAGGTCATCGAGGGCATCGACGTGTACTCGTCCGTGGCCGAAGCCGTGAAGGAGACCGGGGCGACCGCATCGTTCATTTCGGTACCGCCCCGCGGTGCTGCCGATGCCATTGTGGAGGCGGCCGAAGCCGGCATCGCCTTCATCGTCTGCATTACCGAGGGCATCCCCGCCCAGGACGAGGCGCTGGCCTACAACCGCCTCGTGCGCGACTTCCCGGGCACCCGCCTGCTGGGACCCAACTGCCCGGGGATCATTTCTCCGGGGAAGTGCAACATCGGGATCACTTCGGGCGATATCGCGCTGGCCGGGGGGCCGGTGGGCATCGTGAGCCGTTCAGGCACGCTCACGTACCAGGCCCTGCACGAGCTGTCGCAGCAGGGCATCGGGCAGACCACCTGCGTCGGCATCGGTGGCGACCCCGTCCCCGGCACCAACTTCATCGACTGCCTGGCTGCCTTTGAGGCTGACCCCGAGACCAAGGCCGTCATGATGATCGGTGAGATCGGGGGCTCCGAGGAGGAGCGCGCGGCCGATTTCATCGCCAACTCCATGACCAAGCCGGTCGCGGCCTACGTGGCGGGCGTCACCGCTCCACCAGGCCGCAAGATGGGGCACGCCGGAGCCATTATCTCGGGCTCCCAAGGCACGGCCCAGGCGAAAATGGACGCACTGACGGCTGCCGGCGTCTTCGTGACCCAGAACCCGACCGAGTGCGGCGAAAAGATGGTCGCCATCGTGCGGGGGCTCGCCTAGCCACTTCCGCGCTGCCCGTGGCCCCGCTGCCCGCGGCCCCGCGGACCGCCCCTGAGCTGCAACGATTGCAACCCATATAGACGCGGTCTTGTCGGAGCGTGCGTCACGCTCGGGTAAGACTGTGGGCGCGACACGGCCTGAGGGGTGCCGCACAGAAGCCGCGGGAAGTAGGAGAGCGATGCGACGCCACACCCGATCTGGCCCCGTGGGGCCTGTGGGGCCTGTGGGGCGCAGCATGCCCGGCCGCCGCACGGTCACGGCCAGCGGAGCCCTCATCGTGGCTGCGGTCAGCGTGCTCTTGGCGACTGTCGCCGTACTGGCGGCCGCGCCCGTGTCGAGTAGTCCGATCCCGATCCATGCTGCCGCGAAGTTCTCCTTCAATCTCCCCGCCACACCCGCATATGCCGGTGATGCCGGTGATCCCCAGGTCGTCGAGTCGGGCGGCGTCTACTACGTCTTTACCACCGGCACTCCGTTGGGCAACCACATCCAGGCGTTGGTCGACACGTCGGGGAGTCCCACCGCTGGTTGGCGCAGTTACACCGGGCAGAGCTACGGCTCGACCGCCCTTCCCAGCACACCGGCGTGGGAGGCCGTCAACACGCAGACCTCGCCGGGGGTCTTCAACTTTGGCGGGCAATGGATCATGTTCTACGACGCGGCCCAGGTGGGCCACGGCAGCGACACCGGGTTCGACTGCCTGTCGGTCGCCACCACCAGCGCCCTCAGTCCGACCAACGCAGCCTTCACCGACACCTCGAGCGGGCCGCTCCTGTGCCAGGCGAGCCTGGGCGGCGCCATTGATCCCAGCCCGTTCATCGATCCGACGACCGGAAGCCCGTGGCTCGTCTGGAAGTCCAACGACGGCGGTTCGTCGCAGCCGGCGCGGATCTGGACCGAGGAGCTCAACAGCAGCGGTACCGGTTTTCTTGCCGGGAGCATTCCCACCCAGATCTTCTCCAATAACACGAGACTCGTTCCCCTGGGAGAACACCGTGGAGGATCCTTCAATGCTCTACGTCGGCGGGCAGTTCTCCCTTTTGTTCAGCGGTGGGATCTACACGTCATCGAGCTATGCCGAGGGGGTGGCGGGGTGTGCATCGCCCACGAGCACCTGTGTCCAATCCGACCCCAACCCGATCGTCTCGGCCTACGGGTCGGTGGCGGGGCCGGGTGGCGGCTCGTGGTTCGTGGACGCATCGGGAAACGATTGGCTGGTCTACGGCGGGTGGACGGCCGGATGCACCAGCTACTCATGCGGCGGCGCCCGCCGGCTGTTCGTAACCCAGGCCACCTTCAGCGCCGACGCGCCCCAGGGCGCCCTCAACAATCCGGCGGTGGGTACCGCCTTTACCGCAGATAGCGGAGGCTATTGGCTGGTCGCGTCCGACGGTGGCATCTTCAGCTTCGGCGACGCCGCCTTTGACGGCTCCACTGGTGCTCTCCACCTGAACAAACCCATCGTCGGCATGGCGGCCACTCCCGACGGCGAGGGTTATTGGCTGGTCGCGTCCGACGGCGGCATCTTCACCTTCGGCGATGCTGCGTACTACGGCTCCACTGGTGCTCTCCACCTGAACAAACCCATCGTCGGCATGGCGGCCACTCCCGACGGTAAGGGTTATTGGCTGGTCGCGTCCGACGGCGGCATCTTCACCTTCGGCGATGCTGCGTACTTCGGCTCCACCGGCGCCATCCACTTGAATCAGCCCATCGTCGGCATGGCGCCCACGCCAAACGGCAGCGGTTATTGGCTGGTCGCCTCCGATGGCGGCATCTTCAGCTTCGGTAACGCCGCATTCTTGGGCTCCACGGGCGCCATCCGCCTCAACAAGCCCATTGTGGGGATGGCGGCCACCCCCGACGGCAAGGGCTATTGGCTGGTCGCCTCAGATGGCGGGATCTTCAGCTTCGGCGAGGCCGCATTCTTGGGTTCGACCGGCTCCATCCATCTGAACGAGCCCATTGTGGGGATGGCGGCGACGAACAATGGCGGCGGGTACATGTTGGTGGCCTCCGACGGCGGCATCTTCACCTTCGGCAACGCCACGTTCCTCGGCTCCCCGGCTTAACCCGAGGTACTGGAGGCGGCGGGGGCGCCGGAGGCGGCAGCCTCGGGACTTGTTTTCGGAAAACGGTACCGAACCGTTCGGTTGGGTTGTTCGCGCGAGAAGTGTCGGATCTCTCAACCCAGGTCTCGCTCAGACATAGACCCAACGGCGTCGACGGGGGAACCGAGGCCAGGCCCGCCGTTGCTAGCGTGACCGACGTGCGGCTGGGAGTCCTTGTATCGGGAAGTGGGACGATCCTCGAAGCCATGTTCGAGAGCGGACTCCCTGTGGCCGTCGTTCTCTCCGACCGACCGTGCGCCGGCCTCGAGCTGGCCCGGTCCTACGGTGCGGTCGCCGAGTTGGTCGATCGACAGGGTTATGGCGGCTTCGGCCCCGGATTCGATCGAGTCGCCTATACGGCCGCGGCGACGGAGGCGTTGCTCGCTCACCAAGTGGACCTGGTCGCCATGGCCGGGTTCGGCACCGTGTTGTCCCAGGCCGTGCACACTGGATTCCCCGGTCGCATCTTGAACACGCACCCTGCGCTCCTCCCGGCCTTCCCAGGGTGGCACGGCGTGCGCGACGCGCTCGCCGCCGGCGTGAAAGAGACGGGGTGTACCGTGCACTTGGCCACGCTCGACATGGATGCGGGGCCGATCCTGGCTCAGCACGTGGTGCCGGTGCTTCCACATGACACCGAGGAGACGTTGCACGAACGCATCAAGGTGGCGGAACGCCGCCTCTACCCTGCCACCGTGGCCTGGGCCCTGGGCGAGCTCCAGGCCGGAAGACCGATTGAACCACCAGCGCCACCGGCGCTACCCGCGAGCGGCGCACATGCGCAGTGAGGAGATGAATTGGTGAGGGCGTTGCTGTCCGTCTATGACAAGGAAGGGCTGATCGACCTGGCCCTGGGCCTGACTGACCTGGGGTGGGAGCTGGTGGCCAGCGGGAACACCGCGGCCGCGCTTTCCGACGCTGGTGTCGCCCACCTCCAGGTGGCCGAGGTCACGGGCTCGCCGGAAATGCTGGGCGGGCGGGTCAAGACCCTGCACCCGAAGATCCATGGAGGGATCCTGGCCGACCGCGACGTGCCGAGCCATATGGCCGATCTCGAGGCCAACGAGATCGAGGCCATCGACCTGGTGGTCACCAATCTCTACCCGTTCTCCTCCGATCCCTCCATTGAGTTGATCGATATCGGCGGGCCGTCGATGGTCCGCAGCGCGGCCAAGAACCACGCGCATGTGGGCATCGTCACCTCGCCGCACGACTACGCCGAGGTGTTGGCCGAACTTCGCCGAGACGGCTCGCTCTCTGAGGCCACGCGTCGACGGTTGGCCCGGGCGGCCTTTGCCCATACCGCGGCCTATGACGCGGCCATTGTGGCGTGGCTCGATACAGGTGGACCGTCTCCTGTGGCCGGCGCCGACCCCGATGAGGCAGCGTTAGGCGCTGTACTCCCCCCGACGCTCCATCTGACGCTGGAGCGCACGGAGGTCCTCCGCTACGGAGAGAACCCGCACCAGCGCGGGGCGCGCTACCGCACGGCGGGCACCGCCAGCTGGTGGGACGACCTTGTGCAGCACGGTGGGAAGGAGTTGTCGTACCTCAACCTGTTCGATGGCGACGCCGCCTGGCGCTTGGTCCACGAGCTCTCGCACGATGCCGGCCAGCCCGCTGTGGCCATCATCAAGCACGCCAACCCGTGCGGCGCGGCCGTGGCCGACGACCTCGTGACCGCCTATGAGCGGGCACTCGAATGCGACGTGCAATCCGCCTTCGGAGGAGTGGTGGCCATTGGGGGGGTCGTGACCGAGGCGTTGGCGGATGCCGTGGCCGCCGGACCCCAGGCCGACGTGATCATCGCCGCGTCCTATGAGCCGGCGGCGCTGGAGAAGTTGACGACCCGGCGCAAGGCCACCCGGCTGCTCTCGGGTCCGGCTCCTGAGCGTGCGGTGCGCCAACTGCGCAGCCTCGGCTCGAGTGTGCTGGTGCAGGACATCGATGACTACGTGTCGCCCCGGACCGATTGGGGCATCGTGACGAAGCGCCGCCCGACCGAGGAGGAATGGCGTGACCTGGTGCTGGCCTGGCGCGTCTGCGGACGTACCACGTCCAACGCCATCGCCATCGTGACTGACGGGCAGGCGGTCGGGGTCGGCGCGGGCCAGCAGTCGCGAGTGGTAGCGGCCGAGATCGCGGTGCGCAAGGCCGGAGAGAAGGCGAAGGGTGGAGCAGGAGCAAGCGATGCGTTCTTCCCCTTCCCTGATGGTTTGCTCGTCCTGGCGGCGGCCGGCGTGAGCGCCATCGTTCAACCCGGGGGCTCGGTCAAGGATGGGGAAGTGATCGCCGCCGCCGACGAAGCGGGTCTGGCCATGGTGGTCACCGGCGAGCGGCATTTCCGGCACTGATGGCGGCATTCTGATGACAGCGATCCTGCTCGACGGCGAAGCGGTGGCAGCTCGGGCCCGGGCCGAGGTGGCCGACCGCGTGGCGCGCCTGGCCAGCGAGGGTGTCACGGTGGGCCTGGGCACAATTTTGGTCGGCGACGACGGCCCCAGCGAGCGCTATGTGGCGATGAAGCATGCCGACTGTGCCGAGGTCGGCATGATCTCGGTCGGAGAGCACCTGCCGGCAAGCGCCACGCAGGCGCAGGTCGAAGAAGCGGTCCGCCGCTTTAACGCCGATCCGACGGTGAACGCGTATCTCGTCCAGTTGCCGCTCCCCGAGGGTCTGGACGAAGAGCGTACGTTGCTCGCGGTCGACCCGGCCAAGGATGTGGACGGCTTGCACCCGACGAACCTGGGCCGCCTGGTGATGAGCGCCCCGGGCCCCTTGCCTTGTACCCCGGCGGGCATCGTCGACCTTCTCCATGCCTACGATGTCCCGGTGGAGGGTCGCCATGTGGTGATCATTGGTCGTGGCCTGACGATCGGCCGCCCTCTCTCCCTCCTCCTGGCGTCCAAGCGCCCTGGCTGCAACGCTGCGGTGACCGTGGTGCACACCGGGGTCGACGACGCCATGCTGGCCAACATCGTGCGCACGGGTGACGTGGTGGTGGCCGCAGCAGGCCGTGCTGGCCTGGTCACCCCCGACATGGTCAAGCCGGGTGCCGCCGTAGTGGGCGCAGGCACCAGCTGGGCAGGCAGGAAGCTGCTCTCCGATGTGCATGAGGACGTGGCCGAGGTAGCCGGCTGGATCACGCCACGCCTAGGCGGAGTGGGCCCCATGACCCGTGCGATGCTCTTGCGCAACGCAGTGCGCGCGGCTGAGCGGGCCCCATGACCGTGACCGACGGCGAATTCTCAGAGCGCCCGTGGGGGAACTACATGGTCCTGAGTGATGATGCCCCTGATCACAAGGTCAAGCGCATCGTCGTGCACCCGGGTAAGCGTCTGAGCTATCAGCGCCATGCCAAGCGGGCCGAGCACTGGTTCATGGTGGCGGGCACGGGCCAGGTGACTCTCGACGGTGTTGTGACCGAGCTCGTTCCGGGCCAGGCCATTGACATCCCTATGGGCGCGGCCCACCGCATCGCGAATGAAGGGACGGACGACGTCGTCTTCATCGAGGTGCAGCACGGGACCTATTTCGGCGAGGACGACATCGTCCGGCTCGAAGACGACTTCGGCCGGGCCGATGCCGATGCCGGAGCCGGGGCCGCTGCCGACGCCATCGCATGACGAGAATCGCCGACCTGCTGGCCGCCGGGCGGACGTACTCCTTCGAGTTCTTCCCCCCAAAGACCGACGCTGAGCTGGCCACGCTGGCCCGCACCATCAGCGAACTGCAGCCGCTCGGCCCTTCGTTCGTCTCGGTCACCTACCGGGGCGGAGCGGCGTCGCGGCAGCGGACGTTCGACTTGGTGAGTGGCATGTTGCACACCACCTCGCTCAACCCGATGGCGCACCTCATCTGCGTGGCGCACACCCGTTTGGAGTTGGCCGAAATTCTGGTCACTCTCCGCAAGGCCGGCGTCGAGAACCTCATGGCTCTGGGCGGCGACCCCCCGGCCGATCCAGATACCGGACGCGGCGAGCTGGCCTATGCCACCGAGCTGGTGGAGCTTGCCCGTGCCATCGGTGGGTTCTCGATCGGTGTGGCGGCGCACCCGGCGGGACATCCCCGTTCCCCCGACACCCGGAGCGACCGAGACTTCCTGGCCGCCAAGTTGGAGATGGCCGACTTCGGGATCACCCAGTTCTTCTTCGAGGCGTCCGAGTACGAAGGCCTCATAGCTGACCTCGAGGACCGTCAGGTGCATACGCCGGTCCTGCCGGGAATTCTGCCAGTGACCTCCCTGAGCACCATGGGACGCCTCGGCGTCATGGGCGCCCCCGCTCCCGAGTGGATGAGGGACCGCCTCCAATCGGCCCATGACACCGGAGGGACGGAGGCCGTGCGAAGTGAAGGAGTGCGGCTGGCGACCGAGCTTTGCGCCGACCTGCTCAAGCTTGGCGTGCCTGGCCTGCACTTCTACACGTTTAACACTTCGAGCGCGACCCGCGAGATCTACGCTGCTCTCGGCCTCGGGCCGTCGCTCTCTGCCACCGGCTGAAAGTTTCGCATCGTATATCTGGTTTCGTATAAGTGGGTATAACTCGTGCGCGGAGCGAATGGGAGACCATAGCGAGCCGCTGGGATCCGCCGCCCCCCGAGCCCACCCGACCAGGCGAATTGGGAGACCGCCTGGCTACCCCCTAGCATCGAAGAAATGCCAGAGAAAATCTCCATGGGCGCCGACGGTGCGCTCAAAGTCTCCGAAGAGCCCATCATCCCTTTTATCGAGGGCGACGGTACGGGGGTCGACATATGGCCCGCGGCCAAGCTCGTGCTCGATGCGGCCGCCGCCAAGCATGGGAACAAGGTGGCCTGGAAGGAAGTATTGGCCGGCCAGAAGGCCTTCGATGAGACCGGCAACTGGCTGCCCGACGAGACTGTCGAGAGCTTCCGGGAACACCTGATCGGCATTAAGGGGCCATTGACCACGCCGATCGGCGGTGGCATCCGCTCACTCAACGTCGCCCTGCGCCAGATCCTGGACCTCTACGTGTGCCTGCGCCCGGTGCGCTGGTTCACCGGGGTGCCCTCGCCGGTGCTCCACCCCGAGTTGGTCGACATGGTGATCTTCCGAGAGAACACTGAGGATATCTACGCGGGTTACGAGGTGCAGGAGGGGACACCCGAGGCGCTCAAGCTCATGACCTTCCTGCGTGACGAGATGCACTGGCCGGTCCGTGACGGGTCCGGAATCGGCATCAAGCCGATCTCGGAAATGGGGTCCAAGCGCCTCATCCGGGCTGCCATCAAGTACGCGCTCGAACATGGGCGCCAGTCCGTCACCATGGTCCACAAGGGCAATATCCAGAAGTTCACCGAGGGTGCCTTCATGAACTGGGGCTACGAGCTGGTCCGCGAGGAGTTCGCAGACGTGGCGGTGGGCTGGGACGACTGCGGAGGGGACGCCGGCGACAAGCTGCTCGTCAAGGATTCCATCGCCGACATCACGCTGCAACAGGTCCTCACACGGCCATCGGAATTCGACGTCATCGCCACCACCAACCTCAATGGGGACTACCTGTCCGACGCGCTTGCGGCCCAGGTCGGCGGCATCGGCATCGCCCCGGGGGCCAACATCAACTACGTCTCGGGCCATGGCATCTTCGAGGCCACTCACGGGACGGCGCCGAAATACGCCGGTCAGGACAAGGTGAACCCGGGTTCGGTGCTGCTTTCGGGCGTTCTCATGTACGAGCACCTCGGCTGGCAGGAGGCGGCGGACGACATCGTGCGAGCCCTCGAAGCCACCATCGGCGACAAGATCGTGACCTACGACTTCGCCCGCCAGATGCAGGGCGCCACCGAGGTCAAGTGCTCCGAGTTTGCCTCCGCCATCGTCGACCGTCTCTGATCCTCGACCTTCTCTGAGAAAGGAATCGCACCCCATGGCAGACCAAAAGACCCCCATTCACGTCACCGTCACCGGCGCAGCCGGCCAGATCGGCTACTCGCTCCTCTTCCGCATCGCGTCGGGTCAGCTGCTCGGCGAGGACCAGCCCATCGTCCTGCGCCTACTCGAGATCGAGCCCGCTCTGGGTGTGCTCGAGGGCGTCGTCATGGAAATCGACGATGGGGCCTACCCCCTTGTCACCGACATCGTGGCCACCTCGGATCTCAAGACCGCCTTCGACGGCACGTCCTGGGCCCTTCTGGTCGGCTCCGTTCCCCGCAAGGCCGGCATGGAGCGCGGCGACCTGCTCAGCGTCAATGGCGGCATCTTCAAGCCCCAGGGTCGCGCCATCGCCGAGAACGCCGCCTCCGACGTGCGCATCCTCGTGGTCGGCAACCCCTGCAACACCAACTGCCTCATCGCCCGCTCCAATGCGCCTGAAGTTCCTGCGGATCGCTGGTTCGCCATGACCAAGCTCGACGAGAACCGGGCCAAGGCCCAACTGGCCCACAAGGCGGGGGCACCGGTGGGATCCGTCACCAACCTGGCCATCTGGGGGAACCACTCCGCCACGCAGTTCCCCGACTTCGCCAACGCCCGGATCGACGGGCAGCCGGCGACCGAGGTCATCACTGACAGCGAATGGCTGCAGGGCGACTTCATCACCACCGTGCAAAAGCGCGGGGCGGCCATCATCGCTGCCAGGGGTTCGTCTTCCGCCGCATCAGCGGCCTCGGCCGCCATCGACACCGTCGTGTCTTTGCGCACCAAGACGGCTGGGGGCGACTGCACCTCGGTGGCAGTGGCCAGTTCTGGCCAGTACGGCACGCCCGAAGGCCTCCAGTTCGGCTTCCCCGTCACCTCCGACGGGAACGGGAATTGGTCCGTGGCAGAGAACTTCGTCCACGACGACTTCGCCAAGGAGCGCATCGCGGTCACCACCGAGGAACTGCTGGGTGAGCGCAATGACGTGCGGGAGCTCGGCCTCATCGGGTGAACGGAGCGGGGACTCTCCTTCCTCGCCCCGTTGGCGTCATCGACCGTTCGCGCCCGTGAAACCCCCGCGAAACACAAGGCTGTAAGGGTGAGGGGAGTGGGCGATCTGTTCGATGGCTATGGGGAGGCCGCACGCGGCCTCACGAAGGCCGCCTTTGACGAAATGGTCGGCCAGGATGGCACGACCCGCTCGCCCTATGCCGGCGTCGCGTCATCTCTGTCGCAAATGGGGCCAGAGGACGTCTCGGCCCGCGCCACGCGCCTCGCCCGAGCCTTCATGGATCAAGGGGTCACGTTCGACCTCGATGGTGAGGAGCGCCCCTTCCCCCTCGACGTGGTCCCCCGTATCTTCACCGCCGGAGAGTGGAAGGAAGTCTCGACCGGGGTGGCCCAGCGGGTGCGTGCCTTGGAAGCATTCCTGGCCGACGTCTACGGGGCGGCACGCATCGTCAGCGACGGTCTGATTCCGCACGAGGTCATCACGAGCTCACCTGGCTTCGTGCGGGCCGCCTTCGGCCTCACGCCGCCCAACGGCGTGCGCATCCATGTGGCCGGCATCGACGTCATCCGGGACGAGGAGGGTGAGTTCCGGGTCTTGGAGGACAATGTCCGGAGTCCGTCCGGCGTGAGCTACGTCCTGGCCAACCGCGCCGCCATGGCACGCGTTCTGCCCGAGCTCTTCTGGGGCCAACCGATCCAGATGGTGACCGACTACCCCGCCCATCTCATTAATGCCCTGCGCCGGGCGGCGCCGACGGGCGTGCAGGATCCCACCGTGGTGGTGCTCACACCGGGCGTGCACAACTCGGCCTTCTACGAGCATGCCCTCTTGGCCCGCTTGATGGGAGTGCATCTGGTCGAAGGCCGCGACCTGGTCTGTCACGGGACTGAGGTGTTCCTGCGCACGACCGAAGGTGAAGTACCGGTGCACGTGATCTACCGGCGCATCGACGACGACTATCTCGACCCGCTGCAATTCCGGCCAGAGTCGTTGGTCGGCTGTCCCGGTGTGGTCAATGCGGCCCGGGCCGGCCGGGTGACCATCACCAATGGGGTTGGCAACGGGGTGGCCGACGACAAGCTCGTCTATGCCTACGTCCCGGCGATGATCAAGTACTACCTGGGAGAAGCGCCGATCCTGCAGAACGTGGAGACGATGCATCTCCAGGACAGAGCGGTACGGGCCGACGCATTGGCCCGGCGCGACGAACTCGTCTTCAAGCGGGTTGACGGGTCGGGCGGCAAGGGGTTGGTCATTGGCACGGCCGCGACGGGCAGCGAGTTGGACCAGCTGGGCCTCGAGGTGGAAAACGAGCCTCGCCAATGGATCGCTCAGCGCGTGGTGGCTTTGTCCACCTCTCCCACTTGGGTGGATGGGGAAATGGTGCGGCGCCATGTGGACCTGCGCCCCTTTGCTGTCAATGACGGCGAGAACGTATGGGTCCTTCCGGGAGGATTGACCCGCGTGGCCCTCCAGGAGGGCGGCCTGGTGGTGAACTCCAGTCAGGGGGGCGGCTCGAAAGACACCTGGGTGGTCGGCGGAGGCCCCCTGACGCCGGTCCTGCCCCCCCGTCAGGTGGCTGCGGTCAGTGCCAGCCCACCGATGGATGCCGGGCCCGGCGAAGATTCCGAGAATCGCAACCAACAGCAACAACAGCAACAACAGCAGCAACAGGAGCAACAGCAGCAACAGCAGCAACAGCAGCAACAGCAGCAGCAGCGACACCCATGGCCCCAACAGGGCCGGCTGCGATGACGCAGGCGCTGTTGAGCAGGGTGGCCGAGTCGATCTTCTGGGTCGGGCGTTACGTTGAGCGGGCCGAGGGAACGGCGCGCATTCTCGACGTGTCCGTCTTTCAGGCGCTCGAGCAGAGCGACACCGAAGGGGGCCATGCGGCCCGCCGCCTCCTGGCCGTGATGGGTTTGCCCGACAACGAAAACGAGACGCTGTGGCAAGCAACCGAGCGGTTGGCCACCGACCCCAAGAGCCGCTCCTCTATCGCCGGTGCGTTGGCTGCCGCCCGCGAGAACACACGTGGCGTGCGCCACGTGGTGCCGGTCGAGTTCTGGGAGCACATCAACGCGACGTGGTCGGCCCTCCCCCTCCAGTGGGAGGCCACCCGCCGGGCCGGGCCCGCGCCCTATCTCTCCTTCGTCAAGAGCCAGGTGGCCGGCATCACCGGTCTGGCCGACACCATGATGAGTCGGGACCAGACCTGGTTGTTCTTCACCCTCGGCCGCTGCCTCGAGACGACGGACGTGGTGGCGCGCCAGCTGGCCACCGTCGAGTTCGACCAAGTGTTCGACAGTGGGTTGGTCATGTTGTTGCGCTCATGCGGCGGGTACGAGCCGTACCTGCGCCTGTCCCAGGGCGTGGTGGAGCCTGGCCGCGTGCTCGACTTCTTGTTGCGTGACCGTCTCTTTCCCCGTTCGGCCTATGCCTCGCTGACGCTGGCCGAGGAGTGCCTGGACAAGATTAACTCGGGCCGCCACGGCACATGGGAGGACGCCCGTGGCCTGGTCGGCCTGGCCCGGGCCGAGCTCGAGTATTCCGCTCCTGCCTCTTTGTCGCGTGGCCTCGGGACGCGGCTCGAGCGCCTCCAAGGTTCCATCTCGTCCGTGTGCGACGCGGTGACCAGTCGCTATTTCGCCCAGGATCTGCCTACACAATGGCGCCGCGGGGGTGGGGGCGGATGACCCGAGCCGACGGCTGGCGGCTGCACGTCAGCCACGAGACCCGTTTCGACTACAACGCTCCGGCGCGGGCCTCATACAACGAGCTCCGTCTCACGCCGCGTACGGAGCGTCGCCAGACCGCTCTCGAGACCAAGATCGCCACCGTGCCGCCGGCGCCCCAGTACTCCTACGTCGATTACTGGGGGACCCAGGTCGTGGCCTTCAACGTCGACCGGGGGCACGAGATGCTTTCCATCATCGGGACGGCCCTCATCGACACGCAACGACCTGAGGCGCCCGAGGACGCATCGTGGGGAGACGTGGACATAGCGTCGCTCACCATGGCCGATTACCTCTCGCACAAGCTCTTCACCGCGCCAGGGCCCGAGCTGGCCGAGCTCGCGTCCAGCTTGCGATCTGAGCGCCCGTTGAAAACTGCGCAGAACATCATGGAGCGCACGCACGAGTCTCTGCGCTATGTCCGCGGCGTCACCAGCGTGCACACGTCGGCGAACGAGGCCTTCGTCGACGGCGCCGGCGTGTGCCAGGACTTCGCCCATCTCGCACTGGCCATGACCAAATCCGTGGGCCTGCCCGCACGCTATGTATCGGGTTATTTTCACCCCGAGTCCGACGCCACCATCGGTGAGGAGATCGTCGGCGAGAGCCATGCGTGGATCGAGGTCTGGACGGGATCGTGGTGGGGGTACGACCCGACCAACGATTGCCCGGTGGGGGAGCGCCACGTCGCCATCGGACGGGGGCGTGACTACTCCGACGTTCCTCCCGTCAAGGGCATCTACGCCGGCAATGCGGAACACACCATGCACGTCGGGGTCCGCATCATGCGCACCCACTAGATCATGAGGACGATCTGGCCATGCTGACTCGCATGCGGATCTGGTTGCCTGATGCCCCCGGGGTTCTCGGAGCGGTGGCTGCCGAGATCGGAGCCGTCAAGGGAAACGTCATCGGCCTCGAGGTGCTCGAGCGCGAAGCAGGCGTCGCCATCGACGAACTGGTGGTCGAGCTGCCGGACGTTCCCGGTGCCATCGACGCGGTGTGCAAAGGGATCCGCAATATCCCCGGTGCCGGCGTGGAGGATGTGCGCGAGCTGGCGGCCGCGGCGCAAGACCGAGAGGACACCATTCTCAACGCGGCGGCAGCAATCCTGCAGGCGGCGACGGCGACGGCCGCCATGAACACGCTTTCGAGCCAGCTCATGTCCCTCTTCGATCTCACCTGGCTGGCCGTGGCCGATCTGGGTTTGCAGACCTTTTCCGAGGTGCACGGCGATGCGCCCAACATCGCATGGTTGACCGCGTTCGCCGCGGGTTCGCAGAGCAGCGCGGACCCGTCCAACGACACCACCAACTCGGGCGTGTTCGTCGAGGCGATCCCTGAGACCGAGCTCACCGTTTGTGGCGGTCGACCCGCCCCGATTCGTCGGCGCGAACGCCACGCCATCTCGATGCTGGTCGTCGTGACGTCCCGCTTCGTCGACGCCCTCGGTTGGCGCGACCGCGTCCACTGAACGATTGCTGACGGTGTCAGCCCGTCACGCCGACGTTCTCGAGGACCTCGGCGTCGTTGTCGTGAGGCGGCGCCTCTTCCGCGGTGGGACCCTCGGAATAGATGTACTTGCCGCCGCGCAGCCATGAAGCAGCGGCTGCGATCAGGCAGGCAATCACGGCGAAGTCGAAGGCAGCATGTAGCCCGTTGCGGAAAGGCTTGGAGATAAGGGACGGAAGGAACCCACGCCCGTTGAGCACGGCTTGATTGGCCGCCGACAGATGCGAGAGCGCCTGTGCGCCCACGAGATGCTGAACCGGGCTGAAGCCCAGGAATGCGGCGAAGAGCGAGGTGACTGGCGGCAGGCTGGCGCCGCGGCGCGCCGCCGCCGTGGGCACGCCATGCGCGGTGAGACCGTGAAATAGCGCTGACGGCAAGGTCGACGACAGGCCAACGATCATGAGGGTGAAGAACACGCCGATCGAGAGCACCTGGGCTGAATTCTGGAAGGTCGAGTTCATGCCCCCGCCCACCCCGCGGTGTTGGCTGGGCAGGCTATTCATGACACCGGCCCGAGTTGGCGATGAGAAAGGCCGCGCCAACGCCCTGGAACACTCGCATCACGATCAGGTACATGGCTGCCGCCGTACCTGACATCCAGGTGATGGTCAGCAGAAGAGAGAAGAACGTGTAGACGGCGAAACCGAGGTTGTACATCTTGACCCGCCCGTACATGTCCCCCAGACGAGGCTCACGACGAGAACGCTGCTGACGATGAGGAAGCTCAGGATCATCCAGAGGAAATAGAAGGTGTTACCGGGCTTTAGCGGGTTGATACCGATGCCGCGGAAAATGTCCGGCAGGGCAATGAGGAGGATGGACGAGTCGATCGTGGCCATGAGGACACCGAGAGTGGTGTTGGAGAGAACTGTCCACTTGTAGCGGTCCCCCCGTGCGTCGTTCCCGGGGAGAGCGGATGCGGAAAGAGTGTTGCTCACGTCGTCGCCCGTTGTCGTGCGCGCTGCGCACGTGTCCTCACCCTCATTCCGTGCTCCCCTCTGCCGATAACGGTTGGCTTTCGATCGAATTGAATCGTACCTTTACGTCAACGGCAGGTTTTATCGGGTTCGGATCGAACGGGATGTCGCTTGCATCGAGCGGCGGGTGCCCTCAGGAGGCTGAGAGAAGGCCCCGCTCCAAGACAAAGGTCGGGGCGGAGATGAGCCCACCGTTGAGGGCCTCGGCCTCGGGCGCCGTGGCGAGCCACCTGATGGTGATGGCGGCGTGTTCGGGTGGGGTGAACTCGTCTGCGGCGAAAGTATGGTCGGCCATGGCAGCGGCCACTTGCTCGGTCAGGACTGTGCCCGGCTGCACGCTGAAGGCGCGTATGCCCCGGTGGCCGAACTGGGTCGCCAACATCGCTGCGATCTCGATCATCCCCGTCTTGCTGGTTCCGTAGCCGATCCCCCAGGGACGCTGTTCGGCGGCCACGTTCGTCTCATGCAGGCTCGGGCCCGAAACCATGTTGATTACAGCGCCCTTTCCGCGCTCGAGCATCTGGGGTAGGACGAGCTTGGCCAGGAACATGGGGGCCAGCAGGTTCACGCGGATCTGCTTGTCGAGGTGTTCCATGCGCATGTCGACGAGCGAGAACTGGCTCTCACGGGTCTGATAGAACGCGTTGTTCACGAGCACGTCGACCCTGCCCCAGCGGCCGACTACCTGGTCCACCCCGGCGATCACGGACGCCCGATCGTCGAGGTCCATCCGCACCGGGAACGCCTGGCCGCCTGCTTCCTCGATGGCGGCGGCGGTCGCCGACACGTTGCCCGGCAGCGACCGCTGATCGGACTCGTCAAAGGTCCGGGCGGTGACAGCGACGCGAAATCCGGCGCGGCCGAGCTCGATCGCGCAAGCCCTGCCGAGCCCCCGGCTCGCGCCGGTCACCAACGCCACCCTGTTGTTGTCCATGGCGAGAACATAGGCGGCCTTGGCAGATAGTGGGCAAGCCGTGCAACGCGTAATTTCGTCCGGGGCGCGATACCTCTGTTCCGAGGTCCGCTGTTGTTCCGGGGTCCGCTGTCTTCGACCCTCGTCGAGCGCACTCACACATCGATTGCACTATTTTGCGAGTGCAGGGCAGCCAGGGCGCCCTGAGAAGTCCGATCTTGTACGTTCGCAGAAACGGAGAACAACGATGGCTGCCAACAACGAAGATGCCGCTCTGGTGATCCAGATCCTCCGCTGGGGGGCGGAAATTGGTCTCGAGGAGGCAACGCACGAGATTTTTTCCGATGGTTTCAACCCCGAGGACACCACCGCGGATGACAAGGCCGTGCGCACGATCTTGGCGTTCGGCGAAACGGTCGCCACTCTCGTCAAGCACAAGACCCTCGACAAGGATCTTGTCGAGGACCTGTGGTGGGTTGACGGTGCGTGGGCACGCGTCGGGCCTGCGGCCAAGAAGGCTCGCGCACGCCTGGGTGAGCCGCGGCTCTACGAGAACTTCGAGGCACTCGCAACAGGCTAAGTCACGTAATCGTGCGGCATACGTTTGCTAACCGAATGGAGGTGTTGCGTCCATGGCTGAGTGCGTCATCGTCAACCAGCAACTCGTGGTGAAACTCAGCACCAAGGAAAAGCTCGAAGCGGTCCACGGGGACGTCAGCGTGCCGCTCTCGTCAGTCTGCACGGTCGACGTCGTCGAAAACACCCTGGATTTCATTCACGGAATCCGCGTCGGAACGGGTATCCCGGGCTCAACGGCCATCGGCACGTTTTCATCTTCGGCGGCGAGAATATTTGGCGTGATCCATCACGGGAACCATCGCGGCGTTCGCATCATTCTCGAAGGTGCCGACTTCGATGAGCTCCTGATCGGGTGTAACGATCCTGAAGCGGTGGCAGCAGCCATTCCCGTTAACTCGTAAAGGAGACGGACGCACGACGCCCTCGACGCGCGTCTTCACCGGGCAGCCGGCCCGTACGGCTACAGGCGGGCTCAGGACGAAATCGGAAGCCGTACTTCGATACCAGCGCCCTGCAGGAAGGCCAACTTGTGCTCCAATGCCGATTGCCAATCAACCATGTCTTTGTCGAACTGGACGCGGTCGCCCTCTTCGCATGCGTGCTCGAGTTCGTCAAACGCTTCATCTTCGGCGTCGAGCAGACTGCGGTACCTGGACAGGAAGTGGTCGCTGATCGGCTGATGCACGTCGTCCTCCCTACTGCGGCCCGCTCGTTACGAGCCGGTACCCGCAACGATACTGCTGTGCCGGATCACGTGCGCAGCGCGATCTCCTCTTGAACTCTCTAGCCTCCGTGGGACTTCCTACCTCACGAAGCGACAGAACACCGTGGCCACATGAATCAGCCGTACGACGCGTATCCCAAGCGAGGATGCCCCCGCTCACGCCAAAATAATGCGTGTCCGAAGGCACCTAAAGTCACAACCTACGGCAGGCCTCACGACCCTTGTCGCCGTGTTCTCCTATGCCTCTGTCAGGTCGGTCAGGGTCTGACCCAGGGCGGCGGACGCAGCATTGAGAACCGCCTGGCCGGCCACGAGGACGGCCAGCTCGCCGCGCACGCGGACACGGCCAGCCGCCAGCGCGTCGGCCGGGTCGAGTTCGCCTTGGGCGATGGCCAGAGCATCGGCATAGGGCAAGACGATGGTGACGTTTGAGGGTAACGACGCATCGGGGTCCGACGTGAGCGTGATGTGGCCGTCATGCACCGTGAGGACGGTACGGACGGCCACGCCTCCCGACACGACGCCGTCCCCCGACACGACGCCGTCCGGCGCGTCCGTCACAACCTGGGCCACGCTGAAGTGTTCCCTGCGACACCGTCAGGGAACCGACGCCCGCCGCCGTGATGGCAGCGGTGAGATCGAGTCCGCTCCAGGGCGGCATTGAACGCCCGAACCCACGCGGGCGAAAGGTAGGGGGGCATTGCCGTACCGCGAGCGTCGTCCTCCGGCTCAGCCGGCGGACGCCTCTTCGGCGGTCTTCTTGGTGCGCTTCAGGATCTTGCGGCCGAGCCAGGCCACAGGGTCGTAGTGTGCGTCGACCACGCGTTCCTTCATCGGGATGATGGCGTTGTCGGTGATCTTGATGTGCTCGGGGCAGACCTCGGTGCAGCACTTCGTGATGTTGCACAGGCCCAGACCGGCACCAGAGCGCGCCAGCTCGCGACGGTCGTTGGTGTCGAGCGGGTGCATCTCGAGTTCGGCGAAGCGGATGAAGAAACGGGGACCGGCGTACTTGGGCTTGTTCTCCTCGTGGTCGCGGATGACGTGGCAGACGTCCTGGCACATGAAGCACTCGATGCACTTGCGGAACTCCTGGCCCCGCTCGACGTCGATCTGTGCCATGCGGTAGCCGCCCTCGGGCTCGGGACCCGGCTTGAAGGCGGGAACTGTCTTCGCCACCTCATAGTTGAAGCTCACGTCGGTCACCAGGTCGCGGATGATGGGAAACGTCTTCATCGGCGCCACCGTGACGGGCGCGCCCTCGGGCAGCGTGTCCATACGGGTCATGCACATGAGGCGAGGCAGGCCGTTGATCTCCGCCGAGCACGAACCACACTTGCCGGCCTTGCAGTTCCAGCGGCAGGCCAGATCGGGCGCGGGACCGGCCTGAATGCGGTGGATCACATCGAGGACGACCTCGCCTTCGACGGCGGGCACCACGTAGTCGGTGAACTCGCCGCCCGCTGGGGTCGCCGCGCCACAGCCGCATGGTGAATTCGCCCGCAACTTCGTTCTCCGGCATCAGTGTGCCTCCTCGAGCAGTGCCCGCAACTCTGCCGGCATTTCAGGCAGCGGCTCGGGATTGATGGATATGGGCGCCAGATAGCCGTGCTCGGCGGTCTGGCGTTGCACGAAGTTGACCTTGCCCAGCTCGGCGTCGGGCAGCGGGAAGTCCTCACGGGTGTGGCCACCCCGGGACTCCTTGCGGTTGAGCGCGCCCTGGGCCACCGCGATGGAGGTGGTGACCATGGAGGGAAGGTCGGTGGCCAGGTTCCAGCCCGGGTTGTAGGCCTTGCCGCCCTTCACGGTCAGCTTCGCACGTGCGCTCCTTGAACTCCTCCAGCTTGCCCAGAGCCTCTTCGAGCTCGGGCCCGGTGCGGATGATGCCGACGAGCGACTGCATGGTCTGTTGCAGCTCGTGCTGGACGTCGTAGGGATTGCCCCCGCCTTCCCGACTGAACGGGGCCAGGGCTTCGTCGATCACCGACTGGACCTCCGCCGCGTCGACGGTCGGGCGTACCGGTGCGGCCCTCGGCGAAGTCGGAGGCACCGATGCCGGCGCGGCGGCCGAACACGAGCAGGTCGGAGAGCGAGTTGCCACCGAGCCGGTTGGCGCCGTGCATGCCGCCGGCCACCTCGCCGGCGGCGAACAGCCCGGGGACCGTAGCAGCCTCGGTCTCGGCGTCCACCCGCACCCCGCCCATCATGTAGTGGCAGGTGGGGCCGACCTCCATCGGGCGTGGCGGTGATGTCAACGCCGGCCAGCTCCATGAACTGGTGGTACATGGAAGGGAGGCGCCGCCGGATGTACTCGGCTGGACGGCGTGAGGCGATATCGAGGTAGACGCCGCCGTGAGGGGTGCCACGGCCCGCCTTGACCTCGGAGTTGATGGCGCGGGCCACCTCGTCGCGGGGCAAGAGGTCCGGGGTCCGGCCGTTGTTGGCGTGATCGTCGTACCAGCGGTCGGCCTCCTCCTCGGTCTTGGCCGTCTCGGCTTTGAACATGTCGGCGATGTAGTCGAACATGAAGCGCTTCCCTCGGAGTTGCGCAGCACGCCGCCGTCGCCGCGCACACCCTCGGTGACCAGGATGCCCCGCACGCTCAGCGGCCACACCATGCCCGTCGGGTGGAACTGCACGCACTCCATGTCGATGACGTCGGCCCCGGCCCAGATGGCCATGGCGTGGCCGTCACCCACCGACTCCCACGAGTTCGAGGTGTACGTCCACGACTTGCCGATCGACCCGGTGGCCAAGCACGACGGACTTGGCGGTAAACACCACCATCTCGCCGGTCGGGCGCATGTAACCGACAGCGCCCGAAATCCGGCCTTCGCTGTCGGGCAGGAGCTTGAGGATCTTGCACTCCATGAAGACGTCGATGCCGGCCGACACCGCCTTCTGCTGCAGGGTGCGGATGATCTCGAGCCCGGTGCGGTCGCCGACGTGGGCCAAGCGGGCGTAGCGGTGGCCACCGAAGTCGCGCTGGAGGATGCGGCCGTCCTTGGTGCGGTCGAAGAGGGCGCCCCAGCGCTCGAGCTCATAGACCCGGTCGGGCGCCTCCTGCGCGTGGAGCTGCGCCATGCGCCAGTTGTTGAGCATCTTGCCCGCCGCGCATGGTGTCGCGGAAGTGGACCTTCCAGTTGTCCTCGGAGTACACGTTGCCCATGGCGGCGGCACAGCCGCCTTCGGCCATGACCGTGTGGGCCTTGCCCAGAAGGGACTTGCAGACGAGCGCCGTGCGCAGCCCGCGCTCGTGGGACTCGATGGCGGCGCGCATCCCGGCGCCACCGGCACCGATGACGATGACGTCGTAGTCGTGTGTCTGGTAATCGGCCATGTGCGAGGTCCTTTAGAAGTGGAAGCCGGGATCAGTGATGGTCCCGCTGGCCACCAGTCGAACGTAGAGGTCGCACAGGGCGACGCCGAAGAGGCTGATCCAGGCGAACTTCATGTGGTGCGCGTTCAGCGGCGTCACCAGCTTCCACAGCTTGTGGCGGATCGGGTGCTTGGCGAACGAGCGGACCTGGCCGCCGCAGAAGTGGCGGCAGGCATGGCAGCGAGAGGCTGTAGAGCCAGAGGAAGGAGGCGTTGAGACAGAGGACGACCGTGCCCACGCTGATCCCGATGCCGTAGCCCGGTTGGCGGAAGGCTTCGACGGCGTCGTAGGTGAGGATGGCGTTGAAGATGAGAAGGAGCCAGAAGAAGTAGCGGTGGACGTTCTGCAGGATCAGCGGGATCCGCGTCTCGCCGCTGTAACTGCCGTGGGCGTCGGCCACGCCGCAGGCCGGGGGCGAGAACCAAAAGGAGCGGTAGTACGCCTTGCGGTAGTAGTAGCAGGTAAGGCGGAACCCCAGAGGGAAGATCAGGATGAGCAGCGCCGGCGTGATGTGCCAGGCGGCGATCCAGACCCCGAACGGATGGCTGCCTGGGACGCAGCTGCCGGTGAGGCAGGGCGAGTCGAGGGGAGCGATCAGGTTGCGGTGCAGCGCCGCCCCGGCGTAGTAGTCCCGATTCATGAAGGCGGCGAAGGTCGCGTAGACGGCGAACGCGGTGAGGATCGTGAAGGTGACGGCGGGCTCGATCCACCACCGGTCTTTGCGCAGGGTGGGCTTGTCCGGGCCACCCCTCGTGCCTCCGATGGCGACCGGAGTGCCGGGCGCTTCCTCGAGCGTCGTCGTCACTTCAGACCTCCTCAGTGCCCGCACAGGGCGGGTCGTGGCGGGCCAATCATTCCATTGTCAGCGCGCGACCATCGCAACTTTGTGCAGCGCCGTGTTCTTGGCTGGACGCTAGACAGCGCTGCTTCAGACGTCAAAGACATAATCAGCATGACATTCATAGCTATACGCTATGATCTATGCAACTGCATCAGCTCGAGCTACGTGATGGCGGTGGCAGAGGAGCGCCACTTCACCCAGGCCGCCGAGCGGCTGCATCTGGCCCAGCCGTCACTGAGCCGCCAGGTGCGCCTGCTCGAACGCGAGCTGGGGGTCCTTTTGTTTCACCGCGGGCCGGGCCAGGGGTTGGTCACACTCACTGCGGACGGTGAGGCGCTGCTGCCCTTCATTCGCCGCGTCCTGGCCGACGTGGAGGCCACGAGGGCCGAAGCGCGGGCGCTCACCGGTATGTCCCGCGGACGGCTGTCCATCGGCGCCACGCCCAGCCTGATCACCCGTGTGCTGGCTCCGGCCCTGGTCGAATTCCACGCCAGCCATCCGGGGATCGAGCTGCTTGGTGGTCGAGGCGGGTTCGCGCCAGCTCGTGCGCCAGCTGGCCAGCGGCGAGGTCGATCTGGCCCTGGTGGTGCTGCCCATCAACGACCCGCTGGTCGCGACCACGCCGCTCTTCGACGACCCGCTCGTTCTGGCGGTGGCGCCCGAGCATCCGCTGGCAACGCGACGTCAGGTCGGTGTGGCCGACCTCGACGGCTTGCCGCTCGTGATGTTCCGGGAGGGCTATGACCTACGCGAGGTCACCCTGGCGGCGTGCCGCGAGGCCGGGGTCGAACCGCGCCTGGTGAGCCAGGGCGGCGAGATGGACGGCGTGCTGGCGTTCGTGGCGGCGGGTCTCGGTGCCGCTGTCGTGCCCGCCATCGCCATGCCGACCGAGACCACATTGAGGGCGATCGCTTTCGAGGCTCCGGGGTTGAGCAGGACGGTGGCTCTGGCCCACCGCGGCAGATCGGCCGGTCCCGCGGGCGGCCCAAGCGCTCGTGGCACAGCTGATCTCCCTCGGTGGCGCGGGCACCAGCGCCGACCGCCGGCGGCTCGACACCAGGGCTCGATGCCGACGGCCTTAGGCGACAGAGAAGTCGCTACACTCCGCGTATGGACGGCCCAGCGCACACAGACCCCTCATCGACTCCCGGGCCCGGGACGCTCCGACCTCCTGCCGACTTGGCCGGCACCCTCGGCGAGCTCCGGGCCTCGGGCTGGAAGTCGGTACCCGTGGCCGAGGAGATGCGGCGCAACACCATGGCCCGTATCGCCGCCGGCGAGACGCTGGTGCCCGGCGTGCTCGGCTTCGACGACACCGTCATCCCCCAGCTCGAGAACGCCATCCTGGCGGGCCACGACATGATCTTGCTGGGTGAGCGGGGGCAGGCCAAGACCCGGGTCATCCGGGCCCTGGTCGGCTTGCTGGACGAGTGGCTCCCCATCGTGGAGGGCTCGGAGATCAACGACGATCCGTACAGCCCCGTGTCACGAGGGCGCCATCAACACCGTGGCCGACCTGGGTGACGACACACCCATCGCGTGGGTGCACCGCTCGCAGCGTTACGGCGAGAAGCTGGCCACCCCCGACACTTCCATCGCCGACCTGATCGGTGAGGTCGACCCGATCAAGATCGCCGAGGGCCGGTACCTGAGCGACGAGTTGGCCTTGCACTACGGGCTGATCCCGAGGGTGAACCGGGGAATCTTCGCCATCAACGAACTGCCCGACCTCTCCGAGCGGATCCAGGTCGGGCTGCTCAACGTGCTCGAGGAGCGCGACGTGCAGATCCGGGGCCACCGCATCCGTCTGCCGCTCGACATCACCTTGGTGGCCACGGCCAACCCGGAGGACTACACCAACCGCGGCCGCATCATCACGCCGCTCAAGGACCGCTTCGGGGCCCAGATCCGCACGCACTACCCCTACGACACCATGACCGAGGTCAAGATCATGGAGTCCGAGGCCGAGCTGCCTACGGCCGGAATCCCGGTGACGGTGCCCCCTATTCCTCAAGGAGGTGGTGGCCGAGATCAGCCAGCTGGCTCGCCGCAGCTCCCACCTCAATCAGCGCAGCGGCGTCTCGGTGCGCCTCTCCATCGCCAACTACGAGACGCTGGTGGCCAACTCCGTCCGGCGGGCCCTGCGCACCGGCGAACCGGTGGCCGTTCCTCGCATCAGCGACCTGGCCTCACTGGTCCCCTCGACGCAGGGCAAGGTCGAGGTCGAGGCCATGGAGGAGGGCCACGAACAGGACGTGGTGGCGCAACTCGTCGCCGCAGCCACACTGGCTCGGTCTTCCGACGCCGGGTCACGTTGAACGACCCGAGCGCCATCGTCGCCGCCTTCACCGAGCAGGTCGTGGTGCACGCCGGCGACGACCTTCCCTCGGCCGCCTACCTGGCCGTGCTGGCCGACATCCCCGAGCTCGAACCTCCGACGCGTGCTCTGGCCGGTCCCGATGCGGCCGAGTCCCCCGCCCTGATGGCGAGCGCGCTCGAATTCCTGCTCGAGGGCCTCCATCTCACCAAGCGGCTGAACAAGGACGCCTCGGGCGCCCGTGCCCTGTACCGGGGTCGCAAGTAGCGCCCCGTGACGGCCCGGTACGACTACTCGGGGTGGGACGGCACCCAGGAGTTCACCGAACTCGACGTCGACGACCTGTTGGCGGGCCTCACCGACGACCTCCTGGCCGGGGGCGACCTCGACGACGCACTGCGCCGCATGCTGCGTTCGGGCATGCGCACGGCCAACGGGGAGCAGATCCCCGGACTGCGGGACCTGCTCGAGCAGCTGCGCCGCCGCCGGGCCGAGCTCCTGGCCGAAGGAGATCCCGACGGGCGCATGGCGGAGATCGCGGCCCGCCTCGACGAGATCGAGGCCGAAGAGCGCGCCGCCATCGACGAGCTGGTGGAGGAAGCGACATCGCTCGGGCGACGACCGTCGGGCCGAGGTCACCAACGACGTGGCCACGGAGCGGCGCATGGCCCTGGACCTGCAGCCCGGCGATCCCGGCGGGCGGATCCAGTCGTTGCAGAACTACGACTTCGTCTCGTCCGAGGCCCGCCAGCAGTTCGAGGAGCTGGTCGAGGAGCTCCGGCGTGAGATGGCGGACACCTTCTTCCAAGGGGCCTCCGACGCCCTGTCGTCGATGGATCCCGAGCAGATGGCGCGCATGCGCGACGCCTACGACGCGCTGAACCAGATGCTCGAGCAGCGCGAGCGCGGCGACGAGCTCGACCCCAGCTTCGAGCAGTTCATGGAGCAGTTCGGCGACATGTTCCCGGGCAGACCCGTCCACGCTCGACGAGCTGCTCGAGCAGTTGGCCGAGCGCATGGCGGCGGCGCAGGCGGTGTGGAATTCGTTCTCGCCCGAGCAGCAGGCGCAGCTGCGCAGCCTGATGGATGCCGTGCTCGAGGACATGGACCTGCGCTGGCAGGTCGAGCGCCTGGCGCAGAACCTGCAGCGGGCCGTGCCCGATGCCGGCTGGCAGCGCTCCTACGACTTCGAAGGCGAGGGCCCCATGAGCCTTTCCCGCGCCACCGACCTGGCCACCCAGCTGGGGCAGCTCGACAGCATGGAGGATCTGCTGCAGTCGGCCTCGTCGCCGGCGGCGCTGAGCGAGATCGACCTCGATCAGGTCAGAAACCACATGGGCGAGGACGCCGCCCGGGCGCTGGACCGGCTGGCCAAGCTGACCAAGTCGCTGGCCGACGCCGGGCTGATCGAGCAGCACGGCGGCCGGACCGAGCTGACGCCCCGCGGGGCGCGTCGGCTGGGCCAGAAGGCCTTGAGCGACCTCTTCGGCCAGATCAACAAGGATCGCATCGGCGACCACAGCACCGTGTCGACCGGGTCGGGGAACGACCGAGAAGAGACGACCAAGGCCTACGAGTACGGCGACCCGCTGAACCTCCACCTCTCCACCACCGTCCACAACGCGGTGCGTCGGGGCGGTTCGGGCGTGCCGGTGCGCCTTCTTCCCGAGGACTTCGAGGTGGTCGAGACCGAGGCCCTGGCCCGCTCGGCCACCGTGCTGCTGGTCGACCTGTCCATGTCCATGCCCATGCGGGACAACTTCGTGCCGGCCAAGAAGATGGCCATGGCGCTGCAGACGCTCATCAGCAGCAAGTTTCCCCGTGACTACCTGGGCATCGTCGGCTTCTCCGAGGTGGCCCGCGAGATCCGTCCCGACGAGCTGCCCACCGCCATGTGGGACTACGTCTACGGCACCAACCTGCAGCACGGCCTGGCCCTGGCCCGGCGCATGCTGGCCCATGAGCACGGGACCAAGCAGATCATTGTGGTGACCGACGGGGAGCCGACGGCACACATCGATGACTACGGCGAGGTCCTTTTCAACTACCCGCCCATACCCGAGACCCTGCACCGCACCATGGCCGAGGTGATTCGCTGCACCCGGGCCAACATCGTCATCAACTGCTTCGCCCTCGATCTCCAGCGGACGCACTACCCCTTCGTCGAGCAGATTGCCCGGGTCAACGGTGGCCGGACCTTCTACACCACGCCCGACACCCTGGGCGGCTACGTCCTCGTCGACTTCCTCAAGCATCGCCGCGTCCTCCGCCCCGCCGGCTGAGCTCAGGTCCGATCGGGTCCGTCCGACCCCGTCCCGATGCAACGCCGGGTGTCAGGTCCCAGGCACGAGGCCCGGAACAGGCTCTAGGCACAAACCTTTCCTATTTCCCCTTGCGTTCCGTGACCGTGTGGTGAAAGATGACATCGTTGTAACTACACGAATGCCACCTAAGTGGCGAGGGAGGCGAACTCGTGGACATTGTGACCACGCTCTATGGTCGCCAGGAACGCAGCTGGCAGATTCAAGCGAACTGCATGGGAGTCGACCCGGACCTGTTCTTCCCGGAACGGGGAGCGTCGACGCGCGAAGCGAAGGAAGTGTGCCGGGGCTGTGTCGTGCGCGAGGACTGCCTCGAGTATGCGCTGGCCAACGGCGAGAAATTCGGCATCTGGGGCGGCATGAGCGAGCGGGAGCGCCGCCGGGTCCGGCGGGCCCGGGCCCTGCAGCGCCGCGACAGCGCGAGCGCGAGCACCGCCTCGTAATCAAGCACCGCCGCTTAATCCCGTAAGGCGGCTCTCTACCGTCACGTCCGCTGACAGGCCGAGCTGGGTCCAGCGGGTGGCGGGAATGCTCGTCGAGGATCCGCCGGGGGATCAGCCCCACCAGTTCGGCTCCGTCGACCGCTCCTCCTCCCTTTTCGACCAGGTCAAGCACTAGATCATAGATCTGGGCCGGCCCGAGTTGTGCCGGGTCGACCAGGTTGCAGGAGACCTGGGCCCGGTCGCCCACCGCCAGGCCGAGAGCGCGCACGGATGGCCCGCGGACGAGCTGGTGCCACCCGTTGGGCCACCGTCAGCGAGGAGACCCAGACGTTGTAGGCCACCAGTACCGGTCTGGCCCCCACCGCGGTGGCCCCTGCGGTGCGATGCGGGTGATCGGGACCGAAATCCGGGGGCAATCTCCGTGAAGGCAAGCCGTCCTGAGCTGGGGCAATGTGCGGTCCTGCCCGCCGGGAAGTGGTCCGTAGAGAAAGCTCGGGACGCCCAAAAGTGGCGCTCAGCCACCGCGCGAACTCGTCGCGGAGCGGCGACGGCGGTGCTGAGGTCATGGCTCGGGGGTTGGCCGGGAGCGATAGGGGACGAAAGGAACCACATCGAGGACGCCCAGGCGCGGGTGCGCTCCCTGGTGCGCGCCGAGATCGAGACGGGCCACGCTGACGGCGGCCAGAGCCCGGACAGCCGACGTCACGTCATCGACCGCCCCGGCCAGGGTGAAGACCGACCGATGGTGGTCAGGGTCCGAGTGCAGGTCGAGCAGGGCGGCAGCGGCGGAAGCAGCCAGTTCTCCCAGTACAACCGGGTCGCGTCCCTCGCTGACGTTGACCACGCACTCGATCATGGCGGCCAGTCTGCCGTGGCGCGGCCGGCGGGGCGATTGACCTCCGGGCGGACCTAGCCGATCGAGACAGACCGGGACACGCGGCGACGGCGCAAGATGCGACGGCGCTCTCGCTCCGAGCATCCACCCCACACGCCGTGGTCGATGTGGTTCTCGAGGGCGTATTCGAGGCAGGCCGCGGAGACGGGGCAGTCGCGCAGATCTTCTGCGCTACCAGCACTCCCATCCCGTCACTCGGGAAGAAGATGTCCGGTGCAACCTCTTGGCATTTCCCCCGGGCCATCCATTCAGTATTCACTTTGCCGCTCCCTTTTCACGCCTCATTCTAGAGAAAAAGGGCTGCTAGGAGAACATCTCGACCATAGGAAGTTCGTAAGAATCTGCGGATCGGGGCACGGGGAAACCCAGCGCCCTGAGGCTCCGGTACGCTGACGGCCGTTCGCCCAATGACGTAAGGCCAGGAGGTGCCATGTCCCCGGATAACGAGGACGAAGTAGTCGAGACCGCTGACCCGATCGACCCGATTGGGCACGTGCGCGTGGTCTACCTCGGTCCGATCGCCCCCCACTGGGATGTCCAGTCCGACTTCGGCCCGTCCGATGTGATCGATGCCTTCCGGGAGCGGGTGCTGGCCCGGCTGGTGCTCCTGCCTCCGCACGACCCGCAGTTCCGCCGCAACCGTGAGCGCGTCGTCCGCGACGCCGAGCGCGAGAACCTGCAAGCTGGAGTGGGACCTCGGTATCCCCGAGGATCGCCGTCGTCGGAATAGGCCGGCGAGTCAGTCGAGCAGGCCGATACGGGCCAGCCACAGGCCGGGTGCGTCGACCTCGGCCGGCGTGGGTAGGTCCCGCTCGTCGGCCCAAAGGCGGGCTGAGCGCATCTTCCCCGGCTCGTTCGACCACGCCGTCGATGAAGCTGGCACCGCGGTCGACTTCGGCCTGACCCACGTTAAGCCCGAACAGCCCCGCGAAGGCCTGCTCTCCCTTGGCGTCCTCGACCCGGTAGCGGTACCAGGCTTCACGGAGCGCAGCCGGGGACGAGGTCAAGGATGGCGGCGATACCTGCGGTCACGTGGTCGACGTAGGCGCCGATGCTGGTGGTCAGCGCGGTGAGCGCGTTGGAGATGTGCTGCTGCTCGGGGCTGATGAGGTCGGCTAGCAGCGATTCGGGATCGCTCAGCACGCCCTCGAGGGCTGACGGGTCACCCAGCCCGTCGCCCAGTCGTTCCACCATCGAGCGTTGGGACGCGGCAGCGTGGGCCGAGGCGTCGGCCAGCAACAGGTTCAGCGATGACCGGACGCCCGGCCGCGTCATGACCGCATGCATGGTCAGCTCACGCAGGCAGACCCAGAGTTGCACCTCCTGCAGGGGCAGGCTCCAGTCCTCGGCGAACTTGGCCACGTTGCCCGGTACCAGCGAGCAGCGTGTTCGACTCGGGCCAGGGCAGGGGCAACGCGTACTGGCCGAAGGCCCGGCGGGCCAGGTGGCCGGCGGCCGAGCCGAACTGCATGCCCAGGAGCACGGGGCCGAGGGTCAGCGCGAACTGACTCAAGAGGCCGCCGATACCACCTGAGGCATCGTCGGGAAGGCCCAGGTCGAACGAGGGTGGAACGGCGGCCGCGCCCTGCTGTTGCGCCTCCACCATGAGCTGCGAGGGTGGGTCGGTAGGCGGTGAGCACGCGGTAGGACCACTGGCCCGGACCGACCGCATCGAACGAGATGCGTCGTGCCGCCATTGGTCAGCGAGATCCCGGTGGCGTCGGCCACGTGCAGCTCGGCCACCCGCGCCAGCTCATCGAAGGCGATGCGCACCAGCGGGTCGGCGTTATCGTCGCTTTCACCGTCGGTCGCGACGCCGTGGGCCAAGGTCCGGGCTGCGTCGAACCACGTGTTGCCACCGCCCGGAGCGGATCCGATGACCTTCAAGAGGTCGCCCAGGAGTCCGCCCATCGGGTTGTCGGGGTCTCCTGCGCCGAACATGCTCACGCCTTCATGCTAGGGCGAGGTACCCAGGGTCACGTCGACGACGTGGCTCGATGTGCCATCGAGGACCGAGAGCCCGACCGTCGATTTCGGTGCCATCACGTAGAGGCTGGCCCGCAGATCGGCCATGGAGCGGATCGGCGTGGAGCCCAGCCCACGACCACGTCTCCTGGCTGCAGGAGCCCGGCAGCCGGACTCCCGGCCATCAGTGCCGCCACCCGCGCCCCACCGTCCCCGGAGCGGTGGCGCCCTCGACGCCCAGCCAGCCGTGAACGACCCGACCGGTCGAGCGCAGGTCGTCAGCCACGCCCAGCACGAGATGGGTCGGGAGATAGGTGGAGGACGAGCCGGACGTGTAGAGGAGCCCGATCACTTGCGCCCTCTGGATTCAAAAGGGGGTCGTCCGGGTTGCTCGTTGACCGGGGTCACGGCCGATGTGATGGCGGGCATGCCTTTGGCCCATCCGCTGGCGATCTCGGTGTCGATGGCTGTCACCGTCCCGTCCTGGCAGTGCAGCGTCACGGTGCCGTTGACCGGGGCCGCCACGCTCAACGTCATGGCGGCGTTTCCATCGGAGAGAGTCGCGTCGTCGGCGAACGGAGCCACGGGGACGTCATCGGGCACGCTGACGAGAGCCACGTCCGAGGCGTCGTCGACGCCAACGACCGAGGCCTTGAGACGGCGACCGTCACTGCCGATCATGGAGATACCGCGCAGTCCCGCGAGGCCGTCGGCGGTCGTCGCCACCAGGCCTCCCTCGGCCACGGCCACACCGACCAGAGAGACGATGCCGTGGCTGGTGACAGCTCGAAGTTGCACCATCGAATGGCCGGCGGCCTGGGCCAACGTGGGGACCGGCTTGCCCCGGAGGGCCAACGTGGTCACGGGAACGTCGGATGCACTGTCGCTGGAAGCCGAGAGGCCGACGTGACCGGAGGGAGGGGACAGCAGCACGATGGCCCATGCCACCGCGGCCAGGGTGGCGGCCGCACCGATCAACAGCGTGGCTCGGGGGTGGCGGGTGAGTATCGGACGCGTGTCCGACAGCCCGTGCGCGCCCGCCGCCAGCTCGCTCGGGTGGCGCCAGAGTCGGTCATCGGGGTCGATCCAGCCGCGCAATGCGGGATCTGCGTCAGAGGGGGATTTGGCCGAATAGTCCTTGTCCGGTCCCTCTTCCAGTGGCTCCTCGGGTGTAGGGGTCACACACCGAGGCTACCGACGAAAGAGCTAGAAATGCGGTCGGGGTCCCTGACCGGCCGTACCATGAGGCCACGATGTCACGAGACCTGGCCATTGACCTTGGGACGGCCAACACGTTGGTGTACGCCAAGGGTAAGGGTTTGGTGCTCAATGAACCGACCGTGGTGGCACTCGATTCGCGCACGCGAGAAGTCCTCGCCATCGGCACCGATGCATGGCAGATGATCGGGCGGACTCCCGGGTACATCGTGGCGGAGCGCCCGTTGCGAGGTGGGGCCATCACCGACTTCGAGGTGACCGAACGGATGCTCAGCGTCCTGTTGCACCGGGTGGGCGTGAGCCGGCTGAATCGGCCCAAGGTGTTGATCTGCGTTCCATCCGCCATCACTGCGGTGGAGCGACGCGCCGTCAAGGAGGCGACGCGGCGTGCCGGCGCGTCGGCGTGTTTTCTCATTGAGCAACCCATGGCGGCCGCCATCGGGGCCGGCCTGGCCATTCATGAGCCCGTGGGCAACATGGTGGTTGACATTGGTGGCGGGACCTCAGAGATGGCCGTCATATCTCTCGGCGGCGTCGTGGCCGTGCGGGCGCTGCGCTGTGGCGGGTTCGACTTCGACGCCTCCATTCAGGCCTACGTCCGCCACACACACGGGGTGGCGATCGGGGAACGCACCGCCGAGGCGATCAAGCACGCCATCGGTTCTGCCTTTGCCTATCCGGGTGAGCAAGGAGCGGAGATCCGCGGTCGAGAGGTGGCGACCGGCCGGCCCAAGATCGTCGTGTTGTCACCGGAGGAGGTGCGGTCGGCCCTGGAGGAGAACGTGACCCAAGTGATCGATGCCGCCGCCACCTGCCTAGGCGAGGCGCCGCCCGAGTTGGCGCAGGACATCATGTTCCAGGGTATCCACCTCACCGGCGGTGGCGCCTTGCTGCGCGGGGTGATCCAACGGCTGGCAGACGCCACGGCCGTCCCCGTGCATCTGGTGGATGCCCCCCTCGAGTGCGTCGTACAGGGTGCGGGACAATGCCTCGAATCGTTCGACCGCCTCAAGCGCCTGTTCACCGACGACGATTGAGTCACGGCGACTGACTGGGGAGACCGGGCGAAGGGCGACTATTCCTCGAGGAGCAGTTCGTCGGCGGCCTGGCGCACCTGCCAGTCCCTGTCCTCTGCGGAGCGGTGTAGCGCCGGCTCGACGCGGGGGTCGTCGAACCCGGCCAGGGCGACGGTGGCACGGCGGCGAACGGTGGGCTTGTCATCCAGCGCCTCGATGACGGCCGCCAGTCCACGCGGATCGCCGATTGCGCCTAAGGCAGCCACGGCAGCCTCGCGGCACCGAACGTCGGGGTGCACGCCGGCGGTTGCGACGAGCGAGGTGACGCTCGCCGTCACCCGCCGTTCGGCCAGGAACCAGGCCGCTCCGACCACGACCAGTGGATCGGGGTCGGAGAGGGCACCGATCATCGCGACGTACAGGGTCGAGCGTGAACCCGCGCCCGCGCACCGAGAGCGCAGCGTCGGTTGCCCGGCGGCGTACAGGTGCGTCCCCGGTACGCAAGCGCATGCGTGATCTCGACCACGGTGAGGACTGATGATCGGGCCAGCGCGCCGAGCGCCGCCGCCTGCACATCGAGGGTCGGGATCGCGCAGACCCGGCCCGTGCCCGTTCCTCCTGGCCCGCGTGCCCGGCGGCGATCACCTTCCGCCGGCGGCCTGCGGCGGCGCGCCTTTGCGCGGCAGGTTCCGTGGCAGGATCATCGCTCATTGAATCGAGTATGGCCGACATGACGACGAATGCCGCCGGGGAGGCCGAGGTCATCCCCCCCCGAACCAGTCGGGACGCGCCGCCGGGTGGCCGCCGCCGCCGCTGGCCCATCGTCCTTACGACGGTGGCGGCTCTGCTCGTGGCAGCGACGCTGGTGCTCAGTCACTGGAACGTCAACTACTACGCGCTCTCTCCGGGGGATGCCTCACCGGTGACGTCCTTCATCAAGGTTCCGTCCAAACTCGATCACCCGCTCTCGGGAAGGATCCTTCTCACCGACGTCTTCGTGAAGCCGCTGACGGCGCTGACCTATCTCCAGGAGCGCTATCTCTCGTCGGACAGCCAGGTCGTTCCGTCAGTTGAGTTGCTCGGACCCTCTACGCCGGCTGATCAGCTGGCCCCGCAGGGATTCTTGGAGATGAGCCAGGCCCAGGCACAAGCGAAGGCGGCGGCGCTGACGTATCTCGGGTACACGCCAAAGGAACACGATGCGGGCGCGCTCGTCTTCGGGATCGCGCCGGGATCGCCGGCCTCGCACGTGCTCAAGGTGTCACAGGTCATCACCGCGGTCAACGGAACCTCGGTGACGGGCGTGTGTTCACTCGTCAGCGCACTGCACGGTCTGATGCCCGGCACCACGGCGACCCTCTCGGTGGAGCAGTCTTCGGTCAAGGAGTCAGGCGCCTTCGTCAACGGTCCGGTCGTCGCCGCGCACGATCACACTCGGGGCCCCGCCCAAGGGGCTGACCGATGGAGGATGCGGTCTGCGGGAAGCCCACGGCTTACCTGGGAATCGACCCCAACACCCAGCAGTCGCTGGAGCTTCCCGGTCAATGTCACGGTAAATACGGTCGACATCGGGGGCCCTTCGGCCGGGCTGTCCATGACGCTGGGCATCATCGACAAGCTCTCGGGTGGTCATCTCACCGGGGGCCGCACGATCGCGGCGACCGGGCACGATCGACGCCGGCGGGGCGGTGGGCGACGTGGGCGGCGTGCCCCAGAAGACGATCGCCGTCGAGCGGGCGGGAGCCACCGTCTTCTTCGTGCCGCCCCAGGAGTACAAGGCGGCGCTGTCCAAGGACACCCCGCAACTCCACGTCTACGCGGTGTCCACACTCGACCAGGCCTTGGCGATCCTGAAGCGCCTTGGGGGCACATTGCCCGCCAGTCACGTGCCGAGCCCAGGCGGCGCCGTAGTCTTTCCCTATGCCTGAAGGCCGTTCACCCATTTCCTCCGCCCGTCTGACGACGGGGGACATCGCCCGCCACTCGTTCGCCATCGTCCGTCGGGGTTTTGACATCGACGAGGTCAAGACGTATCTCCAGACGGTCGCTCGGCAGCATCGAGCTCCTCGAAGAGCGAGAGCAGGAGTTACGGGCAGCCGTGGCGGAGGCGGAAGAACGAGCGGCCCACCCGGTGGTCGACGAGGCGACTCTCTCCGCCTCCCTCGGCCAGCACAGCGCGCAGATCCTCCGCCACGCCCATGACGAAGCGGCCAAAATCGTGGTGCAGGCCCAGGAAGGCGCGTCGACTCTCTTCCGCGAGGCGCAGAGCCGGGCCAACGAGATCCAAGAGCGGAGCGAAGGGGCATCGGCCGAACGGGTGGCAGAAGCCGAGCTCATGGTGGCCAACGCCCGCCAGGAGGCGTTGGCGGAGGTGGAGCGCGATCCGGCTCGATGCCCTGGCCGAGGGTGATGCCGTGATCGCCCGCGCCAAGGAGGAGGGACGTGCCCTCCTCGAACAGGTCCAAGAGGCCCGCAAACGATTCATGACGGATCTGGCGGGGCGCCGGCGTGCGCTGTCGATCCAGATCGAGCAGCTCCGGGCCGCCCGTGACGAGATGGCTGCCTCCGTCCAAGGGGCGCGGACCGTCCATGGACGAAATACTGAGCCAGTTGGAGCACTCCGACGAGGACGCCCGCGCCGCCGCCCTGGCTGCGGCCGACCAGGCCCGGTTGCACCTGCCAAAGGACGTGCCCCACGATCAGGCGGCGACGGGCGAGACGGCCGGGGGCGAGAGCGACGGCGGGGCCGGAAACGAGAGCGGGCAGCAACGCGAGGCGGGCAACGATGGTGGCTCCGCGGGCGTGGCGCCGTCGGTGGACGAGCTGTTTGCCGGATCCGGGCGGCCACCGACGAGCCCGGTGGTGTCGCCCAAGCAGCGCCCGCAGCGGGCGGTGCCGATCACGACCAGAGCCAGGGAGCAACGGCGGTCGACATTGATGCTGCGCTCGAGGGAGGAGACGATTCCGGACATGCGTCAGAGGTCGAGGAGGATCAGGGACCGGACGCTGCGCTGATCGCCCGGCGTGACGAACTGCTGTCGCCCATCTCGGCCCAGCTCTCGCGTCACATCAAGCGCGCCCTGGGGGACGACCAGAACCGTCTGCTCGATGTGCTGCGGAGCACGCCGAACATGGCTGGGGAGGCATTGCTCGGTCCCGAGGACCTCCATCTATCGACATTCATCTCGGCGGCGCAGGGTCACCTGGGCGACGCCTTCGCCGCCGGGATCAGTATTCGGCGGCGGAGACGAGGGAGCAATCGCAGCCGGACGGAGCGGTCGAACAGGCGGCTGCAGGCCTGGCCCGAACGGTGGTGACGATGTTGCGCCGGCGCATCGCGGACGGCACCGACGCCGGAGAAGAGGTGAGCGATCGCGTCGGGGCGGCGTTCCGCGAATGGCGGGGTGAGCGGATCGAACGGCTGGTGGGCGACTTCGCCGTGCAAGCCTTCTCGGCCGGCGTGGCCGCGGCCACGTCTTCGGACGGAATGGTGCGCTGGGTCATGACATCGTCGAGCGGATGCTCGGACTGCGACGACAACGCCCTGGCCGGGAGCCGTGCCCATGGCCGAAGGGTTTCCCGACCGGCCACGCTTATCCGCCGGCCCACTCGGGCTGTCGTTGCCTGGTGGCACCTGTAGACGCACTAGACCTGGACTACGCGGGCGGCGGACGTTAGGCTCGCCCCCGTGCGCACCCCCAAGGACCTTTCCACCCCCCGCTCGCCCCGCTCGCGTCGGCGAGCCCGGTGGTGGATCATCGGGGCCATCGTCGTCTTCATCATCCTGCTGGCATCGCTGCGGACCCTGGCCAACATCTACACCGACGGTCTCTGGTTCTCGTCGGTCGGCTACCACAACGTCTTCTCCACGCTGTTGGTGGTGAAGCTCGGGCTCTTCGGCGTCTTCGGGGCGATCTTCTTCGTCGTGATGTGGGTCAACCTGGTCGTCTGCGATCGCCTGGCGAGCGAGGACATCGGCGCCGTGCAAAAGGACGAGTTCGTCCGCCGCTACCAGCAGATCGTGCGGCCCTACGCCGGGCGTCTCTACATCGCACTGGCCATCGTGATGGCGCTGATCGCCGCCTCGGGAACGATCGGGGAATGGCAGAACTGGATCCTCTTTCGCCACGGCGGCAATTTCGGCGCCAAGGACCCGCAGTTCGGCAAGGACATCGGTTTCTACGTCTTCAAGTTGCCGTTCCTGAACTTCATCGTCGACTGGACGCTGGCCATCCTGATCGTGACGCTCATCGTGTCAGCGCTCTTCCACTACCTCAACGGCGGGATCTTGCCACAACGTGGGATCCCGCGGGTGCGGCCGACGGTCAAGGCCCACCTCTCGGTTCTCCTGGCGCTGATCGCGCTGACCAAGGCGGCGGGGTACATCCTGCAGCGCTGGGGCCTGGTGAACGCAAGCGACGGCTACGTGAACGGGGCCGGATACACCGACGTGCATGCCCGGCTGCCGGCGTTGTTATTGCTGGTCGTCGTCTCGATCTTCGCCGCCGCGATCCTGCTCTTCAACATCCGTCGCCAGGGTTGGACATTGCCGGTCCTGGCCGTCGGGATCTGGGCCTTCGTGGCTCTCGTCGTCGGCGTCATCTACCCGGCGCTGCTGCAGACCCTGAAGGTCACTCCGGCCCAGTCCTCGCTCGAAGCGCCCTACATAAAGCGCAACATCGAGGCGACCCGCACTGCCTATGACCTCAACAATGTCGAAGGTCAAGAGCGTTCGAGCGCCACGACCAACATCTCGATCGACGGACGTGGCGCAACTCGGCGCCGACGCTGAACAACATCAGGTTGTGGGACCCTGACCGACTCGATCACTCTGCAGACCTTCGATCAGCAGCAGAGGATCCAGTCGTACTACACGTTCCCTTCGCTCGGCGTAGACCGCTACACGATCGACGGGCAGGTCACCCCGGTCCTCATCGGCGTCCGCGAAGTCTCCCCGTCCAACCTCCCCTCGCAGTCGTGGGTCAACCTGCACCTCCAGTTCACCCACGGTGAGGGTGCGGTGGTGGCCCTGGCCAACCAGGCCCAGTCAAACGGTAACCCGGTCTACGGCATCAAGAGACGTGCCACCTACCTCAACGAACGGCCTGCCCAAGATCACCCAGCCCAATGTCTACTTCGCCAGCGGGCGACACCGGCTACGTGGTGGCGAACACCAAGCAGCTCGAGGTGGACTACCAAACGAGCGACGCAGCAATGTCGAGAGCCACTACTCGGGCAAAGGGGCTACCGGCGGCGTCCAGATCACATCGTTGCTCGACGCGGGCCGCCTTCGCCCTTCGTCTGGGCGACTTCAACTTCCTGATCTCCAGCCAGATCACCGACAAGTCGCGGATCATGTTCGTGCGGGACCCGGTGCAGATCGCCGAGAAGGCGGCGCCCTTCCTCACGCTTCAACCAGGACCCTTATGCGGTGGTGAACGACGGGCAGATCTACTGGATCGTCGACGGGTACACGACGACCAACCAGTACCCCTACTCGCAGAACGCCGGACACGCAGCAGGTGGCGGCCGGGAGCAGCCTGCCCGGCAGCTACAACTACGTGCGCAACTCGGTCAAAGTGGTCATCAACGCGTACTCGGGCAAGACGACCTTCTACGACGCCGACCGGAGCGACCCGATCCTGCAGGCCTACGAAGCGGCGTTCCCGCACATGTTCACCCCGTTGTCGAAGATGAGCGCCGGCCTGCAGGCCCACCTGCGATACCCCCCTGACATCTTCTCCATTCAATCCGCCATTTACGGTCGCTACCACCTGACGTCGCCCTCGCAGTTCTATTCGGAGAGCAACGCCTGGCAGCTCTCCCCGACGGCTGGCGCGGGGACCCAGTCCCAGGCGCTGCAGGTACAGGACACGCTCAATCAGCAGGGCCAGGTGGTCTCCCAGAGCTCGGCGCGTATGGCGCCGCTGTACCAAGTGACGGCCTTGCCCGGTTCGGCCGCCCAGACGTTCACCGTCACCGACGCCTACGTGCCGGCATCGCAGTCGAACTCATCGGGCTCGAACAACCTGAACCTCAGCGCGTTCATGGTGGCCACCTCCGATCCGGGCGACTACGGGGATCTCACCGTGTACGAGACGCCCCAGGGCACCGTCGGTCCCGGCCAACGCCGATCCGAACATTCAGGCCAATCCCACCGTGTCATCGGACATCACGCTCTACGACCAGCACGGCTCGGAGGTGCTTCTGGGCAACACACTCATGGTGCCGGTTGGCCAGTCCATCATCTATTTGCGTCCCCTGTACGTGGCGTCCTCCTCCAACCCGCTCCCGCAGTTGACCGACGTCATCGGCGTGCTGGGGCAAAAGGTGGTGGTCGAGTCCACGGTGTCGGCCACCTTGAGCAGCCTGCTCAATACCACCATCTCCACGCCCGGAAACTCGTCGGGGGTGGCTCCGGGACGAGCCCAGGGACCGGCACGGTTCCCACTGCGGTGCAGCAGGACCTTGCGGCGGCGCAGGCGGACTACACGCAGCGCCCTGGCGGCGCTCGCGGCGGGCGACCTCGGCACGTACCAGACCGACATCAATGCCATGCAGAAGCAGATCACCAACGCGCAGCAGGCGCTGGGGTCGGCGACGGGGACGACGACTACGACGACCACACGACGACCGCGCCGCGCCAAGAGCAAGAGCAGCAAGTCAACGAGGCCAAGACCTCGACGACGACCACGAGCTCGCTCGCCACCGCTGAGCCGTCAGGATGAGCAGGCAGTCGCTCCGCATGAGATGCTGATGAAACCCCCGCGTGGAAGGATGAGCTGATGGGATTGCTCGACAAGGTAAAGGCACAGGCGACGGCGGCTACCAGTCATGGCCAAGGACGCCGCGCAGAAGGGTCAGGCCAAGCTGGACGAGGTCCAGTCCAAGAGGGGGGCCGACGGCATTCTGCGCGACCTCGGCGCAGCCGTCTACGCCACCAAGACGGGCCGGGCCACGCCCACCACCGACGCCGACATCGATCGCCTCGTGGCCGCTCTCCAAGCCCACGAGTCCGAGCACGGCGCGCTCGACCTTGGCGCCCGAATCGGCGGCGGCGGCCCCCACAGCGACGACGTTCGCCCCTCCCACCGCTGCTGCACCAGGCAGTGCGCCTCCTTCGAATCCGACGGCCGCCACCGACGGCGGGAGTCCCGCAGCCTCCACCAGCCCGCCACCTCCGCCGGCGGCTTCGACAGACCCGCTGAGCCCCCCACCCCCACCCCCCACAGCGCAGACGCTTTAGTCCTCGCCGCTGGACAAGGGTCCACGAGAGCCGTGTACACTGCTCTTCTTCGCCGCGGGGTGGAGCAGTCTGGTAGCTCGTCGGGCTCATAACCCGAAGGTCGCAGGTTCAAATCCTGCCCCCGCCACCATTGAAACGCTGGTCGGCGCGTCTCGTGCATAGGGCACAGGCCGCTGACCAGCGTTTTCGCGTTGGGCCGAGTGTCCGAAATTGGGGTTTATCGGGGCTTTTTCTCGGGACCTACTCACCCTTGCCCTATGCAGCCCTATGCAGGGTGGCGCCGCGCCCGCGGCCCGTACGCTGCGGTTTCGCGGTCGAGTCGTCGGTAGAGATGGCAGTGCATAGTGCAGCCCTAGGCATGCCCTATGCAGCTGCACTACTCAAAGTCCCTCGGAACATCGCTCTCTTGAAATGGAGTTGACCGACGTCCCGGCGACGCTGGTTTGAGTCCCGTCGCATGATGGTGCCTCCAAAGGCCGGCTGCTGCCGATCCCTAGCGCGGTCGTAGCAACATCCAGTCGTTGAGCTGAGACGATGCGACGCCGGATGGGTCGATCCGACGGGCGCGGCAATGTTGGCGATTGCACCGATGACGGCGAGGGTCTGGGTCTCGTCGACGATCAGGTGATGGCCTGGCGGGCGCACTCGACGTAGGACCGAACAAGTGGATGGTCGTGGTCCTTGCGTCATGCGAGCGCGAGTTGGCTTTGCGAGATTCCATCTACCGGAGGAGTCACAGCACCACCTCGCTCCAGCTAGGGAGAGGTTGCCGCTAGCGAGCAGGCGAACGTCTTCGGTCACTCCCTTGGGGGCAGCTCTCGCTCTCGAAGCGGCACCTGCAGGTGCGGGAGTTGCGGTCGGTCGTCAGGCTGGGCCGCAGACCCTTGACGGCCGGCGTACCTATCGGTTAGGTTAAGCTAAACCGTTAGGGGTACAATGTCGAGACCACAACTCTCCTCACAACCGAACTCCGAACCCGTTGCGAGTTACCAACTCGGCATCGTGCAGGAGGTCCTTTTGGCTCTCTTGGCCAAGGAGGCCTCTCATGCCTATGGGTTGAGAGCGCGGCTGACCCTCGCTCTCGGTCCCCTGGCGGAGGCTCTCAACGAAGGTCAGGTCTACGTGACCTTGACCCGCGTTGAGAAAGCGGGACTGGTGAGTTCCGTCCGCGTAGGGCAGACGGATCGACCGGATCGGAAGGTTTACGAACTGACCGATGCAGGTCGGGAGCGTGTCCTCGAGTGGCTCAATGACGTGAGCTGGCCCAAGCCAGCGCCCGCCGAGTTTCACCTCAAGCTGGTATCGGCTGCCGCTGCTGGCTTAGCCGACCCCGTCCGAATCGTAGATCTTCAACGTCGCGAACTCCTGGTTGGGTTGCGCGAGGCCGAACGAGCTTCGCTCACGGAACGGAGCGGGTCGGTGGCAGCGCTCCTGCTGGAAGGTGTGGTCCTGAGGTTGCAGGCGGATCTGCGATGGCTTGAGGCCTGTGCACGCTACTGGAACGGGGTGAAGCAGAAATGACTCAACTAGGCGTGGTACTAAGGGCCGAGGGCCTGCGGAAAGAGTACGGCCAGGGCAACGGATCGGTGCGGGCCGTTGAGGGGATCACCCTCGAGGTCCTACGTGGCGAAACGGTGGCCATCATTGGCCCGAGTGGGTGCGGCAAGTCGACCTTGTTGTATTTGCTCGGTGGCCTCGAACGGCCGTCGACAGGCAGGCTTTGGCTTGCCGGCGAACAGTTCGATCACATGCCGGAGTCCCGGCTCGCGCGCCTGCGTCGTACAACGATTGGTTTTGTCTTTCAGGCATTTCATCTGGTCGACGAGCTGACAGCGCTTGAGAACATAGAGCTTCCAGTGCTTCTCGCCGGCGGGTCTCCCCGATCGGCGCGGCACCGGGCGACGGAACTCCTCGAGCAGATAGGTATGTCAGAGCGTTCTCGCCACCTTCCCTCTGAGCTCTCGGGCGGACAGCGTCAGCGTGTCGCGATAGCGCGTGCTCTGGCCAACGAACCCACGTTGGTGCTTGCTGACGAACCTACGGGCAACCTTGACAGCGATGCAACAACGGATGTACTGCGGCTGTTCGATCAGCTCCACCTCAACGGTCAGACAGTAGTAATCGTGACCCACGACGAAAGGGTTGCTGCGACCGCTGACCGACTCATCTCGATGCGCGACGGCGAGTTCGTAGACGAAGCGCGGCTGACCGGAGGTACGACACGAGGGCTAAGCGCCATCAGCGGGCTTGAGGGGTAGTCGAGATGGGACGCACTCTCCTGGTGTGGCGGCTCGTGGCCGGCGACCTGAGGCGGCGAAAGCTGCAGGCGCTCCTTCTGGTCCTGCTAGTGGTGACAACCACTTCGACGCTCACCCTTGCGCTCACGTTGCGCCACTCAAGTCAGAATCCATTCGCACGGACGCAGGCCGCCACGAAAGGCCCCGACTTTGTGGCCGAGAACGGCCCAGCGCCGGGGTCTACCCGCGCACCGTCCATTGGTCAGTTCAAACCCCTGCTACACGCTGACGGAGTCGCCGCGACGGCGGGACCGTTCCCGGTCGCGTTCACCCGGCTCACTGCCAAAGGGATTGACGTTCCAGTAGACGCCGAAGGCCGCGACCCCGGACCATCTGACGTCGACCAGCCGTTGCTCACGGCTGGGCACTGGATTACATCGGGAGGCGCTGTCTTTGAGCAGGGGCTTGCCAAGGCTCTCGGTCTACACGTTGGCGACGAGGTTTCTGTAGGAGGACATCGTCTTCAGGTTGTCGGGATCGCACTCACCACGGCACAGCCGTTCTACCCGGCCTCGACGCCCGGTCTAATCTGGGTAACGCGCCAAGACACTGTGGCGCTCGCGACTGCGAACGAGCCGCTCGGCTACGTCTTAGACATCAAGATGGCACCGGACGCGCCGCCGCACGCTCTCGATGCACCTGCGAATGCCTTCAGCACCGCTGGTGGCGTTCCCGCGAGTGTGCAACCCGCATCAGCCATCCAAGCTGCCGACTATCGAGTAATCGGGCTTGATCAAAAGGTGCTACTGCTTGCCACCACCTTGTTGGCGATCCTCGCGGTTTCCAGCATCGCCGTTCTCGTCGGCGGCCGGATGGCCGAGCAGACCCGTCGGGTCGGGCTCCTTAAAGCCGCAGGAGCCTCGCCGGGGTTCGTCGGAGCAGTATTGCTCACTGAAAACGTCATCCTGGCGTTGGTGGCAGCCGCCGTCGGGTTGGCTTCGGGTGCGCTAATAGCTCCGAACCTTGCCAGTCCCGGCGACGGATTGTTGGGCGGCGCTCCTTCCCCGTCACTGACAGGTTCGACCGCCGCCCTTGTGATCAGCATCGCATTACTCGTAGCCGTGGGCTCCACCCTGGTACCAGCTGTCCGGGCAGCGCGAATCAGCACGCTGCACGCCCTTCACAATCCTGCGACAGCACCGCGACGGCATCAGTTGCTCGTTTCTGTTTCAACCCATCTACCGATCCCATTGCTACTGGCACTGCGGCTTATCGCCCGGCGCGGTCGAAGGACGCTGCTCACTACATCCAGCCTTACGATTACTGTGATGATGGTTGTCGCCGCGCTAACTGTGCAGCAGCAGCTCGCGAATCATCAGAACCATGCGGCGGCCAGCTTTGTCTCGAACTCGGCAATTTACGAGAGCGCGAACCACGTCCTCATCGCCGTGAGCGTAGCTCTGGCCTGTCTAGCGGCGATATGTACGGTCTTCACGGCCTGGGCGACAGTGATCGACACGAGAATCGCAACGGCCCTGGCCCGAGCACTCGGCGCCACACCACGCCAGCTCACCGCCGGCACAACGGCAGCACAGATGCTCCCTGCCCTTGTCGCCGCATGTCTTGGGATCCCGCTCGGGTTGCTGCTTTATCAGGTCGTTGGCGGAGACCTCAGCACCGCGACGCCGCCTATCTGGTCCCTGCTCGCCGTTATTCCTGCAACCTTGATCGGGGTGGCTCTCGCCACCGGGCTACCTGCCAGGATCGGCGCCCATCAGCCGGTCGCCGAGATCTTGCGGTCCGACTGATTCCGATGACCAGTCCGCTGTCACCCAATCTTGACCGCGATCGATTTGCGAGTGAAGCGCTGAACTCGAGCGCCATGACTAATGGATTGTTTGAGGCGGGTCGACTCCTGCGACTCCTAGATGGTCGCTGGACGTTGGCTGTCCTGGCCGAACTGGCTGACGGAGGACACCGTTATCAAGAGCTTCACAGTGCGCTGAATGGAATCTCACACAAGGTCCTCACCGATACGCTGCGTCGAGCCGAGCGTGACGGATTTATTGGGCGGTGCCTGGATCCCCAACGCGTGGAGACCGCAATGCTCTATGAGCTGACCGATCTAGGGCGATCCCTAGACGAACCACTCGAGGCTTTCCGACAATGGATCAAGACTTACTGGCACACGGTGGAGGCCGCACACGCGAGGTGGGACGGCCTTGACAAGGTTGGATAAGCGGAGGAGGAACAGCGTGGACTCAACTGAAACCACCAACGTCGACAAGCCCGAGAGACAATTCACGAAGCAGCGCAGCACCACGGGAGGGTGACAATGTTCGGAACCGAATGGACAATTGCGGAACCCCCTGTTCGTAGAGGCCTCTCAACGAACGCCAAGACAATTGCCCTGATAACAGCCGCATTGATCGCGACCGTTGGTGTCGCAGCCGTCTCCTGGGTCGTCGCGATCCACGAGATGAACGGGATGAATATGGGGGTTCAGTCAGGTCTCGGATCTTTTGGGTTCTTTCTCGCCCTATGGGTGTGGATGATGGCGGCAATGATGTTGCCAGGCGCGCTGCCCGCCGTCGTGAGAGACACGCTTGTGTCTAAACAGATTCGCTCCGTGCCTCTGTTCGTGGTGTCGTACCTCGCGGTGTGGGCGATCGTGGGTGTCGCTGTATATGAGCTCTATCGGCCTCACTCGACGGTCGCTGCCGGCGCGGTGACCATCGCGGCAGGCATCTACGAGCTCACGCCGCCCAAGCGGCATTTTCGTCGCCGCTGCCGTGAGACCGTCAGCTCTGGGCTCGGCTTCGGATTCTTCTGTGTCGGCTCAAGCATCGGGCTGATGGCGGTGCTTGTGGCGCTTGGCGTGATGAGCATTATCTGGATGATTGCAGTGGCCGTCTTGATAGTCGCCCAGAAGCTTCTGCCCGCGAAATCTGCCATCGACGTCCCTCTAGCCTTAATGATCATCGGATTTGGAATCCTGATCGTTATCGCGCCCTCATCGGTTCCCGGACTCATTCCACCTATGTGAACCATTTCGCCTCAACGGCGACCCACGCTCGTTGCAACGACAAGGAGACTTAGCTAGTGCCTGATCACAAGACCGGTACACGTGAGGAGTGGTTCACTGCGGCCGAAGAGCTACTCAGCCGCGAGAAGGAGTTCACTCGATTGGGCGACGAACTTGCCCGACGGCGTCGAGAGCTCCCTTGGGTGCGCGTCGACAAGGAGTATGTGCTTCAGACTTCTGACGGGGCGAGGAGGCTGTCGGAATTGTTCGATGGCTGTACGCAACTGGTGATCTACCATTTCATGTTCGGCCCCCAATACGACGGCGGATGTCCCGCATGTTCGTCGACCGCCGACAGCTTCAATGGCGTTTTGGCCCACCTCAAGGCGTGCGACGTGACGTTGATCTGCGTGTCTCGTGCTCCGATCGACAAGCTGCTCGACTATCGGGAGCGAATGGGTTGGAGCTTCAACTGGGCATCCAGCCACGAGAGCGATTTCAACTTTGATTACGGCGTTTCGGCCGGACAGGGGATGCCACACGCAGCACCTGCTCCGCTGCACGAGGCCAACGAGATCGCGCTCTTGAGGGTTCTGAACGAGCAGCCCGCTGTCCGCGAGACATTGCCACTGGTCACGAGTCAGAACGCGACAGCGACGGGGACGAGCATCGACGGGTATTTCTCCGAGGGCCACGGTGTGAGCACCTTCGCTCTTGAAGGCGACTCCGTCTACCACTGCTATTCCAGCTATGCCCGCGGTACGGAAGCCCTGATGGGCTACTACGCGATCCTCGATCGGGCCCCAAAAGGCCGCGGCGAGGACGGTCAGCCCATGAGTTGGCTGCGTCGCCGCGACGAATACGAGAGCGAGTGAATCATAGAACGCCTTTGCTCTCGGCGTTTCAGCGGTTCGGTGATTTCCGCTCGATTCCCGATGAAAATTGTTGGCCCCTACCTGGCGGTGACCGATGACGAGCATTCCCGTCGTGTGCCTCCGAGCGAGACCTGAAATTCGGTCTTTGGCTCTACGCCAAGAATCCCTTCAAAGATTCACGCAAGGAGGAAAACGATGACTGACGAAACACACGAATTCGAGCTTTCAAACCTGCCGCCGGTGGTCGAGCGGCAGAAATTCGAAGTCGCGATCGATGGAATACGACGCCGAGAGAAGGACCACACCCGGGAAGGCGATGCTATTGCCGCGGCTCGAAGGCGGCTGCCGATGGTCGAAATGGATCCAAACCTCACCCTGGCAGGCCCTGAGGGCCCAGTGACGTTGCTCGACGCGTTCGAGGGGCGCCGCCAGCTCATCGCGTACTACTTCATGTGGTGGGAAGGTCACTCTTCGGCCGAGCAATGCGAAGGCTGCACCTGGGTCACGACGCAGATGTCCGAGCTCTCGTACCTTCACTCACGCGACATTACGTTCGCCGTGCTCTGCCAGGGTCCATACGACGAGAGCGTTCGCTACCGAGATTTCATGGATTGGAAGATGCCCTGGTATTCTGCGAAAGACTCCCTGGAAGAACTCCTCGTCGGACGAGAGCTCGGTTTATTCCATCTCGTGTGTTATGTGCGTGAAGGGGACCGGGTCTTCGAGACCTACTGGACGTCGCGGCGCGGCGCAGAGGTCATGGACAACAACTACGCCCTGATGGATCTCACGGTCTACGGGCGGCAAGAATCTTGGGAGGACTCGCCCGAAGGGTGGCCCCAGCAGTGCTCGTTCACAAGGTCGAGTTCCGGAGCACCGGACTGGACGCCAGCCGATTGGCCTGGGGGCCGGCCCATCGCCCAATGGCCTCGCATTTCTGCCGGCAGATCGTTCGACTGACAGCACTCTGACTCTCGGCCCAAAGGCGAGCATCAACCGATTGCAGATCCAGAGGGAGCCGCCAGCAGATGACGGACTTTGAGGAGTTTGAAATGACGGGTCACGATTTCACGACGACAATTGCCCGCTCTCTCAAGGCAGTACCAGTAGTACGAGGGTTGCCACCACCAAAGGGGTCTCGCGCAGACTTGTCGAATGCGGCGTCAAATCTGAGGGCGCGAGGGATCCGAAGGCGAAGACTGCTCTTTCCGGCCTTCTGTGTGTGCGGTTTCGGAGAGGCGTTTGATCGTGGCGAGCCGACGGTCCCACTGGGCGGCGAGATTTGTCATGGCGCGAGTCGCTTCATCCAGGCGACCGGCTTCAACATGGTAGAGAACTTCACGCCCTTGTTTGCGCCGACCGACCAATCCGACATCCTCGAGGATGACGAGGTGTTTCGATACCGCCTGACGGGTGAATGGCACCTTGTGTGACAACCAACTAGCACTGACTTCGCCATTGGTGACGATCAGATCGAGCACCCGGCGACGTGAGGGGTCGCCGACGGCCGCCCAGAGCTCGTCGTCGGTCGCCGTCGTCATCTGGCTCAGGACCCCGACAGGACGCGATCAAGACGATCCAAGAACTCGCCCCAACCTTCTCGGTGTTCGTCCGCATAGCGCTGCTTTTCGGCATCGGGCCACTCACAGAGCTCGTGTCCGCTTTCGATCACGCGAAGGCGGGTTCGCTCCTCGCCTTCGGGCGTCAGAGTGAATTCGACGAGCATCGAGTTGCCGACGGCCGGCTCCTCGTTGTGTGGATAGTTCCAGCGGAAGGAGAAGCGCGTCGGGGGATCGACCGTCTCGACGACTACCGGTCCCCCTTGGTCCCCGAACTGCATGTAGCCACGGGACCCTTGTTCGACGACGAGATCCACCCGATCGGCGAACCACTGGCTCATCTGATCGGGCTCCGTAATGGTCCTCCACACCACCTCCGCCGGCGCTTCGATCAGCACGTCCCGCTCAATCTCTAGGCCAGACACGGTCACCCTGCTCCTCTCGGCAACTCTCAGAACTGCAACTCATAGTAGCACGTCAGAGGCCAATACGCAACTTTGGGTTGCGCATCGGAAGAGAAAGTGCTACCTTTGGTTGCACATCGACTGAAGAGGAGAAAGACCATGTCAACGGCCGTGCTCACCAAGAAAAGCGGGTCCCAGACGGCACTTCGCCGGCAAGGCGCTGAGTCCCAAGCCAGGCGTCCGGCCCGTTCGTTCGACCGGCGCTGGCCGGCGTTTGGCCTGCTGCTGGTGGCCTACTTCATGACCATCGTGGACTTCACGATTGTCAACGTTGCCCTGCCCAGCATTGGGCGCTCACTCCACTTCCCAGAGGCTGATTTGCAGTGGTTGGTCACGGCTTACGGTCTGACCTTCGCGGGCTTCGTGCTGTTGGGCGGCCGCACCGCCGACCTCCTTGGTCGGCGGTGCATGCTCATGGCAGGCCTGGCCATCTTCACCGGCGCCTCGCTCGGGGGCGGGCTCGCATCCTCGGACACCTTCCTGATCGTGTTGCGGGGGATCCAGGGCTTCGGTGCCGCGCTCGTGCTCCCGGCCGCGCTCTCGATCGTGACGAACATGTTCCCCGAAGGCACCGAGCGCAACAAGGCACTCGGGATCTGGGGCGGTGTCGGTGCCTTGGGGGGCACCGTGGGGCTCTTGGCCGGGGGCATCCTGACGACCTACGTCGGATGGCAGTGCATCTTCTATTTCAACGTTCCCATCGGAGTCTGCGCCTTAATCATGGCCCCGAGGGTGGTGCCCGAAAGCCGCAGCCGGGACGGTCGCCGGCATTACGACCCGTTCGGTGCGATCTCGATCACCGCTGCGCTGCTGGTATATGTCTATGCCGTTTCCGAAGCCCCGCAGGTCGGGTGGGCGTCTCCTTGGACGATCGGCCTGCTCGGGGTCGGCACCGCGTTGCTCGTGTGTTTCTTGCTCGTCGAATCCAAGGTGCAAGCGCCGCTCCTGCCGCTACGACTGTTTCGGCTCAGCAGTGTGGCGGGATCGAACGTCGTCGGCTTCCTGATCGGCACGAGTTTCTTGACCTTCGTCTTCCTGGGCACCCTGTACATGCAGCAGGTGCTCGGCTACTCGGCCCTTGCCGCCGGCGCCGCCTGGATGACGGCCTCTGTCACCTCGGCCGCAGTCTCTTTCAGCGGCCTGTCTCAGAAGGCCGTGACCAAGACCTCGCCCAAGCACGTGATGGTCCTTGGCATGACCCTTATCGGGATCGCCATGCTGTGGGCGGCGCAGGCTCCGGCCAATGGGAGCTTCTGGGCGAATCTGGCCGGCCCGTTCTTCGTGGGAGGGATCGGGACTGCCTTCAGCTTCGTTCCGGTTTCCATCGGTGGACTCACCGGAGTCGCCGCGAGCGACGCCGGTATTGCCTCTGGTCTGCTCAGCACCTCGCAGAATGTCGGTGGCGCGATCGGCGTGGCTGTCGCCTCCTCCCTTGCGGCGTCCCAGTTCCACGCAGTGATCGAACACGGTGCGACCAATGCAGTCGCGCTCACCGCTGGCATGCACGTCGCCTGCACGGTCTCTGGACTCAGTGCGCTGCTTGCCATTCCTGCCGCGCTCATTCTCATTCGGGCTCGGAGGCCTAAGGCGACGAGCGTGCAGCCGGCCGACGTGGCACTCGCCTGCGGCAGCTGAAGTTCGCCCAATCAATACGACATTTGACACGAAAGGAGCCGAAATGACTGACCTGAACCCCACAGAGAGCTTTACCTACACGATCTACATCCAGGCTTCACCCGAACAAATCTGGCGTGGTCTCACCGAACCGACGATGACCACCCAATATTGGAGACATCAGCAGGCCGGTCCGAAGACTTTCCGCTCAGAATGGACGACGGGTTCCACGTGGGACCTCGAACACCCTGAGGTCGGTCTCGTCGTCAGCGATCCCGAGCAGGTGATCCTCGAGGCCGATCCCTACCGCCGACTGCGGTACACGTGGCATACGTTCACGCCAGAGTGGGTGAGCAAAGTTGGGATGGATGAGGCGACGGGCAACGCATGGCGGGCTGGGACCCGCTCCACCGTGACCTACGACATCGAGCCTGTAGCAGTGGGAACCACGAAGTTCACGGTCACTCATTCGGGTTTCACACCTGGGAGCCCCGTCTTGCGCGGGGTGTCGGAAGGTTGGCCAGCTGTGCTCTCCAGTCTCAAGACTCTCCTCGAAACAGGAAGTGCGTTGTCCACGTCTTAGAAGCCCTCTTTCGATCCCACGAAAATCCCACGGATTCGGATTCCCGTGTCAGCGATCACTTCGCAGGTTCCAAGCCCGATTCGTCCATTCTCCCAGCTAGTCGGCCGACTCGGTACTACAGGCTCGATCTGTAAAGTTCCTGGTGGACGACACTTCTAGGTCTCATAACCCGAAGGTCGCAGGTTCAAATCCTGCCCCCGCCACTCAAAAATTTTCACCGAAGTCCGCCAGCGGGTTCACCGAAGTCGGGTGAATTGCCTGGTCAGTCGAGCATGCGGGTGTGACAAGCACCCGGTTCGACCCTGCTGCGTCCCGATTTCTGGGGCGTGGGCCGCGGGGAAATAAGGGTGGGCGGTCTCTTCTCGATGGCGCCCCTTTGGGGCGCGTGAGCTGGGTCAGCTATCCCGGAGCGGTTTCGACCTCGGGCATCGGCTGCTCGGCTGGTTCGAGGGAGTCCCGTTGATGACGCCTTCTGCGGCGGCGGGTAGGGCCGACGGCGACTCGGCGGGCTTCTTCCGCCTGGCGCCGCTCGAAGGACTCGAGGATCCGCACGTTGCGCACGACGACGGCGAGGGCGTACATGAGCGTGTTCTTGGCCCGACCGAAGAGGCGGCACCAGCCCCGGCGGATCCCGCCGACGGAAGGATCGGCCAACGACGCGTAGGTGCGCTCAGCCGCGGTGCGCCGGGCATACGAGTCGCGATGGGCCGGCCCGGCGTAGTCGTGCTTTTGACGCGGTCTTCTCGTTTACCTGTGGCGGAACGGTGATGCTCCGTTGCGCGCAACAGCGCGGCAGTTCTTCGGGCGGGTGCGACACGCTCGGGTGGTCGAACGACAGGGCCAACGAGGCCGCCTGGTGCGGGCAGCGGACCTTGCCGGCCGCGGCCGGACACATGACGCGCTGGTAGCCGTCGCTGTCGGGAGCACTGAGCGGGGAGAACTTATAACGCGCCAACTCGGCAAAGCGGGCGTCGTGCGCCGCGGTCTCTTCTTCGGTGGCCCCCCGCTTGAGTGGCCCGAGGTCCAAGAGCGCTTCGGGGGTAGCCGGACAGAACAGTGCGCCGTTGGCGCCGATGGCTCCTTCGAAGGTGCCCCGGCGGCCCCGATCCCCCGGGTGCAGGTCCATGACCAAGGCGGCCCCGGCGCCTCGCAACGGCGCAGCGAAGGTCTTGGGGTGCCGGTTGGAGTATCCGCAGTCGACCAGTACGTCGCCCAAGGCGACTCCGCCATCATGGAGGCGCACGAGGGTCTGGGCCATGGCCGCGGCGGGGTCGACACTCGGGGCGTGGACGGCGATGCGCCGGACAAGCTCGGGGACTCGGGGGCCCCTCTCGTCGCCCACCATGGTGGCCACCTGGGCGTAGTAGCCGAAGAAGCCAACCGCGGTATCGGGCAGGCGCTAGTGGAGGAAGCCCTGCGGAGAGGCGCCGCTCGGGTGTATGCCGGCACACGTCAGCCCATAAGTCACGCAGATGATCGTGTCACGCCCCTGACCTTGGACATCACCAGCGAGACGCAGATTCAGCAGGCCGTCGCAAAAGTCGCGTCCCTCGACGTCCTTATCAACAACGCCGGAGTCGCACCCTACGACGATCTGACCGATCGTGGCATTCTGGAAGAGGCTCTGAGGGTGAACTTCTTTGGCCCATACGCGGTGACCCAGGCCTGTCTGCCCTTGCTAACGCGTTCTCGGGGGAAGATCGTCAACAACGTCTCTCTAATGGCCCTCGCCCCGCTTCCGCTCACTCCGTCATACGCCATCTCAAAGGCGGCGTTCTTCAACATGACGCAGTCGCTCCGCGCACTCCTGGCCGGGCAAGGTGTCACGGTCCACGCCGTTCTGACTGGGCCCACTGACACGGAGATGACGCGAGGGTTCGATATCCCCAAGGCCACACGGGAGTCGGTTGCCGGAGCGATCTTCGATGGAGTGGAGAACGGGGACGAGGACATATTCCCTGACCCTATGTCGGGTTCAATCGCGGAGGCCTGGCGCGGCGGGGCAGTCAAAGTAATGGAGCGTGAGAGCGCATCGTTCGTGACCGCAGCACCTGTCGCATCCTGAACTAACGACCACGATCAACCGCAATTGTAAACCCCGCGAAACCCAGGCAGTCGCTCGCTGACGGATCGCGTTGCAAGGTGAGAACGAACAAACTAGAAGGAGTAGAACATGCCCGATATTTTGCACAGAGTCGGAATGGAATCAGCGTCACCGAATGATGTCTATAGAGCCTTGAGTACCGCCGATGGGCTCTCCACTTGGTGGACAACCGACACTACAGGCGAAAGCAAAGTGGGTGAAGTGCTCCGATTTCGGTTCGGGGTTGGCGGTTTCGACATGAAGGTGCTCGAAGCTCAGTCCCGACGAGCGCGTCCTCTGGGAAGTCGTAGACGGACCCGAAGAATGGATCGGCACGAAGGTAAGTTGGGACCTAAAACAGGATGGGAAGTACGCCGTTGTCCTCTTCAAGCAAGAGGGCTGGAAGGAAGCGGTGGAGTTTATGCACCACTGCAGTACCAAGTGGGCCGTCTATCTGCTGAGCCTCAAGTCGCTTGTCGAAACCGGGAAAGGTGCTCCCGATCCGAACGACATCAAGATTGACAACTGGAACTGACTGAAACTGGCAACGAAACGCGCCGCCCACGCTGAGCCACTCTCCAAGGTGGCGTTCGCGATTGAGAACGTTGGGCTCGGTGGCACATTCGAACACGACCGGTTCGAGCGCCATGTCGCGGTCCTCGAGGACACCTCTCAGGCTGGCCTGACGTTCTAGCGATTCTCTAGACGAGTATCGGGACCGGGGCGGCATAACGAAGGTGGTCGTGGGGAGGAAATGTGCACTCACCAAGGGCTTGCAGCGAAGGCGTGTCAGACACGTTCACCCCGCATCGGGGTGCGCCTCTATTGGTCAGCTGCGTCCATTTTGGACGAACCATCGCCAGCGGGAAAGAAACGGGTTTCTGGCGACCGGATGAGCAATGAAGGCACCCTGGCCTTGCCCGCGAATATCAGACCCGATAATCAAAAGAGGTGGGGTCTCGCCGAGTCGCAAAGGAGATACGTCATTGCCAACCGATGAAGAGTTCCTGGCAGGAAACGTTCCTGTGATTGAAGAGTTTCGGGCGCACCGCGGCGTGGTGGCGCACCTCGGGTTTCCCGTTCTGCTCCTGACCACCATAGGAGCTCGCACGGGCCGGCGGAGGACGACGCCATTGGGCTTCGGTATCGACGGATCACGCGTCGTCGTCGTGGCATCGAAAGGAGGTGCACCCCATGATCCGGCGTGGTTCCACAATCTGTCGGCGAACCCGTCTGTGACCGTGGAACTGGGTGGTGAAACCTATGAGGCGCGGGCCGTTGTGGCCGAAGGCCAGGAGCGTGACCGGCTGTTTGCGATCATCAGAGATTACGCCCCGGGCCTCGCAGAGTTCGAGGCGCGTGCCACTCGACAGATACCCGTCGTGGTCCTCGAGGGTGTTGCCGCACCTATTGCGACTAGCGAGTAGCGAGCGAACGTGTCCAGGACGGCCCTGGCCGGTCTGCGGCGTGTAAGGGCTGGCAAAGGGTCGTAAGGTCGGAAACCATGGTTAACTCGGCGCGAAGACCCCAGACGAGCAGCAACGCTCTCTGCCCGATCATGGTCGGCCGCGGCGAGCAGCTCGCTGAGCTGCAAGGAGCATGGCGGGCAGCCGGCCAGATGCTTGTGGTCAGGGGGCCGGCCGGAATCGGAAAGAGCCGCTTGGTGCGCGAGTTCGCCGACTGGGCCCGTACGGCGGGAGCTCCGGTCTTCGCCGGACGCTGTAGCCCGGCAGCCGCGGACGTCCCTTTTCGCCCGCTGCGTGAGGCGCTGCTCGCGGCATCTCGGACGGGGTTGCGCCCCTCGGCAAGGCTGGCCCCATTTCTGCCTGCCCTCGGTTCACTTGTTCCAGAGTGGGTCGAGACGCGTGAGGCCATTTCCGACGGCGGTTCCGTTGTCCTCGCCGAAGGGATCCTGCGACTACTCACTGAGTGGTCGGCGCCAAGCGCGCCCGCACTTCTCATCATCGAGGACATGCATTGGTCCGACCACGAGACGACGAAGGCGATCGACTACTTGGCCGACAACCTGCCCGGACACCCGGTGGTGGTTGTCTTGACGCTACGAGACGGCGAACCCGGCGCAGGGACGGACCTGATGGACGGACTTCTGGCGCGCCGCGTCGTTTGGGCGGTCACCCTTGACCCGCTCGGACCGACCGAGGCGGAGGCCATGGTGCGCGGCTGTCCGAATGCGAGCACCTTGGCACCAGACCTCATCGATGTCGTGGCGAGCAGAAGCGACGGGGTGCCCTTCTTCATTGAAGAGTTGTTGGCTACCGCTGTCGAAAACACCATGTCCACGAGCATTGTGCCCCAGTCGATCGGCGTGGCGATTGAGACCCGACTCAACGCGCTGCCCGATGCGACTGTGCAGTTCCTTCGCTATGCCGCTGTCCTCGGGCGCCAGTTCGACTGGCACGTGGTGGCCGCCGCGCTCCGTTGCCCTCCGGAGGAGGCGATCGACCGGCTCCGTCAGGCCACCCGGGCCCAACTCGTCGACACCGACGGTGGCGAGTTCCGCTTCCGGCATGCATTGACCGTGGACGCGGTGCAATCGTCGCTCCTTCCAGAGCAACGGCAGGCGGCATGCTCGTCCCTTCTGACGGCGTTTGAAACGATTCATCCAGACCTCGAAGGTTGGACCTGTCAGATCGCAGCCAATTTGGCCTTCGGTGCGGGCGACCGCGGCCGATCCGCCGACTTGTGGCTCGTGGCGGCCCGTCGGGCCATGACCGAAGGGTGGCTCGAGTCCGCCGAGGCATTCGCGCTGCGTGCACAGGGGGAGCGTCCCGTCGAGGCAGACCGACTGTTGCTAGCAACGTGGGCGCTCGCAGGTCAACCACAGCGCGCTCTCGAGGCCGGTCACCGGATCCTCTCCTCGGACGCCGACGCCGCGCTGTGTATCGAGGTTCGATTCGACCTGGTGGATGCCATGATCGCCGCGGGTCGCTGGGACGAAGCTGAGGACTACCTCGAGACATTGCGTTCGGCGCCCGATCCGGATCGCTCTCACGAGGCTCGTCAAGCCATCGGGGAGGCCGAAGTCGCCTTGGGTCGCAACGACAAGGAGGCCGCTGTCGCCTTTGCCCGGTCCACGCTCGCGGATACGCACGAGGGAACGCTCGCGGAAGTGACCTGTCAGGCATTGTGGGTGATCGGACGAGTCGAGCGCGGCAAGGACACGGTCGCTGCCTCTGCCGCGTTCAGGCAAGCCTACGAGTGTGCGGTGGAGCACGGGCTCTCGGTGCAGCGAATCAAGTCCCTCCAGGAGTTGGCCACGATCGAGATGTACGAGACGCTGGGCGTTGACTCGCTCGAGGAGGTGCGGCGAGACGCGCTGGCCGCGGGGGCCCTCTCGATCACGGCGATGACCGATCTAGCCCTGGCTGCCACCTACAGCTGCCGAGGTCAGGCCGTGCTGACGCTGGCGGCCGCCACCAGGTGCGAGGAGATGTCGCGCCGGTTCGATCTGGCCTCACTGCCGATGAGCCTCGCCCTCCAAGCGGTGGCCCACGGGTTCTCGGGCAACAGGGCGGCGATGAACACTGCCGCCGCCGCGGCAAGGGCGACGGACGGTGACCGCAACACGGTGGCCATGACCACCTTGGGGAACGGCGCGGCCCTCTTCCATCTCGGCGCGGGACAAGTGCCCGAGGCGCTCGACGCTCTGGACCACGCCATGGATGTGCTGAGGACGGCTGGCGGCGGTGCCCACGAGTTCCCCGGACGGTGGGCCCTGCTCCGGACCGTCGTCGACGATGGCGGGGCGGCAGCCCGGGACGAGTGCCGGTCACTCGCGTTCGACACCGCGATGGGTCGGGCAACCCTGTGGGCAGCTGACGCCGTCGCCGCCGGTCGAGAGGGCGGGGACGCCGAGTCCATCTTCGGCTCTGCCGATCAGGCACTCGGCCGCTTCGAAGGCGGGTTCCTCCGCAGCCTCGCCCGGCTTCTGGTTGCTCCATGTGCCCATGAGGACGCGTGGGGGGACCCCGCCGCCTGGCTGCGAGAGGCCCTGATGAACTTCGAGGATCTCGATCTGTCGAACTTCGCCGGGCAGTGCCGTGCCGCCCTGCGGGCCATGGGGGAGCCCGTGCCCCGCAGGGCCCGGAGCGAGGCACCGAGAGTCCCCTCTGTCCTGGCTGCCCAGGGGATCACGGCCCGGGAGGCCGAGGTGCTGGCCCAGGTCGCCGCTGGTCGCACCAACCGCCAGATCGCCGAGATCCTCCATCTGTCCGTTCGCACCGTCGAGAAGCACGTTGAGCGCCTGATCATGAAGAGCGGCCACGGCCGCTCCGAGCTGGCCCGCCTCGCCGAAAGCGCCGGCGTCCACCCCATCGTCTGACGCCTACGTACTGACCCGGCTTGCCCGGGGTTAGCTACGTAGTCGCTACGCAGAAGTGTCGTCAGCGCGCTACCGATGGCACCGCCATCCCAATGGCAGATCATGTCGACAGGCCCATGAACCCGACTTGAAAGGTGCCTCGACATGCCAACCAACCCAGCCCCAGCAGACAACTTCACCACCACGATCTTGGTGGATCAGACGCCCGACGAGGTGTTCGCCGCCATCAACAACGTCCGTGGGTGGTGGGGCGAGGACATCGAGGGCAATACCGACGCGCTCGGTGAGTTCACCTACCGCCACGAGGACGTCCACCGCTGCACGATCTGTGTGACAGAGCTCGTCCCCGGAGAGCGCGTCGTGTGGCACGTCGTGGACAACTTCTTTGCCTTCACCGAGGACGAGACCGAGTGGAAGGGCACGGAGGTCTGCTTCGACATAGCCGGAAAAGGCGACCAGACGGAGATCATCTTCACCCACGTCGGACTCGTCCCTGATTACGAGTGCTTCGACGTCTGCTCGAACGCATGGGGCTTCTACGTGAACACCAGCTTGCGCGGCCTGATCCGCACGGGCCAGGGCCTGCCGAACCAAAAGAAGCAGGACGCATCTGTCTGATCCATCGGCGTTCCATTCGCGAACGCGGCGAGCAGGGCGACGCAATATCCAACCATCCAACCCAAACCAACCAATCAACGGAGGAACCAAAATGAGCACCACCATCACAGACAGAACGGTCCTCGTGACCGGAGCGAATCGAGGCATCGGACAGGCCCTCGTCGAGGAAGCCCTTCGGAGGGGCGCCAAGCGGGTCTACGCCGGCTCGCGTCAACCGTTCGAGCACCCGGACGGGCGCGTGACGACCCTCGTCCTCGACGTAACCGACGAGGCGCAGATTCAAGCCGCGGCCGACGAAGTCGAGAATCTCGACGTTCTCATCAACAACGCCGGAGTGGCCCCATACGACGACCTGAGTGATCGGAACGCTGTTGAGCTGGCCCTGGCGGTCAACTTCTTCGGTCCCTACGCCGTGACGCAGGCGTTCTTGCCTCAGCTCACACGCTCGAGGGGTGCACTCGTCAACAACGTCTCACTGATGGCGCTGGCCCCGTTGCCGCTCACGCCGTCCTACGCCATCTCGAAAGCGGCGGCGTTCAACATGACCCAGTCCCTGCGGGCCCTGCTGGCAGGGAAGGGCGTGAGCGTCCATGCCGTCTTGACCGGGCCCACGGACACCGAGATGACCGCGGGGTTCGAGATCCCCAAAGCGACCCGTGCATCGGTGGCCAAGGCGATCTTCGACGGCATTGAGAACGGAGAGGAAGACATCTTTCCCGACCCGATGTCCGAATCGATCGCCGAGAGTTGGCGCAGCGGTGCCGTCAAGGCAATGGAGCGCGAAAGCGCATCCTTCGTCGCACCGCAGCCGGTAGGCGTCTGATCCCGATGGAAACGGTGCAGCGTCGGCTCATCTCCGAAGGGAGCATCCTCTTGCCGAGACAACCGACGCTGCACCGACCGCAGCTCCTCCGGAACGGTACAAGGCAGCTTGCGACGTCACACGAATCGTACGGAGGGCCAATGGTTCATCAGCTTGTACGCCTACTGATGCCTACAAGAACGCTCAGCGACCAACGGAAAGTCAGTCATTCGCAAATCGGCCGCCACACGTCAAGCAAGCGTGGCCCAGTCAGTGGTCGGCGGCTCTAGGTTCTCCAACCGTTCGGCAACGATTGGCGCGTTCCGTCCGATGCACTCCACATTTGTCACGATCAATTTCCCACATAGGTATCTACAACTGCCGTTCGTCGCCGTTCATGATGAGACATGCACTGGAGGAAGAAATGAAGTGTGAAATTGAGTGCTTTGCGTGGTCGCCTGTCGGTAAGACCGATGCGTCAACTCGGTCTCGGCGTCCGAGCCGCCGGGTCAAGCGACGAGCGCTACGTTCCGGCATTAGAGGGGCGACCATGAAGATGGCCGTGCCATCTCCGGAGCCGGCGCTGCAAGCCGGCACCGTTCCCGATCCAATCCACGAGGCCCCACTTCCGCTTCGTATCGGGGTCGCAGATCGGTACTGGCTTGTTACCCTTGACGACCAGGAACTCCGGTTCAGCCTTCAAGAGGTAGCCGAGAGGTGCGCCGCCGCCCTCATTGCGCATGGCGTTCCGGTCGAGCTCAGCCGCCACGGCCTGGATGACTAGCGATGCCCGACTCTTTGGTTCTCCCGGGACCGGTCCGGGGCGATGCGACTCCGCACCCCGCCGAGCCGCGCCGATGGCTCGTGCTTCCGGTCGTCTTGGTCGCGATGTTCATGGCTCAGTTCGACCTTTACGTCGTCAACGTGTCCCTCCCGCTGCTCCGACACGATCTCCGCGCCGGGCAGGCAGCCCTCGAGCTGATTGTCGGCGGTTACGCCTTCATGTACGCCAGCGGCTTGATCATCGGCGGCCGGCTCGGTGACCTTTACGGTCGTCGCCGGCTGTTCGTAGCCGGTACTGTCGCCTTTGCCATCGCGTCACTACTCGCCGGTCTATCCCAGAACGCCGGCGAGCTCGTGGTCTGCCGGCTGCTGCAGGGACTCGCCGCCTCGCTCATGGTCCCCCAAGTCCTGGCCGCCATCACCGGCTTGTTCCCCTCGGAGGAGCGCAGCCGCGCGATGTCCTGGTTCGGTATCACTATCGGCGTTGGTGCGGTGGCTGGCCAGGTGCTCGGAGGCGTCTTGCTCGACATCGACCTGGCGGGCCTGAGCTGGCGCCCGATTTTTCTTGTCAATGTCCCGATCGGCCTCGCCGCGGCGTGGTGCGCCTTCCACATTCTTCCCGAGTCTGAGGCAGTGGAGAAGCCGAAGCTCGACCCAGTCGGCACGGTGTTGGTGTCGGGCGGACTGGCCCTCTTGCTGGTGGCGCTGTCGCTCGGCCCAAGTGAGCACTGGCCGGCGTGGACGTGGGTCTGTCTGATGGCGAGCCCGCTGGTGGTGACGGCAGGCCTGTCGTGGGAGCGCAGGCTGCTCCGTTCAGGCGGCGAGCCGTTTCTCGACCTGCGTCTCTTCGAAGATCGGACCTTCAACTGGGGGATCCTCGCCAACGTGGCGGTCTTCGGTGCCTTCTTCAGCGTCCTGTTCGCCTTCTCTCTGGTGCTCCAATCCGGGCTCGGACTCAGCCCTCTCCAAGCCGGGTTGTCGTTCGCACCCTTGGGCGTCGCATTCGCCGCGGCATCGATTGGCGCCGGGCCGCTCGTGGCCCACCATGGCCCGAAAAGTCATCGCACTGGGCATGCTGATCGCGTGTAGCGGCCTCTTCGCGCTCTTCTTGGTTGTCCACTTCGCGGGGGACTCGGCCACCGTCGAGGAGCTGATCGGGTTAATGGCGATCTGCGGGCTGGGCAACGGTATGGCCGTCCCTTCGCTCATCGGGGCTGTTCTCGCCAAGATCAGGGTCAACCAGGCGGGCGAAGCCGCTGGCGTCTTGACCACCTCGCAGCAGTTCGCCAGTGCGGTTGGCATCGCCGGACTCGGCAGTCTCTTCTTCGCCGCCCTCGGATCAGGAACGGGGACGGGGGCATACATCGGAGCATTTCAGTGGTCGGTGGCGGCGTCCCTGATCCTGGCTGCGCTCGCCGCCACCATTTGCGCCAGCAAACTCAGCCGACCCACGGCAAGGGACGATGTGAACGATTCAAGTCCGACCCTCTTAACGGCGTTCAAGCCTGGTCTAGTCACAGATATCAAATAACTTCACGAAAGAGAGCAAACGATGCAGAGTCAGAACTTCACCAGTTCGTTCACAGTCGACCAGGAGCCCGCAGACGTCTTCGACGCGATCAACAATGTCCGGGGATGGTGGACAGGAGAGATAGAGGGCGATGCCAAAGAGGTGGGCGACGAGTTCTCATACAACTACCCGGGCGCCCACTACTCCAAGCAGCAGATCACTGAACTCGTGCCCGGCAAGAAGGTCGTCTGGCACGTCGTCGACTCCCATCTCGAAGGGCCGGAGGACCCGAGCGAATGGACCGGCACCGAGATCAGCTTCGAAATCGCGCCAAAAATGGATGGGACCGAGGTCAAATTTTCGCACCTCGGTTTGATCCCCGACTTTGAATGCTACGACGGCTGTTCGAGTGCCTGGGGTTTCTTCGTCAACGGGAGCCTCAAGCAGCTGATCACTACCGGTGAAGGCCCGGCCACACCACCTTGGGCATGAACGCCGGCTCTAGTCACGCCGTGAGTACTTCGATCTGAGGAGGAATGAAGATGACCAGTCACAAGGTTGGAACGCGAGATGAATGGGCGGCAGCAAGCGCCGCATTGCTTGAGCGTGAGAAGGAATTCACGAAGATGGGTGATGAGCATGCCCGAGACCGCCGGGAGCTTCCCTGGGTGCAAGTTGAGAAGAGATATCGGTTTCAGACCACGTCCGGTCCCAAATTTCTTGCCGAGCTGTTTGACCGCTGCTCGCAGCTTGTGATCTATCACTTCATGTTCGGGCCCTCCTACTCGGCCGGCTGCCCAACAAACTCATCGATCGCCGACAGCTTCAATGGATTGCTTCCCCACCTTGAAGCTCAAGACGTGAAACTGATCTGCGTCTCCGGGGCACCCTTAGAAAAGCTGCTTCTTTACAAGGAGCGGATGGGTTGGAGCTTCAACTGGGTGTCGACCCACGGCAGCAGCTTCGATTATGACTTTCAGGTGTCGAGCACCGAGGATGCGACGCCGCGAATGGGCCGTGCCCATGCTTGAGGATGGCCTCATGCCCCCCATCGCCATTCAGAACGCGGAGGCTTGTGGGACCGATGTAGTCAGCTATATGGCTGAGGGATTTGGTTTCAACTCGTTCGCGCGAAGCCGAGACCGTCTATCACACATTCTCCACAAACGCTCGAGGTGTGGAGTTCCTTATGGGTTACTACCCGATCCTCGACCGAACGCCGATGGGCCGAAGTGAGGAGAACGAGTTCCAGACATGGCTGCGCCGTCACGATGAATATGACGTTGAGTAAGAGCGTGCCGAAATCTGGCATGGGTGGGATTCTGGACAATGGGCGACCCCGCCGGGGGCGTCGCCTGTTCTCGTTGCTCGCGCAAGTGCCAAGTCTGGCTGTGCTCTATTGATCGAGGGCCTTCGCATATCCCTCTGCTCTGCGGACGGCACTCACGTCGTTAACCGACGAACCGCGGGATTGTCCAGCCCATGAGTGACCCATGGCGCTCACCGCAAAAACTTGTCCAACTGCTAAGCGGGCGTTGGACTCTCTCGGTACTCGCCCACCTCTCAGACCAAGGCCGGCGGTACCAAGATCTTCACGACGCTCTAGACGGGGTTTCGTACAAGGTCCTGACCGACACGCTGCGGCGAGCCGAGCGCAACGGGCTGATCGGGCGCCAGCTAAGATCCCGAACGGTCGAGACCGCCACGCTGTATTGCTTGACCGACCTCGGCCACTCCCTCGTCGAGCCACTGGCTGCGCTAACGCGGTGGGTCGATGCGAATTGGCAGTTGGTTGAAGCAGCCCAGCATCAATGGGACGCCCGCCGTAAGAACGGCTGATCTGTTGGCACACTCCTCGCAGTGTGAACGCGCACTTCAAGGTGAGCTAACTCTCGTTGAAGTGCTGTTTTGGCCTGGTGTACTAGTGGAAATCAATGGATATACGGGCCATGAGTCTCGTTGTCTGGTTCCCCCGCGACCCAACCGTTCCGGGAGGTCCGCGCCTATGCGACAAGGTCGGCGTGCTGGTCGAGCGACGGTGGTCGCCGCCCTCGCCGGCATTTGCGCGCTCGCCGGTTGCGGGAGCTCCCACAGCGCCACTGACGCACACAGCACGACCTCTTCGACGTCGACGGCCGCTCCAAGTTCGACCACCACGACGTCTTCGGCCGCGTCGGCGGTGCTCGCTGCCTACCGCGCTAGTTGGTCCGCCTTCGAGCAGGCACTGGCCGACGCGAACCCGGACGCCCCGACATTGGCGGCGACGATGGTCGACCCGCAACTCCAGGGCGTGAAGGCGAACCTGCTGTCCGATCAGATCCACGGGATGATCGGGCGGGGCACCTTCACCCTGCATCCAAAGATCACCTCGCTCACGGGGACGACGGCGATGGTGGTGGATTGCGCGTACAGCACGGCCGAGCTGGTCTACAAGGCGACAGGTAAGCCCGTACCACCCATCACGCCCCCAGAGAACGACGGCGTTACCTCGACGTTGGTCCTGACCGGCGGGGTGTGGAAGGTCTACAAACAGACGGTGACGGACGGGTCATGCGCATCCGGCTCCTGAGCGCAGCGACTGCGATCGTCTTGGCCGTGGTAGTACCGATGGTGGTTGGTGCCGGCCGGGCGTGGGCCGCCGATCCGGGCGGCCAGAACGGCTACGCCAATGCCCAGGCGTCAGGCGGCCAACTCACCGTGCAGGCCGGTCACACCTACTGGACACCTCCGTCGGGTTCGTCGTGGGCGACCACGGCGAAGAGCGATCCGCCCCCTGGCAAGCCGAACCCGAACCAGCCGTATGGCTGCACATATCAGGCCGACCCCCAGGCGCAGCAGACCCTGGGCGCGGGCGGAACGACGCCCGGCGAGTGGGTGATCCCGACCTGCGCTGGTCCCGGAGTGATCGATCCGATGCCGCCAGTGTGGGTGACTGGTGCGCAACCGGCCGCAGCAGTTGTGCAGGTGGACCCGGTCGTGCTCGCCCAGCAGGCGGTGAAGCATCTGGGGTTCGCGTCGCCGACCATTGAGATGTCCCCCCCAGCGGGGAGCCCGCAGTTGGTGCGCGTGGCGACGTGGCTGTGGATCGCCCCGGCTGTCTGGCAGACGCTTACTGCGTCGGCAACGGCGGGGCCCGTCACGACGACGGCCACGGCTCTGCCGTCAAAGGTGGTGTGGGACATGGGCGACGGCGTCACCGTGACCTGCGCTGGACCCGGCACCGCCTACAGCACATCGGATCCGGGCGCCACGACGGATTGCTCCTACACATGGCCTCAGGCCGGGGCTTACACGGTGACTGCGACCGTGTATTGGTCGGTGACTTGGACGGCGACTGGGGCACCGGGTGGCGGGAACCTGGGGGTCCAGGCGGGGCCGCCGGCCCAGGCGCAGGTGGCAGTGACTGAGTCGCAGGCGATCAACACCCCGTCCGGGGGGAGCGACTGAGGAAGGGCGCGACCATGGCGACGACGACTGCGGTACCCCGGACGAACGGGCAAGGAACATCGGCGGATACCCGTCTCAGAGCTGCGCGTGGCCCGGGCCGCCACCGCCAACTCCCGCTCGTCGTCGTCGGGGTGCTGCTGGTCTTGGGCTGTGCGCTGGCATTCACCGACGCCTCGCTGCATCTCGGGAGCCGTGAGCAAGTCCTCGTCGTGGCCCAGCCGGTCTCTGCCGGTCAGGTCATAACTGCGCGACGACCTACGCGCGGCCCGCGTCTCTACTGGCAGCGGCCTCGATGTGGTCGTGGTCGGTGCCGAGTCGACTGTGATCGGACGTCGCTCTGCGGTGGCTCTGGTGACCGGGTCATTGCTGACCGGCAGCGAAGTCGGGAACGCGCCGCCGGTCGGGTCGGGGTCGGACGTCGTAGCCGTCGGACTAAAGGCGGGTGCTTACCCACCGGACCTGGCCCCTGGGGATCGGGTGCAGGTCGTCCCGGTGACCTCCTCTCGATGCCAGCAGCGCCACGGTGACGAGCGGAAGCCCGGTCGGGGCGATCGTGCTGGCCGTCGAGCCGGCCTCGGCTGGTTCGGACAGCCCGACGGTCTTCTCCCTCCAAGTCTCCACTGCTAACGCGGGCGAAGTGGCGTCATTGGCCGCGGCCGGCCAGGCCAGCCTCATCGAACTCGGAGCCCAGAGCTGAGGTGAGCGCGGTGGCCTTCGGCTCGGTCCGCTCCTGCGGAGTGACCACCTTGGCCCTCTCCCTGGCCGCCACCTGGCCAGCGGAGCGACGGGTGCTGCTCGTCGAGGCCGACCCGGCGGGCGGCACGCTGGCTGCCGGGGCGGGGTGGCCGCCAGAACCGAGCCTGGTGTCACTGGCCGCCGCGGCTCGGCGGGGCGGCGACCCGAACCTGGTGTGGGACCACTGCCAGCAGCTACCTGACGGGGCGGCGGTGCTGGCCGGGCCTCCCTCCGTCGAACACGCCCGCACCGCGCTCACGATGCTCGACCCGCTGTTGGGCCGACTCAGTGAGCTCGATGCCGACGTGTTGGTTGACTGCGGCCGGCTCGGCCTTAGCTCACCGCTCGGCCGGTTGTGGGAGCGGTCAGACCGGGCGGTGCTCGTGGTCCGCCCTCGCCTGGCCGACCTGCAGGCATTGGCGACCTGGCTCGAAGCCTCGCCCTTCAACGGTGGCCGTCTCGGGCTGGTGACGGTGGGTGACGGTCCTTTCGCCGATACCGAGATCGTCGAAGCGCTCGACGTCGAGGTGCTGGCCCGGCTGCCGTGGGATCCCGCCGCCGCCGAAGCGATGTTGTCGGTGCCGGCCTCGTCGCGGCAACTGCGCCTGGCGCCGCTGACCCGGGCCGCCCGGACGTTTGCTGACCAACTGGCCAGAGAGCGGACACGGACTCCGCCTCCAGACGATGCGGTTACAGCTGCGCCCACCTCCGGTGTATCTCTGGCGGTTCGGAGCCGGGTGTGGAAAGCCTTCCGACCCCTGACGAAGCCCGCCGCGTCGAATGGGAGCGCATCGGAGGGTGTGGTCCCATGAAGGTGGCACCGTGATGGCCGATTCGTCGCTGGTGGCCGATCTGCGGACTGAGGTCCTGGCCGCGCTCTCGGCGCGCGAGCGGGAGTTGGCTGCCGTCGGCCGTCCCCCGCTCGATCCGGCCGACGAGCAGGCCCTTGGCCGCCAGTTGATCGCCGAGGCCCTGGAGCGTCGGGCCAATGACGCGCTACGGACCCGCACCGCGGTGCTCTCCGCGCCCGAAGAGGACGAGTTGTCCCGGGCCACCTTCGACGCCCTGTTCCGCCTCAGCCGCCTCCAGCGTCTCTTGGACGACCCGTCGATCGAGAACATCAACGCCAACGGCTGCGACCAGGTGTGGGTTCGCTACGCCGACGGCCGCCGGGAGCAGGTGGAGCCGATTGCCGGCTCCGATGAGGAGCTGGAAGAGATGCTGCGCACCGCGGCGGCTCGCACCGGGATCGGCGAACGCCGCTTCGACCGCGGCTCGCCCCGCCTGTCGTTGCAGCTGCCCGACGGGTCACGGCTGTTCGCGCTCATGGCTGTGGCGGCCCGACCCTGCCTCTCGATCCGCCGCCACCGCTACCTGCGCATCACCCCCGACGACCTGGTGAAGATGGGCACCCTCGATATTGGCCTCCGTCACTTCTTGCGGGCGGCCATGCTGGCGAAGAAGTCGTGCATCATCTGCGGCGGCACCGGGGCCGGCAAGACCACTTTGCTCCGAGCGGTGGCCGCCGACATCCCACCTGCCGAGCGACTGGTCACCATCGAGGACTCCCTCGAGCTGGGCCTCGACCGTTTCCCCGAGCTGCACCCCGACGTCGTCGCCCTCGAAGCCAGGGAGCCAAACCTGGAGGGCGAGGGTGGGGTCAGCCTGGCCGACCTGGTCCGCTGGGCGCTGCGCATGTCCCCCGACCGGGTCATCGTGGGTGAAACCAGAGGTGAGGAAGTCCTCGCCCTCCTCAACGCCATGAGCCAGGGCACCGACGGGTCTATGGCCACGTTGCACGCCTCCAGTTCCCGGGGTGCCTTCTCCAAGTTGGCCACCTACGCGGTACAGGCCCCCGAGCGCCTCCCACTGGAGGCCTCGAACCTACTGGTGGCCAACGCCGTCCACTTCGTCATCTACCTAGCCCAGAACGGCGAGCGCCGCTACGTGGCCTCGGTGCGCGAGGTCATCGACGCCGAGGGGCCGATGGTGGTCTCCAACGAGATCTTCCGGCCCGGACCCGACGGCCGGGCCGTGCCCGGCGCCCCCATGCGCAACGACACCCTGGGCCAGCTCGTCGCCGCCGGGTTCGACCCCGGCCTGCTCTCCCGACCCCAGGGTTGGTGGGAGACATGAGCGCCTTGGCTGCTCTGTGCGGGACCGGAGTCGGCCTCGGCGTGGTGCTGGTGATCGCCGGCTGGCGGGGCGTCGACATTCCTCGCCCGACCCGCCGCCTCGACCGTCGGAAAGTGGAGCGGGCCAACCTGCGCATCGGGCTCGCCGTCGGCGCCGCGGTCGTGGTCGGAGCGGCCACCGGTTGGCCGGTGGGCGCCGTGTTGGCCGGTCTGGCCGGCTGGGGCGCCCCGGGGCTAATGGGCGGCGCCAAACGCCACCAGGCGGTAGTGGCCCGTGTCGAGGCGGTCGCCGGGTGGGCGGAGATGCTGCGCGACACCATGGCCGGCTCGGCCGGCCTGGAGCAGGCCATCATCGCCACCGCCCCCCTCGCCCCGTTGCCGATCCGGGCCGAGGTCGCCACCCTCGCCGTCCGGCTCGAAGGCGAGCGACTGGCGCCGGCCCTGCGGGCATTCGCCGACGAGGTGGCCGACCCGACCTGCGATCTGGTCGTCGCCGCTCTGGTCCTGGCCGCCGAGCACCAAGCCCAACGGCTCGGCGAGCTGCTCGGCTCCTTGGCCGCCGCGGCCCGAGACCAGGCCACCATGCGCCTCCGGGTGGAGGCCGGCCGGGCCCGAACTCGCACGTCGGTCAAGGTCATCGTCGGCGCCACCGGCGCGCTCGTGGCCGGCCTGGCGCTGTTCAACCGCGGCTACCTCACCCCCTACGACACCGCCACCGGCCAACTCGTCCTCGTGTTGGTGGGCGCGGTGTTTGCGACGGCGTTCGTCTGGCTCTCCCGCATGACCCGGCCGGTCGAGGTGGGCCGGTTCCTCACCAACTCCGGGTCCACGACGCACGAACCAACCTCGGGGGCCCTCCGATGATCGCCGCTCTCGTCTGCGGCGCCGGTTTCGGTGCCGGCCTGTGGCTGATCATCCGCGGCATGTACCCGCCCCGCCCCTCCCTCGCCCAGGCTTTGGCCCAGCTTCGTCGACTTCCCGAACCGGCACCCGTCCTCACACCGGACAGCGACGGCGGGCTCGCCGCCCGGCTGGGCCGGCCAGCGGCGGACGCCATCACCCGGGCCGGGGCGGGCTGGCTCCTCCCCGCTACGGTGCGCCGCGACCTCACCGTGCTCGGTCGCAGCCCCGAACGACACCTGGCGGAACAGGTCACCCTCGGCCTCGTCGGCCTGCTCTTCGCACCGGTGATCACTGCCCTACTCCTCCTCGGCGGCGCCCACCTGCCCCTCATCGTCCCGGTGTGGGCGTCGCTTCTCTTCGCCGTCGCCGGGTTCCTCGCACCCGATCTGGGTATCCGGGCCGACGCCAACCGCCGCCGCCGGGACTTCCGCCACGCCCTCAGCTCCTTCCTTGACTTGGTCGTGGTGGCCCTGGCCGGTGGCGGGGGCGTCGAGACGGCGCTCGCCGACGCAGCCAGTGTCGGTTCGGGATGGGCGTTCGCGCTTTTGCGACGGGCCCTTGACCATGCCCGTCTGGCCCGCCAGACCCCGTGGGCCGCGCTCGGACGGCTGGGCCAAGAGCTCGGCATCACCGAGCTTTCCGAGTTGGCCGCGTCGGTGGCACTTGCCGGCACCGAAGGTGCCAAGGTCCGAGCCTCGCTCGCCGCCAAGGCCGCTTCGCTACGGACTCACGAGCTGGCCGAAGCCGAGACCTCCGACCAGGCAGCCACCGAACGCATGTCGCTGCCAGTGGTGCTGCTCTTCGCCGGGTTCCTCCTCTTCCTTGGGTTCCCAGCGGTGGAGAAAGTGCTGACCGGGTTGTGAGAAGGCCGCCAAGAAAGGAAACCAACCGAATGAAAGGACAAATACCGTGTTCCCCGAACTGATCGTCATCCGCCACCTCTTCGCCGTGCTCCACGGTCGATGGCAGGCCTTGCGAGCCGATCCCGAGGCCGCCTATTCCACCGAAGCGGTCATCGTCACCGCGCTCTTGGCTGCGCTGGCGCTGACTGCGGTCGGGATCATCGTGGCCAAGGTCGTCTCGTCCGCCAACAACATCAATACCAACGGCCCGTGAACCCCACCGATCGACCGCACGACCACGCTCCACCGGGTCGTCGCTGGGTGCCGCTCCCTCGCACGCGATGAGCGCGGCGCTGTCTCCGCCGAACTGGTCATCGCCACCCCGCTGCTGTTGCTGTTGATCATGGGGGTGATCCAGTTCGCCCTGTGGGAGCACGCCGAGCACATCGCCTCCGCCGTAGCCCAACAAGGCGTATCGGTCGGCCGTCTCCAAGGCGAGACGGCCGGGGCCGGCCAGGCCGAAGCCCAAAGCGTTCTCGACCAGCTCGGACCGAGCTGTGCTCAGCCGACAGCCAACATCACCGCCACCCGTACTGCCACGACGACCACCGTCACGGTGACCGGGCACGCCGAGAGCATCGTCGGGATCTTCACCCTGCCGGTCAAAGCGGTCGCCGTCGGCCCCAACGAGATCTACACCAACGCCGGAGCGGCGCCATGATCGGGCGACGCCTCTTGCGCCGGCTCCGGCAGAGGGGCGCATGGCGAGTCGGGCAGCGTGGCCACCGAACTGGTGCTGCTCACCCCGCTGCTCATCTTGATGCTGCTCTTCGTCGTCGCCCTCGGCCGCCTGGCCGGCGCCCGGCTCGACGTCGACGGCGCCGCCGCCCAAGCCGCCCGGGCCGCGTCCATCGCCCGCGACCCCTCGACCGCCACGGCGATGGCCCAGCAGACCGCCACCGCGGCACTCGGCTCGGACGGCGTCACCTGCGGCCATCTCACCGTCAGCACCGACACCGCCCAGTTCGACCCCGGCGGGTCAGTGGCGGTCACCGTCACCTGCAACGTCGGGCTGTCCGATCTTTCCGGCCTGCGCCTACCGGCCTCCGAGTCGATCAGCTCGACCGCCACCTCGGTCATCGACACCTACCGCGCCGTCTCATCACAGGCAGGGTCATGACGGTCAGGCTCGGCCAGGTGCGTGCTCGCCTCGGTGAACCCGAGTCCGGGATGGTCACCGCCTTTGTCGTCATCTTCACCGTTGCCCTCATCGTCATGGCCGGCCTCGTCCTCGACGGAGGACTCGCCCTCTCCGCCAAGGTCCAGGCCATCGACGACGCCCAGGCCGCAGCCCGAGCCGGCGCCCAGGCTCTCAACATCCCCCTCTACCGCTCGACCGGACAGATCACCCTCGACCCCGACCAGGCCACCGCCGACGCCGAGCAGTACCTCGCCAACGCCGGCAAGACCGGCACCGTCCAGGTCACGGGCGAGCAGGTCACCGTGACCGTCACCATCAGCCAGCCCACCCAGATCCTCTCCCTGGCCGGGATCGACCACATCACCGTCTCGGGCACCGGCACGGCCACCGCCGAGCAGGGCGGGAACCCGTGACCCGCGTCGCCCGGATCGTCAAAGGTCTCGGTGCCCTGGCGCTGCTCGCCGCCCTCGTCGGCGCCATCCCGTGGGCGCTGTGGCACTTCGTCGGCTGGCCCCTCCCACACCACGTTCCCAGCGCGTCGCAGATCGGCCGAGCCCTCAACCGCCAAGGCATCCCCGCCCAAACCCTCGTCGACGCCCTCGCCGTGGTCGTCTGGATCACCTGGGCCATCCTGGTCGTCTCACTCGCAGTCGAAGTGCCCGCCGCACTCTCCGGACGCCACGCCCCCCACCTCCCGGTAGCCGGGGTGTTCCAACCAGCTCACCGGCCGGCTCGTCGCCGCGGTCATCGTCGCCTGCCTCACCCTCGCCCCCCGCCCGGGCCACACCGCGCCCGGAGGAGCGAGTGCCGGACCGCTGGTGGGACGCCGGCCGGTGGCCACGCTCGTCCTCACCGACGCCACGCTGACGACCCGTGCCGGCCCGGTCACCGCCGCCGTCGACGACAGCCGCCACTCAACCGCCCGCTCCTACTGCCCCCCAGCCCCCAGCGACACCGGACAACTACGTCGTCCAACGAGGCGACACGCTGTGGGGCATCGCGCAGCGCCAGCTTGGTGACCCGCTGCGCTGGTCGGAGATCTATCAACTCAACGAGGGCAAGCCCCAACCCGGTGGGGTCACGCTCACCGACCCCCACTGGATCGACCCCGGATGGACCCTGGTCCTTCCCGCCACTGCCGCACCATCTGCTCCGCCGCGCCGGCCACCGCTCCGAACCCCGCCGCCAGAGCCCACCGCACCGACCGCACCGGCGCCGAGCGCCGCAAGCCCTCCAGCGACGACGCCGACGACCTCGACCCCCGCTGCGCCGACGCATCCGGCGTCGACGCACCACACCACCGCACCTCAGACGAGCACGCCCCCGAACCGGTTCGGCTTCCCTCGGGTTCGGTGGTTGCCGGCTCATTCGCGGCCGGGGTGGTGGCCACGGTCGCCCTCGGACGGCTCCGCCGCCGTCACGCCTACCGCTACCGGCCGCCGCGTCCGGGTCGAGACCTCACGCCTCCGCCCGCCCGCCCGACGCTCGACCGTCTGACTCACGCCAACCAAGACGGCACCGTCGAGGCCGAAGGCAAGAGAGCCGAGGACGCTCCGGCGTTTCCATTTAATGACAACGAGCGCCGCCTGCAACCCGGACGTCTTGAGATCGGCACCCTTGACGGCCAACCGGTCCCGGTCGAGTTCACCGATCTGTCCGGCATGGCCTTGTCGGGGCCGACGGCGGACCCGGTCGCCCGGGCATTGCTTGCCAATCTGCTGGTCCGGGCCGGCCCCCGAGCCGCAGAGGTTCTCCTCACCGATGATCTGGCCGGTCGCTTGCTTCCGGGTCTGGCAAGCGAGGGGGACATACGAATGGTGGCGAGCAGCGACGACGCGGCCCGTGTCGTCGAGGCGGAACGCATCGCCCGTACCCGTCGCTTGGCCGCCGTCGACGCTGCCGACGCCGACCGGTTCCGGGAGGAGAACCCCGAGAACCCCCTACCCGCCTTGCTCGTCCTTCTCGACGAGCTGCCCGACGACTCGGTAGGGCGGTGGTCGGCGCTCCTCGCTGATGCCGCACGCCTGGGGATCGCAGTGCTCTTCCTTGCCGACAGCCCCGCAGCCACCGGACGCCTCGTCCTCAACGCGGAGCGGACGGTCACTTCAGCCCAACCGGCAGCGCTCGCCGAGCGGCTGAGTGGCGTCGAACTGTTCGGCCTCGACGCCGACGAGACCGTCGAGCTGCTCGGCTCGGTCAACGAGGCCAACCATGAAGGGGACAACGACGACTCTTGGGACATACCGGGCGCGCCCATCACCACCCTGCACCCCGCCGACAGCAACGGGAATGCCGAACAGGCGACCCCGGGCGAGGAGCCCTGGCCACGAAACCACTCCCGCAGACTCACCTCCGCCCGAGGCTCCGGACAGACCCGACCGGCCACTCGTGGTCGAGGTGCTCGGCCCAATGCGGATCACCGCCTTCGGCCAGCCGGTCAGCACCGGTCTGCGAGCCCGGGCCCAGACCCTGCTCGCCTGGGCGCTGCTGCGCCCCGAGGGCGCCACCATCGACGAGATCGTCGACGCGCTGTGGCCCGACACCCCGCCAGACCGGGTGCTCAAGCAGTTCTGGCACCCCCTCGGCGACCTGCGCACCTACTTCCGCGGTCCCAACAAGGAGGCCCTCGAAGTCTTGGAGAAGGTCGGCGAGCACTACCGACCGAGCCCGACCGAGATCGCCTGCGACCTGTGGGACTTCCAATCCGCACTCGGCGACGCCGCCCGCGCCGGCGACCGACCAACAGGCCCGCGCCGCGCTGCGCCGAGCGATCGACGCCTACCAGGGCGACCTGCTGGCCGGCAGCGCGGAGCGGTGGGTTGAGCCGGTCCGCCAAGACCTCCACCGCCGCGCCGTCGATGCGCACCTCCGCCTCGCCGAACTCGAGGACCACGCCGGCCACCCCGACGCCGCCGTCGCCGTCTTGGAGCGGATCATCGACATGGACCGCTACGCCGAGGAGCCCTACCGCCGGCTCATGGCCCTCCATGCCGCCCACGGCCGGCACGACGCGGTCACCGCCACGTGGCGGCTCCTCCAGCGCCGCCTCGCCGACTTGGACGTGGACGTCGACGAGGCGACCGCCCGCCTGTACCGCACCCTGGTCGCCCCCGACCCCGACGTGCCGACGAGCACTCGGCCGATCCGTCTCACGTCCTCAGGATCGTGAAGACGCTGGCCGATCTCGGCACTCCCGCCCGGATCGCGGCCACCTGCGCCCTCGGCGCCGTCATCGAGGCGGCCATGGCCTGGCGCTTCGGGTGGTCGGCCGAGCTTCCCGCCTATCTCGCCTTCGGGGCGGTGGCCGCCACGGTCACCGTGACCGACCTGGCCGCCCGGCGCATCCCCAACCGGGTCGTCGGTCCCGCCTACGTCGTCGGCCCGGCGCTCTTGGCGGCGGCCTCGGCCGGGACCGGATCGTGGTGGCCCCTCGCCCGCGCCGCATGCGGTGCAGTGGCTGCTCGCCGGCTTCTACCTCGCCCTCGGTCTGGCCTTCCCCGCCGGCATGGGTCTCGGCGACGTGAAATGGGCCGGCGTGATCGGTCTCTACCTCGGCTACTTGGGCTGGAGCACCCTGCCGACGGCCACGCTCGTCGCCTTTGCTGCCGCCGCAGTGTTCGTGGTCGGCGCACGCGCCGCGGGGCGAGGCCAGCTCGTCCTTCCCATGGCGCCGTTCATGACCGCCGGTGCGCTCGTCGCGGTGCTCGCCACGCGGTAGGCCGGGGTCCGTTCGGACGGATCGGAGCGGATCAGGTGGAGTCGGGGAGCGCAGCGATGAATTCGGCGATGGCCCCGACGGCGCGGCGTTCGAGTTGCGGCTCGTCGCGAACGTCTGTTGCCACAAAGCGGGCATAGCTGCGGGCGCCGATCCGGTCGGTGGCGGCAAAGGCGTCTCTGATCGAATCGAGCGCGGCGGCGACTTCTGGTCGGTGATAGGCCGGGCGTTGAGCGAACGCCGCCGCCGCGGCGGTGGGACCGCCCGGCCAGCTTTCGACCAGCCAGACGATGTCGTAGGCGTCTTTTGGTTTGTCACGTCCGCGCAGAGCGTCGATCTTTGCCATCAAGAACGCCAGCGGGCCCGTGACCCGAAGCTCCATATCGATGGTCCCCTTGTTCTGGGGGAGGACGAAGGTTCGACTGACGACCTCGATGTCGGTGGTCAGCAGTTCGCCGGCTTCGAGGGCCAGAGCGGAGAGGCGACCGCCGAAATTGTGTTTGCCGGTTGGGTTGTCCGAATGGGAGGGACGAAAGACTCGGCCAGCTGGGCGTTGCTCACCGGCCGGGCAGAAGAACTCGACGGTCAACCCGATACCGTCGTGTCGCAACCAGCGGAATGAGACGTCACCTTCTTGAAAGCCGAGACCCTTGAGGATCGTCTCGATACGTTCATAGGCCTCGGTGTCGCCCTCGACGAGGGCCACGCTCAGACAAAGATCGATGTCAGCCGTCCCGACGTGCGGCTCGATTCCTGGGTCGAGTACCGGAACGAGCAGACCGGGGACGAGGCCGCCGATGAGCACAATGTGGGCAGCCATGAACCCGAGGGAGCGGACGATGTCAGCTGCTTCGGCGGCCAACTGATCGGCGAGGTCCGGGTCGTAGCCGGCGACGTGTTGTCCGTCAGGTTCGTTCAAGTGTCTGCTCCCTAAATATCTGGGCGGCGTCCCGGTTTCGTCCGCCTTGGCGGAGCAGGTCTAGCCAGACTCGGACGGCGGGCGCGACTCGGATGTCGTCGATGGGTGCCGCCGCGAACGTCCCGACCTCTCCGACGTCATTCCACAGCTCCACGTTCATGCCTCGTCCGGCATCGTCGGCCTCCAAGTGTTCGAGGCCCAACCGTGCGAGCGCCTCGGTGGGTTTAAGGCCACTGACTCGGATGTGGGTGACGATGATCCGGTTGAGGACGGGCACGCCGAGCAGGTTGCTTCCCGCCGCGCCAGTCACTGCGTAGGTCACCCCCACCTCGGATGCTTTCTCCGCGAAGCGTCGGGCGATTTCCTGGTCAGTTCGCGCGTAGAGGTAGGTAGCGGCACCCTGTGGTCGTCGACGGGCGCCGTCCACCGTGGCGAGCCAATCCAAAGCGGCGCCGCGGTCGTCGATCACTCGTCGTTGCTTGGGGCCCTTGCCGACCGCGTGGACCAGACGGTTCTGCTCCATGGTCCGGAACACGTTGTGCGCCTGGCCGACCGAGATCCGGGCCTGCTCGGCGAGCCGGTTGACGGTCCACTCGTCGTCCGTGCCATCGAGCAAGACCTGTACGGCCCGGATGCCGGTTGGACCGAGTCGGGAATCGTCCTCGCCGGCCGTTTCGTTGGTGACCCGTCGGCCGCCGCCACGGTCAATATGGATGAGCGTTCCGGGCCAGGACAGATGCAAGGCCCCCCGTCCGTCGCACCACGACAGGCCGGCGACCTCGAGTGCGTCTCGCTCCTTGTAGGGGATGGAACGGGCAGCAACGAGGCCTACCGCACCGCCGGGGATGGTGCTCGCGAGATGGTGCGCGGCGAGGGTCGGGTCCGAGCCCACCGGTAGACGCGGCAGTATCGTGAGGGGACGGTGCTGGTCCCCAACCTCCACCCGGTCTTCGGTCCCTTCGGTGACAGTGAGCTCAGGGACGCTGGCGAACACACCTCGGTAACGGTCCAGCTCGGACGGCTCCAACCGCAATGTAGCTTTCACCATATGGCATCCTTCACTACGCACTGAAACATGCTGCTCAGTGAAAGATAGCAGGGGGAGCGTCCGCCGTCGACAGCTGTCAGTCCTCATGAGGTCGCGGGATCCGTGACTCCTACGAGCAGGTCGGTGCCCCACGTGGACCCCGGCGTGGTGGGCGTGCTTTCGACTCGAACCTTGGCACCCGTGTGGGGGGCGTCGACCATCTGGCCGGTGCCGACGTAGATGCCGACGTGGGTCACATCGCTCGGGCCGCCGCCGAAGAACAGCAGGTCGCCGGGCTCGACAGGGTCACCAGGCCCGAGCTTGGTGGTGGCGTCGTACTGGTCTTGGGCGACTCGGGGGAGGGTGATGCCGGCCACCTTGTAGGCGGCCTGGACCAAACCGCTGCAGTCGAATCCGACACCGGGCGTCTCGCCGCCCCATATATAAGGAGTACCGACTTGGGCGAGGGCCCAGTCGACTGCTATCCCTGGTGCCGTGCCGGCAGCCACCGTCTGGGCTTGGGTCTGTCCGTAGGACTGGGCGAGGCCGAGGACCTCGGAGACGTAGCTCTGACTGTGGTTGTAGGCGTTGACGGCGGCGGTGAGGTTGGCGCCGTTGGCGGCCCCGTTGGCGCAGAGATCCCGCGCGGCGGCGTACACGGCGTCGGTCGGGTCGTACGGGCTGGGCGGGTTCGCTCCGCCCGGTGGCACCGGGGTGTCGTAGGCGGAGAACGTGGCGGGCTCGAACTGCATGGGGCCTTCGGCGCCGGCCGAGTTCGCCCCGGAGTGGACGCCGGGGAGATTCGAGGTGCCGTTGCCCGATTCGATGGTACCGATGGCGGCCAGCACCGGCCATGGCAGTCCGGGGCAGGTGGTGGCGGCCTCCTGGTAGAGGATGAGCATGGCCGGCGGGATCTGGGCGGTCGCGGTAGCTGACGGGGTGCTGTCGCCGCCCCCGAGGAGCGAGGCGATCCCCGCACCCGCCGCGGCGGCGAGCACGGCGACCAGCAGGACGAGCCCGCCAGCCCCTGCGGCCACCTTGGCGCCGAGCCCGGAGGAAGCCGTGGCGTCGATCCCGATCGTCACCAGCTGCTTATCGAGATGGTGGCGAGTTGGGCGAGGCGGAGTCGCGGCCCGGTGCTGTTGACCGGGAGCCAGACCGTGCCGTCGGGCGTCGCGCCGGGTAGTCGGGCGGTGGTGGCGACGGGGACCGTCGGGTGGGTAAGGACGCGGCGGGCTTCGGCTTCACGACGGGGACCGGCGAAGGAGAAGAGGACCCAGTTGGGGTGGCCGGCGGCGACGGCCAACTTGGCGTAGCCGTCGAGCTTGCTGGCGAGGCGATCGAGGCGTTCGGTGCCGTTGTCGTACTCGACGAGGAACGCGAGGCTGGTGCGGTTGTCGGACCAGACGCCGTAGCCGTCGGGGCGGACGACCTCGCCCCACTCGCGAGCGCAGCGCCGCTCGGACCACCACTCCTCGAGGGCGCAGCCGGGCCGGGTGCGAGCGGAGCGGAGCAGGGAGGTGAAGAGGCCGTTGAGGCCGACGAGGTGGGCGAGTCGTTGGCTGGCGGCGAGGTCGTGGGCGAGGCTGCGCCGCCAGGACAGGTCGGCCAGGTCGGTGCCGTGCTCGGCGGCGACGACAGCGGCGCCGAGCGGCCCGAGGACCCAGTGGTACGGAGACGGCTTGCCCCAGGCTTGGGGTCGGAAGCGGTCGAGTACGTCGAGGGCGTACAGCTCGGAGAGGCGCATCCGGGCCCGGCGTTCCCCGGTGAAGCCGAAGTCGGCCACCTGTGCGGTGGTGAGCACCCGATGGTCGTCGAGCAGACGGCAGAGTTGACGGTCCCGTTCGGTCAGCCGACCCATCACCGCCAGTAGCCGAGCGTCGAGGTCACGCCAGCCCCGACGACCAGGAGAGGCCGAGACGGCGCCTACCGGCGCTGAATGCCTATTCGACGACGACGGAGCGGACCGGCCGTCGGCCGTCAATCGAGCACGCTCCGGCCCTTGGCCGGATTGATCCTGCGGACTCACGACCACCTACCCCTTGAGTCCGCCGACGCGACGGAGCCCTCTGCGTCGCCCTGACGTGGCGGTTCGGCGGCACCCGAGGGCTCCAATCCAGGTCGGATGCCATGACGGAGCCCTCCGTGGACGTCTGGACGGAGCCCATTGCGGACATCGCGGGGGACGCCATCCACTCGATACTCCAGGGCCGGCGGGGAGGCAGCGGGCAGGTTCCGCCCTTCCAGCGGGGAGCGCGGACCGCTGCGGCTGGCGGGCCGGGAGTGGACGGCCCGGTTGGCGGCCCGCACCGCGTCGGCGCGACCGGGGATGGCCGGCGGCGCGGGGCGGGTTGCGAGGGTGAAGGCGGGGGTCTCCTCGCCACCGACGACGAGGCGGGCGGCCGCGGTGTAGGCGCCGAGGTGGGAGAGGTCGTGCTCGGTGAGGTTGGGGGCGACGTGGCGTTCGAGGGCGCGGGCGTCCTCGGGGGACATGGTGAACCAGACCTTGGTGCGGGCGTTGGCCGACACGGTCTCGCGCAGCTCTTTGGGGAGCTGACCGAGGTGCTGGTGGGCGAGGACCATCGAGAGCCGGTAGCCGCGGGCCTCGGCCAGCATCTCGTCGAAGGAGCGGGGCAGGTGCAAGAAGTTCTGGCACTCGTCGACGACCAGGCTGGCGTCGACGCGGGCGGCCTGGCCGAGCCGGGCCCGGTGGGTGGCGGTCTGCCATACCTTCGCGACGACGAAGCTGCCGAGCAGGCGGGCGGTGTCCTCGCCGAGGATGCCCTTGGGCACCCGGACGAGGCAGACGCCGCCGTCGAGGACCTTGCCCATGTCGAAGCTGGAGTCGGGGCGGCCGACGACCTGGCGGACGAAGTCGCGCAGTAGGAAGGCGCGCAGCTTGTTCATGAGCGGGCCGATGACCTGGGCCCGGTTGGCCTCGCTCATGGCCTCGTAGGAGTCCCAGAAACCGCCGAGGCCGACTGTGTCGTCGGCCACGGTGGCGACCATCGGTGCCCGGAAGGTGTCGTCGGCGAGGAGCCGGGGGACGTCGGCCAGGCTGGTCGAGGCGCCCGTGGCCGCGCTGTGGCGGAGCAGGGTAAGGCAGGCGGCGCGCAGCACGTCGTCGGTTCGTGGTCCCCAGAAGGCAGCGAAGATCGAGCGGAAGATCCCGACCAGGTTGTCGACGACCAGATCGGGGTCGGGCCCCGAGAGGACGTTGAGGATTGGGGCGGCGTCAGGGTCCTCGGGGTCGATGAGCACCGTGCGGGACTCGGCCTCTGCGGGCAGCCGGTCGCACAGGTCGGTGATCAGGTCTCCCTTGGGGTCGATGACCACCACGCCGCGGCCGGCGTCGATGTCGCCGAGCACCAGGTTGGTGAGCAGGGTCGACTTGCCGCTGCCCGTAGCCCCCATGACGTGGAGGTGGTAGCGGGCGTCTGGGACGGCGAGTGCGACCGGTCGGCGGGCGCCGGCCTGGGCGTCTCCGAGCATCTTCGGGCTCTGCGTGCCGGTCGCTGCGGCCAGCGCCGCCGGGCGGGCGAGGGCGGGTGGCGGGGCGACGGCCTTGGCTCCGGCCCGGGCCAGGCCGGGCACGGTCTGGTCGGTGGGCAGGTGGGCGAGGGCGGCTAACTCGGCGACGGAGACGAGGTCGCCCCGACCGAAGCGGCGGCTGGCGAGGACCTGGGCGGGGTGGCGGAGGCGGCGCCGGTCGAGGCGGTTCCGGCCGGCGAAGAGCGAGAAGGCCGAGGCGACGGCGTGGGCGCGTCCCCGGAGCCGGGCCGGAGCTTGGCTGTCCGTGGCGCTGGTGGCGACGGCGTAGCGGACGCAGATGGCCCAGCACGGTTGGGCGGCCTTCTCCAAGATGTCGGCCACATCGGCGGACCGTGACGGGTCGGTGTTGGCGGGCTGGGCAGTTGGACCGGGGGTGACGAGATCGACGAGGCGGGCGGCGCGGGTGGCGGGTCGGCCGGCCCGGCGGGCCGCGGCGGCCTTGTGTAAGTGGGTGAGGCGCCGGCCGGTGAGGGGACGGGCCAGGACCTGCACGCAGGCGGACTCAGCTTCCCCGATCCCGTCGAGGGCGCCGAGGAGGGGGCGGAGGGGGTCGACCTTGTGCTCGGTGCGCAGCGGATAGTGCTCGGGGAGGGCGAGGCGCAGCTCGCCGCCGGTCGCCACCCCAACACCAGCGAGCGGCGGGGTGGCGGGGAGGGTCTCGGTGCGGGCGCCCGGCCAGGCGGCCTCGACAGCTCGCTCGACCAGACTGGGCGGAATCGTGCCGGGCACCCACCAGGCGATGATCAGGCCGGCGTCGCTGGCGGTGAGCTCGAACGCCAGATGCGGCTGGCCGCCGAGCGCTCGCCGCCAGGCCGGGCGCAGGAGCGCGACCAGGTTGGTCCAGAAGGTGGCCGCACCTTGGGGGTCGACGTCGGGTGGGGCGAGCACCTGCACCAGGCGAGCGCCGTCAGCCAGCCGGCCAGCCTGGCGGCGCCGGACTACCGCGACGGTCACGGCCACGACAACACATGCGGCGACAACGGCCGGGCCGGCGGTGACGCCGAGATGGGCGGCCAGCGCGCCGAAGTGGTGGAGCAGCCGGGCCGTTTCGGCTCCGGGGTGGGCGAGGTAGCGGGCGAGTGGCCCCGTCGGGTTTGGAGATGGCGGCAGGATCGGGGTCGGCTGGGGAGTGGGAACGGTCACGGGGCGGAGGCCTCCTTTCGCTCGGTGGCTACAGGTCGGGGGTGTCGTCGAGGGTCTGCTCGATCCCTGTCCGACACACGTCGTCTTCTTCGGGACTGGCGATGGCGGTGAAGGCCACCCGGTCGACCCCGGCGGCCAGTAGGCCCTGGCCTCGAGCGGCGCCGAGCAGGTACGCCCGCTCACCGGCGGAGAGCCCGAACGCGTCGGCCAGAGTGTCGATCGATTGGGGCGCTTGGCGGAGAAGGATCTGGGTGGCGGCATTGGCGACAACGGCTTGGCCGAGGGACGAGCCCAACAGGTCGCCGGCGTCTTGGGTGACCACAGTGAGCCCGGCCCAGTGCTTGCGGGCTGACTTGGCCATGCGAAAGAGGAACTCGGCGCCGGACGGCTCGGACATGAGCAGCCAGGCCTCGTCGACGATTACCAGCCGGCGCTTGCGGTTCGCGGGGTCGGACACGCGTCGCCAGACGGCGTCGAGGGTGAGCAGAGTCCCGGCTGCCTTCAGCTCATCGGGCAGGTCACGCAGCGAGAAGACGATGAGGTGGCCATCGGGGCGGGTGGTGGTCGGCCCGTCAAACAGCCCCCGGTGGGTGCCAGTGGTGAAGGGCGCGAGCCGGGCGGCCAACATCCGGGCCGCGGGATCCTCATCTGCTTCCAGCGCGGCGGCGAGGTCGCGGAGCAGCGGTGCGGGCCGGGCGTGGCTGCGCGGGTCGGCGGTGATCCCGACCGACTCGTAGGCGGCGACGATGCCCCGGTCCAACGCCGCGGTGGCGGCCGGGTCGGGCTTGGCGCCGAGTAGTACGGCGACGAGGGTGTGGACGAACAGGGCCCGTCGGGTGAGGGCGTCGGGGCCGGGTGCGAGGTCGAAGGGGTTGACCCGAACGCCGGGGGAGCCGAGGTGGACGTAGGCGCCGCCGACCGTCTCGGCTAGGCGACGGTACTCGTCCTCGGGGTCGACAATCGCGATCTCGATCCCCGCGTACAAGGACCGCAGCGCTTCGAGCTTGGCCAAGTAGGACTTGCCCGCACCGGAGCGGGCGAGGATGACCGAGTTGTGGTTGTCCTGGGCGAAGCGGTCCCACAGCACCAATCCGGATCCGTTGGTGGTGGTGCCGTAGAGGATGCCTTGGGTGGCCGACAGCTCGGCGGAGGCGAACGGGAAGCTGGCCGCGAGAGCGTCGGTGTCGAAGCTGCGGCGCTGGGCCAGCGCGTCGACCGCCACCGGCAGGGTGGACGTCCAGCCCTGCAGGGTGCGCCAAGTGGCGGGCTGAGCGTCGAGGAGCATCGACGAGCACACTGCGCGGACCCGGGCACACTCGGCCTCCAGCGCCTTCTCGCTGCGGGCGTGGACGGTGAGGTAGAGCCCGACGCGGAACAGCTTCTGCTCACCCCGGGCCAGCCCGGCGGCGAGGTCGCGGGCGTCCTCGGCGGCGACTTCGACGTCGGGGTCGCCCAGGCGTCCTTTGGCTGCGTCGGCCCGTCGCCCGGATTCAAGACGGGCGAGCTGGCGGCGGAGGCGCTCCGCGGCGATGTTGGCCGGGACGGGCTCGACGTGCACGGCCACGTCGAGGCGGCTGGGGTGAGCGGTGAGCGGTTCCAGCCAGCCCCGCGCCACCTCGCGTGGGTAGCCGGTGACGGCGAAGCTGGCGCACCAGCCGTCCCCGACTCGCAGGGCCCGGGGGCGGACCTCGATGGCATCGGGACCGAACGGCGACGCGGGCCGAGCGGCAGGTCGTGGAATGCGAGACAGCAGGCTGCTCATCGAGAGGGTCCTTTTCTGTCCGGGGTGCCGGATCGGGCGGCGGGTAAGGGTGATGGGCTCCTCGGTGCCAGAGAGCGCAGTGCCGTCGAGTCCGACCGGTCGTAGCTCGCCGGCCGGGTCGAGAGCGCGAGCGAGGCATGTCGCCGCGTCGGGACCGCCGAGAGCGACGAGCGTGACCCCGGCCGCGCCGAGCGCGCGCGTGGCTTCGGCGGCACGACGGTGGAGTCGGGACGGGGCGTCGGTGCCTGAGGGTTGGCGGAGCACAACCAGGACCTCGCGGCGCAGCAGGTCTCGTCGGGCGCCGAGGTCGGCGAGGAAGGCGGCGTGGCCACGTGCCGCCGCCTCCAGGGCGAGGTGCGGGAGGGCGGGGGCGGCGTCGAGCAGCGCGTCGATGGACGGGGTGAGGTCGACCGGTTCTGCTCGGACGAGGATCTGGGCGGCCTGGTCGAGTGAGTTGAGCCAGCGGGCGAACCCGGCGACCAGTGCTTCCTGCTCGGCCGGTGTGCGCAGGCTGAAGGTGACCGCGCTGGCCCGGCAGATTATGGCCAGCCCGTCGACGCCGAGGTCGACGATCCCGTCGCCGCTGACACCCGCGAACGGCAGGCGCAGCATGCCCGGTGCCGATCCAGGCTGAGCGCCAAGGAAGGCCGGCGCGGATGGCACGCCGTCGGGGGCGGGCACGAGGCGGTGCGGGGCCCGGTGGTGGCGCCACGCGAAGCTCACCCACCGGTCGGCCGCTATGCCTTCGAACCGTCCGAGGGCCAGCATCGCGGCCGCAGACCCGACGGGGAGCGCGACGACGGCAAACGCCACGGTGGGCACCAAATGGCGGGTGGCCGCGTACCCGGCCCACAGAACCACGGCGGCGACGCCGAGGATGGCGAGTTGGCGGGCGGTCAGGCCGGCCAGCAGCTTGTCGGGTCGCTCGACATCGGCGGGGATGCGCACCCGGCCCCGATCCCGATCGGTGTCGTGGCGGGGGGTCACAGACCAATCCCGGCGGCGAGGGCCTTGGCGCCCTTGTAAATGATGACGTCGCGCGCGACCCGGCTGACGCCGCCGTGGCCGCGCGAGCCGGAGAATACGAAGCGGCTGACCCAGCCGGGAATCTTGATCAGCACCCAGCACAAGGAGGCGGAGACGAGGAGGTCGACCAGTCCGCCGGTGGACGCGATCCCCAGGTTGGCCGGCCCGCCGGTGGCCAGGAATACCCGCAGCGCGGTGATGAGCACGAGGGATTGGGCGACCTGGACGGCGAGGACGCCGAAGAAGGCTCGCCACCACAGCTTGGCCAGCCCTTCGGTTTGGGGCAGGGCGTGGCAGACCAGGCAGATTGGTGCGGCGACCACGAGCAAGATCACGAGGGCGAGGCGGACGATGTAGGTGGCGAGCACGACGATGGCGAGGGCGGCGACGACACCGCCGATGAGCACCACGAAGATGCCGCCGTCGGCCAGGGAGCCGAGAACCAGTTGGCGGAGCACGGTTGCAGCTTGGGAAGCGTCGACGCCTTGGCCCATGACCGCTTGGGAGAGCGAGTCGGCGGTCGAGATCACCAGACCGGCCAGGCTGAGGCTGGCGTTGACGGCGATGGCCGCGATGACGATGCGAGGGAGGACATCTTTGATGGCGGTGCGGGTTTGGAGGGTCTCGTGTCCCATGACGATGGCCCCGCCGACAAGGACGAAGAGAACCAGGAAGGCATCAGCGATGCCTTCGGTCATGCGCCACAGCTCGCCGACCCTGCTCTGGGCGGTGACGTTGGGGGTGGCAAGGAGGGTGTGGCCGAGGAGGGTGAGGATCGGGTCGAGCGCGGCGGTGACGAGGTCGCGGAACCACGAGTCGATGGCGGCCTCGATGTGCCCGGTGATGTCGAACAGACCGGGGGACGGTTGGCTGCCGCCGCTCACCGAACCGCCACTTCCGGGGGTCGGCGTGGTGGGCGTTGTAGTGCCGCCGGGGCCGACCTGGATGCCTGGAGGTCCCTCGCCCGGGCTCGACGGTGTCGTGGTCGTCGGCGTGGCGGTCTCCTCCGCTGTGAGCACGAATGCACCGACGCCCGTAGTGCCCGACGGGCGAGCCTGGGCCGTGGCGTGGTGTCCGCTGGCGCCGAGTGCCAATACCGCGACCAGGGCAAGGCCGGCGACGAAAAGGGACCGGCGTCGAGGCAGGGACCGGCGGAGCCAGGTCATCTTCATCCGCCCACGATCGAGGCCAGGATGGAGACCAGCAGCGGCGCCAGGATGGCGAGGGCGTAACCGATGGCGGCGGACTTGAGCGCGACCTTGGCTTTCTCCACCTGACCGGGGTCGCCCCCGGCGGTCAGGTAGCGCAGCCCGCCGATGGTCAGGAACAGGGTGGCGACGCCGGCCAGGATCCCGACGATCCAGTTGCGCAGGTTGTCGATCACCCCGCTGAGGGTCGGGGCGCCGCCGCCAGCGGCGAAGGCCGGCGAGGCGACGACGACGAGCAGGATGGTACCGAGGGCTACGGCCACGGGCAGGCGGCGAAGCAGCTGTCGGTGCCGGTAAGCCTGCTGGTGGTTGGTGGGTGGGGTGGGGGTGGGATGTGTCGTGGCGTCCTCCTTGGTTCGGTCCCTGATCACTTGAGGCCAGAGCGCTCGGGGGTGGTGGGGGGGTCGTCCCGGCGGGGACGGGTGGGCCGGGGTGGGCACTCTCACCTCCTCGGTGGGTTCGAGCGACGCTTGCCCGATCGGCGGTCCATTGGCCGTTCCTGCCGGGGACGACCCCCGCTATAAGAACAAGGGGTTTCGGCCCTCTTTTGGACAAACTCGAACGGCTGATAATCGTCCCCGGTGACCCATTCGATGAGCTGTGACTCGGCCCGCAGGCGACGTTTGTGGCAGGCCCAGTAGCCGAGTCCGAGCCGCTCGGCGATCTCGGCCAGGTCGGTGTCGCCGATGCGGGTGGCGCTGATTAGCTCGGCGTCAGAGGCGCAGATCACTCCGGCCCGGACGGCTTTGGCCAGCACCAGGTCGGGGTGACCCCACGGCCGAGGGGGGGCGGCCGAGACCGGCTCTGATCCGGGGCGAGCCTGCTCGGCCAGCTCGGCGCGCAGTAGCCGGGTGGCGCCGATGCGGGCTAGCCAGCACAGGCCCGCGACGCCAGGCGGGGCCGGCCACGCTGGCAGCGGGCCACGGCCGCCAGGAACGCGGCGAGGGCCTCGGCCTCGATGTCGTCGGCCTTGGCCGGGCAGGCCTGCACGAGCGGCCAGACGGCCCGGCGCAGACCGGGGAGCAGCACTCCGGCCAAACCGACGGTCCAGCGCCCGCCGTCGGATTGGGACCGGGCGACGAGTTCGTCGACGATGGCGTCGCGGACTTCGAACCGAGTGGAGGGGTGCAGGAGCCGGGCCTTCAGCTCGCCGAGGGGGACCAGC
>CAVWJS010000012.1:0-389145 GCA_963755495.1 uncultured Acidimicrobiaceae bacterium
TCACGAAAGGACATTCCGCCGTCTGGCAATGGTCCCGTCCTGCCACGCGGTCGTCGTGGAGGGGGGGATCGACGCAGACGGAGTGCTTCATCTTCAAGGGCCACAACCTCGGGGCGTTTGTCCTCGATGCCCAGGTAACCCTTCAGCACGCTCACTCGCTTGGTGAAGTAGTCGGGAGGCATTGGTTTGGAGCAGTCTTCGACGATGCTGAACAGAAACGGATCGGTCTCGAGTTCAAGGCCCGCAGCATGGGCGCGTTCGTCCATGTCGTCGCAATGGCGTTGCAGCATCGCAATAGTCTCAGCGTCTACGTGAAATGTGCGTCCCTGACGGGTTTTGGTCGACTTGACCTTCCCCTTCGAGGTTATTGCGGTGTCGACGGTAATCTGGTTCTTTTTCCAGGCCACCGCAGACCTCGGAATGCCAACCAGCTCGCCTCGCCGGGTACCCGTGACGGCGCCAAGAACGAGTAGGGGGGCGATGTCGGGCGTCACGGCGATTGCTGTGGCCAGAAGTAGAGTCAACTCTTCGACTTCAGGTGGCGTGCGTTCTTTGGACCGGTAGGTACTCGTTGGCATTTCGAAGTCAAGCATCGGATTGCGGAGTGTCATTCCGCGTCGTTTGGCCCACCGGAAGAACGGAACGTAAAGGCTCTTGGCCTGGTTGAGCCGGGACGCACTCAACCCCTCCTGGCGCATCTGGCCGAACAGGTCGTCCATGACCGAATTTTCGATGCGTTTGACAGGCCTGGCACCGATCGCAGGGGAGAACCACTTCTGATGTAGATAGCGGTAGTCCGTAATGGTTTTGTCGGCGCGGCCCTTCTCATTGGCCAGGTACTTCGTGAAAAACCGCTCGATCGCCTCATTAACTGTGATATCGCGCTCCTGGCCGCGAATCGGGCAATTGGGCTCGGCTCGTTTCGTCGACAAAGGCGACCAGTTGCGCCGCCGCTTCAGCCTCGTTCTTGGCGGAGACACTGCGGTTGAGCGTGCGTTGACGACCGTCCTCCCAGCGACCGACAGTCACGCGCAGTTCCCACGTCCCCGTCCGAATGAGGCGCATCGAGCCGGTGCCTTTGCGTGCCCTCTTTTCGGCCACCGCGCTGGTAGTTGGTGTGCTGTCCAGGCGTAGATGATCTACACGCACGCAGGCTGATTCACGGGACATGCGAGGACAAGCGCCTTCGGCGGGAGCGGACCATGCGTCAAGCTCCCACGCCACTCGGTGCGCTGTTACGACTGACTTATTGACCTTGATGCGGCCGGTGCCGCGTTCCGGATTGATGCTGCCCAACCAAAGATGGTGTTCGCCCGTGCGGTCGACTTGCCGCTCGAACCGTGTGGCCAGATCCACAACCGGCCGGCCCATGGGTTAAGCGTATCGGTTAGATGGATCGTAAGGTGGTATCTGGGGTCGAGATCGGGTGTCCGAATAGACGATCCACCTAACTCGGTGGTCCCACCCGTTTTGAAGTGGCCTTTCTCGTGCGCCCCTCGGGATTCGAACCCGAAACCTGCGGATTAAGAGTCCGTTGCTCTGCCGTTGAGCTAGAGGCGCGCCCCAAAGTGTAGGCCAACCCTCTTGATGCCATTTGTAACCTCTGATCCCAGATATCGCGTGGCCGATGACTGGAAGACAGTTTGGTCACCCTTTTGCCAGTTCAATGGGCCCCGGTAGCCCGACGGTCGGCCGCCGCTGGGCTACGGAATGTATAGTACGGCCCATGTCCACCCCTGACGAACACGACCACGAGATCAAAATCAAGGGGGGCTCGTTTGAGCTCTCTGACCTGGGCCACCTCTTGCCCGGTATGGCCGAGATCATGCCTTTGGTCGGTGCCAGAATTTGGAAGTGTTATTACGCCGGCAAGGCCCACAACAAGGCATTGGCCGCCTTTCAATTGCACGAGGCCGTCAGCCTCATGGAGAAGGGCGCCATCCTTCGTCCGAAATACAACGAGGACATGGAGACGTTTATCGCCGGCGTCGTCGAGGATGTGAAAAAGTCAATCGATACCGAGGACTGGGACGCCTTCGAGGCCGCGTTCGCCCCCATGATCGATCAGGCAAATGCGTACCACGAGAAGTACGACAAGGGCTTCTTGCGTTGGCAGATGCCGGATCAGCCGCCTCTGGACCTCGACCTAAACGCCTGAATCTCCTTGCCCGTCGTGGGCTAGGTCAGGGTGTATTCAGGTCCGGAGCCGCCTTCGGGTGGCGTGAGTCGACCACCCTTGGCTGAGATAGCCCCGCATTGCACGCAGTTCGATGGCGAGATTTCCACGGTGACTAATCCGTCATCACCCTCGGCGCCAAAGGCGTACACCTGAGCCGGACACAGGTGCACCCACATTTCAGCGACATCCAGCGGCACGCGCGTCTCGAGCCGAATGTGATTCGGTTGGTCGTCCCGTGTCTCGTTGCCCGCGGCGAAAACTGACGAAAGCTTGTCGAATGTGATCTTGCCGTCGGGTTCGGGATATTGCGCCGAGCGGTCTGTTCGCAAAAGCGGCTGGCTATCGTCGCGCTCGGAGCGTAACTTGCCGACCGAAATCCGTCCTTTCGAGATCGACATCGCTCCGGCCAGAGGGGCGCCGACAAAGAGGCCGCGCCCGAAGACTTGGCGCATGTCGCGCACCTCGTGCAGGTCGTGCCAGATGAAGCTCGCCCGCACTGCGTCGTCGTAGGAGCTCAGCGGAGTAGCAGTGCTCTTGAGCGAGGCAAAGGCGGACTCGGCGGCAAGCCGGCCTGACTCGATGGCGTAGTGGACGCCCTTGAGGCGGGGAATGTTCACCATTCCGACCCCGTCGCCGCACAGGAGGAGCCCGGGTGCATGCAGGTGCTTGGGTAACGAATGGAAGCCGCCTCCGGGAATCGTCTTCGCTCCCCACTCGAGACGCTCGCCGCCCTCGAGCATCGGGCGGATCTTGGGATGGGTCTTCAACTCCTGCAGGAGATCGTGCGCGGAGAGACCGGCATCTCGGTAGTCGAGGCCAACGACCATTCCGATGGTCAACATATCTTGACCCATCGGATAAATAAACGAGCCTCCGAATTCGCGGTACTTCGCCCGGGGCCGCAGCGGCCAACCAAGAGTGTGGATTACGTGGTTCAGCGGCTGGGGAACCTTCCAAACCTCCTTCACTCCGAGTTCCCACACCTGTGGGTTCTCGCCGCGCAGAGCGAACTGGTCCAGCGCCACGCCGGTCAGATGACCCTGCGTACCCTCAGCGAGGACCGTGACTTGCGCCACAATGTCCGTACCCGGCTCGAAGTTTCCGAGTTGTTCCCCTGAGCTGTCCCGACCCTTGTCACCGGTGCGTACTCCGATGACGCGGCCCTCTGAGATAAGGAGACTTCGAGCCGCCGTCTCCGGCAGGATCATTGCGCCCGTCTCTTCAGCCCGTTCGGCCAACCAACGGCCGAGTTGTGACAACGAAACGATGACGTTGCCGTGGTTACGCATCGGGGGAGGTGGGGGAATCCGCAGCGCGTTCCCCACGCGTCAGCACATAAACGGCCTCGCCCGAGACCGGCCCAAAGTTTGGTATGTCCCCGATCTGAAACTTCTCTCCGAATAGGTGCTGCAACGAGCGCGGATTGATGACCGCACCCGAAAGTAGGTGTGAGCCTGGTTCCTTGCCCTTTTCGAGGACCGCCAAGGGCACGTCCCCCAGGAGAGCAGCCGTCTCCGGGTCCTCCTTGAGCAGCTGGCCAAAGCGCACGGCGCACGCCAGTCCGGCCGGCCCGGCTCCCACGACGAGAACACCGACCTCAATGCGGGTGTCGGCTCCATCCGTCGGTTCTGCGATGAATTCGCTACTCGCGAAAGGCGGTGGGAACTCGGAGACTCGGGTCACGATGGGACACTTCGTTGGCGGAGAAGCTCCATGAGCGTCGGGACGATCGCGTGGACGTCGCCCACGACGGCGAGGTCACTGAAATCGAAGATCGGTGCGCGTGGATCCTTGTTGATGGCGACGATGACCTTCGAGTTCTGCATTCCAACCTTGTGCTGCACGGCACCCGAAATACCGAGGGCGACATAGAGCCGGGGCGACACCGTCTTGCCCGTCTGTCCGATCTGAGCGGAATACGGGTACCAGCCTGCATACACAGCAGCCCGCGTGGCGCCGACTACGCCGCCGAGAACCGTTGCGAGCTCTTCGGCCAGCGAGAAATTCTCCGCGGCGCCGAGGCCCATCCCTCCGGCGACGATGATCTCCGCGTCCTCGATCGATGCTCCCTCTTCGGGGCGAGCTTGGTGACCGACGAGGCTCAGGCCTAGCGAATGCTGCTCGAACTGCGCCGAGACATACTCAACCCGGGGTTCGCCGCTACTGACCGGCACGGGGTCAAATGAACCCGTGCGAAACAGGGCAATCCGCTGAGTGGACCGCCACCCGACATCGACCATCACTGAGTCCTGGAGCGCCGGCCGTTTGCCGATGAGCCGGCCGTTGGTCTCCTCAATATCGAGCAGATCCCAATTGATCCCCGCATCGAGGCGGGCCGCCAGCCCCGCGGCCACGTCCGCAGCCAGCACGGAATTGGAGAACAGGATTGTGTCGTACCCGCCCGAGCGGATCACCTCATGCAGGACGTCGATGCGGGGCTGCGGGAGTGGGGCGTCGAGGGCTGGATCTTCGGCGATGTACACCGTTGCCGCGCCGAAGTTCCCGGCCTGGGATGCGAGCTCATTGAGCGGTTGTCCGCCCATCAAGACGGCGGCGACCTCACCGTCGCCGAGCCGATGGGCTTTGCCGAGTACGCCTAGGGATCCCTTGGCCAGCGTGTCCTCGTAGTGTTCGAGAAAGACCAGCGTGCTCATATGAGCTGCCTTTCGACGAGAAAGTCAAAGATCGCCTGGGCGGCGTCCCCGCTGTCCTCGATGAGCGAGGAGTTGGCTCGCGGCGGCGGCTCCGCGACGCTGAGCACTTCGGTCTTCGAACCGGCATCGCCGACGTCGTCCGCTGAGATGAGGAGATCGGCCAGGGTCAACACCTCGAGCGGCTTCTTCTTGGCACCCATCATCCCCTTCAGCGAGGTGTAACGGGGCTCGTTGATGCTGTCCGTCACCGACACGAGCGCGGGGAGCGGCAGATCGAGATCTTCGTCACCGAATTCCGTCTGCCGCGACACTCGCACGGTCCCGTTGTGCACGGTGAGCACTCCGGCTTGTGACACGAAGGGGCGACCTAACCGCTCGGCCACTGCGGCCCAGAGCACGCCTCCTCCGCCATCGATCGTTTGTTGACCAAAGAGCACGAGATCAGCCTCTTCGAGCTCCAAGACCTTGGCCAGGATCTTGCTCGTCGCAATCAGGTCGGAGCCTGCGGCGGCCGGGTCGCTGACGAGCACGGCCCGGTCTGCGCCAAGCGCTAGCGCCGTACGTAGCGAGTCAACGGCCTGTTCGGGACCACACGACACGACGACGAGTTCGACGTCGCCCTCCGCCTTGAGGCGCAGTGCTTCTTCGATGGCATTTTTGTCGACTTTGTTCAGCTCACCGGGTCCGTTGCGTACGAGCCGCTTCGATATGGGATCAATGCGGAGACGCCCGTCCGGCACGCTTTTCACACAGACAGCAATCTTCATGGATCGTGATCCTACTCATGCTTGCTGGAAGGCTCCGAGGACCGGCGAGGCAGGGCTGAGGAGTCAAATGGACATTCCCCAGGTCTGAAAGAACCCCCGTTGTCGCCGGCCCGAAACTTAGCCACGGGCCGGCGACCCCCCCGAGGGGCCACCCCGAAGGGTGACGCATCTGGTCGGATGCGATGTTCAAGGTAGCACGGAGTGAGAAGCCAATGTTGGGCGTCCATTCCTCAGTAATCGAGGTGGTTTAGGCGTAAAACATGCTTTATGGTCAGGTACCGGTGACAGGCGCCGAAGCGGCCGCTGCTGCGTGCGGGGTCGTTGCTTCAGGTGTCAGCTCTGGTCTGCGGGAGCCAGGAGGACGAACGCGCTCGGGTAGGTGAAGGGCCAGGAGTTTCTGCGTGACGTCGTGGGGCAGGGCCCGAGGCGTGGCCAGCGATACGAAGATCATGGCCAGGAAGGCGAGTGGGACGGTCCAGATGGCCGGCTCGCCTAAAAGAACAGCGGGCCAACCCGTCTTTCCGACGCCCATCATCGTGAGGATCACGGCCACCGACGACGTGGCGCCACCCAGAATGAGCCCTCCGAGTGCCCCGATCCAGGTCAGGCGTCGCCACCAGATTCCGAGGAGGAGGAGAGGACAGAATGTGGAGGCCGCGATGGCGAAAGCCCAGCCCACGAGCACGTTGATCGAGATCCCGGAAACGAAGATGCCGAGTCCGGTCATGAGTATTCCGATCACGATCGCCGAGGTCCGAAAGGCCCTGACGCCCCTGCTCATTATGTCGTGCGACATGGCCCCCGCCATGCTGATCAGAAGACCCGACGACGTCGACAGGAAGGCAGCAAAGGCGCCCGCGGCGACGAGGGCGCCGAGAACGGTGCCGAGAAGCCCGGCCGACGCCAACCTGGGCAATATGAGCACAACGGAGTCGGTCTGCCCTGAAACGTAGAGCCCAGGGGCCTCCAACCGCCCGAGCACGGCGAAAACGGCGGGGAAGACGTAGAAGCATCCGACCAGGAGGAGCACGAAGGCCGTGGTTCGTCGGGCCGCTTGGCCATCCTTATTGGTGTAGAAGCGAACCAAGATATGGGGCAGACCCATGGCGCCGAGCACGGTCGCCAGGAGGATGCCGTAGGTGGCAGCCAAGGGGTGATTGGGATCACCCCCCAAGTGCAGCAGGGGCGAGGTCCACTCTTGCGCGGTAAGCGTCGGGACGTTGCGGACTTTGGGCGCAGCGCTCCCAGCTGGAAAGATCAGCGTGGTATTGGCCTGCACGGTATGCGCCCCCTTTGCCACGGTGACGTACCCGTGCAACGTCCTGCCGTCGATTTGGCCGATGGCCGCGACGCGCACGCTCCCCGTCACGATGAGTTGTTCAGACTGCGGGAATTGAATGGTGGTTCTTTGATCGAACGTGCGAGGTGCCGCCCCCGAAATCGAATCGATCGCAGGATGGTGGAGCACCATCACCAAGAAGAGAGCGGGAATGGCGAGGGCGGCGATTTTGAGCCAGTACTGAAAGGCCTGCACCACCGTGATGCCCTTCATGCCACCGCTGGCAATGCCAAGGGTAACAATGGCGCCCAGGACGACGACGCCGACCCACTCAGGCCCCCCGAAGGCGATTTGTAGCGTCAAGCCCGCCCCCTTGAGCTGTGGCAACAGGTAGAAGCCGCAGACCAAGAGCACGATGCCGGTGGCCGCTCGTCGCAGCTGGGCTGAGTCGAGGCGCCCTTCGGCGAAGTCGGGGATGGTGTATGCCCCAAAACGGCGGAGGGGCGCGGCGACGGCGACGAGGAGGACGAGGTAGCCGGCGGCGTACCCGACCGCATACCAAAGGGCACCGAGCCCCTCGAGCATGGCCAGCCCGGCGATCCCCAGAAACGAGGCCGCCGAGAGATACTCCCCCGAGATCGCCGAGGCGTTGAGAAATGACGGCACCTGGCGGGCGGCCACCATGAAGTCCGCCGGAGTGCGGGCAATGCGGATGCCCCGCGCACTGATAATTGCGGTGATCACCGTCACGACCACAATGGCCGCGATGGTGGCCGGCTCGGTCATTGCTCTTTCAGTAGCTCGACGAAGCGTTGCTCCAGACGTTCTGCCCTACGGACGTACCAATACCCGAGAAGGACCAGCGGAGGGTAGATGCCGCCGCCCAGGACGATCAACGTGAGGGGCAGTCCCCATACCTCGAAGTTGGCCAGTCGCGGCACGAGAACCGCCAGCAGGGGATAGAGGGCGAGCAGGGAGATGGCCGGCAGCAGGACGGCCAGCGAGACTCCCGCCTGGGCGCGCATGAGCGAGGTCAGCAATTCGCGGCCATACGCGTCAGCTTGATAGAGATCCTCACGTGCCGGTGATTGCGACCGGTCGGACGTCCGCCGGGTAGCGGAGCGCACCATTTGGCGTTGTGGTGGCTCGGTCGCTGTCACAAGGGCTCCCTTCGGGCCTGGCGCACGAGTCGATCCCGAAGCTCCTTCGAGTGGCGCCGGCTGACGGGGAGGTCGTAATCCGTCACCCCGACGACCATGTGACCTTCGGACGTGCGCAATTCTCGGATATCCCGCAAAGCCACCAGGAAGCTCCGATGAATGCGTGCAAATCCGTGGTCGCTCCATTTCTCCTCGAGGAGAGAGATGGGCACGCGCACCAGGTGATTGCCGCCACCTCGGAGATGGAGGCGGACGTAGTCACCGGCTGACTCCACCCAGGACACGTCGTCTCGTGCCAAAATCCGCGTGAGCGATCCGATCTCGACCGGGATCGTCTCCAGCGAGCTCGCGTGGGGGCTGTCGGCAGGCCGACTGACCACCCGGCCCAGGGTGGTGACCAGGCGCTCATGGGTGACGGGCTTGAGGAGATATCCCACACCTCCCACTTCGAAAGCTTCCAGGGCGTGCTGTTCGTGCGCCGTCACAAAGACGATGGCCGGAGGGTCGGAGAACCGGGCGAGCACGCGGGCCAGTTCGAGCCCATCGAGCCCAGGCATGGCGATATCGAGGAGCACGACGTCGTACCGCTCTTCGTGCATGTAGTGCAGCGCGTCAGTGGCGCTCCGGGCCGACCGGACGGAGCTGACCATCGACGAGTTCTCCAGAAGATACGTCAACTCGTCCAACGCCGGCATTTCGTCGTCGACGGCCAGAACGCAAAGGCCACTCATCCTGCACCAACCCCGCCATGAAATTTGGGAATGTGCATGGTGACCTTCGTGCCGGCACCGAGCGCCGTCTCCACGATCAACCCGCGCTCCTCGCCGAAGACCGCCCGAAGGCGCTCGTCGACATTGTGCAGGCCGATCCCTTCGTCGGTCGACGTGCCACTGAGAGAGCGGCGAACGTGGCCGGGGTCGGCGCCGATACCGTCATCTTCCACGGTGATCAACGCCTCCGTATCGGCATCGAGAATGATGATCTCCAGGTGGCCGCGGTGCTCGCTCGGCTCTATGCCGTGATGCACCGCATTCTCCACGAGGGGCTGTAGGACAAAGGGCGGAAGGAGGACCCCGAGCACTTCGGGTGCAACCCGAAGCGTGACGGCAAGGCGGTCACCAAAGCGTGCTCGCTCTAGGTCGAGATAGGTGTCGACCAGGCGGATCTCTTCGGCCATGGTGACGAACTGGCCGTGGGACCGGAAGCTGAAGCGAATGAAGTCAGCGAACTCCACCAGGAGGTCTCGGGCCCGATCGGGATCGGATCGTACGAAGGACTCGATGGCCGTAAGGGCGTTGTAAATGAAGTGGGGCGAAATCTGCGCCCGCAAGAACTGCAGCTCCGCTTGTACGGCACGTCGCCGCGAGCGATCGAGGTCGGCCAACTCCAGCTGGGTCGCCACGAACTGCGCTACTTCGCTGCAGAGACGGAGGAGGCCGGCCGGCGCGGCCGCATCCACGGCGGCGAGAACGCCGACGATACGGCCATCCGTGATCAGGGGTACCACCACCCCGCACTGCAACTCGCAGAAATTGGGGTCTTGGCACGCCAGATCTTTCGCCGTCACCACCTGCGGACGTCCGGCGTTCAGCGCGGCCTGTATGGCTGGTGCGAGGAGCGCGCAGTGTGTGGCGTCGACTCCCTCCGCGGCCAGTACCCCGTCGATATCGGCGACTACGACACCGCGTGTACCGAGGAGAGCCCTCAAGTGTGAGATGGATCTCTGGGCCGCATCTTTGGTGAGCCCGGTCCTCAGGGCGGGAGCCGCCAGGTTCGCCGTGTGCAGCGCGCTGTGCGCCGCCCGTTGCGTGGGGGTCCCCAGACGCCGCTGACCGCGAAACGCAAAGCGAACAACCCCGGCGATCAAGATCACCATGGCGATCAAAGCCAGCCAAAGGGCCTCTTTCATGCCACCCCCAACGGGAAGGAGAGCAGATTCCCTCTGCTCTTCATCGTTCCTTCTAAGGCAGTGTGCCACAGAAGGTCATCGCGGGGACGACCCCAGATTAGGGGCACGAATCCTCTTCCCAAATCGTGCCGCTCGTCGCTCGAAAGTGACCGCTCGTCGCTGTTCCTCGTCGGTTCAGCGCTCGCTCCTTGTGGCAGCGAACATCGACTCCGCACAATGCGCTTTGAGCCGACCCAGAGCGGGCGGACGGGGAAAAGGGGGTATCCAGGGCGGACCGTCCGGTGGACGACCGTCTCGTTCACATCGGATAGTGGCCTTGTCTGCAACCTCTGTAGCGGAACCCTCCGCCGTCACGTCTCACCCGAGGCCTCAGCACCACTCAAGGAGGAATCAACCATGTCAACCGTCGATTTGGGATCCACGAGCTCGTCACAAGAGCGGTCCCCGGTCAACCCGATCCACATCGTGGCGGACCCAGCACCGCTCGGTTTGGGAGCCTTTGCCATGACCACCCTGGCGTTGAGTCTCTACAACGCGAACGTCTGGAGTGGCGGCATCTTCGCCGCCCTCGCGTTGGCCCTGGTGTTCGGAGGTTTCGCGCAACTGCTCGCCGGGATGTGGGAGTTCGCCCGCAAGAACACGTTCGGGGCCATCGCCTTCACCTCGTACGGGGCGTTCTGGATCGCCTACTACGTCTTCGTCCACTTCCTGGCGGCGTCGATCCCCGCGGCGGACGTGGGGCAGGCCGTAGGTGTGTTCCTGCTCGGTTGGACGATCATCACCTTCTACCTCATGATCGCCTCGTTACGGGTTTCGGGCGCCGTACTCGCCGTCTTTGTCGCCCTGACCGTCACCTTTGTCCTCCTCACTATCGGAAATTTCGAGGGCAAGAGTGGCATCCTCCACGCGGGTGGCTGGACCGGCATCGTGACCGCCGCACTGGCCTTTTATGCGTCGGCGGCCGGGGTCATCAACGAAACCTTCAAGCAGCCCGTGCTCCCGGTGTTCCCGTTGGCGCCCAGGAGCTAGAAAGAGACGTTGTCAGTTCAGGCGTTGCCGGGGCATGCCACCCCGGCAACGCCTGAAGCACCGATCGAAGAGGAGCCAGCCATGAGCGAAGATCGAGAAGAAGGCCTGTCGGCTCTCCTCCACGAAACCCGCACCTTCCCTCCGCCTCAAGACTTAGCCAAACGAGCCAACGCACAACCCGAGATCTATGACGAGGCCAAGGCAGACCCCCTTGCCTTCTGGGCCTCCCAAGCTGAGCGCCTCACATGGGCTACGCCATGGACGGACGTGCTGGATTGGAGTAATCCACCGTTCGCGAAGTGGTTTGTGGGAGGACGGCTCAACGTGGCGGTCAACTGTGTCGACCGCCACGTTGATGCCGGCTTGGGTGACCGGGTCGCCTTCCACTGGGAGGGAGAGCCCGGCGACACCCGTACCATCACCTATAGCGACCTGCTCGGCTTGGTGAGCCAGGCCACCAACGCGTTGATCGAATTGGGCGTGCGTACGGGGGACAAGATCGCCATCTACATGCCGATGATCCCCGAGACGGTGGTCGCCATGCTGGCCTGTGCCCGGTTGGGGGCGCCCCACACCGTCGTCTTCGGCGGTTTCTCCTCGGACTCTCTGCGAGGGCGCATCCTCGACTGCGACGCGCATTTCGTCATCACCGCGGACGGCGGATACCGGCGCGGCGCGGCCAGCCCGTTGAAGGCGGCTGTCGACGAGGCCCTCCTCGGCTGCCCCGACGTGGAAAAGGTGCTCGTGGTCCGCCGCACCGGCCAGGACGTGGCATGGACCGATGGGCGAGATGTGTGGTGGCACGACGTCGTCGAACGCCAGAGCCATACGCACGAGGCAGAAGCGTTCGACGCCGAGCATCCTCTCTACATCATGTACACCAGTGGCACCACGGCCAAGCCCAAGGGGATTTTGCACACTTCGGGTGGCTATCTGACTCATGTGTCGGCCACCCATCGCCTGATCTTCGACATCAAACCGGAGGAAGACGTCTACTGGACCGCGGCCGACATCGGCTGGGTGACCGGTCACAGCTACATCGTCTATGGCCCCTTGGCCAACGCCACCACCTCGGTGATGTACGAAGGAACCCCCGACACACCTGCTCGCGATCGGTGGTGGCAGCTCATCGAGAAATACAAGGTCAACATCCTCTACACCGCCCCGACCACAATTCGCACCTTCATGAAGTGGGGCGAGCAGCTGCCTGCCGCTCACGATCTCACTAGCCTGCGCCTGCTGGGCTCGGTGGGAGAGCCGATCAATCCGGAGGCTTGGATCTGGTACCGCACGCATATAGGCGGCGAGCGTTGCCCGATCGTGGACACGTGGTGGCAGACCGAGACGGGCGGGATTCTGATCACGCCGCTCCCGGGAATCACTGCCACGAAACCCGGCGCGGCCATGAGGCCATTTCCTGGTATCTCGGCGGACATCATCGACAACGACGGGCGTTCGGTGGGCAATGACGAGGGGGGCTATCTGGTCATCACCGAGCCCTGGCCGGGCATGCTGCGCGGCATCTACGGCGATGATGAGCGGTACAAGGAGACCTACTGGGCGCGCTTTCCCGGACGGTACTTTGCCGGCGACGGGGCCAAGAGAGACCAGGACGGTGACATCTGGCTTCTGGGCCGGGTGGACGACGTCATGAACATATCGGGGCACAGGATCTCGACGACCGAGATCGAGCACGCCCTCGTCAGCCACCCCGCAGTGGCGGAGGCCGCCGTGGTTGGAGCCAGTGACGCCACCACGGGTCAAGCTATCGTCGCCTTCGTCACCGTGAAAGGAACCGGCTTCGAGAACGACGCTGACGGCGAGAAGTTCGTGCAGGAATTCGCGCGACCATGTGGCGCACGAAATCGGTCCGATCGCCAAGCCTCGTCAGATCATGCTCACGCCCGAACTTCCCAAGACCCGTAGTGGGAAAATCATGCGCCGATTGCTCCGTGATGTCGCAGAGAACCGTGAGCTGGGTGATGTCACGACCTTGATGGATCCGACTGTGGTCAATGCGATAAAGGAGGGCATGGCATCGGGGGCGGAGGACAAAGAGTAAGAAACGCCGTTCCCTCCCTCTTGGGTGGCACGATGAAAGCCGGGCGCTCGGGAATGGCCACGCTGGCTTGGCTCGTCATGGTCGCACTCATGACCCTCGGGTCCGGCCCGAGTTCGGCTTCGGCCATCGGGGGCTGCCCGACACACGGCTCTGTGGCCTGCGTTGACCGGAGCGAGAGTGGGCGCAGCGTGCACGTGCGGGTCGGGCGCACTCTCAGGGTGGTGTTGGGCGGTAACTCGTTGCGCTGGACGGGCTTGCACCAGGTCGGTCCCGACGTGCTTCGCCTCTCCGGTGCCATGGTGCAGCGGGATGGCGGAATCACGGCGTCGTACATCGCATCGAAGGTTGGCCACACCACGCTGCAAGCAGGTGGTGCACCCAGGTGCGAGCGTGGCCGAGCGTGCCCCCAATTCGTCCTCCTGTGGCAGGTGCGCGTGACCGTCGGCTGAGCATTGGGTCGATCAGGCGGAGGGCGATCCTCACGCTGACGACAAACGCGGGAGGGAGGACGTCATCGTCCAGGGACATTGTCGGCGAAGTGACGTTGTGGGTGAAGATGGGCCATGGACTTCGACTTCGATGCCACCTTCGGGGACGACTACGTGTACTTCTACGCCGAATCCACCGATGAGGGGCATTCGGACGACGACGCGGCGGAGATCGTGGAGCGACTGAACCTCCCCCCGGGGTCTCACATCCTCGATGTTCCCTGCGGCCTCGGCCGCATCTCCCGCCGTCTTGCCGCCGCCGGCTACGACGTCACCGGTGTCGATCTCTCGGCGCCGTTCATCGCCCAGGCCCAGGCCGAAACCGTCGGGCCCGGCGGCCTCGTCACATATGTCCGGGGTGACATGCGCCGATTGCCGGTGTCCGGCCCCTTCGACGCCGTGGTGTGCTGGTTCACTTCCTTCGGCTATCACGACGACGTTGACTGCCGCCGGATCCTGGCCGAGTTTCACAGAGTGTTACGCCCAGGCGGCACGGTCCTGATCGAGACCATGCACCACGATGGGGTGGTCCGGCACTTCACGCCGGCTCCCGATGCCACCGTGCTGACGCGGGGCGAAGATGCGCAGGTCGATCTTTCCCGCTTCGACCCGCTGACGGGGCGGATTGCTACGGATCGCACGGTATATCGAGATGGCGAAGTCCGGCACAGCTCTCATTTCATACGGCTTCCCACCCCTCCCGAGTGGTCACAATGGCTGGAAGGATCCGGCTTCGGCGGCATCCGCTGTTCGGCAGGTGGAGGAGGGCCACTCGAGCTCGATAGTTGGGTCATGGTGGTAGAGGCCCGGGCGTAGCCGCCCGCCCGTTGGCTCAGTCGCGCAAGACGTCCCTTAGCGTTGCATCGACTTAGTTTCGACGAACTCTTCCAAGCCGTATTTGCCGCGCTCGCGGCCGACCCCGGATTGCTTGTAGCCGCCGAACGGGGCGCTTGGGTTAAAAGCGCCGCCGTTGATGTCGACCTGACCGGTGCGTAGCTGGCGTGCCACCTTTTCGGCGCGGGCCGGGTCACCACTCCACACGGCGCCGGCCAGGCCATATGGCGTGTCGTTGGCGATCTCTATCGCTTCCGCTTCGGTGTCAAAGGGGATGATGCAGAGCACGGGTCCGAAGATCTCCTCCTGGGCGATCGTCATGGTGGGGGTCACCTCGGAGAAGATGGTGGGTTGCACGAAGAAGCCCTTCTGCAGGCCGTCCGGTGCATCCGAGCCGCCGGCCACGAGCTTCGCGCCCTCCTCGATGCCCTTGTTGATGTAGGCGCGCACCCGATCACGCTGTACGGATGAGACGAGCGGCCCGAGCAGGATCCCCTCTTCGAATGGGTTTCCCGGTGTGAAGCCGCTGATTTGCTCGAGGGCGAGCGACTCGACTTCGGCCAGGCGGTCTCGGGGAACCAGCATGCGGGTGAGCGCAGAGCACGTCTGTCCGGAGTTCAAATAGCAAGCGAAGAGGCCGGCCGGTACCGCCTTCGCAAAATCGGCATCATCGAGCAAGATGTTGGCGGACTTCCCGCCCAACTCGAGCGATACCCGCTTGATGTTGTTCGAGGCCAGTTCCATGACCCTCTTACCGGCCCGGGTCGATCCTGTGAAGGACACCATGTCGACCTTTGGGTGGGACGCGATGGCCTCGCCGACAACGGGCCCCACACCGGTGACGAGGTTGAACACGCCGGCCGGCAGGCCTAACTCATCGATAACCTCAGCCAGGGCGAAAGCGTTAAGGGGAACGATTTCACTTGGTTTGAGCACCACGGTGCAGCCGGCAGCGAGGGCCGGAGCCACCTTGAGTGCGATCTGGAAGAGGGGGTAGTTCCATGGCGTGATTGCACCGACGACACCCACCGGCTCGCGGACGACGAGGGAATTTCCGATCTCTTCTTCCCAGGGGAAGGCCTCGGCGGCGCGAGCGGCGTCGGCGAATGCTCCCGCGCCGAGTCCGACCTGTACACCCCCTGAGAGGCTGAGTGGCATGCCGAGCTCGTGGGCGATGGTGTCGGCGATCTCGTCAGTGCGAGCGGCCAAGGTTTCCGCAATGCGGATGAGTATTTTGGCCCGCTCCTCACGAGAGGTGGCCGACCAAACGGGGAATGCAGCGGCCGCAGCTCGGACAGCTTTGTCGACGTCTTCCGGGGTGCCTTCAGGAATGGTGGCCAGAACCTCTTCGGTCGTTGAGTCGATCACCTCGAGGAAGCCGGACCCGGTCGAAGGAACCCAGCTCCCGTTGATGTAGATCTTGTCCCGCACATCCATGGTGCCCTCCTTCGTCCTCAGTGAGACCCTACCTGCGCCCGGGGCCGGATCTGCCCTCAGAGCAGTGGTCGGCTAGACCTGCCTAGGAGCAATCGGCGCAGCGACCGAGCATGGCGAAATGATGAGGATCGATCGTGAATCCGAACTGCGCCATAGCCTCTTCGGCTAATCCCCGGAACAGTTGATCGGGAGCCTCGATCATTTTGCCGCATTCTTCGCAGACGAAGTGCCCATGCGCGGAGGCGGCCAGGTGGTACGTCGCCGGACCATGGCCAAGATGCGCGTGCACGATGATGCCCAGTCGCTCGAGCTCGTCCAGGTTGCGATAGATCGTCGAGAGGTGGATGTCAGGCGCCTGCTGTTGCACCACGGCCGCGAGATCCTCTGCTGTGTGATGACCCTTGTGCTCGAAAAGGGCCCGGAGTAGCAAGCGGCGAGATGAAGTGATTCTCCCGCCTTGCTTGCGAACGATATCGAGTACCCCTTCGACGGTCGTTGCGTCGCCGGAATCAGCCACGATCGGACTCTGGGGCTTACTCATATCTGCATTCTATTGGGCTAACTTCGCAAGTCGTTTGAACAGGTCAGCCGGTCCGGTGGAGGATCAGACCAGATTGGGGGGCGTCCCACCGGCGAGAACGTCGCACACACCCTGGCAGGCCAGCCTTGCCATTTTCGTGCGAGTGGCGATAGTGGCACTGCCGATGTGCGGCAGCAGGGTTATGCGGGGAGCGTCGAGCAAGCGCCGATTGATGGTTGGTTCGCCCTCGAAGACATCGAGTCCGGCCCCGTAAATCGCTCCGGCATGGAGCGCATCGACTAACGCGTTCTCATCGACCACCGGGCCGCGTGCCGTGTTAATGAGGATTGCGGTCGGTTTCATGAGGGCCAGGGCTGCCGCATCGATGAGATGGTGGGTGGAAGCGGTGAGGGGAACATGCAGGCTCACGATGTCCGCCCGCGACAAGAGGTCGCCTAGGTCAGCCACGTAACCGGGCAATCCGGTGTCATGACGCGACGTGTGGATAACGTCCATGTCGAAGCCGGCCGCCCGTTGCGCCACGGCACGAGCGATGCGCCCATAACCAACCAGTCCGAGAGTGGATCCGTGCACGTCGTGGGATAGGTGGGTGCCGAAGCCCCAACCGTCCCAACGTCCCTGGCGAAGATCTTCCTCGGCTTGGGTGGTGCCTCGGGTGGCCGCGAGCAGCAACAGGAAGGTGAGGTCGGCTGTCGTGGCATCAAGTACGCCCGGGGTGTTGCAGACAGCGATACCCAGCGATTTGGCGGTAGCCACGTCGATATTGTCGTAACCCACCGCTGCATTCGCCACGACACGCAAGCGACCCCTGTGGCCGGCCTGCAGGACCTCCGCATCGATGCGGTCCGTGAGCAGGCAGACGATGCCTTCGCACACAGCGGCCTTGGTTGCCAGCTCCTGCGCCGTAAGGGGGACATCGCCGTCGGTGGTGACGAGCTCATGTCCCGCATTGAGCAGTGGATCAGTACCACCCGCGATCAAGCGACGGGTGACGAGTACCCGAGCCACTTAATCGGCGCCCTTGTCACCTGTGGCAAAGCAGAAGCTGCGTACGTCCATTCTCGACACCCTCGTTCCTTGCTTGGACCGACTACGTCAGGTTAGATGCGGGCGTTCCATCTGATGAAGATGGTGCGATGAGTAGGGCATCGGCGTCCGGGCTGGTCGAAGTGGCTACCCTGACACGGTGGTCACGTATGTGCAGTCCCGGGAATGATGCGGCACCAGGGTATTTTCACCCCCCGCTACGGCAAACCCCATTCCGGAGGTGTGCACCGGGCAAAAGGACGCGCTGGCCTTACTCTGCGAACGAACAGGCCACGAATTGGTCCCAGGGCGGACAGGCTGGCCAAGGTGGCCATGGGGGGAGCGACGTTGGCTATTGGCGTCGTTGCGCTGATTCTCCTTTCGGCTCCGGCGGGTGCCGCCAGTGCCGCACCGGGGGTGACCAAGAACTCCATTACGGTCGGGACGGTCTCTTCGCAGACCGGTGAATTCGCTGCGAACTTTTCCTCCCTCATTTACGGGGAAAGGGCGTACTTCGACTATATAAATGCCCAAGGGGGCATTGATGGTCGCAAGATCGATTACCCGTATGCGCTCGACGACGGCGGCAATCCGAGTCAGTTCAATCAACTCGTATCCACCCTCATCAACCAAGACCACGTGTTCGCCATCACTGGAGTTGCCTCTGCATTCTTCACGCCCAATCTGTTCGTGGAGGCGAAGATCCCGACGTATGGCTACAACGTCTCTGACAACTGGGCCGGGCCGAAGAATCTTTTTGCGGCCGGTGGCGGTGGATCGGTGCAGTACCTACCGGGCCAAACTCCTGAATTGGCGTATTTGATCGATCACACTCATGCGAAGTCGGTGGCGATTCTGGCGTATGGCGTCGCAGCGTCAGCCGGGTTGTGCCAACAGGATGCCAAAGGGCTTAATGCGGCCGGCGTAAAGGTGAGTTATACCGACTACAAGATTCCCTACCCGGGCACGACGGTCGCCACCGACGTGCAACGCTTGAAGCAAGCCGGCGCTGACTTCGTGTTGTCCTGTATGGACGTGCAGGGCAATATCACGTTGGCCCGAGACATAAGGCAGTACGGCGTGCACGCGACCCAGTTCTGGTTCAATGGCGATGATCAGTCGACACTTGATCAGAACGAGAGCCTGATGCAAAACGTCTACTTCTACATTGACCATGTCCCGTTTCTCGCCTCGCAGGCTCATTATCCCGGTCTCAAGCTCTATTTCTCCATGATGAAGAAATATGAGCCCAAGTATGTGACCAACGAATTAGCGCTTCAAGGTTGGGAGTCGGCAGCTCTCTTCGTACAGGGCGTGAAGATGGCCGGCAACGACCTCACCCAGGCCAATGTCATAAAGCAGACGAATACGCTGACCGACTTCAACGCAGGGGGTTTGTCGACCCCTACCAATTGGAAGGATGCCGGCCACTCCGGTCATTCGCCTCCCTATTGCGCCGCCTACATTCAGGTGAAGGGCACCAGGTACTTGCCGGTCCTAAATACCTCCAAGAACAGCGTGTTTGTGTGCTTTTCGACCACGAGCGGGAAGAACCCCCAGCCGATCAAGAAGCTGCCTCCGGGCACGCCCAACGGTTGACGGCGTCCCCCCGCCCCCACCTCGCATAGGCACGAATGGAACAGTTCTTCGGATTTGCGATTCCCGGCATTTCCTACGGGTGTACCTATGCCGTCGTGGCCGTGGGACTGGTCCTCACGTATCAGGCCACCGGTGTCTTCAACTTTGCCTTTGGGGCGCAGGCCTATGCGGCGGCCTTTGTATTCACCGTTCTCACCCAGAACGAGCATTGGGGAGGATTTCCCGCTTTCGTCGTCTCGGTCGTGCTCCTGTCCCCCTTGATCGGCATCCTCTTCGACCGCTTGTTATTCCGCCGAATCCCTAACTCGAATGCCACGGCGAAGCTGGTCGTTTCGATCGCCATGCTGGTCGGCATCCCCTCGCTGTTGCCGGTCCTCTTCGGGGCGCAGAATCTTGACGACACTGCAACAATCTTCCCGTTTTTCAATCCGAATGTCGTCTATGTCACGGTATTGGGCACACCGATAAACGGCATCTACCTTGCGGTCATCAGCGTCACCGTGGTGGTCCTCGTCGCACTGACCGCAGTGTTGAGATTCACGAACCTGGGCCTGCAGATGCGGGCCGCGGTGGAAAGCCGCCGCCTGGTCCAACTCGACGGCGTCAATTCCGGCGGAGTGATGGCACTGGCCTGGGCCATATCGAGCTTCATGGCGGGTTTGGCTGGCGTCGTCCTCGCCCCCCAATTCGGAGCATTTCAGGCCAGTACATATGGCACCCTCGTGGTGGCTGCCATTGCCGCTGCGGCATGGGGACTTCTGCGCTCGATACCCATCGCGGCAGGAGTGGCCGTGCTCATTGGTGTGGTGAGCACCGTCCTCCAGGGCTACTTGCCGACGAGCAATGTTCTTTATTCTGCCGTCCTCCCTTCCCTCCCGTTCTTCGTCCTGGTGGCTGCCCTGCTCATCCTTCCTGGAATGCGTACGCTGAACGTCGAATCGTGATCCCCTTTCCACGATCGATCCACCGCCGCCATCAACCGCGGCCGCGTCGCGCTCGCCAAGGTTGGACCGCATCATCCGCAGGCTGTGGTGGGGAGCGCTCGCCATCTTCGTTGTCTCCATGCTGACGTGGGTACCCAAGACCTGGGAAGGGGTGTTCAACTCGGGATTGGCGCTTTCGACGGTCCTCTTATCCGTCACCCTGATCACCGGCATGGCCGGACAGCTTTCCCTGTGCCAGGGCAGCTTGGCGGGGGTGGGGGCTTTCACGGCAGCCCAGCTAGCCCACCACCTCGGATTGAACATGTTGCTCGGGGGCTTGGTGGGGGCGGCGTTGGCGGCCACCGTGGCGGTTGTCCTGTCCTTGCTGTCCCTGCGGCTCCGCGGCCTCGGTCTGGCTCTCATGACATTGGCGGCAGCGCTGCTCTTTGACAATACCTTCTTCAACGAGGTGTCGATCAGCGGGGGCGGGTCTGGATTGAGCCTCAAGGCGAAATGGCTAGGTACGTCCGCCTTCTTCAATTTCAACGGGCACGCATTTTTCGGGTTGTGCATCGTGGTCCTCGCTGTCTGCGTCGGCGTCGTGCTCCAAGTCCGTAAGGGCACCGTGGGTCGGAATCTGGCGCGCCATGCGTGGCAGCGAGACGGCGGCAGCCGGCCTCGGACATCAATCTGACCTGGCAACGCGTCGTGGTGTTCGCTCTAGCCGGCTCCATTGCCGGAGTCGGCGGCGTTCTGGTCACCATTCAGCAGCAGGTAGCCAGTTCGGCCCAATGGAACTACAACTTCTCCTTGATCTTCATCGTCTTGGTGGTCACGACGGGTGTGGTCACGGTGGAGGGAGCTATTCAGGCCGGGTATTGGTTTCTTCGTCATTGAACAGCTCTTGACGTACCTGCCGGCACGCCTGGGCGGCGGGAGCCTGGTCACGTTGTCTTTGCCATTGGCTCGTTGCAGTTTGCCCGCCACCCCGAGGGGCTGGTCGAGTTTCAAAAAGGCGTTCCAGCCAATGATTCGAGCGGCGATTCTTTCCCCAGGAGTACTTCGCACTGCACCCGTCCGAGGTGATGCCAGTTGACGGGGGGTCAGGGAACATCGGGGCCAGAGACCCATGGTTGACGCCCCGTTGCTCTCGCTGCGCAACGTGTCCAAGTCGTTCGGCGGAATCCATGCCGTCCACGACATCTCGTTCGACGTGCGCGCCGGGGAGAGCGTTGGCCTGGTCGGGTCCCAACGGGGCCGGCAAGACGACCCTGTTCAACTGTGTATGCGGGCAGCTTCGAAATGACGGCGGCGAAATTCTGCTCCAAGGTTCCTCGCTGAGCGGACTTCCCGCCTTCAAGCGAGCTCGGCTCGGCATCGGCCGAACGTATCAAAAGGTGGAAATGTTCACCGACATGAGCGTGCGGGACCATCTCGCTGGTGGCAGAGCGCTCTCGCCGTGGTGGAGGTCGGCTTTGGAAGGACCTCTTGAACATGAGCGGCGTCACCAAGGAGGAGTCCGAGAACGTTGACGCCACTTTGGAGCTCGTAGGAATTGCCTCGTTCGCCGACACATCGGTGAACGCTCTTGGCTTAGGGCACTGCCGTTTGGTCGAGCTTGCACGGGCCCTGGCCTCCGAACCGAAGATCCTTTTGGCAGACGAGCCCTCATCGGGGCTCGATATCCATGAGACCGCTGACCTCGCCGCCGTGCTACGTACCGTGCAACGCGAACGGGGCACGGCAATCTTGCTGGTTGAGCACGACCTATCCATGGTGAGCGAGGTCGTCGATCGAACCGTGGTCATGGACTTGGGGTCAATTCTGGCCGAGGGCACCTTCGACGAGGTAATGGCCCATCCCGCCGTGCGACAGCGCCTACCTTGGCCAGATGGGCATGTCATGAGGGCCCCCCTGCACCCGGCAGAGAACACTGACGTGCTCGTTCTTGAGCACGTCAGTGCTGCCTACGGTCCTTATCGCGCATTGTTCGACGTGTCGTTCAGCGTGCCGGCTGGTGGGATCGTGGCCCTCGTCGGGTCGAATGGAGCAGGTAAGTCCACCGTCGCCCGCACGGTCACCGGGCTCGTGAGCGTGACCGCAGGCAAGATCACCTTGTGCGGTCACGACATCAACCAGATTGCCGACTTACAAGATCGCTCGACTTGGTATGGCACACGTGGTCGAAGGAAGGGGCGTCTTCTCGAGCCTCACCGTGGAAGAGAACCTCACTCTGGCCTTCCGTCAGCGAGCCGGTCGCCAGATGTTGTCGTTCAACTTGGAGAAGGCATATGCCTCTTTCCCGATTCTGGGGGAGCGGGCGCGGCGGTTGGCTGGAACACTCTCGGGAGGACAACAGCGGCTGCTTTCCCTCGCCAAGGTATTGGTGGTGCCGCCAAAGCTGCTCATGGCCGATGAGCTCTCGCTGGGTTTGGCGCCTGCGGTCGTCGATTCGGTCTACGACGGTCTGAGGGAGATCAACGCCAGCGGGACCGCTCTGGTGGTGGTTGAACAGCAGGTCTCACGGGTGCTCGAGTTGGCAAAGAAGGCGGTCGTTCTCGACCGGGGGTCAGTTGCCTACGAAGGTGACCCGGCCGGTGCCGGCGATGTGGTGGGGGCGTTGTTGGCTCGCCGCGAAGTGGCTGCAGCCGCGGCCGTTGATCAGGTGGACGGCCCGATTTCCTGAGGAAAGGCTTCGACGTCTCCGGCGGACTCCAGAACAGGGTGGATCTTGCGGGTGACGACCCACCACTCGACGACGAACGTCAGGCCGGGTAGGAGTCCTGCTCCGCACATGGCGAGAACCCACAGGATATGAAGCCGTGCCTTGAAAGAGAGAACGCCGACGGTGATCAGGTAGACGATGTACAGGTAGCCGTGCGCGACCCCGAAGATCTCGACCTCGATCTTGCAGTGTCCCGTGGCGATTTTGATGCCAGTGAAGACGAAAAGCGGGACGATGAGCGTTCCGACGATGTTCGCCATGAGCTGGTAGCGCAGGAGAGCGCCCGGAAGTCCCCGGTCGCTAAGACGTCTCACTGAGACTGCAACAACACACGTCGTCGGGACAACCACCGCTCAGCCACGCCTCGATGCTATCGGGCAGTCCGTTGCAAATGGAATTCACCTGGCGCCCAGCCTTCCCGGTTGGCCGCCTCAGCTAGGAGCCTGTGGCCAGCGACTTCGCCCGCTTCTCTCGCTTCTTTCCACGTCGTGTCGCGATCCGCAACTGCGTCGTCCGGGCAATGCCGACGGTCAAGACCAAGAACGCGCCGACCAGGGCTGCCCCAAGGAGCGCCACCGCCACCGGCATCTGACCGCTTGCACTAAAGAACTCGACGCGTACCGAACGGGTATTCTGGACAATGAAGTCGACCAGTGCGACGCCCAGCACGGCGGCGACCGCTACAGCTACCCAAGCCCCTCCGATGCGAGTATGACGAATTCCGTCTCGCGCCCGTCTTTCGACCGCTTCGTTCTGCGCCGGGCACCCGCCCTGGCTCGACCTCGATCGGCTGGCCATTCCCGTGCTGCGATTCGATGATAGACACCCCCCTCTCTTACCCAGTTGAACCTTTGTTGTAACGAAACAGCGCCGCGGACTTCGAGGATCCTCTCATAGATGGTTCGATAGACGAACTATCTCGCTATCCTGTGGGGATGGCGAGAAGCCCCCAAAAGCCCGCAGTGTTGCAGCGTCCCCAGGGGGGGCAGGGGCTGCGGGAGGTGGAAGCGGTGCAGGCGCTGGCCCGGGCCACACGTGTCCTCGAGCGAGCGTCGGGGGAGCTGAGCCTGGCTCACTACCGGGTACTCTCGGCGGTCGCCTCGGGCGATGAGCGGGCGTCACGCGTCGCTGATCGACTCTCAGTTGGCAAGCCCACCGTGAGCGCTGCCGTTGAGAGCCTTGTTCAGCGCAGTCTTCTCGTGCGAACGGAAGTGGACGGGGACCATCGCGTGACGGCCTTGCACGTGACTTCCGAGGGCCGAGCTCTCCTCGGTCGGGTCGAGGCGGAGATGGTCCGCCGTATCAAGGATCTGTGTGCACGAACGCCGGACGGCAACCAGCTCATGGAGTCGTTGGTTTGGCTCGGCGCCGCCATCGACCAGGTCCAGGCGCAACGAGCTTCTGAACGGAGAGGGGAAGGGGTGTAATGGCGTCAGACGCCAATCCGGCGACGGCCGGCGATAGAGGCTGGGTGCGCCGGCTGTGGGGGTACATGATGGTGCATCGCGCGGACGTCACGCTGGCCGTGGCGGCAGCGGTGCTCGGGAGCGTCTGCCAGACCATCATTCCGCTCATCGAACGTCAGATTGTCGATGGGGTGGTCGTTTCTCACAACTCGTCGTTATGGCCATGGCTCGTGCTCCTCGTTGCCCTGGCATTGGCCTCTTTCGCCTTTCTCTTCGTGCGTCGCTTCCGGGGTGGTCGGGTGGCGCTCAGCGTGCAATACGACCTGCGCAACGCCATGCATGCCCATCTCCAGGCGATGGATTTCGACAATCTCGACCGTATGCCCACCGGTCAGCTGGTGGCGCGCGCCAACTCGGATTCAGCGCTCGTGCAGGGCCTGCTCAGCTTCTTTCCCATTATGAGCGGCAACGTGCTGCTGATGCTGTTCTCGCTCGCCGTCATGTTCTACCTTTCGCCCCTGCTGGCTGTTGTCAGCGTGATCATCGCCCCGACGTTGCTGATCGTCTCCTACCGGATGCGGCGACGGGTGTTTCCCGCCACCTGGGATGGGCAGCAGCGCGAAGGCGATGTGATCCAGATCGTGGACGAGGACGTCAATGGCGTGCGTGTCGTCAAGGCGTTCGGCCAGGAGCAGCGGGAGCTTGAGCGCGTCACTGCGGCTGCGCAGACGTTGTATGGGTCCCAGATGCGGGCCGTTCGATTGCAGTCCCGATACCAGCCGATCCTCGAGGCCATTCCCACCATCGGACAGGTGGCGATTTTGGCCTTCGGGGGCTGGCTCGCTCTGCATCATGAGATCACCCTGGGCACATTCCTGGCCTTCTCCACCTACATCGTCCAGCTCGTCGCGCCGGCCCGACAGCTGGCGGGTGTCCTGACGGTAGGCCAGCAAGCCCGGGCCGGCATTGAGCGCATCTTCCAGCTGCTCGACCTCAAACCGGCCATCGTCGACCCACCGAATGCCGTGGAGCTGCCTCCTTTACGAGGTGCGATCACGTTCTCCGACGTGCACTTCGCTTACGGCTCTGGCGCGCCGGTGCTGCAGGGGTTTGATCTACAGATCGAAGCCGGAGAGCGGGTGGCCATCGTTGGTCCAAGCGGGAGTGGGAAATCAACCGTTGCCATGTTGGTCTCACGCTTCTATGAACCAGATCAAGGTTCCGTCCTGGTCGACGGGCGCGATGTCCGAGAAGTCAGCCTGGGTTCGCTCCGCCATCAGATCGGCGTTGTCTTCGAGGACAGCTTCTTGTTCTCCGACACCGTGCGCTCCAATATCGCGTACGGGCGTCCCGACGCGTCAGACGAGGAGATCGAAGCGGCAGCGCGAGTGTCGCAGGCTCACGACTTCATTCTTGAGCTTCCGCGCCGATATGACACTCTGGTGGGGGAGCGCGGGCTGACGCTTTCAGGAGGGCAACGGCAACGTATCGCATTGGCCCGCGCCATTGTGTCGGACCCTCGCATTCTTATCCTTGACGACGCGACCAGCGCCATCGACTCCAAAGTGGAGGAGGCGATTCATGAGGGACTGCGCGCGGTGATGGCGGAGCGCACCACGCTACTGATCGCGCATCGGCAATCAACCTTGCACTTGGCCGATCGCATTGTGGTGTTGGCTCACGGACGCGTGGTGGAGCAGGGGACACACGACCAGCTCATGGTGCGCAGTGCGGTCTACCGAACATTGCTGTCAGGTATTGAAGAAGATCTGGTGCAAAAGGCCGGAGACCGGATCGAGGAACTGGCCGTGCTCACCCCACCGACTGCGTCTCATGACGGTGTCGACGACGGCAATGGCCATGGAACCACTTCGGCGGCGTGGGCGCCGCTTGTCTCGGGTGGTGTGGGCACCAACGGCGTGGCGCGTACGATCGGCCCTCCGAGCATCGGCGCCGGCCTCGGTCGAAGTAGCGGGGGCTCGTGGCGCCTCAACCTTGCTCCAACACCAGAGCTCCTGGCGCGGGTGGCGGCGCTCCCACCTGTGCGCGATACGGCAACGGTGGACTTGCAGGCGGAGTCCCGTCACGACCGGGATTTCAACCTGCCTCGGCTCCTCAGCGCTTTCCGGCGTCCGCTCCTTCTCGGCCTTGTGTTCGTGATCATCGATGCACTGGCCAGTCTGGCCGGTCCAATCCTCATCAAGACCGGCATCGACAATGGAGTGGCTAAGGGATCGGTGGCCGTTCTGTTCGTGGCGGCGGCCGTCTTTCTTGTCGTCACCCTCGTCGACTTGATCGATGAGATCGGCGAGACGTTCGTCACAGGCCGGGCAGCAGAGCGGATAATGCTCTCGCTGAGAATCCGCATTTGGGCTCAGTTGCAGCGACTGTCGCTGGATTATTACGAGCGCGAGATGGCCGGTCGGATCATGACCCGGATGACGACGGACGTCGATCAGTTCGAATCCCTGATCGAGAACGGCCTGCTTTCAGCCCTGGTCTCACTCGTCACCTTCGTCGGTGTCGGATGCGCACTCCTCGTCATAAACGTTGAGCTTGGAATGTGCACGCTATCGGTCGTCATTCCTCTCGCCGTAGCCACGGTGGTCTTTCGTCGCAAGGCGGCCCGCCTCTATGACCTCTCGCGTGAGCGCATAGCCATCGTCAACGCCGACTTCCAAGAAAGCCTGTCGGGGGTCCGGGTGGCCCAGGCTTTCGTGCACCAGGCGGACACCATCAGGCGCTTTCAGGGCCTGGGACGTGACTACCTCGAATCACGTGTTGCAGCCCAGCGACTCGTGGCCATCTACTTTCCCTTTGTGCAGTTTCTCTCGGGAGCAGCCGACGCGATCGTGCTCGGCGTGGGCGCTGGACTCATCGCATCGGGACATCTCACATCCGGCGCCCTGATCGCGTTCATCCTCTACATCGACCTGTTCTTCTCGCCAATCCAGCAGCTCTCCCAAGTTTTCGACTCGTGGCAACAGACCCGGGTCTCGGTCCACCGAATCTCGGAGCTCATGAAGCTCGAACCGCTGACACCGGCGGCTGAGAATCCCGCAATGACCGGAAGACTGCGTGGTGAGATTACGTTGGACCACCTTCGGTTCGCCTACCCCTCGGTCACGGCGCGACCAGGGTTTGGCGATGCACCCGCGGTCGAGCGACGCGGGCCTCGGGATCCCCGTGTTCTTCAATCACCCGACGCCGAGATGTACAAGCCGCCGGAGGCCCTCCGCGGCATCGATCTGCACATTGAAGCCGGCGAAACGGTCGCGCTCGTGGGGCAGACCGGAGCGGGAAAATCGACCGTCATGAAGCTGGTGGCTCGGTTCTACGATCCCGATCAGGGCGCGGTACGCGTTGACGGTTTTGACCTTCGAACACTCGATCTGCTTGGGTTCCGCCGTCAGCTCGGCTACGTCCCGCAAGAGGCCTTTCTCTTCACGGGCAGCATCCGGGACAACATCGCCTATGGACGGCCCGAGGCGGGTAATGACGAGGTAGAGGCTGCTGCTCGTGCGGTCGGAGCGCATGAGTTCATCGCCGAATTGCCGGGCGGCTATCACCACGAGCTGCTGGAACGAGGTCGCTCTCTCTCGTCCGGTCAGCGTCAGCTCATTGCCCTGGCGCGAGCGGAATTGGTGGACCCGGTCATCCTCCTCTTGGACGAGGCGACGTCAAACCTGGATCTGGTTACGGAGGCTCACGTGGCCGAGGCGATGCAACAGGTATCGCGCCATCGGACCACCATCATCATTGCCCACCGCCTGCAGACCGCTCGCACTGCCAACCGGATCGTTGTCCTCCATCAAGGTGGCATCGTCGAGGTCGGATCGCACGACGAGTTGCGAGCTCTCGGGGGGCGCTACGCCTCTATGTGGGATGCTTTTGAACTCGCCGGTCAACGTACGTAAGCCGTCGGGCCGGTCCGGGTGCGCCGTGCCTCAGGGGATGGAGACCGTGGTCGTCGGGACAGCCCCGCAGATGGACCCGAAGTAGGTGGCGAGGATTTCGGCATCGGACTTGATTGCGCTGTTCGTCCCGAGGGATTCCATCGATGAGCCCAACTGCGCCAGGCTTGTCGAATTCTCGACGTCCGTCTTGAAGGTGCCAAAGAAGGCGAATATTCCCTTGGCCGCCGCCTGCACATTTGCGGGGGCCGAGCTCAAGTCCGCCTCGAATGGTCCCTGGTACGTCTGAACGGTGTTGAGGTAGGTGATGAAGGCCTGCTTCACCCCGGCGAAACCACTTCCCGCGTTCGACATGGCGTTCTCGATGGCCGAGCCCAAGCCGCTTGAACCTTTCTCCGTGTCGAGATAGTTCTTGCACGTCGCACTCCCGGCGGAAAAGGTGAATTTCTTCGTGGGGGTTTTCGCCGCGTGGTGCGTGGATGCCTTGTGGTGTTTTTTGGGCTGACTCTTGGCCGAGGCGAGGGTCATCGGGGCGCAGGCCAGAGCAAAACCCAGGACTGCCACGCCGAAGGTTTGCAGAAGTCGTCGATTTTGCACTTCGTGACCTCCCGATCTGAGCTCGAGTTGTGAGAATATCGGCTGAAGTCGGGCAGGTAAAGGAGGACGGTCGCCAGACGGTCGCAGAACGGTTGCCTGGTCGAATGGCTTTACCGCTCGGTCACGACCCTACGTAGCGATTGAACCAATTGAGGGTTCGCTCCCATGCGGCAGCGGCCGCTGTCGGGTTGAAGACAGCGGGCCGATCGTTGCAATTGAATCCATGGTCGGCGTCGGGGTATTGGACGACCTCGGTGGGCACGCCCGCCACGGCAGCGACCTTGCGAAGTTCGTCGACGTCACCAGAGGGAATTCCCTTGTCGAGCTCGCCGTACAGCCCGAGCCACGGGGTCTGGAGGTGGGGGGCCTGTTCGATGAGGGAGGGCAGTCCGAATCGCCCTTCGCTCACTCCGCCGCCATAGAAGGTCACCGCGGCACCTAAGGGTCGCAGGGTCGCGGCGTAGAACGTCACACTGCCGCCCATACAGAATCCGACGACACCCGTCTTTGCCGCCGTGAATCCCGCGTCGTTGAGGTGTCCAAACGAGGCGAGGAGGTCGGTTTTGATGCCGTCGGAGTTGAGTTCCTTCATTACCGGCATGACAGCCGCCATATCGTCGTAGGACAGAACCGGCGAGCCCTGACGATGAAAGAATGCTGGGGCGACGGCATGCCACCCCGCCTCGGCCAGGCGGGTGCAAATTTGCTCAATGTGCGCGGTGACGCCGAAGGCTTCTTGCACCACCACGATTCCACCCTTGGCGTCCAAACCTGGTGAAGCTTCGAATGCGGGCATTGCTCCGTCGCTGGTCTCGATGCTGATGTGGGATCCGGTGGTCATTGAGTTGCTCCTTTCGCTGTCTGCAATGGTATGGGGTCGAGGTCGCCGTCACTCTCCTCGGGGAAAGGAAGGTCGGAGTCGAACCCCTCATCGACGGCGTGGACATCGGGGTAGTCGTCCTTGCTGCCGCGCGTCCAGGACGCCCCCGCGGCCAGGAGGCTCGCCACAATCGCGAAGTCGAGCGCGGTATGAAGCCCGTTCGCCGGCGGGACTTATATACTAAATACCGGTAAGGGGTATATCTCTACCTGCCAGAGAGGACGTAGGCGAGCAATGGCAAATCCGGGCTATGTCGATCAGAAGCAAGCAGTCCAGAAGCGGTTGCGGCGCATCGAAGGTCAGGTGCGAGGACTTCAGCGCATGGTGGACGAAGATCGCTACTGCATCGATGTGCTCGAACAGGTCTCGGCGGCGACTCGCGCCCTCCAGTCAGTGGCCTTGCAATTGCTCAACGACCACATGGCGCACTGTGTCGCCGACGCCGTGAAGAACGGCGGGAATGAGGCGAAGGCCAAGCTCGACGAGGCGTCAGCTGCCATCGCTCGACTGGTCCACTCGTGATGCAGGCCGGGGAGCGCCGGCGTCCGCCCGCGCCCCGTTGATGGGCGCGGTGCTACTGGCTGGCGCCGGTTGGCTCACTGAGATCGGAAGAAGCCTTCGAGAAGGCTTCTTCATGTTCTGGGAGACGCTCTGGCCGCTCATCGGCGGGTTCGCCGCGTCGGGGGCGGTGCAGGCGTTCGTGAGCCACGAGGCGATGCAGCGAAAGTTGGGAGATCACAAGCCAAGAGCGGTGCTCAGAGCAAGCGGTTACGGGGTGATCTCGTCGTCCTGCTCGTACGCGGCGTCCGCCATGGCCAAGTCACTTTTCGTAAGGGGCGCGGACTTCGTCGCGTCGCTCGTGTTCATGGTGGCATCGACCAACCTCGTCATCGAATTGGGGATTGTGCTCGTCGTCCTTATGGGATGGCAGTTCGCGGCGAGCGAATTCTTCGGTGGCGTGATTATGGTCGTTCTTCTGGCGGCTTCCGGCGGTTTCTGGTTCAGAGGCAAGGCCATCGCCGAGGCGCGCTCCCGGCTGGTAGACGAGGCGAGGCGGGGCCACGATCACGATGTCTCGACGCACGAGAGTTGGCGCAGAACGGTGCGATCAAAAGCGGGATGGGCCGACGCCGCCACGTACACCATGTCGGACCTCACGATGCTGCGGCGTGAACTGGTAATCGGCTACGTGGTCGCAGGATTTCTGACAGTTCTGGTGCCGACAAGGGTGTGGAACGCTGTCTTGCTCCACGGCCACGGATTCTGGACGAGCGTCGAAAACGTGATGGTCGGACCGCTGGTCGCCATCGCCAGCTTCGTGTGCTCAATCGGCAATGTGCCCTTGGCCGCGGCACTCTGGAAGGGAGGGATCTCGTTCGGTGGCGTCGTCTCGTTCATTTTCGCCGACCTCATCACTTTCCCTTTGCTGCTCGTCTACCGCCGCTATTACGGAACCCGCCTCATGCTGCGCATGCTCGCGTTGTTCTGGGCTGTCATGGCTATCGCCGGACTGCTCACAGAGGGCATCTTCCGCGCCGCCGGCCTCGTGCCCGCTGCGCGCCCGACGAAGATCGTGCCCGACCACCTCTCGTGGAACTACACGTCGTATCTCAACTTCATCTTCCTGTTGGTCTTCGCTCTTCTTTATTGGACCTCTCGCAATCGGCTGCGTCTCGGTGGCGGGCAGGGCTATGCGCTCGACCCCGTCTGTGGCATGCAGGTCGACATGGCCGCTGCGCCCGCCTCCCTGGCCTCTGCGGGAGAGCACTTCTATTTCTGTTCGGATCGCTGTCGAACCCGCTTCGAAGCATCTCGAGCGCGCGTCACGACGGGGCCAAGGAGCGAGGACGGCACATAAGCTCACGCGCATGCGCAGCCTCGGACTTCTGATCACACGTGTCATCTTCGGGTCGTATCTGGCCGTCCACGGCGCCCAGAAGCTGTTCGGCTCCTTCGGTGGCTACGGGCTCGAGGCGACGAGTGCCGCCTTCGAGGGGATGGGACTGAAGCCGGGTAAGGCCTCGGCCACCTTGGCCGGGGCCAGCGAACTGGGCGGCGGCATATTGACGGCGACCGGCATCGCCTCTCCGCTCGGCCCTCTGGCCATCGCCGGGACCATGGTGGTGGCGTCCACCGTGCACCGCAAGCAGGGACCCCTGTCCACCAACGGCGGTTTCGAACTACCTCTCACGAATTTCGCCCTGGCCGTGGCCCTCCTCTGTAGCGGTTCCGGCGAGCTGCGCCTCGGTCCGCACCTGTCCAAGTCGCTGACCCGGCTCTCAGTGCTCGGCGGCGCCACGCTGGCCGCGGTGTCTGTGGCTCAGTTACTGCTGGCGCAACCAGTCCAGGCGGCGGAAGAAGCGCACGACGAAGACGGTCAGGAGGGGGCTGATTTCTCGGAGCCCTCTTCGATCCGTTCTTCTGATTCCTCGAGGATCACTTCGGCCTGATGCTCGGGATCCTCGCTTGACTCCTCCTCGGGCGGGCGTCCACTTGCTCGCGAAATGACTGCCTCGTGCGTTGGCTCGCCATCTGACGTCTTACCCAAAACCACGACAGAGCGCAGAACCTCACCCAGCTGCATCCGCGTGAATGCCCTCTCCACGTCCTCGAGGGCGATGGTCTCGCTGACGAAGAGGTCTAGGTCGAGACGCCCGGCGAGATACAGATCGACCAACTTGGGGAAGTCCCGATCGGGGAGGCAGTCGCCGTACCAACTCGGCTTGAGCGCACCTCCTCGCCCGAAGAAGTCGATCATCGGGAGATCGATGCGCATGTCGGGGGTCGGTACGCCGACCTGCACAAGCGTCCCGGCCAGATCTCGGGCGTAGAACGCCTGTTCCATCACTTTGGGGTTCCCGACCGCCTCGATACAGACGTCCGCCCCATTCCCACCCGTCACGTCCTGCACGGCGGCAACCGGATTGGTTGTGCTCGCGTCGATTACGTGCGTCGCGCCGAACCGCTTCGCTAGCTCGAGCTTCCCCGCATCGAGATCGATGGCGATGATTGTGGTGGCGCCCGCCAACTTGGAGCCGGCGATGGCGGCACACCCGACGCCGCCGCAGCCGAAGACGGCCACCGAGTCGCCGAACGCGACTGCGCCGGTGAACATGGCCGAACCGAGCCCGGCCATCACGCCGCACCCGAGTAGTCCGACCGCCTCGGGCCGGGCCGAGGGGTCGACCTTGGTGCATTGTCCAGCTGCCACCAACGTCTGATCGGCGAAGGCGCCGATACCCAGCGCCGGTGACAGCGGTGTCCCGTCTGTCAACGTCATCTTCTGGGTCGCGTTATGCGTGGCGAAGCAGTACCACGGCCGACCCCGGCGACACGCACGGCAGTCGCCGCACACCGCACGCCAGTTCAAGACGACGAAGTCGCCCGACGCTACCGACGTCACGTCGGGCCCCACCGCCTCGACGACGCCGGCCGCCTCGTGCCCGAGCAGGAATGGGAACTCGTCGTTGATCCCACCCTCGCGGTAGTGCAAGTCGGTGTGGCACACGCCGCACGCCCGCACCGCCACGACAGCCTCGCCGGGCCCCGGATCCGGTACGACGATCTCCTCGATCGTGACCGGTGCTCCCTTAGCCCGCGCCACGATGCCGCGCACCGTGGCGCCCATGTGGATTAGGCCGCCTTCTCCAAGATGTGAATTCCACAGGCGGAACCCAATCCGATGACGTGGGTCATGCCAACCTTGGCGCCGACGATCTGGCGATCGCCGGCCTCACCCCGCAGATGCGTGGACACTTCCCACACGTTGGCGATTCCGGTGGCCGACACTGGGTGGCCCTTGGACTCGAGGCCGCCCGAGACGTTGACCGGTGTGGTCCCGTCCCGCCAGGTCGCCCCCGAGTTGAAGAAGTCCACGGCGCCGCCCTGCTCGCAGAGCATGAGGTTGTCGTAGTGCACCAACTCAGCCGTGGCGAAGCAGTCGTGCAACTCGACGAGATCGAGGTCGGATGGTCCAACGCCCGCTTGTTCGTAAGCCTGTGTGACCGCAATGCGTGTCACCGCGTTGATATCGGGCAGGATCTGGCACGCCTCTTCCCACGGGTCGGTGGTGAGGATGGAGGCTGACACCTTGACGGCCCGCTTCTGCTGTTCCAGCGACAATGTCTTGAGCTTCGACCCGCTCACCAGGACGGCGGCCGCTGCTCCATCGCAGTTGGCCGAGCACATCGGACGCGTGTTGGGGTAGGCGATCATCACATCGCCCATGATCTCTTCCAGGCTCATGCGCTTGCTGTACGCCGCCAATGGGTTGAGAGTGGAGTGGGCGTGGTTCTTCTCGCTGATCTTGGCGAAGAGCTCGAAGCTCGTTCCGCCGTACTTGTGGCCGTACTCCATGCCGATCTGTGCGAAGACGCCGGGCATGATGTCGGTGCCGATCCGACCGTCCAATGCTGCCACCGCGCCCTGGCGGCCCGATGGGGTCCACGTCCCACCATCCTCCCGGCGGGTGCCTCCGGCGAGCAGTCCGGCCCCCGACAGCTTCTCGACCCCGAAGGCCAGACCCATGTCGGTCTCCCCCGCCTTAATGGCCATCATGGCCACCCGCAGAGCGGTGGCGCCGGTGGCGCAGGCGTTGGCCACGTTGTACACGGGAATCCCGGTCTGGCCGAGCTGCTTCTGCAGCCCCTGCCCGCCGCCGCTGCCGCCCATGAGGTTGCCCGCACCGATGACGCCGATGTCCTTCATGGTGACCCCTCCGTCGGCGAGCGCACCCAGGACGGCCTCGGAGGCGAGGTCGGTCACGTCCTTGTCGGGGTGCTTGCCGAACTTGGTCATGTGAATACCCAGAACCCACACATCGTCGCTTGCCATGATGCTCAGCCTCCCAAGGGTTCGAAACCGAACCCGATCGCTTCGGTGCCATTTTCGTCGGCACCTATGTCAAACGTCGCCAGCCGGACCTTCATTCCAAGGGTGACATGTTCCGGATCGGGCGCCACGTTGATGATGTTGCCCCGCACGCTTGTCCCGTCGCAGTCCACCACGGCCGCCACATACGGCACGGTCACTCCCGGGGCGGCAAAGGCCACGATCGTGAAGGTGCGCACCTCGCCGCTGGTGGCGATGTCCACCTTCTTGAATTCAAGCTTGCCGCAGCTGGCGCATGCGTTGCGACGACCGAAGAAGCGGGCGCCGCAGGAGGTGCACTCGTCCGCCACGAGGTGCGGGGAATCCCCCAGCACCAGATAATCCACCAGGGGAACTTGCGCAGCCATCTTTCTCCTCACGTCATACGTCGGGCCAGGAGTTACCCGCCCACCGTAGTGGTCGGAGCCAAGGAGACGCTAGTCGGAACAGGCGCCAATCCATCCGCCCCTCCCATTCCGGCGGTACTCCCGCTAGGTTGACGCACATGAAATTCACCCATCTCGGTCGTACAGGACTTACCGTCAGCCGTCTCTGCCTTGGGACCATGAACTTCGGCCCGGAAACCGATGAACCGACTTCCTACGAGATCATGGACAAGGCACATGACGTCGGCATCAACTTCTTCGACTCGGCCAATGTCTACGGGCGATCCGTTGGCCGCGGCGCCACCGAGGAGATCGTCGGCCGCTGGTTCGCTCAGGGAGGCGACCGGCGCGAACGAACGGTGCTGGCCACCAAGCTCTATGGCGCCATGGGGGATTGGCCGAACGAGGGACAACTCTCCGCTCTGAACATCCGTCGGGCGTGTGATGCATCTCTCAAACGACTGCAAACGGACTACATCGACCTCTACCAGATGCACCACGTCGATCGCGGCACCGGTTGGGACGAGATCTGGGAGGCCATGGAGGTCTTGCGTAACCAGGGCAAGATCCTCTACGTCGGCTCCTCGAATTTCGCCGGCTGGCACATTGCCAAAGCCCAGGCCGCGGCGGCGGAGCGGCACTTCACGGGATTGGTCAGCGAGCAGTCGATCTATAACCTGTTGGTACGCGACATCGAGCTGGAAGTGCTTCCGGCGGCGGAGGACTACGGGGTCGGCGTGATTCCTTGGTCACCGTTGCAGGGTGGCCTCCTCGGAGGCGTAGTGCGCAAGGAGCGAGACGGGAGTCGTCGCTACCAGGGGCGCGCCAAGGAATCCATCGAGACGCATCGTGCTGAGCTCGAGCAGTACGAAGACCTCTGCGAAGAGCTCGGTCATGAGCCTTCAGCGGTGGCGTTGGCTTGGTTGCTTTCCCGTCCGGCGGTCACGGCGCCGATCATCGGCCCGCGCACGTTGGATCAGCTCACTGGCGCCCTCGACGCCGTCGACATCACACTGGACGACAAGACGCTGGCCAAACTCGACGAGCTCTTCCCCGGTCACAAGACCGCACCCGAGGACTACGCCTGGTAATCAGACCAGTTCGGGGTCCGGGACCGGGCTTATCGGTACGGAGGTCTGGTCGGCGGCCTCCACCGAAATCCTGGGGAGGAGCCGATCGAGGCCCTTCGGGAACCACCAGTTGGTGCGGCCGAGGAGTATCATCAGCGAGGGGACGACTGCCATTCGGATGAAGACGGAGTCAACGAGAATGCCGCCGGCGAGTCCGATCCCGAACTCCTTGATGACCACTTCACCACCCAGAATGAATGATCCGAATACCAAGATCATGATGAGTGCTGCCGCCGTGATCGTCTTGCCGGTGGCGGCTAACCCGTTGCGCACGGCGGTCCGGTTGTCGCCTGACTTCAGGTACTCCTCGTGCATGCGCGTGACCAGGAAGACCTGATAGTCCATTGACAGCCCGAAGAGGATGGCGAACAGCATCACTGGGATAAACGATTCGACTGGTCCCGTACGGCTGATGCCGAACAGCGTGCTCAGATATCCCCATTGGTAAATCGCCACGAGGATGCCGAAGGCGGCGCCAATGGAGAGCAGGTTCATCACGGCCGCGGTGAGCGGAATGACAAAGCTCCGAAAGACGATCGACAGGAGGATGAAGGAGAGAACCACCACTAAGGCGATGAAGAGGGGGAGCTTGGATGACAGCACGTGGGCAAAGTCCACGAAGATGGCCGTGTCTCCTCCCACGAGGATCTTCACCCCGCTGCCTCCGACAGCTTGTGGGATCGTGTCGTCTCGTAGGTGATAGATGAGATTGGTCGTCGCCCCGTCCTGGGGTGCGGTCGTCGGGAAGACGTTGACCAACGCCACTTCGGAGTTGTCTCCGGTCTTGCTCGGAATGAAGACCGGGGCAGCCACGCTGGCCACGCCGGGCTGCCGTCGCACATCGCCGGCCACGGTCGCGATGACGTTCTTCTGCGCCGGCGTGGACACGACCGACACCAGTTGGAGCGGACCGTTGAAGCCCGGTCCGAACCCCTTGGCCAGGAGGTCGTAGGCCGTCCGGGTGGTGGTCCCGGCGGGGTCACTGCCCTGGTCGGAGGAGCCCAGACGTAGGGAGAAGAACGGAAGAGCGATCACCACGATCACGAGGAGCGCCGCCGCGGCAGAGAATGCGGGACGACGCTGGACTCGGTCGGCCCACCGGGGCCAGAAGCCCTTGCTATCGGCCCCCACTATCCGGGGGCCGTTCTCGGCCAGATTTCTTTTCTGCTTTCGGCTCATGACGTTGACGCCGATGAAGCCGAGGAGTGCCGGGAGCAGCGTCAGGGCGGCGATCATCGTAAAGAGCACGCCGATCGCGGCCGAGACGGCCACGCCGTAGAGGAAGCTGACGCCCAGAGCGAACATGCCGAGCAGGGCAATGCACACGATGATGCCCGCGAACAGCACAGCACGGCCCGAGGTGTTGACGGCGTTGACGATGGAGCGTTCGACCGGTTGCCCGGCGACGAGGCCCTGGCGATGTCGGGTGACGATGAAGAGCGCGTAGTCCACCCCGACGCCCAAGCCGATCAGCAGTACGAGAATCGGGGCGAAGTCCGGCATTTTGATTACGTGACTCAGCATCTCGACGACGCCGATGGCGGTGCCCAAGGCAAAGAGAGCCGACACGATGGGAAGGATGGCGGCGAATACAGAACCGAAGATGACAAGCAGGACGATCAGGGCAAGGACCACGCCCGGACCTGTCCCGCCGATGGACTGCTTGTTGGCTTGTTCGGCCAACTGACCCGTCACCGCCACCTGCAGATGGGGATTGTCGGCGGACGTGGCCGTAGCTACGAATCGCTTCCCCTCGGGTTGAGTGAGTTGGTTGAACTGTTGGTTCAACGTCACCGGAATGAAGGCCACCGTTTTGTCGGCGTTGATCTGATGGGCGCCGAGGGCGCTGTACGGGCTCGTCACCGGGGCGACGTGTGGGAGCGCCTCGATCTTGTTGATCATCTTGGTGATGCTCGCCTTCACGGCCGGATCGGTGACCTTTACGCCACCGGACGTGGCATAGACGATCTGTTCCGTGTCGCCCGAGTCCTTAGGGGCAGAAGCCTGGAGGAGCTTGATGGCGTCCGACGACTCCGTGTTGGGGAAGGAGAACGAGTTCGAATAGGCCGAGCCCACCGATTTCGACAAGCCCAACGAAACCACTAACACGATTGCCCAGATGAGGACCACGATGCGTCGGTGGTTGACACACCACCCGGCCAGGGTGCGCATAGATGAGACTCTCCTACAGGGTGGGCGGGCGGCTGCGGTTCCAGCGCTGGACTCAAACGCTAGCTGTCCCGGCGGGTGCCAAAATCAAATCACCAGGTCAAGGGCATCGAGTCGCACCATATTAGTGAATGGCCTGGCGTCGTCTACGGCACCCGACTCTCAGTTGTGGTCGCGCCGGTGCCCTACCCGGTGCCACAGGAAAAAGGCGATCACGGCCACCAGGAGCCAGGGGATCTGCAGCGCGTGCCACAGGGACACGGTCGAGCCGGCGGCGAGGGCAAGAAATGCGAGCATCAAGAGGAAGGGGACCAACCGGCGACGGCGTGACGGCGGCGGCGGAGGCTCGTTGGCCAGGGACGGCAGGTCGTCGAAGAGGCCGACCAGATCGCCTTGCGTTTTGGCGGACATGGCCGAGTCCAGGCGCTCTTTGAACTCAGTCTGGTCCAATCGGCCGTCAGAGAAGTGCCGGGAGAGCTTGTCAGCTACCTCGTTGCGTTCGGCGTCCGAAACGCGCAGATTGGCAGTAGAGGCGGTGGAGAAGGAGCCCGTCCAACGGGCACTTTCGGGGCGAAGGCGCATCAGGTTTCCTCTCGGGTGCAAGTGGCTCAGCAGGTACTCAATGTCGATGTCGATTGACCGACGAGGTTGGTCAGCGGATTCGTTCACGGGCCAACAGCTCCTCGGCGACAGATTGGTCGGCGCCTTCCTCGGGGATGAGCAGCCACCCGGCCAGGTAGAGCGGCACGGCCAGCCCACCCAGGAGCGACAAGGCGACGAACCCCACGCGGACCAGGGTGGGGTCGATGTCGAAGTAGTCGGCCAGTCCGGCCGCCACCCCTGCGACCATCCGCTCGGGTCCACCTCGGCGCAGTCCCGACGGGGGACCTGTCACGGTGGATGATCCGGTTCCAGGGCCTCCGCTTTCAGACGTTCCAAACGATGCAGTAGTCATGGAGCCAGCCTGGGCCACTGCCCAGCCAAGGGAAATCCGGCATGACCCGAGTCGTACCCTGACCCGAGAAGATCCGAGTCAGGGTTTTCCCTTATGGCTGTCAATGGCCCTGGCGCGCGATCATCGTCGTATCCCAGAGTCCACCGATCCCGCCACGCTCTCGCAGGAGGGCGCTGCAGCTGAACCCGACCCGGGCCAGGTGCTTCGTGGTCGTCCGTCCCCGTCGACCCCTTGGCACCACAGGCGCTGGGACCCTTCCGCTGACCCCAATGGTCTGACGTGGCGTACCCATGGCGGGGGCTCGCGCCGGCACATGCGAGTGGGCCAGTTGCATCACATGCGCCGCTCGACGGACTCCAGAGTCCTGGCGGGCATCTGTGGGGGCCTGTCCCGGACCACAGGGATCGACGTCACCATTCTGCGGATCGGCTTCGTCCTGATCGGATTGGCCAGCGGCGTCCCGGTACTCGTCTACGCGTTGGCCTGGCTCATCGTCCCGATGGAGGGCGAGCCGACGAATATCTTCTCGAGAGCCATCAACGATCGGCGCGGCATACGCCTCGTCATCGCTGTCGTCCCCATCGTCGTCGTCACGCAAGTGGTCGTCTCTATTCTGCACATAGGTTTCGTCGGGATCATCAGCTGGCCGGTCTTCCTGGCCGTTGGCTTGACCATCCTGATCTGGCGCAACGCCAGCGATGCAGAGCGGGTCTGGATGAACGACGACCTCGTGCCGATGCTGAGTGTCGGGAGCGAGGGGGGCACGCGTTGGAAGCTGGCCCTTCGGCTCACCGCGGGCGCCATGCTGGCCGCCGGCGGCCTCGTCGTATTGATCCTCGGCCACACGAGCACCGCCGCCCTGCGGCCGCTCGGCGGCGCCCTGCTGGTCATCGCCGCCATCGTGGTGATCTTCGGCCCCTGGTGGCTCAGCCTCGCCCGCGACCTGATGTCGGAGCGCGAGGCTCGGACGCTGGCCGAAGAGCGGGCGCAGATGGCGGCCCACGTGCACGACTCGGTGCTCCAGACACTGGCACTCATCCAGCGGTCGGCCGCAGACCCCCAGAACGTGGTGCGTCTGGCCCGGGCGCAGGAGCGAGAACTCCGGGCGTGGCTCTTCGAGGGGCGGGCACCCGGCACCATCAGCGAAGATGCCACGATGCTCGCAGAGGGCGTCGGCCTCCTCCAGCGCCATATCGAGGCGGATCACGGGATCACGGTCCAGGTCGTGCTGGTAGGCGACTGCGAACTCACCGATGGCCTCCGCTCCCTCCTCGATGCCGCTCGAGAAGCCACGGTCAACGCCGCCAAGTGGTCCGGCGCCCCCCAGGTCTCGCTCTACGCCGAGGTCGAGCCGCACGCCGTCACGCTGTACGTGCGCGACCGGGGCCGGGGCTTCGACCCTGAGCATGTCCCCGCCGACCGTCAGGGCATCCCGCAGTCCATCCGGGCGCGCATGGCTCGCTACGGTGGCGCGGTGATCATCCGCTCGGCTCCCGGCGAAGGCACCGACGTCGAGCTGTCGATGCCCCGATGACCGACCCCGGCCGACCCAGGATCTTCCTCGTCGAGGACCATGCCGTCTTCCGGGCCGGCGTGCGGGCCGAACTGGGTGATGCGGTCGAGGTCATCGGCGAGGCCGACGAGGTAGCGGCCGCCATTGAGCTCATCAGCGAACGTCTGCCGGACGTCGTGCTCCTCGACGTGCATCTTCCAGGTGGCGGCGGTCAAGCCGTCCTCCGCGGCGTGCTGCCCCAACATCCCGGCGTGCAATTTCTGGCTCTTTCTGTGTCTGATGCACCTGAGGATGTCATCGCGGTTATCCGTGCCGGAGCCCGCGGCTACATCACCAAGACTATTTCCGGCGGCGAACTGTTGCAGGCGGTGTACCGGGTTGCGGCGGGTGACGCCGTCTTCTCCCCACGGTTGGCCGGCTTTGTCCTCGATGCCTTTGCCCACGGGATTGCCACCGCTACGCTGAGCACGGGCCTCGATCCGGAATTCGACCAGCTATCGCCTCGCGAGCGGGAGGTGCTCCGCCTGATCGCCCGCGGCTACACCTACAAAGAAGTGGCTCGTGAGCTGACGATTTCCACCAAGACGGTCGAATCACATGTCTCGTCGGTCCTGCGCAAGCTCCAGCTTTCGACGCGCCATGAGCTGACGCGCTGGGCCACCGATCGCCGACTCGTCTAGACGTTTTCACGCCTCGAGTCGTCTCGACGACGGCGTATGACCTTGCTGCGGCTAGACATTGGACGTCTAAGTGGGGGGAAAGGGGAGTCGTGGCCGCAGTCGATCTGACCGCTGAACATCGCGACGCGGCTGCTCTGGCCACCATGGCGGGTCGGGCTTTGCGCGAACTGAGAGAGGGGCCGGCCGTCGGGAGGAGTTTGGGCGCGGCCGGAGATCGGTTGGCCCACCAACTCTTGGTCAAGGAGTTGAACCGCCTCTATCCAGATGACGATGTGCGATCCGAGGAGGGCCTCGAGCACGTCTCGGGCGATGGTCGGCTCTGGATCATCGATCCCCTTGACGGCACCCGTGAGTTTGGCCAGCCGGGACGTCCTGATTGGGCCGTCCACGTCGCCATGGCCGACCGCGGCGTCGCTGTGGTGGGGGCGGTGGCCTTGCCCGCCCTCGACGTCACTTTGTCGACGGCCGCACCGCTCGAGCTGTCCCCGTTCGATGTTGCCTCGCCTCCCCGAATCGTGGTGAGTCGGAGCCGCCCGCCAGAAGTGGCTTACGAGGTAGCTGGCCTGCTCGGCGGTGTCATGATCCCCATGGGATCGGCCGGAGCCAAAATCGGTGCAGTGATCATGGGCCTGGCCGACGTCTACATCCATGCCGGGGGTCAGTACGAGTGGGACTCGTGCGCCCCGGTGGCGGTGGCCGAGGCGAGCGGCTTGCACGCATCTCGGCTCAACGGGGATCCGCTGCGCTACGGCGCCCCCGATGCGTGGTTACCCGATCTCATGGTGTGCAGACGTGAATTGGCCGAGGCCGTCCTGGGGGTCACCACGCAGGATTACCGGCCCTATTACTAATCCATCGACGGTCTTGTAAAACCAGACAGGGCCCCCACTCCGACGGAGAGAGGACCCTGATATCTGGCTGTATTTGCTACTTGGTAGCCGATCTCGTCGAGTCGGCTAGTCGGGATCAGATGGCGCGCACGTTTGCGGCCTGCAGCCCCTTGGGGCCTTGGTTGGTCTCGAACTCAACCTTCTGTCCTTCTTCGAGGTTGCGGTACCCCGTACCGGAGATCGCGCTCGAAATGCACGAATACGTCGGGGCCGCCACCGTCCTGAGTGATGAAGCCGAAGCCCTTCTCACCGTTAAACCACTTCACGGAACCAGTTGCCATTGAAAATCCACTCCTTCCCTGGCCAGATTTGACCCCTTGTTGGGGATCATGGCCGGTGACTCTCTCGAGCCAGAGGGATTTCCAAATCTGTAATGGTGGTGCCCTCAAGGACAACAATAGCGCGCTGCGCTGCTGAAACGGGACTCGGACCCGAAAAATCCTGGATCTGGCACCTGATCGTGCCTAGCCGGGCTTCCCCGACGCCTCTCTGTCGCCTGTTCTGTCGCCTGTCAGCGGACCTCCAGCCGGCCGCCGGGCGGTCCTACCGTTGGCCTCCCATTGCCGCACGAGCCGGGCCGGCGCGATGAGGCAGTAGCTCTCAGCGATGACTTCGGCCATCTCATCCCAGTCAGGCTGACTGGCCAGATCGAGCCGGACACCGACCCATCCTTTACTCCCCACGTACTTGGGCACAAAGAATCGTTCCGGGTCGGCGTTCACCAGAATCCCTTGGACACCCTCCGGAGCCTTGAACGTCATCGACGTCTGATCCTCTGAGACAACCACGAACATCTTGTCGCGGACCCGAAATGCGGGGGACGTGTGGCCGCCGAACGGCTTCTCCTCCGCTTCGGGCAATTCGAGGCAGATGGCTCTGATCCGGGAGAGTGCCGCCTTGGCGCCTGCTTTACTCATCTCGGATCACCTCCATCCGTATCGTCAATTCCTCGTGCCGCCCATGTTCGCGTTGGTCGCCGCCTTGGCCACCAGGTCGGGTACGACCTTGCCCAGCTCGGCTGGGTCCCAGCGGTCGCCATTGTCAGCGGTCGGACCTTCTACCCACCCCTCGGCCACGCTGATGTGGTCGCCATGAACATTGAAGACCCGCCCTGTGATGGAAGCCGATTCGGCGCTACCGAGCCACACCACCAAGGGGGCGATGTTGCCGGGTGCCAGCGGGTCCAACTCCTCGGGCTTCCTCGCCGAATCGGCGAAGCCATCCAGGTTCTCGGTCATCCGGGTCAGTGCCGTCGGAGCGATGGCGTTCACTGTGACGCCATAGCGACCGAGCTCCATTGCCGCAATGATGGTGAAGGATGCGATTCCCGCTTTGGCCGCGCCATAGTTCGTCTGCCCCACGTTGCCGTAAATCCCCGAGGGCGACGAAGTGTTGATCACCCGGGCATCGTTGGTCTCACCTGCCTTGATGCGGTTTCGCCAGTACTCGGCTGCATGTCGGGTGGTGGCGAAAGTGCCGCGGAGATGAACCCGAATGACGGCGTCCCACTCGTCGATGGTCATGTTGACCAGCATCCGATCACGGAGAATCCCCGCGTTGTTGACCAAGACGTCGATCGTTCCGAAGGTGTCGATCGCCGTCTGAATGAGACGACCGGCCCCTTCGTAGTCCGAGACGTCGTCACCATTGGCCACAGCTTCGCCGCCCATCCCGCGGATTTCGTCAACGACTTCACCTGCTGGACCAGCCGAGCTTCCGGACCCGTCGAGCTCCGCGCCGATATCGTTGACGACAATCTTGGCCCCCTGGCTGGCGAACTCGAGGGCATGCTCGCGCCCAATGCCCCGACCAGCTCCGGTGATGACGACAACGCGCCCGTCACAAATGCCCATGTTTACGTTCTCCCTTGTTTTCGCGATGTCATGGCGCCTCCGGACTCGATACCGGTTCAACAACAGCACAACAGGTGGTTGTCGATCTTCCCCGTTATCCTCGCGCGCCAGGTGCGGAGTGAAATGTAGGTCCCGTCGGGACGAAGAGTGGGGTGCCCCCCATATGGCACCAGCAGCCCACCTGTGCGCGGACGCGTCGTTTGGCTTAACCCCCCTGCAGGGTCCCCTACACGTGCCTTGACCAGCGGACTTCCGCTTCTGACTTATTTCCTCCCCGAGGCGACGAGCGTCGCCATCTCAGGCATTCTTGGGCAGTTCCGAGAACGGTGTCACCCGGTCGTTATTTGCTTCCTTGGGCAGACCCAGCACGCGCTCACCGATGATGTTGCGCTGTATCTGGTCGGTGCCGCCATAAATCGGAGGAGCCTGTGCGAACAGCGCCATCTCCGTGATCCCCCCGATAAACCGATTGCCGATGATCTTGTCCAAATCGGCCTTCTCCTCGGTCTTGTAGGCGTGCAGCGTCCCGGCCGGTCCAGCAATCCGCAGCCCGAGATCACGGCTTAGCCGAACGATCTGGCTCATCGAGAGCTTGGCCACATTGGGCATCCCCGCAATGTCGCCGCCCTTCTCTCGTGCGGCCTTTACCCGTAATCCGTTGAACCGTCCCAGCTCGCCCAAGGTGTACAGACGGACCAAGTCCTGGCGTACACCCGGGTCCTTGTTGACGCCGTTGGACTTGGCCATGCGGATGAGGAGGTCCGCCCCTCCTCGGATCACACCCGTGGGTCCGCTCTCGTCGGATGCTCCGCCTCCGTTTCGGGCCGTCGCACTTTTGCCGCGAGCGAAGTCGCCGACTCGTTTTCGGAGTGCGCCCGCCACGGAACCGGGTTGCACCGAGTCGCCCCCTGCAGCATCACCGCCGCCGGACCCCAGCCCAGCCCGTTCGTTCATCAGCGTGGTATTTGCCGCGGCCCACCCGTTGTTCAACCCGCCGATGAGGGCCGAGTCAGCCGCCCGAGCGTCAGTGAGGAAGACCTCGTTGAACAGCGCATGACCGGTCATCTCCCTGAGCGGCCGCACGTCGACGCCATCTTGGAGCATCTCGAACGCGAAGTACGAGATTCCGGCGTGCTTTGGCACGCTCGAATCGGTACGGGCCAAAGCATGCCCAGATCCGCGTAGCGGCCGCCCGAGGTCCACACTTTTTGGCCGTTGATGACCCACTCGTCGCCGTCCCGTACGGCCCTGGTCTGCAGGCCGGCCAGGTCAGACCCGGCTTGTGGCTCGCTGAAGAGCTGGCACCAGGATTTTTGCCCGGTGACGATGTCACGCACGTACGTATCGATCTGCTCTTGGGTTCCATGTGTGGCGATGGTGGGGGCGGCGAGGAGGAGTCCCAATCCGGCAGGGGCGCCGAGCGCCCCGAACTTCGCGATTTCCTGGGCGACCAATACCGTGTCGGCTCGGGCCATGCCTTTTCCGTAGGCATTTTCGGGCAGGCCGGGAGCTGCCCATCCGTCCAGGCCGAGACGCTCCCACCATTCGCCGACGGTGAGGTCCGGGTCCCAACTCCTAGCCAGCCAGGACCGCAGGTCGCTCAGTAGTTGATCTGCGACGGAATCACCTGACCTCCCGATGTCCGAGGTCTTCAACGGTGGTCGCGGTGTCGGTCACGTTCGGCCCTCCCAGATAGTGGCTCGAACCTATCGGGTGCCTCCCCGCTCCGGCGACTCGGCAAACATCAGGGAGCCGGCCGATGCGCCGCCGCGTCGACGAGAGTAGAGAATGTCGCGGTGAACCTCAGTGTCGACGACATAGAACGACTCTTGGCCTCAGCGGCGAAGCGCCCGGTCGAGGTCGATGATGGTGCAGGTCCCGGATCGACAATGCCGTTCTCGCACCTCGACCACGCTCTTCAGACGGCGGCAGTCCTGAGGTCCGAGGTGCCCGACGATCTGGAGCTCGCCGTGGCCGGGTTGGTGCATGACATCGGGCATCTCCTCGTGGGGGTGGATGACGCCGAGCATGCCGGCGCCGGTGCAGCAGCGATGCGGGAGGCGCTGGGGGAGCGCGTCGCCGAGTTGGTGGGATTGCACGTTGAGGCTAAGCGGTATCTCGTGGCGTGCCTGGACGCCTACGGGGGGACGTTGGCCGCCGACAGCGTGGCGTCGCTGGCGCTCCAGGGCGGACCCATGTCAGCAGCCGAACAGGCTGCATTCGAGAGATTGCCGGACGCCCAAGATGCCCTGACGCTTCGCCGAGCCGACGAGGGCGGCAAGGTCGACGGCCTCGTCGTCGTAGGTCTTACGGAATGGGTCCCGCTTCTGCGTCGCGTGTCAGCGTCAGCGGCCGGGCAGCGCCATCACCGGCCACCCCCTTAGGTAGTCCTGCGCCTCGTCCAAAGTGGGGAGGGACGTGACGTCATCGTTCGGCCGCTGGGTCCGACGAATCGCAGAATCCCGTTGGCATTGCCCGTCACCTGCCATTTTCCTTCATGCACCCGATGGTGGTGATGGTCGCACAGGGTCACAAGATTGGGGAGATCCGTCAGTCCCTGGTCGGCCCAGTGCACGACGTGATGGACGTCGGTGAAGATGTTGTTGGCGCATCCTGGGAAGCGACAACGTCGATCACGTCGCTGCACCTCGTGACGCTGCGCTTGGGTGGCGAAACGCTTGGAGCGGCCTTGGAACATCGTGTGGCCGAAAGCATCATCGAGCGCCAATGCGACGTCGGCCTCGCAACCGATGCGCCGAATGGCCTCACCACTGAGCAGACCCATGCCGCTCGATCTCCGCCCGACCGGTGCCACCTTGCAGGAGTGACAGGTCCGTGTGGGCGATCACGAGGAAGTTCGATCTGGATCTGGACTCGTCCACGTGCTGCTGATCAGCGTCGGGTGGCAACCCGGGGCCATCGGTGTCACCAGATCCAGAATTCTCCGCGTCGGCTCCCTGCCTCGTCCGACGCAGGCGTCCCCGCGTTCGACAGATATCAACGAGGGCATCGGCTCGACGTTGGTCGTAGCGGGTCTCGCCGTCGGAGGGGAAGAGACGCGCTCGCTCCGTGACGGCTGCCCGTACAAGAGCGTACGCATCCTCGGGTAATTGAGCCGTGATCGAGCGCCGGGTGTCGTTGAAGCGTAGATATCGGTACTCGTGATGGTTCTCGGAGTGCTCGTCACTCGGCCATTGCTCTGCGACGACGAGGTCCCTTATCTGGCGAACCGTGCACTCTTCGCGCCTGGCGAAGGATGGACGCCTCGGTTTCGGGTTTGGCGATTTCGACGGCCGCCCGCACCTTGTCGAAGCTGAGGGCACCGACGCGGAGGCCTTGCGCCAGGTGGGGGAGGTCCCACAGCTTTTCGGCCACGTGGGACCATGTTCGGCCAGTTCCCTCCGCCACCCCGAGTCGCTGGGTCAGCCAGGCCCCCGAGGAGGTCGCCCCCTCGCTACGCCATGCTTCCCGCCGGTCAAGCTCACCAAGGGTCGTCAACAAATTTCCCAAGGCTGAGGAGATCACCTGGCCGAGCCTTTCGGCCTCGTTCATCAGGTCGGCGGTCGATGTCTTTTCAACGACGAGCTCCATGCCAAGGAAATGTCGCTCCTTGCGGACGGAACGTACGCATAAGGGCCGGGACTCCTGGCGGCGACGGTCAGCTGGCTTGGCTCACCGAGCTCATGTTGAAGTCTGGGATGCGTAACGGGGGCATGATGCAGCGGTTCAGGTACTCGCCCAGCTCCCGACCCAGCGCCCGCACGCTAGTGCCGACTTCGGTGGCCCGGGCCAAGAGATCGACCGGGCTTTCGTTGAAGCGGAAGTTGTTGGCCGCTCCTACGACTGCGCCGTCTTCAATGACGTAGACGCCGTCACGCGTCAGCCCGGTGAGCAAGGCGGTGGCTGGGTCAACTTCTCGGATGTACCACAGACACGTCAACAGAAGGCCGCGTTCGGTGCGCGCCACCATGTCGTCAACCGTTCGGCCGCCGCCGCCGCCATCGCTACGACCGTCCCGCAATATCAAGTTGTCGATGTACGGCGCCACGTCAACGCCCGAACGGGCCGCACCGGCCCGGTGATAGCGAAGGTGGGCGAGATACCCGTCCTTGATCCAGTCGACTCGCTCCAGTGGCAGCCCGTTGTCGAACACCGACGACTCCGAGTCCGACGAGCCCGCAGCGACGAAGGGGAGACATTCGACACCGGGCTCGAAGGGATCGCTGTAAAGAGTGAATGGCACCTCGCTGAGGCGCTCACCGACCCGGGTGCCGCCACGTCCCGCCACCATCGCCGCCGTCGAGAACACCGTCCGCCCGTCTTCGGCGTCCTGCCCGCCCATCCCGTAGAAGAAGAGCGAGCCCATCATGTCGGCCACGCCCGAGGGCGGAAGGATCACCTCGTATCGCCCAGCGTCGAGAGAGATCGACCGCGTGGCCCACTCCAGCCGCCGCCACAGTTCGTGTTCCATCTCGGCGAAGGAGATCTCATCCGATCCGCTCGGCCCCCACGCCGGTCCAGGCCGAACGGACCCCGTCACGTGATCGACCGACCAGGTTGATGGCACCAGTCGGCTGCGCGTACGACAAGCGCACCCCGGTCGAGCTCCCCACATACAGCGTCGACACCCCGTACTCCGCAAACCCCGCCAGCACGACCTCATGTGCCGTCGCCCGGCGGAAGGCGGACGAGAGCCCCGAGAGCACGCCACCCAAGCACCGACAGGTCCGTCTCGACCGGTGCTCGCCCGAAGGCCAACGACGCTGCGCCGCCGCCCCGACCCGCTGCACCCATGCCGTCGACCAGCGCGAAGGCATCTTCGGCTGGCGGCGCTCCCCTGGCATCCGTCAACGCGGCCGACACCATCTGCTCCACATCGACCACACCGCTGCGACGTGCCACGCCCACCGACGGCGACGATCCCCGCTCGAGCGTGACCAACGACGATGACGGTGACCGAACGGTCCCGACGCACGCCATTGGTCGTGGTCGTGTTCAGCGCGAAGCGCACGTCGGCGTGGCTCGTCTCGTCGACCAGCACAATGCAGCCGTCGGCGCCATCCCGCGCCGCGGCGGCCAGCGCCAGCTCGATCGACAGCCTGCGCTTCGATCATCGTCCGGCCTCTTCGCGGGCGTTGAGCACGCGCACTCCGCGCACGAGCACGGACGGGCACCCGTGGCTGACCGGAGCCACCTGGCCCGGTTGGCCCTTGCCGCAGTTGAACGCGCCGCCGAGCACGTAGGTGGATGACGCCCCCGACGGCCTCCATGGCGCCCCAGAAGTCGGTCGTTGTGGCTTGATACGCCACATCCTTCACCTGCCCGGCCAGCTTTCCGCCCTCGATCTTGAAGAACCGTTGACCGGTGAATTGGAAGTTGTAGCGCTGCATATCGATGGACCAGCTCTTGTCGCCGACGATGTAGAGGCCGCGCTCGACGCCGGCGATGAGGTCGGCCGTGGTCGGGCCCGATCGCCGCCGGCCGGCGCCAACGAGACATTGGCCATGCGCTGGATCGGCACGTGCAGCGGCGAGTCGGCGAAGGCGCATCCGTTCGAGCGGCCCAGCTTCATGCTGCCGGCGATGGAGCGGTCGAGCTGGTAGCCGACGAGCACCCCGTCGCGGATCAGGTCGAAGGACTGCCCCGCCACACCCTCGCTGTCGATGGCGACCGTGGCCAGTCCGTGCTCGACGGTGCGGTCGCCCGTCACGTGCATGACGGGCGAGCCATAGGCGAGCGTGCCCAACTGGTCGAAGGTGGCAAAGGACGTGCCGGCGTACGCCGCCTCGTATCCGACGGCGCGGTCGAGCTCGGTCGCATGCCCGATGGACTCGTGAATCGTCAGCCACAAATTGGAGGGGTCGACGACGAGGTCGTAGACGCCCGCCTCGACCGACGGGGCAGCCAGCTTCTCGGCCAGATAGCTCGGGCATGCGGGCCAACTCGCCATCCCAGTCCCACCGCGCCCGGGCCGCCGCGCTCAGGTACTCCCAACCCCGCCCGACCGGCGGAGCCAACGTGCGCATGGTCTCGAAGCCGGCCGTCGCCCAGGGCGAGCGCCTCGACTTGGGGGTGCAGCGCGGACCCGGTCGCTGGGTGGCCCGGGTCCCGCTCAGGTCGGCCAGGTACGTCTCCTCGCCCGACGCTGAGCACCTCGGCCGTGACGTGCGAGACCGCGTCATGCGCCAGCAGCCGGCGGCTCCACTCCTCGAGCAGCGGCCACCTTGTCGGCCAGCGCCACGGTGGCCGGATCGATCTCGAATGCGCTCGTCCACGTGACCTCGCCGTGCGAGGGCTCGGGAGCCAGCTCGACGCGTCCCCCGCCCGCCTGGGCCGTCACCCGTGCCGTTTCGATGGCGCTGCGCACGAGGTTGGCCGCCTCGGTGGGCGCTGACGTCGACCGTGGCGGCGAACCCGACGGCGCCGTCGATCACGACCCGGACGCCCATGCCGAACTCGGTGTCGTCCGAGGAGCCCTCGGGTGCGGCGTCACGCAGGCGGACCCGTTGGGAGCGGATGCGCTCGACCCGGAGCTCGGCGTTCGTGCAGCCCCCGGCCTGGCCGTCGAGAGGGCGGCGTCGGTCAGCGCGGCGAGTTCGTCGGGGGGAGTGGCATCGTTCGGCTCATCGTCTCCCGTCAGTGGTCGTCCGGGTTGATCGCGGGCATGGTCGGTTGGCGGATCGGGAGGCCGGCCGCCACGTAGGTGGCGTCGATCAGCTCCATGGTGCGGATGGCGTCGACCGCCGTCGTGGGGAACGGCGCACCGTCCTCGACGGCGGCGGCGAAGGCCTCGAGTTGGTAGTCGTAGGTGGCACGCCGCGAGAACTTCTCGCGGCGCGTGCCCGATGGAGTTCTCGATGCGCACACGGTGCCCGTACTGGGGTGCGAACGGGTTGAAGACCTTGAGCGACCCTTCGCTGCCGACCACCTCGGCGTGCATGCGGAGGACGACGAGGAGAACATGGAGCAGCGCACCCGGGCCGTGCCGCCCTCGGGAAGGGAGAAGCGCGCGTCCATGGCGCGATCGACGCCGGGGGACGAGAGCTTGGCCGAGGCGCTGGTCACCCTCGGCCCCGCGGCCAGCAGGCGCAACAGCGAAATCGGATAGCAGCCCATGTCCATCATGGCCCCGCCCGCCAGGTCGAGCTGGTAGCGGATGTCGCCGGGCTTGACCAGGGGGGCTGAGAAGGCGATGTCGATCTCCTTGATGATGCCGAGCTCACCCGACTGCACGATCTCGACCAGCCGACGCGTCAGGGGGTGGTACTGGTAGTGGAACGCCTCCATGACGACAAGGCCCGGATGTGCCGCCGCGGCCTCGGCTACATGTCGGGCCTCGTCGGCGTTGGCCGTGAACGGCTTCTCGCACAGCACGTGCTTGCCCGCATCGAGTGCGGCGATCGTCCAGTGGCCGTGCAGGCCGTTCGGGAGGGGGATGTAGATCGCATCGAGCTCGGGGTCGGCCAGGAGGGCCTCGTAGGAGTCAGCGACGCGGGGGATCTTGTGCTTCTTGGCGAAGGCGCGCGCCCTGTCGACGTCGCGGGCGGCCAACGACGACCACCTCGGCCCGTCCGGTTCGACGTGCCGGCTTGAGCAGCGCCGCGGGGACGATGTTGGCGGCGCCCAGCACCCCGATCTTCAACATGCGGTCCATTTCGCCATATTGACCAACGTCAACAGACGGCCTTTGTCTTGGAATCCACCTTTTCCTTTACCGTGACGATGTGCTTCGTGCCCGGGACGCGCGCGATCCCGGCTAGCTCGCTGGCTGTGGCAGCCGAGCGTGGGTTGCTCGCGGCAGGATTGCAAGGGTCCGCGGCCACCGGCTCGGTCGGGGGAGAAGTCTTTAAGTGATCGATGGCCGCGATGAGGTCGGTGACAAGACTGTCCGCCATGTCGCGCGAGCAGGCCTTCGCGCACGACGAAGCGTAGGACCGCCACGGCCTGGGCGTCGGCTGCCATGCGGTACGCCGGCACCACCCACCCCCGCAGACGCATGCGATCGGCGAGGTCGAACACGCTGAAGGGCACATCGTCGGCCAGGCGCACGCAGACAACGGGAAGGTCGGTGCCAGCGGTCACGATCTCGAGGCCGTCAAGCCGGCCGAGCTCGGCCGCCAACCAGTGGGCCGTCTCGGCCAGCGCCTCCATGATTTGCGTGTAGCCCTGACGACCCAGGCGGATGAGGTTGTAGTACTGGGCCACGATCTGCGCCGCGCCACGGGAGAAGTTGAGCCCGAAGTTGGCGTGCGAACCGCCGAGGTAGTCGACTTCGAAGATCAATTCGGACGGGAGGTCGGAAGACTCACGCCACAGGACCCATCCGACGCCGGGATACACCAGCCCGTACTTGTGCCCGCTCACGTTGATGGAGCGCACCCGCGGCAGCCGAAAGTCCCACAACAGCTCGGGCGTCAAAAACGGCGCCACGAACCCGCCGGACGCGGCATCGACGTGCAAGGGCACGTCCCACACCCAACCGTTGGCGTCGCCGGCCCCGCCATTCTTCTCGCTCTGGTTGTGCGCATCGCACAGGGTGGTGAGGGCGGCATCGAGCTCGGCGATCGGCTCGTACTCGCCCGTGTAGGTCGAGCCCAGAATCCCGACGACGCCGATGGTGTTCTCGTCGACCAGCGCCATGGCTTCGTCGACCCCGATGATGAAGCGCGTTGGCGTCAACGGGACGTAGCGGGGCTCGACGTCGAAGTAGCGGGCGAACTTCTCCCAGCACACCTGGACGTTGGCTCCCATGACGATGTTGGGCGGTCGACGGGGAGCCCGGCCGCCTTACGGGCGTTGCGCCACCGGAACTTCATGGCCAGGCCGGCCAGGTGGATGGCCTCGGAGCTCCCGACCGTGGCCGTGCCGACGCCGTCGTGGTGCTCCGCGGCGCCGAAGAGGCGGCTCAGCATGTTGACGCAGCGGTCCTGCAGCGCCACGGTCTGGGGGTACTCGTCCCAGTCGATGGCGTTCTTGTTGGCCGTCTCGGCCATGAGTCGGTCGGCCTCATCGTCCATGTAGGTGGTGACGAAGGTGGCCAGGTTGAGGGCGGGATTCGCATCGAGCGCCAGCTCGTCGTGGATAAGCTGGTACGCCACCTTGGGCTCCATCGACTCGTCGGGGAGGAGGAAGCGGGGGATGGTGTGCTCCATGGCACGGCCGGCGTAGGTGGGCGTGATGCGAGGGGAGCCGTATCCAGGGGGACCTTGCGGCTAAGCATGGTCCCGGACGCTAACGCAAGTAAACGGGGTCCCCGTGTCTGCACTGTTCTTCTGCTCGCATCAAGAGCACGAACGTCCGCCAGGCGACGGAGGCTTATGCGGAGCCGATGTACTTCAAGGTCGTCGGGGAGGTTCCGCTGCCCAGCGGCGGGCCCACGATCTGGATGATGTGGCGTGAGGCCCAACCTCGTCAGGTGGGGTGAATCCCTTCGGGCATGGCGAGAGGGTCGCTCACCACGAGGCCCAGAATGTCAATGACCGTCCGCACGGGAGCCGACGGGAGACCGCGCCGTCGCTGCGCCACGCCGACCCGGCGTCTGGGCAGGCCGTCGAGAGGGATCACGGCGAAACGCTCACGCAGGTGGCCCGGTACCGCAGTGGCCGGGAGGATGGCGGGTCCGTAGCCGTCGAAGGCGAGCGAGGCGATCATCCGGACACCGTCGAGCTCCATGGAAGGGCGCAGGATCACCCGGGCCGGCCCAATGGCGCTGTCGATCTCGGCCCGTAGGGCCGTGCCGGGTGCCGGGAGCAGAAGTTCTATGTCGGCCAGGGCGGTCGAGAGGCAGGGAGGTCTCTGCGGCCAAAGGATGCTCCTTGGGTACCACGAGCACCAGGTCCTCGTCGAAGAGGTGCGCCACGATGACCTCGTCTCCGCTCAAGGGGAGGGTGACCACGGCCAGGTCGAGCTGGCCCGTGGCCAGTTGGAGCTCGAGCTGGGCGCTCGATCCCTCGCCGATGTTGAGGTGGATGTGGGGGTGGCGTTCCCGCAGCACGTCGAAGAGCTGGGGGACCAGCCAGCGACCGGTGGTGCCGATCATGCCCAGGCGGACCGTGCCGACCACCTCCTGGCGCAGGGCGGTGACGTCGGCCACCATGTCGGAGAGCTCGTTCATGACCCGCCGGGCCCGGCCGACGACGACCTCACCCTCCTCGGTGAGGCGGCCGGAGGCGCGGTCGACCAATTGCACATCGAGCTCCCGCTCGAGCCGGGCGACATGGGCGGACACGTTGGACTGCACCGTGCCGATCGTGGTCGCTGCAGCCGAGAAACTGCCCGTGTCAGCGATGCCCAGGAGTGCTTGCAAGTGTTTCAGTTCCATGACAACACCCCCTTCCCGGGAATACCGCCGGGTGCTCGCGGCAGTAACAACATTGATCAGAATATCAGATAGTGAAGTATCTTGTGGAGCTGCTTGACAGATTGCGCCGGCGGGGGCAAAATAGATCCAGACCACAGGGAACGGAACCCCCCCTCCAGAACCTGGTGAGTCTCGAGAAGGGATCGCCACCCCCCCGGCGATCCCTTCTCCTTTTTCCGGGGCAGTTGCGCTGTCCCCGAAGGATGGTCCCGTTGCGTCAAGCGCCGGACCCTCCAGGGCGTGGCTGGCGTCGCCCCCGAGATCGGGCGAGCACGGCCGAGTTACCGATGAGTTGGCCTTGGCACGACGATCGACGTTAGGTTGAAGCGTGCTCTACCAGGCATACCAGACGGCAGCGAGACTTCACGGCCCCCGCGCACGGGCTCTGGCGGGCTTGGCGAACATGGACACTGGGCGAGATGCCCGGGCGAGTGGACCGACAATCGCCTGGTCCGCCGGATGTCCGCCGGCTACGAGATGATCGAGCGTGTCCCGCCTCACCCACGAACGGCCGCCCTTCGGCATCGACGCAGGTCACCGTGGCCGGCGAGGTGACTGCCCGTGCGTGAAGAGGTCGTGATGTCGACGCCGTTCTCGTCGCTCCTGCACTTCGCCAAGGACAGCTCACGAGCCCCAGCCAGCCGTCCTGCTGGTGGCCGCCCTGGCCGGGCACTTCTCGACCCTGCTCCGGGCGACCGTGCGTTCGCTCCTGCCCGATCACGACGTCTACGTGACGGACTGGCACAACGCCCGTGACGTCGGGCATCGAGCACGGGCGCTTCGGCCTCGACGACTACATCGCCCAGGTGATCGCCTGACCTCGAGTACATCGGGCCCGGGGCCCACCTGCTGGCGGTCTGCCAGCCCTGCCCGGCGGCCCTGGCCGCCACGGCGCTCATGGCGGCCGAGCGACAACCCGGCCCAACCGAGGAGTCTCACCCTCATGGCCGGCCCGGTCGACACCCGGGTGAATCCGACGAAGGTCAACGAGCTGGCCCACTCCAAGCCCCTCAGTTGGTTCGAGCACAACGTCATCGCCACCGTGCCCCTGCGCTACCCCGGGGCGCTGCGGCGGGTCTACCCGGGCTTCCTCCAGGTGGCCGGGTTCGTGAGCATGAACCTGGAGCGCCACATTCGTCAGCACGTGAGCCTCTACAACCATCTCGTCCGGGGGGACGACGACGAGGCTGAAGTGATCGCCGACTTCTACGACGAGTACTTCGCCGTGCTCGACATCGCGGCCGAGTTCTACCTCGAGACCATCGACCGGGTCTTTCAGCGTGAGCTGCTGGCCCAGGGCAAGCTGACATGGCGAGGGCAGCCGGTCGAGCTGGCGGCCATCCGGCGCACCGCGCTGCTCACCGTCGAGGGGGAGAAGGACGACGTGTGCGGGGTCGGGCAGACGTTGGCCGCCCAGGACCTGTGCACCGGGATCAAGCCGGCGAAGAAGCGGCACCACCTCCAGGCCGGCGTCGGCCACTACGGCGTGTTCAGCGGGAGCCGCTGGGAGCGCCAGATCTACCCGATCGTGCGCAATTTCATTCTGGCCAACTCGTGACAGGAACCGGTCCGCGACCGGTCGCTCAGAACTCCATCTCGAGTTCCTCGACGTCGTCGGGCTCGAGCCGCGCCGCGGCGGTCCATTCGACCATCTCGGGCATGGCCAAGATGGTCTCGGCGTAGTCGGTGGCCACGGCGCCTGTCTTGACGTCGTAGGTCTGCAGACGGGTGCAGACGGGCGCGTACATCGCATCGGCCACGGTGCGGCTCTGGCCGAACAGGAACGGGCCCCCGGACGCGGCAAGGCAGTCGTTCCACAGGGTCTCGATGCGGTCGATGTCGGCCTGGGCTCCCGCCCAGACCGGGAAGCCCGGGTGGTGTGACTTGATGTTCATCGGGAGGGCGGCGCGCAGGTTGGCGAAGCCGGAGTGGACCTCGCCCGGACACCGAGCGGCACCATGCCTTGGCCTTGGGGTCGTCCGGGAGCAGCGAGCTGTTCTGTGACTCGTAGAGGTATTCGCCGATGGCCAGGGTGTCCCAGATCACGAGGTCGTCGTGGCGGAGGCGCGGGCACCAGGAACGACGGGGAGAGCAGGAGTAGTTCGGCCCGGACGTCGGGGTCGTGGCTGTCGACAACCTCGACCGTGAAGTCCAGCCCGGCGAACTTGCACAACAGCCAGCCCCGGAGCGACCAGGCGCCGTAGTTCCGGCTGTTGATGGTGAGAGTGGCCTGCGACACGGTGGCTCCTTGCGCACCGCGGGGCCGATGCTGCCGCGGTGCTGTCCCCCGCCAAATTACGACATGGCGGGCGAATAGCACCAAAGGAGCTCATCGGCCTCGACACCGACGTCATGAGGCAGCGGACGGCCGGACCGCTCGGGTCAGACCTTCTTGGCGGCGGGCGGTGGTCACCTTGACCGCGGGGGGCGCGTAGACCTCTACGACCCCGGTCAGGAAGGAGTGCTGCGCATCGAGCGAGCTTGCCCCAGAAGCCGAAGGCGAGCGTCGAGCGTCTCGGTCGGCCGTCGGCACCTTGTCGGCGAAGGGGATGAGCGAGGGGTCTGGCTTGATGCCGTCGAAGGCCGAGGCGGTGGAGCGCAGCGCACCGAGCGTCCAGGCCTGGCTGGTCTCGACGGCCTTGAGCACGCCGCCTTGGACCTTCTCCGTTATTTCGAGAGCATTCATGAGGCAACCTTCCTATCGGTGGTGTTTGGGATTGTGGGGGGTGCTGCGTACTATATCAAGCGCACGACCTCATGCGCAACGGGCGATCACACAAGTCAGATCACCCGATCAATTCAGACGAAGCGGGCCCGCAGCGCCTTCTTGTCGAACTTGCCCACCGACGGTCCGGGGCACGGCGTCGATCACCTCGATACGCTCGGGGAGCTGCCACCGGGCGAAGCCCCCCGGCCAGCAGATGCGCATGCACCTCGTCGACCGATAGCGTCCGCGCCGGGCTTCAGCACCACGCAGACCAGCGGCCGCTCCTGCCACTTGGGGTCCGGCACGGCGATCACCGCCGCCTCGAGCACCTCGTCCATCTGCATGACCCGATCCTCCATGTCCACCGAGGAGATCCACTCGCCCCCGGACTTGATGAGGTCCTTGGTGCGGTCGGCGATGACGAAGTAGCCGCCGGCGGAGCGGATCGCCACGTCCCCGGTCTTGAACCACCCGTCCGCGGTGAAGTTCTCCGCCCCGTGCCCGTGCAGGTAGCCGTCGACCACCCACGGGCCACGCACGGTGAGGTCGCCCATGGACGCACCGTCGGCCGGCGACCTCGTCGCCGGATTCGTCCACGGATGGCGATCTCGACGCCGGGCAGGGGGAGCCCGGCCTTGGTCCGGACCGCCGAGGTGATCTCCTCCTCGGTCCAGTCCCGCATGTGCTCCTGGGGCCAGGCCACCGAGGCCAGGGGTGACGTCTCGGTCATGCCCCACGCCTGCACGATGCGAATGCCGAACTCCGTGGCGTAGCGCTCGATCATCGAGCGCGGCGGCTGGGCCCCGCCGCAGACGATGTGGCGGAGCTCGGGAAGGCGCTCCCCGCGGCGGGCCAGCTCGTCGGCGATGCCGAGCCACACCGTGGGCACGCCGGCCGCCACGGTGACCCTCTCGTCCACCAGCAGGTCGACGAAGGCCGGATGGCTCGAGCGCTCCGGCGAAGAAGACCTGCTTGGCCCCGACCGCCGCCGCGGCGTAGGGCATGCCCCAGGCGTTGGCGTGGAACATCGGCACCTGAGGGAGCACGGCATCGCCCGGCCCGATCGACATGGCGGCATGGGAGGTGACGGCCAGGGCATGCAGGAAGGTGGAGCGATGGGTGTAGACGCACGCCCTTGGGGCGCCCGGTGGTCCCCGACGTGTAGCAGAGCCCCATCGGCCGCGTCTCGTCGATGTGCGGCGCGGGTAGTGGGTCGGCTCGCCGGCGAGGAGATCCTCGTAGGCGATGACGCCCGAGAGCGAAGTCTCGGGCACTCGGTCGTCGAGGACGATGACGTGGCCGGGCGGCGAGGCGAGTTGCGCCAGGGCCTGCTCGAGAAGGGGAAGGAGGTCGGGGTCGACCAGCACGGCCCGGTCGTCGGCGTCCTCGATGCAGATAGGCCAGCTCCTCGGCTGACACCCGCAGGTTGAGGGTGTGCAGCACACGCCCGGTGCACGGGACGCCGAAGTACGCCTCGAGGTGCCGGGAGCTGTTCCAGGCCAAGCGTGGCCACGCGGTCCCCGGGCCCGAGGCCGAGGTTGTCGAGGGCGTGCATCAGCTGCTGGGTGCGGCGGCCGAACTCGGCGTAGGTCTGTCGCTCGATCTCACCCGACGGAGGAGCGGCTGACGAGCTCGGCCTCGGGGGCGTGGCTCGGCGAATGCTCGAAGAGGAGCCACGCGTTCAGCGGCGTGTCCATCATCGGAGGATCGGGTCCCGTCTCGGCGCGTCGCGTGCGTCCGTCAAGAACGCCAGCACGTAATGGCCCGGGGCGGCATCACCGGGTCGGGTGTGCGGCACTCCCGAGCGACGTGGGCGCCGGGTGGCGCTCGCCCGAACGGGCCGCGGCCCACACCGACCAGGGCTCCCACCACGATCCGGTGACCGGCGTCGCCTTGGTCAGCCACTGGTCGGGGTCCGCGTCGGTGGCCTCGGCCGTGGCCACCGTCATTCTGGGGTTGCCGGGGGGATTGACCAGGCTCTGGATATGCCCCGAGGACGAGAGGGCGAACTGGCTGTTCCTCCCAGCAACTGGGTCGTGGCGTAACAGGCCTTCCAGGCGGTGAGGTGGTCGGTGCGGGCGCCGACCACGAACGAGTCGCACTCGACCTTGCTCAGGTCGACCGGGCTCCCGTGCACCAAGAAGTCGCCGGTGGCCAACGAGTTCTGCATGAACAGGTCGAGAAAGTCGGCGTGCAGCGCGGCGGGCAGGCGGGTGGAGTCGGCAGTTCCAGGCCAGCACGTCGAAGGTCGGCGGCTCCTCGCCCATCAGATTGTTGCGGACCCAGTAGTTCCAGATGAGGTCGTTGGGGCGCAACAGGGAGAAGAGCGCAGTGGCGGACGATGCCCGGGAGCACGCCGCCACGCTTGGTGGAGCGCAGGGAGTTGTCGACGATGGCGGGGCTCGCCAGCAGGCCGATCATGGTCGGGACGGTGAAGTCGAGCAGGGTGACGGCGAAGGTGGCGCAGTTGATCAAGGTGTCCTGGGTCGAGGCCAGGTGACCGAGCAGGGCCGCCGTGGTGATGCCGCCGGCGCACAGCGAGACCGTGTTGGCCTGTTCGGTGCCGGCGATCTCGCAGGCGGCTCGGAGCGCTTCATGGACGGCGTCGACGTAGGTGTCGAGACCCCAGTCCCGGTGCTCCTCGGTCGGATTGCGCCAACTGATGGCGAACATCTGGAGGCCTTGCTGCACGCAGTACTCAACGAAGCTCCGCCCGGGGGCCAAGTCCATGAAGTAGTACTTGTTGATCTGCGGCGGGACCAGGACGAGGGGGACGCTGTGCACCGTCTCGGTCGTCGGCGTGTACTGCAGGAGCTCGCAGACCTCGTTGCGGAAGACGACGGCGCCGGGGGTGACGGCCAGGTCACGGCCGACCGCGAACGCGTCACGGTTGACCGAGCGCGGGAAGCCCTTGTTGGTCAGGATGTCGCGCGAGATATTCCCCAGGCCCTTCACGGACGCTACGACCGCCCGTCTCGTAGGCGCGCTCAACACGTCGGGGTTGAGCAGCGGGACATTGGTCGGCGCCAGGGCCGCCGTCAGCAGGATCGGTGGCCAGCTTGGCCCGTTCTGCCGTCCGCCAGTCGAAGTTGGCGTCATCGACCAGATCGAGGGCGGTGCGGGTGCAGGCGAGATAGCGACTGGCATAGGCGGTGATAGAAAGGGTTCTCCTTCCAGGCCCGGTTTTCGAAACGCCAGTCCTTGGGCTCGGGGGCGATATCCGAACGTCCGACGGCCACCTTGGCCATTTCGACGCCGAGTGCCGCCCAGCCGGCGAGGCATGGCCGTGGTCGCCGTGCGCGCTCCCACCTGCACCAGAGCTCCCGCCAGCCCGAGCGGATCGATCCGCCCCAGCACGTTTTTCGGTTTTAGGACCGACCTGACTCGCTCGGATCCCAACCATTTCGCCATGGCCACCCCCTTCGGTGCACCCGCAGGATCAAAGCTCATTGCCAGTCAAGCACACAGCCCGGTAAAACGGAAACAAGTACGAGGATAGAGTTTCGAGGTGGACGGGAAGCCTCCGGGTGACGGCCGTGGGATGCCTTCGGGACCTATCTGCGCAACCAACGGCATCTCGCGCAGCTGAGCCTGCGGCAGCTGGCGGACCTCACCAAGGTCTCCAACCCCTATCTCAGCCAGATCGAACGGGGACTGCATCAGCCGTCCATCGCCATCATCAAATCCTTGGCCGAGGCACTCAATCTTTCGGTCAGCGACCTGCTGGCCCACGCCGCCGACATCGATTCGGACGAGGACCCGACGACGACCACCCCCGGGGCCATCCGCAACGACCCGCTGCTCAACGAGACGCAGAAGAGCGCTCTCCTCGCGGTCTACCGGTCCATGGTCGAACCCGTCCCCGATACGGGATCTCCCGCCTCGGCTTGGGTGCCGAGGCTGACCGCGGCGGGTCCACAGCCACGGCCCGAGCGGGTAACGGGAGCGTTTAGGCTGACAAGACCATGGCCAAGAGCGCCGTCTTCATCGACCTGGACCGCACGCTCCTCTGCCGTGCCTCGGGGCCAGGCGCTCAACAAGGCCCTGATGGACGAGGGTGTCCTGCCCCAGGGGCGCACGCTGCCCGGCGACAGGTTGCTCTACGCCGTCAACGACCGCCTGGGCGAGAATCTCTTCTCCATGGGGCTGGTCCGCGCCGCGGCCCGGGTGGCCAAGGGATGGCGTCAGAACCAGGTGCAGGCGGCGGGCAAGAGGGCGGTCGCCGACCTGAGTGAGATGGTGGCTCCCTTTGCCCCCCAGTATCTGGAGGCGTTCCGGGCGGACGGCCACCTGCTCGTGCTGGCCACCACCACCCCGGTCGACATGATCACCCCGTTCGCCGAGGCGATGGGGTTCGACGCCGTCATCGCCACGACCTACGAGACCAAGGACGGGCGCTACACCGGTCGCCTCTACGAGGGGTTCGTGTGGGGGACGGGCAAGCTCAAGGCGGTGCGGGCGTGGTGCACGGAGAAGGGCATCGACCTGGACGACTGCCACGCCTGCAGCGACAGCGTCTTCGACACGCCGCTTCTGGCCAGCGTGGGCTTGCCGCACGCGGTCAACCCCGACCCCTCGCTGACCGTCATCGCCACCGCGCGCCGCTGGCCCATCGAGCACTGGGACCGGCCGCCGGGGGTGCCGAGCGTGGTCGGGGTTCGAGCCCTATCACCTGCTGCGACCGTTCGTCCGCCCGTCGTCGTTCCCCTATGCCGCGCTTCGACATCACCGGCCTCGATAACATCCCGTCGAAGGGGCCTGTCCTGTTGGCCGCCAACCATCGGAGTTACTTCGACGTGGCGGCACTCGCCCTCGTCGCCGCCCGGGTCGGCCGTCCGGTGCGCTTCCTGGGCAAGAAGGAGATCTTCGACGCCCCGGTGGTGGGCGCCATCGCCCGGTCGGTCGGGGGCATCTCGGTGGACCGGGGCAGCGGGTCGGATCAGCCCCTGCGGGCGGCCGAAGCGGCTCTGCGGGCGGGCGAGGTCGTCGTCGTGCTGCCGCAAGGCACCATCCCTCGCGGGACCGCGTTCTTCGACCCCGAGCTCAAGGGGAAGACCGGGACGGCCCGACTGGCCGCAGCGACGGGGGCCGTGGTGGTCCCGATCGGGTTGTGGGGGACCGAGAAGGTCTGGCCGCGCTCGGCCCGGATGCCCGACTTCACCCTGGTGCGCCACCCTCCGAAGGTCACGGTCCGGGTCGGTCACCCCGTCTCGCTCGCTCTCGCGGACCGACGCGGTGGCCGACACGGCGGCGATCATGGCGGCGATCTCGGACTTGTTGCCCGAGGAGTCCAAAGTGGCGCGACGAGCCCACGGCCGAGGAGCTGGCGCGCACCAAACCCCCTTCGTGAGGTTTCGCCTCGCCATCCTCACCACGCGCGCCGTCAATGCCGACGTCGCGTCGCCTCGGTCGGGGACAGGGCACCGTGGCCGGCGGTCGCACCGGGCTCAAGGTCGATCCGCGCCTGCTCCAGCACCTGACGGCGGACCGTGACGGTGTCATTGGTGACGGGCACCAACGGCAAGACGACCACGACGCGGCTGCTCGCCGTCGCCCTGGGTGCCGACGGCGACACGGGTGGTGAGCAACGAGACCGGGTCCAACATGCCCCCGGGTCACGTGGCGGCGCTCGCCGGCGACCGGCCGGCCACCCGGGCCGTGCTCGAGGTCGACGAGATCTACCTTCCCCGCGTCCTCGCCGCCACGAAGCCCACATGCGTGGTGCTGCTCAACCTCTCACGCGACCAGCTGGACCGCACCAACGAGGTACGCATGGTGGCCGGGCAACTGGCGCGCCGCCCTGGCCGCCGCACCACACGTCACGGTCGTGGCCAACGCCGACGACCCGCTGGTGGTCTGGGCCGCCGGGGCGGCAGCCAAGGTGCGCTGGGTCGCCGTCGGCCTGGGCTGGCAGCTCGATGCCGTGGGGTGCCCCTCTTGCGAGGGTCGCATCGCCTTCGCGCCAGATGGTCTTGGGCCTGCATCAGCGGCTGTGGGTTTGCCGGCCCGTTCCCATCGCCACGTTGACGGCCACCGATCACGGGACGACGTACCACGCCGTCTGGGCCGACGGTCGGTCCCAGGAGATCACCGCTGACCCTGCCCGGTCGCTTCAACTACGCCAACGCTCTGATGGCGGCGGTGGCGGCCGAAAGCCAGGGCATCGCTGCCGCCGCGGCGCTGGCCGCCATGGGCGCCGTCGGCGAGGTGGCCGGCCGCTTCACCACCCGTATCGTGGGTGGCGTGCCGGCCCGCCTGATGCTGGCCAAGAACCCGGCCGGTTGGAGCGAGCTCCTCGATTTGGTCGGGGAGGATGACGGGCCGATCGTGATCAGTATCAATGCGCGGACGGCCGACGGAGCCGACCCGAGCTGGCTGTGGGACGTTCCTTTCGAGCGCCTGGCTGCCCGCGTCGTGGTGGCCACCGGTGACCGTTGCCGCGACCTGTCGGTGCGTCTGCGCTACGCCGGTGTGCGGCACGTGATGGAGCTGAACCCCGTTGTCGCCCTGCAGATTGCGGCGACCGGAGGTGGTGGGGACGATGAGCTCGCAAAGAACGACACTGAGAATTACGTCGACGTCATCGGGAATTACACGGCCTTCGGCGAGCTTCTCGGTGCCCGACGCGTGACGGCATCCCTTCGCATTGCCGTGGTCTACCCCGATCTGCTGGGCACCTACGGGGACGGGGGCAACGGGCTGATCCTGGCCCGTCGCGCCCAATGGCGTGGCTTCGAGGTCGAGCTCAAGCAGGCAGCTTCGGATGCCCCGTTGCCCGAGGCCGACATCTACTGCCTGGGCGGCGGCGAGGACGGCCCGCAGGTGCGGGCGGCCCGCTCGCTGATCGAGGACGGCACGTTGTGTCGTCGTGTCGATGAAGGCGCCGTGGTACTGGCGGTCTGCGCCGGCTATCAGATCGTCGGGAACAGTTTCCCTGGCGCAGACGGCGCGTCCCATGACGGAGTGGGACTGCTCGATATCGCCACGGTGAAGGGCGCCGGGCCTCGTGCGGTCGGCGAAGTCGTGGCACAGCCGACAGGCGCCACGCTGCCCGCCTTGACCGGCTTCGAGAACCACGGAGGATCCACGACGTTGGCGGTGGGCGCCGTCCCGCTGGCTCGTGTCAGCAAAGGAATCGGCAATGGTGACGGCTCCGGCACCGAAGGAGCGATCGCCGGCCACGTGCTCGGAACGTATCTCCACGGGCCGGTGCTGGCGCGCAATCCGGCGTTAGCCGACCTCTTATTGTGCTGGGCGCTTCACACCGAAGAGTTGCCGCCGCTCGACGACGGGGCCGAGGAGGCGCTGCGCCACGAGCGCCTCGAGACTGCGGGAGCAGCGCGCCGTGGTGCTCCTCGCGTGCGCCGTAGACGCCCGAAGTACGCGCGGGCTTAGCGCGTCAGCAACATACAGCCGGTGATGGGACCGGCGCCCACGGTGGCTACCGCGACTTCGGCTCCCGCCACCTGACGCGCCCCGGCCTGGTGGCGCAGCTGCAGGACGGCTTCATGGAGGATCCAGTAGCCGTGCATACGGCCGGCAGAGAGTTGGCCGCCATAGGTGTTAAGAGGGAGTTCCCCTTCCAAGGAAATCCGGGTGCCGCCCTCCACGAATGGACCGGACTCACCGTCGCCGCAAATCCCTAGCGCTTCGAGCCAGTCCAAGGTGACAAAGGTGAAGCCGTCATAGAGCTCGGCCACGTCGATGTCGCGCGGCGTGAGATCGGTGTGACTCCACATTTCCGCCGCGGCGTCCACCGAGGACATCTTTGGGTAGTCAGGCCGTTGGTCCCAGCCCCCAGCGGGAGAGCCCCCACCGACTGCTTCCACGCGAATGGCGTGGTGCTTGCAGTCGTCAGCGAAGTCCGGAGTCGAAACGACCAGGGCGATGGAGCCGTCGATTGGCACGTCACAGTCCAAGAGACCGAACGGGTCCGAAATCATCCGCGCGTTGAAGTAGTCGTCGAGCGTTATCGGTACCCGATAGGCCGCGTCAGGGTTGAGGCCGGCGTTGCGCCGGCTGTTGACGGCAACCCAACCGAGCTGTTCCCTGGTGGTCCCGTAGAGGTACATGTGACGTTGGCAGTGCATCGCCATCCAGTTGGCGGCCGAATAGGCGTGCATCGTGAGGAGCGTCCCGACACCCTCCATTCCTGGAAAGGAGCCAGGACCCTCCGAAGCTGGCGCTGCGCTCTCCGCTGCCGCTGCCGCTGCCGCTGGCGCTGGCGCTGGCGCTGGCCGCCGCGTGCCGCCGCTGCCGGTGCTCCGGTCCATCGCCTTGGAAGGCGCTGCCGCCGATCATGTGGACGGTTCGATAGACAACGACGTGCCGGGCCTCCCCGTCGACCACGGCCTGGCACGCCGCAAAAAGGGGCGCCAGCAAGCCGCCGCGGGCCACGCCCTTGTCGCTCCAACGCGAGGCGATGCCGAGTTGCGCCGCTATCCCAGGGACCTCCATGCCGCCCACGGTGATGACCGCGTCGATCTGCGAGGGCTCGAGACCGGCATCGGCGATGGCTGCACGCGCGGCCGTGGTCGTAAGCACGGTGCCGGAGATCCCGGTTCTGCGCCCGATGTGCGAAATGCCGACGCCTGAGATGATGGCACTCCGCCCCCCACGACCACTCACAACTCTCAACCTAACGCGCCTTGTGCATACGATGGGTAGGTGGAGGACGCACCCCCCTGGCGGATGCCACCGCCGATCTCCGATCTCAGTCGACCCTTTTGGACCGGCGGCAGCAAGGGACAACTTCTCATCTCCCGCTGCGTGTCGTGCCAGTGCTGGGCCCACCCGCCCGCTCTGGTCTGCGTGCAGTGCGGGGGTGAAATGCTGCCGCAGCCCGTGAGTGGGCGCGGGTCGGTCTTCACCTTCACCGTCAATCGCCACACGTTCAATCCCGCGTTGCCCGTGCCGTACGTGATCGCCATCGTCGAACTGATCGAGCAGGTGGGGCTCCGAATTACGTCGAATCTCGTCGATTGCGACGCCGAGAAGGTGCACATCGCAATGCCGGTCGTGGTCACCTTCGAACAAGCAGGAGAGGCCTGGGTACCGTTATTCAGACCGGATCCCGGCATGGTCGAATGGTGCATCCAGTGCGGCGAGTGCTGTCGCGGGCTAGCTGCCCAAGAAGCCGCCACTGCCCAATGATGGTTCGGAGAAGGAAATGGAGGGCTTAGGAGCGGCCTAGGGACCAAAGAGTCCGAAGCGACAGGACCGTTACCCATCCGAACCCGGATGCAATGGAGATGCGCTGGAAGATGCCTCCCTTTCCGGCAAGGCGCGGGTCGGAGCCGAACGCTGCTCCGAACGCCACAAAGCTTGCCGTCATGGCGAGACCCGAGCACGCCGAGTAGCCAGCCCAGCGGAAATCCCGGCGCCGAGCGGCCCCGACCGCGCTGGCCAATGCGGCGACAGGCAGCCCGGCAAAGATTGGGTTGGCAGAGGTGTTGTGCAGCTTGCCCATACGAGAAAGCGCTGGAGCGGGGGGGCCTTTGGCCCGTCTTCGCCAGGGGTCCTCGGCCGGAAGTCACCCATTGGATCGGTGATGAACAGTCCAGAGCCGATCAGCCCGACGCCGGCGCCTGCAACCAGTGCCGGCACCGCTCGAGGCCCCACGCTTCGCCGAGGACATTGGCGCAGACCCCACGCGGCGAGGAGGTAGAGCACTCCCGCGAGACCGAAGTTCGCCCTCTGCGGCCGGCCCGAGGTGTGGCTCATCGGCACAGCGGAGCTACTGGTCGTCGGGGCCGACGAAGTCCGGCTCGGAGACGACGACAAGGTCATCCAGCCCCAGTCCCCAGAGGGGCCCCTCTAGGAGAAGGGGGGCGATGAGGGAGGAGAACTCATCAGCAGATAGGTCATTATCTACTTGGAGCCAGTGGTCGATGAGCGTGATGCAGGACCCAGCCCAGGAGCGGGCGACCAACGAGACCTGTCGGCGGGGGGAGGCGCCCATGTCATTGACGATCCGCACGAAGACCCGCTCTGCTGTAGCGGTCACTGCCGCCGTCAAAGTCGCCCGACCCTGACCGTTGCCCGCGCCGGACAATGCGACGCGGTACAGATCTCGGTTGGCGTCAACGTGCCGACAAAACGTCACCACGCCGCTGCCTTGAGCGATCGGCTCTTGCCTACTGGTCGTCACGGCTGATTCCGCCTCGGTGGCAAGGTCCGCCACCAGGTCGCCGACGACGGCCCTGAGCAGATCTTCCAGGTCGTGGAAGTGAGCGTAGAAGGTCGCTTTGGACATGTCCGCTCGCGCCGTGAGGGCCTCGATGGTGACCGAGTCATAGCCCTGCTCTATGACAAGCGCGACGAACGCTTCCCGCAGCGCCCGCCGCGATCGCCGTACTCGGCGGTCAGTCCCGTCGCTTGGTTCTCCCATTGCCAATAACTTACCCCTAGTCTGTTACCATACGCTTCATCTAGTATCGTACTGTGACTCTTAATACGAAGTATTTCACAGAAGGGTGAGAAGTGGCAGTAGAAGCAGGGACCAATCAGGATCTGACCGAGCTGGACGCTCGCAGGTTCGTCGCCGGGTGCGGCCTCCACTCGCATAACGAGCGTCCGGCGATCCTCCGGCTGAGGCCGCTGACCGAGAACCGGGGTGGCGAGTGATCATCAACGTCCACCCAGAGGCGACCGGAGCCCTACTCCAGAAGGGCAGCACGCTCTGGTTCCTCGTCTTCACGGGACCGAACGGGGCAAAGTGGGACATGCAGCTGGTGGCCCCCAACGAACTGAGCGAGGCCCTCCGTCATGGCTACTCCGACGCAGATGTCGTCGGGTACATCACGCGGCAACTCGGTGCCGCGGGCTACCGGGTTCATCACCGTCCTCGTGGCGCCGACATGGCTGCGTGGTCGCTTACCTACCTCGGTTAGGTCAATAAGCCGAGGGTGTCTTCGTACGCCGGGGTCGAAGCCATGCTGTGCGGCTCCATGAGTGCAATCTTCCCCGTGGGGTGGATGGTCTCCGTCGGCGCAGGCGTGTTGATACTCGCTTGGGCCATGTACCTCGGCTCCCGTTAGATCGATGGGGTATCCCCATCGCTGGTATTGGGCCGCCTCAGTTCCGCCGGCCGAACTGCAATAATTCATGGACCACCCATGACCGACAATATTGATGACCTGATCCTCGATCTCCTTGAATGGTTGGGCTCCAGCCCGCGCCCCTACTCCGAGGTGCTCGATGCGTGGCGGACGTCGTGTCCGCGCCTTCCCGTGTGGGAAGACGCCAACAACCGAGGCTTCGTTGATCGTCATCGTGTGGCCGGAGAGGGCCAGTTCGTCTCGGTGTCCGCCGCGGGGGCCGAGCACCTACGGAAAAATCGCTTTGAGCGGGTGATTGATTCGAACCCCAACGCGTCTGACTGTCCCACCCTGCGCCCGTTCGGCGTCGGGCCGCCGGGGCAACGCGGCCAGCTCCAGACCACCATCGACCTCGACATCGACCTCGTCCACATCCGAGCGGGCCAGATCGACGGATGTGGCGTCTGCATGAGTACGGATGGCGGACCGATGAGATCCGCTTCCGTCTATCGTCGGTAACGGTATGTCTGCTCCAAAAATCCGAACGAAGAACCTGGCGGATCTTTACGATCTCGCCCCACTGGATTGGACTGATGTGCGCCGCACACTCGAGGCGAACGTGACGCAGGCGCCCGGCACTGGTGGGCCCGACCACCACACCTTCTGGTTATCGACCGTTGACGCCGACGGACGGCCCCACATGACTGCCGTCGGAGTCCTCTGGGTCGAGGACCGTTATTACTTCAGCGGCAGTCCGCGCTCTCGCAAGATCCGCAACATCGAGCACGACTCGCGCTGTGCCTTCGGCGTTGCCCTCCATGGTTACGACGTGGCGCTTGAAGGCCGGGCCGTTCGCGTCACCGACGGCGCGCTGCTGCAACGCCTGGCCGACACATTCGCGACGGGTGGCTGGGCACCGACCGTCGCCGACGGCGGATTCACACATGAATACAGCGCTCCCAGCGCGGGCCCTCCGCCGTGGTACGTCTACGAGTTCGCGCCCAGCGATGCCTACACGGTCGCGACCCGGGAGCCTGGCGGCGCCACCCGATGGTCCTTCTGACTATTCGTCCTGGCACACGGTCGCGAGCGCGTCCGTCAGCGTCTCAATCCCGCGCAAGTTTCCCGCCAGCTCGACACCGAGATGGTGGCGTGATGCCAACGCGTCGGGCGAGATGAAGGACACTTTGGTTTGGCCATCGTCCGACCAAACCAGCACCTTCAGTGGGAGGTCGAGTGCAGACAGGGGTGCGGCCTGCATCACAAGTGTGCCAACCGCTGGGTTTCCGAACATCACAAGTACCGTGTCGCGTAGCTGCAGACCCACGAGCTTGGCCTCGGCACTCTGGTCGATCACCGAGAAGATCTTGAGACCCTTGTCGATCAGGATCTCGGTGAACACCGACACGGTCTCGGCCACCGAACGCGAGCTGAGCTTCGTTACCACTTCGGGTTCCTTTGCGGACATGGCAGCTCCTCTCAACCCCGCGGGTGTTCGTGCTCTCGCGTCATTCAGGCCAACGGGCGCCATCATTCAAAGGCCGTGTGTCGAGAGCCCAGGCCCGGCGCCACGCGGGGGCATCCGGCCCCCGATGGGTGCGCTCCGCTCCATCCGTGGGGTCGACCACGCTCACTGCCCGTCGGGCCTGCCACCAGTCAGCGTGGACCTCGCGGGAGAGGCTGGCCACCGCTCCCTCGACGCGAGCGGAGAAGCGATGCGCGTTCTCGCCTTCGTCGGGTGTGAGGGGCGCACCGAAGAGAACCGAGATCGGAGATCGTCGGAGCTGGCCGCCGTGGCGCCCTTCGGTGCCCTGAACCGCCGGGCGCAGGCGCTCCCTCGTCGGCAACCTTGGGCAGGACATGGCGGGTGCCATGAAGGTAGACCGGCACCACGGGCCGGTCGGTACGACGGGCGAGGTAGGCGGCGGCGCCGCCGAAGGGCTGGGTCCAACCATCGGGAGACCGGCCACCCTCGGGGAAGATGACCAGGTTCCAACCCTCATCGAGCAGTTCCGCCAAGGTGTCGAGCGACTTGCGGTTCACCTTCCTTCGTTCGAAAGGGATGGCGGCCAGTGAGAACGACCAAAGTACCGATTTCCAGGTGCGATCGAAGAAGTAGTCGGACGCCGCCGCCACAACCGTGTGATGGCGGAATTCGACGGGCAGATTGGTCAAGCAGGAGCGGGGTGTCGACATGGCTGGCGTGGTTGGCGGCGAAGATGACCGGACCTTCCACGTGGCGCAGGTGCTCGAGTCCGCGCACTGTGGCGGGGGCGATGAGGCGAGCAACGGGCCGCGCCAGGTTGTCCATGATCATGGCTCGGGCGAGACGGGCGGGGTAGCGCCGAGACCAATCGTGGTCGTACTCGAGCCCGATCTTGCGCTCGGGATCGGGCCGCTCGACCGTGGCCGGCCACGAAGGCGCCGCCAGGGGAAGGCGGAGCGCCCGGGCCCGGTCGAGCAGACCCCGCGCTCCGGCCCGCGTCCGCGTCCCCGACCGCCGCCATCAGTGCACGTCCGCCATCATGATGGGCGGCGCGTGCAGGTGGGTCAGGGTGGGGGAGGGGCCGACCACGTCGCTCGCGATCTCCAAGGCGTCGTTCAACGACGACGCCGGTGAGAAGCCGAGCCGTCGTACAGCCTTGGCATCGCCACCGACGATGATGACGCGTCCCAGATGCTCCAGCGCGTGCGCGCACCAGTACCACATGTAGAAGGGATGGACGCCGTGATACGCGTGCCCCGTGCGGTACAGGTGGATGTACCACGGGTCAGTGGCGAAGGACTCCTCGAACTGCTTGTGGATTGCGACGGGATCGACCGTCTGGGTGAGGACCTGCTCGTAGAAGTCGATGTAACTCGGGTGGTGGCCGGGGTGGAACTCGGGGCGAGTGGGGTGGCGCAGGATGAGGACGCCGCCCTCGCGCACAAGCGGCTTGCCCCGGTACAGGTTGAAGAAGTACCCCAACCCCAGGCAGGCCACCAGGATCGGATTCATGATCGAGTTGACGTTGTAGGGGCAGATGTAGGGCAGCCCAAGCGTGAGGATGTCGGTCTGCCCCTGGACGTCGACTCCTTGCTGCTTCCACACGTTCTCGGTGGTGATGGCATGGACGGCCTCGACCTCGCCGGCCTGGACGGACGTCATGGCGTGGGGGGACTCGATCGAGTGGAAGATCTGGCGGGCCAGGCGTGGCGGCACTCCCCTGAGCGACGCGCGAGGTGGCGGCGTACGTGGCGCGGTCACGCAGGTTCCACTCCCATTCGCGCTTTTGCAGGAAGGCGAACGACGGAAGGGAAGGTGTCGGTGTTGAGCGTGGTCTCGATCTGGAAGATCTTCACCCCGGCCTCGGCGATGAACCTCCCCATGCGCCAGTTCGAGCTGTGCAGCTCGGAGGCCGGGGCGTCCATGAACGAGCGGGAGTGCTGCATGGTCTGCGGATTGTGGTGATGGCGCAGCGACTTGTAGCTGGCCAGCCCGGTGGCCACGCTCTTGTGCCCACCGTCCATGGCCACCAGGTTGATGTTGACGTAGACCAAGAGGTCCGAGGTGGCGGCCCGCTTGTTGATCTCGATGTCCTCGCCCGACGTCGGTCTGCCCGAGATGGATGAGGTTGTCGGGGTCCTCGGCGTCGTGCTGGGTGAGGAGGCCGTGCGGAGCGAAGGCGTCGTAGACGCGGTCGCCCAGCGCATGCCGCAACTCGTCCTCGGTCATGCGCCGGTGCAGCGCCAGAGCGGCGATGAGCATCACGTCGTCGACACCGGCATCGGCCGCCATGTCGAGCACGGTCTCGATGACCATCTGGCGGATGTCGGGTGCCTCCATCGGGGGGAGCGGGAGCGAGATGTCGTCGAAGCAGATGGTCAGCTTCATGCCGGCGTGGAGCAACGCCGGCAAAGGATCGCGGTCGCCGACGGGATGGAGCAGGGCGTGGCGAATGGCGCCGTAGGGATCGTCGAGCGCCTTCATCGGCTCGGGGGCGTAGATCACCCGGCTGCCCTCGGGCAGGGTCTCGAGCGTGAAGCCCTCGCCGTTCCAAAACAGGGTCGGCGGCGTGGACTTGTCCACCTCGAGCACGAAACCGGGACGGCGGCTCATCGGGTGTGTCCTTTCGTGATGTCGAAAGCGATCTTGACGGCGCCCCGCCGCCCGGCTGCGCCGGCGTGCGCCACCGCTTCTTCGAAGCGGGTCCAGTGGGTACGTGGCGGAGACCAGGCGACCGGTTGACTGGGCGGCCACCACCTCGAAGGCCAGGGCGAACGTGGCTCACTTCTGGCGGTTTGGCTGCGGCTCTTCTTTCGTTGCGCCTGACGCCGGCAGCACCCGCCGCCGCCCGGCGCTGCGGCACCGGTCTCGGTTCCGTAGGCGTAGGCGCCGGCCAGGCGCACCTCGCGGTGCCACAGCGGCGCCAGGTCGATCGTCACCTTGCCCGGCATGCCGACCAGGGCGACGGTGCCGCGGGGACGGACCATGGCCAGCGACTGGCTGATCGATTCGGCGCTGCCCACGCAATCGATGACCACGTCGGCCCCGCCGGAGAGGGTGGCCGTCTCGCCGGCCGCGCCGCCGAAGGAAAGCGAGTGGCTGTGCCGGCGCACGGCGCGTGCCAGCTGGTCGGAGGGCAGGGCCTCGGTGGCGCCGAACTCGCGGGCCAGGCGTTGCTGATGGGCGTACTTGGCCCCGACCAGCAAGCGCGCGGGGCGCCGGGCAGCGCCCGGTCGCGGCAAGATGCGCCAATGCGGCCGTGACGGTGAGGCCGAGCGTGCCCGCGCCGAGCACGGCGACCACGTCCCCGTCGCTGATGCCCGGCGCCCAGGACGGCATGCACGGCGCAGGCCACCGGTTCGGTGGTGACGGCGTCGGCGTCGCTGAGCCCGTCGGGTACGGCGAACAGCTGGCTCGAGTGTGCCACCAGACCGGTCGTCGACCATCCGCCGCCGGTGTCGGCGCAGAAGCCGGTCTGCAGGCCGGGCCGGATGTGCCCGAAGGCGAGATGGCCGCAGTTACCGACGTGCCCGGCCTGCGCATGCCGCGCACGGACGGGTGGATGCCGCGTGCGGCGCAGCCGAGGACCGGCTGGAGCACCACCCGGGTGCCGGCCGCCAGGACCGAACCGTCGGCGCCGACGGCGTCGGCGGAGAGCAGCCCGACCACTTCGTGCCCGGGCACGAAGGGGAACGAGACGATCTCCTCGAAGTAGCGCGAGCTGCGCCCGTCCAAGGTGGACAGGTCCGAGCCGCAGATGCCCGACAGCAGCGGGTCGACGTGCACCCAACCCTCGCCGGGCAGGGACGGGGCGTCGTGCTCGACCAGCCGCAGCGGCCCGACGCCGGCGCCGCGGCCGGAGCCGAAGCTCGACGCGAGGCGCGCCGCGGCGAAGCGGGGCAGCGAGCGCTCGAAGAGGAGCGTGCTCATCTGAGTCGTCTCATTTAGCGATGACCGCCTTGGGGGACTTCACGTCGAAGGGTCCCAGCGGGAGCGGTCGGTGCGAGCCGCCCTGCGCCTTGGACCAGTGCTCCACGTGCCAGCCCCGTCGGCGGGCGATGGCGGCCAGGCGGGCCTCGGGGTTGACGGCGACCGGGAAGCCGACCGCCTCGAGCATGGCCAGGTCGCTGGCCGAGTCGGCGTAGGCCACCGACTCCTCCAGCGAGAGGTCGTGCGCGTCGGCGTAGTCCGCCAGCACGAGCGCGCGGGCCTCGCCGATGGGCGGGAGATTGGTCAGGTGGCCGGTCAGGAGGCCGTTGCGCTCCTCCATCTGGGCGCAGACGATGTCGTCGAACAGCGGCCGCACCGGCTCAATGATGAAGTCCAGCGCGCCGGTGATGAGCAGGGTGCGATGGCCGAGGGCGCGATGGGCCCGGACCCGGGCGAAGCCTTCGGGGAACGAGCGGGTCAGGAGCTGCGTGTGGAAGAGCTCCCACGAGTCGGCGCGCAGCTGGGCGATGGGGGCGCCCTCGAAGCGCCGGTAGAACGAACGCAGGAAGTCGCCCCGGTCGCGCCGGTCGAGGGCCAGCAGCGACGGCGCCTGGCGCAGCAGGTCGGCCACGAACTTGGCCCGGCGCCCCACGGGGAGGTGGCGGCTGGCCAGCCAGGCGTAGGTGTCGACCACGTTCGACGCCATCAAGGTGTGCTCGAGGTCGAAGACGGCCAGATGGCGGTCGGCCGAGAGGATGGCCCGGCGGGCCCGCTCCGGGCGCTTCTCGACCACCGAGCGGCCCGCCGTCGTGCGCACCCGGGCGTGCTCGACCACGGACGGGAGGTGCACGTTGTGCACGTAGTGGTCCCAGTCGATGACGCCGGGATCGAAGCAGAACGCTCTCGTGGTCCTCGTCGTCGAAGGTGTCCCACAACGCGAGCAGCCGGTCGACGCGGTAGCGGGCGTCGGTCTCGGTGTAGGCCCCGTAGAGCTCGACGTAGCCGAGGGCTCGCTTGGCCAGGGCGTGGCGGTCCTCGATCCGCGCCGCCAGCTCGGCCTGCTTGCCCCGCACCGGGCAGCGACGTCAGGAGCCGTTCGGCCACGGTCATGGCCTGATCGGCCCGCCGGAGCTGGCGCTGGACCCGCCCGCGGCCGGGGAACGACCACTCGGGCACGCTGATCGGCTGCCCCCGCTCGTCGTAGAGCGGGTTGCGGCTGAACCAGTCCTCGCACAGCTCGACCAGATGCCCGTAGGGGAAGGGGTTCCGCACGCCCGAGGCCACGTGGTAGACGCGTCGGCCCGTCGGGGTCGGGCCCGTGGGCGGCCACGCCGAGGATGGCGGCCACCACCAGGTCCACCGGGATGACGTCGATGATGCCCTCGGGCACGCCGGGGAACTCGCGCAGGAGCCCGCGGGCGTAGGAGACGATGATGGGCTCGGCCATCCGGAAGCCGCGGATCCAGCCGGGCCGGGGCTCCGCCAGCGCGGACTCAATGATCGAGGGCCGGACGAAGGTGATCGGCACCGTGCCGGCCCACTGCTGCACCAGCACGCGCTCGCCCATGGCCTTGGTGAAGGGGTAGGCGTCGGGCCAGCCCAGCGAGTGGGCCCGGGCCGTGCCGGCATCGACCAGCTCGGTGCGCACCCACTCCTCGCGGATCTTCTCGGCCCGGGCGGCCAGCAGATGATCGCCGGCCCCGCCGATCTCGTTGCGGGCCTCCTTGGTGAAGCCGGCCAGGCGGTCGGGGCGGCGGGAGGCCGCCTGGAGGTCGTCCCGCAGGCGGCGGGCGGCCGTGACCTCATCCTCCCAGTCGATGTCCAGCGTGAACCGGTTCTCCGAGAGCAGCTCCTCCTTGGCCTCCCCTTGATGCGTGCTGGCCACATACGCGGTGGACACGGAGATCAGGTGGGCGTCCGATCCCGACGGCGGCCATGGCGGCGCCGACCCGGGCGGGGCCGAGCAGGTTGATCTCGACGGCCTGGGTCAGCGGGGCGTCGAAGGAGACGGTGGCGGCCGAGTGGATGACGATGTCGCTGGCGGCCAGGGCGGCCCGCCCGGCGTCGTCGAGCCCCAGGCCGTCCTGCCCGACGTCGCCGGCCACGGCCCGGACCCGGCGGGCCACCTCGGCGGCGAAGGTGTCGCCCGAGCTCGGTCCGCAGGCGGTCGAAGCAGTCGTTGCGGATGACCTCGCGGGCCAGGCGGGCGGCGGCATCCGCCCGGCGGCCGGGGCGGACCAGTACGGTGATCTCGGCGTCGGGGACGCAGCGCAGGATGCGTTCGACCAGCGCAGTGCCCAAAAATCCGGTGGCACCGGTAATGAAGAAGCGCTTTGCACGGAGGTCCCGGCCGATCGGCACCGGAATTGTTTACCATCCGACGGCCGAATTTGTCTACCATTTGGTAAGTGAGCACGACAGCACCGGTCTGGCGCACGCGTACGGGGCCATCTCGACGAGCGACCGCATCCTCGACGCCGCCCTGGCCTCGTTCGCCAGCCGCGGCTACGACGCCACCTCGCTCGACGCCCTGGCCAAGGGGCTCGAGCTCACGAAGCAGAGCATCCTGTACTGGTTCCCGTCGAAGGACGCGGTGCTCGAGGCGGTTATTGCGCGCAGCGCCGCGGACCTGTCCGACGCCCTCGAGACGGCGCTGCGCGGCGCCGGCGCCGGCTGGGTCCGGGTCGAGGCCGTGGTCCGCTCGGTCTTCCGGCTGGCGGCGCGACAACCCGAACTGCTCGGACTGCTGCGGGAGGTATCGAGGTTGGGTCCCCCGGCGGCGACCCAGATGACCGCTGGCGCTCGAGCCCCTGGTGCGGCGCGCCTCGGCCTTCCTGGAGGCTGAGATGGACGCCGGCACCATGCGGCGGCATGACCCACGGCTGCTCCTCCTCGCCATCTACTCCACGGTGATCGGCATGGTCACCGAGGTCGAGGTCCTGCGCGCGCTGGGGGAGGAGCCGACGGCCCGCTCGCTGGTGCGCCGGCGCACCGATGTGCTGGCTCTCCTGCGCTCCGCCCTGGTGATCCCCTCTGCAGAGTCGCCACCGGCGGACGAACTGGCCTGACTACTCGGTCGGCTTGGCCACCTTCTTGCGCGGCGCCGCCTTGGGTGTGTAGCGCTTGTTGGCCGTCGGGGGCTTATGGCCGGTGGGCTTGGCGCGGAGTGCGTGCCGCCTGCTTGCGCTCCCGGCGGGGCGGTCGGGTCGCAGCCTGCCGGGCCGCCAGTTTCGCGTTGGCCGTGCCGAACTTCTGGATCCGGTAGGCCCGCAGCATGAGCCATCCGCCCAGGATAGATGAGGGCGAAGCCGAGCGGGGCGAAGACCAGCGGTGAAGGCGAAGCCGCAGATGAACAGGGCGAACACCACCAGCGTGCGCCGCTTTCGCCGTATCCCTTCGAACCCCAGGAGGCAGAAGCCCACCACGATGGCGCCGACGAGCAGATAGGTGTCCGAGAGGGGCACCAGGTGGATGTGGTTGACGCCGTGGACCTTCTCGGTCACCTTGCTGGTGGGGTGATCGACGGCCAGGTAGACGACGATGATCGGCCCCGATGAGGGCGGCGATGGCCAGCCCGGCCTTGGACCACTTGGCTTCCACGGCATTGAGCGAGGTCATGGCGGCGCGTCGATCGGCGGGGCTCACTATCTGGATCGGGATCCCCGCTTGCTCCGCCGCCCGCCGCTGCCTGGTCGGGGCCGGTCTGGCCGGACGGGCGAACGCGCCGGAGAACGTACCGGACAGGCGCTGGCTCAGCGTCGGCGGGCTTGTCGTCACCGTCATCGAAAAGGGACTTCATGTCCCGGCCAGGGTACCTGGCCCACCTGTGGCGCCCAAGTCGCTCGGTAATCCTCGGACTTTGCGCGATGACCCAACCACAGAGCAACATCGTCCTTGGCCTGCGCTACATCGATTGGTTCGAGCGTCGTGGCCGAAGCCGGTTGAACGTCAAGAGAGTCTGTGCGTCCAACTGGCGCTACACGCTCGAGTGGGACGCGGGGCGGTCCTTCCCATTCTTGGGGGACTTCACGGTCGACCACGGCAATCGTTCGGACATCACGTACGCCGGCGTCCGACCCAGTGCCTGTGGCAAAGTAGTGTGGCCGTCACGCCCGGTCGGCCGTTTTGCGGCGGTGACCAAGGTTTTCCCCGAAAGGGCGCTTAGCTCAGCTGGTTAGAGCGCAGCCTTCACACGGCTGAGGTCGTGGGTTCGAGTCCCGCAGCGCCCACCAGGTCAGAAGCACTTTTTTAACTCTGACCAAAGTCATCGCCCTACAAATGCCCTAATGGCAGTATCGTTAATGCGTGGTTGCCCGGACGAAGAACGCGAATCGTCCCGGCACGATGCGGGAGCGAACGCCGGGGCACTGGGAGCTTCGTGCCTTTGCTGGTCGGGATCCCGTGTCAGGCAAACCTCGCCAAGCGACGCGAACCTTTGTCGGCGGCGAGCGCGCTGCGGCCAAGGCGTTGTCAACGCTCATCGCCGACGTCGAGGCCGGCAAGTTCAGTCGGTCATCGGCCACCTTGGGTCAGCTTCTCGACAAGTGGCTTGAGATGGCCGAGACAACCCAGCGGCCCCGGACGCTCTATGAGAATCGTCGCAAGATCGAGGCTCGTATTCGACCCACCCTCGGCGCCGTGCAGCTCTCAAAGCTGGACCCCGAGGTACTCGACACGGCGTATCGCCGGTGGCTGTCCGAGGGCCTGTCGTCGGCCACAGTCAACAAGTACCACGCCATCATTTCCGCCGCCTGCCATCAGGCGGTGAAATGGGGATGGATCGATACGTCGCCGACAGCCCGGGCCACGGCACCCAGAGTTGAGCGAACCGAAATGAAGGTGCCGACGCCAGCTCAGTTGACGTCCCTCGTGCAAGCAGCCGAAGTCGCTGACCCGGTGTTGGCCACCGCAGTGGCCCTGGCGGCGCTGACGGGCGCCCGTAGAGGCGAGATCGTGGCGCTCAAGTGGTCCGACATCGACCTGGTTCATGGACGAGTGCGGATTGCCCGTTCGCTGACGGTCACGCAAGGTGAGCAGCACACCGGTCCGACCAAGACTCATCAGTCCCGTGATATCGCCCTGGACCCCGTGTGCGTCGAGATACTCAAGCGACGTTGGGCCTACATGGTCGACCTGTCCAAGCAGACCGAGTCGCCATTGGTGCCCGACCCATTCGTCCTCAGCTACAACGCCAACGGGGCTCTGTCGGTCAACCCGGACACGCTCACCCACGGATTTGGAAAGCTGTGCGTGGCCATTGAGCTGCCCGCGCTCAAGAAGCTTCGCAAGACCAAGCCGAAAGCCAAGCGGACGGAACTGGCTCCGGGGCAACAGTGGCCATTCCGGTTCCATGATCTGCGGCACTTCAGCGTCACCACGCTTATTGCCGCCGGGGTGGATATACGGACGGTCGCCGATCGGCATGGGCATGTCAGAGCGACCATGACATTGGATCGCTACGCACACGCCCTCCCTGAGCGTGACAGGGCGGCTGCCGGCATACTCGGAGTGGCATTTACCCCGGTCATTACCGATCCCGAAATCGAACAAAACTGATCGGGTTCGAGGCGTAGACTTGTGTCCGTGAGTTCGACTCCGGTTCATTCTGAGGACCAGATCACTCCTGGTCAGCAAAAGATGCTGAATGACGCCTACAGGCGCCTGCGGACCGCCGTGGCCGACTACGAGCCCTTCGTCGGTCATGCGCTCAAGCTGGGGGAATCGGTACCCGTTCACAACCTGGAAGAAATCGCCCGAGCCCAGGGCGAAGTGGAAACGGCCGAGCGAGAATTGTGGCGGCTCCGGGAAGAACTCCTCGGTTGGGTCCGTCCGTCGTGGGCGCCGAACGCCACATTGGTGGCGGACTGGTTCTCCGACGATGACGCCGTCTACGACGAGATCGACTCCAGTTCCGTCCGTTAGGTCCCGCCATTAACCGGGGCGAGGTAGTCCTCGCACCCTTCCCTTATTCCGATCTTCGAGGAATGAAGCGCCGACCGGCGTGCATTGTTTCGTCGTCGGAGTACAACCAGGGCCCGGATGCGATTGTGGCGATGGTGACCAGCAGCCATGCTCGTTTTCAACAACCTGGTGTCGGCGACGTGGTCATTAGTGATTGGCAAGGTGCTGGTCTGCGCCTGCCGTCGGTTGTGCGCACTGGTCGGCTTCTCGTTTTGGAGCGTCGTCTGTTGGCGATCGTTCTTGGTGACCTCAGCGCGGATGATCTTGTGGCAATCGATCAAGGACTGAACCGTCCTGGGTTTGATGGAGGCTCCCGTTATATGACTCCGACCAATTCTCGGTCGGTTTTCTTGGCGGCATAAACCGCCTCAAACTCTGCGGGTGGAACGTAGTCGAGATACTCGTGGAGACGCTCGGTGTTGAACCAATGCACCCAGGACAGGGTCGCCAGTTCTACGTCTTCGACTCTCTTCCATGGGCCCTGTCCGGGACCCCGGATCAGCTCGCTCTTGTAGGCAGCGTTGACCGACTCGGCCAGGGCATTGTCGTAGGCGTCGCCGACACTGCCGATCGAAGGCGTGGCTCCGAGATCTGCCAACTTCTCGCCATAGCGAATTGAAGTGAATTGCGATCCCGCATCGGAATGACTGATCAGCCCTTCAAGCGTGGTGTCTCGGCGCCACCGGGCCATTTCTAGGGCGTCGAGCACCATGTCGGTGCGCATATGCGACGCCACCCGCCAGCCGACGATCATCCGCGAGAAGGCATCGGTGATGAAGTACACGTAGGCGAAGCCCGACCAGGTAGCCACGTAGGTCAGATCGCTCACCCAGAGGCGGTTCGGAGCCTCGGCCACGAAGGTGCGCTCGACCAGATCGGGGTGCCTGGTTGCCGAGGGGTCTGATCTCGTCGTCTTGCGCTTCTTGCCTCGGCGCAGGCCCTCGATGCCGGCAATGTCCATGAGGCGGGCCACCTGGTCTCGTCCGAGGTCGTGGCCGGCTCGCTGGGCCGCCCGCCAGAGTTTGCGGACTCCATAGACCGAGTAGTTGGCGTGCCATATGGCCACCAGCATCGGCACCAAGAGGGCGTCACGGGTTGCCCGGGCCGAGAGCGGCCGGGACTTGGCGGCGTAGTAGGTGCTCGGAGCCACCTGCAGTTCCCTGCAGACGGGCTCGACCCCGAGTTCTTCTTTGTTCTCGTCGATGAAGTCGACGATCACTTCCACGGGCGGTCGAGCTCCGCCTGGGCGAAATACGCCGACGCCCGACGCAGGATCTCGTTCGACCGCTTGAGCTCCTTGTTCTCCCGTTCGAGTTCTTTGAGCTTGGCGCGCTCGTCGGTGGCCAGTCCGGGCCGTTCGCCGGCGTCGGTCTGCTGACGGTTGACCCAGCCTCGAATCGACTCGGGATGGACCCCGAGCTTTTCGCCGATCTCGGTCAGGCCGCCATCGGTGCGATTGCGCTCACGGCGCCACTCGAGCACCAGGGCGACGGCTTGCTCTCGTAGCTCCTTGGGATATGGCTTGTTCCTTGGCACAGACTCCATCCTCTCTCCGAAAGATGGAGCCTCCAAAATTCCCAGGACGGTTCAATGACCCCCGCGGGGAGCTTGCTGTTCTCGCTCAGATACAGCAGCCATTGACATTCGGAGTTTCCAGAGGAGTTCGGTCAACCTGCGAACGTCGTCGGACTCCCAGTCCTTTACGAACAGGGCGAACCGCTTGAGTCCGAACTCAGTGAGACGGCGACGTTCCTCGGATCCCGCTGCGGTCAGTGTCACCAGGCAGGATCGGCGGTCAGCCGGATCGGCGGTGACGCCAACAAGTCCCCCGTCTTCGAGCTCTCGCACCTGGCGTGTCACCAAAGACGGGTGGACACCTTGAAGATCTGCGATCTCCGAGGGTCGGATTGCTTCGTGATCGCCGATCACCTGGAGCAGGCTGAGGGTGCCCGCCCCTTTTCTCTGTCGCCGGGCGCGGTCGAGTCCGGCGTTGAGCGTGAAGAGCGCGGCCACCATCTCCTCGACTTCGCGTTTCTTCGGCGGCATGCACCCTAGTATAATCGTTGATAGAGTCAAGCAATGTTATATGCGTTGGAAGAGATCCTCCATGGAATCACTGACTAGAAAGAGCAGAGAGGTAATGCCAGCCGCGAACCGACGCTGGCTCATCGGCGCCGAGCCCTTCTTCGAAGGAGGGTGGTTCCACAAGGGCGAGCGAGCGCGGAGCTGGGATGTGGAGGGCGAGCTCGTCGCCCTCTCCCTTCTCGGCGACGTGACCGTGGACTTGTCGGACCCCAAGAGCATGCCTACCGAGGTGCACCTCAAGGCATACGCGATCGGACGTGACGTCGACGTGCTCATTGCTCTCGGAACACACGTAGAACTCATGGGGTGGCCGGATAACCATCATCTCAACAACGACGCGCCATCGGTCCCTGAAACAGAGCGCATCCGTGTTCTCCGCATCGAGGGTCACACGTTGCTTGGTGACGTAGTCGTGCGGGTCCACCCCGACTATCAGGAAGCCTGAGGACGACCATGGCGAGCGGCCAGAGGATCGAGGCGCGTCGCCTCACCAAGCGCTATGGCGCCACGATCGCCGTCGACGACCTCTCCTTCGAGGTCGTACCGGGTCTCGTCACCGGTTTCATCGGGCCCAATGGAGCGGGTAAGACCACGACCATGCGGTTGATTCTTGGCCTCGATCACCCGAGCGGCGGGGCGGTCACCGTGGGGGGCGCGCGTAACGCGACTTACCTGCTCCGCTGCGAGAGGTCGGGGCGCTGATCGATGCCAAGGCGCTTCATCCCAGCCGCACTGCGGAGCACTTTCTCTTATGCCTGGCCCAGAGCAACGGCATCCCCGGATCCCGCGTGAATGAGGTGATTGCGCTGGTCGGCCTCGAGAGCGTGGCCCACAAGAAGGTGGGGGGCTTTTCGCTCGGGATGAGCCAACGCCTTGGCATCGCCGGTGCTCTCCTCGGCGATCCAGGCGTGTTGATGTTCGACGAGCCCGTGAACGGGCTGGACCCCGAGGGCATCGTGTGGATCCGTCAGCTGATGCGTTCGCTCGCCTCGGAGGGGCGCACGGTGTTCGTCTCGAGCCACCTGATGACCGAGATGGCCCTCACTGCCGATCACGTGATCGTGATTGGCCGAGGCAAGCTGCTGCGCGACGAGGGAATGGCTGACTTCATCGAGTCGAGCACTGAACGATGGGTTCTCGTCCGATCCCCCCAGCTCGGCGAACTCTCGGCCGCATTGAGCGCTGCCGGGGCACGAGTGAAGCATGGCACCGATCACAGCGTCGAAGTGGCCGGTCTCGACGCGGCGGCCATCGGCGACTTGGCGGCCGCCCATGGAGTGACGCTGCACGAGCTGGCCACCCAAGGTGCATCCCTGGAGGACGCATTCATGGACCTCACAAGCGAAAGCGTCGAATTCCGAACGAATCAGGAAGCGTGATGAGCACGGTAGAAATTCACGATCCGCCTTTGAGTCACGTCCCGTACCGGCCGGCCACCGTGGGAGATGTCCTTCACTCGGAGTGGACCAAGGCGCGCACGGTGCCGTCCACCAGGTGGACCCTGCTGGTGGCAGCGGCTCTCGGTATAGGAGTCGGCGCGCTCATCAGCGGATTGGCGGCCCACCAGTACGCCAAGAACACACCGGGGAGTCGCACCCTGTGGGACCCCACCTCGATCAGCGGCGGCGGGCTGGCTCTGGCCCAGCTGGCCATCGGAATCCTCGGCGTCCTGCTCATGACTTCTGAATACTCGACACGGTCGATCGGGATCAGCCTGGCCGCAGTGCCCCGCCGCAGCCGCCTACTCGCTGCGAAGGCAGTCGTGGTAGTAGTCCTGACCCTCGTTGTGGCCGAGATCATCACTTTCATTGCGTTCTTCATCGGCCAGGCGATCATCTCTGGACAAGCTCCGACTGCCAGCCTCGGTCAACACGGAGTACTTCGCGCCCTCATTGGGTGTGGCCTTTATGGGTGTCTGATCGCCCTCTTTGGCTTGGCGCTGGGAGCCATTCTACGCCACGCTGCAGGTTCGATCGCCGTGTTGGTTGCCGTTCTCTATGTCCTGCCAGGCGTCTTTGCTGCACTCCCTGCTTCCATCGAGCACTCGGTGGAGAAGTACTGGCCTACCGAGGCCGGCCAGCAAGTCACCGTGGTCGTCCGAACAGCCCACACGCTCTCCCCCTGGGCCGGGTTCGGTGTCATGTCCGTGTTCACAGCAGTGGTTCTTGCCGGCGCGTTCTCATTGCTCAATCGTCGCGACGCCTGAATGGGGCGCGGGACCAGATTTGACGGTTGCGAGTCATACTGTCCCCTGGCACCGATTCGCCAAAACCGAGGCGCTCCAGATCGTTCGGCGGATTGATTTCGCACGCCGGGAGCGAACCCGCCCCGAATCGTCGTTATATCGTTCCGACCCGTGGCTCTGAGCTGGTGCCCGCAAACCGATCGGCGGATTCTGGCGGTCATCGTCACAGCAGGTCTCCGATACGTTCGATCGGCTTGTAAAAGCCTAGGCGCTTGCGGGGCCGGTCATTGAGCTCGTCGGCCACCCAGTCGAGGTGTTTGGCACTGTGCACACTGAGATCGGTGCCTTTTGGGAAGTACTGGCGTAAGAGACGGTTGGTCAGTCCGCGAACAATCCCGGTGCGGGGAACGACATTCGGCACAGCCCACGTCATGCTTCAGAGCGTGCGTGCGTGCCCGCATGGGAACAACACCCAGTACAGCCCAGCTCATTTTCAAAGCACCACCCGAGTGCCCGAATGGGATCGGCTTATGGGTACAGTTCGGCGCAGTTGGGTCGGTTTCCCAGGTGAAGCAGGACGCCTACGGCGACTCACTGCCGCCGAACTGACGATTGCATCGAAGCTCCGTCGGGGAGCTTAAGCTCGTAGGATCTGAAGATCGCCAGCGTGATCGCAGCGTTTCCCGCACAGTCAAAGTGATACGGCATGATTCCGCCTTCGGATAGACCTCAGAAGCCCTCAGGGATTCGCCATAAAGTCATGAACGATACCCCTGACGATGATTCGGATACACGGCAAGAGACAGAGCTGCGCACGGCCGCGTAGATGAACGCAGCATCTCGTGCAAGGGATGTTGATCAGCCGAATCCAGAAAGAGGATGGATGATGACAGAGACAGAGCAGATTACGATCGGCGTAGAGGCCCGGTGCAGCGATGGGCCTTGTGGCCACGTTTTGTGTGTGGTTGTTGGCCCCTTCCATCGGGTCACTCATCTTGTGGTCGAGCCGAAGCACCGGCAAGGACTCGGCCGACTTGTTCCCCTCGATCTCGTCGAGGCTACGCCGGACGAGGTCCGGCTCCGTTGCACTAAGGACGAGTTCGAAAAGTTCGAAGCGGCCGAAGAGACTGACTTTTCACCCGGACCGGGCGGTTACGGCGTCCCTCAGGCCCTCGTCCACGACACAGTTCCATCGGGCGATGTGGCCGTGCATGGAGGTGACCACGTCCATGCCACCGATGGCGAGATCGGGAAGGTGCAAGGGTTGGTCATCGACCGCTCATCACATCAAGTGAGCCATTTCCTCCTCCAAGAGGGCCACCTCTGGGGCCGCAAGCGAGTCGCCATTCCCATCAGTGCTCTCGCCGACCTCGGAAACGGCATCCGACTTACTCTCACCAAAGAACAGATCCAAGAGCTGCCCTCGGCCGAGATTGATCAATCGAATCCCATAGGACGAGAAGTGCAAGAATTACCGGAACTTCCGAGGAGGAATACATGACGAAGATGGACGGCCAATCCCATCACCGCATAGTGGTGGGCATAGATGGTTCAGAGTGCTCGCTGACCGCGTTGCATTGGGCCGCACAACAGGCACACCTCACCGGATCCTCTCTTGAGGTGGTCATGTCATGGGAGCGGCCACAGTGGGGCTCCGGCTTTATCCTTCCTGACAACTACGACCCGGCATCCGACGCACACAAGATGCTCGAAGACGCCATCCAAAAGGTACGGGGTGCCTTTAGCGAGGTGAAGTTCACCCCCGAGGTCGTCGAGGGCCATCCCGCGCCAGCATTGGTCGAAGCGGCTCGTGGAGCGGACCTTCTCGTTGTCGGCAGTCGTGGGCATGGCGAGTTCTCTGGCATGTTGCTTGGATCGGTGAGCCAGTACTGCGCGCATCACGTGTCGTGTCCCATCACCATCGTTCGCTAATGACAGGGATGGATGTGGATCTGGACGCCGCGGGACACGGTTGTCGCTGGTCGCTCCGCCCTATCGTGCCTGCCGCCGCAGCGGTTCTCGCCCAAAGGGCGAGGTCGGTGGTTTAGAGGGACCTACCTTTTGCGTCGGCCGGCGAGCCGGACTTTCCGTCGAGAGGCCGACTTGCTGCCCGTCATGAAGGATTCGCAGCGGCTCGCCGTTGATGAGCCGGTAGGTGGTGGTGTCCGGCGTGATCTCGATGCGCAGTCGCCGCTGGCGCATCGTGAGCGTGATCACCAGCCGGGTGATGCCCGCAGGCAGGCGGGGAGCGAAAGCCAAGGTGCCCCCTCGTTCGCGCAGGCCGGCGAATCCCGCCACGAGGGCGATCCAAGTTCCCGCCAGCGCAGCGACATGCAAGCCGTCGCGCGTGTTGTGCTCGAGGTCGTCGAGATCCATGAGGGCGGCCTCGGCCAAGTAGTCGTGTGCCAGGGCGAGGTGCCCGACTTCGGCGGCGATCACCGCCTGGGTGCAGGCCGACAGCGATGAGTCCCGCACGGTGAGAGCCTCGTAGTAGGCAAAGTTGCGAGATTTCTCCTCGTCGGTGAAGGCCTCACCGCGCAGGTGCATGGCGAGCACGAGGTCGGCCTGCTTGACCACCTGCTTGCGGTAGAGGTCGAAGTAGGGAAAATGGAGCAGGAGCGGGTACTGGTCGGCCGCGGTGGCGGCGAAGTCCCACACCTGGTGGCGCGTGAATCCCTCCGCTTGGGCGTGGACGCCGAGCACGTCGTCGTAGGGGATGCACATCGTCTTCGCCGCGTCGCGCCAAGCGGCCATCTCCTCGTCATCGATGCCCAGCTGGTGAGCCTCGTCGGGATGTCGCTCCGCGACGTCTGCCGCCGAGGCGAGATTGTGCTGGGCCATGAGGTTTGTATAGATGTTGTTGTCGGCTATGGCGGAGTATTCGTCGGGACCGGTGACCCCGTCGATGCGGAACTGACCCTGTGCGTCGTGGTGGCCGAGCGAGCGCCACAGCCGGGCCGTCTCGGCTAGTAGCTCCAGAGCAACCTCTCGCTCGAAGCGCTTGTCCCCGGTGACCTCGACGTAGCGGACCACGGCATCGGCGATGTCCGCGCCGATGTGGAAGGCGGCGGCCCCCGCCGGCCAGTACCCCGAGCACTCGGCCCCGCTGATCGTGCGCCAGGGGAATGCGGCGCCCGCCAACCCGAGCTGGCGAGCTCGTTCTTTGGCCAAGGGCAGGGTGCTGTGGCGCCACCGCAGGGCATCGGCGACGGCGTCGGGGGCGGTGTAGGTGAGCACCGGTAGGACGTAGGTCTCGGTGTCCCAAAAGGCGTGCCCGTCGTAACCCGGACCGGTCAGACCTTTGGCCGGAATGGCCCGTCCCTCGGCCCGGGCTCCGGCCTGGAGGAGGTGGAAGAGGGAGAAGCGCACCGCCTGCTGCACCTCGGCATCGCCGGCGACCTCGACGTCGGCGCGCTCCCAGAACTCGTCCAGATATGCACGTTGTTCTTGGACCAATCCATCCCAGCCAATTTCGCTGGCGGCCGCAAGTGCCGCGGCAACCTGATCTCGCAGTGCCGGAGCCGAGCGATCCGCTGACCAGCCGAAGGCGACGAATTTGACGACGCGCAGCCGCTCACCGGGCGCGAGGGCGGCGGTGATCGTCACCCGCCCGAGGTCGGGGAAGCTCTCGGCCGACACCCGGAGCGAAGGTGGACCGTCTATCCGATGGTCCATGGCCACCGCGACCCGCAAGCCGCTCCCGGCCGTGGCGTGCAGGAGGGCGGCGCCGGTATCGCTGGACTGGTAGGACTCCGAGTGCAACGGCGCCTCGAGCATGGCTGACACCCGAAAGTCCCCGCCGGCCGGCGGTAGGACCTCGTTGGTCACCAGTTCGGACTGGAGCACCAGCCGTAGGGGGACCTCGAGCGGTTCGACCTCATAGACGATGGCGGCTATCGAGCGCTGCACCAGCGAAACCAGGCGGGTCGAGTGAACCCGGACGCCATGGCCACTTGGCGACACCCACTCGACATTGCGCTCCAGGAGCCCCGAGCGGAAGTCGAGCGATCGTTCATGGGTGCGGAGCTCGCCGTGGCGGACGTCGAAGGGCTGGTCTTCGACGAGGAGGCGGATCACCTTGGCGTTGGTGATATTGATCATGGTCTGCCCGGCCTCGGGATAGCCGTAGCCGGCTTCGGCGTAGGGCAAGGGCCGGGACTCGTAGACGCCATTCAGATATGAGCCCGGGACGCCGTAGGGCTCGGCCTCGTCGAGGTTGCCTCGCCAGCCGATGTGGCCGTTGGAGAGGGCGAACAGCGACTCACTCTGGGCCAGCACCTCGAGGTCGAGCTCGGTCTCTCGCAGGCGCCAAGGTTCGACCGGGTATGCCGGATGCGTGATCACGGCCGGTCCAACAGCTGGCCCAAGTCGGTGACGACGGTGTCGGCACCGTGGGCGCGCAGGGCCTCGGCCTGTCCCACCCGGTCGACCCCGACCACGAAGCCGAACCGGCCAGCGAGGCCGGCCTCCACCCCGGACAGGGCGTCTTCGAACACCGCCGCCCGTCCGGGGCTCACGCCAAGGGCACGGGCGGCGGCCAAGAAGGTATCGGGTGCGGGCTTTCCCGCCAGGTGGTCCGCTTCGACGGTCATGCCGTCGATCCGGACCTCGAACAGCTCCGCGATGCCGGCTGCAGCCAGCACGGCCGCACAGTTGGCGCTGGAGGACACGACCGCCCGACGCAGGCCGGCCGCCTGCACCGCCCGCACGTAGCGGACCGACCCCGCATAGGCTTCGACGCCGTCCTCTTTGATCCTTCGAAGAAGGATCTGGTTCTTCGCGTTGCCGAGCCCGGCCACGGTCTCGGTCCCTGGCTGATCATCGACCGTGCCCTCGGGGAGCGTGATGTGGCGGGAGCCGAGGAACGAACGTGTCCCGTCGGCTCTCGTCTTGCCGTCGACATAGGTGTCGTAGTCAGTCTCGTCGAAGGCCACGTAGGGATCACCGCTGCTGGTTGGCCCGGGCTTTGAGGTACGCGTCGAACATCTCCTTCCATGCCGCTGCGTGGACTTTTGCCGTTTCGGTCAGCACGCCGTCGAGATCGAACAAGCATGCCCGTACCTGTTCGGGAAGGCCCAGGGCAGACTTGCTCATTGGCGCCTCATGTTCCCCATTGCATCCCCTTTGGGAGAACCACCCAACACCGTGCACCGGCACTACCCCGACCGTGCGGCTGGCTGTCGGCGTTCGAGTAGCTTGCGGCACTCATGGGCGATCTGGAGGTCTTCGCGGGCGTGGACGACGAGGGTGCGGACCGAGGCGCAGCGGGCCGAGATCTCGGTGTCGGCGGCATCGACTGCATTGTTCGCCTCCTGATCGAGGATGACCCCCAGCCAGTCGAGACCCGCACACGCCTCGGTCCGGATGATCCCCGAGCCCTCGCCGACCCCGCCCGTGAAGACCAGGGCGTCGGTCCCTGCGGTCGCCGCCGCCATCCCGGCTATCTTGGCCCGCAGGCGATGCAGGTACACCGCGATTGCCAACCCGGCCGCCTCGTCTCCAGCCTCTCGGGCGGCAAGAAGCTGACGCATGTCGCCAGTAGATCCCGCGATCCCGAGCAGGCCGGAATGGTGCTCGAGGTCCTCCGTGGCCTCAGAGAGGTCCAGCCCGTGGTCGAGGGCGAACAGCAGCGCACCGGGTCCGAGATCGCCGCATCGCGTCGCCATGACCAGGCCCTCGAGCGGGGTGAACCCCATCGTGGTGTCGGCCGAACGACCCCCAATCAGCGCGGTGGCTGAGGCGCCGGCGCCCAGGTGACAGATCACCAGCCGAAGTCGATCGACTGGCCGATCCAGCAGCTCCGCCGCCCGTCGAGAAGCCCAGGCGCAGCTGATGCCGTGGAACCCATAGCGCCGGATCCCCCAGCGAGCGACCCAACGCTCGGGTATGGCGTACCTGGTTGCAGCCGGGGGCAGGCTGGCATGGAAGGCGGTGTCGAAGCATGCCACCTGGGGCACCCCGGCGAGCAGCCGTGACGCGGCGTCGATGCCGGCCAAGGCAGGCGGATTGTGCAGCGGGGCCAGTTCGTTGAGGCTGTCGAGTGCCTCCCGGACGTCGGCATCGACCAGCACCGAACTGGTGAAGAGCGATCCGCCGTGGACGACCCGGTGGCCGACGACGTCGAGCACTCCGGCGTCGTGCACGAAGTCGCCCAGTTGCTCTGCCAGGTGGTCGTCGGGAGGCCCCAGGTCCCTGCTCGTCAGCAGCTGATCGTCGTCGTCCACGACGCGCAATTTCACGCTGGACGATCCGGCATTCACCACGAGCGCTCTCATGCGATGGAGCAGAAGGGTCGATTGCTCACGACGACCGAATCGGGGCCTGGCGTTCTGAGAGGCGCCGACAGCGATGTCGGCTTCCTCCCACATCTCCCTGCCCACGTGAACGATTGTCGCTGTGTTCGCCCCGATCCGTCATTCGGCGAGGAGTTCCTCTCGGGCTTGGTCGAGCGCCGCCCGCCCGGCGGCATCAGCCTCGGGGAGGTGAAGGTCGAGTTGTTCGATGACGTGGGCCAATACACCCCCGACGAGCGCTCGAGCGGCGTACTTGTGATCGGCCGGCACGACGTACCAGGGCGCCCACGGAGTCGACGTCGCGGTGATCGCCGCCTCGTAGGCGTGCATGTAGTCGTCGAAGTACGCCCGCTCCGCCAGGTCGGCGGCCGAGAACTTCCAGTGCTTGGCCGAGTCGTCGAGCCGCTCGAGGAACCGCTTCTTCTGCTCGTCCTTGGAGACGTGGAGGAAAAGCTTGACGAGGCGCGTTCCGTTGCGTTGGAGGTGGTGCTCGAACGCGTTGATGTCCTCGCAGCGCTGATGCCACAGCTCCTTCCCGCTCGCCGCGTCGGGCGGGAGGTGCTGCTCGGCGAGGACCTCGGGATGGACGCGGGCGACGAGGACCTCTTCGTAGTAGGAGCGGTTGAAGATCCCGATCCGTCCGCGCGCCGGAAGCGCGTTCTCGCAACGCCACAGGAAGTCGTGACTGAGCTCATCGGCCGAGGGCCGCTTAAATGCGGTGACCTCGCAGCCCTGGGGGTTCACGCCCGACATCACGTGCTTGATGGTGCCGTCCTTGCCGGCCGCATCGAGCGCCTGGAGGATCACCAACACTGCGTACGTGTCGGCCGCGTACAAGAGCTCCTGCACAGAGGCAAGTTCTTGTTTGAACTCCTCGAGATCCTCTTCGGCCAGGTCCTTCGGACTCGGTTCGTCCTTGGCGTGCAACCAGCCGCTCTTGGTCACCTTCGTGCTCCGGCTTTCGAGGTCGGCTGACTCGCCTGGGGTGACCATGAGGTCGTCGATCACTCGTTTATGCAGCTTCATGGGCTCGCCCTCACGTCCCGCCCGTGGGCGTCCGGTCGCCGTCGTGGATTCGGACCCGGACCCGGCCGTGCATCGATCGTGTTCTCTTCATGACGCCATGGCGCCATGGCGACTCCGTCATGGTTTTGGCGCTCCGGCTTGCAGGGGTCGCGGATGGTCCGCGTGTTCGGTGCACCAGTCGCACCGACGGCGACCGTCTTGGCCCGACTTGTCGTTGGCGTGCTGCTTGATCGCTCGCCCATAGGGGCAGTCGATGTTGTCGTGGTAGACCGGGTCGTCCGGATCGGTGTCGGTATGGAACGGTGCCACCGTCGCTGTGGCGTCCGCATCGGGTGGCGAAGCTGCGGTGCCTACTGTGGACACGACGGCCTGCTCGTCTGTGGGCCGGTTTTTCGCGGGATCGAGGATCCGGTATGCGACCAGCTTGATGCGGTCTGTGAGGAGGAACCAGGCCAGCGCATAGCCCCATACCAAGGCTGCGTATCCCCATCCGAGCGGTGTCATGAAGAACCCGTATACGGCAATCAGGGTCGCCAGCGCCTGCGTGCCGAGCACCGCCAGCAAGAGAATCCGAGCCGGTCGGATCGACCAGAAGGAACCACGGGTGCGTGCGAGGAAGATCGTCAGGTGTCCTGCGACCGAGAGCGTCAGGTACATCAGGGTTTGCAGGTGCGCATGGTCGAGGTGGAACACCTTGTCGCCCAGGTAGAACAGGCCGAAGGCGGCGATGGGGCCGACGACGCCGAGCACGGTGGCGATCCCCAGCACGAGGCGCATGTTCCACGCCTCGGGCTGCTCCCTGTAGCGCACTTTGTCGTACGCGATGGACAAGATGGCGCCGTCATTGAGCAGTGCCAACATCACGATCTGGATCGCTGTGACCGGGAAGAAGTTGTAGATCAAGATCACGGCAGAGACGAACAGCAGCACGCGCAGCGTTTCGGCAATGCGGTAGATTGCATAGCTGTTCATCCGCTGGAAGATCCTCCGGCTCTCCTTGATGGCGTCGATGATCACCGAGAGCCCGGGCGTGGTCAGCACGATGGATGCCGCTGCCCGCGCCGCATCCGTGGCATCGGAGACGGCGATGCCGCAGTCGGCCTTCTTCAGCGCAGGGGCGTCGTTCACCCCGTCGCCCGTCATGCCGACAATGTGACCTCGCTTCTGGAGGACGTCGACGATGTGGAACTTGTGCTCGGGGAAGACCTGGGCGAAACCATCGGCATCATCAATCGACTCGGCCGTGGCCGCGGTCTCTTCGCGCTTGACGTCCCCCAGTCCGGCGGCATCGAGGATGTTCGTACCCATCCCGAGTGTCTTGGCCGTCTCCTGGGCGATGGCAAGGGCATCCCCAGTGACCATCTTCACGTCCACGCCCATCTGGAGGGCGGTGGCGATCGTCGACTTGGCGTCATCTCGTGGTGGATCAAACAGGGGCAGCACTCCGACGAAGTTCCACGGACCGTCCCCGTCGGCCCGGGCCACGCCCAACGACCGGAACCCACGTGCCGCGAAGCCGTTGACTGCGGCGTCGACGTCCATCTTCACCTCTGCGGCATTGGCCGACAGCGCCAGGATCACCTGGGGCGCGCCTTTCGTCACCTTGAATGAGGACCCATCGGCAGCACTAACACTGGCCTCCGTGCACTTGCGAACCGCGTCGAATGGCTGGAACTCGACCACGTGATAGTCGTCCAGCGATTGATCATCGGTCAGGCCCCCGAGCACGGCCAGATCAATGGCGTCGGCGTCGTCGGCGCGTGACGCCAGGGACGCGTCGAGGATGACCTGTTCGGGTGGGCGCTCGCCGACGGTGTAGGGATCGCCCAGCGTGAGTTTGTTCTGCGTCAGGGTCCCGGTCTTGTCCGTGCAGAGCACGTCCACCCCGGCCAGTTCCTCGATCGCCACCAACCGGCTGACGATGGCTTTCTTCGAAGCGAGTACCCGGGCCCCGACCGCCATCGTCACGGAAAGCACCGTGGGCATGGCCACGGGGATGGCGGCCACGGTGAGGACGAGGGCGAACTGCAAGGTGGTGAAGAAGGCGTCACCGCGGATGGCGGAAACGACGATAATCACCACGACCATGGTCAGCGCCAGGATGATCAGGAAGGTGCCGATCTTGAGCACTGCTCGTTGGAAGTGGCTGACGGTCTGGGCTTCTTGGACGAGTTCCGCAGTCTGCCCGAAGTACGTGTCCGCACCCGTCGCGTAGACGAGTGCGCCGATCTCGCCCTGGCGAATAATGGAGGCGGAGAACACCGCGTCGCCAGTGTGGCGGCTGGCGGGCAGTGACTCCCCGGTCAGTGCGGATTGATCGACTTCGATCGGGTCGCCGTCGAGGAGGCGTGCGTCTGCGGGCACAATGTCACCGAGGCGCAGGCGGATGACGTCTCCGGGTACGAGCTCGCGCGATGGCGGAGTGACCCACTTGCCGTCCCGTTTTACACGGGCCTTGATCGCCAATTCGGCCTTCAGGGCGGCGATGGCCTTGCCCGCCTGGCGCTCTTCCCAGAATCCGATTCCGGCGTTGGCCAGGAGCAGGACGAGGATGATGAAGAAGTCGGGCCAGTGCTTGAGCACTCCGGACAGGATCACTGCTGCCTCGATCATCCACGGGATGGGACCCCAGAAATAGCTGAGGAGCTTTAGCAGCGGATTGGTTTTCTTCTCCTCAATCTCGTTCGGTCCGAACTGCACGAGCCGCTTGGCCGCCTCGGCCTGGCTGAGGCCATCCGGCGAGGAGCCGAGCCGCTTCTCAACTTCGGCAATGGGAAGGGACTTCAAGTCGTCGGCCGCTGCAGGCTGTGCACCTTTGGTCGGTGTAGGCACCTTGGTGTCTCCCGCCTCCCCGGGCGCGTCGTTGACCTTGCGGTGTGGGAGGTGCGCCTTGTCGTCGACGCGGTGGTTCATGCGCATGTGTGCTCCATCGGGCATGTGGCCCCTGCTCTCGCCAGCAACCCCTTGTCGTCGGCGACGAGTAGCTGTGCGGTGGCGACGACCTCCGGAGCGATTAGCGCGGTGCCCGCGGGCGCATTCATGGCGCCGTTCCCCACTTCCACTCCAAGATCTCTGGCATGTCCTGGCCATGCGCATCGACGTAGCGCGTGTGCTCGACCAGCTTGTCCTGCATCGTCTGTTTTAGGTAACTCCCGGTGGTGCCTAACTGCGGGAGACGGTCGATCACGTCTTGGACGAGGTGGAACCGGTCGAGGCCGTTCTGCACGCGCAGGTCGAACGGCGTGGTGATCGTCCCCTCTTCCTTGTAGCCCCGCACGTGGAGGTTGGGGTTCGCCCGGCGATAGACCAGCCGATGGATCAGCCAGGGGTAGCCGTGGAAGCCGAAGATGATGTGCTTGTCCTTCGTAAAGATCGAGTCGTAGGCGGCATCGCTGAGCCCATGGGGGTGCTCGGTGCTGGGCTGGAGCTTCATGAGATCGACGACGTTGACCACCCTGACCTTGAGGTTGGGCAGGTACTCGCGCAGGATCGACGTGGCGGCCAGGATCTCCAGGGTGGGCGTGTCTCCACAGCAGGCGAGTACGACGTCGGGCTCCGTTCCCTGGTCGTTACTGGCCCACTCCCAGATGCCGATCCCCTCGGTGCAGTGGACGACCGCCTGGTCCATGGTCAGCCATTGGGGCATCGCCCGCTTCCCCGCCACCACGACGTTGACGTAGTTTCGGCTGCGCAGGCAATGATCAGCCACCGACAAGAGGCAATTGGCGTCGGGAGGAAGGTAGACCCGCACGATGTCGGCCTTCTTGTTGACGACATGGTCGAGGAAGCCGGGGTCCTGGTGCGTGAAGCCGTTGTGGTCCTGTTGCCAGACATGGGATGCGAGTAGGTAGTTCAGTGAGGCGATTTCCCGCCGCCATGGGAGCTGGGAAGTGACCTTCAGCCACTTGGCGTGCTGGTTGAACATCGAGTCGACGATGTGGATAAAGGCCTCGTAGCAGTTGAACAGGCCGTGGCGCCCGGTGAGCAGATAGCCTTCCAGCCAGCCCTCGCTCTGGTGCTCGGAGAGCATCGAGTCGAGCACCCGTCCGTCGGGTGCGAGGAACTCGTCGTACTCGGCCGTGCGGGCGTCCCACTGTCGGTTGGTGGCCTCGAATACCGCGCCCAAGAGGTTCGAGAGCGTCTCGTCGGGACCGAAGACCCGGAAGTGCCGGCGGTCTTCGTTGAGGGTGATCACGTCGCGGAGGAACTCGCCGAGCACGAGGGTGTCCTGGCCCTCGACCGCACCAGGAGAAGGCACCTCCAGCGCGTGATCGCAGAAGTCCGGCATCCGCAGGTCTCGCAGCAGCATGCCACCGTTGGTGTGGGGGTTGGCCCCCATCCGCCGATCGCCCGTCGGGGCCAGCTCGGCCAATTCCGCCATGAGTTGACCGTCCTCGTCGAACAGCTCTTGGGGCCGGTAGCTCTTCATCCAGCGCTCGAGGAGCTCGACGTGCTCGGGGTGCTCGGTGTCCACGAGGAGCGGTACCTGGTGGGATCGGAAGGTGCCCTCGATCTGGTGGCCGTCGACGATCTTGGGTCCCGTCCAGCCCTTGGGCGAGCGGAGGACGATCATCGGCCAGCGCGGCCGAGCGGTGAGGCCGTCGTTTCGAGCATTGTCTTGGAACTGGCGGATCTCCGTCACCGCTCGATCCAAGGCATTCGCCATGAGCTGGTGCATCTGCTCGGGGTCGTCGCCTTCGACGAAGTGCGGCGTCCACCCGCAGCCCCGGAGGAACTGCTCCAGCTCTTCGGGCTCGATCCGTGCGAGGACGGTCGGATTGGAGATCTTGTAGCCGTTTAGGTGCAGGATTGGCAGCACTGCCCCGTCAGTGACCGGGTTGAGGAACTTGTTGGAGTGCCAGGCGGTCGCCAGGGGGCCGGTTTCGGCCTCTCCGTCGCCGATGATGCAGGCGACGATGAGATCGGGATTGTCGAAGGCGGCGCCGAAGGCATGGCTGAGCGAGTAGCCCAGCTCACCACCTTCGTGGATCGACCCCGGCGTTGTCGGCGCGACGTGGCTCGAGATCCCGCCGGGAAACGAGAACTGGGTGAACAGTCGCTTCAGTCCGGCCTCGTCACGGCTTACGTCGGGATAAACCTCGCTATAGGTCCCCTCCAGATAGGTATTGGCGACCAGTGCTGGGCCCCCGTGACCGGGACCGGCGACGTAGAACATGTCGAGGTCGCGCTCTTTGATTACCCGATTCAAATGCACGTAGATGAAGTTCTGGCCCGGCGTCGTGCCCCAGTGTCCGACCACGAGCGGCTTGACATGGGCTAGTTCCAGTGGCTTTCTGAGCAGCGGATTGTCGTAAAGGTAGAGCTGGCCGACCGACAGGTAGTTGGCGGCGCGCCAGTAGGCGTCCATCTTCTGGAGCAGTTCGGGGGACAGAGGGTTCGTCGTCACGGATTGGCCTTCAGATCCTTCCGGTAGTGCCCCATCGGGTGCCCTGGCTCCTAGCGTCGCGCTCGTGGCGAACGACCCGGCAGGGCCGAAGGTCACTTTGGCGACTCGGTGAGAACGACCCCCGGAAAGCAGCCGTCCAGGCTTGGGTGCCTTGCGAACGAGCCCAGATGGACTCCGCCCACGACGGTGCAGGTGCAAGGCGAGGGGGCCGGGGCGAGAACAGCGGCACGCCGTCTTCGAGTGACAGAGATGAACTCGAACACGATGTCGGTGCCTCCGAGGTGGCGCCGGGCGCCTAACGACGCCCTCGCTGTCGAAGGAGACGCAACCCTACCCTTCACCAGCGGGCTCGATCAACGACCTCTCGGCCGTTGATCGAGCCGTGAACAGCGGCCGAGCGGGGAAGCAGAGCGAAGAACGCCCGGGCACGAAAGTGCCCGAGGGCTGGCCCACCACGGGGCTGCACTATGCCATGCACCTCTAGCTCACCTCTAGCCGTTTGGGGCGGGATGGTTCCCGGCCAGCTCGACGAAGGATCACTGCCTAATCATGCGGTCCCGGGCCGAGCACCCCGTACACGAAGTCTTCGAGTTCGGATGGCGGTCCTCATGCCACAGCTCGAAGTAGCGCAAGAACATCTCGCCGTGCGAGAGGCCGGCGTCCTGGCGGTACCGGTCGAGTCCATCGACCGAGGCCTCAGCCATCGTGGCCGCCAATTGGTCTGTGATCGAAGTGGCGACGGGGTCGGAGGGTTGACGCCATGATGTTCTCTACGTGCTCACGCAACGACCGATCTCGACCGCTCGGAGAATTCACGGAAGCGTGAACATGCGAAGCGTTTTGCGGTAGGCCCTTACTGCTTGAGCTGAGGGGAGCACCGTTGTTCAAATGCGACGGCGCTCCGAGAGTTCAACTTGGCCGACATCTCGTAAGTCGTCGGTTTGACCAAGAACGGAGAGTCGGTCGCCCTCTGCCAATTCTGTGTCGCCATTGGGGACGAATACTCGATCCCCTCGTGTGACCGAGGTGACGAGGAGGCCTTTGGGGAGCCCGGCCTGCCGCAACGTTTTGCCGGAGATGGCTGAGTCGCCACTGATGGTTACGAGCGAAACGCCGGACATCGCGCCGAGTCCACTCATCCGTTCCGCGCTTCCTGCCAGTTCTTGACGGTAGGCGCGCACGATGTCCGAGACGGAAAGGGTGCCGACGACTCGCCGGTCGTCGTCGAGTACGGGGACCCAGGACAGTGGTGCTTCCGTCAAGCTCTCCAGGGCCACGTCGAGCCGACTCGATGCAGAGACGACTGGCGCGCCGGCATCGACGAGGTCGCTCACCGTTCTTCGATCCGCAGCTGAAGAGCTGAGCGCTGAACGTGCCACGGTACCGGCAAAGCGCTTGGCTCCGTCGACGACAGGAGCACCGTTGAGGTTGGCGCTGCTCCAGCGCCGTCTTCGCACTCGTGGTGGTCATGTCTGAGCTGATGATCAAGCGAGGAGTGACCATCGCCCGGGTGGTGGGAATGGCGCCGAGAAGTGGTAGCCCGGCGAGGATCCGCTGCGCCGGAGCGTCGGCCCTGCTCTTGAGCTGACTCCGGTAGATGGTGTCGTCGTTGCGCCGGACGATGAGCCACGAGATCCCGACCGCCACCATGGCCGGGGTCAGGATGGACAGGCTTCCGGTCATCTCGGCCACCATGAGCATCACCGCCAACGGCGCTCGGGAGATGCCGCCGAAGCAGGCCATCATGCCGACGATCACATAGGGGGCGGGACTGTGGCCCATGGAGGGGAAGACGGGCTCGAAGAGTCGCCACACCGACGCACCGAGAAAGGCGCCGATCACCATGCCCGGCCCGAAGATGCCCCCCGAACCACCCGAACCGATGGAGAGCCCGGTGGCAAAGATCCGGGCGAAGGGAAGGAGCAGGACGATCCACAGAGGAATGGAGAGCAGTCCGTGGCCGAGGCTGGTCTGCACCCAGCCGTAGCCGGTGCCGATGACCTCGGGGATGGCGATGCCGATCGCCCCTACCAATAGCCCCCCGATGGCCGGGTTGACCCATCGGGGCAACGGGGAGCGGTGGAACAGATCGACCAAGCCGTAGAAGCTCTTGGCATAGAGGAGGCCGACCAGCCCGGCCAAGATGCCGATGAGTGCGAACCAGATGAGTTGGGACGGGTCGCTGAAGTGGTAGCTGCCGACGAAGCCGAACAGAGGTTTGTAACCCTCGGCTGCGCCAAAGATCACATAGCTGACGGCCGAGGCGATGAAGCACGGCAAGAGGGCGGCGGGCTCGAAGTCGTCGCGGTAGAGGATCTCCGACGCCAGCACCGCCCCGCCCAGCGGCGCGCCGAAGATGGCCCCGATACCCGATCCGATGCCGGTGGCCACTGCGATGCGACCGTCTGCCGGTTCGAGGTCGAGCACCCGGGCCAGCAGTGAACCGAAGCCGGCGCTGATCTGCCCCGTCGGCCCCTCCCGGCCCCCTGACCCACCGGAGCCGATGGTGAGGGCAGAGGCCACGATCTTGACGATGACCGCACGGAAGCGGACCCCTCGTGGGTTGTGGTGCACGGCCGAGATCGCCGCGTCGGTGCCGTGCCCCTCTGCCTCGGGAGCGATGCGGAAGACGAGCACCGCGCCCAAGAGCGCGCCGGCGCCGGCCACGAGGGGGAGCGCCCACGGGCGGGCCGCTGAGGCGGATGCGGCATGGCCCCCCTCGCCGATCGGAGTGGGCACGTGGTAGCCGGCGAGCACCCCCAAGAAGAAGTGGGTACTGGCCACTAGGGCTTCGTAGAAGACGATGGCGCCGCATCCGGCTACCGCACCGATGATGACGCCGAGCACGATCCATTTCTTGAGGTAGGAGGCCGAAGCCACCCAGCGGGCCGCGCCCGCTGACAGGGAGCGCACCCATACAGCGCGGCTCGGATGGGGAGTGTCCGTTTCGTCTACAGGTCCCAACCGGTGCTCCAACTCTGCTCGGGAACCTCGCCAGCGGACTGGGCCAAGTGTGTGAGCGCGCTCACCACGGACTGCTGTGTCTCGGGCGGGATGCCCTCCAGGAGGTTGGCGATCTCTAGGCGGCGGCGGGCAGACACCGTATCGACGAGTTGACGTCCTGCCTCGGTCAATGCGAGCCGCACCTGCCGGCGGTCATGACGGTCGCTCCGCCGTCGAACCAATCCCTTCTTGACCAACCGATCGCACATGCGCGACGCAGTTGCTGGGGTAACGGCGACCGCCTCGGCGAGGGCCGCCATGCTTTGGGGGCCCCGTGAGGCCAAAACCACCAGGGATCGGTACTGGGTGAGGGTGACCTCTTCGCCCGCGTCGGCCAAAGAGCGCGCCGCAATCGCCACCAGCACCCGACTGGCGCTGAGGACGGCATCGACCATCGCTTCTTGCGCAACGGAAGTCTGCTCCGCAGTTTGATTCATATAGCAACTATTGTATAGGCTACGGACTTGTCCCGTGTCAACTTTCCTGGACAGATTGGCCCGCCAATAGGGTTTAGCCGGGACTCGCCAAGTAGGTATGAATGGGTGGCGTGAGCCCAAGGGCCTCGTGTGGGCGGATCCGGTTGTAGATCTCGCAATAGATGGCGATCTCGTCGACCAAATGCTGCCCGTTGGAGATTTCGTTGCGATAGAGGTGTTCGTACTTGAGCGACTGGTTAAAGCGCTCGACCACTCCGTTGGTCTCAGGGGCGTAGTGCCGGGTGCGGACGTGGCGGAGCTCGGGATGGCTGGCGATGAAGACGGCGAACTTGGCCGACTTGTAGCAGGGCCCGTTGTCGGTGACCACGATCACCGGCGTGATCTCACCGGTCTCGAGATCAGTGCAGTCCTCGAGCAGTGTCTTTCCCATCATCGCCTCGGCTGAGCGAATGGCGGACTCGAGGGCGGTGATGGCATCTCGTGCGGCGATGCGGGTGGACACCGTGGCTGAAAAGCAGACCTTGGCGTAGTAGTCGGTCACCGGAGCGATCCACCACACCGAACCCGAGGTGATCTCCATTCTGGTGAAGTCGGTCTGCCACACGCGGTTGCGCCGTGTCGGTGCGTTCACAAAGGCCTTCTTGCGGGCTGCAGCGAGTTCTCGGCGTTCGGCATGATATCGAGCTGGCTGGAGGAGACCTTGGCGTTTAAGGGCTCGATAGATCGAGCTCTGTGACACCGAGACGCCGTCGGCGCGCAACATGGCCCAGATCTTGCGATGGCCCCATGCGGAGTACTTGTTCGCTTGTTCGGCCGCCGGTGCGGCGATCTCATCGACCACCGGCGCGGGCCATCGACCGACTTCACGGCCGGCGAGGTGCGCATTGCGCCAGTAGTAGTAGGTCGAGCGCGGGATCCCGAGGCGCCAACAGAAGCGCTCGACTGTCATGTTCCCCTCGATGCGGATCTCTTCTAGGTCCGCGAACCCCGGTAGGGAACCCCCCCTTTTCGCCAAGTCCGAAGCTCGACGTAAGCCTCGCCCAGGGCGCTAGTGAGTTCTACAACTTGTTCTTCGAGTTCGCTCTCACGTTTGGAGCCACTCTTGCGGGGGTTCTCGCCCCGGTCGAGAGCTTCTCGACCGGCTTCGGTGAACTGTTTGAGCCACTTTGAAATCGTGGTCTGCGATAACTCCAACCGACGTCCAGCTTCAACTTGGCTCATGTCGCCCTTGAGGACGCTCATCACCACAGAAACCTTTTCGTCGGTGCTTCGAAATGGCTTTCTTCCCACGTCCCACCTTGTCAGAGTTCTATTACTTATTTGTGTCCAACAAAGTCTGACGCGCGACACAGCACGTACGCCTACGCCTACAACGGCGACGGCCTCCGCATGACCAAGACGGTGTCGTCGAGTACTGAGAGCTTCACCTACAGTGCTCTGTCGGATGCACTTCTCGAAGACGGGTCTACGTACTTCGTCTACGGAGCCGACGGGCTGCCACTCGAGCAGATCAACGGGTCTACCCCGCTGTACTACCTACACGATCAGCTCGGCTCGACCAGAGCCTTAGCCAACGAGAGCGGCACCGTGGTGGACACCTACACCTATGACGCCTACGGGAACCTGGTGGGATCGACGGGAACCGATGACACCCCACTCGGATTTGCTGGTGCCTACACCGACGCCGAAACCGGCTTTTTGTACCTCATCAACCGCTACTACGACCCGGCGACGGGGGAGTTCCTGACCGTGGACCCTCTCGTCGACGAGTCCGGTCAGTCCTACGCCTACACCGGAGACGACCCGGTGAACGGAGTCGATCCGCTGGGGCTATGCACCATTAAGGGAGAAGGCCAGCTCTACCCAGGGGCCTGCGCCACTACGGGAGCCGAGGCAATCGCCGCCGAGCAGGAGATTCAAGCGCAGGCAGGCGGCGGAGGCTTCAGCATCACCAACGGTTTGAAGGCCTTGGCGAACTATGGAGCCGGCATTGGCAACGGCATTGTCTCGACTGCCACATTCGGACAGGTCCACATTTCGGCACCGTATTGCAACTCGCTAAGCTGGGCCTACGGTGTGGGGAGCGGGTTCGGGTATGCGATCGCTGCTGTGGGCGGTGGAGCGGCTGCAAGTGCAGCTGCTGGCTCGACCACGGTTGGTGATCTTGCCTACGGAAGCCAATCGCTTGGCGCTGATAGCGCCCTCTTTGGCAACGACACATTGGGGGAGACAGCGGACTCGGGTCTGCTCAATCAGCGAGGAAGCACGTGGAAGTTCGGCTGGAGCGTTGATGCAACCGTCTCACCCACGTCACCGGGATTCAGAATCAGCACTCCCTTCATTGACCACTGGTGGATCACACATGCGAGTGGGTTCTGATGGTCAATGACGAATGGAAGTCTGCAAGCGCAGCTGTCGCTCATCAAATAGCAACGGAACTCTCGGCGTCGCTCACGACTCACCCACTCACCGAGAAGCTGACCGAGTTCATTATTCATCCCTCAGACTCTGGTGCAACTGACATCAAGCTAATCGTGTCGCAATCTGACGTAATAGTTGGTGCTGGTAGCGGAACACAGATCGAACTACCTCCACTGCCTGAGTCCGAATCGGAGCTGATGGAAATTGTTCGAGCTATTGCCAGCGGCAACCTCAACGAATCTGCCAGGGGTGGTTTAGTTCGGTATCGCTTGTTGCTCGCTGACGGAACCATTCTCCAGGGCCGATCGATGAAGGGCCTTCCTCGTCGGCACCGGAAGCTGTAACCAGACGATGTCCTGACCACATCCGGGTCCTGAGTTCCTCTGCGGCTTCCCGGCCTGCCTGGGTTTCGCCGCGCCTCCCAGCGTGACCCTGACCCACCCCTGCATTTTCTTTGTCACTTTATGGTTCTTGCTCCCCAGTTCTTTGAGGCACCTTCGAAATGCCTTGAACACGATTGCCATGGGTTCCTCCCTTGGGTCGCATTCCCGAGGAGGAGCCGAACCGTGGTGTGGATGCGGATGCGCTGTCCCGAGGGTTCACCGCCTAGCAAGGTTGAGGTCAATGGCTGTGCCCGCAATAGTCGGGTTCGTATTGTGTCCCCCAAGGTCCACGATTGTGATGTGTCAGATTTTCTGGGACACGTGAACCCTCAGACGACATCTCGCTCGCGTCGCTGGTAGATGCGTTCATTTCATTCACCGTGTCGTCTTATTCACCGTGTCGTCACCATCGCCGAAGCGTCCGGTGTGCCCTGCGCTTCATCGGTGAAGCTTTCCGGCAACGCCCTCTTTTTCACTGCGGTCCCTACTCATCTGTCGATGACGCGACCTCACCGTCTGAGCTTGCGGAATCACGATTGGGGGCGAGTCTTCGCGTCCATCTGCTGCGGTGCCGGCAGACCCGATTCCAGCTACCGTTGCATCCGGTGACCCGCACCCTCGACGACCACGAAGGCCGACGGGCAGCTCCACGTGGGGACGGTGGAGGCCTGGCCTCCCGCCGCTATCTGCCTATGGCCGCGGTCACTGTCGCAGCGTTCGGTGCCTTCTTGGCGTTCATGGATTCGACGGTGGTTAATGTCGCCTTCCCGAACCTGCAGGAGGCGTTCCCTCACGCGAGCGTCGGTGACCTCTCGTGGATCCTGAACGCCTACAACATCGTGTTCGCCGGGCTACTCGTGCTGGCCGGTCGCTTCGCCGACCTGCTCGGCCGCCGAAGGCTGTTCAAGATGGGCCTGGTCGTCTTCACGATCACGTCGGGATTGTGCGCGGTGTCCACCTCGATAGACATGCTGATCGTGTTTCGGGTCATCCAGGGGGCCGGAGCCGCCATGCTCGTGCCGGCGTCGCTGGGCGTCGTGGTGCATGCCTCTCCGATCGAACACCGGTCGCACTCGCTCAGTTTGTGGGCGGCCGCGGGTGCCCTCGCCGCAGGACTCGGACCACCAATCGGCGGTGGGCTCGTCGACCTGTACAACTGGCGACTGGTCTTTGTCATCAATGTGCCGCTGGGAATCATCGCTTGGCTCCTTGTCGGACGCTTGGTCATCGAGAGCCGGGCCCCTGGTCGACGGCTCATGCCCGACCTCCGTGGCGCGCTCGTCCTCTCGGCAGCACTCGCCGCCGTCACCCTCGGCATCGTCCAGGGGGGCTCGTGGGGTTGGGCGAGCCCGGCGACGGTGGTGACGTTCGTCATCGCCGCCGCTTGCGCCGTGCTGGCCGTGCAGAGCTCGCGGCACCACCAGTCGCCGATCCTCGATCCGGCTCTCCTTCGGGTCCGAGGGTTCACGGTGAGCAACCTGATCGCGATCCTCGCTGGACTCGGCCTTTACACCTACCTGCTCACCCACATCCTCTGGCTCCATTACGTCTGGGGCTACTCGCTGCTCCTCGCCGGACTAGCCGTGGCGCCCGGAGCAGTCGTGGCGGCGATTACCGCCGGTCCGTTCGGCAGGCTGGCTGACCGGTTCGGCCCACGGGTGGTAGTCGCCCCCGGTGCAGTGGTGTGGGCCGGTGCGTATGTCTGGTACGCCACGCGAGTGGGGCTCCACCCTGACTTCCTTGGCCAGTGGCTCCCCGGTCAGGTCATCAGCGGCATCGGTGTCGGCGCCACCCTCCCGGTTGCCACCAGTGGCGGACTGGCCACCGTGCCGGCCGGCAGGTACGCCACCGCGGCGGCAGTGAACTCCAGTCCGCGCCAGCTCGGCGGGGTACTCGGCATCGCCATCCTCACAATCTTCATTGCCCACCCGACCTTCGCTGGTCTTCCCGGCGACCTGCGCCACGGCTGGGAACTGGCTGCGGGCAGCTTCGCCGCCGTCGCCGTTATCGCTCTGTTCTTCGGCCGGATCCACGCGGCGAGCGAATTCGGGGATACCGCCTCGCTCGCACCCCTGGTCTCCCACAGCCCCGAGCCGTCACTCGTGTCGGTCAACACATCGCCCACCGAAGCGGGCCTTCTCGGGCTGCTGCCGTCGGCCGTACGCGACGAGATCTTGGACATGGGAGAAACGGTTCGACTGCGGGCCGGTGACGTCCTCTTTGAGGCTGGTGACCCGGGAGACGCGCTCTTCCTGGTTCAGTCGGGCCGTCTCGAGGTCCAGCATCCGGGTGGATCGGCCGCGGACCTCTCCGCCGGATCCGTGGTCGGCGAGCTCGCCCTACTCACCGATGCGCCCCGTTCGGCCACAATCGTCGCCCGGCGTGATAGCACCCTCGTTGCCATAAGCAGAGAGCGCTTCGAGTATCTTGCCGGCGCCCAGCCCGTGGTGATCGGCGCCGTGGCCCGGGGGGTCGCCCACCTCCTTCAGGCCAGCCGGCCGATCGCGCCATCCGGGCCGCCGATTCCGAAGGTGATCGCCCTCGTCGCCCTCGATGCCGGTGTCCCCATTGAGGCACTCGCCGGCGCCGTGCACACCAGCCTGGTCGGCGGCGGACCACGGGGAGCCGGATTGGCTGATGAGGTCCACCCACTTCGGGTCGTCCGTCTCGACGGAGGGTCACCCGAAGCCCTGGAGCGAGCCGAACGTGAGAGCGACCGTGTCCTGCTCGTGGCGGGCCCGACGGGAGCCTGGCACGACGCATGCCTTCGGCAAGCGGACAGGGTGCTGGCGGTCACGAGCAGCCCCGAACCGCGCCTTGTGGCCGGGCTCCGTCACGAGGCCGACATCGTCCTGACCGGGCCCGCGCCCCATGCGGCGCAGATCGTCGCTTGGCACGACGCGTGCGGCTGCCGGTCCGTCTCCCACCTCGGGGACGATCCGCGGAAGTGGGACGCTCGCCTGCACTCTCTTGCTGCCCGCCTGGCCGGTCGCTCGGTCGCCCTCGTCCTCGCTGGCGGGGGAGCCCGGGCGATGGCCCACATCGGTGTCCTCCATGCCTTCGAGGACGCCGGGATCAAGATCGACCGGGTGGCTGGAACAAGCATGGGAGCGATGATCGCCGCCCTCTACGCCATCGGATTGAGCGCGGGCGAGGTTGAGGCACGAGTGTTCGAAGAGTTCGTGCAGCGCAGCCCCTTCAGCGACTACCGCCCCTCCCTCACCAGCCTGGCCCGGGGAGAACGGGGGAAGGCGATGCTGCGGCGGTGTTTCGGGGACACCTACCTCGAGGCGATGGAGCGCGAACTCGTGGTGGTCAGCACAGACCTCTACGAAAAAACGGCGGTGTATCACCGCCGAGGGCGCACGGCCGAGGTGGTTGGCGCGTCGATGTGCCTTCCGGTCCTCTTTCCCCCCCAGTTGGTCAACGGGCGCGTTCTCGTCGACGGAGCGCTCAGCGACAACTGCCCGATCACGGCGTTCACCACTGTCGCGGAGGGTCCCGTGGTTGCCGTCCGGACCGGAAACGGCAGCGCGGGATCCCACAGGGAACGGGTTCCCTCCCTCGGTGAGACGCTCATGCGAGTTATCCAGATGGCCGACCGCCGTGCCACGGACGACGGCGGAGCAGATACGGCCACCGTCACCGTCACTCCCGACACAAGGGGTATCGGCCTCCTCGAGTTCCACCAGATCGACGCAGCCCGAGATGCGGGACTCCGGGCAGGGGAGGCGGCCGTAGTCGCCCTACGGGAGCGGAGTTTGGTCCTCCCTCCTGTCGCCGACGGTCGCGTGTAGGACGGCGCTCCCGTTCCCCTACCCTGTTGTTCGCCACTCGTCATTGGACGGGGTGGTGTTGCTCTAGCGAGTGAACTTGAGGCCGCTTCTTCTGCCTTGAAGTGAATTCAGATCGGCGAAGGTCGCGAGGTCGATCTCATTTCGAGCGAAGCCGGCAAGGAAAGCCCAAGCTTGTTGCAGAGGCGAGTCGGATTGTGTGCAGAACCAGTGTCTGCGTTCTGTTCGGCCTGTGAGGAGCACATCGAGACTCCGTGCCACCTGTTCACTGAGCGTTGGGACGGCGTTACTCGCGTTTCAGGGTGTCAACGTTGGTCAGAAGCCGACCTCCACATGCTGCGTTCCAGGCCACGCGGCGGGGTGCTGGCCCAGGCGCGACGTGGGCGAACTCGCCTCACCGCTCGGCTCCAGTTCCCGCTACGTATCCGCACCGGGCCAAACAAGTGCGACCTCACATGGATCCCCCTGCAGCACCATCTGGTTCTCCAGGTCCTGCCCAACCAGCGCCACGCGGATGCCTTCTGTTTCGGACGGCACAAGTATCCGCCGCTGGCCGACGGGCGGTTCCGCCTCGAGCAGCCGCCACACGACGGGTGGCTTGCGCCCATCCCCGATGCGCACGACTGCTACATCACCTTGGCCGAGTTCGAAGTTAACGAAAGTGTTGTACAACCAAGCGCCACGAGAGGGCTTGATCAGCTGGCCTCGGACCTTCTGGGCGACCTCCAGGGCACCGCACGAGGAAGGATGCACAGCATTTCAAAGGCCCTAGGTCCCTTTTCCGCGGCACCAGGCGTCGCACAGATCGACGCCGAGCGTCAGATCGCCAAAAGAGCACTTCTACCCTAGCTTCGGGGCAGCAGGCAGGATCAGGATTGAGCTGGCAAGCTGTGTCTGCACACGACAAGATGACACGAAATACCGGCTTCAAAGTTGCGCCCGATCAACCGTTCGTTGTACGGGTGAGACTGGCCCAATTGCTCTACCGAGGAGCTCAACGATCGGAACTCTGCGACCAACTCCAAGGACGCTGCTGGTCGGCTTCGTGATCACCGCAGTGGTGCGGCGGTACTTTGCCGCGTCCAGCTTCGCCCTTCGGTCTGAGTACTCCACCGGCCGCCGAACACCCGACCTTGGTCTCGATCGCACGGTGAATGATGGTGCCGCTTCCGTTGCCGATTGGGGAGTATGACAACCGGCATTCGTAGGGCAGCTCTGGCGGCAGTCGTTGCGATTGCTTCGTTGGGAGCCGCCGGATTGGTGACCTGGGTGTCGGCCACTCCGAGCGCGGCATCACCCCCCGCGTGCACCGACACCTGGGTCGGCCCCACGACCGGGACAACAAACTGGAATGCGAGCACGTCCGATTGGAATACCGGCGCCTTCCCCGGAGGCAGTGACGTGGTGTGCATCACCTCGTCTGGCACTTATACGGTAGATCTTCCGGTCAGCGTCTCGATCAACACTTTGGAGCTGGGCGGCGGGGCGTCAGGCACGCAAACCCTTCAGGTGGACGGTGCCAATGTCATTTTGGATATGGCATCCGCCAGCACGGTGGACAACAACGGAGTGTTGTCCTTGAGCCCTGCTGGCGCCTACGCCGACATCAATGGCACCGGCGGTCTTACGGTCGCCTCGGGTGGTGTGCTCTCGACGTCGGGTGGATCTGGTTCCCAACCGGCCTACATCGAGACCCCGGTGACCAACCAGTCCGGCGGCACCGTGACCATCGGGGCACCCGACACTCGTCAGGACTCGGGCACCCTGACCACCAACAGCGGGACCTTCACCGTGACCAGTGCTGGGAACCTGGCCCTGACCGCCGGCAGCTCATTCACCGACAGCGCAGGCACCCTGACGGTCACCGGCGTCCTTAGCGACAACGGAACCTTCACTCAGTCCGGCGGCACCGAATCGGGTAATCCGGTCACGATCGGTGGGGGAAGCCTTATCGACAGCGCAGGCACCGGAGCATTCGACGTGGTCGCCGGCACCACTTTGTCGGGCACCATTCCTTCTGGGCAGACCGTCACCGTGGATGGCTCCTCTACGAACGTGATTCTGGCTATGCCCCACCCGGTCATCGACGCCGGGACCCTCATCCTGAAACCTGCTGGCGCCTACGCCGACATCAATGGCACCGGCGGTCTTACGGTCGCCTCGGGTGGTGTGCTCTCGACGTCGGGTGGATCTGGTTCCCAACCGGCCTACATCGACACCCCGGTGACCAACCAGTCCGGCGGCACCGTGACCATCGGGGCACCCGACACTCGTCAGGACTCGGGCACCCTGACCACCAACAGCGGGACCTTCACCGTGACCAGTGCTGGGAACCTGGCCCTGACCGCCGGCAGCTCATTCACCGACAGCGCAGGCACCCTGACGGTCACCGGCGTCCTTAGCGACAACGGAACCTTCACTCAGTCCGGCGGCACCGAATCGGGTAATCCGGTCACGATCGGTGGGGGAAGCCTTATCGACAGCGCAGGCACCGGAGCATTCGACGTGGTCGCCGGCACCACTTTGTCGGGCACCATTCCTTCTGGGCAGACCGTCACCGTGGATGGCTCCTCTACGAACGTGATTCTGGCTATGCCCCACCCGGTCATCGACGCCGGGACCCTTATCCTGAAACCTGCTGGCGCCTACGCCGACATCAATGGCGCCGGCGGTCTTACGGTCGCCTCGGGTGGTGTGCTCTCGACGTCGGGTGGATCTGGTTCCCAACCGGCCTACATCGACACCCCGGTGACCAACCAGTCCGGCGGCACCGTGACCATCGGGGCACCCGACACTCGTCAGGACTCGGGCACCCTGACCACCAACAGCGGGACCTTCAGCGTGACCAGTGCTGGGAACCTGGCCCTGACCGCCGGCAGCTCATTCACCGACAGCGCAGGCACCCTGACGGTCACCGGCGTCCTTAGCGACAACGGAACCTTCACTCAGTCCGGCGGCACCGAATCGGGTAATCCGGTCACGATCGGTGGGGGAAGCCTTATCGACAGCGCAGGCACCGGAGCATTCGACGTGGTCGCCGGCACCACTTTGTCGGGCACCATTCCTTCTGGGCAGACCGTCACCGTGGATGGCTCCTCTACGAACGTTCATCTGGCCATGCCCCACCGCGGTCATCGACGCCGGGACCCTTATCCTGAAACCTGCTGGCGCCTACGCCGACATCAATGGCGCCGGCGGTCTTACGGTCGCCTCGGGTGGTGTGCTCTCGACGTCGGGTGGATCTGGTTCCCAACCGGCCTACATCGAGACCCCGGTGACCAACCAGTCCGGCGGCACCGTGACCATCGGGGCACCCGACACTCGTCAGGACTCGGGCACCCTGACCACCAACAGCGGGACCTTCACCGTGACCAGTGCTGGGAACCTGGCCCTGACCGCCGGCAGCTCATTCACCGACAGCGCAGGCACCCTGACGGTCACCGGCGTCCTTAGCGACAACGGAACCTTCACTCAGTCCGGCGGCACCGAATCGGGTAATCCGGTCACGATCGGTGGGGGAAGCCTTATCGACAGCGCAGGCACCGGAGCATTCGACGTGGTCGCCGGCACCACTTTGTCGGGCACCATTCCTTCTGGGCAGACCGTCACCGTGGATGGCTCCTCTACGAACGTTCATCTGGCCATGCCCAGCGCGGTCATCGACGCCGGGACCCTCATCCTGAAACCTGCTGGCGCCTACGCCGACATCAATGGCACCGGCGGTCTTACGGTCGCCTCGGGTGGTGTGCTCTCGACGTCGGGTGGATCTGGTTCCCAACCGGCCTACATCGACACCCCGGTGACCAACCAGTCCGGCGGCACCGTGACCATCGGGGCACCCGACACTCGTCAGGACTCGGGCACCCTGACCACCAACAGCGGGACCTTCCAGGTGATCAATGGCGGGCAGCTGGCGCTGAGCGGCGGCAGCACTCTCACTAACACCTCCTTGGGGACCCTGGGGGTCACGGTCAACGGAATCTCGGGCAAAGGAGGAATCTCCGGTCCCGGAGTGACTTTGGCTGGAACCCTGGGAGTCACGACGGTGGGATCGCCTGCCCTTGGGTCAACCTTCACCCCGATCTCCGGTCCGGTGACCGGTACATTCTCCGCCTTTGCCTTCAACGGTTACGCCTATTCCGTGTCGTATCCATCGAGTTCAGTATTCCTGAGCGCGGGCACCCAGACCATCTCCTTTACCGCCCCGGCCACGGGCTCGGTGGGCGGCTCGGCCACGTTGTCGGCCACGGGCGGGGCCTCGGGCCAGCCGGTGATCTTTAGCATCGACCCCTCCACCGCCCCCGGGGTGTGCAACGTGTCGGGCCTCGACGGCACCACGCTCAACTACACCGGCACGGGCAGCTGCATCATCGACGCCAACCAGGCCGCCGGTGCGGGCTACGGCGCCGCCCCCGAGGTCACCGGGAGCACGGCGGTGAGCGCGGGCACCCAGACCATCTCCTTTACCGCCCCGGCCACGGGCTCGGTGGGCGGCTCGGCCACGTTGTCGGCCACGGGCGGGGCCTCGGGCCAGCCGGTGATCTTTAGCATCGACCCCTCCACCGCCCCCGGGGTGTGCAACGTGTCGGGCCTCGACGGCACCACGCTCAACTACACCGGCACGGGCAGCTGCATCATCGACGCCAACCAGGCCGCCGGTGCGGGCTACGGCGCCGCCCCCGAGGTCACCGGGAGCACGGCGGTGAGCGCGGGCACCCAGACCATCTCCTTTACCGCCCCGGCCACGGGCTCGGTGGGCGGCTCGGCCACGTTGTCGGCCACGGGCGGGGCCTCGGGCCAGCCGGTGATCTTTAGCATCGACCCCTCCACCGCCCCCGGGGTGTGCAACGTGTCGGGCCTCGACGGCACCACGCTCAACTACACCGGCACGGGCAGCTGCATCATCGACGCCAACCAGGCCGCCGGTGCGGGCTACGGCGCCGCCCCCGAGGTCACCGGGAGCACGGCGGTGAGCGCGGGCACCCAGACCATCTCCTTTACCGCCCCGGCCACGGGCTCGGTGGGCGGCTCGGCCACGTTGTCGGCCACGGGCGGGGCCTCGGGCCAGCCGGTGATCTTTAGCATCGACCCCTCCACCGCCCCCGGGGTGTGCAACGTGTCGGGCCTCGACGGCACCACGCTCAACTACACCGGCACGGGCAGCTGCATCATCGACGCCAACCAGGCCGCCGGTGCGGGCTACGGCGCCGCCCCCGAGGTCACCGGGAGCACGGCGGTGAGCGCGGGCACCCAGACCATCTCCTTTACCGCCCCGGCCACGGGCTCGGTGGGCGGCTCGGCCACGTTGTCGGCCACGGGCGGGGCCTCGGGCCAGCCGGTGATCTTTAGCATCGACCCCTCCACCGCCCCCGGGGTGTGCAACGTGTCGGGCCTCGACGGCACCACGCTCAACTACACCGGCACGGGCAGCTGCATCATCGACGCCAACCAGGCCGCCGGTGCGGGCTACGGCGCCGCCCCCGAGGTCACCGGGAGCACGGCGGTGAGCGCGGGCACCCAGACCATCTCCTTTACCGCCCCGGCCACGGGCTCGGTGGGCGGCTCGGCCACGTTGTCGGCCACGGGCGGGGCCTCGGGCCAGCCGGTGATCTTTAGCATCGACCCCTCCACCGCCCCCGGGGTGTGCAACGTGTCGGGCCTCGACGGCACCACGCTCAACTACACCGGCACGGGCAGCTGCATCATCGACGCCAACCAGGCCGCCGGTGCGGGCTACGGCGCCGCCCCCGAGGTCACCGGGAGCACGGCGGTGAGCGCGGGCACCCAGACCATCTCCTTTACCGCCCCGGCCACGGGCTCGGTGGGCGGCTCGGCCACGTTGTCGGCCACGGGCGGGGCCTCGGGCCAGCCGGTGATCTTTAGCATCGACCCCTCCACCGCCCCCGGGGTGTGCAACGTGTCGGGCCTCGACGGCACCACGCTCAACTACACCGGCACGGGCAGCTGCATCATCGACGCCAACCAGGCCGCCGGTGCGGGCTACGGCGCCGCCCCCGAGGTCACCGGGAGCACGGCGGTGAGCGCGGGCACCCAGACCATCTCCTTTACCGCCCCGGCCACGGGCTCGGTGGGCGGCTCGGCCACGTTGTCGGCCACGGGCGGGGCCTCGGGCCAGCCGGTGATCTTTAGCATCGACCCCTCCACCGCCCCCGGGGTGTGCAACGTGTCGGGCCTCGACGGCACCACGCTCAACTACACCGGCACGGGCAGCTGCATCATCGACGCCAACCAGGCCGCCGGTGCGGGCTACGGCGCCGCCCCCGAGGTCACCGGGAGCACGGCGGTGAGCGCGGGCACCCAGACCATCTCCTTTACCGCCCCGGCCACGGGCTCGGTGGGCGGCTCGGCCACGTTGTCGGCCACGGGCGGGGCCTCGGGCCAGCCGGTGATCTTTAGCATCGACCCCTCCACCGCCCCCGGGGTGTGCAACGTGTCGGGCCTCGACGGCACCACGCTCAACTACACCGGCACGGGCAGCTGCATCATCGACGCCAACCAGGCCGCCGGTGCGGGCTACGGCGCCGCCCCCGAGGTCACCGGGAGCACGGCGGTGAGCGCGGGCACCCAGACCATCTCCTTTACCGCCCCGGCCACGGGCTCGGTGGGCGGCTCGGCCACGTTGTCGGCCACGGGCGGGGCCTCGGGCCAGCCGGTGATCTTTAGCATCGACCCCTCCACCGCCCCCGGGGTGTGCAACGTGTCGGGCCTCGACGGCACCACGCTCAACTACACCGGCACGGGCAGCTGCATCATCGACGCCAACCAGGCCGCCGGTGCGGGCTACGGCGCCGCCCCCGAGGTCACCGGGAGCACGGCGGTGAGCGCGGGCACCCAGACCATCTCCTTTACCGCCCCGGCCACGGGCTCGGTGGGCGGCTCGGCCACGTTGTCGGCCACGGGCGGGGCCTCGGGCCAGCCGGTGATCTTTAGCATCGACCCCTCCACCGCCCCCGGGGTGTGCAACGTGTCGGGCCTCGACGGCACCACGCTCAACTACACCGGCACGGGCAGCTGCATCATCGACGCCAACCAGGCCGCCGGTGCGGGCTACGGCGCCGCCCCCGAGGTCACCGGGAGCACGGCGGTGAGCGCGGGCACCCAGACCATCTCCTTTACCGCCCCGGCCACGGGCTCGGTGGGCGGCTCGGCCACGTTGTCGGCCACGGGCGGGGCCTCGGGCCAGCCGGTGATCTTTAGCATCGACCCCTCCACCGCCCCCGGGGTGTGCAACGTGTCGGGCCTCGACGGCACCACGCTCAACTACACCGGCACGGGCAGCTGCATCATCGACGCCAACCAGGCCGCCGGTGCGGGCTACGGCGCCGCCCCCGAGGTCACCGGGAGCACGGCGGTGAGCGCGGGCACCCAGACCATCTCCTTTACCGCCCCGGCCACGGGCTCGGTGGGCGGCTCGGCCACGTTGTCGGCCACGGGCGGGGCCTCGGGCCAGCCGGTGATCTTTAGCATCGACCCCTCCACCGCCCCCGGGGTGTGCAACGTGTCGGGCCTCGACGGCACCACGCTCAACTACACCGGCACGGGCAGCTGCATCATCGACGCCAACCAGGCCGCCGGTGCGGGCTACGGCGCCGCCCCCGAGGTCACCGGGAGCACGGCGGTGAGCGCGGGCACCCAGACCATCTCCTTTACCGCCCCGGCCACGGGCTCGGTGGGCGGCTCGGCCACGTTGTCGGCCACGGGCGGGGCCTCGGGCCAGCCGGTGATCTTTAGCATCGACCCCTCCACCGCCCCCGGGGTGTGCAACGTGTCGGGCCTCGACGGCACCACGCTCAACTACACCGGCACGGGCAGCTGCATCATCGACGCCAACCAGGCCGCCGGTGCGGGCTACGGCGCCGCCCCCGAGGTCACCGGGAGCACGGCGGTGAGCGCGGCCCTGGTCATCTTGACCCAGGGCGCGCCGACCTCGGCCACGGTGGCCGACGGGGCCGGATACTCGAGTCAGCTCACCGTGACCAACGGCACCGGCCCGTTCGGCTTCACCGAGACCGTTTCGGCCGACTCGACCAAGGTGGTGGTCTCTTCGAGCGGGGCCATCAGCGCCGCGGGCACCTTGGCCCCGGGGACCTATTCGGTCAGCGGCGCCGACTCTGACTCGGTGGGCGACATCGGGACGTGGAGCTTCAGCCTCACCGTGTCTTCGGCCCTGGTCATCTTGACCCAGGGCGCGCCGACCTCGGCCACGGTGGCCGACGGGGCCGGATACTCGAGTCAGCTCACCGTGACCAACGGCACCGGCCCGTTCGGCTTCACCGAGACCGTTTCGGCCGACTCGACCAAGGTGGTGGTCTCTTCGAGCGGGGCCATCAGCGCCGCGGGCACCTTGGCCCCGGGGACCTATTCGGTCAGCGGCGCCGACTCTGACTCGGTGGGCGACATCGGGACGTGGAGCTTCAGCCTCACCGTGTCTTCGGCCCTGGTCATCTTGACCCAGGGCGCGCCGACCTCGGCCACGGTGGCCGACGGGGCCGGATACTCGAGTCAGCTCACCGTGACCAACGGCACCGGCCCGTTCGGCTTCACCGAGACCGTTTCGGCCGACTCGACCAAGGTGGTGGTCTCTTCGAGCGGGGCCATCAGCGCCGCGGGCACCTTGGCCCCGGGGACCTATTCGGTCAGCGGCGCCGACTCTGACTCGGTGGGCGACATCGGGACGTGGAGCTTCAGCCTCACCGTGTCTTCGGCCCTGGTCATCTTGACCCAGGGCGCGCCGACCTCGGCCACGGTGGCCGACGGGGCCGGATACTCGAGTCAGCTCACCGTGACCAACGGCACCGGCCCGTTCGGCTTCACCGAGACCGTTTCGGCCGACTCGACCAAGGTGGTGGTCTCTTCGAGCGGGGCCATCAGCGCCGCGGGCACCTTGGCCCCGGGGACCTATTCGGTCAGCGGCGCCGACTCTGACTCGGTGGGCGACATCGGGACGTGGAGCTTCAGCCTCACCGTGTCTTCGGCCCTGGTCATCTTGACCCAGGGCGCGCCGACCTCGGCCACGGTGGCCGACGGGGCCGGATACTCGAGTCAGCTCACCGTGACCAACGGCACCGGCCCGTTCGGCTTCACCGAGACCGTTTCGGCCGACTCGACCAAGGTGGTGGTCTCTTCGAGCGGGGCCATCAGCGCCGCGGGCACCTTGGCCCCGGGGACCTATTCGGTCAGCGGCGCCGACTCTGACTCGGTGGGCGACATCGGGACGTGGAGCTTCAGCCTCACCGTGTCTTCGGCCCTGGTCATCTTGACCCAGGGCGCGCCGACCTCGGCCACGGTGGCCGACGGGGCCGGATACTCGAGTCAGCTCACCGTGACCAACGGCACCGGCCCGTTCGGCTTCACCGAGACCGTTTCGGCCGACTCGACCAAGGTGGTGGTCTCTTCGAGCGGGGCCATCAGCGCCGCGGGCACCTTGGCCCCGGGGACCTATTCGGTCAGCGGCGCCGACTCTGACTCGGTGGGCGACATCGGGACGTGGAGCTTCAGCCTCACCGTGTCTTCGGCCCTGGTCATCTTGACCCAGGGCGCGCCGACCTCGGCCACGGTGGCCGACGGGGCCGGATACTCGAGTCAGCTCACCGTGACCAACGGCACCGGCCCGTTCGGCTTCACCGAGACCGTTTCGGCCGACTCGACCAAGGTGGTGGTCTCTTCGAGCGGGGCCATCAGCGCCGCGGGCACCTTGGCCCCGGGGACCTATTCGGTCAGCGGCGCCGACTCTGACTCGGTGGGCGACATCGGGACGTGGAGCTTCAGCCTCACCGTGTCTTCGCCTCCAACCCCACCGGCTCCAACCCCACCGCCTCCAACCCCACCGGCTCCAACCCCACCGGCTCCAACCCCACCGCCTCCAACCCCACCGGCTCCAACCCCACCGGCTCCAACCCCACCGCCTCCAACCCCACCGGCTCCAACTCCGCCTCCGGTAAGCACCTCGCCAACTAGTTCGCCACTGCCGACATCAACTTCCGTGCCAACATCGCCGGTGACGTCCATTCCGACCCCGAGCTCGTTCGTATCGTCTTCTAGCCAATCTTCCGCACCGGCTTCCGCACCAGTTTCGGCCTCGACTCCGTCTTCGACGGGAGTAGGGGAACAGAACATCCCGCCCAGCGTGGCCGTGGTGAGCAACATCGCAATTGTGCCAGGTCAGACCACCAGTGTGTCCGGTCAAGGATGTGACCCGAACGCGCCGGTGGTCCTCACGATCAATGGGATGACCGTCGGCCGGACCACATCGAACAGTGTGGGAGCCTTCACGGCCAACGTCTCCCCGCCACAGCTCGTGGCAGGTGAGTACGAACTGCAGGCTGCCTGTGGACCAGTGGTCCTCAAGACGACACTGGCCATGGTGGTCTCGTCGAATATCTCGGTGGGAGAAGGCAGCGCCGCCACCTTCGGAGCGTTCGCGATCCTCGGGCTGGTCCTCCTTCGGGGCCAACTGAATTCAAATGCAACCCGTCGTCGACGTAGGAAGACAGTATTGGACTTTGAAGTTGACGACCTCAGCGTATGACGACGGTTTCGCCAGGGACCTGATGGAAATCACGGCTAGCTGGACGAAACTCCATAGATCGTCTCAACCGTGATTCTTCCTTTTACCGTGACGGACTCCGGTTCGCCGAAGACGAATGCTTCGCCTGCGGCTTGGCGCACATTGTCGGTGGCGAGAATCTGTGGGCGCTCTTCGCGGCCGGCAATGCTCGAGATGCGGAAGGCAAGATTCGTGGCATCCCCTAGGACCATCACGACCGCACCCGGCATCAGCTGCATGATCACCGACCCCATCGTTATCCCCCACCCCATCTGGAGGGGTGATCCGTCGACGTTTCGTAGCTCGAAGGTCGGCGTCAATTCAGAGACGAGTTCGGCGGCTGCGAGCGCAAAACTCAATGCGTTGGCTGCTGCATCGGCATCGACATCGAGTTCCCACCCGGCAAAGAAGGCATCGCCCACGTAGTCGACCAGGGTTCCTCGATGCGCATTGAGGAGCTTTCGCAGCTCGGAGTAGAGAACGTCGATGTCCCGGGCAAGAACCTGATGATCGGCTTGCTCGGAAACCGTAGAAAAGTTGATGAGATCACCAACCAGTAGGGCCATCACGGTGGGGTTGGCGATGGACACAGTCGAACGCGACTCGACTTGTCGTACCGGACGAGTGGTCGCCGAAAGAACCCTGAGCTCGAGTGCGTGTTCTCCCAAACGAATCACGTCTCCGTGATTGAGCGGCACCGCGACCGAACGTTCGATACGGATGCCATTGACCCGACTCCCATTGCTGGAAACATCGACGACCACGGCGATCTCTCGCTCGGGGTCCACTCGTAGTTCGAGATGATTTCGAGAAATCGCCAGGTCGTCACTGAGCACTATGCGATGCGCATCATCAACTCCAGCGCACTCCCGCCCGACAAAGAGTCGATCATAGAGAGGCTGTGTGGCTTCACCAGCCGTTCCCGGATCAAGAACCACGTGGGCGAACGGGTCTTTGGCCACTCCCAATCACGTCTCCTCGCTCAAGTGAACTGGGCTGGCCGCCGAACCCCCAACATTGGATCGGCAGCGCTAACGCCAACCTCGAGTTCCCTCGTTTTCACTACACTATGTTCTCTCACGCCCTTTTCACATAGCGGTAGCACATAATTGTAGACTCGCACTCATACCCTGAGCGATCAGCTTTGACTGCGGAGGAGCCTCATGGATACCGACGGTGTCTTGGATGGTGCTCTTCCCGGGTATGAGATAGGGGCCGAGCTTGGGCGAGGCGCCTTCGGGGTCGTGATAGCGGGGCGCCATCGTCAACTTGGTCGTGAGGTGGCGATCAAACAGCTCTCTCCCGGCCTCATGAGCGACGAGGCCGTACGGTTGCGCTTTTTGTCCGAAGCCCAAGTCCTGGCTTCAATCGATCACCCACATGTCGTACCCATCTATGACTACGTCGAGCATGAAGACACATGCCTTCTGGTGATGGAACGTCTCGCTGGCGGTACCGTATGGAACCGCTTCGTCGAACGAGGTTTCGACCAGCGCACTGCCTGCGCTATCGCATTGGGTGTCTGCTCGGGCCTGCACGGTGCCCACCAACACGGAGTGCTCCACCGTGACATGAAGCCGGAAAACGTCCTCTTCGGCGCCGATCACTCTCTCAAGGTGACCGATTTTGGCATTGCCCGGGTACTCGGTCAGAACGACGTGCTGGCCAGCCGGGAGGGGGAACTGCTTGGTACCCCGGCCTACATGGCTCCGGAACAGGCCAGTGGCACTGATCTGGGGCCGGCAACGGACATCTATGCCGTTGGCGTCATGCTCTTCGAGCTCCTTTCCGGGCAGCTCCCGTTCCTAGAAGATGGTGGCTCCCTCGCCATCGTTCTTCGCCACATAAACGAGGACCCAACCCAGCTGAGCAAGGTCGCACCGACGGTCCCGGCCGGCCTGGCCGAGGTAGTCATGAAGGCGCTGTCCCGTTCGCCCCAAGACCGGTTCGAGTCCGCCGAGGCGTTTGGGATCGCCATAGGCCGTGCGGCCAGCGCAGCATGGGGGCCAGACTGGCTCGAGGAGACCGACGTCCAGCTTCGGGACTCAGGGCCCATTCTCGTGAGCGCCAGGGGCGCCACTAGCGCGCCAGTTCATGCCGACGATGGCTCTGTCATACGACCAGCCCTCGAGGTGCACAATGGAGCGGGCGCAGCGGCAGGGCTCTCCTTGGGGGAGCTCATGCCGCTCCGTCGCCGCGAAGTCGAGATGCCCGCCTACCCGACTCGGCTCATTTGGTGCACCGTTGGTCTCGCGGTCATTTGCATCATCTTCGGGCTCTTCGGCATCGGCAGATCTCTTCCCCATCCCCAGCTAGCTGCCGGCTCGGTCACCGTCAGCGGTCGCGATCCGGCGAAGGGTGCCTCGGTGCCCCTCGATCTCGCGCGCGATATTCCCATCGTCGTGCATCACCTACCCGGTGACGCCACGCCGGCTACCGCTCAACTGGCCCTGTCATTCGGAGGCATCGACGTGGTGCACTCCACGACCGTGCCCTTTGTCCATCAGCCAACAGGTTGGACAGCGTCGGTTGATGCCAGCATCGGGCGTTACCTCGTAGGCGGCAAGCTCTCGGCGACGCTCAATGTCGCCGAAGGGAGTCGCACGGTGGTCGATGACTTCTCGACCCAGGTCGCTCGCTCACCCTTTGCCACCTTCGGGGGAGGGGTAGGGATCATTCTCCTCCTGGTTGTGGCCGCGTATGCCGAGTCCTTCCTGCGCACCATCCGGCGTGGCTACCGGAGAAAGTTGCGGGCACCCGTGGCCGGGCTCGCCGTCGTGGGGGTTTTCTTCGGTGTGACGGCAACGTTCTGGGGTTGGATGTTGGGGCTGGCCCATCCAACGCTGATCGGGTTCGTAATTCCCGCCGTCTTCGGTGCTGCGAGCGGGGTGCTGGCTGGGCTCGCCGCGCTGCAAATCGGCAAGCGGGCTCGTGTACGCCGCCAGTCGAATCGGCTCGTACTCGTGGCACGTCGGTCGAGCCTTCCCACTGGCGCCCTATCCGCCGGCGGACGAGGCTGAGGTGTTCCTTACACAGGGCAGGCTCGCCCAACGCCACTTCGTTTCGGTGCTCGGGGCCGTCGCCGTCGGTGTGGGCGCTTTGACGCTGTTTTTTTGGGGGCCTGCGGCGGGGGCGGCCTCACAGGGCGCCAGATTCAGTGCGGAGGTCAACGGTCAGAACGCATCACTTTCAACGGACGCACACCCGGTGCCGATCTATCCGAATCGACCGACAACGATCCGCATCACCGTGAGGAGCTCGGACACCTCGACACTTCATGTCGAAGCAGTCCGATTCGAGGGCAACGTGATGGATCTGCCTCTCTACTCCTACAACACGGCAGTGGGGCTTGTCATCCCACCGGGAACCTCAAAATCACTTCTGTTCGCGGTCGATATGAGCGGCATCGGGAGCCAGGCGACGGGACTGGTGGGAAGCACAATCTCCCTTCTCGGGCCGGGAGGCAACGAGATCACCTCCCAAGCTGTCGTCGCCGAAGTGCACGGATCGCTGCAGTCCCTCTACGGTCTCTTTGGCCTCGCTGTCTTGCTTCTCACGGCTTCATCCTTCGCCTTTGCCCTCCTCGCTATGGCCCGCCACACTCTGCCGTCCAATCGATGGCTCCGTGGAGTCCGCTTCTTCATACCCGGTTTCGGAGTTGGCCTCGTACTGACCTTCACCTTTTCGGCCTTTGAGATCTTTACCCCCGGCCCGGGACGTTGGCTCCCGCTCCTCATCATCACTTGTGCCGTAGGGTTCGCCGCCGGTTATCTCACTCCAGCGCCCAACGAGGAGGTCTTTGACGATTACGACGACGACGTGCTCTTGGCGCAGATCATCGTGGTCGACGATGATCCGCTGGACGAAGAGACTTCATCGGAGCCCATGACACCCCAAGGCCCTCCGCCGGGAGGTCCCGACAGTCGAGCCACTATTGCTCCGTAGTTCGGGACGCGACCCGGTGTGCAACCTCCGGACCATGAGCCGGTGAGGGTGATCATCTGTGGTGTTCGTGGTTCCACACCCGCACCTGGACCTGAGTTTCTCCGCTATGGAGGTCACACGTCGTGCGTGGCCCTGTGTCATGACGGTCAGCCACCCTCCCTGCTCCTCGATGCCGGTACGGGCATCCGCCGCGTCACGGCGCTCCTCGATGGTCAGCCGTTTCGTGGCGCGATACTGCTGGGGCATCTGCACTGGGACCACACCCAGGGTCTTCCATTTTTCGTTGCCGGTGATCGTCCCGATGCGAATGTCGATCTCTTCATGCCGGCCCAGGGTGACCCTGAGGCCATGCTGATGGGAATGATGTCTGTTCCCTTCTTCCCTATCACTCCGGCGGAGCTGCAAGGCACGTGGCTGTTCTCAGCGCTAGAAGCTGGGGAGCACCAGATCGAAGGCTTCACTGTGACCGCACTCGATATTCCCCATAAAGGGAGTCGAAGCTTCGGGTACCGCATCTCTGATGGCACGTCGGCGGTTGCGTATCTCAGCGACCATTCCCCGACGTCCATCGGACCCGGGAGCGACGAGCTCGGCGAACACCACGACACGGCGATGCAATTGGCGCGAGGGTGTGACCTGCTCATTCACGACGGGCAATACACTGACACGGAACTCCCATCACGAATCAGTTGGGGTCATGCCTCCTGCGGATACGCGGTCGGCTTTGCCCGAGCGGCACACGTCGGGGCGAGTCCTGCTCTTTCATCACGAGCCTTCCCGAACCGACGACGCTATCGACGAAATTGTCGCCAGCTTCAGTGGTGCCGGGCTGCAGGTGGATGCCGCCGCCGAGGGGATGATCATCGATCTCTCGCGGCGAGACTGAAGGACGACACAAAGCTCACCCGCGTTCCTCTTCGCGTCGATGCCCCTTGCTCAATTCCGTGAGCGCATCGTGGTCGAGGCGATCGCCCGGGACCACGGCAAGCTTTGTCGCCGTCACGGCCCGCAAAGTCGAAGTTCTCTTCCCCCCTTCGAGAATGGCGCGCTCCCCCAACAAAGCACCCGGTCCGAGCTCGGCCAAAACCTCGCCATTGACGTCCACACTCACCACTCCGTCCAAGATGAGAAAGACCTCTGACTCCTCCGCCCCTTCCTCGGTGATGACGCCACCGGCGGGAACCGAGCGGATGAGCGGTTTGATATCACCTCGCATCAGGGACACTGACAACTCTCGCTCGAGAGCTGTCTCGACGGCGGTGCTCAGCGCAGGCGAGTCGGAGTCGCCCCATGGACTGTGACGACCGAATGCGTTTTTGGACCAATCCGAAAAGTCAACCAGGCCGCTCTTTTTCTCCAGTTGGCCTGTTGACCCATAGACCCAATGTCGGGGGAACGGGCTTGCTCCGGCCAACTCGTGCTCACAATCCCCGTTAGCTCGGAGCGTCAGCCTGAGCGTCGTCCAGGCCAGGGGAGCGGAGAACTGTACGAACGGAGCCCGTCGCACCCGGCGGGGCGCGGGAACACCTGTGCGGCCCCCTGCTGTCTGCGTGAACACGACCGCGTCGTCGGTGACGGTCGGCTCAGGACGCAGATCAGGAAGAGAGGTCGCCTGGAATGTGGCTTGGCGGCTGCCGATCCGCAGGGTCGTCGAGCCGATCAATCCCTCCCCGGACTGACCCCAACTGGTGATGCGCCCGTCCTCCACCTCAACCCACGCGTGGAGCACGTTGGCAAATCGAAATCGGTCAGCCTCTCGAAGTCCGTTCAGGTCGTTCACGACGTCGGGGGGTGGTTCGTCATAATGGGCCAGACCCCATTCGAACGGAAGCTTCATCATGACCCCACTGATCGCTTCCGAGGGGATCCAACTGATGGAAGTCACTGACGATTCGACTCGCATGATCCCTCCTCTGCAGTGGCACCCTGCACGAGCCCACGGCAACGGGAGTGACGCTATTGCTTTCCACGGGATCTTTCAACAGCTGTTATGCCTGGACAGCGTCGCCCAACGCGACTGAGTCCCCACCTCGTCCACGAAACACTGCTCGGGAAGACGCCAAAGAATCGTCACTGGATGGATCCTTCTCCTCGAAATCGCCAATCCAGAGTCATTTGAGTCGGTTCGTCGATCATGAGCTGACGGTTCTATTCTCTGCTGCGCCAACCAGGAATCCTGACTGAAAAACCAGCTCAGGGTGATTTCTCTGATCCCCGCAGTGCACCTCATTCACGGGGAAGGCCCAACTGGTACCTGTCGCTGGATCTTCGAGCGATAAGTCCTGTGACATCCGGTGGTCGTACTGTCGAACCCGTTGCAAAGGAGGACTTCAGATGCGCAGCGTGACCTATTCGATGGGTATCTCACTTGACGGCTACATCGCCGGGCCGCACGGCGACTTCGACTGGACAGAGCCCGACGAGGAGGTCTTTCGCTTCGTCACTGAGGAGATACGAGAGGTCGGCGTTCACCTGTTGGGACGACGGCTGTACGAGACGATGCTGTACTGGGAGACTGCCGACCAGGATCCATTGCTCGATGACTCAATGCTCGAGTGGGCCTCGATCTGGAAGGCGCTCCCCAAGGTGGTGTTCTCCACCACGCTGTCAGCGGTGCAGGGCAATGCCCGCCTGGCCTCCGGCGGCGTGGCGGAGGAGATCGAGCGGCTGCGAGCCGAGCCGGGGGAGGGCGACATCGCGATCGGCGGCGCGACTCTCGCCGACCAGGCGGCCGCGTTGGGTCTAATCGACGAGTACCGGGGCAGGGTCTACCCGGTGCTTCTTGGCGGTGGCATTCCGTTCTTTTCCCAGCACGAGCGCCGAGTGGATCTCGAACTCGTCGAGACCCGCACATTCAGGTCGAGAGTCGTCTACCTCCGCCACCGGGTGGCGCGCTAGGTGGCAACGGGCTACATGGGCGAAATAGAGACTTTCGGCCGCACGGTCAAACGTGAATCCGATGTGCTGGAGATGCCTTAGCCGAGTGCCACCACGTGAACCGGATGCAAAACGACGGCGACACGACCCTCAAGAGGCGCTTCGAATGACTGCAGGTCAGTCCCGTAGGCACGCAGTACTTTGGAAAGCGTGGTGAGTTCGGGGTCTGGTTCGATGGTCACATCGCAGCGCACCTCAAGTGTGCGGAAGGGATTACGTGGATCAATGACGAACACGGTGGCCTGCGGCCGTGCGATCATATTTTTCAGCTTCTGCCGAACGCCGGCAAGCGACGTAACGAGCACCTCGCCCTCGAGCACGAGCCACACGGCCGTGAGTTGAGGATGTCCGGTCGGGCTCAAGGTGGCGAGCGTTACGGGAATGGGCTGTTCGAGCAGGTCGAGATGCGACGACGGAATTTTCTCGGGACTCATGCTCCTCAGCGTATGGGTGCGGCGCCATGGAGTGCCTCAACTGCTTCGGGGGTAACAGTCGAACCCCGTCCAGCGTGATGCAAGGTGGTGCGAACATCGCGCGCTGTCGACCTAGGGGGTGCCGTCAATGCCAGAATCCTTCAATGTAGATCGCAATCTGCTGCCTCCGGCCGGGCACGAAGTCATCAAAACTGGCCCAAATGGCGAACGCGATCTTCGCCGAAGGGTCTCACGAGAGCTCTCTTGACCTCGTGGCGCAAGGTTGGGGTGTGGGTCGGCGGCGGGTTTGGGGTCGGCTACGGGGACAACGCTTCGATCGACGCACTCGACCCAGGTGCGCAGGAGACGCGGGCCGTGGGCGCCCGGTGACCGCGCCATCCGCGAGGCCTGGCTGGCCCTCGGTGATGATGTGTCGGGTTAGCACCTGCGCGACGAGTATTCCGAGCGACCCCACTAACGTCGGGACGTGTATCGCACGGCGGACGTCGCTGGAGGCATCAAAACGTCAGTATGCGTTGCATGAGCACGATCGACGCCAGGCTTGTCGACCTCGTAGAGGCGGTCCTCTCCGCGCCTCGTCCGTGGAGCATCACCCAAGTTGGAGAGCCGGTTCTCAGAGGCAGAGCCGCACCCTACGACGGCCAGCTTCCCGCGCACCTGTTGCACGAGCTGCTCGACGCGATGCACGCATATCTCCCCGGGGTTGGGGTCGGACTTGCCGCACCGCAGATCGGTATTCCGCTGGCGTTGGCGGTGATCGGCGACCCAGCCGATGTGGCCCCTGAGGTCGCCGCCGCGCGCGAGCGGCAGCCACAGCCAGGGCTCGACTTGGTGAATCCGGTGGTCACGCCCTTGGGTCCCGAACGGCGTGCCTTTTACGAAGGCTGCCTGAGTGTGGCCGGGTTGACGGCGGTGGTGTCGCGCTTTCGGCGGGTGCAGCTATCTGCGCAGGATCGAACCGGTCGTGGGTACGACCTCGAACTGTCCGGCTGGCCGGCGCGTATCGCCCAGCACGAAACGGACCACCTCAACGGAGTGCTCTACCTGGATCGAGCCGAGCTGCGTTCAATGTCAACCAGTGCCGCCTACGAACAGCATTGGGCCCAATCCACACCTGCCGTCGCAGCCGCTGCGCTCGGTTTCCCGATTTGACCGGACGGCGGCTCTCCAAGTCCCCGGGTCGGACTGTGACGCAGGGGTGTCTTGCCGTCGGGGCGGACTCTCGTTATGCTCCCGGTAGAAGGGCAGTCTAGCGAGAATCGCCATTTGGCCATTACAAGGGGGGTCGTCCATGCGGACGAGAATGAGAGCGCTGCGCCTCGGTACAGCAATCTTTTGTCTTACCGGAGTGCTCGTCGGGGTGTCAGGAGCCGCCGCCACGGCAGCCAAGCCCCCGATCGTCATTGGGCTGATCACCGACGACACCGGAGTCGGTGCACCGACCTACGGCGGCAGTGAGGTCGGGGCCGAGGCCCGCATCGACGCCCAGAACGCGGCGGGCGGGATAAACGGGCGCAAAATACAGCTGGTGGTCGAAGACGACCAGTCCACGCCCAGTGGCAACCTCTCGGCCGCCCAGACCCTGGTCCAGGACAAAGGTGTCTTTGCCGTCATTGACAACGCCTCGATCGCCTTTGGCGGCGCCAGCTACCTGAGCGCGCAGAAGATACCGGTCACCGGGGCGGCCGAAGACGGTCCCGAGTGGGCGGCCAAGGCCAACTCGAACATGTTCAGTGTGACCGGAACCCTCACCGCGCCCATCAACGGCAGGAACTACAGCTACAACGACGCCGAGGCGGCCCTCAAGGCAGTTGGCATCACCAAGCTGGCCACCGTGGTGGCCAACGTCCCCAGCGCCATCAATGCGGCGAATGCTATTTTTGCGGCGGGCAAGCCCATCGGCATCAGCGAGTGCATCAATGACATCGTGCCGATCGGCGACGTCAACTTCACCACCTTCGCCCTGGAGATGAAGTCAAAGGGCTGCAACGGGGTCGAGGTGCTCAGTCTCCTCTCGAGCTGTACCGCCTTGGCCACCGCCATCAAGCAGGCCGGTCTCAAGGTCAAAGAAGAGTGTGCCACCGGCTACGACCAGTCCGTGCTGGACCAACCGACCGCACTGGCCGCCATGCAAGGGACCTATGCCACGGCCACCATCAACGTCTTGGGCAACGACATCGCCGCTCCGGTGAAAACGTTCCTCAGCAACCTCAAGAAGTACACCACCTGGCCCGGCGGCATTCCCAGCCTCAACATCGACTACAACTACGAGGCGGCCGACCTCATGATCAAGGGCTTGCAACTGGCGGGGTCGAACCCGACCCGCAGTGCCGTCATCTCGGACTTGCGCAAGGTCAACGGCTACACCGCCGGTGGACTGATAGCGCCCCCGGGCGACGACTTCACGCACTTTGGAACCCTGGCCGGCGTGCCCAAGACCAACTGCGAGCAGTTGCTCGAGATCAAGGGTAAGTCCTACGTGCCGGCCGGCAAGCTGGCGTGTGGCAAGTTGGTCTCTTCGAAAGCGTAGTGGGCGGGGCGTCGACGACTTTCGCCGGTTGAACGCGCCCGGCAAGAGTCACCCAAGAGAGGAGCACTAATGATCGACTTGGGCTTGGAGGGAAAGAGGGCCATTGTCTCGGGGGCCGGGTACATCCCCGGGCGCGCTGGTCACGGACGGGCAACCGCTCTCAACTTGGCCAACGCCGGGGCCACCGTGGCGTGCATCGACTGGGACGAAGGACGCGGTCTCGAGACCGTCAAAGAGATCGAAGCGGTGGGGGGCAAAGCCTTTCCGGTCTTGGCGGACATGACCGATCCAGAGCAAGCCCAGCGTGCCGTCGATGAGGCAGTGGCCGGATTGGGTGGCCTCGACGTATGCGTTGACATCATCGGAAAAGCCACCTGGGACCGGGTCGAGAACACGTCGTTGGAGGACTGGGAGTTCTCGATCCTGCACAACGTGACCCAGGTCTTCTTCCTTTTCAAGGCGGCGGGACGACACATGATCAGCCAGGGAACGGGTGGTTCCTTGGTCGCTCTGGCCTCGGTTGACGGCACCCTGGCCGCCCAGTACCACGCCCCCTACGGTGTGGCCAAGGCCGGTGTGATCTCGCTGGCCCAGACGTTCGCCCACGAGCTCGGGCGCTATGGCATACGGGCCAATGCCGTCGCACCGGGAAACGTCGGTGACGGCAACGAGAACCTGCCCGAGGACGAGTACGCCGTGAACGGCATCAATCCGCTTTCGCCACCCCGCGGGACCGACATCGCCAATGCCGTGCTCTTTTTGTGCTCCCGACTTTCGGCCCGGATCACTGGGCAGACGCTCATCGTCGACGGGGGAGCGACCATTCAGGCGCTGTGGGGCATGAATGCTGAGCAACTCGACCAATACCGCGCTGCGTACTGATGCCCGTACCGCGCCCCGATGGCAGCACTGCGTACTGATGACGGTTACGCCACGTCATGCGGGATTTCGCCCATGATTTCGGCAATAGCGGAGTCCGATAGCGGGTGCCTCCCGGAGCCGCGATTGCCTTACGGTTGGCGCCGTAGGATTGTTGATGAACCCCATTCGCGCAGCCTTTGGTCAACGCCAAGAAGGGAAGAGAACAGATGAGTGCAAAAATCGTCGATATTCGTCGTTCCTACGTGGACGGCCGCTTCGTGGAGGGCGAAGGCCCGCCGCTCGCGGTGGAGAATCCCGCCACCCAGGAGATCGTTGCGGAGGTAGAGACGCTGTCGCTCGGGCAGATGGAGTCGGCCGTGCTGGCCGCGCGCCGGGCGTTCGACAGCGGGGAGTGGAGCGGACTGAAGCGTGAAGAGCGGATCGAGAAGGTCCTGGCTCTGGGGGACTACCTCGCTGGTCGGAGTGAAGAATTGGGAGCGACGCTGACGGCAGAGGCGGGCGCCACCGTTTCCATGATCGGTGCGCAGGTGACGATGCCCCTTGGCCAGCTCCGCGCGGCCTGCGAGATTTATCGAAGCCTCCCTGACTCGGAGTACACGCCTCGACCGCTGAGCGAAGTGATCGGCGGGAATCGGGTGACGGCAAGCATGATGCGCTACGAGCCGATTGGCGTTGTGACCGCCATCGCCGCCTACAACTTCCCGTTGGTAACCCCGTTGTGGAAGTTCGTTCCGGCGCTCCTCACTGGCAACACGGTCATCGTGCGTCCCAGCCCGCTGACGCCCATCGCCACCCTGGTATTGGGCGAGGCGGCTGCGGCGGTCGGGCTTCCAGCCGGGGTACTCAATGTCGTCGTGGAGGGCGGCATCGAGGGCAGCCAGCTGATCTCGTCACACCCGGCGGTCGACTGTGTCAGTTTCACCGGCTCTACGACGGTCGGAAAGTTGATTTCAGCCCAGGCCGCCGACACCGTGAAGCGAGTGCTGTTAGAGCTGGGCGGTAAGTCCGTGCAGCTCTACCTTCCCGATTCCGTCGAGCGAGCGCCGCTTGGTTGCATGGGCGTGTTCGCTGCTCACTCCGGGCAGGCCTGCGTTGCGCCGACCCGGATGCTCGTGCCGGAGGACCAAAAGGCGGCGGTGCTCGAGAAGGCCGCCGCTCTCACCGGATCGCTGAAGGTGGGGGACCCCACAGACCCTTCGACCCTTCTGGGGCCGGTGATCTCGGCCGCACAGCGGGATCGTTGCGAACGCTACGTGGCCGATGCCGTCGCTGCTGGCGCCACGGTCGTGGCAGGCGGCAATCGCCCCAAGGGACTGGACCGTGGCTATTACTTCGAGCCGACGGTGCTGGACGTACCCGACAACTCGAATCCAGCCGCCCAGGAAGAGATCTTTGGGCCTGTGCTCTGCGTGATCGGCTACCGCGACCTCGACCACGCCGTAGAGATCGCCAACGACACCGTCTACGGGCTGGCCAGCCAGGTCTACAGCAAGGATCTGGCGGCAGCGGTGGATGTCGCTGAGCGCATCCGGGCCGGCCACGTCAGTATCAATGGCGGGTACACCGGGTCTTATGCCTCCTCGGGCGGTCACAAGCAGAGTGGCCTGGGACGAGAGCGGGGTATCGAGGGAATCCGGGCGTTCCAGGAGATCAAGCACCTCAGCATCGGCGGTCCGCAATAAGCGGCCCCTGCTTAAGGCTGTTACACCAATCTGGGCTTCGTCGGTGGTGAGCTCGGGTCCTCAGGTTGAGGGCGGCTGACGAACCGGTGCAACCGGTTCGTCAGCCGGTCGATCTGCTCCGTCCGCCGTCAGTGACTAGCTGGGGGTCCCTTCGGGATGTCACGGAACGGGACATCCCGGTCGAGGGTGCGCTCGCGGGGCATGCCCAGGACGCGCTCGGCCACCACGTTGCGGGCCATTTCTGTCGTGCCACCGGCGATCTCTCCCACCTGACGGCTGAGGAAGCCCATGCCACGCTGGCCGAGATCCTCGTCGTCATTGGTCCATGCTCCTGCAGAGGCCCCCGTGAGCTCCCAACTGATGGCACCTGTTCGTCGGCCGACGAGTCCGCCCATGAGGCGCCCCATCGATGCCGCCTGATCGGTCATCTTCTTGGTGGCGATGGCCTTGGGTAGGCGGCGGGAGAGGTGGGCCGAGGCCAGGCCCAGGGCGTGAGCTTCGCCAACCAGTTCTCGTGCGGCGGGGTCGGTGCCCCGGCCGACTCGCTCAATGAGATCGAGCAAGGTGTCCGAGCGCCCGCGCCCGTTGATGTTTCCGGCGCCAGACGGACGCAGGGTCAGAGGCGACGAAGAGAAAGAGCGCTCGTAGAACATCCAGCGGATGCCGACCGTCCAGCCGTCGTCGACGGCGCCGATGCGGTGGCTATCGGGGATGCGCAGGTCGGTGAGGAACTCCTGGCAGAACTCTTTGGAGCCATTCAGCATCTCGATGCGGTGCATCTCCATGCCCGGTGACTTGAAGGGCACCATGAACACCGACAGGCCACGGTGCTTGGGGACGTCGGGGTTAGTGCGTACGAGGCAAGTAGCCCAGTCGGCCCACCAGGCCCCGGTGGTCCAGATCTTCGAGCCGTTGAGCACCCATTCCTCACCGTCGCGCACGGCGGTGGTCTGTGCCCCGGCCACATCGGAGCCGCCACTGGGTTCGGAGAGCATCTGCATCCAGATCTCGTCGCCGCTCAGCATGGCGGGCACGTGCTCTTGCTTCTGTTCCTCGGTGCCGAATTCGAGCAGGACGGCCATGCACGGCGTCATGGTGGGTACCTGGAGCCGGCTCGGATACTGCGCGCCCGGCCATCTCCTCGTTGAGGATCTGGGAGTGCTCGGGGGTCAGGCCCTGGCCGCCGTACTCGACCGGCACGATGATCCCGGCCAGACCGCCGTCGAAGAGCAGGCGCTGGAGCTCGCGTTGGTGTGCGACGTCGGCCAGCTCTTCTTCGTCGGATTGCTGGCCCAGCATTCCTGCCCCACTGGTGGCAAAGGGAATGTGCTCCTTGATGTAGGCGCGGGCCCTCGCCCGGAAGCTCTCCAGGCTTTCCACCTCGGTGCCGTCATGCAAGGTCATCGTCTCGGGGCTCATGCCGCGTCTCCGTTCGAACTCTTCCGCGCTTCCAAGTACATCGGTGAGGCGGAGCCGGTGATCAGTGACGGTGCCGTACAAACGGCGTCGAGGGTCACGCGCCGCAGGTAAAGGTGCATGTCATGGTCGAAGGTGATGCCGATGCCACCGTGCATTTGCACGCACTCCTGGAGGAGTTCCGGAGCCGAAGTGCCCGATGAACGCCTTGGCCGCGCTCGACGAGCTCACACGGCGTCGTCGGCCTCGTCCTGTAGCGCCCGCGCCGCCGCCGTCGGCCAAACGCGTGGCTGGCCTCGAGCCACGCCTTCATGTCGGCGAATCGGTGTTTGAGCGCCTGGTAGGAGGCGAGAGGGCGCCCGAAGCTATAGCGATTGAATGCCCATTCGATCGTGATGTCCATCGCCTTGTCCATCGCGCCGACCATCTCGGCGCATTGCATGCACGTTGGCCAAGAGGAGCTGGCGTTCGACCTGTGTGGCGGCTCCGCCGACTTCGCCAACGACGCCCGAGGCTGGGACTGCTGCGTCCCGTCGAAGCTCACCGATGAAAACCGTCGCGTGAGGTCGACTGAGTGCATCGGCGTCACGGTGACGCCCGGTGCGTCTGTTGGCACCAGGAACTGGGTGAGTCCCTCGCCAGTACGGGCGGTGACGAGCACTGTCTGCCGCCATCCCGCCGGCCTCGACCGCAACTTTGGTCCCGCGGAGCGACCAACCGTCGCCTTCGGGCGTCGCCTCCAGGGTGACCGCCCCAAGCCGGTCGTGCGGGCGCGGCTCAGCATAGGCCCAGCGTCGCGACGATGTCGCCGGCTGAGGAGCCCCTGCAGCACCTCGCCCTTTTGCTCGGGTGAGCCCGAGGAGCTGAGCGTCGAAGCGACGACATTGACGGGATTAGCGGCCCCGGAGCCGCGTGGCGGCCGAACTCGTATGCGACGAGCATGAGGTCCTCGACGTCCCTCGCCGCTGATGCTTCCCCCTCCGTCGTCCTCGCTGACAAGGAGCGACGTCCATCCCAGTTCGCAGCCCTGTCGCCAGTAACCTGGGTCGTAGCCATTCTCGTCGTGACGAAGGCCCCTCAAGGCCGTAACGTCTGCTTTGTCCTCAAGGAACTTGCGGGTCGTCTCCGCAAAAAACTCCTGATCGGACGTGAGCTCCAGTTCCATATGCCCCTCGCTTTCAGGGAGAAGATAGCCGAAGTGGTCGCACCGTTCTCATACGGCTCGATCCCTGAGCAACGAGAGGCACTTCTGCGACCGGTTTCGATGATGCCAAAAGAGTCGCCAGACTGGAGCGTGAGACCAGCCGAGTTTCGGAGAAGGCGCGCAGGAGTGGAATGGCTTCTCCAAGAGGGCTACATTCCTCAGAAGGACCGGGATATTCCTGGCGAGGACCGGAAGAAACGTGAAGGGGAGGGATTGCGAATGGCCGATGACGAGCTCTTCTTCGTCCAGGAACGGGAGCTCGACTATCCCGGTGTTCGACTCCGATAACCACATGTACGAGAACACTGACGCGTTCACCAAATTCGTACCGACAGAGTACCAAGGTATTGTCAAGTACATCCAGGAGGGCAATCGGACCAAACTGGCCGTAAAGGACCGGATCACACGCGCCATCCCGAACCCGACGTTCCAGCGGGTCGCGCCGCCCGGAGGCCAAAAGGACGATCCACTGCAGCGCCGTTCGATCGCCGGGCTGGACGCCTTCTTCGACGTCGAGCCTCGCTACAAGTTGATGCAGGAGTTCGGCATCACACGGTCGCTTATGTGGCCGACGCTGGCGAGCGTCATCGAGCAGGCAATGCCTGAGGACCCGCTGGCATCCCATGCCGTCCTGCACGCCCTTAACGAGTGGATGTACGAGCACTGGACGTTCGGCTACGAGGACGCAGTCTTCGCCACCCCTGCGATCTGCTATGGCGATCGTCGATCGCGCCATTAAGGAGCTCGAGTGGGTCATCGAGCGAGGAGCGAAGATCGTCTACATCCGTCCGGCACCCGTATTCGGCTTCGGCGGTCCGCGATCGTTCGCTCTTCCAGAGTTCGATCCGTTCTGGGAGGCGATGCAGGAGAAGGGCGTCGTCGTCGGATTGCACAACACCGTGAATCTGCGCTATCCGGTCGACCTGGCCGAGCTCGACGGCACGCGGGAGGCCGGAGGATATTTCGACCGGCCCTACGGTGCTTCGGCACCATTCCGAGCTCCTGGCGACGCCGCGCTCTCAGACGAGCGACCTCATCGCATCGATGATCGGCCATGGCATGCTCACTCGGTTCCCGCGGCTCAAGGTCGTGATCGTCGAGCATTTCAACGAGTGGACCCGCCCGATGCTCGATCAGTTCGCGTCAGCGTACGAAAAGGCTCCGGTGCTCTTCGACGAGGATCCCATTGAGGTGCTTCGCCGTAACATCTGGATTCACATCTTCCACGATCCCAACCCCGTCGAGCTCATCGAATCGGCTCGGAGTCGCCAACAGCATGTTCGGCTCTGACTTCCCGCATCCTGAGGGCCTCCGGGACCCTCTGGCCTTCTCCGAAGACGTCTCCTCGCTTCCGTTGGAGGACCAAAAGGCTGTCATGGGCGGCAACCTGGCGGGACTTATGGGGGTCAGCTGATCCTGACCCTCCGGTCTTCAACCTGGCGTGAAACGCCACCACGTCCGGGGGTCATGAGCCGGTGGAATCCCCACGCCGATGGGAACGACTTTGGGCGGGGCCTGGGGTTGCTGCGCCGCTGGCACCCCATCGTCAGTGGTCCTAACCAGGTAAATCAGAATGTGGCGGACCGTCCCATCGCCCGATGGTCTCGGACGGGGGGCATGTTCTTCGATTGCCGATCCAAGTCCGTGATGCAATCGTGAGAACGATGATCTACTATTCGGGAACTAGGAGTTCGATGGGAGGGGCGATGGCGTCACAAGCCGAAAAATTGGCGGTGAAATGCGACGTCGAGCAACCTGTCGAGCGAGCAGACGAGCACCGGCAGGGGAGGGCTTTGACTATGGGTAACGCGTCGTGACGACTACGGAGGCACCGGCGGCGGGCGTGTTCGACGGCGTACGAGTCATCGAACTGGCGCAGTTCGTCTTCGTTCCTGCCGCCGGGGCGTTGCTGGCCGACTGGGGCGCCGACGTTATGAAGATTGAGCATCCGGTGACGGGGGACGGCTACCGGGCCCTCGTGACCCAGGGGATCATCAAGACCTCTGCTTCTGGCATCAACCAGAACATGGAGATGCACAACCGGGGCAAGCGCAGCATCGGGCTCGATGTTGCGTCGGCCGAGGGCCGCGAACTCCTGCTCAAGCTGGTTGAGTCAGCGGATGTGTTCCTCACGAACTTCCTGCCATCCTCACTGAAGAAGTGGGGCCTCGACGTTGACGACCTCCGCGCCGTCAATCCGAAGATCATTTACGCCCGGGGCCACGGACATGGCGTGAGGGGCCCCGACGCCAACATGCCGGCCTACGACTCCACGGCGTACTGGGCAAGAGGCGCCGTCGGGGCCACCTTGACACCCCCGAGCCTCGAACGGCCGCTCGGACCGCGCGGCGGATTTGGCGACCGTACGGCAGGCACCAACCTGGCCTTCGGCATCGCGGGCGCCCTCTTTCGCCGTGAGCGGACGGGCGAGCCTTCTGTGGTGGATGTCTCGCTTTTAGGCACCGCCGTGTGGACCATCGCCTCCGACGTTCTGTCGGGACTCCAGGGGAACTGGGCCGCTGCTCCCGTCGCCGGACAGGCGCTGCGCATGTCGCTGAATCCGCTTAGCAATAATTACGAGACGAAGGACGGACGCTTCCTCAGTCTCATGCTGCTGCAGCCAGACCGCCATTGGCCCGACCTGGCTCGCGCCATCGGTCGCGAGGACCTCTTGAGCGACCCGGCCTTTGCCACCGGCAAGGCGATTCTCGAACACCCCGTCGACCTGGTGGATATCCTTGAGCCGCTTTTTCTCTCGAAGACGTTGGCGGAATGGCGCGAGGCTTTTCTGGGCGCACGGTTCCCATGGGCGCCGTTTGCGCAAGTCCCAGACCTAATCGACGACCCGCAAGTGGTCGCGAATGGCTACATCGTCGAGGTTGAGCACGAGGCCGGAACGTTCCGCCTCCCCACCGGAGCAGTCCAGATTGACGAGCACCCATCGACCATCCGCCGTGGTCCGGAGTTTGCTGAACACACCGAAGAGGTGCTGCTCGCCATGGGTTACGACTGGGACGATATTGCCAAGCTGAAGGACAACGGTGTCATCTCTTAACGGGACAAAATGGAGGACAATATGACCGATTTCCGACTCATCTCGTCTGATTCTCATGTGACGATGCCCGACGAGGCGTGGCTGACTTACCTCGATCCCGAGTTTCGCGACCGCGCCCCGCGGGTTGAGGAAACCGACGAGGGCCCCGTTCGGGTTTTTGAGGGCAGGACCACGCCGATCAACACCCTCAACAACCTGGCCGGAAAGAAGCCCGAGGACTTCAAGCTCAACGTCCGTAAGCTGGACGAACAGCGAGGGGGAGCAGGAGATCCGGCCGAGCGGGTGAAGGATATGGACATTGACGGCGTCGATGCAGAGGTCCTCTACGTCGGTGGGCCGTTGCAATCCGCAGATACCGCACTCCAGCTCAACAGCGTGCGGGGCTACAACCGGTGGCTGAACGACTTCTCCGTCTATGCCCCAGGTCGGCTCTTGGGCGTGGCTGCCATCCCGATCAACACCCCTGAGCTGGCCGTTGAAGAAATCAAGTACGCGGCATCACAGCCGGGCCTCTACAGCGGCTATATCCCTCTGTTCCCGCCTCAAGGCGACTACGGCGACGCCAAGTGGAATCCGATGTGGGAGGCCTTCATTGAGGCGAACCTACCGGTCGGTCTGCACGTCGGCGGTCGGCGTCCGGGGACCCCGACGGTCGGTCTCTTCGACAGTGCGCCACAGTTCATGACCGGTTTGGTGATGAGCAAGCTCACCATGGCCGAGTCGGTCTCTGAGCTGATCCATGGTCTCGTGATGCAGCGCTATCCAGATCTGAAGTTCGTAGCCGTCGAGGGTCAGATCGGGTGGATCTCGTTCTTCCAGTACTACGCCGATCACATCTGGGAGAAGCACCGTTATTGGACCAAGAGCGAGCTGCAGGAACCACCGAGCTTCTACTTCAAGCGGCAGGTTTTCGCCACGTTCATGGAAGACCCAGTGGGGCTGCGCGAACGGCATCACATCGGGATTGACAACATCATGTGGGCTAGCGATTATCCGCACTCTGAGACAACGTGGCCGAACTCCAAGTCACTCACCGACGAGTGGTTCGCCCCCTTAGGCGAAGAGGACAAGAAGAAGATCCTTTGGGAAAACTGCGCCAAGCTGTACGGCCTCATCTGATCGTGGTCGAACGGCGCCGTTCAGCGCTCGGTTATAGCCAAGGGCTTTAGGGGAGGTATGCGCCAAGCCCTCAGCGATTTGCGAGTAGTCGAGTTAGGGACGGGCGTCGCCGCTAGTTGGTGCGGCAAGGCCTTCGCGGACCTCGGCGCGGATGTGGTGAAGGTCGAACCCCCTGGGGGCGACCGTCTCCGCTCTGACGCCGGGGTTTTCGCCCACCTCGGGACCAACAAGCGGAGCATTGTGCTCGAATCCGGATCGAGTACCGCCGACTCCCTGTGGGAGTTGCTGGCGGGGGTCGATCTCGTCATAGAGGCGCCGGGCCTCGGCGCTTTGCGCGATTGGGGGATCAACGCCGCTGACGTCTTGAGCCGGCAGCCGGCAACCTCGGTCGTCTGCATCACCGGCTTTGGAGCAACAGGGCCCTACGCCGACTACGCATGGTCGGACATCGTGGTGCAGGCCTTCGCCGGATCACTTATTTTCAGCAGCGATGGCTATGTGCGCCTGCCGATGTCGATCGAAGAGTGCGCCGTCGGACACACGGCGGCGATGGGTGGCCTTGCCGCGGTTTTGCGAGCGCGGGCGACCGGTGCAGGCGCCTTCATCGATTGTGCTGCCACGGAGGCGCTGGCCTCGGTTCCGGCACGGATGGGGCGACACCTCGGGTGGGAATACCACGATCGAGAGGACGCCAAGCCGCAAGCTTCCAACGCCAGCACCACGCTGCTCCCCAACGGGGTATTTCCGTGTGGCGATGGGTTCGTTGCCATGATGATGACCCCTCAGCAATTACAGGAAATGCTGCACGTTCTCGACAGCCCTGAGCTGACCGAAACGTTCTCACGACCGGACGCCTTCTCGCGGGGTGACACGAAGGAAGTCCTTGACGGTGTCATGTACCCATGGCTACTTAGCCGCACGCGTCAGGAGATCACGGAGGTCGCCCAAGCGGCAGGGTGGCCCGTTGCTCCGGTAAACGAGCCGGATGAGGTCCTGATCGCGGATCACTTGCATCAGCGCGGGTTTTGGGTGCACGCCTTTGATTCCGAGTTAGGACCGCTGCTTCTGCCGGGTGCGCCTTACCGGCATACCGAGGGAGGCTGGAAGATACGGCGCGGATCCCCGCGCCTCGGGCAATCCGATTCGCCTACCGGAGCGGGAGGCGACGTGCAGGAGCCGGCACCAGCCGCCGTGGCGGGCGACTCGGAGGTTCCACCTCTTCGAGGTCTCCGAGTGTTGGATCTGACAACGGTGTGGTCAGGTCCCCTCCTCACCGTGCACCTGGCCGATCTCGGAGCCGAGGTGATCCGAATCGAGACCCCCCGGGTCTTCCCCCCGACGACAAGGGGCTACACGCCGCGGCCCGACCCCCAGGTTCTTTTGAGCACGATCCTGGGTGGCTATGCCCCCCAAGTTCCCGGCGAGGAAGATCGACCGTTTAACAGGCACGCGATGTACAACTCGGTGAACCGCGGGAAGCTCTCGTGCACCCTCGATGTGCGCGACCCGGAGCAGCGCGACCTCTTTTTCCGCCTGGTCGCTGAGAGCGACATCTTCGTTGAGAACCTCAAGTCAACCACGCTGCACCAAATGGGAATCCACGAGACGGAGCTGCTGAAGGCGAACCCGAGGATCATCGTCCTGCGGATTCCCCCCGCCGGACTGTCTGGTGATTGGGCTCACTACACCGGCTTTGGCCAGCAGTTCGATGGATTAACGGGATTGGCCTCTTTATGTGGCAATCGCGGCACCGACCTCATGGACACTCCTACGACCATGCACATGGATGGGGTGACCGGGCCGGCGGGCGTCTTCGCGCTCCTCGCTGCGTTGCACTATCGAGCGGCTACGGGGCGAGGCCAGGTCATCGAGCTAGCGCAGAGTGAGAACGTGCTGGCGCAGCTCGGCGATGTGTTCGTCAACCTCCAGTTGGGCGAGAAACCTCAGCGATTCGGAAACCGGGACAAGTATCGAGCACCCCAGGGTCTCTATACCAGCGCTGATGAGCGCCTCGTGGCCCTCACGGTCAACGATGATGCGGCGTGGGTGGGGCTGACATCTGTCCTCGGCCGATCCGACCTGGCCGAGGACCCGCGGCTGAGAGGCGTTGCCGGCCGCCAGGCGGCCCACGACGAGCTCGATGAGGCGATCACCGCCTGGGTTTCGTCTGTCGGCGCCGATGACGCGTTTCGGCTGCTCCAGGGCGCAGGCGTCGCTGCTGCGGTGCTGCACGACGAGCGATCCTTCGTTGAGGACCCGCAGGTGGCGGCGCGGGGTTGGATCCAGCCGCTCCACGGTCGGGATGTGGGCACGTTTCCTCACCTTGGTCATGCGTTCTCCGGTATCCCGCTGGCCTGGGATCGCGGCGCACCTGCGTTGGGTGAACACAACGAATACGTCTTCAAGGACCTCTTGGGCCTGAGCGATGATGATTACCAACTACTGGTCAAAAAGCGGGTGGCCACCGAGGACTACGTGGACTCGGAGGGCAACCCGTACTGACCGGTTGTTGCCGGTGCCGCGTCTCGTTCAGTAGCCCTAAAGCGGCGAAGTGTGATCGGGCTCGGCCCGGTTACGCCGGCAGCTGGGACGGAACCGATGTGTACACATCGTGGTCTGCCGCGGCGGCTCCAAGTCGGGCCAGCATATCTGTCGTGATCTCCGGCTTCACTTTCAGGGTGATGGACCAGAGAAACAACCCATAGACGACACCGCAAGAGAAGCCTGCCCACACTTCCTTCTCCGATGCCACGGAAATGCCTGCGGACGCTAAGTGCCCCAGATAGAGCGCCAACAGATCTTGCTCGGAGGTTCGCCGATCCTCCAGGCTCAGTGACGATGCGACGTGATAGCCCACGTCGATGAACCACGGTCCTCGCTGCACGAGCTGCCAATCCAATAGACCGGGACGGCCCTGCACGTCCATGAAGATATTGGCGAGGTGGGCATCACCGTGAATGAGGCAGGGGGTCGGAGCCGAGGCGGCGATTGCGGGCAGAGCGCCATATGCCGCGAGTAGTTGCTCGGCGTTGCGGTAGTGCTTTGGAACACCAGCGCCCAACGGCCCGTCGAATTGTTCTTGGATCTCAAGCGAGCTTCGTGCTCCCCGAGTCGAGGCAATCTTGGAGGCGAGCCATTCGGCATCGCGCACCCAAGGGGCATCCCAGGTACGTGCATGCATGGCGGCGTACTGCTCGAGCGTTGCCGCAACCTCTGAGGATGACCGGGGAGTTCTCGGATCCACGAAGACGGCTCCTTCGGCGGCGATGTCCTCGGTGATCACGACGCCGTGCCGGCTCTCCTGGTCGACATCGGCGTAGACACAGGGAAGCGTTCGTACTCCCACTCCAGCGACGGCATCTCGGTAGAAGATCGCCTCGGACTCGCCGGCGGCCCGGTAGGCCCAGTTGCCTGTGTCGGAGAAGTAGCCCTTGGCACAGAGGAGGTGGGGGGGCACACCCGCCGGGGACCCGGCGGTGCATTCGATGCGGATAAAGGCATTTGTCGAGATCCGGGTATCGATGGATTCGATCGAGGCGGCAGTGACCTCTATTCCGGGATAGGCCTGTCCGAGCGCCGTCGTGAGCCATTCGGGAGACGCAAGTTCCTTGAGCGTCTCGGGGACACTGACCACTTTTCCAAGACTCATGACCGCATCCCCCGCCTTGACGAAAACGTTATACCCTGTAATGTAGAACGATGATCTAGTCTGGCGCCAGAACAAGCTGGCGGTAGGTTCTGCCGCGGTCGGATCGGCTGTGACGGGGAGGAACTGGCGCCTGCTCCTTCCAAGGGCAAACATCTACCACCATGGGTGAGGCTGAACCTGGGAGCAAGGGAGGAACGGAACATGACATCGAACCCGAATCTGGACTGGTTGATCTCGGTCGACGACCACATCTTGGAGCCGCCCGATCTCTGGGTAAACCGGGTGGCCGCCAAGGACCGTGAGCGGGCTCCGCACATGGCGACGATTGACGGGGTTGAGTACTGGCTCTACGACGGCAAGCGCTTTCCGAGTTCAGGTCTCAGCGCGGTGGCCGGTAAGTCCAAGCAGGAATTCAGTCCGGAGCCGCTCCCATACTCAGAGATGCGCCCTGGTTGCTACGACGCGAAAGCGCGCGTGGCCGATATGGATGAGGCCGGGATTCTCGCATCGCTTTGCTTCCCGACAATCACCCGTTTCTGCGGCCAGCTATTCATGGAAGCGAGCGACCGAGAGTTCGGCTTCGAACTCTTGCAGCATTACAACGACTGGATCGTGGAGGAGTGGTGCGGGGCCGCGCCGGGCCGGTACATCCCCCTGATGCTGATCCCCATGTGGGATCCGGCGCTCGCGGCCAAGGAGATGGAACGCATGGCGGCCAAGGGCGTCACAGCGTTCGCCTTCTCGGAGAACACCGCCCCTCTGGGCTTGCCGACCATTCACGACACAGGCCGCTTTTGGGATCCGGTCATGTCGACCGCCTCGGAGCTCGGCATGGTCGCCTCCATACATGTCGGCTCCTCGTCGCAGGTTCCGAGCATCGCACCTGACTCGCCGTTCATGGCGAATCTGGCCTGGGGTGCGATCCGTACATCGGGAGCCATGTTGTCCTGGCTCTTCAGTGGCATGTTCACGCGATTCCCGGGCCTGAAGGTCGCCCTTTCCGAGGGCGAGATCGGCTGGATCCCGTATTTCTTGGAGCGAGCCGAGCAAGTCTTGGACAAGCAGCGCTACTGGGTCCAGCGAGGGCAGCAGTTCGCCGGACACGCCACCACCGACGTCGATCTGGACACCTTGAACATTCGCGAGTTATTCCGGGGCCACATCTTCGGATGCTTCATCGAGGATCATCACGGTATTGCCAGCATCGATGAAATCGGTGAGGACAACATCATGTGCGAGACCGATTACCCTCACTCCGACTCGACCTGGCCGAACTGCATTACGAACGTAAGGAAGCAGATCAGCCATTTGTCGCCTGAGACGCAGTACAAGATCCTGCGCGGCAACGCGGAGAAGCTCTACCGCTTCACCCCGGCCGAGCCGCCGGAGCTGGCTGATGCCTGAAGCAGGCGAACATGTAACGATTTTGGTTGATCGGGATCGGTGCATGGGGAGTGGGATGTGCATCATGTACGCACCGAGCACATTCGACTATGACGAGGATACAAAGGCGATGGTCATCGATCCCCACGGCGATGCCATCGAAAGTATCCGTTTAGCCGTAGAGGCCTGCCCGACATCGGCCTTGAGGATTCTCGAGAATCAAGAAGGAGCGCAATGACAGATACGAGACCGGTGCTCGACCTGAATCGTGTCAGGGAACTATTCGACTTACGTGGCAGCTTCATGTCCATGACGGGTGGCAACTACTACGACGATCCGTACCCGATTTGGCAAGCCCTACGCGAGGAAGCCCCGGTGCATCCCGGCATCGTCCACGAACTGACGGGAATCACCGAGCCGATGAGTTTCCACGGCCTTCCCTCTCCGGACCGGGTGCACTTTTCAGCGTTCTCGTTCGCGGCCTGCCAGGACGCGTATCGCAATGACGTGATTTTCTCTTCTTCGGCTGAGGCGGTCGACGTCGAACACGGTGAGGCCGCCATCACGAACAGCATGTTGTCGATGGGTGGTGCTCAGCACCGCCAGTACCGTGCCCTGGTGCAGCCCTCCTTTGGTCCCGCACGAGCACGGTGGTGGATAGACAATTGGATCGAGACCACCGTGCATGCCCTGATCGACTCCTTCGAAGCGGCGGGCAAGGCCGAACTCAATGTTGAGTTTTGTGCCGCAATTCCTGTCCTCACGATCACCGGAAGCTTTGGCGTTCCCGTCGAACAGGCACTTGACATTCGTGCCACGGTAGGCCGTCCGGAGCGCCTGATCGAGATCCTGTCGCCAATTGTGGCGGAGCGGCGGGAGAATCCCCAGAACGATTTGATCAGCGTTCTCGTGCAGGCCGAGATCACCGGCGAGGACGGCGAGAAACACCGGCTCAGTGACGCCGAGATCTACTCCTTCTCGCTGCTATTGCTGGCGGCCGGGTCGGGCACCACGTGGAAGCAGATGGGTATTACTCTCGCTGCGCTCTTGTTGAGGCCCGACTTGCTTGAGGCCGTGACGAAGGACCGTTCGCTCCTCCGAGGAGCCATCGAAGAGTCATTGAGGTGGGCGCCGACAGACCCGATGTTTTCTCGGTGGGTGACCGAGGACGTGGAGTTTCACGGCGCACATCTTCCCAAGGGCGCCGTGATACACCTTTGTGTCGGCGCGGCAAACCGGGATCCTGAGCGCTGGGAGAGACCCGACGAGTACGACATCTACCGGCCCCTCCAGTCCACCCTGGGCTTCGGCAGCGGACCGCACGTCTGCCTGGGTCAGCATGTGGCTCGCGCCGAGATGACGGTGGCCATTGGCGCGCTCTTGGATCGCCTACCCAACCTGCGTCTCGATCCGGACGCTGACCCGCCGCAGTTCATTGGTCTTTATGAGCGGGGCGCAACGGCGATCCCGGTTCTCTTCGGATAGGGAGGCATCCTCATGGCAGAACCCGAGTACCAGCAAATCGACTCCTCCCTGTTGGGGGCAGAGCATGTGAAGCGCTACCGCGAAACCAACGGAGAAGTCGGTTACATCTGGAATGGTGTCCCCATCCTGCTCTTGACTACAACGGGCCGTCGAAGTGGTGAACGTCGCACGTCGGCTCTTATCTACGGCGAAGCGGACGGCAACTACCTCGTCGTTGCATCACAGGGTGGTGCCCCCACGCATCCGAACTGGTACCTGAACATCACCGAGAACTCGGATGCGGAAATCCAGGTCCGGGCCGAGGTGATACCGGTCACCGCCCGAGCGGCCTCGCCTGATGAGAAGCCACGCCTGTGGAAGGTGATGACGGGGGTATGGCCTAACTATGACGTGTATCAGACCCGTACCGACCGCGACATTCCTGTAGTCATCCTGGAGCCGAAAAAATAACTGGAGCCTCTGAAGGCGCAAAGTCCTGACCAGCTACGAGCGGATGCCCCGTAGATAGTAGGTTCGGGGGCCATGGTGGACGGGAGCTAGGGAGTGGGACGCCAGGTTCCAGCAGTTGAGCGGGCACTTGAAATCCTTGAGCTCCTCGCGGGTCGGCCCCACGAGCTTCTCGGTCTGTCAGACATTGCCCGCACGCTTGCCATCAACAAGGCGAGTTGTCACGCCACCTTGACGCTGCTTGCTGACCGCGGCTACCTGATTCGTCATGCGGCCAAGACCTACTCCCTCGGCCCCGCCATCCTTCCCCTGGCCGATAGTTTTCTTCGGGACCAGGACGCATTACCGCATGCGCGTGCCGAGATGGCAGCCCTCAGTCGGGACTTGAACCTCGACTGCGTAGCGAGTGGTGTCGTTGATGACGAGATCGTGCTCCTGGCGCGCACGTCGTCGCCGGGGTCCTTCGGAGTCAGCGTTCGTGTGGGCAGTCGCTTCCCGCTCGTGCCGCCCATCGGCACCGTATTCCTGGCTTGGGCCAGCTCGGAGCGCATTGACCAATGGTTGGGCAGCATCGCCGGACAACCCACGGCCGCTGAGCGGGAGCGGTACCTCGACGCGTTGGCAATAGTGCGCCAACGGGGCTATTCCGTGGCCCTTGGCACCGCGTCCCAGCCCGAGGGATCTACCCAGCCCGCGGCGGTCGACGACTACTTGCTGTTCGAGATCGACGAAGCCCAACGATTGCCCATTACACACATTGCTGCTCCCGTCTTTGACCCGGAAGGAGCGGTCCGACTCGCTCTGACCGTGGTGGGCTTCGGTGAGCGCCTGACGTCGCAGGATGTACCTGCTGTAGCCGAGCAGCTACTGGCGACGGCGACGCGGCTCGCCCTGACTACCTGGGGCGTCGTCGGTAACCGTGACGCCCCAGTCGCCGTGGCCGCGTTGGAGTAGTGAAGGGCTCCGCTCCAGCCGGCTTACGGATCTTACGGTCTCGCGTTTCTGGCCGACCCTCGGACCATGCCGGCCAAGCCTGAACTGCGCTCCGTCGGTCCCCCCCGAAGAAGCGCGGCGAGACAGAAGTCCCAGAGGTAGTTGGCTACATCTGCCGCGTCGTAAGGGACAGCCTTCGAAACGAGGTTGTAGAAATACGTGAGTACCAAATGCAGGATCATGTCGGCGTCGCGCATGATGTCGACTGGGAAAACGACCCCGGCCTCGGCCGCGTCCGTAATGTATTCGATGAGAATATCCCGGTAGGGGGACAGCACCCCTTCGACCTCGGCCGGATACTCCTCCGAGAGGCGGGCCCTCTCGCGTGCCTGGAAGCGGTAGTTGACGGGATCCTGTTCGGAAGCGGAAATAGAGAGAGGCGCTTGGATCACTGCAGCCAATCGGCTTAGCGGATCGTTATAGCGGCTTGCTGCGTCGCGAATGGACTGTTGTCCGGCGATAATATTTTCTTCCAGTACCGCCAAGATGAGCTCGTCTTTACTTCCAAAGTGGCGGTAAAACGTCTGCAGCGCCACGTTGGCCCGATCGGCCACTTGCTTCACGGTGAAGTCTCCGGAGCGAGAGAGCCCCTGGGCGGCTGCGATGAGGGCTTCAGGCACATTGGGTCGACCCGAACGGGCATCTGCCTCAGCGTTACGCTCAAGGGCTCGTCGAGCCGCGCGCATCTCCCACCGTCGTTCGGTGGAGCCTGTCATGTCGCCATTCCTTCCTCGGCACGTGCCGATACTCTCAATTCGAGCGGCATAAGAGTATGAAGCATCGCGGTTGGAGTGACAACAATCATGGCCGGAAGGGGTAGTCCCCGTCCATTGCACATCCCGAGACTTCCTAGGGGCACCCCTCGTTGATGAAGGGCCTAGGAAAATGAGGGGTGAGAGGGAGCCATCCGTGGAGAGCGATAGACCGGGTAACCAACCACATATCCCCAGCTGGAAGTGGGTATTCCAAGGCGCACTTGCGTATCGTGCAGCCCTCCAAGGGTCGGTTCGGTGTGCTCAGATAAACGTTTTCGGGTTGGACTCGGGATCCAACTTCGGGATCACGTGCTTCCCCAGTGCCTCGATCCCGCTCATGATCTCCTCGTGCTTGAGCTGGCCGAACTGGACGTAACAGATCACAGAGTCGCAACCGATTGAGGCGTAGCGCTCGAGCTTCTCCAGGCACTGTTCGGGGTTGCCGACGATGACCATGTCCTGGTCGCTGAAGAAGTGGGGGTCAACCCTGCCGGCCTGGGTCTCGCGCAGACGCGGAAAGAGCTTCTCGATCTCCTCTTGGGGGAGGTTCGGCGGAAGCTCCCAATCGATAAGGAATTGGGCCATGTGGTCATACCACCAACCCACCGAGTTCCACACGCCGTACGACTCAGCTAGCTCCATGTCCTCCGCGCAGTGCACGAGCGTGTAGGGAGCCACTTTGTTGTTCTTCACCCGCGTTATCGGATCGGTACAGGCGGCAGAAGCCTCGCGATAGATCTGGATTCGCCTCGCCAATTCGTCCACCGGCTGCATGATGGTGAGGGACAGCATGCCTAGCCCGAGGCTTCCGGCCAGCGCAACGCTGTCGGGACTCACTGCGGCCATCCAGGCCGGTGGGTGAGGATCCTGATAGGGCTTTGGGGTGATCGACCGGGTGTCCCCTTCATAGCTGGGAAACTCGGGGAACTTCATAAAGGGGGAATCCCAGCTAAATTTTTCCTGCTCCCACATGGCGACGATCGATTCGATGGCGTCGCGCCACGAATCACGACTGGTGGCGGCATCAACACCGAATGCCTTCTGCTCGTGCGGGATGGACCGGCCGGTTCCCCACTCGACACGCCCGCGGCTCAGCAGGTCAACTGCGGCGACCTTCTCGGCGGTGCGAACGGGATGGATGAATTTATGCGGCGTGAGGGTCACACCGAAGCCAAGGCGAATGTTCTCGGTGATCTGCGACAGCGCGGCCAGAAATATCTCGTTGACCGGCATGTGCGATCGCTCGATCCGGAAGTGGTGTTCAACGACCCAGACTGTGCCGAATCCGAGTTTGTCGGCCAGCTTGATCTGCTCGATGGCCTCGAACCAGGCGGCCTGTTCGGCCAGCCGTTGGCCCTCGGGGAACGGAGCCGACCATGGCTTCGGGGCTTGTACTTCGTAGAGAAGGTCCAACTTCATGGTCAAACTCCCATTCTGTTTTAACATGCAGGTGGTCGCCGGAATGCCGGCCGATTCGTCGTGGCGGAACCAGCCGGCGACGAGCAGGCTAGCTCCGCTGTCGATCATCGGTCCACAGAGCGAATACGGATATTGCATATGATCCTAAGCAGCCTGACGGATCCTGTCAACGAGACTCTGCCACTGGTCTGTGAAGGGCCCCCGCATCGAAAGTACCTCATTGACCGTCCATCCGCCCGGGCGGTTTTTGTTGTCCGCATATCGAATACTCGCTATCTTCTGAAAGTCGCGGCCGATGGCGCGAGTGCGTCATGCCGCGCTGGTGTCTGTAGTGGTGGGTGACTTCAAGCGGGAGGACGGGGGATGTCGAAACTTCGACTGATCGATGCGAACGTCGGTGCAGGTCCTCAGGGTATTTCCGCCCCAGGGGGCAGCGTTTCAGGTGATGTGGGCCTGGCACTGCCGCCGGGCTCCGCCTTGGAAGAATTCAGTTTGGAGGGAGTAGCGAGTCGTTATCGACTCCTGGATCCCGAGTACGCACCCGATGGTCGGTGGCAGGCGGAGCCCGCTGGTACGTCGCCCTACCGCACGCGAGTGCTCACCGTTCGACCTGCAGCCGAGGCCTTCAACGGCACCGTCGTCGCGGTCTGGAACAACGTTTCCTCGGGTGTCGACGGGGTCTTCGCTGGCTACGAATTGTCCAAAATGGTGGAGGACGGGTTCGCCGTGATCGGCGTGAGCGCACAGAAGGTTGGCATTGATGGGCCGCTCGGACTCCGGGCGACCGATCCCGATCGCTACGGATCCCTCGATCATCCGGGCGACGACTTTTCCTTTGACATCTTCGCCCAAGCCGCAGCTCTCGCCGCGGCCAGCGACGCCACATTGCTCGGAGGGCTCAACGTGCGTCACGTGGTGGCGGCAGGAGCGTCGCAGTCGGCGTGCCGCCTCGCTTCTCTCCACAACGCGCTGCACCCGGGTCAGGTGATCGACGCGTACATGCTCATTGTGTATGCCGGCAACGGCACGCACCTCGATACTTCTGTGGATGTCAGCGGTTTTGCGGAAGTCCCCGATGTCTCGTCGGTGAATATCCTTCCCTTCCGTAGCCATGGGCTACGCGATGACCTCGGGGTGCCAGTTCTCGTCGTGAACTCCGAAACCGAAGCGTGTCTCTTCTCGGTGAACGATCAGCCAGATTCCGAGTCGTTGCGAATCTGGGAGAGCGCCGGCACGTCACACCTCGGGCTGAGTCCTGACCCAGGTGCTGCGTTTCCGGTGGCGGGTACCCCCGGACTTCCCGTTGGCGCTCCATGTCTCGGTTCATTCAGGCCAGCCATCAGTGCTGCGTATCAGCACCTGCAGCTCTGGGTCGAGGAGGGCACGCTGCCCCCAAGTCAACCCAGGATCGAGACCGCTCCAGATGGGACTGGAAGGCGCGACGAACACGGGAACGTCCGAGGAGGAATCCGGTGGCCGCATGTTGAGGTGCCGCTGGGGGTGCACCGAGGTGAGACGCCACCGGGAATGATCGATCTCCTGGGCACGACCACCCCGTTCGGTCCCGAGAAGATTCGTTCTCTGTACACGAGCCGAGACGATTACGAGAAGCGGTCCGCCGCGGCAATTGAAGCTCTCGTGTCCAGTGGTGTGGTTCGACGCGCCGAGTCCTCTTCCGTCCGGGATCCGCTCGGAACGACAGCTTGGGCGTGAAAACGGAATGGTTGCGTTCTCACGGATGATCTGACGTTTATCGCGCTGCGTCGGCGTACTCGTGGAGTGCGGGAACCACATCGCCGAACAACCGATCGAGCACCGGCTGGGGGTCGGCCCCGGCGGTGGCCGGGCTGAACACGAAATTGCGGGCTCCCGCATCGTAGAAGGCCTGAAGCTTGGCCGAAACTTCCTCTTCGGTTCCGGCCGCGGCAACACTGTCGACCATGCCGCGGAAATCTTGGTTGTAGGTGCCGCCCATCGATCGGGCCGCCTCCTCGCGGGCAACGGTACCGTCTGGGTTGATATTGAGGAAGATCCAGACGTACCACTCGAACTCGCCGAGGTCACGCCCCCCTTCGCTTGCGGCGGTTCTGATCGTGTCAACTGAGGCGGCATACCGGCGCGGGGAGTACATGTAGGGGAACCATCCGTCGCCCAAGACGGCCGCCCGGCGCATCGCTGGCTCTTTTCGTCCGGCCACGATGATCGGCGGTCCGCCTGGCTGTACCGGGGCTGGATGGATCCGTACCGACTCCATGGAGTAGTAGGTGCCCTCGTGGGTGATCTCTTCTGCTGTCCACAGGCGACGGATCAGGGGGATCATTTCGTTCGTTCTGCGGCCTCGCTCCTCCATTGGCACCTGCATCGCCCGAAACTCCTGGGGATATTCGCCGCCCACGCCGACGCCCAGTACGACGCGCCCGTCGGTTGCCCGGTCAAGGTCAGCAATCTGCTTCGCCACGAGCGCGGGCGGATATAAGGGCAAGAGCAAGATCGACGTCCCGATCTTGACGCGCTCAGTCAGGGCGCCCAATCTCGCGAGTGCGACCATTGCCTCGGGACTTGGATTTCGCGAGGCGATGTGGCCACCGACCCACAACGAATGGACTGGCTTCTCCTCGAGTGCTCGAACATGTTGCGCATCCCCCGAGCTCACGAGGCCGATGTGGACATCATTGGGTGTCGCGGTCAACGCAATACCTCCGAGAGATGGGCAATTTCATCCGGCGGGATGCCGAGAAGGGTCTTGAGCACGTATTCGTTGTCCTGGCCGATCAGCGGTCCGTGTCGAAGATCACACGAAAGATCCGAGAACAGCCAAGGTGCACGCATCACCCGCGTGGGACCGATCTCAGGATGTACGAGGTCGACGAAGACGCCGCGGTCAATGAGATGTGGGTCGGTTGCCAGGGCCTCATTGGTCATTACGGCCATTGCTGGCACGCCGGCCGACTGGAGGGCAATGAATGCCTCGCGTGAGGACCGCGCGCGCGTCCAGTCGGCGATGGCGGCATCGATCTCGTCGCCGCGCACCCGCCGCGTAGACGCAGTGGGGTACTGATGCACCCAATCCGCCCGGCCGATCTCGGTGCACAGAGCGGTCCATTCGACCTCGTTGCCTACGGCGACCGCCACCCACTGGTCGTCGGCGACCGAGGGATAGACATTGTGGGGGGCCATGTCACGGTGATCGTTGCCGATGCGCGTTTCCCAAGCAATGCCGAGCTCGTGAGCCAAGAGGGCGTCCGGTGAGCTTGCCACCACGACCTCGCGGGACGAGACGTCAACGTGCTGCCCCTCGCCTGTCCGCGCCCGATGCAACAAGGCGGCCAGGATGGCAACCGTGAGGGCGTTGGCACTCCGGTAGTCAGTCGACTCGCCGATCTCGGTCGGTGGTCCGTCTGCGTAGCCCGTCTGCTCAGAGAGGCCTCCCGTGGCGCCAAAGATGCTCGCCAGACCGGCCGACATTGCCTCGGGCCCGGTGGCGCCGTTGGCTGAGGATGAGGCCACGATCAAGTCGGGCCGCCGAGCCAGGAGCGTCTCGGCGTCGAGCCGAAAGCGGCTCATGACACCGGGCCGGAAGTTGTCCACGATGACGTCGGCCCAGTCCGTGAGTTTGTGCGCGAGTGCGAGCCCCTCGGGCCGAGATAAGTCGACCTGGAACGACCGTTTGTTGAGGTTGATCTCGTTGAAGTTCGGCGAGCGGTCGATGCCGCCATAATCGGCGAGGAAGCCCCGCCTGGCCGGATCGGGTCGTGTCGAGGATTCCACTTTGACCACTTCGGCGCCGAGCAGAGCAAGTAGACACGTGGCGTACGGTCCGGCAGCCGCCCACGTGAAGTCGAGGACGCGCACGCCTTCGAGCCCGCGTCCGGATGACAGCTCTACGAGCGTCGGCCGCGCGGTCTGGAACCCGGTCGAAGATCCGAGTGCTGGCGCCGACCGAATTTCGACTGGTGTGGCGGACAGGCGGAAGGGCGGCCCCGGGATGCGAAGCTGCGAACCGCGACCGCCTTCGATTTCACGAAAGAATCCTCGGTGTTCGAGCTGGGGCGACGCCAAGAGGTCCGAGGGCTGGGCGTACGCACCAATAGGCGCACCGAGGAGAGCGAGAATACGGACGACGTCGGCCTTGGATCGCTTCTTGCACCAGCCGGTCAGAGCTTCACTCGCGGCAGCGAAGTCAGTGGCCCGAGCGGCTGCGGTGGCAATGCTCGCATCAGCGAGCTCGCCGGCGTCCGGCGAGGCCGCCAAACTGTCCCATTGCGCGGGGGTGAGGCCAACCAGTTGAACCCAGCCATCTCGGCAGGCGATCATGCCGAAGAAGCCGTAGCGACTGCCTTCGCGGTGAAGTGTGACACCGTCATTGTTAAAGCGGCTGAGCCGTGTGCGGTTGAGCGTCAGCTCGGACTCCTGGGCCGATACGTCCACCCGTTGGCCCCGGCCGGTTTGTAACCGGTCGTAGCACGCAGCGAGCACCGCGATCGCCGCATTCCAGCCTGCGTCGAACTCAGCAACGTCTCCGCCAATCTGGATGGGCGGTCGGTCAGGAAATAGCTTCCATCCGATCCCACTGGGGAGGATGGATCCTTCAGAGCCAGCATGGAAGGTAACGAGGTGATGGGCTCGGTAGCCTGAATACGGTCCAGTGAGACCGAACGGGGTAATTGTCACCAGCGTCGTTTTCTCGTCAAGCTCACCTAGTGACTCGAGTGCGGGTGGCGGACGATCTGTGATGATCACGTCACAGGTCGCTGCCAATTGGCGCAGATGACTCTCTCCGTCAAGTCCCGTACCGATGACGACACTTGACTTACCCGTGTGCAAGTAGAGGAAGCGGCCGCCCGGTTCGTCGGGCGGAGCATCGGCGCGCCGCGGCGCCCATTGGCGCGTCGGGTGCCCTTCTGGAGGCTCAACTTTCACGACGTCAGCGCCCAGGTCGGCGAGGAGCTTCGCGCAAAAACTCGCGGCGAGGCCATCGGTGAGCTCAAGAACTCGCCAGCCTGCGAGAGCGCCTTGTCCGTGAGTCTCGGTCCCTGTCATCGCGCGCTCGCTTGAACAGCCTGGTGCACGGTTGTTCCGAGTACCCCGGCCAGGACTTGGTGTCCCTCATCATTAGGATGGATGCCGTCGGCCAGCAGATGCGGAGAGAGCAAGTCCTTTCCGGAAACGAGTGTTGTGAGGTCGTCACCAACGGTGCATACGGCTTCTTCCATGGCGTTCCTAATGTCTCCGAGGGTGGCACCGAGTCGGTTTGGCCGGTCCTCAGCATCGGGGCGAACGATTGGGCTGGCGACGACGATTGGAACGCCGGGATGCCCTGAGCGCACGATGCGAAGGAAGGCCTCTGTCGTGGACCGCATCAGGTCCGATGAGAACGGGATCATGCCCCAGCAGTTCGTGCCGTGCGTCACCGATATGACATCAGCCTCCACACGTGCCAATTGCTCGGCCGAGACCACTTCGCCCCGAGCGGCTCCAGCATAGCCGAGGTTTATCGCGTCGAGGCCCTGAGTGCGGCCGACGATGCTGACCCACGAGGCGGGCGTTGCGCTGGCCACCCAGCCTTCAGCGATCGAATCGCCGTAGGCCAGCCAGCGCGGCTCGCGTGGAGCCGGTTCGATGGTGCCATCAATTGCCTCAAGCTTGGTGACCATGGGTCGGAAGCTCTCGGGAAGGTGGACGATCGCTCGTTCCGAACCTTCTCCGAGGAGGAGGCGAACTGACCCTGAGCCGATAGTGGCTTCCTGCTGGTCGATCTGCTCGCCATTTCGCCAAACGCTGAAGGTGGATCTCGGCACCAATCCATAACTTGGGGCGGGGTTTCTCGAAACGTACTCGAGGTTGATTTCCCGAGCACTCCCACTTATCTCGAGGCGGACTCCCACCGGCAGCATTGCCGCGGCCCAGGTGTCCGACGGTAATCGCCGGATGTCGGCTGGGTCTGCTCGCGGGTATGGCACATCGTCTGCGGCCGGCCACGCCAGGCCGCGGAGGAAAGGGTCTACCTCAGACGGTCGCTCCATGAGCTATACCGGCGCCGGATCGCCAGGACCGAGCGCCCCGCCCGTCGTCACTCTTAAGAAAATGATCTCCATCCCATTGCGCATGGTCGTTACCTTTCGCATCCTCGAAACACCCGGCGTGGCAATGTGTCGTTCTCGTCTCCTGCGATCCGTCCTTCGGATTCCGGCGCACCCAGAGGGGAATGATGCACTACAGCACCGCTGATGTTCCCCACTCAACATGCCGCACCTCGTTTACCTCAACCTTGCCAGTCGAAAACCGTTGCCAGTCGAACGGCCGTGCTTCACCCCGAAGTTGACATCGATGCCATCCCCCGAAGAACTTATGCATCAATCGCATCCCACACAACTCGGTCCCGGCTGGGCGCAGATGGGGGTCCCGGCGCTACAGTCGATCATGACCACACCAACGGAAGACCTCGAAGAAATTCGGACACTGCTGGCTCGCTACTGCTTTGCCATCGACTCCAAGGACGCCGCCGTCTTGGCTGATCTCTTTACCGAGGACGGTGTCTTTGACCTGAAGCTCGTTCCACCCATCCAAGGGCGTGAGGCTCTGCGTCAGTTTGTGCCGAGCCTTCCCAATGGCATACATCATTTCACGACGAACGAGATCATTGCCCTTGATGGCGATGAAGCGGCGGTACGGGCTTATGTCTTGGTCACCAATGGGTCGCCAGCGGCGATCGGCACCGTGGGGGAGTATGAGGACGTTCTCTGTCGCACTCCCGATGGTTGGCGGTTCGCCGCGTCGCACCTTTACTTCTCACTGAGCTGCACTCTCTCTGACCACATTGTGCAGTTTCGAGCCCGCACGTTTGTGATGGATCCTCCCTTGACGGATAACCCAGGCCCTGAGAAGGTAGCGAAGAATTATAGCGACAAGGGGGGTTATGACCAGGACGGACCGGGACGCTCGTGATCGTGTCCGCGAGGGGTTGCGTGCGTTGGCCGAAATCACGGAGGGAGACTCCATTGGCGGGGGTGCGGGTTGCTTTTAAAGAGAGGAGCGTCGTCCATTGACCAGTTCAGAACGACCGGTCCCGGTTCCTGACGAGTCGTCGGGTCCATACTGGGAAGCTGCGTCGAAACACGTGCTCACCATCGCCAAGTGCTCCCGATGTGGATGGTTCACCCATCCACCCGACGTGATGTGCGTTCACTGCGGCAGGACGGATCCCGACTTCATCTTCACTCCGATGAGCGGAGCCGGAGTTGTCCGGTCGTGGACCGTGATGCATCAGTCGTTTTTGCCTGGCTTTGACGAGGATCTTCCTTTCGTCCTCGTTGACGTCGAGCTGGCTGAACAGGAGGACCTCCGGCTGATCGGGCGCCTGGTCGATGGCCCTGGCGCACCCATCCAGATCGGGTCACGCGTCCAGGTCACATTCGAGGACCTCCGCCCGGGGATCTCGGTTCCCGCTTTCGCGTTGTCAGGAGCACAATGAGCCGGTCGTTCGCAGCCAGGAACAAAGTAGCGGTCGTCGGATACGCCCAGAGTCAAGTCGAGCGTCACAGCGATCGGACTCTCGGCGTGCTCGCCGTGGAGACGGCCCGCACGGCGATCGCCGATGCTGGACTTTCCGCAGTGGATGGGTTCGTGACCGGGAGTATCTTGCCCTCTGCAGGTAGTCACGTCGTGTCGGACGGCATCAGCATCGTGACGGCGAACTGGATGGCAGACCACCTCGGTGTGAACCCTCGCTACGCGGCCGGATTCCAGGGGTTCGGGCAGATACCCGGCTCAGTGTCCATGGCTGTCAATGCCATAGCCAGTGGAGCAGCCGACTACGTCCTCCTCCATCGAGCTCTTCACAATCCTCAGGGGCGCTATCACGGAAACGTGATGCGAGAGGCCGAGGGCTCGCAGCAGTGGACGGCCCCTCAGGGATACTTCGGGCCGTTGGCCATGATCGCCCTGTCCTATCAGGAGTACATCCAGCGGTATGGGGCAACCCGGGAAGCCATGGCTGCTGTCTTGGTTGAGGCCCGGAAGAACGGATCCCGCATCCCGTGGTCCTACTGGCACGGCAAGCCACTGTCCGCCCAACAGTACTTAGACGAGCCGATGATCGCCGAGCCCATATGCCGGTTCGACTGCGACATCCCGGTTGACGGGGTGGCCGCCTTCGTGTTCACGTCCGCCGAGCGGGCCAAGGACATGCCGAACAAGCCGGTCTACGTGGCGGGGCTTGGCATGGGGGCACCAGTGACCCGCAGGCTGCCCGTGCACTGGCCCCTCGACGACATCATGGGCGTCGGGTTCGAGACCGGCCGGCGCCTCTGGGAAGCGGCGGGCATTGGCCCCCAAGATGTGGATCTCCCCCAGCTCTACGACGGATTCTCTCCCTTCATCTACTACTGGATGGAGTGCCTTGGGCTGTGCCCAGAGGGCGAGGCACACCGGATCGCCCTGGAAGGCGGGCTCGACAGCGACAAGCCGGGAGCCCTCCCTGTCCTTTCGGGCGGGGGAGCGTTGGGGAACGGTCGAATGCACGGGGTACCCCAGATGCTCGAGTGTTATCTGCAGCTTTCGGGGAGAGCGGGGGAGCGCCAGCGTGACGGGGTCTCGATCGGCGTCGCGTGTCATTCCTCGCCGCATTTCGGCGGTGCCGTTGTCTACAGCGCCGAGGCGTATTAAAGACATCAAAACGGAAGTGGCTCCTCCGCGAGGAGCTCGTGGCGGAGCCTCATAGGTCGGCGGGCCGGACCCAGCCCGCTCCCTCGGCTGAGCGATAGATCGCTTCGATTGCTGACTGCACGTGGTAGCCCCGAGCGAAATCGGGCCGGGCTTGGCCTTCCCCGGCGATGGCCCGGGTCATCAGCCAAAAGGAGCGCGCCATTGCTGCTCGCGGATCGCCGGGATAGACACTGGGCAGGTCAATGCCTTCCGTGATCATAAGTCGCTCCGGTACCGCGACGACCTCGAGCCCACCGCCGACCCGGCCGACCCGTACCGTCGATTCGGCTGCCGGCATCATGGGCGCCTCGATGAGGAGGCGGCCCCGGTCGCCGGCGATTTCAAGGAGAAAGCCAGGAGCAGCAGCTCCCGCCCAAGCCGTTGAGATCGTCCCCACCGAACCTGACTCGAAGCGCAGGACGGCTACTCCAACGTCGGCCACGCCGACGTCGAGGCCGCCGGATGTGTCGACGAAGTCCCATCGCTTCAAGAACTGGGCCGGCGTGCCGGCCACCTCTGCGATGGGACCGACCAGGCGAACCATCAGGTGGAGCAGGTGCGAGCCCAGATTTCGCAGCGCACTGGCGCCGAACTCGGGGTTGTGGAACCAGTTGTACGGAAACGTCGACGTTGGCTGGGCAAACAGAGACTGCTCGAGACGGGCTGACACCGTTTGGATATTGCCGAGAGTGCCGTCGGCCAGGATCTCCTCGGCGAGTCGGAATGGCCCGAGATGCTCCGAATAGGCGTCGACTGCGGTGACCGTCCCGGCAGTGGCCGCCGCGTCACGGAGTGCCTTGGCCGCGTCGAGGTCTGCGGCGAAGGGGATGCCGTTGTAGACGTGCTTGCCGTTGCGAAGCCCGGCCAAACACATCTCCCGCCGAAAGCTCGGGCGTGTCCCGGCATCGACGAGATCGATATCGGGGTGGGCCGCCAATTCCTGGGCATCCCAGAATGGCAGCGGCACGTCATGGTCCTTGGCGGCCTGTTCCGCTGTCTCCCGGTGAGCGGTGCAGATTCCTACGACCTCGACGCCAGGAACGGCACGCCACGCCGGCAGGTGGGCCTGGGCACCCCAGGCCGCGCTGATGATGCCAACCCGTATCGTCACAATCGTCCCTCCCGTTTCGTTAGATGGATCGCGAATTGGCGACCCGTCCCCCCTCATCGATGATCTCAGGGGTGTCGACAAATGGCTGAAGTGAGGCTTCATTCTTGCCATAAGACGGCAGCACCGGCTGACCGGAGTGCCCCCTTCCCCGCCTAAGAACAATGCTCTCACATCGAACTTACGTACGCAGTCTGGTTCCCCCTGAGGAGCCTACGTCGATCAAATCCGGGGCGTCACCAGTCCGTTGGCGTGGTTGCAGGCCCGTGGCCATCCTCTTTGATGCCCGTCACCAATTAAACGGCCAGTACGGGAGCGCGCTACTGTCAGAATACGTCGACAGGAAGACCTTCGCCAAGTGGTTACTGGTGAAGCCGCACGCAACCGATGGGGAAGAGACATGACAAAAGCGACTGACCTCTACTATGACCCGTTCGACTACGAGATAGACGCCAACGCACATGCTGTCTGGCAGCGACTCCGCGACGAGGCGCCCCTCTATCGGAACGAGAAGTACGACTTTTGGGCCGTGAGCCGATATGAGGATGTACTCGAGGCCATTCTTGATACCGAGCGGTTCAGCTCTGCCCATGGAACCACGCTCGACATGATGTCCCCTGAGCCGTTCCCGATGTCGATGTTGATCTTTATGGACCCCCCAAAGCACTCGTGGCACCGAAAGGTCGTCAACCGGGCCTTCACGCCGAGGAAGATAGCGGTCCTCGAAGAGCGGTTGGTCAAGATTTGCCGGGAACTGCTCGACCAACTCGAAGGACGGAGTGAGTTCGACTTCGTGCAGGAGTACGCCGGGATAATCCCGCCCACGATGATCATGGCCCTTGTCGGATTTCCCGAGGACATGGTTGAAGAGTGGCGCAAAGGGATCGACAACATGCTCACCGTGGAGCCCGACGGCACCGTCGTCGGGGAACGTTCGGCCGCGATGGGTGCGGCGATGGTTGCCATGGACTCGATCGAGGCATCCGCCGGCGGGTTGCTCTTCCAGGTGCTGCCAGACCTCATGAAAGAGCGACGCAAAACACCTCAAGACGATCTTCTGTCGGTGTTGGTCAATGCCGAGGTCGACGAGGCCGGGACCTCGCGCCCCCTGAGCGACGAGGAAGTTTTCGGGTTTGTGATGCTGCTGGCGGGTGCAGGTAGCGAAACAGTGGCGCGTCTGTTGGGATGGTCCGCATTGCTGCTTGACCGTCATCCCGATCAGCGGGCTGAGCTCGTCGCAACGCCTGCATTGATCCCGAACGCGGTTGAAGAGGCCCTTCGCTACGAAGCTCCTTCGCCGGTGCAAGGTCGCTGGGTCATGGAGGACGTTGAGTTCCACGGCCAGACCGTGTCGAAGGGTTCGAAGATCCTACTTATCAACGGATCAGCGAACCGTGACGACCGCCACTTCCCCGACGCTGACCGCTTTGACATCCATCGCGTCATCGATCGCCACCTATCTCTTGGTTACGGTGCCCACTTCTGCGTTGGCGGCGCGCTCGCCCGGCTTGAGGGCCACGTTGCGATGCGTGAGCTGTTGCAGCGGTTCCCGGAATGGGAGGTCGACTATGAGCGCGCCGAGATGATTCACACCGCGAGCGTCCGCGGTTATTCGAAGCTGCCCGTTCGGGTATAAATTTCGAATTCCTGAGAGCGAGACGGGTCCGCTGGACACCGTCGGCCTGACGTAACGATGACAATGACGTGCAGATCAACGGGGGAGTGAGAGACGTGGCTGACAGCGAGATCGAGGTCAACGGCGGCATCGTTGTCTACGAGTTCATCGGGCCCGAGGACGGGGAGGTGGTTGTCGTCACGCCGGGGGGCCGTTTCAGCAAGGACTACGGCGGCGTGCACGAGCTAGCCAACGCCTTGGCGGACGGCGGTAAGCGGGTCCTGCTTTGGGACCGGCCGAACTGCGGTAAGTCCGACGTCCAAATCTACGGACGTTCCGAGTCCCACATGCGGGCGGAGACTCTGGGGTTGATGCTGCAGAAACTGGGCATCGAGCAGGTGATCTCGGCCGGAGGTTCGGGCGGGGCCCGGGACTCGATCATCTTCACGATTATGTGGCCGGACCTGGTGCGCAAGTTGGCCGTGTGGTCGATTGTGGGTGGGACGTATAGCCAGCTCGTCCTGGCCAACGTCTACATCATGGGGGAGCTCGCCACCGTCCGGAGGAGGGGGATCGAGGGAGTCATGGAGATGGCGAACGGACCGGGCAGCTGGGCGGCCCTTATCGCCGCCAACCCTCGCAACCGTGACCGGTTGGCCGCAATCGGGAGTGAGGAGTTCGAGAGGGTCATGAACCGGTGGTTGGACGCCTTCATCCCCAAGCCGAACGAGGCCATCCCGGGTGTCCCCGATTGGGAATTCGAAGGGATCAAGGTGCCGACCTTGATCGTTCGAGGCGGCGAGAAGGACTATGACCACCCGAAGCGGACCTCGTACGAGGTTCATGCGCTTATCAAGGGTTCCAAACTCATCGAGCCGCCTTGGGCGGAAGACGCCTGGGAGCGAGCCACCGACGCAACGTTCTCCGGGCAAGGCGCCCTGTTCGACTACTGGGTGCAAGGGGCGCCGGCACTCCTCGACTTCATCAACGCCTGAGGCAGGGTTTGTCCCGATTCGGGCGGTCGGGAAATGCTCAATAACGATCACGGCGGCTGTGCAGTTCGCGATACCGATCGTTCGCCCTGGCTGCCGGCCACGCCGGCTTTCTGCCAACCAGAGTTCCCACGGCGCGTGAGTCGTCGCTCTCGCCGGGCTAGCGCGTTTGGGGGACCGGGTGTCGAATCAGTGACAGCGGACAGCTGTCGCCGCACCGCGTGTTGCAGCAGCGGGTGCCGCCGGGAGGCGGATAATTGGTCGCGCCTGCGACGTAAGGGGGGTTTGCGCCGGGTCCAGAACGGGTACAGAACAAGTATGTGCCCAGCGAGGGCGACGACGACAGCCTCTCCACTGGGAACGACACATTGGTATAGACGGGCTCGGTCTGCATGTGAGGCGTTCATGTTCGCCGAGGCGCGCTTTCGCACCCCGTGGGTTGACGATGAATTCGCAGCAACCATCAGCGCGGCAGGGCAGTGGCTGAGAGAGAACCCCTGCCCGGACGGGCCTCTAGGCAAGCATTTCTCCAAAATGCTTGGTGCTTACGCCGAAATGACGAATGCGACCGTCGCTCGCGTGATGGAGTTGCGCCTGGACATCGTGCGGCATGTCGAAGCGCTCAATCGTTGGGAAATTCAAACTCTGGCGTCCGCGGAAATAGCGACGGGATATCGCGCGTTGCAGGGACCGCGCGAGTCTCGTGAGACCGTGAGGGTCCCGGTTGAAGGGCGCACCTTCGAGAACTCGACCAAGAAGAGATCGGCATAGCTACATTCGGGGCCAAACCCCGCTCGAGTCGATACGCTCGCCGATCAAACCCTGTTTGAGATCGGCGGAGGCCTACGACACGGCCGCCGGATCTATTCCAACTCCGCCGGCGGCATTGCTTGCGTATGCCGCAAGAGCGAAGCGCAGTACGTTCACCGCCTCATCGCCGCTCCATAGGAGCGGGCCTTCGCCCGTGCGGAGCCAACGGAGCCAGTGGCGCCCTGAATCTCGGAAGCTGCTGGCCCAGTCGTCATCAAGGGCGTGATATGAGTGCATCTCACCCTCCGCGTAGACGTCGAGACTTGGTTGCTGTATGCCGCGGCCAGTGCAACGATTCACTCGTGCATAGCCTTGCTGTCCCGTCACCTCCCAACGTTCGTCGTTGGTGTAGTAGTCGGATCGGAGATACATCGCGGGTGCCAGCGTGATATCCCAGACCCCCCGAATCCCATTTGCATGCTCCCAGACCATGGTGGTGGGGGCATCCACTTCAATGGTCGGGAATACCTCGGTTGCGCCTATCCATGCGCGGACCTCTCTGATAGGTCCGAAGAGCCAGAGTGCAGTAGACATTTTGTGCCAGCCGTCGTCAAACACCAGGATCCCGCGTCCGTCTCTCATTTGCTGGAGTTGCCATTCATAGCTACTCACTGGCACGTCCCATCCACCTTGACCGCTTCCGACCATTTTCAGGTGATAGCCGCTCACCTCGCCTAGTGCACCTGACTCAACGGTTTCTTTGAGTTTCCGTAATGGTTCGTAAAAGATGTAGTTCTCCATTACTCGAAGGATCCGGTCGTTGGCTCGTGCCGCGTTGAGCATCTTCTCGGCGCTGGCGAGGTCGTTGCATATCGGCTTTTGGAGATTGACGTGCCATCCATTGTCGAAGAGCTCTATGACGCCTTCAACGTGTAATGGGATGGGGAGAAGCGTCTCCACGGCGTCGAGTTCGAGACCGCTTGCGGCGAGCTCGGCCGTCGATCCAAATGTGCGAGCGTCAGGCCAATCGGCGTGGCGTTGCGCCCGTCGCTCTTCACTGGGGTCAACCAAGGCCACGACTTCCACGTCGGGATTGTCTCTATATGCACGAACGTTGAGGTCATAGATGCGACCGAGTCCGACAATTGCGGCACGTACAGGACGGTCGTATGGCACAAAAGTCATGAGGTCGTTCTCTTCCGGTTTGGCTGCCCGCCAGCTCGTGAGTGGGCAAAGGCCGTGGTCTCAACGAACATCTTCGTGCAGCAAGGACAACGAGCATGTGAGGCGTGATGATCGTGAGGACGATATCCCGCACGTATCGGCCTGTCCAAGCTCTGCGACCCCCGCCCTCTCCTCAAGACGTGTGTGCTCGCATGCGCCGACGGCGAACTCGTTGAACGAATCAAGTCCGACCTTGGGGTCAGTCTTCGGGGTCGAGGAGGCGGGCGCAACACAGAGTCACGCGGAGTGGCCTTTTCTGTCCTCACGGTCATTTCATTGCCGCACGGTCGGGCTCGAGAAGATGGTCCCCCCCCCGCTCCCGCTTCACCCAAATGGCGCTGGGAGCAGGCCTTCTGATCGAGGACCATCGATGTTGAGCTACGACGTTTTCCCTGGTTCCGTGCCTATTCGACCGGCCGCCACCTTCTGACAAAGAAGCCGGCCAATTTCGTGCTCAAATGGAGAGTGGGGTAAGAGAGCCCGGGACCAGGAGCCCGGCCAGAGGGGCCCCTAGAGCCATGTCGGACACCATTCGAGCAAACTGGTGGGCACAGGCGGTGCCGCGCATCGCATCACAGGAAAAGGGCGCGCACCGCCCCATTTCGCTTTTCGTCGCCCAATCTTTATACGCTATGGGTCCAGAACCGCTTCGCTATTTACCGCACTGGAGGCCTAAAACGTGGAGGAGGTGAGCCCGGAGAGACGCTGCTGCCGGTCGCAAGACAGCACGTGGCGATCAGGTCAGCGGGAAGCGATGAAGATCGAATATGTCTAGTCATAACCCTGGGATCTCTGCTGCGGGAAAGGCCGCGGGGAAGACGGCGCTCAACCCTGCAGCCGGACCCGCCGCTATTGGCGGAATGTTGCAGGCGGGCGATCTCGCCGAGGATCAATCGGATCCCGATCTGGCCGTGGTGCAGTCGAGGCTCGCCAAGGCGGTCTCTGATATCGCGAAGCTGGCCAACGCTATGGAAGCCCTGGCTGCCGTCAACACCCGAGAGGCGGAAGAATCATCTCGGGATGAACGTATGCCCGAGATTGGTGGATTTCGTTCCGAGAATCAGCATCGCCAAGAGGCGAGCTGACGAAGTCCGGGAAAGGCTGCACCCGTTCTCACGAGAATGCCGGCATCACTCGGTCGGCGAATAGTTCGAGGGTACGCGGTTCGGCGCGATCGTGGGTGAAAAACACGAAAGTTGTGATGCCCTTGTCGATCATATGGCCGATGCGGTCGACCACCATCGATGGGGTTCCGACGAATCCGCCGGCTTCCATGCCCCAGCCCTCTCCGCTGAAGCGACGCTCCGCCTTAGCCCGCGCCACCTCGAGAGATGCCTCGTCCGGAGCCAGAACCAAGATGGACTCGAGCGAGCGCCGGATGGTGGCGGGATCCCGTCCTATCTTCTGGCATTCCGCCAGCAAGGCAACTTGGCTTTCCTCCCATCGGGCCAACCCGTAGGTCGGGACGTTCCAGACGTCGGCGAACCGCGCCACGATCGGAAGTGTCCGGTGCGGTCCGATGCCGCCGACGTGGATGGGCGGGCGCGGGCTCTGGAGCGGCGGTGGGAGATTAGGCATGTCCACCACCTCGTAGTGCTTCCCCGAAAAGGTCACAGGCTTTCCAGTGAACATCTGAGTGAGGATCTCCAGCGATTCGCCCAGCCGCTCGGAGCGCTCTGGAAACGAACCCCAGGGAAGTCCGCTCGAGCGGTGCTCTGCTTCGACGGAACCGCTACCGATGCCGAGCTCGAGGCGCCCACCCGAGAGGACGTCGAGGGTAGAGGCCATCTTGCCGAGCAGAACGGGGTGGCGAAAGTTGTTGCAGAGCACGAGGTGTCCCACTCGCAATTTCGTCGTATGCGCCAGTATGTAGGTTGCGAGCGTCCATCCTTCGAACGACGGCAGGTCGGGCTGGCCCGGACTGTAGAAGTGGTCGTAGAGCCACAACGAGTCGAAGCCGACGTCCTCTGCCACCCGAGCCCGGTCGATGATGTCGCCAAAGCCAAAGAGAACCTGTGGTACGTAGATCCCGAACTCGATAGATCCCTGCGTGTTCATTGCCTCCCCCTCAGATGATGGCGTTATCCGTGACTCCAATCGTGATCCGTTGCGTCGTTAGCCCGTGGGGCCGTGCGGACGAGTACGAGGGAAGCGAGCCGATCGTCGTTCCCTCTGTCTCGCACCTCGACCCGGATGAGGTTTTCACCGAGCAAGGTCGCGATGGCCCGACCCGGACCGACCCTCACGGCATTCAGATAGCGGATATCGAGGTCAAGAACCGGTCCCTTGGTGAGGGACCGAGCCGCAACCTCAGCGAGGACCCCGAAGACGCCACCTTGGAGCGTTTGAGACGCTTGCATGACTAATGGCACAAGGTCGATCTCGGTCACTCCAGGAGAAATCGTGCGCACGCCCAGAAACTCGGGAAAGGGGGCCGTGATGGAGCCGGAGGTGCGCATGCCACGCTGCATGGGAGCTAGCTCGTCCTGGGGACGCGGCGACACCATGAATGTCAGGTAGCTCACGGCGACCAGAGCGGCGCTCTCGAGATCAGAGAATCGGACCTCGCCGGAAACCGTCGATCGGCCAATCTTCACAATCTCACCCGAAATCTCGAGGCGGTCGCCGCAGCGCTCGGCGACATTGTGCACGACGATGTCCAGGGTTACCGCCAGCCGGGGTGCGGTGGCGATGCAGGCGGGCAGACCCGCAACGCAATCGGCAATGGTCGCCAGGACTGATGCTCGTGGCAACCCGGACCCGGGGAACCGGAGCGCGTCGTTGATTGTCATCTCGCCGACCATCTCGGCGCCATCCTCGGACACTTCAAACCAAAAGGGAATTTCGTTGACGAACATCCGGGCTGCAGAGGGCCCTTCCGCCGCGCCCCGTTCAGTGACGGCCGTTGCGGGGTCGTGGGACTGGGCCATGGCCCGCGACCTTAGCTCCGGCATTGCAAACGATAGAGGCCTCTTGAGCAGCAGGCTCGCGGATCGGGTTCGACATCTGACGTGACCGATCGGAAGCACCGACACCGGGTGGCAGATTTTCGCCGTTTGCTCGGATGGAGGATCGACAGGGAGTTGGGCAAGCGTTGAGAATGCATAGTTCACCGGATGATCTGGGTCGCCCACTGTTGTAGTGAAGACAGCAGTGCGGTCCGACGGACGAGTGAACTGAGAGATAGTGAACCCTGCCATGAAGCTCCCTCGGGTTGGGTTCGATGACAGTTCGGATGCCTCATTGGTGGGAACGTCCGACCTCGATACGGCGATGGCCCTCGGACAGGCGTTCATGGGCAACCTTGCCGAGGTCCTTCTCGACGCGCAGGATGCTATTACCGCCGCGGCCGTTGCCGCCCTTTCGGGTGGCCACCTGCTCATCGAAGACGTGCCCGGTGTTGGCAAGACGGTCTTAGCGAGAGCAATCGCGACCACACTGGGGAGTGAGCTCTCGCGGGTTCAGGGGCACCCGGACCTCCTCCCATCCGACGTCACCGGCGTTTCCATCTACTCACCGGATAAGGGAACATGGGATTTCCATCGCGGGCCTGTATTCGCCCACGTTGTCCTGTTCGACGAGTTGAACCGCACGCCTCCCCGAACGCAATCAGCCCTGTTGGAAACGATGGAAGAGCATCAGGTCAGTGTGGATGGGGAGTCATGGTCGCTCCCCCGCCCGCACATGGTGATTGCAACACAGAATCCACGCTCGCAGCGAGGCACATTTCCACTTGTGGAAAGCCAGCTGGATCGATTCGCCATTGCGACAGCCATTGGATACCCCGATGCAGCGAACGAAGCGCAAATGGCGCTGCACCAGGGTGGAACCTATGCACTCGCCGATCTGCAGCCGATCTGTACCCCCGAGGAGTGGCTGGGGGCTCAGCTGGCAACAACCGTGGTGCCGGTCGCGCCCGTGGTCGCAGAATACGCCGTGGAGATATGTCGAGCGAGCAGAATTGCGCCAGGTGTGCGTCTCGGTGCCAGCCCCCGCGCCGTGATCTGGCTCATCAGGGCAGCCCAAGCACAGGCCCTCCTCTTGTCGAGGAACTACGTGGTTCCTGCGGACGTGAAGGCCGTTGCTGTCGCCTGCCTGGCCCATCGCATCCTCATGGATGAAGGGGAGGAGAGCATCGGCCAAGCAGTTGAGGTGGTCCAGCGAATTCTCGAAGCGACGGCTACGCCCAGACCATGACCCGCTGGGCGCGACCGGCTCGCCCCGTGACTCCCATAGCTGTCGCGGTCGGAATTCTCGGCATCTGGTGGTTGGTCGCGCACAACAGCGGCTCGGGCTGGGTGCAGGCCCTCGGGGATTTTGTCTTCGGCACGCTTGCCATCGGGATTCTCGGGCCGGGAGTGGTTCTTTCCCGTGCCAGCCTCAAGGTGATCAGCACTCCACTCCAGGGGACCGCCGGATTGCCCGCACAGATACGCCTCAGCGCTTCGACGCGCCTGCGCGTACGCCCGGTAACCCCACCCGGAAATGAGGCCTTTCTGGGGCCGGCTGGTAGGCACCGGTCACCTGATGACGAGATCGAAGTGCTTCCGCGCTATCGGGGAGTTCATGAGACCGTGACCCTGGACATTGCGACGGCAGCCCCCTTCGCACTGCAGTGGTGGACCCGACGTGTCGTGCTTCCCCTACCAACGGCACTCCATGTAGCACCTCGACGGGGCCGCCCCTGGTCTCTCCCGCTTGGACGCCATGAAGAAGTCGGAACTGTCCTCGACTGGATCCAGACCGAGGTCGGTGAGCCGAGAGGTGCTCGCCCCTATAGGCCGGGTGACGGTCGGCGACAGGTGCACTGGCGGGCGACGGCACATGCCGGCGAGCTCATGGTGAGGGAACTCGAGGGACCATCATCGGAGCCGTTCACCGTCAATGTCTCGCTGCCCTTGGATCCAGACGAAGCCGAGCATGTTGCCGGGCGTGCCCTCGGTACGGTGGCACAGTTGCTGGAGCGGGGTGCGCCCGTGCTGCTCGCGACGGTCGAGCCTTCGGGGCCAGTTATCGCAGTGGTCACGGATCGTCGCGGTGCCGGTCGGCGTCTGGCTCGAGCCGTACCCCTGGCCCAGGCCCGAACGGATTTCCGCCCTGCAGTGTCGAAATGAGAGCACTCGAAGCAATCCGCCACGCCAACCGGCCCGGACCACCGGAACACTCCATTCCACTCCGAGTCGCCTGTCTGTGCTCCGTCATCGTTGCGATTGCCGCTTCGGCCTCAATGGGCCAAATAGCGGTCATCACCACCCTCGTCGGGATCGGGTTGGCCTCGCTCGGTATGGCCTTCTCCTATATGACCAGGTCTCGTCCACCGGGGTGGGTCAAGCTTCTTGTGGCCGGAGGCGCGATTGGCGTGTCGGTTTGGTTTTTCCACGCGGTGAGCGGCCCGGTGGCCGGCATTGCGAATGTCGAGGAGCCGCTCACCGTGCTCCTCGTTTCCGTCCTTGTGCTGCACTCCTTCCACGTCCCGTCCCGCCGCGACATGACCTTCTCTCTTGCCGCATCAGCTGGTCTCATGACCGTTGCCGGCGCGCAGGCAATCGACCTCACATTCGGTCTGTATGTATTGGCTTGGATTTGTTGCGGTCTCGGCACTCTCACGTTGATGTGGCGATCGGCGAGCGGGGGAGGTCGAATGTCAGCCAAGCGGATCGCATCGGCGATCTCCGCCGTGTGTGCCGCGTCACTCGCTATATTTCTCGTCTTGCCGGCGCCAAACGTGGCGGCGAAACTCAGCTTGTTCTCGAAGGCCGGAATTGGAGGCTCCGTTGGAGCTCCCGGAGCACTTGCTGGAGATGCAGGGTCTCCTTCACAGCTCGCCCGACCTGGAAGTCCCACCGATCCAACACGTGTAGGCGGCTACCTCGGATTTGCCAACAGCTTAGATACTGCCCTTCGTGGCAAGCTTGACAACACCCTCTTGATGATGGTGCGCGCCCAGCGTCCGTCTTACTGGGTGGGCGAAACGTTCAATTCCTGGAACGGTATGAGTTGGACATCAACAGACGAGATTTCTCACCCCCTTCGTGAGCAGTCACCCTTCCTCCTACCGATGTCGAACGAGACCAGCGGTCTTGCCCAATCGGACCTGCAAACGTTCTATGTCCTCAACACGACAGCGAACCTCGTTTTCCACGCGGAGAGCGCAAGCGAGCTGTGGTTTCCGACCTCGAAAATCTATCTATCCAGCGATGGGACGATCGTGTCACCGATCGGTATGGGCAAGGGGGCGGTTTATTCAGTCGAGTCCGAAGTTGTCGCACCGACTCCGGCGCAATTGCGGAATGCCTCTGGCGGCACGGGACTAGGGACTGCCGAGGAGAAGTCCTACCTCCAACTTCCTCATGCCTATCCGCGAGTGAGCGCTCTTGCCCAGTCGATCACTGCTGGAGACCGCAGTACCTACGCCCGCGTGGAGTCACTCATCGCCTGGATCGGTACGCACACCCGCTACTCCTTGAACATTCCTCCTTTGCCGGCAGGTGCGGATACGGTTGATGAGTTCCTCTTTGGAAATCGGGTTGGGTTTTGCGAGCAGATCTCGACGTCGCTCGCCGTGATGCTGCGATCCATCGGAATTCCGACGCGCGAAGTGGTTGGCTATGTCCCCGGTGCGTACGACCCTGTGACCGACCTGTACCAGGTGCGTGCGGACGATGCCCACGCATGGGTCCAAGTCTGGTTCCCTGGCTTTGGGTGGCAGAGCTTCGATCCAACCGCCGTGGTGCCGTTAGCCAATCCATCTCCCGGCACGGCGACGTTACGCGATGTGGGGGCTGCGCTTCGGCACATTCCAATCGCTCCGACGTCTGCCGCTGTGCTGGGCGCCATTCTTACCGCGGCAATCTGGCGTTGGCGTCGCCTTCGGCCGCGTACATGGACCGAGAGAGTTGCACGCAGCGCAGAACGGGCGGGCCGACGGGCTGGGTATCCGCGCCGACCGGCTCAAACCCTCATCGAGTATGCCGCCATCCTCGATAGCGTTCTGGAGGACGGGTCGACCAGGTGGCGCCAGCTCGCCCTTCCCGTAGAAGCCAGCGCCTACGGAGGCCATGAAATTTCACGAAAAGTGCAACGTCAATTGGTGGGCCTGGCAAGGCATCTTCGCAGAAAAGGGCGGACGAAGTCACTGGGTAGATCGCGCTCATTTCTCTGATCGGCGTCGAGTCCTTCTGACCGGGGGTGACGGCGGGTGTCAATTCTGCCAATCGGTTACCCGATTGGCTTAGAGGGTAAGTGTTCGTGATGACCAACGAACCTGCGTAGAAAGCAACTCGGCTGACAGGATCCGCAGCGTGATGTTGGCCGGAGCACTGATGCTTGGACTCCGGGCTTCGGCCCGGTGGCCCGGGTGACCGCTCGACCCTCACCGGGGAACCCTTGGAGGAGCCCCAGACGTTTCTCAGCGAGCTAATCACCTGTTGGAGAAAGGGTTCGGGTGGCCAATCGGGCGCGCCGGCGTTCGGGCGCCTCGCTGGCATAGAGCCTGCAGTGAGCGGCACGATTGTCTGAAGAATGCATGTGCGGGGTAAGCCCCGCAAGCTGGGCATTTGCCTAGCGGACCTGCCGTCGTCCCACGGCAGATGCGCTGCGGTGGGGATCCACGCGGGAGCCGGCGGTAAAGATGGACTTATCTCTCCATGGTGTTAGCGTTACGACGATATGCTTCTGATCCACCTGCTGCGCAATTACGTAAGGCCGTATCGCAGGCTGCTGACGCTTCTCCTGGTGTTGCAAGGCATCCAGGCCCTCTTGAATCTCTATCTCCCCGATATCAACTCGGAGATCATTGATCGTGGTGTGCTCACCGGCGATACGAGCTACATCTGGCACTTGGGCGGGTGGATGCTCTTAGTGACGGCAGTGCAGGCCTCGTTCGCGGTTACAGCCATTTATTTCGGTTCAAAGTTGGCGATGGCGATCGGTCGAGACCTCCGCCGCGAGCTGTTCCACCGATCCATGTCGTTGTCCGCTCGAGAAGTCGGTCAGATCGGGGCGCCGTCCCTGATCACTCGTGTGACCAACGACGTGCAACAGGTCCAGTTGCTCGTGGTGATGGTCTGCACCTTCGTTCTGGCAGCGCCCATCACGATCGTCGGCGGTATTCTCCTCGCCCTACGGCAAGATCGGGGTCTGTCCTGGCTGCTGGGGGTCTCCATGCCGCTGCTGGCGATCATCCTCGGGATCATCATCGGGCAGATGGTTCCGCGCTTTCAGCTGATGCAAGAGAGGCTTGATGGGGTCAACCGGGTGCTGCGTGAACAGATAACCGGCATCCGTGTCGTGCGCGCCTTTGTCCGGGAGCCACAAGAGGTGCGCCGCTTCCAGGTCGTCAACAATGAGCTCACCCAGACGTCCCTAGAAGCAGGCCGGCTGATGGCGCTCATGTTCCCCGTCATGATGCTGGCGATCAACATCTCCGCTGTGGGAGTGGTGTGGTTCGGTGCGAACCGGATCTCACACGGGCAGATGACCCTCGGCTCACTCATTGCCTTTATTACTTACTTCACCCTGATCCTGCAGGCTGTGATGATCGCGTCCTTCGTCGGCGTAATGGCACCCCGCGCTGCGGTAAGTGGGGGGCGCATTCAAGAGGTCCTTGGCACCGCCTCATCGGTGACGCCTCCGGTGAACCCCGTCTCCGAGCTACGCACTCCCGGAACTCTCGAGTTCCGTGATGTCAGTTTCGGCTATCCCGGCGCCGAGACGCCGGTTCTCGAAGGCGTGACATTCCGGGCGTTGCCCGGAAAAACCACCGCGGTAATCGGGAGCACGGGATCAGGCAAGACGACGCTGGTAAACCTCGCATGCCGCCTGGTGGATGTCACGTCCGGTGAGGTGGTGGTCGGCGGTGTCGACATACGCGAGCTCGACCCCGACGTGCTCTGGCAAAGGATCGGACTCGTGCCGCAGCGGCCCTACCTCTTCGCCGGGACAGTGGCCACCAACTTGCGCTACGGCAAGCCCGACGCCACGGCCGACGAGATGTGGGAGGCCCTGACCGTGGCTCAGGCGGACAACTTCGTGCGCACCATGGGAGGGCTTGAGGCCCCCATCGCCCAGGGAGGCACGAACGTCTCGGGGGGTCAGCGCCAGCGCCTGAGTATCGCCAGGGCACTCGTTCGCCGTCCCGACGTGTACGTGTTTGACGACTCCTTCTCGGCTTTGGACCTTGCCACCGATGCCCGATTGCGAGCTGCCCTGGTGCCCTACACGGCTGAAGCGACGATGATCGTCGTCGCGCAGCGAGTGTCGAGCATCGTTAGTGCCGAGCAGATCCTGGTGCTCGAGGCAGGGATACCGGTCGGTCTGGGCAATCACGAAGAGCTACTCGAGACCTGTCCCACCTACGCCGAGATCGTTGCGTCTCAGACCGGTGGAGAGGATGCGGCGTGAGTATCGATATCGAAACGCCGCCGACAGACGAGCCAGCTCCCGAACCCGTCCCTGAGAAGAGAGCTTCGGCTGCCCCCGCCCCGACGAATCGGATGGGCGCATTCGGGATGCCGTTGGAGCGTTCGGAGAACAGCCGCCAAACCCTGCGACGCCTCGCAGCTCGTTTACGGCCTGAGTGGTTCCGTGTCATCGGCGTCTTTGTCCTGACGTTAGGGGGGATCGGTTTTTCAGTCCTCGGCCCCAAACTCCTCGGGGATGGCACCGACATCATCGTAAATGGAGTGCTGCATCACGGTCGGTCGGGGATCGACTTCGGCAGTCTCCATCGCCTCTTGCTGATTGTCATCGTGCTCTATCTAGCGTCGGCCAGTTTCCAATACCTGGCTGCCTACACCCTTGCTGGAATGGTGCAGCGCGTGATGCGGCGCCTGCGAGCCGATGTGGAGGACAAGCTCAACCGAGTTCCACTCGGGTACGTCGACCGGACAGCGCGGGGTGAACTGTTGAGTCGTGTCACCAACGACATCGACAACTTAGCCCAGACCCTCCAGCAGACCGTAAGTCAGTTGTTGACGAATGCGTTTATGTTGATCGGGACGATCGTCATCATGTTCGTTATATCTCCGGTCCTGGCTGTGGTGGCGTTGGTCAGCCTTCCGCTGTCGTCCTTGATTATCCGGTTCATCACCCGACGGTCGAGGCCTCGCTTCGCCGACCAATGGGACGAGACTGGCCGGCTCAACTCGTTGGTCGAAGAGTCCCTGACTGGGCATGCCATCGTGAAGACGTTCGGGCGGGAACGCGAGGTGGAGGCAGTCTTTCTGGAGACCAATGAGCGACTCTTTCGTTCCAGTTTCGGCGCGCAATTCATTTCTGGCAGCATTCAGCCGGCAATGGTGATGGTCGGCAATCTGAACTACGTGGGGATCGCCGTAATCGGAGGGCTCCGCGTCGCCGAGAAAGCAATGACCATCGGTGGCATTCAGGCCTTCATCCAGTATTCGCGCCAGTTCGCTCAGCCCTTGCAACAACTTGCCTCAATGGCGAACCTGTTCCAGTCCGGCTTGGCGTCGGCTGAGCGGGTCTTCGAAATGCTCGACTCCGAGGAGCAGTCGCCGGATGCTCCCCCGGTCGTCGTTGACGTTGGGGCGTCCCGCCGTGGTCGGGTTGAGTTCGAGCACGTGTCCTTCTCCTACGATCCCGCCCGACCTTTGATCACTGATCTGTCCCTGGTCGCCGAGCCTGGGAAGACCGTGGCAATCGTTGGCCCGACCGGCGCCGGGAAGACGACGCTGGTCAACCTGATCATGCGCTTTTACGAGCTCGACGGTGGGCGCATCGTTCTCGATGGCGTGAACATTGCCGAGATGCCACGCGCGCAGCTTCGTTCCAACATTGGGATGGTGCTGCAGGATACTTGGCTATTCGGTGGCACCATCCGGGAGAATATTGCCTACGGCAATCCGGAGGCGTCCGAAGAGCAGATCCAGACCGCAGCTCAGGCGACGTACGTGGACCGGTTCGTGCGTGCACTTCCCGACGGATACGACACGATGGTCGATGACGAAGGTGGCGTCATGAGTGTGGGGGAGAAGCAACTTCTCACTATCGCCCGTGCATTCCTCTCGAACCCCACAATTTTGATCCTCGACGAGGCGACGAGCTCCGTCGATACGCGCACGGAGGTGTTGATTCAGCAGGCCATGTCGGCACTCCGCGCAGAACGGACAAGTTTCGTGATCGCTCACCGGGTCTCCACCATTCGTAACGCCGACACGATCCTCGTCATGGAGGCGGGACGCATCGTCGAACATGGCAATCATACAGACCTGCTGTCAAGGGATGGCGCCTATGCCCGTCTCTACAACGCGCAGTTCTCAGGCGCAGCGACCGATGTGACATAGGGCGTCGGACGGGTGCCTGGAAGAGATGACATTTTAGATTGGCAAGGAGGAGGATCGACGGGTTGCCCAGCCCATCTTTGGCCGCGAGTGGATCGGCATCCGGGGAGGCAACGATATACCCCGGGTGGCCGCCAAGGGCATAGGCTGTTACTACGGTCTTCGACCTCGGGATAGGAAGCTAAGAATGAGCCAACGAATGCCAATAGTCGTGGCCGAGGAAGACCAAGCGATAGAGCCAGCCATTCTGCAAATCGCTGAATTTTGCCAGAGCATTCTCGATATCGGTGGTTCACCCAAGTCGCAGGAGGCCGTACTGCGCCACGCCCGCGTCTCACTGCCGCCATCGGCTTTTTTGTTGCTGCGCTACCTGGCGCTGCTTGGACCTCTCACCGTGTCCCAATTGGCCGAGATTGTCGATCTGCACTCGACCACAGTGAGCTCTCAGCTACGGCCTCTCACAGACAAGAAGCTGGTGCGGCGAACGATCGACTCCGATGATCGACGCGTCGTGTCGCTTTCCATCACGGCCTCGGGCCGCAACGTCTGTCAACGGGTGCTGTTGGCTGGCGCGCGCGGGTGGAGCAACGTATTTGCCAACTGGTCGAAAGAGGATCGCGAACAACTTGGTCGCCTGCTCAAAAGAGCACGAGCCGACACCTTCGCCAGAATGGAGGAGAAACAGGTCCCGGGGGGCATCAAAGGCAATTAGCTCACCTATGGCGTGGCTGCGGCGTTTGCGGCCCCCAGCGCGCCGTCGACCAGTACGTCGATGCCTGAGAGGTAGGAAGCATCGTCAGACAGCAAGAAAGCGGCGACAGCGGCTAGCTCGTCAGCCGTTCCCTCGCGACCAAGAGGTGTGTTCTCCACCATCGATTTCATCATCGGCTGGTGGTCGAACTCCAGTCGACCCATAGGAGTGTCGATTAAACCTGGGGAAAGCGAAACGACGCGTCCGCCTAACGGTCCCCAGATTACGGCGGCCTTGGATGCCTCGAGCTGCACGCCCTTCTTCGACCACGCGTAGGCCAAGCCACTATCGCTCATCGAGGATTGGACACGATCGAGAAAATCCTCAGCTCGCGCCTCCTTAATGAGCTGGGTCAATTCCGGACCGAGCAGCTCCAGCGGCAGATACCCAGCTGAGGATGAGAAGCAGACTGCCGCTGATCCATTCGTGACCAGCGGCTCGAACGCGTCGAGCAGCCGCACGGTACCCACCAAGTTGACCTCGACGATCCGGCGAGGATCGGCCATCGTCGGTGAGAGTCCTGCCGCATGCGCCAGCGCCCGGAATGGCCCCAACTCACCGACCCTGTCGACGAGCGCGCGCACCGATTCTGGATCGCTTATATCGCAAACGATTCCGATCGTTCCCTCGATGCCAGGATCTCGTACGTCCACTGCAATCAGGTGGTCGAACCGGTCGCGCAAGCGGTCGACACAGGCTCGACCCATTCCACTTCCCGCACCCGTGACAACACCTACGGTCATCGCGCCCCTCCCGTCACTTTCGGCCCTGGCTTCCGCGCATGGTCACCGCTGGCTCGCCCTTTACTCTGTCTATCAAACCGGCAGGGGAGACCTCAATTCCGGGCGTTAGATCTGACTCCACCTTTTTGATGGCCCCCTAATCTTCAAAGATCGCGTCGAGCGCCACGGCAACGTCGCGGTGCGTTCTGACCGGAGAGAAACGACCCCGTCCGGCCCGAGCCAGCTCCCGGGCCATAAGGACGTCGTGCTCACCGCTGACGTCGAGAAGGATGTCGAGCCGGGCCAGACCTGCGGCCACGGACACAGGGTCACCACCGGCGTTGTGCACGCAGTCCGACAGCAACACGGCCCGCGTTTGTGTCGTCCGGGCGCCGGCTAGTTCCTTCGCTGCGATTTCGAGCGGGAAACTCACGTTCGTGAGGCCGCGAGCCGGTAGTCGGAGCAAGGTCTCCATGAGTTCGGTTGGCTCGACCCGTTCGCCCAGGGGGAGTAATAAGGCCGCGTCGGACCAGAAGGCGATGACAGCGAGTTGATCGTCCTCCATCTCCCCGGCCAACGCACCGACGGTGGCGGCAGCCGTTCGTACTCGCTCACCCCGCATCGAACCTGATATGTCGACGAGCAGCGCGATGGCGCGCGGGTGGAGCTGCCGTGTCCGCACCACCACGTCCTCCGGTGCGATGTCGGGGGTTTCGAGCAATGCCTCCATGGTCGCGTCGAGGTCGATCTCATCGGCGCCTCCGTCAAAGGGGGCGCGTTGCAGCACGCCGCGCCCACCGCGACGAGGTTGACGGTCGCGCCGGCGCACCAGGGCCAAGCGGGAAGCGATCTCGTGGGCACGCCGAGCGACCTCGGGATCCGCCAGCGCCTCAGCCAAGGGTTGTAACTCTCCCTCATCATCACTCTGCGCTGGCATCGTCCGTTCATCCGACCGCGGTGGAGGAGAGGGGAGGAACCCCGCGCTCCGTAAGGCCGTACCCCCGCTCTGCCCATTGGGAGAAGGAACGAAGAGGCGGGGCGGTTCGTCCAGTATCTTCGGTTTGCGCCGGCGGGGAGGTTGGGGGTCGCCCGCGTGGCGGCGCTGGATCGGGGAGTCCGCCGCGATTGTATTCTCCCCTCCCGATGCTGCCGCCAGATTGAGAAAGTACGTCTCCCAAATCTCGTGGAGCACTTGTTCGGGTGTCATCGCTGCGGTCGGATCAAGCTGAATCCGTCCCGAGAGGGCAACGGTGATCGAATCGAGAACGAGCGCGGTGTAGTCGGCGCCTGGGCGGCGGACCGTATCGGGGAGATCGACGATGACCCGCCGGGTGCGACCGAGCTCGTTCGCCACCAACACGGTATCGATGGCGCCCCGCACGCTGCTGCCGTGCCGGACGTCGGGATGCTCCCGTGTGGCCCGTACCAGGGCAACGGCATCGCGCACCAGGCGGTCGTCTCGTCCCGGGCGTCCAGGATCGCCGCTCGCTCGCTGCTCCACGATCTCGCGCTCGAGCGCTTCATTCTGGTAATCGACTGCAAGCCGGCAGAGCCGGTCGTAGATGCTCATGGAGATGCGCATGGTTCCCACGTTGTCGAAGGGATTCATCGACGCGATCAGCCTGAAAGTGGGCCGGGCGGTGATGGTGCCGATCCGAGGAATGGTCAATTGGCGGTCCCCGATGGCGGAGAGCAGGGTGTTGAGCGTGTCCTGGGGGCTCCGGTTGAGCTCCTCAATGTAGAGAAAGCCGCCGAGCCGCATGGCCTCGACGAGGGGGCCGTCGACGAAATTCTCGGCCAGGTACCCTTCACGCAGCACGCGATCGGGTGCATGGTGCCCGACGAGCTTGCCGGTTGTGAGATCGGCGTTCCCCTCGACGAACATGAGCGGCACGCCCCATTCGGCCGTGATCGCGCGGAGCATGGTGGTCTTGCTGGTGCCGGGAGGCCCCTCGAGGAGAACGTCGCGACCGGCGCTGACGGCAGCCCGCAGGAGCTCGAGTTCGCGGGCACGTCCCACCACCTTGGACGTGACCCCGCTACCAGCTCCGTGGCTACTCCCGATGATTGTCACTGAGGGGCTATTGGATGGCGGAATCGGCATCGACTAGCTCCACCATGACGAGATGGCGCGCTTCGGCCGAACGTGACACCACTCGGATCGGGTCGTCGACGTCGGGCATCAGGAGGGAGTGCATGTCCTAATTATGGATCAAGTCGTCGTCGACGCCGGTAAGGCGGGGATCGGAGCATCGGGACAGGTAGAGAGCAGGTCGAGAGCACGGTCAGAAGGGCTCATGGGATCGGATGGGTGACGGGGTACTCGCTTATCGCCGGCAAGACTTCGTCGGCAAATCGGCGCATGCCCTCGAGAGCGTCCTTCGTCGATCGAAACGGCCTGACCAGCACACGCCCGATGCCCATGTCGGCGCATCGGCGGAGGTCGTCGAGTTCGACGCCGCCGCCGAGAGTGATCTCAATTGGATCGATGCGCCCGGCGTCGTGACGCAGCTGCGCGATCTTCCTGGCGTCGGTTGGGACCTGCTCCAACGTGTGGTTCATGGGAATCCACCCATCGCCTACCGTGGCGGCGCGGCGGATCGCCGCCGGCCCGTCCCCGCCGATGTGCAAGGGGGGCCACGGGGCGTGAGTCGGCTTGGGCTCGAACATGACCGGCCCGAAGTCAAAGAACTCGCCGTGGTGCTCCACGACCTCTTCGCTCCACAGGCGTTGGCACACCGCGATGGCCTCATCCACGCGTCGTCCACGCGTGCTGAAGTCCAGGCCCACGGCGTCCCATTCCGCCTGCATCCAGCTGGCACCGATGCCGAACTCCAACCGGCCTCCCGAGACGATGTCGAGAGTGGCCGCGGCGCGGGCTACGACGAAGGGGTGGCGGAGCCCGATGTTATAGACCTGCGTCCCGAAGTGGATCTGCTCGGTCTGCCCGGCCAGGTAGCTGAGATATGAGAAGACGTCGTAGACCGCAACATTCGCCGGGATTGGCGGGTGCTCGTCGCCCTGGTGGGGACTCCCGCTCATCGCCACCGGGAGTACGAGATGTTCGGGCATCCACACCGACTCGTATCCGAGCCGGTCGGCTTCTCGGGTCGCCTCTGCCCAGAGGCTGGGGTTCATACCTCCGAGCGAAATTCCGATCTTCATGGTGACCTCCTACGTTCCGAGCTTCGCCGCCGAGGCCAATTCGGCCGCGGCGGCACGCGTGTTGTCGAGCAGCATCTCACGCTTTCTTCGCCGCAGGTGATCTCGCGTTGGCGCACGGCGAACATGCGGTCGCGGCATGGCGAGCGCGGGCCTGAGGTCTCTCCGGAGCCCCCTGGCAAGCACGTATGAGCGGGGTGCCGCCGACCAGGGCCGGTCGCAGGGTGTGTATCTTGTGAAAATTCTCGACCCTCCTGGGAGAGAGTAGTACTGCAAGCCGATTGGACCAGATCGGTAGGATGAAGAGACGATCACTCAGTGTGACCGCACCCTAAGGGGGAACCATGGCACCTGAATTCGAGTACCACTTGATCCTCCGCTCCTCTACCCACCACCTCGCCCCTCCCTGCGCCCCCTGGGGCCGCCGGCTCATGGCCGTCGCCTGATGGATTACCCCCCCGAGTTAGCCGGTCCGCACAATCCGGTAGTCGTTACCGTTGCACGCGCCCAAGGCTCCATCCGTCGCACCACCAATATCGACACGACCCGCCCCCACGGCTTACGCGCCGACGCCGAGGTCGACGCGCGAGCACGTGACCTTCGCACCAATCCTGATGGCACGACCGAGGTCGTGGGCGAGGCTTGGATCCGGGCGACCGTCAGCCCTCAGCACAATCTTCTGTCCATCGAGACATCGCCAAACGTCCCCGCCTTAGGGCAATTGATCGGCGGCTCCGTGGGCTCAGGCTTTCGATCTCGCGTCAACGACGTCGTGGACCAAGTGAAAGCCGACGGATGCCGGGACGGCTCACTTCTCTACCTGCTCCTCGACGATCTGCCAGGAGCCACCCTTGTGTCCGGTTACACCACTATGCGCGCCGGCCCGACGGGTGCTCCGGCTCCGGAGCCAAGTCCGGCGGAGACATCGCCACGTCCGGCGCCCAACCTCAGTCGGATGAGCGGCGTGTGCGCCGGGTGGGCGGACGATGCCAGCCTGGTTTTGCACATTCGCAAGAAAGGTTCTATCCCGGTGCCGGTTGGGCCTCGCGCGCCGGTCCTCGAGCGCGAGGGCGACCCATTCTCGTGGCACGAGATGGCGGTCTTGCCAGCGCTGGCGGTCCGCCGCCGCCGCCGCCTCGATCTCATCGCTCCGGCGGTCCCTGGTGGTGAGCATCGGATCGATCTGCACTTTCGTGACAGCTACACGGGAGACGAAGGGGAGGAGGCCGTCTTGCACGAGTACTCCGTGTCCGGCACGGCCGACATCGATTCTGGCCGGATAGTGTCGATCACGGCCCGCGCGCAGGTGTTGCCCTGGGTCGAATGCCCCGGCTCGTTGGCCAGCGCGGAGCGCCTCGCCGGCATGGAACTCTCCGTGTTACGCGGGACGATCCGTAAGGAGTTCGTCGGAAGCAGCACGTGCACCCACCTCAACGACAGCATGCGTTCACTGGCCGACATCACCGTCCTCGCCCGAGAGCTGGAATCCGCCCCTTACTGAGTACTGGGGGCTCGATGCGAGGGCCCTGGCCCCGCCAGCTCACCTCGTCCCGCAACGCTGTGGCATGATCCTCGCTGGACACTTTCCCCATGGGGGGGAGGGGGCATGGTGGGTCCGCCGACTCGGCCAGTTCACAGCGTCCCGAGGACTACGGAGGTCATGTGGCAGAACTAGAGCAACTATTGAAGGTCCTCGATCTCGAAGCTGCTGGCGAGGGCCGTTTTCGTGCGCAGAACATCTCGGAAGGCCCAGGAGCAGCAGTGGTCTTCGGCGGCCAGTTGCTGGCCCAATCGATTGTGGCCGGGGCGAGCATCGACCCGACCAAGGAAGTGAAGACGATTCATACGATCTTCGCCCGTGGTGCCGCCCCGGACAAGCCTCTCGATATCGAGGTCGAGGCGATCCATACGGGTCGGGCTCTTGCGAGCGCGACGGTGACCGTGCGTCAAGGCGATCGTCTCTGTACGAGATCCTCGGTTCTGCTCAGCGCGGTCGAGCCCGACCTCATTCGGCACGGTGTGGATGAGCCCTCGGTGGGCACGCCCGACGACCTTCCCGCTGGTGCAAGTGGGGGCTTCTGGGAAGCAAGGATCGTGGACGGGGTCGACCTCTCTGACCCAGCCGCCGTTGGTCCGCCCGAGCTCTTTGTCTGGGTGCGGTTTCCCGACGCGGTGACGAAGGGGGTCATTGCGCAGGCGTTGCTGGCTTACGCCACTGACGGTTTCCTCATCGCAACAGCGATGCGCCCCCACGAAGGGATCGGTCAGGCCATGTCGCATGTGTCGATTTCGACGAGCGTGCTCAGCCATACGCTGACGTTCCATGAGCCGATCGACGCATCGCAATGGCATCTTCTGGCCCAGGAGAGCCCCTACGCCGGACGCGGCCGTTCGTACGGTCGAGCCAACATCTTTGGTCCCGGGGGGCAAATTGTGGCGTCGTTCGTCCAGGACAACATGATCCGCGACTTTCCTGAGGGTCAGAGGCCACAGCATGGGGAGCGGTCCCGGTTCTGATTCGTCCCATCTGAAAACGAGCCGGCGGTAGATCCTGGGAGGGGGCGGCCCTGGGCGGCATCGTCGATGGACCAACGCCTGATTTTTCCTATAGGTTTCTGGCGCCAACATCGAAGCAACAAGAGTCGGAGGAAGACAATGGGGAAGCTCGAGGGCAAGGTCGCATTCATCACGGGGGCGGCACGTGGTCAGGGTCGGAGCCACGCGGTGCGCCTGGCCGAGGAGGGGGCAGACATCATCGCCGTGGACATCTGCGCACCCATCGCCAGCATGAACTATCCCCTCGCCACCCCTGAGGATCTGGCGCAGACGGTGAAGGAAGTCGAGGCGCTGGACCGCAGAATTATCGCCCGTCAAGGCGACGTACGCCTGCGCGAGCAGTTGCGCGAGGTTCTCGACGAAGGGGTGGCCGAGTTTGGCCGGCTTGACATCGTTCTGGGCAACGCAGGAATTTGCCCAGGCCGGGACGACACCTTGCTCCAGGGTTTCATTGACGCAACCGACGTGGACCTGATCGGAGTCATGAACACCGTCGCCGTGTCGGTCCCTCACCTCAAGGCAGGCGCTTCGATCGTTGTCACCGGCTCGACTGCCGGCATGATGACCGGGACGACCGAGGTCATGGGGAACACCGGCGGGGTCGGATATTCCTGGGCCAAGCGGACAGTCATCCAGTACGTGGAGGTAGTAGCCCTCCAGCTTGCGCCGCACTCCATCCGATTGAACGGCGTGCATCCCACGAACACCGATACCGACCTGCTGCACAATGTTGATGTGTACCGGGCCTTCCGTCCCGATCTCGAGAATCCCACTCGTGAAGATGTCATGGACTATCTCCCGCTCATGCAGGCCATGCCCATTCCCTATGTCGACCCGCGTGACATCAGCAACTTGATGGCCTTCTTGGCCAGCGATGAGTCCCGCTACATCACGGGGTTGAACATCCGGGTTGACGCGGGGGCCATGCTCAAGCGGCCGCCCACGAGTCGCTGAGTGGCGGGTCGCAGAACGATCAGCGACCGACACGATTGCGAGAAGGCGGGCGTCGACGATCGGGTTGACGTCCGCCTTCTCATTTGCCAGCTATCCGGGCGCAGACTCTGAGCGGAACATCGACATGTCGAAGAGACCGCAAGCGCGCGCGGGCGGTATGGTGGCGATGTGTCCGACAGCAAAGAGACCCCCACGTCGTATATCTCAGCCGAAATGTCCGCTGCAGTGGGTCGGGAACTGGGGCGGCGGCGGTCCTTCCCGATCGCCTCCTCCGATATCCGTAAATGGGCCATCGCCGTCTACTATCCCGAGGATCCACCGCGGCTGTTCTGGGACGAGGAGTATGCGGCCACCACCATCCATGGCGGCATCGTTGCGCCCGAGGATTTCAATCCCTTCGCCTGGATGGCCGCCGATCCGCCTGGAATACGCCACCCCGGTGTTGGGGGAGGTGGGTTTGTGCCCGTAGAGGCCACTATCGGACTGGACCCGCCTAGGACCACGTTCAACCTCAATGGTGGGCTCGAGGTGGCGTACGGAGTACGGATGCGACCTGGGGACGTGATCACGGCGGTGAGCTCGCTGAGCGGATATCAGGAGCGGCAGGGCCGACTCGGACTGATGTTGTTCTCGACACAATCGGATCGATGGACGAACCAGGACGATGAGCTGGTCAAGTCCTCGAGCATGACGATGATTCGTTACTGATGCAGATTCGCTACTGACGTGATTCGTTACTGATGCAGAGGGAAAGGCAGAATTGTATGTTCGCTTTCGTGCGGTGCGCCCGTCGGAGGAGCCTCCATGGCCAGCACTGAGATTCCCGAGGTTGGCCAGGAAATCCCCGCCTTCGTTCGAGAGACTGGCCTTGAGAACTGGAACCGCTATGCCGCGGTGAACGACGAATTCGTGGGGATCCACATGGATGACGAGGCTGGCCAGGCGGCCGGATATGCAACGGCGTTTGGGATGGGCAACCTGCAGTGGTCCTACTTGCACAATCTCGTTCGAGAATGGGTTGGGGAGCGCGGGAAGATCGAGCGCTTGAGCTGTCAGTTCCGGGCGCCGAACGTCAAGGGTCAAACGGTGACGGCAGGCGGACGGGTCGCGGCGGTACGGCCCGGACCGGAGCGGATCGAAGTCGATCTCGAGGTGTGGACGAAGGATCAGGAAGGGAACCCGCTTGCGCCGGGTTCCGCCTCGGTGTCATTTCCAACCGCCGGATAACCCGCTTGCGGCTTTTCGGCGGTTGGGCGCGAGAGGCGTGCGCTACAGGACCGCTGCCGGCCGACTAGCCATTGAAGTGGACGGTGCGTTCCGCAATAACCCAGCGTCCCTCATGCCGGGCGAAGCGGTCACGGTAGCGTCCGCTCAGTGCAGGCTTCAATGAGCCATCGGCGTCTTTCATAAAGACAAGGAAGTCGGATGTGCCCTCGGCCTCTTCACCGGACGGCGTGATCCGAATGTTGCCGGTGAGGTGTAGCGAGAAGTGATGGTCTGGCTGCCATGTTTGGGTGAGCCAGGCCAGAACGCTTTCCTGTCCAGTGGCGCTTTGGCCGTCCACCGGACCTCCAATAAAACGCAGCGAGGCGTCGGGCGAGAAGAGCGGTTCAAGGAGCTGCCGATCCTGGCTGTCGACCGCCTGGCAGTAGGAGGCCACAACGTTGTAGATGCCTAAAGGATCTTCGATTTCAGTCGTGGTCGCCATTTCACTTTCCCCTTACTCGTTGGACGAACAACAATACGTCGGCACTCAAAGGATTGCGCCCTTGATCTTGAGTTCCAAGAGCTCCTCCATACCCAAACCGAGCTCGCCCAGGACTTCGTCGGTGTGTTCGCCGTGATCGGGCGCACGGGTGAGGTCGGGTGCCGTCTCATCGAACTGGAGGGGTGAGGCGATCATCTTGAAAAGGGTGCCTGACTTCGCCTCGACCTCGCGTACGTAGCCATTGGCAATCGCCTGGGGGTCCTCCAAAACTTCGGCCGCGTTTTGAATCGGGGCCCAGACCCCCGTGGCGTCTTGGAGGATAACCTTCCATTCATCGAAGGTCTTCTTCGCAAAGAGCTCGTCGAGAAGGCCGATGCAGGCCGCCGCATTTTCCCGCCGGGCCGCGGCGTCGATGAAACGGGGATCGTTCTCGAGCTCAGGGGCGCCGAGACGGGTGACGATGTCGCCCCAGTAGCGGTCGGATTCCAGCATGACGAGGGAGAGATAGCGCCCGTCCGAGGTCTTGTACGTACCGACGATGGGGTTCGGCGATTTGGTGCGATCGCCCTTCGGCATCCGACTGAAGCCGAAGAGCCCGGCGGCCATCGACGTGGCGGCAGTGGCCCACATGGCAGTACCGAGCAGGGAGTTGTCAACGATGGAGGGCTCACCGGTGCGCTCGCGGTGGAAAAGGGCGGCGGAAATTCCGCCGGCGATCGTGAGGCCGCCGAGGACGTCGCCGAACGCCGGGCCAGGCTGCGCCAGCGGGTAGTCATCGGGGTCCGACATGATGTCTGCCGCCCCTCCGCGTCCCCAAAAGGTGCACCCGTCATAGCCACCGCGCTCGGCGTCGGGCCCACGTTGGCCCTGGCCCGAGCCGCGCACGTAGATGATCTTGGGGTTGACTGCACGCACGTCCTCGACGTCGATGCGCAGCTTGCGGCGAGCCTGCGGCCGGAAGTTGGTGACGAAGACATCGGCCGTTTCGCAGAGCTTGAGCAGGAGATCCCTACCTTCAGGCGTACGCATGTCGATTCCCACGCTGCGCTTGCCCCGGTTCGGGAGCTCCATCATGTGCGCCACGCCACCCGGACCCGACGGGACCAGGCCCATGGCCGCCAGCCCTCGCTGGGGATCACCGCTTTCGGGGTGCTCGATCTTGATGACATCGGCACCCCATTCGGCGAGTACTGCCCCCGAAATTGGCACGTACGTCCAGGAGGCCACTTCGATAATTCGGATGCCGTCCATGATTCCCATAACTCGTTCTTTCCTTGTCTCGGTTCGATTACCTGACTAGTCAATGGCCGCCAGAAGGCCGGGATCGGCAAGGGTGGCTGGATCGAAGTCGCCGATCAGGATGGCCCCCGTCGTGTCCTTTCGGTGAGATCGGTCCTCAGATTTCACCGATGAGGTCTGTGGCAGCGCCGCTATTGCGAAATTTCCCGCCTCACATCTCCGGCGACGACCACGCGAACTCCTCCGTAGTCCCCGATGGATGCCACTGCGCTCCCCCTTGGTTGGCCGACCTCGAGGGTATCGGGGACGGACTAACCATGATGCTTATCCACCGCGCGCCCCGCGCGTCAAGGCGCACCCCGCGCGCTCGCGGCGCCGCCCCCTCGCGATGCACCGGTCCCGACTTCGATCGCGCCGCCCCCGAGCCCGCCGGTCAGTCGCCCTCCACCAGGTTGATGCAGTTTTCAGGGCAGTTCTCCACGGCCAGACGGGCTTGGGGTTCGAGACCCTGAGGGACCTCGGGAGCAAGGACGAGGCTGTGCCCTTCGTCGTCGCTGTCGAAGAGCTCGGGGGCGAGGGAATAGCACCGCCCATGACCGGTACAGCGCTGCGCATCAAGCACGATCCTCACGGTGCGTGATTGTATCGCTGGCCGCCGATGTGCCCCCGTGGATCGTCCGATCGCCCCTGGTAGTCTGCCCGCAGTCGAAGTGAGCTCCATTTCAGGGAGGGCCAACCATGTCTGATGCCGTCATTGTTTCTGCCTGCCGTACCGCCATTGGGACAGCCGGGAAGGGAACCTTGGCTGAAACCGACGCCTCGGTCCTTGCCCGCGCCGTGGTTGAAGAGTCGGTCCAGCGCACTGGGATCGCCCCCAAGGATTTTGACGACCTCGTCCTCGCCGAATCCCTCTACGGCGGAGGCGTGATTGGTCGCTATGTCGCGGTGGAAGCCGGCCTCGAGAACGTGGCCGGCCTGGCCCTCAATCGCCACTGCGCCTCGGGACTCGCCGCCGTGGAGACGGCTGCCGCCTCCATCATGGCCGGCATGGATAGCGCCGTCATCGCCGGCGGGGTGCAGTCGTCCTCCACCTCACCCCGTTCGAAGAAGCGAGTGGCCGGCACCACTGAGTGGGCTGACTGGATGTCCTCCTCGCACCCTGACTCGCCCGAGGCCCCTGCATTCGACATGACGATCACCGTCGGTTGGAACACGGCCAAAATCGCCGGGATCAGCCGGGAGGAGCAGGATGCCTGGGCCCTCCGCTCGCACCGCAATGCCATTGCCGCCATCGATGAGGGCCGCTTTGTCAAGGAGATCGTGCCGCTCAAGGTCACAACGAGTGACGGCTCGGCCGTGGTCTTCGAAGTCGATGAACATCCCCGTCGTGGAACTTCCATGGAAAAGCTCGCCGCACTCAAAGTTATCCATCCTGAGATCCCCGACTTCTCCGTCACGGCGGGCAATGCCTCTGGTGTCAATGATGCCGCCGCGGCAGTCGTCGTCACGTCGGATGCGTTTGCATCGGCCCATGGCCTGAAGCCGCTGGCCACCGTGCGCTCATGGGCTAACAGCGGGGTGAATCCCTACGAGACCGGCATTGCGCCGACCGTGGCCATAGCCAAGGCACTCAACCGGTCCGGCCTCACGGTGGGCGATGTGGACCTTTGGGAGATCAACGAGGCTTTCGCCTCTGTGCCGATTGCCGCATGCAAAATGCTCGAGATCGATCCGGCTTTGGTCAACATTTCGGGAAGCGGATGCAGCCTCGGACATCCCATCGCGGCCACTGGCGCCCGCATGGTCACCACTCTTATCTACGACCTCCAGCGCCGCGGCGGCGGCATCGGCGTCGCCTCTATGTGCGCCGGCGGCGGCATGGGTGCGGCCCTGGTGATCGAGGTGGCCCCCGCCTGAGCAGCTGGTGTCAAGCAGGAGTGGCAGAACTCGATGATCCGTCGCTACATCATCTGGCGGCGACGGTCACCGTGGCGAAAGTCGGCTGTCCCCTCTGACGACGCCGCCATCTTGTGCTCCCAGCGGCTGGCATCCGCTGAGCCGTAGTCTTGCCGGCGGCGATAGCGGAGAGCAGAAGGGAATCAGGTGGAGCGACGCGCACTTGGGACTTCAGGACTCGAGGTCTCGCGGCTCTCGTTCGGGGCGATGACCTTCGGGTCGAAGATGCCGCCGATCAGCAATACCGACCGGACCACGGCCGGGGCGCTGCTGGAGCGGGCCGTGGACGCAGGGATCAACTTGGTCGACACTGCCGACGCCTACAGCAGCGGCGAGTCGGAGGAGATCTTGGCGCCGCTGCTCGCCCGCCACCGGGACCGCCTCCTGCTCGCCACCAAGCTGGGGTGGGGCCGGTCGCACGAGCGGCCGCTGGGACGGGAGAACGTCACTGCCTCGGTAGAGGACAGCCTCCGTCGCCTCGGCACTGATCGCATCGACGTGCTCTACCTGCACCGGCCGGACCGTGCTACCCCGATCGAGGAGACCCTGGACGCCCTTGACGCCCTCGTCGAGCGAGGGCTAGTACGCACGTTCGGGGTGTCGAACTGGACCGCCGGCGAGACCGGCTACAGCGTCGGTCGGCAGCGGACCCTCGGGCAGGGCGAGCCCACCTCGGTTCAGGTCTACTGGTCGCTCGTCGGCCGCGACGTGGAGCAGGAGATCGTCCCGGCGTGCACCCGCCTCGACGTCGGCGTGGTGGTTTGGAGCCCGCTGGCGGGAGGGTTCCTCGCAGACCGCACTGGCGGCCGGCGCGCCATCTACGCCTTTCCCCCCGTAGACGAGACTGTCGGGGTAAGGGTGCTTCACGCCCTTCGGGGCGTCGCTGCCGAGTTAGAGACGACACCGGCGGCGGTGGCCATCGCGTGGCTCCTAGCCCGACCCGAGGTGACGTCGGTGATCATCGGTGCGTCGAGCCTTGAGCAGCTCGAGGCGAATCTGGTCGCCTCCGACCTCGTGCTCGATGCCTCCCAGCTGGCCGTTCTTGAACAGGCGAGCGCCATCGATCCGATCTACCCCCGCTGGTGGGACACCGCCATGGGCGTCCCCGGCGGATGACCACGACGACCCTTATGACCCTTCCGAGCGCCGGCGCGGTAGTTGTGGAGAAACGACCGGGACGCGACTGCGCCGGCCTGCTCGGGCCGACCTTGCGGGCCTATCGGTTCGTGGTCACGCGAAGGACACCACTCGCCTAATCGCGCGGATCGCCAGGTACCCGCCAGGTGGTGAAGCGAAACGGAGCACCAAAGGAGTCGGCGGGATCGGCGAGGATCGTCGTCTCGTCACGGTCCAGAACGCCGACACCGACGTCAGCCAAGTGGGATGCGACCTCGTCCAGATCATCCACCGTGAATGCCGTGGCGTGGCACATTCCACCAGGATACGCGGCCAATTCTCGCCCGGCCAGGCTGTCTGCCTGGGTCGGGTACGCGAGTTCGACCACCGTTTCGGGGCCAAGGCTCACGAAGGCCGACCGGGTTCCGGTCAGTCCGGATGCGCCCTCGTGGATCAACGTGGCGCCGACAGCTTCGCAGTAGATCTTCTTCGCCTGTTCCAGATCGGGGACGACGACGGTGACATAGGCAAGCCGTTCGATTCCCAAAGGGTTCGTGGTGGCGCGCCAACGCTCCATCCAACCCGGCGTGAAACGCGGATCCTTAAACGGTCCCGGCCCGAGCGGATCTCCGAAGGACGCCTGTGGTTGGTAGAACTGGAGCTGGGTGATCGTGTCTCGGGGGTGGGTGAAGACGACGCCTTCGTCAGGCGGGGGAGCAGTAGGCCCGCCGGCGTGGAGGATGTTGATGCCATGTGACTGGAGCTGCTCGCAAAGGCTTCTGATGTCGTCGCAGAACCAGGCGATCGAGTGCCAGTGTCGGCCAAAGCGGGCCTGGAACCGACCGACGGGCATAGCGGCCGCTTCGGGCTCGGCACTAGGTGACATCGCCTCTATGAGACTGTCGCCGATAACGAGAAGGGATCCCATGCGACGCTCGCCCTCAGCGTATTCTCCGTCCATAACCCCCCGGACAGGAGCGAAGACCCGGTCGTACCAGGCATCGAGAGGCGCTAGGTCCTCGGTGATATGGACCACGTGGAACAGCTTGCCGATACTCACGTTTGACGTGCCTCCCCTGATCTGTACGTTGTAGTCCGGCTGTCGAGCTGGTGCCTGGTCGGCCGCGAGAGTGTCCCACACACGGGGGGACAACACGTATCTCGTGGCAACCTTGGCACACCTTTGGCTAGGTTGTCTGCGGAGGAGCGAGGAAGTCATGAGCCACGGTGAAGGGGGGGAGTCGGTCATGAAAGAAGTGGCCGTACCCGGCATCGACGGGGACCTCGCCGGCGTGCTCTTCTTGCCAGCCAGCCGTCCCGATGAAGGCCCACGCCCCGCCGTCCTCGTCCACCCCGAGATTGATGGATTCTGCGAGGGAACGGTCGCTGCCGCTCGTCGCCTGGCGGCGGCCGGTTATGTGGCCCTCGCGCTTGATCCGTTCACCCCCTACGGCTCGACCCCCGTGTTGAGCCCGAGAGAGGCCACCACGGCACGGTTGGCCGGGCTCAACGATCGGCGTCAACTCTCCGAGCTCCCGATCGCCCTCGCGTGGCTCCGGGATCTTCCCGAAGTTGCTGCCGACCGGATAGCAGTGCTGGGTTTTTCGGTTGGTGGACGCTACGCCATGATGCTCACGACCGAACCCCACGGCGTGCAAGCTGTCGTGACCTTCTACGCGCGGCCGTGGCCCGGCGGCCCGCTGGCTGAGGTGGGGCTATCGCCTGGTAACTACGTGGACAGGTTCAACGCTCCCGTGTGTGCCATCTTCGGTGACGACGACGACTTAATACCCCTCGAAATGGTAGAGGAGTTCCGGTCGCTGTTGGTCCAGCACCCCTCGTCCGGACATGAATTGCTCGTCGTCCCCGGTGGGCATTTCTTTGCCAACGAGGGCCGCCGTCGCTATGTGCCCGAATCCGCCGAATTGGCATGGGCCCGCGCGCTCGAGTTCCTGTCTTTGCACATGGAGGTGCGAGCATGACAGCAGACAAGCGGTTGGGAATCGTGAGCGTTGCCTTCGGGAGGGACTGCACGCATCAAGAGGCTGCGCAAAGAGCGGCCGATCTCGGCTTCGATCACATCGATCTCGCAGGAGCTCTGCACGAAGAAGAGCATCCTGTGTTGGCGCTCCCGGTTGGGGACCGCATCGGACCCGGGCCACGCACTGGATGCACGGTGCCACCTCCGCGCAAATGCACGTGGGACGAAGGAGTGGCGTTCCTGCGCCAACAACCAGGAATCCGGGTTGAGCCCGGGCTCAGCTCCCTTCTCGATACGGTGGAGTCCATCCGGGCCATGTGCGAGGCCGTGCCGGGCCTCAGGCTCACGTTGGACACTGGATGGGCAGTCTGCTGTGGGTTCGACCCGTTGGAGGTTGCGGATCTCGTCGATCACCTACAGCTGCGCCAGGCGAAACCCGGACATCCCCAGATGCATGTTGACGAGGATGGCGATGTCGATTTCCCCGCCGTTTTTGCCGGTCTGGCGGCGATCGGCTACACGGGATTGTTTAGCGTGGAGTACTTCGACCTGCCCGAACTGAAGTTGCCCCTGGAGGATCCCGTCGGCTGGAGTGTCGATCTGATGCACCGGGTCCGCCCCCTGCTGTCTTCTTGACGCGGCCGCTCTTCTTGACGCAGCTGTCTTCTTGACGCAGCTGTCTTCTTGACGCGGGCGCCCACTCAATCTGGGAGCAACATCAGCTGATCGCGATACCGCAGACCTTGGTCTCTTGGTATTCGGCCAAACCCTCGTGCCCGCCTTCCCGGCCGAGCCCGCTCTGCTTGACGCCGCCGAACGGAACGGCTGCCGAGGTCGGGTTGATGTCATTGATGCCGATGATGCCGAAGTCAAGCGCTTCCGCCACCCGAAGCGCCCGGCTCAGATCGCTGGTGTAGATGTACGAGGCCAGGCCGTAGGTGGTGTCGTTGGCGGCAGTAATCACCTCGTCCTCATCGTCGAACACGATCACCGGTGCGATCGGCCCAAAGGTCTCCTCGCGGTAAATGGTCATGTCCGAGGTGATGCCCGAGAGGACCGTCGGTGCGAAGTAGTGACCGCCGTCGTACTCCTCGCCGGCGAGACGGGCACCCCCGGTGACGACCGTAGCGCCGTGATCGAGTGCGTCTGCGACCTGGCGCTCCATCTTCTCCATGGCTGCGGCGTCGATCAACGGTCCAACGGTGACGCCGTCCGTAGCGCCGTTGCCAGGACGGAGCTTTGCCACGCGAGCCTCCAACTCGGCGAGGAAGGGCTCAGCAATCGAGCGATGGACAAAGATGCGATTTGGGCAGATACAGGCCTGTCCGGTGTTCAAGAACTTGACGAGTGCCGCACCCTTCGCCGCATGCACCGGGTCGGCGTCGGCGAACACGAGGAACGGCGCGTGGCCACCGAGTTCGAGTGATACGCGCTTGAGCTGATCCGATGCCCGCCGTGCGATCTCTTTTCCCACCTCGGTAGATCCCGTGAAACTGATCTTGCGTACGACCGGGTTCGTCAGGAGTTCGTCGGCGACCGGCAGGGGATCGCTCGTCGTTACCAAGTTGATCACGCCGGCGGGGAAGCCGGCTTCTTCCAAAATGCGGAACGTCTCGATAGCGCAAAGAGGCGTCTGTTCCGCCGGCTTGAGGATGATCGTGCAGCCGGCCGCTACTGCTGGTGCAATTTTGCGAGTCAGCATCGAGACCGGGTAGTTCCACGGGGTGATAGCTGCAGCCACTCCGATTGGCTGGCGCAAAACGATGAAGCGTTGGTCCGCGCGCGACGAGGGAATCGTCTCGCCATATGAGCGTTTGGCCTCCTCGGCGAACCAGAGTAGGAAGTCCGCGGCGTAGGTCACCTCGTTGCGGGCCATCCGTAGCGGCTTGCCCTGCTCGGCGGTCATGAGCTGAGCCAGTTCTTCCCGGCGCGCCGTCATGAGTCGCCACGACTCGTAAAGGAGGGCTGAACGCTCATAGACAGTGGTCTTCGACCACGCCGGGAAGGCGGCGTGGGCCGCGCTCACGGCCCGCTCGGCGTCGGCGCGCTCAGCATCGGCCGCTTCACCGAGGATTTCACCCGTGGCGGGGTTGTAGGAGGCGAAGGTCCGCCCCGACTTCGCTGCTTCCCATTTCCCGTCGATGAACAGCAATGCAGGCTCCTTTGTCCAACCTTGGACCGGAATGTCCGGTCTGTTCTGCCCAGATCCAATTTCACAACGGGCCTGGCCGCCGGAACGATCTTCCATAAGGTTAAACCGATTGGTCTCCGAGGAGTCGCGGGGCGCGAGCACGACAGGGCTGACAGGCGCCGCCGCGACGTCTCGTGACCGCTGTAGGAGTTGCCGCTGAGAGGCTCCATTTGGAGAACAATTACCCAGCGACCTGCACTGATGGCTCGCCGCAGCTAAGCCGAGGCCCGGGTCGACCTAGAAGGGGATATGCGTGCCGTCGAGAGGAAAACCCCGTCGACGTCTTCAGACGGAACATCTACGTGCACCCGTTGCACGAGGAAGACCCCAAGGGCCTCATCGAGTTGCTCGGTGCCGACCGCGTGCTGTTTGGGTCCGACTACCCTCACGCTGAGGGCATGTCCGACCCGATCAACTTCGTCGACGAGTTGCAAGGTCTGCCCAAGGAGCAGATCGAACTCGTCATGGGTGGCAATTTGAACCGTCTGATGGGTTTCGCCGCTTAATTCTCCAGGCGCTTGGGCGCCCACGTGGCATCCGGTGGGTGACCCCTATCGGGCATGTGAACCAGCCTGTGACGTCGTCGCGTCTGGCGGCCTTCGTCTAGTCTGACCGCCGACCGGGAGCCCGGTCCCCATTTGGACGGGATCGGGCCACCCGAGAGATAAGGGGTTCCATGGACATCAGTGGTGCTTCAGCGATCGTGACCGGCGGCGCGGGGGGTTTGGGCGGCGCGACGGTCCGGCGACTTGTCGATGCTGGAGCAAAGGTGGTGATCGCCGATGTAGCCACCGAAAAGGGCCAGGAGCTGGCCGAGGAGTTGGGCTCTTCGGTCAAATTCGTCAAGACTGATACCGCGAGCGAGTCCAGTGTCCAAAAGGCGCTTGAAGAAGCTGCCAGCATGGGCCCCATTCGCATCTCGGTCGCCGCGCACGGCGGATTCGCTGCCGGAGGGCGCACCCTGAAGGCGGACGGCGTACCGCACTCACTCGAGGACTTCCGCAACGTGATCGACGCGTATCTCGTGGGGACGTTCAATGTGCTGCGCCTGGCGTCGGCCGCGATCTCGAAGTCCGAGCCCCTGGCCGACGGCGAACGGGGTGTCATCATCAACACCGCCTCGATCGCTGGTTACGAGGCCACCATCGGCCAGGTGGCCTATGCCACGGCTAAGGCCGGCGTGATCGGCCTGACCATCGCCGCCGCCCGCGACCTCGCTGTAGTCGGAATTCGGGTGATGACGATTGCCCCTGGGACCTTCATTACGCCCGCCTATGGAGAGAACCTCGAGGCCGTGGAGGCCTTGTGGGCTCCGGCCATTCCGTTCCCCAAGCGCATGGGGCAACCGGCGGAGTACGCCCAATTGGTCCAGTCCATCGTCGAGAACTCCTACCTCAATGGGGAGGTCATCAGGATCGATGGGGCCGTTCGCTTCGGTCCTCGCAGCCCCAAATGATGGTCTTGGCGTGACGCCGGACACCTCGTTCAACGGGGGATACTCGCCAGCCATCACCACCTGGGGAAAGCTCGTCGGTTGGAGAGAGGTTGTTGTGGAAGGGGCCGACTTGGCCTTGGAGATGGACGTCACACCGGGGGTCGTGAACAGTTCGGGCTCCATCCAAGGTGGAGTGTTGGCCACCCTCATCGACGTGGTAGCCGGTCTTTCGCTTTCGCGCGGGGCGCAGGCGTACATGCGCATCGGTACGAGCGAGATGCAGGTCAGTTTCCTCGCCGGCGCGCGGATCGGACCAGCGCGCGCGGTGGCCCACATTCTGCGACGTGGGCGGAGGAACGCGGTCGTGCGAGTAGAGGTGCACGATCTCGGTGCCGACAACCTCTACGTGGCGACGGCGACCTTGACGTTCGCCGTGAAGCTACGGGACGACGCCGCCACCGCCTGACGTTCAGCTACGAAAGTGTGGGCCGTACTCGCTCGTTCAAGAACGTCACCACGGCATCGGAGAACGCATCATTTTTGTCCCCCGCAATCATGTGCGCTGCTCCTTCCACGCCCACAATGGTGGCTCCTGGGATGTGCGCCACGAGTTCCTCGGCGCCCTCTTCTGTGACGACGTCGCTGAGCAAACCCCGCACGAGCAGCGTCGGCACGTGGATGTTGTTCATGGCCACATCGAGCAGACCGGAGAGACGATCCGGCACGACCTCCGTCCGTCCACGGCCTATGAACGCGGGATCCCAGTGCCAATACCATCGACCGTCGCGCTCTCGAAGCACCTTTTTCAGCCCGGTCGGGTTGACCCGCTTCTCGCGATTCGGCGTGTAGGCAGCTATGGCTTCCGCCGCCTCTTCCAGGGTGTCGAAGCCATCGAGGCCGGACTGCATGAAGCTCCGGATCCGCTCGATCCCCTCGGGATTGGCCTTCGGCGTGATGTCAACCAAGACCAGGCCTGAGGAGACGGTCCGGTCACTTGTCCCTTCCGCCAGCATGGCCGACATGCCACCCAGTGAGGCGCCGACCAGGACGGGCGGTCTCCCCAGCTTGTCCACGACCGCCAGGACATCGGCACCGAACGAGGTGAACGAGTAGTCGCCGTTGGGCGCCCAATCGCTCTCGCCATGGCCCCGCAGGTCGAGGGCCACGGTGCGCCAGCCCTCCTTCGCCACGATCTCGGCGGTGCGGCCCCAGGCGTAGCGAGTCTGCCCCCCTCCGTGGAGGAAGAGTACCGGCGGGGAATCGGGGTCCCCTCGCACGTCAGCCACAAGGTGCACACCTTCGAAGCCCTCAAAAACCGTTCGTTCAGATTCCATGGTCCCCATCGTCACACTTTTTGCCACTCGTCGCCGTCCATAGTTCGAGAAGCGGGGATCGGGGATCGGGGATTGGATCGAGGATCGGGGATTCGGCAGGACCAGCCCCCCGGGCCCCGAGCGTCGGATATCACCTTCGGGACCTCCCTTTACCGCCGCATCACCTCTTCACATCGCGTCCGCGGCCCGGGGTAGCTACATTTGTGGCATGCGAATAGTCGTCGATTTCGATCTGTGTGAGTCCAACGCCCTGTGCATGGCGGCCGCCCCCGAGGTGTTCGAAGTGCGGGACGATGATTTTCTCTACGTGCTTCAAGAGGAGCCGCCCGAAGAGCTGCGGGAAAAGGTCGAGGCTGCCGTACGGGCGTGCCCCAAGGCAGCAATCACGGTGGTCGACTGACGGTTGCCTCGCCGAGGGGGACCGACTGCCGTCCCGCTGGCTGACGCCCCTTCATGACGGATCATCGGCTTGTCGAGTTCGCCGCGCGGACCGGGCCTCCACTCGTCCGGCGCAATGCAGGCTGTCGTCATTGGTGAGATCAGGAAGGAACACATGAAAGAACAGCGTCGCTCCCGCCGGATTGCCATGTCGTCCGAAGAGCGTGATGAGTTTCTTCGCACCGAACGCACCTGCCGGGTTGCCACGGTGAAGAGTGACGGCGCCCCGCATGTCAGCGCATTGTGGTTCGTCTGGGACGGTGACGCCCTCTGGCTTACCTCAATCGTAAAAAGTCAGCGATGGATCGACATCGAGAGAGAGCATCGGGTGAGTGTGCTCGTCGATACGGGGCATGGTTTTGGCGAGCTTCGAGGTGTCGAGATCTCCGGGATCGCACAATCCGTAGGAGAGGTGCCCCGTACCGGTGAGCCCAACGAGGAGCTCGTCGTGCCCGAGCAGCTTTTTGGCGACAAGTACGCCGGCGGCAAGTTCGGCCACGATGGTCGCCACGCGTGGGTTCGCATCACACCCGAGAAGATTGTGAGCTGGGACTTCCGCAAGATGGTTTCGGGCTGATCGTCCCCCTGTTCATTGCGACGTAGAGGCAGCGAAAGAATGCCGCTCGGGAAGCTTACGAAAGCCTCGGCGTAGGCGTGGCTGGAGCGTTTCCTGCACCTAGAGTGTCCGCCGTGCCTCCACCGTTGCCGATGCTTGTTCCTGAGTCTGAGTTCTTCTGGGTCAGCGGTTCAGAAGGTGTGCTGCGCTTCCGCCGCTGCGCCGACTGTCGATCCTTTCAACATCCGCCGGGGCCGATATGTCGCACCTGTGGTTCCGCGGATCTGGCGCCTGAAGCTGTCTCGGGTCGCGGGGTGCTGGTCGGGTTTACCGTGAACGAACACATGTGGTCGCCAGCGATGCCGCCGCCCTATGTCATCGGAATCGTTGCCATCGAAGAAGACCCGCGCATCCGGTTGACGACAAACATTGTCGATGTGCCGCTGGCTGACCTGGCAGTGGGTCGCCGCGTCGAGGTGCGCTTCAACGAGGTGGAGGACGTCTGGTTGCCACTGTTCACCTACGCCACCGAAGGGCCGCCAGAGGGACCGGTCCCTGAGGACGAACGGCCTGAGCGTTGGGTTCGACCCATGGTTACCCCCGACAAGTTCGAGGAGAAGGTGGCAATCACGGGCATCGGGATGTCGCGCATCGGACGGCGCCTTGGTGCTGATCCTCTCAGCCTGGCCATTGAGGCGGCTCGCAACGCTGTCGCAGACGCCGGATTGACCATGGCGGACATAGATGGCCTGGCGACCTACCCGGGCGGCGGTGGCGCCGGGGGCCACTCCGAAGGAGGCGTGACTGCTCTGGAGGAATCGTTGAGAATCCGCCCCACCTGGTTCAATGGATCGGGGGAGACCCCGGGGCATGGGGGATCAGTCGTGGCCGCCATGCTCGCCGTTGCGGCGGGGCTCTGCCGCCATGTGCTGTGTTTCCGCACGGTGTGGGAATCGACATGGACGGAAAGGGCGCGCAATCGCCCGACGCCATCGTCGGGCTCCACCGGCTCCAGGGTCGAAGGCGACATCATGCAATGGCGCGCCCCCTTCGGGGCCTTGAGCGCGGCCAACTGGGTCGCCATGTACGCATCAAACCACTTCCATCGCTATGGCACCACCCGCAAGGCGCTGGGAACGATCGCCGTCAATGCCCGTCGTCATGCGGGGCTGAATCCCGATGCGGTCTATCGCGAGCCGATGACGATGGACGACTACTTCGCCGCCCGGATGATCACCAGCCCTTTCGGTCTCTTTGACTGCGACGTGCCTTGCGACGGGTCCATCGCTCTCGTGGTCTCGTCTGCGGACATAGCTCCTGACTTGGCGCAACCACCTGTCTACGTGGAGGCAGTAGGCACGCAGATCACCGACCGCATCAGTTGGGACCAAGGGACGCTTAGTCACGAACCACAAACGCAAGGCCCGGCCGCTCATCTATGGAGCCGGACGTCGTTACGACCCGAGGATGTCGACTTCGCGCAGCTCTACGACGGGTTCACGTTCAATTGTCTCTGCTGGCTTGAGGAGCTCGGCTTCTGTGGGATCGGAGAGGCTGGTGATTTCTTGTCCGACCCCGGCCGTATCGCGCTCGGGGGCGAACTACCCCTTAACACCTTTGGTGGGCAACTTTCCGCTGGTCGTACCCAGGGCTATGGCTTTCTGCACGAGGCCGTGGTGCAGCTCCGCGGCCAGGGTGGTGACCGTCAAGTACAGGGCGCGGAAGTAGGGGTCGTCAGCACGGGTGGTGGAAATCCTGGCGGATGCTTCTTGTTCACCGCGGCTCGCTGAGCCGTGATGAGGCGGATCTGCCCATCTGCCCCGTAGCTCGGCTGTAAGCCGGGTCGGACAGATCGGTCTCGGGGCTCTTTGGCTAATGTTTCGCTACCTGACCCTGTCGGGGGCCTTCGGGGGGAGCGACACTGCAACGCGGGGAGGAATCGACGATGAAGGCGGTCGTTTTGACAGAGGATGGCGAGATTGCCCTTGCTGAGCGTCCCCTCCCCGTAGTGGATGCGACAGGGCTATTGCTGAAGGTGAGCGCCTGTGGCATCTGCGGGACAGATCTGCATGCTCCTTCGGCGAAAGCCATGTTCGCCGATGACGTAGTACTGGGACACGAGTTCGCAGGCACCGTCGTCGAAGTCGGGAGGGACGTGCACGGATTCGTACCAGGGGATGGAGTCGTGGTGAATCCGATTGCGCTCTCGTGCGGTGTGTGCGACGCGTGTCGTCGTGGTTTCACGAACCAATGCCGAGTGGCGCTCGGGAGCACCTCGGGCGTGGCAAAGGACGGAGGCCTCGCAGAGTACGTTGTGGTCGACCGTCGCCAAGCCCATCGGGTGCCCAAAACTGTCAGTGTGCAAGATGCCGCATGGACCGAGCCATTGGGAGTTGCCGTTCGGGCGGTTTCGCTCGGGCAACTCCAGCCCGGTTCGAGCGTGGCGATCCTGGGCGCAGGGCCGATCGGTCAGCTCGCCCTTCAGGTTGCCCTCGCCGCGGGAGCCGGCGAGACCCTCGTCGTCGAATCGTCCGAGTATCGGCGCAACGTCGCCCAGTCCTGCGGAGCAGACATTGTGACGTGGCCCGAACAGGTCGGGGACGTGGACCGGCTCTACGATGCCATCGTTGATTGCACGGGAGCGCCAGCTGCATTCACGACTGCACTCTCCCTTGTCGGGCACCGAGGGCGGATCGTAATCGTCGGTTCGTACTCCTCACCCATCTCGTTTGAGCCAGGCGCGGCCGGGGGCAAGGAGCCGTTGATCACCTTTAGCACGGTCTACCGGAACGATTTCGAATTTGCCTCGGCGCTGCGGCTGCTGGAGCGCGGCGTGGTCAATGTCAAGCCCCTGACGACGGGCCTTCTCCCACTTGCGAGGTTCGACGAGGCATTTTCTTCGTTACGCAGCGCCGAGGGCGCAGTCAAGCTCCTGCTTGATCCATCCCTTGGGTAATGCCGAGGAGCTGAAGGTCTCGCCCACGCGGGGGTATCGACCGAACAGCCTGACGGTTTGGGTCGGAGCCGGGGGTCTCGCATTCGTGGTCGAACCATGCGGCGGTATAACGTGGTGCCCGTCGATTGGGGGCCCTCGACCTGAGACGCCCCAACACGGTTGATCGGCCAGGTCGCAGAGGAGAGACACGTCAATGCCTGAGTACCAATACTTGCTGTATGAGCAGCACGACGAGGGCAGGATCGTTCGAATCCTGCTCAACCGACCCGAAACACGAAACGCCCAGAACCGGGGTCTCCTGGTCGAGCTCGATGACGCCTTCCGCACGGCGGAGAAGGACGACAACGTGCGGGTGGTCATCCTCGGTGGCGTGGGTCCTCTTTTCTCGTCCGGCCACGATATGGGCTCGTCCACGTCCGATTACGCGACGAACCCGACCACGTTGATCGACGGGGGCACACGGTTGGGGGCCGAAAAACTGATGCTCCAGGAGTGGCATTACTACTTCCAGAACACCCTGCGCTGGAGGAATCTGCGCAAGATCACCATCGCCCAGGTGCAGGGAACGGTCTTTGCGGCCGGCCTCATGATCATGTGGGCCTGCGACCTCATCGTGGCGGCGGAGAACGCCTATTTCGCCGACGTGGTGGGCACGCGGCTCGGCATGTGTGGGGTCGAGTACTTCGGCCACCCCTGGGAGTTCGGTCCGCGAAAGGCCAAGGAGCTCTTGCTCACCGGCGATGCGATGGACGTTGAGGAGGCGCACCGCATCGGCATGGTTTCGAAGATCTTCCCGACCGACGAGCTCTCGGACAAGACTCTGGAGTTCGCCCGCCGCATTGCACAAACACCGACAATGGCAGCCTTGCTGATCAAGGAGTCGGTGAATCAGACCGTCGACAACCAGGGCTTCTACAACTCCTTGCACGCCTGCTTCACCATGCACGAGTTGAACCACTCGCACTGGGCCGAGGTGCACGAGAACAAGTACCCCGTGGCCATTCCTGAAGACGGCGTTGCTGACTGGAGGAACCCGCCGCCGGTTCTCGTCGCAGTGCCCGGCGCCGTTGAGGGACCTCCGACCAAGCGTCCGACCAAGTCGTAGGGCGCGTCACTCGCCCGCACGGACCCGGTACCTGGAGCCGGGTCAGCTACGACGGGTGGCTGAAGTCGACATTCTTGGCCTCGACCGTGCCTGCCGTTCGTCCCGGTGCCGATTGGTAGGTCCAGTACAAGTTGGTGTGCGCGATCACCTGAGCTGGTGGTGGCGCTCCCCATTCTGACTGGTCCTCCGTGGTGTGGGCATCACCGACCAGGGTGGCGTCGTACCCTCTGGTGAACGCGCCGTGAATCGTCGAGCGGATACAGGCATCGGTCTGGGCACCGACGACGAAGAGCCGCCCGACCTGAAGATCCGACAGCACTGCCTCGAGCGTGGTGTCCTCGAATGCATCGCCGAAGTTCTTCTCTATGAGGGGCTCGGTATCTTCTGGGAGCAACTCGGGGACGATCTGCCAGCCGTCGCTTCCCGTTTCGAGGTGCTCGTCGCTATGCCGGACCCAGACAATCGGGACCCCTTCCCCTCGCGCCTTGTCGACCAGTTGTCCGATACTTGCGACGACGGCATCGCGTTCGTGTGCCCCTTCGACCACGCTGTTCTGTACGTCGATAACGAGGAGTGCGGTATTCGGCCGATTCTCGAGAGTAGTCATGGTCTCTGCCTTCTCACCGGTATGCGTTCGTCTTCCACGTTAATTCGCAGGTGGGCTAATTCGTAGGTGGGCTAATTCGTAGGTGGGCTAGTTCGTAGGTGGATTCGGGCGCACCGTCTCGAGCACGGCCAGGATCTCGTCACCCCAACGCTCCAACCGGATCTGCCCCATGCCGCGGCACTTCGCCAGCTCGGCCAAGGTTGACGGGTGGCTCGCCGCAATGCCGGCCAACTCAGCGTCCTTCAAGATGACGTAAGCGGGGACGGCATCCTGGCTCGCCATGGCCGACCTCCAGGTCCGCAGGGCCTTTTCGGCCTCAGCCATATCCAGGGCGCTGGTGCCAGCCCCGAGCCCCGGTCCGACAAGCGTGACGCTCTGACCTTCGACCCGAACGTCCGACCCGAACGACACGCGCTGCCTGACGGCTCCAGTTGCGAGTATCGCCGCTCCATCCGTGAGCTCGACCACGGTGCCGAGTGTGCCGCGATGATCAATGGCGAGCCCGACGGTGGCTTCCACGACGGGCAGCCGGACCTCGGCGAAGACGCTGGGCTTTCGAGCCCAGCGGTCGTTCCGGGTGTTCGAAGCGGGGCGGTCATTCCGGGTGGCACCGGTCGGACGTCGCCCGGTCGCACCGCCCTGTCGGGACTTGTCGCTGGAACCCGGGGCGGCATGCGCCCGGGAGCCGTCGAGCTCCGCCACGAAGATGGAAGGCGCGTCAGCGTCGGCCAGCACCACCACCTGGGTAAGGGCGCGGGTAAGGGCGACATGGAAGACCCGCCGCTCGCCCTCTTCGTCGTTGCCGAGGCGATGCGGGAAGAGCCCCCTCGAGACGTCGAAGATGATGACGCGGTCCCATTCGCGCCCTTTAATACGATGGATGGTGGAGAGCAGCACCTGGGGCCCTTCAGCGGCAGTACGGCTGAGGATATTGCGAAGCCAGGCTTCGAACGTGGCCACCTCGGGGTGCAGAGCGGCCACCGATTCCAGCGCGGCCAGGTCGTCGGTATGGGTCGAGCGATCTGCCTCGCTGCGGGAGGAATCGAGGACGTCCATCGTGTCGCCCAGCCCGACTTCGACCCGGATCGCCTTCAGCGCGGCGCCCGAGGAGGTGCGGCAACCTCGCACCACCGAATCGAGGTCGCTGGCATAGATACCCAACTTGGGGACGTCGCGGCCCGAGAGCCGACCGGCCAGTCGCCGGATGTCCGTGATCGAGGTGGTTGGGCGGCTGGTGAGCATGTCCACCACCTTGGGTGCGATTCCCCGGGACGGACGGCGGATCGTTTCGAGGATGTCCTCACGCCTGATGTTCTGCGGATCGGACCCGATGCGCAAATAGGCGAACGCCGTACGGATACCGGTGCGTTGAAGCACCGCAGTGGTGAGGGGAGTCGTACACGGTACGCCGGCCTCCATGCATGCCACTTGCACGGGTAGGAGAGCAGAGTTGACTCGCGCCAGGACAGCGATGTCGTTCGGATCCACCCGGGCGTGGCGCCAGGACGAGATGATCTCGACGGCGAGGCCGCTCAATGCGTCCGCCGAGGCATTGAGGACGGCCACCGCTCCGCATTTCTCCAAGGGGCCCTCGAGAGCGGGGGCTGCATCGGTGTGCCCGGGCGCTGCATGAATCTCCTTGTCGATACGCCGTGCGTTGTAGGAGAGGACGTGGCGAGCCGCTCTGACAACGGCGGGCGGGCACCTGTAGTTGACGTTCAGCGGGTGCGTGGCCGCTCCCGGGAAATATTGGTCGAAATGGATGAGGTATTCGGGAGTCGCCCCGGAGTAACCGTAAATGACCTGATCGTCGTCTCCCACTCCAAAGCAGTCGTAGGTCGGAGCGGCCAAGAGCCGGATCAGTAACAGGTGGGCCGGGTTGAGATCCTGGAATTCATCGACGAGGAGGTAGCGGCATTTGGCCTGCGCCAAGCTCCGCGCCTCCGGATTCGTAAGGAGGATCTCGAGAGCGCCATAGATCTGCTCGTCAAAATCCACCGCACCGAGGTCGGCCAGCGCGGCCCGATAGGGAGCGAATCCGTCGGCTATGCCGGCAGCATCCGGCATGGCTTCCTCCACCAGTTCGGGTGCGGTGAGGCCCAACCGAATGGCGGAGAGAGCCTCGAGGTAGGGGGCCACCGTGTCCGTGTTGGCTTGACGCCGGATCTCGATCTGACGTTGCAGCAGGTCCCTGACGGCTGGCTCCTCGAGCACGCGCAGACGCTCGGACCGCCCGAATTCATTGCAGATCCATAACCCGAGACTGTTCAAGGTGCGGATGTTGAGGGCCTGCGCGCCTTCGATATCGGAGCACCGCTGTCGCAGCTCACCTGCTGCCCTGTTGTTGTACGCCAGCGCGGTAACGGTGCCGGGGTGCACACGGCGGTCGCTGACCAGATGCCGAAGGCGCTCGGTAAGCACCCGGGTCTTGCCTGACCCTGCGGGAGCAATGACCCGGGCCGGGCCGACGAGATGACCAACAGCGGCCAGCTGGTCCGCGGCAAGATCGGCGATCGATGGTGCCGCGCCGACCGGATGGAGATCGTCGTTCTCGGCGTTCCAGCGAAGCACCACGCTGATCCCCGAGGCCGGGAAGGGCGGCTGTGGTGGACCGCCATCGACGAAGAGGGGGGTTCCGTCGGCCAGCACGATGTCGGCCATGCCGCCCTCAGTGACCCCCTGGTCAGCGAAGCGGCGAGCCGCTTTACGCCCGTGCCACCAGATGGGATCACCGATACGGTCACCTGCCCGCGCGTCGTAATTATTGGCCCAGACGAGGAATTGCAGCCGCTCGCGGCTGAACTCGAAATCGGGTGCGTGGTCGTAGACGGGGCGGTTGCTACGCTCGGGTTCCCGGAGCGCACCCGGGTCGAGGCCCAACTCGACCACGACTGCTTGGCGATTGAACCAATAGCCGTGGAGTTCCTCCACCACTGGGGCGAGCTCCTCAAGCGAGGAGTCCTCGATGAGAACCCGAGGACAGGAGGTCCAAACTGGCGGCGGCTGACTACCCGGGAGAACAACCACGCCGCGGCCCAGCTCGACCGGTGGCTCGCAGGTCATAGGCCCTTGCACGTCATAGGCCCTTGCACGTCATAGGCCCTTGGACGCCATAGGTCACGGTAACGAGAGGCTGTGACAACGCCCTCATCGGCGTTCGGCAGTTGGCTCTCTGTGTTGGCCTATGAGCGGACCTCGACCTCCCCGTCGGTCGTCATGGGCTGCTTGAACCAACGATCGGGCGTGTCCTCGATGAAGGCGAGCATGTTGGGCCTACCCATGAATGAATTCTCGATACGCGAGACGATCACCACGTTGCCTGCTTGCGTGCGTATGGCATCGCCGACACTGACTTCGTCAGCTTTTACTTTCTTCCAAGATTCCGCCATGTTGACGTCCCTCTCCCTCTTTCGACTCGTGTTCTCTGGGCGGAGCGCACCGGACGTCGCCGGGGCGACCCAATCTTGCCGCTTGTCAAGTGAACCTGTTCGGGTGGACCCAATTGGATTGGACCGACGTGAGTTGGCCCAGGTAGCCCGTACCTAGTTGGGCAGTACCTAGTTGGGCAGTACCTAGTTGGGCAGTACCTAGTTGGGCAGTACCTAGTTTGGCAGTACCTAGTTTGGCAGTACCGATTCGAGCGCCCCGATAAGCTCTTCGGAGTCGGGCGTCACTGGGGGGCGAAAACGTCCGACTATCTCTCCGGTAGGGGAAACCAGGAACTTCTCGAAATTCCACTGGATGTCGCCTGCTTCCCCGGCGGCGTCAGACTTCGCCGTCAATTCAGTGAAGAGCGGGTGACGCTGCTGGCCATTGACATCTACTTTTTCCGTGATGGGGAATGTCACGCCATAGTTCGCCGAGCAGAAGGTCGAAATCTCCTCCGCCGTTCCCGGCTCTTGCCCGCCGAACTGGTTGCAGGGCACGCCAAGGACGGTGAAACCGCGTTCGGCGTACTTCTTCTGCAGCTCCTCGAGCCCGGTGTACTGCGGCGTGAGCCCGCACTTCGACGCTACGTTCACGACGAGCACGGCCTTGCCCTTCAACCCATCGAGATTCAGCGGTTCTCCATCGAGTGAAGCAATTGGGTGTGTATATATCGACATAGACCGAACTCTAGCGTGGCTGTCGGGGTTTGCGTCGGGCGATTGCCGGCCATTGCGGCCGAGCTTGGTAATCGGTGGGAGGTCCGTGGAGGCTCAACTGGCCGTCTTGATCGGTTTGACCTTCCCCATCCTGCGCCGGGTGCTGCGCCGGCGCTCGAGCGATGCCATCGGGCTACTGTCTGGCGAGCAGCGAACGGACCCGTTCGCGGTCGAGGGGGAGGTGGAACAGTGGTCGATTTCTCGGATCTTCGCATCACGCGCACAGCGACGGTGGCTGCGTCGCCAGAGACGCTTTTCGCCATCATCGCTGACGTAACCCGCATCGGTGAGTTGAGCCCGGTCTGCAAGACGGCCTGGTGGGACGAGGGGTCAGAGCCTGAGCAGGGCTCGGCACCACAACTTGGGGCCTGGTTCACAGGTCGCAACGAGATGGGCGGGCGCGATCCTTGGGAGCGCCATTGCGAGATCGTTCTCGTCGAGCCGGGGCGAGCGCTCGGCTGGATTCCAGGTGGGCGCGACCAGGGAGTCGTCGAGTGGAGTTACCGGTTTCGGCCCGTTGCCAAGGGCACCGAAGTAGAAGAATCATGGCGGATGGTACGCGAGAGCGAACACATTATGGCCATGTCTGATGAGCAATTGAAGGCGTTGCTGTCGATGACTGAAAGCGGTATCGAGACAACTTTGGCCAACTTGAAGACGATCGCGGAGGCATAGCGCCCGCTCCGTAGTGGGCCACTCGGGGGTTGCCCTGCAGCGTCTCAACGTCTCGCCTGACCCCCCGCAACGGTCGCCCCTTTTGTACAATTGTCCGTTGTTTATTTCTTTTTTGGGGGGTCTTTGACCCTCTCAAATGTCACAACCTCGTGCTGTAGTTGGCCTATGGATCTCTTAGAAGACCTGGCTCAGGTCCTCGATCGCTTGGCGGAGTCGGACTTCTTCTCCTATGCGGACCCTGGCTCGATCATGGCCCTCGAGGGCGCCTCGGCCCGCTTGGACTGTGTGCTGAGTCACAAGGTGGCCAGTTTCGCCGAAGGGGGCGAATGGTCCGGCACGGGGGCGCAGAACGCGGCGGCGTGGCTTTCGACCATGTGTCATCTGCCTTTGGGGGAGGCCCGGGCTCAGGTGCGCCGGGGGGCGGCCCTGGTCTCCATGCCCTTGGTGAAAGAGGCCTTCGCCAAGGGTGCGATCACTCCGGCCCACGTTGACCGCTTGGTCAAGGCCCAGCGTGGTGCCACCCAGGCCGCAGAACGGGGCGAGGGCGTTGACCCCGAGGTATTCGCCCGCTGCGAGGCGGACCTGGTGCGCTCGGGCCAAGAGCTCAAGTTCGGTGCCTTCTGCGACGTGGTGTCCTATTTCAGCCAGATGGCCGATCCGGTGGGGGCCGAAGAGTCCGATATGGCCAAGGCGGCCCGTCGTGATGTCTCCTTGCACCAGAGCGTCTTTGGCATGTCTTTGGGGGCCATGACCCTTGATCCCTTCTCGGGGGCCATTGTGGGCACCGAGCTCGACCGGCTCGAAGCCCAGCTCTTTGAGGCCGACTCCGCCGCGGCCAAAGAGTCCCTCGGGCGCGAACCACGCCTCGATCAGCTTCCCCGCACCCGCGCCCAGCGGAGGGCCGATGCCTTGGTCGAGATGGCGGTGCGTTCTGCGGGAGCCAAAGAGGGTGATCGGCGTCCTGAGCCCCTCTTTACGATCCTGGTCGGTTACGAGACGCTCTATGGGCGCATCTGTCGGATCCAAGGAGGGCCCATTGTCTCGCCGGGATCTCTTTTGCCCTTCTTAGAGAAGGCCTCCTTCGAGCGCATTGTCTTTTCACCCCGCAACCGCATCGAGTGCTCGACCACGGCCCGGTTCTTCACCGGAGCCACCAGGCGGGCCATCGAAGTCCGTGACCAGACCTGCACGCCACGACTTTTGTGAAGTCACAAGCCAAAAGTGCCAGATCGACCACATCGTGCCCTTCGCCCAAGGAGGCGAGAGCACCCCGGAGAACGGACGGGTCCTCTGTGGCTTTCACAACCGGCTGCGCAATCAGGGCAACCAGGACAACAGGGCAACCAGGGCAACCAGAACAACCAGGACAACCAGGGCAACCAGAACAACCAGGACAACCAGGGCAACCAGGGCAACCAGGGCGGGGGCCGAGATGGTGGAGATGACGGAGACGGAGACGAAGACGGGGACGGAGACGAAGACGGGGAGGAGCCCTATGACGAGGATGATCCGTAAGAGCACATCAGCAGCCAGGGTCGCGGTGACTTCTTGATTTCGCCTCGTAGTGGCGCGCTCGGCGCTGCCCGAGCGAAGCCACTTGAACTACCGCAGAGCGAGTGACCTTCGGCGCGTCCAGGCAGACGTCGTTCCGGCTCCGCCTCAGAGGGAAAATCCGCGCCGGCTCAAGAAGGCGGCGTAAGCCCCCAGCGCTCGGCCACCAACGTGAGCGATCTAACACGAGCTTCGTAAGAGTGCACCCGGGTCGAGAGCATGATCTCGTCTGCTGTAGTTCGCCGTTGCAGTTGCATCAAGCCCTCGAACACCGTTTCCGGGTCGCCGACCAGGTGGCTCGACGTGGCTTCTTCCACGATGGCCCTTTCGCCGGGAGTGAACTGATATGCCTCGGCTTCTTCAGGGGAGGGGAGGAGACCTAGACGGCCTGTACGAAGTTGGAGGATGCTCAACGCTGAGGACCCGGCGTGCCACCTCGCTTCCTCCAGGCTCGGTGCGCAAAGCACGGTGACGGCGACCATGGCCCGAGGCTCGCTGTGGAGAATGGAGGGGCGGAAATTGGACCGATATGTCTCGAGCGCCGCATCGAGGAGCTTGGGCGCGAAGTGGTAGGCGAAGGAGAACGGGAGGCCGATCATCCCCGCCAACTGGGCGCTAAAGAGCGATGAACCGAGCAGCCAAATTTCAGGCAGATAGCCGCTGCCGGGCACGGCTGACGGCACGACGGGGGGTCCCTCGTTGGGAAGGAGATACCTGATGAGTTCGATCACATCGTCGGGGAACGTGTCGGCATTCAAGTCTGGGGATCGTCGAAGGGCACGGGCGGTGACCTGATCCGTCCCGGGCGCCCGGCCCAACCCCAAGTCGATCCGGCCTGGATGCAGAGCCTCCAGTGTTGCGAACTGCTCTGCCACCACGAGAGGTGCATGGTTGGGAAGCATGACCCCGCCCGAGCCGACGCGCAGCGTCGAGGTCGCGCCGGCCAGATGGGCAATGAGCACGGCCGGCGCAGAGCTGGCCACTGCAGGCATGCCATGGTGCTCGGCTACCCAGAGGCGGTTGTACCCCAGACGCTCCACCACGCTTGCCATCGTGATCGTCTCACGCAACGCCTGGGAAGGAGTTGATCCCGTAGCCACGGTGGCGAGATCAAGTACGGACAAAGGGACGACCATGCCTAGTGCAACACCACAACCTGGCCTTCCCTTCCATCGCCTTCCCTGTCCCTGCCTCCTTCGCCGCGTCACTTCCCTTCCCTTCGTCGGGAGCGCCAAGGCGCCGGCGCTCCGTCCCGTCCCGCCCCGTCCCGTCCCGTCTCGTGACTGCGTGGCCGGGCCAGGCCGCCGGAATCTTGGTAATATATCTACGTGGTTACGCAGATAGAGAAGATTCCGTCCGAAGACGAGATCCGATCTGCCGTAGGCATGTTGAAACTGCTTGGGGATGAGACGCGCTTGCGCATCATCTGGGCACTCCTCGACGGGGAGCACTCTGTGAACGAGTTGGCTGAACTCGTTGGGGCGCAGGCCGCCGGCGTTTCACAGCACCTGGCCAAGCTGCGACTGGCCCGCCTCGTCCGGACTCGCCGGGACGGCACCCGGATCTTCTATGTGGCGGACGATGCCCATGTCCGACGGCTCGTCGAAGAGGTGTTGTCGCACGCGGACCATGTCACGCGGTCCTTCCCCCCGGGTTCAGGAACGGTCACAACCGAGGCGATCGGGGGTTCACGTGTCTCTCAAGCCTGAGTCCGGAGATGAGCCTGGTCACAACCACGGGCACGACGACCACACCACTCACCATGACCACGCCACCCACAAGGGGCACGACGACCACGCCACTCACGACGACCACGCCACTCACCGCGACCACTCCACACACCGCGACCACTCCACACACAACAACCACACTCACGCCGTCACATCGGAGTCCGACCATCGATACTTGACAGTCACCCTTTCACTCCTCGTCACCTTCATGGTGTTCGAGGTAGTGACTGCGTTGGTGTCGCGCTCCCTGGCCTTGTTGGCCGATGCTGGACACATGCTGGCCGACGTTGGGGCGATCGCAGGTTCGCTGGTCGCACTGCGCCTTGCGGCGCGGCCCGAAACGGGTTCGCACACATTCGGCATGAAACGAGCGGAGATTCTCGCGGCCGCCGGCAACGGCCTCACGCTTGTCATCGTGTCGGCACTCGTGTCCTTCGAGGCCATCGAACGGTTGGTGCATCCCGCTTCGATCCATGGCGTGGTGTTGATCGTGGTGGCGTCGATCGGCGTCGCGGTGAACCTTTTCGCCACCCTCACGTTATCCAAGGCAAATCGACGCTCACTGAATGTCGAGGGTGCGTATCGCCACATCCTGACCGACCTCTACGGATTCATCGGCACGGTTGTCGCGGGCATCGTGATCGTCGCCACGGGATTCGTCCGGGCCGACTCCATCGCGTCGCTCATCGTCGTCGGCCTCATGCTCAAGGCTGCCCTGGGGCTTCTGCGACCCGCACTTCGGATCCTGCTGGAGGCCACGCCTGACGACATCGACCTGGACGAGGTGCGCCGCCACCTCCTCGAACTGCCCGAAGTGGCCTCCGTGCACGACCTACACGTCTGGACTCTCACTTCTTCGTTGCCGATCCTCACGGCGCACGTCGTTGTCACCGACGACTGCATCCAGCAGGGAGAAGTCGGCCGCGTGCTCGACCACCTCCAAGGTTGCTTGGCCGGACACTTCGACGTGGAGCACTCGACCCTCCAACTCGAAGCCATAGGTCACATCGATCATGAGATGGGCGGACACGCGTAGAGTCCCGGCTCATGAGCCGGCCAAAGGGGCCGAGGACCCAAGAACCCCACGCCTACTGCGGAGGAGGTTCGAGTGCCGCGACCAGTTCGACGTGCTCGGTCATAGGAAAGATGTCGAACGCGCGGAGGGAGGAGAGCTCCCACCCGACGTCGAGCAGCACTCGGATGTCCCGGCTGAACGATGAAGGGTCACAGGACACGTAGACCAAGCGCCGCAACGTTGCGACGTGACCGTGCAGTGCGGCCATGACCTCCTTGCCAGCTCCTTCTCGTGCTGGATCGAGCACGACCAGGTCGGGAAGACCGATCCCCTGCTCGACCAGGCTCGTGGTGACGGAGGCCTGTTTGACACGTAATTGCGGCAGACCCTTCCCGTTGTACTCCGCATCGGCGCAAGCCCGGCGATCACGCTCGACGGCCAGAACCGATCCGCCGGGTCCTACCTCGTGCGCGATCGCCACCGAGAAGAGTCCAGCTCCCGCATAAAGGTCGACTACGTCATCTCCGGGCGCAGCCCCGAGCACCATGCGTACAGCATTGGTCAGCGCATCGGCCGCGCCGACATGCACTTGCCAGAACACGCCGTTCGAAATGCGGAATGTGACGTTGGCCACCTTCGTGCGGACCGCACCTGAGCGTTGCTGCGCCCGTCCGTTGATCACCAGTCGCGCCGGGAGCTCAGGCAACTGTGGTTTGTTCTTTCCCGCCACTTCGACCGAGATAAGCGATTCGCCGGTATCGGGCGCCACAATCACCTCGAGCTCGCTCACCCCCCGCCATGACGAAGCAAATGTTCCGGTCTCCATCACCTCATCGCACGAAATGGGGCAATGATCAATCAACTCGAGTTGGTGCGAGCGGTGATGGCGGAAACCGACGCGTCCAGACTGGTCCACCGCGAGCCGGACCCGCGTGCGCCAGCCCAGTCCATTGTTGTCCCCCCGTACCGCCTCGACATGGACGTCGGAGGAGATGCCCGCCACGCGTAAGAGTTGGTCTTCCACGCGGGCTGCCTTGAGCGCTCTTTGGGCCTCCAATGAGATGTGTTGAAAGTCGCAACCACCACAACGATCCGGTCCGGCGAACGGACACGGTGGCGTCACCCGGTCCGGTGAAGGGCGCACCACCTCGACGGCATCCGCCCGCATGAATGACGAGGTCGTCGACGTCACCCGTGCGATGACGCGTTCGCCGGGGAGACAATGCCGGACGAAGACGACGCGCCCATCGGGCGCACGGCCCACGCATCCACCACCGCCGGCGATTTCGCCCACATCGAGCTCGAGTAGCTCTGCGGTCACGTGCGCACACTAGGGGAGTGGGACCACCGTGGCGGGAATTGGCTTGCCAAAGGGCGGTTATCGTTGGTCACCGTGTATGCCGGTCTCTCCGACAGTGTGAATATCGACTTTCGCATGACACAGCTCTTTGCCCTGGTTTCCGAGGCACTGGCGGGCGCTACCGATGCCTTGCTCGGCAACGACTCTGCTCGTGGACTGAAGGTGGTCGAGGGCGATCAGTCGGTTGATGAATTGACGGCCGAGGTGGAACTCATGGTCTGGAGGCAGATCGACGACGAGTCCACTCCCGGGGCTACCTTGCGCCATCTGGTGGGCGTCCTACTGATCGTGCCTGAACTGGAGCGCTCGGGTGATCTGGCGGAGCACATCGCGCAACGTGCGGTGACCAACCTCGGTTTCAAGATGAGCCCGTTGAGCCGGGGCATCATCCAACGGATGGCTGAGGTCGCCCTCGAGATGTGGCGTGACGCCGCCGATGCGTACGGTGACCGTGCCGCAAAGGGGGACGCGCTGTCCGAAGCGGACGAGGAGATCGATATCCTTCATGAGCGGCTCACGGGCGAGATCGCCGCGGGGTCGATGCCGACGGCTATCGGGGCGCAGGTCACGCTCCTGGGTCGCTTCTACGAACGGCTCGGTGATCATGCCGTGAACTTGGCCCGCCGGATCGAAATGCTGCAGCGTCCGTTGGATTGAGGTCCCCGGTGCCACAATCTGTGGGGTGACCCAACGACACCGAGTCTCGTCAGGTTCTCCGTTCGAGCCCACCATTGGATTCAGCCGTGCCCTGAGGGTGGGGGATCGGGTTTGGGTCTCGGGGACGGGGCCGGTCTGGGTCGATGGAGGGTGCCCCGAAGACGCTGGGCTGCAGACCCGACGGTGCTTCGACATCATTGTGGCCGCGTTGGCGGAAGCCGGCGCGACGCTCGACGATGTCGTGCGGACGCGCATGTTCCTGACGTCCGCCGGTGACGCCGAGGCTGTGTCGGCCGTGCATGGGGAGCTGTTCTCGAGGGTTCGTCCCGCGGCGACGATGGTCGTGGTGGCGGCACTGCTCGATCCGCGTTGGAAGATCGAGATCGAAGTGGACGCGCTCATCCGCTCCGAACGCTGACTGACTGGCGGCGGCGGCGACGACGACTGGTGGCCTCGCCCGCCCGCCCGCCCGCCCGTCCTGCCCCCTGCCCCCTGCCCCCTGCCCCCTGCCCCCTGCCCCCTGCCCCCTGCCCCCTGCCCCCTGCCCCCTGCCCCCTGCCGGCTACCCGGCTACCCGGCTACCCGGCTACCCCCCGGCAGCGCCCACCCGGCCCGGCCGCAGGGCCTTGACTTGGGCTACCCGCACATCCCCTCTAATGTCACGCGGTATCCACCTCGAGGGGGGCGTCATCATGCCGATTGCTATTACCGACGACCACAGGGAGCTGGCCTCCACCGTCCGGGGTGTCCTCACGGCACACAATGCGTTACAAGCGGCACGCGCCCTGCTCGAGGCCGAAGACGAGAGCCGCCCCTCCTACTGGCGGGAGATGGCGGACCTGGGCTGGCTCGGCATTCACCTGCCTGAGGAGTACGGAGGCTCAGGGGCGGGTCTCCTCGAGTTGGTCGTGGTGCTGGACGAGCTCGGTCGCCAGGTGGCACCTGGACCGTTCCTGCCGACCGTTCTGGCCTCGGCCGTGATCGAACAGTGCGGCAGCGCCGAGCAGAAGCAGCGGCTGCTTCCCGCCTTGGCGGACGGCACGACAACTGCTGCTCTCGGGCTGGCCGGGAATGCTCTCGATCTTTCCAATGGGAACCTCACGGGTAAGGCCGGGGTCGTGCTGGGCGGGGCAACCGCCGACCTTTTGTTGTTTTGCGTGGGCGGCGATGTGGCGATCGTGCCAGCCGGCGTACCGGGCCTCACTGTGCTTCACGAGTCCAACCTCGATCCCACCCAAAGTTGCGTAGCGGTGGAGGCTGATGGCGTCGCGGTGCGACCGAACGACATGATTGGCGGTGCAGCGGGCCGGGCGCTCGCGCTGGCTCGGACGCTCGGAGCGGCCGAGGCCGTCGGGGGTGCAGCTGCGTGCGTCGACAAGGCTGTTGAGTACGCCAAACAACGTGTGCAGTTCGGTCGCACCATAGGGACCTTTCAGGCTGTGAAGCACCACTGCGCCAACATGCTGGTGGACGCTGAGCTGGCTACCGCACTCGTCTGGGACGCGGCACGCGCTTCGGTCGGGGGAGAGGATGAGTTCTCTCTCGTGGCCGCCATGGCGGCGACACTCGCTTTCGAACCGTTCGTCCGCAACGCACAGATGAATATTCAGGTGCATGGGGGGATCGGATTCACGTGGGAGCACGACGCCCATCTGTATCTTCGACGGGCGCTCGTGCTCAACGCCGTACTGGGCACGCCGGCCGATGGCGAGGATGTGACCACGTTGGCGAAGAAGGGGACGACCCGCGCGGTGACTCTGGACCTACCCCCGCAGGCCGAACAGTTGCGGGGTGAGTTACGCCTGGAGGCTGAGCGGTTGGCCACTCTAAGCGGCGATGAGCAACGCCGTGCCTTTATCGGCTCGGGCCTGATGGTCCCGCACTGGCCCCGACCCTGGGGGAGGGACGCCGGTGCGATTGAGCAACTGATCATTGACGAAGAGCTCAAGGCGGTGGGTATTAAGCCTCCGTCGTTCGGCATCACTGGTTGGAACATCATGACGGTGAACCAGTACGCCACCCCGGAGCAGGCCGAGCGCTGGGTGGAACGGACGCTGATGGGGGAGTTGGTCTGGTGCCAGTTGTTCAGTGAGCCGGACGCCGGATCCGACGCGGCGGCCGTCAAGACCAAAGGGGAGCGTGTCGACGGCGGATGGTTGGTCAACGGCCAAAAGGTCTGGACTTCGGGCGCTCAGTACTGCCACCTCGGTTTGGCGACTGTGCGCACCGACCCGGATGCACCGAAGCATGCCGGCATAACCACGATGGTGATCGACATGCACGGGCCGGGAGTTGAGGTCCGGCCGTTGCGCCAGATCACCGGTGGCGCCGATTTCAACGAGGTGTTCTTCAACGATGTCTTCGTTCCCGACGACGACGTGGTGGGCAAGGCTAACGATGGTTGGACAGTTGCTCGGTCGACCTTGGGCAACGAGCGGGTTTCCATCGGTGGAAGTTCGACCAGCTTCTTTCCCGATATGGACATCCTCGACCTGTTACATCGCCACGGCGATCGAGTCCCAGGTGCCGCGGCACGGGTGGGGACGGTGCTGGCCAAAGATCACGCACTCAAGGTCCTCAACCTGCGCCGCGCCCAGCGCGCCGTTGTCGGGGGCGGTCCCGGACCCGAGGGCAACGTGACCAAGCTGGTGCTGGCTGAGCTCGGTCAAGTTCGCTGTCAGTTGCAGGCCGACCTCGTCGGCAGCGAGATGGCCCTCCTCGCAGGCGACGGCGCATTTGCCGGGCTGGCCCAACTGGGTATCAGAGCCATGTCGATCGCCGGCGGAACCTCGGAGATCACCCGCAACCAAATCGCCGAGCGCATTCTCGGGTTGCCGCGGGATCCGCTCAACAATTACGGGGTCTGCTACTCCACGAGGGAGAGGGTTGCCTCGATGTTGCCCCTCGTGGCATTCGAATAGGGGCACACCTCGTGGGCCGCGTCCACCAACGATTGCGCTGTGGCCCTGTCGAGTTTTGGAGCGTAGATCACCAGGGCTGCGGTGAGGCCGAAGCCACCGTTGTCGAGTGAGCCGATACCGATACTGGCGGAGACCTCCGTGCCGTCGACGTCCAGCTTCTTCTGTCCGGCAATCAACTTCATGGCGGAGTGAAAGCAGGCCGCGTAGCCTGCAGCGAAGAGCTCCTCAGGGTTGGTTCCTCCACCGGGGCCGCCCATTTCTATGGGAATCCTTAGGTCGAGGTCGATGAAACCGTCGTCACTTCGGGCGTGACCATTGCGGCCATCCCCGGTCGAATGAGCCGTTGCGGTATAGATGGGTTCCATGCCAACCACAACCCCTGTGGGGTTGCTGCTATTCCCTTGACTCTGCTCGAATGCGTGATTCGAATGCGTGATTCGAATGCGTGATTCGAATGCGTTATTCGAGAGCCCCGACCACTGGCGCCAATAGGAGTCCAGCGTCTTCGTCAACTGGGGGATCTGGAGTGACCGCGTTCGGACCGTGGGACGGCAGGAACAACGCAGGAATGAACGCGACCACAATGGTGGCGATAGCCCACCAGTACGTATGGGAGAAGGCCCGCGCTACTTGCTCGGCGACAGTAGGCGGCAGCTTTACTGTCTGAGACAGCAGCGCACTGTCACTCGAGGAATGGGAATGGGTATTTTCGACGATGCTGCGTTGGAGCACGACGGCGAAGAGTGCGGTGGCGATGGAAGCGCCGATCTGGCGCACGATGTTCAGGGTAGTGCTGGCCCGCGGCACGTCGGCATGGGAGAGGTCGTAGTAGGCGGCCGACATGATCGGCATCATCGAAAGGCCCAATCCCAAGCCCGCGCACGAAGAGGGTCCCGGCCAGCAGGACATTACTCGTGGTTGATGTGACGAAGGCGAAAGGGATAGTGGCGACGGCCATGATCAAAATGCCGAGTGGGACGATTCTGCGCGGACCGGCGCGGTCGGCAATGATTCCCGACCTTCGCATAAGCAAGGTGGCGCCGATGCCTTGTGGCGTCATCAGGAGTCCGGCCTGCCAGGGACTCTCGCCGCGGGCAATCTGGTAGTAGAGCGGCAAGAGGAACATGCCGCCGAACAGCGTGGCACCCATCACGAACATGCAGATGTTGGAGATGGTGAAGTTGCGGTTCTTGAACAGACGCAGGTCGAGCAAGGGGTTGCGGACACGCAAGGCATGAAAGACGAATCCGACGGTGAGGACGACGCCGAGCACGAAGCTCACCAGAACGGGAGTGCTCGTGAACTTTCCAGTGATGCCAACTTCTGAGAGCGAGTACACCAGTGCGGCCAATCCGGGGGAGAGTAGGGCGAAGCCAACGCCATCGAAGCTGTTCTGGACCCGCTCCTCCCCACCAACCAGGAATTTCCCGGAAAGGATAAGGGTGAAGATGCCGATGGGCACGTTGATGTAGAAGATCCAGCGCCAGCTGAAGTTCGAGACGATCAATCCGCCGAGTACCGGGCCGAGGATCGGCCCCAGGATGGTGGGAACGCCGACGATGCTCATCACGCGACCGATGCGCTGAGGCCCGGCTGCGCGGGCCACCATTGATTGGCCAATGGGCAGGATCATGCCGCCGCCCAACCCTTGCAGGATGCGGAACAAGATGAGGGAATTGGCTGACCACGCAACCCCGCACAGGCACGATCCAATAACGAACAGGGAAATGGACATCATCCACATCAACTTTGTCCCGAATCGTTCGATGGCCCACCCGGTGACCGGGATGACTACGGCCAACGAGAGCAAGTAGCCAGTGGTCACCCACTGAATGGTCGAGACCTGCACATGGAAATCCCGGCCGAGCGTGTCGAGGGCGACCGCCACAATGGTCGTGTCGAGGATGGCCATGATCGATCCGAGCACCATCACGCTGGACACGCGGCGGATCTCGGGGGTCAAGACGGAACTCTCGGAGGTGCTGCGGGGCATGGGACTCCTCTCGCGGGGAATGCTTCATAATACTCAAAGATCTAGATATGTCAAAGAGTATGTGCCAGACTTGTCTCCGTGGGACTCGCCGAGGACGCCTTCGATCGCCTTCGTCAAATCGTGTTTGAGGGTGAGCACGTCGAGAGGATGGCGGCACTGGGCGCGCAGACGAAGCTCTCACCGGGTGTCATCAAGACGCTGGTTCGCTTGGCCCGCACCGACCGCATCTCAATGGGGGAGCTGGCGCGCGGCATCGGCTGCGATCCTTCGTACGTCACGGCTCTGGTGGACGACCTGACGGCGCACCGGCTAGCGAAGCGGGAACCCGACCCTGCCGACCGGCGGGTAAAGATCGTCGTCCTTACCGAGAACGGACGAGCTTTGGCCGAAGAGATCGATTCGGTCCTGTCGGTCCCTCCGGTCGCCTTCCGTGCCCTCTCGCGCCCGGAGCTGCGTCAGCTTCGTGAACTTCTCGACAAGGTGATTGCCGCGGATCCCGAACCCTCTGACAACGAGACTTCTCGAGCCGCGACGCTCAAAGCCACTGCTTCGTAAGCCTCGTAAGCCTCGTAAGCCTCATCGGCTCGATCGTCGCCGTCCGCCGGCGCCTTCAATGCGCATCTGCGAGCCGGTACATGCCGTTGCTGTTACGGTCGCTTGCAACGGCCACTGATCTGGCAAAGGCGGAACGAACGGGTCAGGCGGTGGCGTACACAATCTTCGTGGGCGCGATGAGTTTTGCCATGCTCCTTCGTCAACTCAATAGGATTGTCAGCACTAGCCAGGCGGACGAGAGAAGAGCGAGAGGGGAGCGTGTGGCGGCAGTCAGTGTGCGCAACCTCGCCAAGTCCTATGGCGACAAGCTGGCGGTGCGAGACGTCTCTTTCGACGTCGAGAAGGGTGACGTCTTTGCCCTCCTCGGACCGAATGGAGCGGGGAAGACGACGACAATCGAGATCCTCGAGGGATTCCGTGATCGGAGCGGGGGCGAGGTCGAGACTCTCGGCGTCGACCCGGCGAACCGCAGCACGCAACGGTGGCTGCGGACCCGCATCGGCGTCGTCCTCCAGGAATTGGCCGTTGAGCCGTACTACTCGGTGCGCCAGGTGCTGAGTCGCAATGCCGGCTATTACCCGTCACCGCGACCGGTTGACGAAATCATCGAGCTGATTGGGCTCAAGGAGAAGGCGGACCAGAGAGTCAAAACTCTCTCGGGTGGCCAGCAGCGACGGCTCGATGTCGGCTTGGGCATCATCGGCAACCCTGAGCTCCTCTTCTTGGACGAACCGACCACCGGGCTCGACCCCTCGGGGCGCCGGGACACGTGGGACCTCATCCGCCAGCTGACCTCCCTTGGCACCACCGTGATGCTCACCACCCACTACATGGATGAAGTGGAGGCCCTGGCCGACCGGGTGGCCGTGCTCAACAATGCCGAGATCGTGGCCGCCGGCACCCCCACATCCATCGGGGGCCGTGACTCGAGCGAGGTGACCATTCGGTTCCTGCTTCCCGAAGGGGCTACACGGGCGGATCTTCCGGTACGCGTCGACTCGCTCGACCAGGGCCTGGTCGAGATCCGAACCCGTGACGAGCTGCGGCTGCTCCACGAGCTCACGGGTTGGGCTTTGGAGCACGATCACGTGCTCACCGGGCTCTCGGTCGTCCGCGTCACCCTTGAAGACGTGTACCTACACCTGACCAGGGATGCGGTCGAGCCGAGTGAGAAGGCTGCCAAATGAGCGCCGCGGCTGCTTCGCCCACTCCCGTTTCGCCCGTTCCTGCGTCGCCGATTCCCACGACCGGGTCGTTTCACGGGCTCAGTGACCTCAAGTTGGTCGGGCGCCAGGTTTGGTACGAGCAGCTGAGCTTCTGGCTCAACCCGCTGGGCGCTTTCTTCACCCTGGGCTTCTCGACGATCTTCCTGGTCTTGCTGGGAGCTATCGGCGGGAACAGCAAGATCGGCTCGGGCTACGGTGCTGCCCTTCTGCACCAGTACTACCTGGCCAGTTTCCTCGCCTACGGGATCATGGCCGCGTGTTTCACCGTCTTGGCCCAGACCCTCGTGAATCGACGCGAGATGGGACTGCTGAAGCGTCTCCGCCTCAGCCCGGTTCCCACCTGGTCGTTGTTGAGCGCGATCTTCCTCAGCACCATGCTGATCGCGCTTTTGCAGGTGGGAATCCTGCTCGCCGTAGGCACGCTCGGTTTCAACGACCACCTCCCGGTCTATGGCGTGGCCTTCGTCTTGACCATCGTGGTCGGTATGCTCAGCTTCACCGCGCTCGGCGTCGGTATAAGCACGCTGGTCCCCAATGCTGACGCGTCGGGACCGATGGTCAGCATTGTCTTCTTCCTCCTGCTGGCTTTCTCGGGGTTGTACTTCCCGATCAAGCCCGGCAGCACCTTGGCCAACATCTCGGGCTACTTCCCGGTCCGCCACCTCATCACCGCGGTACTGGCCTCGTTCAACCTACCCGAGGGTGCCAACCCGTGGGCCTGGCACGACCTCGGGGTCATGGCTATTTGGGGAGTGGCGGGAGTTTTGGTGGCGCTTCGCCGCTGGCAATGGGCCCCTCGGCGAGGCTGACTAGTTGGAGTGATCTCCTACCTCAAGTGATGTCCTATTTTAAGTGATCTCCTATTTCAAGTGATCTCCTATTTCAAGTGATCATTTCAAGTGCATGGCAGCCGATGGGTGCTCTAGCGAACTCCTGAAGGCCGAAACTGCACACTGACTCTGGGCCCATTCGGGTGTGCCAGCTTGGGTACACAGTGTTCCCACGTGCGTTGGCAGCTCCCTCCCATGATGAAGAGGTCCCCTCTTCCGAGCTCGAAGTGCTCGGACTTACCCCCACCGCGAGGGCGCAAGAGAAAGCGGCGCGGCACCCCCAGAGAGACGATCGCGACCAGGGTGTCCTCGGTTCGGCCACGGCCGATCCGGTCCCCGTGCCAGGCGACGCTGTCGGCACCGTCTCGGTAGAGACACAGCCCGACCGTACGAAACGATTCGGCCAGTTCGTCCTGATAGCTCTTGCTCAGTTCCCTTCTCATTCGTTCGAGAGCGGGATCGGGCAACGTTTGCTCTTCGTTGTAGAAAGCCACCAATCGCGGAACATCCACAATCCGATCGAACATCCGCCGCCGTTCGGCTCGCCATGGCACGCGCTCCATGAGCCGTTCGAAAAGCTGATCGGACCCAGCGACCCAATCGCGGTGCAGTTCCACCCAAGCTCCGCCGGAAAGGAACTTCCGCCCGACCCTTGGTGCAATGGCCGACAACGTGGTGTCGGTTGCGTCGTCTAGGAGGGAGGGTTGGTAGATGAGGGACATCAGGACCAGATTAACCGCCAATTACGAACATACGTTTGTTCACGAGGCGCGGTGGTAACCCGTGATGGCGATACAGCTGCTGATCCTCAGTTGCTGTCGAGAGATCCTCAGTTGCTGCAGATCCTGGTCGGGCTGACCACTACGGCGGTGCGGCGCTGTTGCATCATGGCCAGGTCATAAGCATCCCAGTCATCGTGTGAGCCTCCGGCGGCCACAAAGATCTCGCGGAGGAGCAGACGAAGACGGTCAGTGCCGACAGCAGGATTCGGGTCATCGGGGCCGATGAGTTCGACGCTTCCTTCGATCGTGGCCCACTCCCATCCGGAGCGAAAGGTGATGCTCAACTGGGGCCGCTGACGGAGGTTGGCCAGTTTCGTCACACCGTAGGTGACGAATCCGATTACGTCGTGATCTCCGATCGGATGGGGAAGTGCTCCGGCGTTCACCACGGAGGACTGGATCGTTTGGTCTCCACGGAGAGTGGACACAACCGCCAGGAAATGATCCCTCCCCGCGATCTCGATTGCGTCCTGCAACGTCGTCATGGAACGGGCCACCTCTCTCATGTGGTCTCGGGTCGAGCAGTTGTGCGTTGCTATGGACACTAGGTCCCTCAATGGCGCGAAAGCTCCACGATGGAATACTGCTCAAGTGGTTGGCTACTCGGGTACTCCGCTGGCGATCAAACTCGGTATCAAGGAGGGATCGCGGCTGACATTGGTGTCGGCTCCCGGGACGTTCGTCCTCGAGCTCCCTCCACGTGTCGTGCTGAGCCGGCAGCTTCGAGGTGAAGCAGATACCGTCGTGGCTTTCTTCACCAAGAGGGCGAAGCTCGAGCAGCGGCTCGCCGCCATGGCTTCCACGGTGTTCCCCTCGGGAAGCCTGTGGATTGCGTGGCCCAAGAAGGCTTCGGGCGTGCCCACGGATCTGACTGACAATACGGTTCGTCATGCCGCACTGCCACGGGGCCTGGTTGACAACAAGGTCTGTGCGATCGATGGCACCTGGTCTGCGCTCCGTTTCGTCTGGCGCCTCGAGAATCGGGGTGTCTCGGGAGGGATCAAGGCCTCTGGAGCCGCCAGATTGGGACGGCCGTCGTAAAACGTGGCACGATCGGTTCATGCGAGTCCATCGCAGTTTCGCCTTTGTCGATGTCTCGGGCTTCACTGCCCTGACCGAACTTGAAGGTGACGAGTATGCGGTCGAAGTTCTGACTTCCTTTAGGGCGCTACTCCGAGACATCTGTGCCCGCCGAGGTGTGCGCATCGCCAAGTGGCTGGGAGACGGCGTCATGCTCGTATGCGTGGAAACGGCGCCCTTGTTAGCCGCAATCCTCGAGCTGCACCACGTCGCCGGTACCATGTCGGGCCTGGCCCAGACGGTCTCGATCCGTTCGGGGGTGACATCGGGCGACGTCATTTTGATGGAGGGTGACGACTACATCGGTCACTGCGTCAATGTGGCCGCCCGGCTGTGCGATCTGGCCCAGGATGGCGAGGCCCTCACTTCGCCCTCGGTCCTGGGCGACATGCCGCGATGGGGAACGGTCGTCTCGGAGCGGGACGTCGTTCTGCGTGGCGTGGAACGGCCGATTGTTGCCGCAAGCATCGCGATGAGAGATGCGGCGGGTGACCCACAGGTTGATCCGATCTGTGGTGTCCCGCTTTCTGTCCTCACGGCCACAGCGACCGCGACCGATCCTCGGGGAGGGACGGTCCTGTTCTGTTCCCCCGGGTGCCTCGACACCTGGAGCCGCCGTCCGGCCAACCAGCATGGGCACCTCGCGGACACACCCACCCTGCCTGCTCACTTGGAAACTGCCTAGTCTCTCGAGCTAGCGTCTCGAGCGCCCGGCGGCTCGCAAGGTACTGCCGACCAAGACAACGGCGGTGGTCAAGGGTACGACGACATAGGCCACGTCTCGATGATGCCGTAGGAGAAGCGCCAGGACCACGACCGCCGCGGTAGCGGCGAAAAGCTCTGGTGCGTCGCCGATCAAGAACTCCCACCAGAATTGGCCGAACGAGCGCAGGCCTCGTGCGATGAAGTTCATTTGCGGTCCCTCAGGGCTTGGCAGGCGCCGGTCATGGATTCGCCGGGTCGGGCGCGAGCGCGTCGATCGAGGTCGGTTCCGGGGTGATGGGCGGTCGAAAGCGCAACAGCTTGACCAATGAAACGGTCACGAGGGCAAAGAACCCCACCAAGGCAAGGATTGCGAGATCGGAACCCGGCCAGTGCTCACCAGCTCCTTCGCCGATCCAGAAGACACCAAAGCCCGTCAACATGACGCCCACGGTGAGCTTGATGGCGTTCTCGGGCACCCGTGAGAGTTGCCGAGCCACCATTGCGCCAATTGCCGCCACGAGAACGGCCGCTGCACCGGCCGCGGCGGCGGCAATGCCAAGCCGATGTTGGCTGGCGCCGAGCCCCACGACGATAAGAACGACTTCTGTCCCTTCGAGGAACACGCCCTTGAATGCAACAGCGAATCCCAATCGATCTCGACGCTTCGTGGACGACGCGGCAGGGGCGCCCTCCAGAAGCTCACTCGTCGTCGCGGCAAAGATGGCGTCTTCATCGTGGAGTGCCTTGAGACCGCCGGCGCGCAGGATGGACTTACGGAGCCACGTGAGGCCGACCACGAGGAGGAGTGCACCCACGACAACCCGCAGTCCGTCGAGCGGGACAAAGTGGACAAGGGGCACCCCTACGGCCCCCACGATGACGGCAAGGACGAGGGCCGCCGCCGCGGCGCCCTCCAAAGCCGACCGCCAGCCGCGAGTTACCCCCGCTGCTACGACGATCGTGAGTGCTTCTACCATTTCGACCGTACTGGCGCCGAATACCGCGAGGAGCAGCACGGCAGTTGACGTCGGATTCATCGGCGCCTCTCGAAGGTCACTTCCCCGGCCGCGAGGATAGAAGGTTTGGAGTTTGTAGGCTCGCACGAGAGTGTGACGGGGCGAGTCCGGCCACCATAGCCCCCAGGGCCGCGATCCCGGCCAACGCCGAGCGCGGTGATCGTGAAGGCGTGGGAGGCCTGCACCGCGCTGCCCTTAGCCCCGCCGCCGTTGAGGGCAAAGAGAAGACCAGTGAGCGCCAGACCCAGAGCGGTGCCAATCCCGCGGCTCATGTTCAAGGTACCCGAGACCATTCCGACCTGCTGCGGAGGAGCGGATCGCATGACTGTGGCGTTGTTGGGTGACGAGAACAGACCGAGCCCACCGCCGACGGCGGCCAGGAGGAACACGAGTCCGAGCGTGCCAGGTCGCCACAGCGCAAGTGCGAGGAGTCCGCAGGCAACGAGCACCATGCCGCTCACGGTGAAGACCCGTGCGCCGATCCGATCTGCCAACCTTCCGGCCATCGGCGCCACCAGTCCGAATGCGATGGGAAGGGCCACGAGCTCCAATCCAATGCGGGCGGAGCCCAACCCGAGCCCGCGAACCAGGTAGAACGGGATCAGAAGGAGCACGCCAAACATGACGGCGTACGAAGCGGTCGCGCTCGTGATTCCTGCTGAGAAACCTCGGTCCTGGAACAGACGCAGATCGAGCATGGGTTGCGGATCCGACCGTTCGTGTCGGACGAAACAGATTGCGAGTGCAGCGGTGATGGCGAACAGAGCGACGATCGTCGGCGACGACCAACCACGCGCAGCACCGAAGGAAATGGCGGTGAGGAGGGCTACGACGGCCGGAAAGAAAAGAGTAAGTCCTTTCCAGTCGAAGGCGACTCTCCGTTGCAGATGCTGGCTTCTCGGCACGAGGGCGACGGCGGCCAGTGCCCCAAAGACACCCAAGGGGACGTTGACCAGGAATATGAGGCGCCACCCCCCAGCAGCGAGGAGCACTCCGCCCAGCGACGGTCCCAGGGCCAGCCCAATTGCTTGTGCCGCTCCTTGCAGTCCAACCGCGCGCCCGAGCGACTGCTCCGGGACGACGAGGACGATGATGGCCAAGCTGTTGGCTTGCAGCATGGCCGCCCCTATGGCCTGGAGCGCGCGGAACCCACAGAGTGCAGCCAGGTCGGGAGCCAGACCGCAAAGAAGGGAGGCAACAATGAAGACGATGAAGCCGTAGACGTAGAGAAGTTTTCGACCCCACATGTCCGCGAAGCGGCCAAAAGCTGTCACGGTGGCCACGAGAACCACGAGGTAGCTCAATCCGACCCAGGTCACTGCTCCGACACTGGAGTGGAACGACTCTTGCATCGAGGGGAGGGCGACGGTGACGATGCTGGCATCGAGTTGGCCCATGAGCGCACCCACACAGACCGCAGCGACGGCGAACCAATGGGCGTTTGGACGTTCGCGGACGGAAGGGTGTCGGCGGGGCTCAACCATGAGCCGGCCCCAGCTCCATTTCCGGGTCGCACCCGCTCCTACCTGCACGCAACCATCCTGGGCGCCGGCGAACTACAAGTAAAATAGCAACTTCTTATCTTATTGATAAGATATACTTATGGATTCGCAGCGCCTTCGCCATTTTCTGGCCGTGGTCGACCACGGCGGGTTCACTGCGGCAGCGCATGCCGTCTATGTCTCACAACCTGCTTTGTCCCTGGCCGTCAAGGAGCTCGAGTCCGAACTGGGAGTTTCCCTCTTCGTGCGGAGTGGTCGTCGCGTGCATCTGACTGCCGCCGGGACGGCGCTCCTCGAGCCGGCCCGCCAGGTGCTGCGCGACCTCGAGACCGGCCAGGCAGCCGTGGAGGCGGTCGCCGGGTTGGAAGGAGGGAACTTGACCTTGGCCAGCCTTCCCACTTTGGCGGCCGATCCACTGGCGCCGCTGGTCGGCTCCTTTCGACGTCGCTATCCCGGGGTGCGGATTGACCTGGCGGCGCCCGAGGACGCAAGTGAATTGTTCAGTATCGTCGCCTCAGGCACCTGCGAGCTGGGTGTCACGGAGGCGCACGGCATGCCTGACACTCTCGAGTCGCATCCGTTCGGTCGACAATCCCTTGTGCTGATTCTGCCGCCGGGTACGGATCACCGCACCGGCGATCAAATCGATCTTTCCTCGCTCGAAGGGATGCCGTTCGTGGTGGCACCCAGGGGCACCTCGACGTTCCGGTTACTCGAGGAAGGGTTTGCGGCAGTACATCGCTCTCCCTCGGTGGCAGTCGTGACCGCCCAACGAGATGCGATCGTTCCGCTCGTCGTCGCAGGCGCCGGTGCTGCGCTCGTGCCCGAATCGGTAGCGCATACGGCGTCTGGGTTGGGTGCGATCATCGCCCGTCCTGAGCCGCCCATTGAGCGAGCGATCGCGCTGATCCACCGGGTCGGGCCACTGTCGCCGGCCGCCAATCGGTTCACCGTGATGGCGCTCGGCTAGGTCAACCGGGCCAGAGCGGTTCGGGTACGGAGAATCCGACGTTTTCGCCCCACGTATTGCGATACGAGACTTGGTCCACCGGCTGGCGTGCGGCGACGCCCCATCGGCCGGTCGGGTAGCCAAAGCTCACCGCGGCCGACATGCCCCACCCTTGGTCGGCCGGGACCCCGAGGATCTCCAATGTCTCCGCGTGGTATCGCCCCAGTAAACCGGTGAGGCAACTCCCTATGCCTTCACCCCTCGCCGCAAGCATGGCATTCCATAGGGCGGGATAGATCGATCCACCGCTCGGATCATGGTAGGAGAACGCGATGAGGAATAGGGGCACCTGGGCGAAATGGTCGCCCAACCACTGTGCCGAGTGTTGGACGCGGAGGAATTGCTGCGATTCGGGGGAGTCTGGGTTCGCGTGCGCGGCTTCCACCTGCGGCTTGTAGGCCGTCTCCCAGAGCTGTTCTACGGCATGTTGATAGAGAGGAGCCAACGCTGCCTTCTTCGCGGCATCGTCAAGGAGCAAGAATCGCCAGTTCTGTTGGTTGCCACCGCTTGGTGCCCGGATGGCCGCATCGAGGATCTTGGCCTGAATGTCAAGGGGGATGGGATCGGACTTCACCCGCCGCATGGCACGTGTCGTATAGAGCGCTTCTTGGAGTTCCATGGCTGCGCACACTACGTCCGACTTGGGCCCGATGTGACACCGAGATCGAGTTCGAGGTCACTCCATGGTCGAAAGTCGGAGTCCTCAGGCCGCGGGCGATTCGGGATCGACGACTTCCTGATCAGCGAATTGCGTGTGGTAAAGCTCGGCGTAGAGGCCCTGCTGGGCCAACAGGCTGGCGTGTGTCCCTCGTTCCACGACGCGGCCATCGTCGATGACCAAGAGTTGATCTGCCTCGCGTACCGTTGAGAGACGGTGGGCGATGACCAGGGAGGTGCGGCCACTCAGCGTCTGATTCAGCGCCCGTTGGACGGCTGCCTCGGACTCGGAGTCCAAGTGGGCTGTGGCTTCATCGAGCACTACGACGTCGGGCGCCTTGAGGATGAGCCGGGCCAACGCGACGCGCTGCTTTTCCCCCCCGGACAGCCGATAACCACGCTCACCAACCAGGGTGTCCAGTCCCTCTGGTAGATCGGAAACGAGGTGGCCGAGTTGGGCGTGGGCCAGGGCGGCGAGGACCTCCTCCTCCGTGGCGTCGGGACGCGCGTACATCAGGTTCGCGCGCAACGAATCGTGGAAGAGGTATGGGTCCTGTGTCACGACGCCGATGACGTCACGGATGGACTGCATGGTGGCATGGCGGACATCGATTCCGTTCAGCTTCAATGATCCTGTCGTCACATCGTAAAGGCGGGGAACGAGGGAGGAGATCGTGGTCTTGCCGGCGCCCGAGGGGCCGACGAGCGCCACCATCTGTCCCGGCTCGACCCGGAAGGAGACATCGTGCAACACCTGGTTGTTCACGCCGGACTCGAGTACGGCCACGGATTCCAAGGAGGCCAACGAAACCTCTCGCGCGCCGGGATATGAGAAGTTGACGTTGTTCAACTCAATGGAAACATCCCCGCGGGGAATGTCGACCGCATCGGGTGCCTCTTCGATCATGGGGACGATGTCGAGGACCTCGAAGAGGCGTTCGAAGGAGACGAGAGCCGTCACGACATCGAGCTGTAAGTTCGAGAGCTGGGTCAAGGGTCCGTACAGCCGAGTCAGGTACTGCGTCAGCGCCACCACCGTGCCCACGGCGAGCGTCCCACGCACGGCAGCGACGCCGCCGAACCCGTACACGATTGCAGTTGCCATCGAAGCGGTGAGGGTGAGGGCAACAAAGAAGATCCGCGCATAGGTGGCCTGCGCGATGCCGATGTCCCGGACGCGGCCCGCCTTGGCGTCGAACGAGTCAGCTTCCACTTGGGGGCGCCCCAGTAGCTTTACGAGCATGGCGCCTCCGACATTGAAGCGCTCTTGCATCACCATGTTCATCTGAGAGTTGAGGTCGTATCCTTCCTTGGTCAGTGAACCGAGATGGCGACCGACGATGCGGGCCGGGATGAGAAAGACGGGAAGAAGGATGAGCGCCGCCAGGGTGATCTGCCAGCTCAGATAGAACATGGTGCCGACCACTATCAGCACGGTGACCAAGTTGCCCACAGCGTTGGACAAGAGATCCGTGAAGGCCTGCTGTGCGCCGAGAACATCGTTGTTCAGCCGGCTGATAAGGGCGCCGGTCTGGGTGCGCGTGAAGAAGGCCAAGGGCATGCTCTGAATGTGGCGAAAGACCTTCGACCGCATATCAAAGATCAACCCCTCACCTATCACCGCTGAGATCCGACGCTCGGTGAGGGACAGCACAGCGTCGAAGAGCGCCAACCCTCCTGCTAGGAACGCCAACTCAATCACGAGATCGGCGTTGTGTCGTCCGATCCCGTTATCAATGAGTGCCCGGAGGATCAGGGGGTTAATGGCGCTGATGATGGCATCGAGGATCACCACCGGGAGAAAGACGGCGAGGATCTTCCTATAGGGGACGGCAAAGGTCAACATGCGCCGTGCCGTGCCCTTTTTCACGCGGTGTTGCAGGATGGAACGGTCCTGCCGGAGCGATCGCATGCCGGCAAATCCCCCGCCACGCCCCCCTCCACCCATGCCATGGCCGGGCATGCTCATAAATGGGAATCCCCGAGCGGGCTTCGTTCCAATGCGACGGGCCGAAATGTCATTTCGTTAACCTATCCGTGAGAACGGGGCCCCCGGCCGATGAGAACGGCACCGCCCGCCCGTGAGCTGACCGGTACGCAAAGCGGTCGGAACCACCGCGGCCTCCCCGTAAAGCGTCAGTTCTATCGGCCCTCCGCACCCACCGGGCGATGTGAATTCCAGACGTCGTTGGGCCAGAATAGGGGGATGGAGGAGGAAAGGGCATCGGGTACGAGCGAGGGCAGGGGACTCCACATCGGCCGCTGGGAGTCATTGATTATTGGGCTGTTCGTCTCACTGGTGATCGTCGGCCCAACCTTCTTGTCCGAAGAAACTTGGCACGGCGCCCCCCTGATTGATCGAGGTGGCGCGCTCTGGGTCATCCCTGCAGCCGTGATGGCCGTCGGCTTCTTTGTGGGTGGCGCGATTGCCGGCTACCACAAAGCGCGCGCTCAGAATGCTCTTCTGGGGGGACTGGCGGTGAGCTTCCTCACCATCGTGCTCGCATTCCTCGGCGATCTGGTTCGGCGCCATGCGCTCGGTGAGGGGCTCCAGCGCGCGGTGGCCGAATATTGGCTAGGCGCTGTCTTCGCTGCGGTTTTCGTGGGATCACTTGGTGGATTGAGTGGACGCTGGCTGGGGATGAAGATGGCGGGCCGCCAGCAGTTTCGCCGTGACTCGGGGCCTCATGTGGGGGCGACAGACGTGGACGTCACGCTATGACCTCACCGATGCGGCGCATCCGTTGAGGGCTGACTGATTGGCTGGGTTGTCGATGTCTGCTTGGTAGATGAGGATCACCGGGCTTTTTAATGAACCAGTTGCACTGGCGCAATCGCCGGCAAGGGTGTCGCCACTACTCGAAGTTGACCCGCGTTGTTCCGAAATGGTTGTTGCCTTCTCCCAATTGGAATTCTGCGGTGCTGACGAGGCGGTGAGGCCGTCGTACTGCATGGGGAACCCGTTGTCGGCGAACCAGCCGGTGAGGTCCAGGTAATCCGTCAGTCTGGTGGGTCCCCAGAACGAAGAGTCAATGAGGGGAACCACGGGGGTTCGAACGAAGTCATCCCGATACGTGGAAGCGATGTCCTCAATAGTGGCCAGCCACACGGCGTCGCTGTACCCATAAGGGGTCCACTGCGCCAGGTGGTCGGTCGAGCCCTCTTGTGTGTCAGGGAGGGTCTCGCCGCCGTCGCCGATCCCTATCTCGATGAAGCTCACGTCGGGATCGCCGTCGTAGTGCGCGGCGTAGGCCGCTATGAATCGGTCATAGTCGGCGAGAAATGTCGAATTCCAGTATTCAGGCAGGATCGACCCGGCATCGTTAATCGTCGGCACGCCTTGCGAGTAGACCCACGCTGGTGTGGCGTCCGCCGCCGATGCCCCCCACGCGGCCTGACCGCCTGCGCTTACTCGAAGTATGACTCGTTTCCCGGCAGCAGCCCACGGAGCGATGGCGCTATCGACACGGGACCATGTGAACTGCCCAGCCGCGGGCTCGAGATCAGCCCATTCGAAAGTCAGCGTGGTCCCGGTCAGGTCGGGATTGTTGGCATCCGTCGCGGAGTTGCCACCCGAAAACTCGTAGATTCCCCGGGCAGTAACGACATCGGGACGGAACTGTGCGGTCACTGTTGCATCGGGTCCGGAACCGCCAGACGGTGAGGTACCGACCCGAGGACTGGTAGTGCTGCCCGAGCTGGACGAATGCGTACCGGACGCCGAACTTGGGTCATGTGACGGGATCCGACCACTCGTGGTGGTTGTGGAGGAACTCGAAGTGTGGCCCGTCGACGCATGGTGAGGGTCCGTGGCGTGCTTGCCGCCGCTTGATTGCGACGAAGCGGAGTGAGACGGAGGTCCTGCATTAGTGCGCAGCACCAGGGCCGTTACGACTCCAGCAAGGATCGTGGTGGCGGCAAGAACGGTCAGAACTGCTCGTGAGGGGCGAACCCACGCCCTGGAACGTCCGCTTTTCATATAACACCTCTCACCATTAGTTCGTGCATAAGAACACCGATACCGATTCCCCCTCGTAGACCATCCGGAAGCGAGTTGCGACGATCGCCTTCATGCTCGGGACGAGCCGGGCCGCATTCTGGTCGGCGACGACCAACCAGGTCCGAGGGTGGGCATCGATGGCAGTTTCGAATTCGTTGATATTCAAAAGTACGGGCACCCCGTATTGTGTATCGACTACCTGATTGTTCTTCTCGAAGACGTACAGCAGCGTCTGGGTACGGTTGGCCGAGAGCCAATAGGTAGGCGCCCGACCGAGGCTGCCGCCTGTCAAGTTGGCCGGTCCCACGGCAATCACGGCATCACTCCTATGTTCGTGTGCCTTGACATAGGCCACAGCGTCGGGGTAGTCGAGATCCCAATGCTGGACGTTGGCCCCGAAGAGGACCTGTGCCAGTGGGCCGTAATCACTGAGGCTCCCGACGGTACTCATCATGACCGCCAACCCACACGCTCCCGCGAACACGAGGGTCAACGTCCGGCGCGCCAGCCGAGAGACCCCTTGCTCCCCCGATGAGACGGCCCGGCGCACCAAGGAGAATATTTCGGCGCAGGCCCGGCTGGCCAAGATGAATTCGAAGGGCAGGGTGATGAATACATAGCGCGGGTTCTTGGCCGGCAAGAAGAGCGAGACGACCACCACGGGTACGATCCAGAACGCAGCCAGATAGAGGAGCGTCCGATCGCGGCTCCGCCATCCGATCACCGTTCCAACCACCGCGAGAAGGCTCACCACAGTCAGTGCCGGACCCGGGCCTCCCGGGGTGAAGAAGACGTTGGTCAGGTAATAGAAGGGCTTGGGCGACCACTGCACAAGTGGTCCTCCGCTCAAGTCCACGCCAAAGGCGGGGGGGTGAGTGAGCTCAGCCAGCGCCACCTGGATGACGATGACGAGGGCCGCGAGTCCGCCGAATACCCACCAGCGCCAATCTCGACACCAACGGAATCCCAAGAAGCCGAACAGCGCTATCGGCACGAGCAACAAGACCCCGAATGATTCTTCGTGGCTTAGGTACATGCACACCGTCACCCCCATGACAGCGGCAATCCTCGCCGTCGACGGTTCTCTCACTGCTTTGAGCAAGATGATGGCCAGCAGAACGACGAAGAACTGCACCGTCTGGTACATGCGTATTTCCTGCGCGTGGGACTGCTCGAAGACGGCAGAGGCGAAGGCCAACGTACCGACCCACTGGAACACGCGGCGCCCGGGTACGGCCAGGGGGATCAGGCGGAAGCCGAAGAGCAATACGGTGGCGCCGAACCACAAGGTGCTGAACTCGCGCAACCATGAAGTCCGGTAATGGGAGAACGTTCCGACAACCGCAAGAAGAGCCGAATAGAGCTCGGATTTCCAATAGAGGAAGCCTGACGGCCAACGCGGCACCAGGTGGGCGGCGATCCCCTGAGCGGCGGCAATGGAAGAATATTCGTCCTGCCACACCGGCTGATAGTCGATGCGGTAACTCAGTACCAGCACCCAGAAGACGGCGATACATGCGATGCCAACTCCGTAGCGGTGGGTCCGCAGCCAGGCGATGAGAGCCGGTCTGGTCGCGGGCGTGTCGCGGCGGTAGGAACTGGCGGACGAAGAGTACTTTTTCCTGACGTGTCGACCAGGTTGTCGCGCCGACGTGTGGCTCAACTGATAGCGAGTGAGGGCAACGGAGAGCACCACTCCTCCTGCGGTGAAGAGAAACACGATGCGCAGGACGAACGGGGTGCTAGGGAACGGCGGCTGTACGCCGATGAAGTGCCGAAGTTCGGAGAGCACCAGGACCAACCCCAGAGCAGGGAGTGCCCCGGCAGCCACTGCCCCTACCGCCTGCCGCCGGCGGACACCGATCGCGTTGGCCACGAGCGCCGCCGCGCACCCCAATCCCAGCAACAGAAGAAAGAGTGTGATCGTATGGAGGAAGAGGGGACCGGGGGGAACCGAAGTGGTACCTGCCGTCGTCTGGAACGTGCTCCCGAGGAGCTGCTCCGGTTCGGCTACCAGGTTTGGCTTCGCAGAGCCCGAAGCGGTCCAACCGGGACCTGTCGTAAAGCGAATAACGGTCGAGCCGTCGTCCACGCTGCCGTCCAGGTACGCAATGGGGGATGACGGCGAAGTGACGGACAGCGAAAGGCGGTGGGTGCCGGCGCTTTCGACAGGGCACAGGTCGTAGACAGTGAGCGGGATGGTGTTCTTGAGGGGGTCGATGGCCCACGAGGTTGCCCTGAGCAGACCCAGCCCTTGCCACGTTCCCGTCCCCGAGGCAATGACCCGCCCGTCCAAGGCAACTGTGTAGGGGCCGTTGGCGGCGACCCGCATCCAAGCGCTCGTGCAACCGGGCGGGAGGTTGATGGTGGTCGACGCGTTGAGTTGTTTCCCGCTCGCGCCACCGACGATGGCGTCGCCAGTGGCGGGCGTCGTGTACGAGGCTGGTGCAATGGGGACGGTTGTCGCTCCGGTCCGATGGCCGCTCTCGTTTGCCCGAACCCAGTCGGTTGGGACGAGAGCCGTCGTGGCGAAGGCTCCAGAGCGGGGCAGGGACTGCCCGGTGAGCGCCACGTTGGTGGTTGAACGCCAGTCCGAGGGCGTCACTCCGAAGGTCTGCACGACTCCACCGGATTGGATCCGGATGTGCGCCTGAAAAGCCGGCGCGCGGTTGTCGTAATTGATCACTTCCAGTCCGATGACGTTGGCGCCTACCACAAGGCTGGGTCGGATGTCGAAGGTCTCGACCACCCGCTGCACGTAGGTGCCGTTGTAGGTCTGCACTCGTGGGGTGTCCGCGAGTTGAGCCCCGTTGACGTAGGGCTCGGCGGCCTGGTCGGCGGTGAACCAAAAAGTCGCGCTCTGAGGTATGACGGCAATGGGAATGTCGAGTCGAAAGAAAGCGTGGGGTCCGGGCTCGGGGGATCGGATCCACGCCTGCCCAGCCGTAGGGGCGAGAAACGGCTGGCGTGGCGAGCGGGTCTCCACCGAGCTCCAGAAACTCGCGATCAGCCATGCTGCCGCGACCACGACGATGAGAGGTACGACCGCCATCGCGCGCTTGGACTTCGGAGAGGTGAGGGGAGGACGCTCCGCAACCTTGGGCTGTTCGACCGGCCGGGCATCCCATTTCGTGGGGCTGGGTGCTACAAGAGTGTCGGTCATGGGGGTCCCGGTGTATAGAGTCCCGCCGCCACCTCTCGTCCCATGGCGTTGACGTTTTGTGTGTCCAGATTGACCGCGTTCACGATGTCGCGGCGGAACGTGATCAGGTGTCCGAGACGCTCTTCGGACAGACCAAGGTAGGTGTAGGCAAGCGACAGGAGCTCGCTGTTCTTGGTGTGGGCCAGTGTTTGTTGCATGAAGCGGATGGTGGCAGAGTCGTCGCCGGCCTCGTAGGCGAAGTGGCCGTAGGTAAAGGACAAGAAGGCCATCCCCTCCAACGCCGAGACGGCCCCCGGGTCGTCCGGCACTTCGGTGCCAATCATGTCGTCGGCCAAGGTGACCGCAAAACCGTTTTGGATGACCGGGTTTCGCGGAGCCATGGAGGCGGCCTGGGAGTAGTCGAGTAGCTGCTGGGCAACGCCATCTGCCGTTGCCGGAGGATTGGCTCCTTTGGCAAGCCAGGCCAGGGCGCTCTGCTCGCCTTGGTCGGCTTGGACCTGGCCGAGTTCCGTAGCGAGCTGGCTGTTGTAACGAAGTTGGGGATTGAGAGTCAGGGCCCGATCGAAGTCGTCTTCTGCCTGGACTGGGCGCCCGCCCTGCGCGGCCGCAATACCGTCGGACATCGCTGCCCGCGCCAACATGCCGGCGCCGACTCCCCAGGTCACGACGACCGCGACCGCCGCCACCGCCGTGAGGACGGACCGACGATGCCGGACGGGTGTCACGAGCCGGCCGGCCATGAGTACACCCGCGACCGCCGCCAGCAGCCATCCAATTCGTAGGCCGTTCAACACCAGCGTCGTCGTGGCGTCAGGGGTGAAGCCGAAGTAGTTGGTGGGCGGCAAGAAGTGGTACTGCGGGATCTGTCGATCGACCACTTGGGTTTGCATCGAGTCCGTTGAAAGGCGGAAGAGGATCTCGCCGCCAATGAGTCGGGTCGTCAGAAAGAAGAAGAGGGGAGCAGCCACCAAAATCCACCCACACGCACGCGTGGTGTTGGTCGCCCTCCCTCTGGCACGGATGGCCGAGACCGCCGCCGTCATCGTCAACACCAGAACGAGCTCGCCGTAAGTGACATGCCCGACGAGCGGCACCGCTCCCATGGCAAACGTGAGCTTCCAGGCTGAAAGGCTTGGGCTTAAGTTCAATCCGATCCACGGGAAGGCGAGAGAGGCGAGTGCGAAGAGAACGCCGAGGACAATCCTCCATGACGGCAGACGCTGCGTTCTCGCCGGAGTCGCCGCTCCGCTGACTGCAGTCCCGCTGGCTGCAGTCCCGCTGGCTGCAGTCCCGCTGGCTGCAGTCCCGCTGAGCTGTGGGCCGCTGATTGCCGGGCCGTTGAGTGCCGGGTTGCTGAGCACTGGACTAAGGGTTGCCAAGGACGCGGACCCGTTCGCCGTTGGTCAGAGACTGCATGTTCGACTCCACGACCATGTCCCCCGCTCGCAGCCCAGAAATGATTTGGACCCGGTCAGCGTCGGAAGCGCCGATTGTGACCGCTTGGATGTAGGCATGCCCGTGGCGGAGAACAAACACAGCGGGATCGAGGTCGCTGTTCATGACGGCAACCGCCGGGACGGTGACCGCGGCGGATTGCGTGGCCGTCACGTGGACGAACACCTGCGTGCCGATGGGCACGGGCTCGGGTGCGGTGTTCTGCGCCTGAATGATGACGGTGCCATCGAGGCCTCCTCCACCGGATATGGCACTGACGGTCAGGACGACCCCATGGAGGTGCACCCCGGGGAGCCCGGTTGGTGAAACGTCTGCGGCGTCGCCAGGCGAGATTGTCTGGATGTCGCTGAGTAACAAGCTGGCGGAGACGTCCACGACAGCTGGATCGATCACCTCGAGGATCGGCTCGCCGGCTGTCACGACCTGGCCGGGTTGCGACGAGAGGCCGGTCACGAAACCCGTGGTCGGTGACGAGATTGTGGTGGTCTTCCCCTGCGCGATGGCCACCAGTTCCTGGTCATAGGTCACTTGTTCGGTGAGCGCAGCGATCTGCTGCGCCTGGGACTGAGGGGTTGTGGATGCCGATGGGGGGGTGCGTTCTGCCGTGAACAATGCTTGCTGCGCGCCGGCCAACTGCGACACGAACTGGGGGGCATTTTGCACGAGGAGTGTCGGATCGATTTGCACGAGAGGCGTGCCGATGACGACCTCGGCCCCGTTGGTGACGTCGACTTGGGATATCGAAAAAATGGAGTCCTGAATGCCCGCCAAATTGAGGCTCACGGTAAAGCTCTCATTGGGAGCCTCGTCAAGCGTCCCGACACCACCCGGTTGATTCGTGATCTTCGAGGGTCCTGCGGTGGTGTACACCACTCCGGGCGTTCCAGCCAGGATTTTGCGCGCCACCGTGCCTGCGGCGACCACGACGCCGAGTAAGGCCACTGTGAGGAGCGCGACGATGACTCGTCGCTGGAGGCGGGTGATCTTGGGGAAACGGCGCCACACGCGTAGCTCCGTCCGGTTTTTCAGGCTAGGGATGCGGCTCGCTTCGGTCGCAGGAAATCCGTTGGCCCAGGGTTTACCGTTGCTCGCCGCGAGGGGCGCGACCTCGGTGGCGATGCCCGCTGCGGCCGTGCTGTGCCCGTTCGAGGAATGCCCGTTCGAGGAATGACCGTTCGAGGAATGACCGTTCCTTTGCACGGCGTCCGTAGCGTGCGACGCGCCCGAACTGTCCCGTGACACCCTGGGGGTGTGTTCTGACGGTTCTGGCAAGAAGAGCATGGGGTCGATCTCGACCGCTTGCGGCCCACGACCTGAACCGTTCCTCTCATTGTGTGAATTGCCGATGCGATGTCGTCCTGATTTCATACTTCGCTCACTTCTTCACCACGTGAAAGTCGAAATCTGGTCGGATCACGCCATAGACGACGGCGGCGCTTTCGAGTAACGAATAGACGGGGAGGAACAGGATCTGGGCGAGGTGCCATGGCAGGCGCCGGTACCAGACCAGATTCTTCTGGTCCAAGTTGAGCTCGAGCCCCAGCAGATAGAGAGCGGAGTAGGCGGCCAAGGACCCCGTCCCGATGAGGAGAACCACCAAGGGGATGCGGGCATTGACGACGACAGCGGCGATGCTGACGCTCCACCAACCGAGCCATCCGACTCCCCACAGGATCACCGAGGACACCAGTGTGATCCGATGCCACAGCCGCGCCGGCGCACGAAGGCAGACAAGGCACAGCCCGACGAACCAGCGGCGACGTTGTTTGAGGAAATCCATTGCCGACTGTGTGGATTGTTCGAGACAGTAACCGTCGATCCATCGTGAACGACGACCTTGAGCCATCTCCACCAGCGACCACCAGGCGTCCTCAGTGACGGATCCGGCGGGACCGAGGTCAAATCCCACCTGCTTCTCGACGTCATTGCGCACGAGGATGAACGACCCGTGCATGCCGAAGGCACTCTGGCCGAACACATGTTGAAACCGGAAGCGACCGAGATCGTCTCCCGTGCGCACCGAGTCAGCCAGAGTGAGGAAGGGATGCTTGTCGAGGTCTCGGTGGTACAGCACAACGCCCTGGCCGATGCGCAGTTCGCCCGAGCGCTCCTCTTCGACCACGGCACTATGGATGCCGCGGATGACGGAGGGCGTGATGTGGGTCTCCTCGTCGAGGTGGAAGAGCCATGTCGTGTCAGAGATCGGGGAGACCTCGAGGGCATAGTGGAGTGCGCGCGCCTTGAATCTGGCTCGGGTATCGGTCCGGTACCGCTTGGGTACGAGGATGGTTCTGACCCCGTCAACCTGCGGCAACGCATTGTCCGTCACGATTTCCACACTGAAAGGGAACAGAGGCGTGTGCGCCATCGCGGCCCTGACCGCCGTGGCCGATTTGAGCACAGCTTCTACGTTTGTTCCTCGCGTCACGATGCGAAAGCAGACCTCGACACCGGGAGGCATGGCGTCTTCCGTTTTCCGGTTCACGTTTCGGAACGTCAACGCGCCGATCACGTTGAGCAGGACGGGAAGGGCGAGCACGACCCAGATGTAACTGAACCCGTCGACGATCTCTGCCGCCAGACCATGCGCCGGGCTGGAATGTTTCCAGAACCAAAGCATGAGAGAGAAGATCGGAACGCTGACGATAATGAACGAGAGGAGGAAGACGATCCGGACGCGCCAGGCCGACCAGGGTCTTTCCTCCGCCGGTATCTGGCGACGCGCCGTCCTGCGCGATGCCGTCTCCGGTGGGAGAACCTCGATGGTCGGGTCCGCCAGCACGGCCACCGCGTCGGCCACCACCGTTTGTCGGGCTGACTCGAACAGCTGAACCAGGGTCGCTAAAAGCTCCGCTTCGAGATCCCCCTCTGGCTGCGTTACGGGAGCGACTGTCATGCAACCCGTACCGCCGATGACAAATTCACCGAGCGGGACCAATCGACCTGTGCCGCGAGTCCCTCTCGCAATGAGACGCGAGGTTCCCACCCGAGCAGTTCGTGGGCCAGATCGATGGCGCCTCCGGTCTCTTGCACGTCGCCTGCTTCTTGCGGGCGGCGTCTGCAGTCGACGGGCGCCCCGGCCAGGTCGCCGACCAGGTCGATCAAATCCGTCATCACAGCGTGTGAGCCGCCGGCAATGTTGACCACCGTCCCGGGCGGAGTGTCGCCGAAACCGGCAGCGAGGTTGGCGGCCACCACGTCGGTGACGAAGGTGAAGTCCCTGACCTGCCGACCGTCGCCGAAGAGTTGGAAGGGTGAACCGGTCACGGCGGCATCGGCCAGACGGCGGATGGCCATGTCGGGGCGCTGGCGTGGTCCATAGACAGTGAAGTAGCGGAGGGAGACTGTTGAAAGTCCCCAATTGGCGGTATAGAGGGAACAGAGGTGCTCTGCCGCCAATTTGGTGACGCCGTAGGGGCTGTTCGGGCTTGGAAGATCCGACTCGTGGGTCGGATACGACGACGCATTGCCGTAGACCGATGAACTCGATGCATAGACCACGCGAGGTATGGCCACGGTCTTTGCCGCTTCGAGTAGGCGCTGGGTCGCCTTGATGTTGTGCTCGCAATAGTCGGAGAATCCCAGTCCCCAGGACATCCGTACGCCCGGCTGGCCGGCCTGATGAAAGACGACCGATGCTCCCTCCAGTAACGGCCGTAGGTCGGCGTGGCGCAGGTCGAGTTCCTCGAAATGAAATCCAGGGAGCTCGGCTAAGGCAACGAGATTGCGTTTCTTCTCGGTCGGATCGTAGTAGTCGGTGATGCAGTCGATACCGAGCACGTGGTGACCCGAGGCGCACAATGCTTCGCTCAGATGGCTGCCGATGAATCCGGCTGCCCCGGTGACGACGACGTTCACGATGCCTCCTCTTCGTTCTCTTTGCCCCTCACTGATGTCGCGTGGATCGTGGGGGCACTGCGGCCCGTCGGACCGATGAGCGTTGTCACCGTTGCGGTCCCCATCGGCCCCGTGAGGCCCTCCAGAAAGTTCAGGCTGCGCGGACCGGTGCTCGCCCGTGCCGCCAAGTCGCTGATGCGCTCGGCGGCACGGGCGATAAATGCCGCATCGGTTTGCCCCCCGCCAACGTGGGCGTAGGCTCGGGCTACCTCTCCCACATAGCGTGCGATGCCGTAGTTGGTCTGGAGGGCGAGAGCTCCCTCGGTGGCTTGATGCCGGGCGGGGCCTTCGTCGAGCAACGAACGGATGCCCACCGCCAGGCCTTGCGCTGAAGGAGGGACAAGGACGCTTGACCACTCGTCGAGTACCTGCGTGTGGCTGGCGATGTCGGTCGCCACAATCGGGCGCCCCGACCGTAGATACGAGAAGATCTTCAAGGGGGTATTACGCCCTCTTTCTCGCGGGGAGACGAGCACATCGGCGGCCATCAGGCAGGCCGGTACCAGAGGAGACGGCACGGTGCCCGTCAACTGGACGGCGCTCGTGAGGCCGAGAGTATCGACGCTTCGCTGCAGATCGGCGACCTGATCGGGCCGGCCACCCATGATCACCAGGACGGCCTCGGGATGCGTCCGCGCCACGTCCGACATCGACTGCAGGAGCAAAGGGACCCCTTGATACGGCTCGAGGGTGCCCGAGTAGAGGATCACCTTCGACCCGTCTGGCGCCCAGCGCTCCCGGATGGCCGATGCGACGACAGGGTCGGGATCGCCCTCCAGCGACATGTTGAAGATGGTGTGGACAGGCGTCGTGGAGGTTACTGCGACGCGTTCGGCCACGAGCGGAAAATGAGCGATGATGACGTCGGACTGGCGAATGACCGTGTCCTCCAGGGTCCCGGCGATGCGGGTGATCGGATGGCGTGGACTAAGTCCGTAATTGCAGAGGACGTCAGTCCAGTCGTTCCCCATGTCATAGACGTGAGGAACCCGGCATAGCCGGGCCAGCACCGGACCGAACAGCCCCGCCTCTTCGTGCGTGTGGACGACGTCGTAATGCCCCCGGCCACGGAGGGCTTCCTGCACGGATTTGAGGGTCACCGCTGCGTCGAGAACCAATTTGCGAACGGATGGTCCGACCGGTACTGATCGAATACCGGGAGCATTTGCCGCGCACATAGCGGAGGCCCTCCACTTCTCGGTCCTCTCCCACGGGGTACGTCACGAGGTCGACTTCGTGACCTAGGGCGCAGAGCGCGAGGCATCGATTGAAGACGCTGATTGGGGTGCCGCGCGGCGAGTAAACGGGGTGCGGTGAAATCATCAGGACGCGCATCAGGCGGCTTCCATTGCGGGATTGGCGGACAGAACCGGGTGCGGCGCGACGTGTCGCCTCCGTCGTGGCGCGACGTGCCGACCCCGCCGAAGTCGGATGGTCAGGTAGAAGGGAATGCCGATAACCCCGAGTGCCAACGTCTGTACGGTGATGCACACCCCCACCGCCGCACCCTGGGCGGCGGTGGCATGCCCGCCTGCGGCCAGGAAGGCGGCAAAGGCCCCTTCGCGGAGCCCGTACCCACCGAGTGAGATAGGGAGCATGGTGACGGCGGTGGCCGTCGTGATGACCAGAGCGCCGTACGTCAGGGGAATATGTATCCCTAGTGCTCGGATGAACATGGATTGACTGGCCACGACCACGGCCCAGAAGAGGAGCCCGCGTAGCGTGGCGCGTGCCAAATGACTGCGCTGCCCGCGGAACTCGTGCAGGGTGTTGAGTAACTTGGCCACGGCCCGTCCGGGTCCGCGTCGGAGCAGTCCCCATCGGCCGATCACTCCCATGGCCGGGCTCAGGGCCAACACGACCAGCAACATTCCACCGGCCACGACGCCAAGCGAGAAGGGTCGAATACGATCGGCGTAGCCGAGCGACATGGTCGCCACGAGTCCCACTGCCGTGATCACGATCATCCCAGGGAAGTTGCACAGACGGCGCAGCACCACCGACGCGGCCGCCGGCACCCGTTCCTCCTGCGATTTCGCCAGCGAGGTGGCGCGAATGAAATCGCCACCGATGGAGCTGGGGAGTGCGGCGTCGAAGACATCGCCCCCCAGCTCCAGGTGCAGACACCGTCGGTAGGGCCGAGCGACCCCGTTTGCCGTGGCCAGGCCGTTCCATTGCCACACTGTGAGCAGGATGGTGACAACGGCGATGGCGTAGCCCGCAGCGAGGTAAGCCGGGTTCGCGTCCGCGAGTGCGCGGACAACGGCACCGAGCCCGATCTTTCGGGCGATGAGCACGAAGGCACCGGCCGTCACGGCCAGTCGCACGATGGTCATCGGCGCGAACCGTCCGGATCGCTTGGCACGGCCGGTTTCCACCGCGAGTGGGACGGTAGCTGCCGTCACTGGGCGTTCTCTTGGGTCCGGCGCATCTCCACCACGGGGGCAACCTCTCCGGTCGCAGAGCGCACCACGTAGGGCCGATGTGCCGCATCCTTGAAATAGACCCGAGTGAGCAGCTCGCCGATCAGTCCGAACGAAGCGAATTGCAATGAGGCCAATGCGAAAATGGTCGCTACCCCGCCTTGATGGGGCAATCGCTTGATCACCCTTGACCCGGACCAGAGTGCGGAGATTCCGGCCGCTGCTACGCAGACGAACGCAACCCGTCCGAAGAACTGCATCGGCTTTTGTCGGTAGCCGATGAGGAACTTCACGGTGAGGAGATCGAGCACGACCCGGGGCATGCGGCTGATCCCGTACTTCGAAGACCCTCGCTCCCGGGCGCGGTGGTTGACCGGGATTTCAATCACCTTGGCTCCCGAGATCAGGGCGAGGGCGGGAATGAAGCGGTGCAGCTCGCCGAACAGCTCGAGGTGTTCGATCACTTCCTTGTCGTATGCCTTCAGCGTGCACCCGTAGTCGTGAAGTTCGAGGCCGGTCACCCGAGAGATCAGCGAGTTCGCCACTTTCGAGGGCAGCCGGCGGGAGATGAACTTGTCCTTGCGGTGGGCTCGCCATCCCGACGCCACGTCGTACCCCTGCTCGAGGGCGGCGAGCAGAATGGGAATGTCCGCGGGATCGTTCTGTTGGTCACCGTCCATCACGACGACGACGCGTCCGGCGGCATAGTCGAATCCCGCGCTGATTCCCGCGGTCTGACCAAAGTTCCTTCGGAATTCGATGACCTTGACCCGGGGGTCAACCTCGTGCCAGGCCAATGCCTTCGCCCCCGTGTTGTCCGTGCTGCCGTCGTTCACCAGGATCAATTCGAATTCGAGGGCGAGCTTGTGCAGGACGTCGAGCACCTCTGCCACCGCGAGGTCGACGCTCTCCTCTTCGTTGTAAAGGGGGATGACGACGCTGAGGTCCACGCTCGCCGGGCTGAAGGTGTCACCACTTCTCGCCAAAGCGGAGAGCTCGGTTTCGGAACGAGTTAGTGCCATGGAAAATCTCCTTGGTCATGAGGGCTGTCAATGACGCTCATCGGATACCGGCTTCTTGCGGTGCGGTGCGTGGTGACTCGCGGTGGGCGATGACCCGTGGAGGCGTCGTCGCGCCCCCACGCCCAATGCCCACGTAGTCGAATCCCGCTTGCTCCACGAGTACCGGATCGAAGTTGTTCCGGCTGTCGAAGAAGAGGTTTCCTCGCATTGAACGGCGGAGCTCGGTCAGGCGGACACTGAGGAACTGCGGCCAATCGGTCGCCACCACAATGACGTCGGCATTGGCCGCCGCCCGTATGGCGTCGGGCATCAATCGGATGTCCGGGACGTCGGGCACCGTTGTCACCATCGGGTCGTAGGCGGCCACGAAGGCACCCTTGCCGATGAGTCGGGTCACCACGTCGAGCGCAGGTGAATCTCGAAGATCGTCGGTGTGAGGCTTGAACGAGAGACCCAGAATGCAGATCTTCGCCCCGCGAAGTGTTTTGAGGTGGCTGAGGAGCTGGTCGACCACGTACTTGCGTTGGGACTCGTTCACCGAGACGACTCCCTCGAGAATTCTTGGTCGATATCCATATTCATTGGCCGTATTGATGAGAGCGGAAAGGTCCTTCCCGAAGCACGAGCCGCCCCAGCCGAGGCCAGCATCGAGGAACTGGCCACCGATGCGGGTGTCGAGTCCCATGCCGGCCGTAACCTCGGTGATATCGGCCCCAACGAAGTCACAGAGGCGTGCAATCTCGTTGGCGAAGCTGATCTTGGTGGCCAAGAAGGCGTTGGAGGCGTACTTCACCATCTCCGCCGTCGTCAGCTTGGTCTGCAGTAGTGGCACGACGTCCCTCTTCCCGACGTCTCCGGGGATGCGCTGCTCCAAAATGGGGCGGTACACATTCGCTGCGATCTCCCGTGCCTTCGGATCGTCGCTTCCAAGCACCACCCGGTCCGGATGCAGGAAGTCCTGAACAGCACTTCCTTCGCGCAGGAATTCCGGGTTGGACACGACACCGAATCGGTCCCGCCCATCGGCGCCGAGGATGTCTTCAATGAGTGAGCCGAGCCAGAAACCGGTCCCGATGGGGACGGTGCTCTTGGTGACAATCACGTGATAGTGCCGCAAGTGCTGGGCGATGTCGACGGTCACCGCACGAATCGCGGTGGTGTCGGCCTCGCCATCTGGACCCGGCGGTGTTCCGACGCAGACGAAGACGACATCGGATGAATCCATGGCGTCGCGGAAGTCGTCGGTGAAGCGAAGACTGCCCTGGTCCAAACAGCTCGCGATCAGCTGGTCGAGTCCCGGCTCATGGAACGGAGCCGCACCCCCACGGAGCGTCGCCAATTTTCCGGATCCGATTCGACCCCTACGACATCGTGCCCGACATGCGCCAGACATGCTGCGACGACCGATCCCACATAGCCGCTACCGATGACAGCTACCCGCTCACCCATGTGATGTCCCCTTCTCGTTAACCGCTTGAAAAGTGTTCAGATGTGCGACAAAACGGTCAATTGCACGATTTATGTCCATCCAGCTACCGCCAGAGGTTGAATTAAGCCCACGCTGAAGCCCGCTACATGTCACGTGTTTTCGCTACGCCTGTCCGCCTGCCCTGATGGAGGTCCCTAGTGGTGCGAGGACCTCACGACGTCGATGTACAGCAAGGAATGTTCTGTTTTCGCGCCGCGACGTGAAGGGTGTCCTCTGGGAATAGCCACACAATCCCGTTCGACGTCCCCGCATACACGGTGGATGGCGAAACCCTCGGAAATCACGTGCCTCTCCCTCTTGACGCCTGAGGAGGAAAGACCGCTGGGAAGGTAGCTACGTCATTCTCACTACTTCGGCGGCCCGGCTAACTCAGGGAGTCCCGTAGCTTTGCGTCCTCCCCTCGCGAGGAGTTTGCCCTTATCTCTTCCTTACGATGCGAACAATTATGGACTTTCATTCGCAAGTCAATGGCTATTTCGGATTGTCGCGGTCTCCAACCAACCTGCAACCTTCATGCAACCATTCGACACCGCTGCGGTAACAATGCAGCAACAAACGGCAACGCGGCGCCTACGTTGCGTAGCCAGGACTTCATGCCGTAGGGACCCCGCTGCACGGTCGAGGTCGCAAAATGCGGCCACGACTCCGCAACTTCATCGAACCGCGTGGACCCCACCGTCGACATGGATAATCTCACCGGTCGTCATCGGCAGAAGGTCGCTGAACAAAGCGAGACAGGCGCGGGCGACGACGCTGGAGTCCCTCACGTCCCAGCCCAGGGGAGCGCGCTCATCCCAGGACTCCTCTAATACTGAAAACCCGGGAATCGACTTGGCCGCCATCGTGCGGATCGGTCCGGCCGCCACGAGGTTGACCCGGATGCCATCGGGGCCGAGGTCCCGCGCCAGGTAGCGGGTGAGCGACTCGAGAGCTGCCTTGGCCACTCCCATCCAGTCGTAGATCGGCCAGGCCACGGTGGCATCGAAATCGAGGCCCACGACCGAGGCCCCGCCGTCGTGCCCAGCTCTGATCAGCAATGGCTTGAAGGCCTCGATCAACGCCTTGAGTGAATAGGTCGAGACATTGAGGGCGACCGACACCTCGTCCCAATTGGCCGCGAACATGCCACTCCCGAGGCAGTTCGGTGGCGCGAAGCCGATGGCGTGAAGAATGCCGTCTAGGCGGTCCCAGCGGTCGGCCAATGCCGTGCCGGCCAGGGCCAACTGCTCGGGAGAGGTGACGTCGATCTCGAGGACATCGGGCTCGGTGGGGAGCTTGCGTGCCGTCCTTCTGGTGAGCGACAGGGCGCGCCCCGCGCCGGAGAGAACGATCTCAGCCCCCTCTTCCTGGGCCAGCTTGGCTACGGCGAAAGCGAGGGAGGCGTCATTGAGCACGCCGGTAATGAGAAAGCGTTTTCCGTCGAGGAGTCCCATAGGCACCGCGAGGTTATGCGACAGTAGGGGCGTGCACGTGGGAATAATTGGTGGTACGGGTCCAGCGGGGCGGGGGTTGGCGGTGCGGTTAGCCGCGGCAGGAGTGCAGGTCACGCTCGGCTCCAGAGACGCTGAGCGGGCAGGTGCGGTGGCCGAAGAGGTGCAAGCCCAGTGGCCTACTGTGGTGCTCGACATTCGGGGAGCGGACAACGCGGGCGCGGCGGAGGCCGAGATCGTGGTTCTGGCCACCCCCTGGGACAGCGCCATCGCAACCTTGAAGCCCCTGCGGGAGGCCCTGGCGGGCAAGGTAGTGATCTCCATGGCCAATGCGCTCATAAGAGAGGGGCGCGAGATGCTGGCCCTCATTCCTCCCCGGGGCTCCGTTGCCGCGGCGGTGCAAGCGACATTGCCCGAATCTCAGGTGGCCGCTGCATTCCACCATCTCCCGGCGTCGGAAATGGAAAACCTCGATTCAGGGTTGCAAGCTGACGTGTTGGTGTGCTCAGACCATCCGCAAGCCACGGCGGCCACCGAATCGTTGATCGACGAGATGGACGGGCTCCGCCCGCTCAACGCCGGAAGCCTGAGCCAGGCTGCGGCGATCGAGGCATTCACTGCGGTGTGTATCACCTTGAACATGCGGCACAAGGCTCACTCCACCTTGCGTCTGGCGGGGATCTGAATGATGAAGTTGTATGACACGGCTCGCAAAGAGGTGGTTCCGTTCGAGCCCGGGCCGTTGGTGACCCTCTACTCCTGCGGCATCACGCCCTACGACGCGGCCCACCTTGGTCATGCTGCGGTGTACCTCTATTTCGACATGCTGCAGCGTCGCCTCCGCGATGCCGGACACGAAACGAAGTGTGTTCGCAACGTCACCGATGTCGACGACGATATTCTGCGCAAGGCGCGCGAGCTCGGGGTCCACTATTTGGACTTGGCAGCCGAGGAGATGGCGCGCTTCGACGCAGAAATGGGCATGTTGAACCTTCTGCCCGTCTATTCCGAACCTCGTGCCACGTCGGCCATCTCGGAGATCTTGTCGCTGATTGGGGCGGCGCTGGACGCCGGTCATGCCTATGAGTCCGGAGGATCCGTCTACTTCGACGTGGCGAGCTTCCCCCCGTTCGGGCGGATCAGCGGGTACGACCGGCCCCACATGCTGCGTCTGGCCGCGGAGCATGGTGGCAATCCCGATGACCCCCACAAGCGAAACGCCTTGGACTTCGTGTTGTGGCAGCCGTCGTTGCCGGACGAGCCGGCATGGGAGTCGCGTTGGGGTCCCGGTCGACCGGGTTGGCACATCGAGTGCTCGGCTTTGGCCCTGCGAGAGCTCGGAGAGACCGTTGACATTCACGGTGGCGGACGGGACTTGGTCTTTCCCCATCACGAGTGCGAGGCGGCACAATCAGAATCGGTGACCGGGAAACCCTTCGTCACGATCTGGTTCCATGTAGGGCTGGTCGGGCTCGGTGGGACCAAAATGTCCAAGTCACTCGGCAACCTGATCTTCGTGGGGGAGCTCTGCAAGGAATGGGAATCCCCGGCGGTGCGCCTGGCCCTTCTCGCACACCACTACCGCAAGGATTGGGACTGGGTCACCATGGACGACATGCCGACGGCTACGGCCAGGCTGGCCCTTTGGCGCTCCGCGGTCGACGTCGAAGACGATGGGGCCGATGGCCTCGCCGCGGTGCGTGCGGCGCTCGACGACGACCTGGATACGCCGGCGGCCCTCGAGGCTCTCGACCGTGCTGCTGAGGCCGGGCGTTCCGTGCTTGCCGGGGCCAGCCTGCTCGGCGTCGAACTCTGAGGACTGCCTCCTCCGTCTGCGGCCCTGGTCGCTCAGGCGGACCGCCCCGCGTGGGCCTGGCCATTAGCCCTGCTGGCGGGGTTCTTCGGCACGGGCAGTCCGGTACCCGCAGTACCCTGGCACGACGCGACTATGCCGGGGATCTCCCGGCTGAAAAGGAAAGGCAGAACAATGGCAGGCGTCATTTCGGTACGGCTTCCCGATGGTTCTGCAGCGGGAGATCGCCGAGGGGACGACGGCTGCTGAGTTCGCCGAGATCGATCGGTCCCCGGCTGGCCAAGGCGGCGATCGTGGCCACGGTCGACGGCCACGAGGTCGATCTGAGCTACCGCGCTGGTCGATGGGGCCGAGGTCGCCATCGTCACCGCCGACTCCGACGCGGGGCGCGAGGTGTTGCGCCACTCGACCGCCCATGTGCTGGCTCAGGCCGTACTCCGGCTTGTGGCCCGGCGCCAAGTACGCCATCGGTCCGGTGATCGAGAACGGCTTCTACTACGACTTCGAGTTGCCCGCCGGGGCGCGTTTCAGCGACGACGACCTGGGTCGGATCGAAGGCGAGATGCGCGCCATCATGGCCGAGGACCAGCCTTTCATACGCCACGAACACGCTGTGGGCGAGGGGTTGGAATTGTTCGCCGACCAGCCCTTCAAGCGGGAGATCATCGAGGCAGTGGGGTCCGGGGCCGACGAGGTCGATGCCGGCGGGACGGTCGTCAGCACCTACTGGAATGCGGACACGTTCACCGACCTCTGCCGGGGCCCCCATGTTCCCTCGACCAGCCGTTTGGGCCACTTCAAGTTGATGCGGGTGGCCGGCGCCTACTGGCGGGGGGATGAGAAGACGGCAGCAACTGCAGCGGATCTACGGGACGGCGTGGGAGTCGGAGAAGGCGCTCAGCGCCTATCTGCACCAGCTGGAGGAAGCCGAGCGGCGCGACCACCGCAAACTGGGTGCCGAGCTCGATCTCTTCAGCTTTCCCGAGGAGATCGGCTCGGGTCTGGCCATCTTCCACCCCAAGGGCGGGACGATCCGCCGCCTCATGGAGGAATACTCGACGACAGCGTCATGTCGAGGAGGGCTACGAGTTCGTCAACTCGCCGCACATCACCAAGAGCGAGCTCTTCGAGATCTCCGGACACCTCGACTGGTTCGCCGACGGGATGTACCCGCCGATGGAGCTCGACGGGGGGACGCAGTACTACCTCAAGCCCATGAACTGCCCTTTCCACATTCTCGTCTACCGCAGCCGGCAGCGCTCCTACCGCGAACTGCCGCTCAGGTTCTTCGAGTTCGGCGTCGGTCTATCGCTACGAGAAATCTGGCGTGGTGCACGGGTTGACCCGCGTGCGCGGGATGACCCAGGACGATGCGCACATCTTTTGCACCCGGGAGGAAATGGGACCCGAGTTGGTACGTACATTCCACTTCGTTCTCAATCTTCTGCGCGACTTCGGCCTGAACGACTTCTACCTCGAGCTCTCGACCAAGCCCCCCGGCAAGGCGGTCGGATCGGATCAGGACTGGGAGGAAGCGACAGAGACGTTGCGCGCCACCGCGGCGGAAATCGGCCTCGACCTTGTCATGGACGAGGGCGGCGGCGCCTTCTACGGGCCGAAAATCTCGGTGCAGGCGAAGGATGCCATCGGTCGCACATGGCAGATGTCGACCGTCCAGCTCGACTTCCAGCTCCCAGAGCGATTCGAGCTCGAGTACATCGGGGCCGACAACGGGCGCCACCGGCCAATCATGATCCACCGAGCCCTCTTCGGGTCGGTGGAGCGCTTCATGGCCGTATTGATCGAGCACTATGCCGGTGCGTTGCCGACCTGGTTGTCACCCGAACAGGTCCGGGTCCTGCCCGTGAGCGAAGCGCACACGCCGTATGCCGAATCCGTGGCTGCGGCCTGCGCTGGGGCTGGGCTGCGTGTGAGCGTCGATGACGCGGCCGAGAACCTGAAGGCCCGCATCCGCAAGGCGAAGTTGACGAAGGTCCCTTACATTCTCGTGGTGGGTCAAGACGACGTGGCCGGCCAGACGGTCGGCGTGAACCCACGCTCGTCGAGCGACAAACCCCGACGTGGAGTTGACCTCACGAAGTTCGTCGACGACGTCGTGGCCGAAGTCGTGAGGCATGGCTCGCCCGAGGACGCGGTGACGGAGAGCACCGCTTCGTGAGTCCAGACTCGTGAAGCCACTCGTGAAGCCACTCTCGTGAGTCTGGGCAACCTCTGGGCGGGCTGGCGCCATGAGTACATTCAAGAGGCCACGGAGCGGGAGCGGACCGGTGGGATGGGGAACGACGAGACGTCGTGCGTCTTCTGCCGGCTGGCTGAGAGTGGGCCGCCGTCGATCGACAACCTCGTGGTGTGGCGCGGTGCGTGGTCCTTCGTCGTCCTCAACGCCTACCCCTATGCCAGTGGGCACGTTCTGGTATTGCCCTTGCGCCACGTCGGTGGATTGGGCGACCTGACCGAATTGGAGTCGCGGGAGGTGTGGTCAGCGACGCAGAATGCCGTAACCGCGATCGAGGGGGCCTATGACCCCGACGGGCTGAATATGGGCGCCAATCTGGGCCGCGCCGCTGGGGCGGGCATCCCCTCCCACGTCCATCTGCATGTCTTGCCGCGCTGGTCGGGCGACACCAATTTCATGACGTCGATCGCTGGCACTCGGGTCATGCCCGAGACGTTGCAGGTGGCTTGGCAGAAGCTGTCGTCGGCGTGGCCACGTCCTTTAGAAACCTAGGCTGTCGACTGGGCGATCGACGGCACAAGGTGCTCGGGCACCACGTCGTAGTGGTCATACGTAATGGTGAATGTGCCTCGGCCGCCGGTAAGCGCGCGGAGGTCCACGGCATAGCGGGTCAGCTCGGACGCGGGAGCGAACGCGATGACGATCTGGAACCCGTCGTCGCCGGACTCAGTGCCCACGATGCGGGCCCGGCGAGAGTGCAGGTCTCCAAGGACGTCGCCCTGGGTGTCGGCGGGGATGGTCACCTCTACCTTTGAGATCGGCTCGAGAAGGATCGGTCCGGCCTCGCTCATGGCCTGGCGAATGGCCAACGCCGCCGCCATCTTGAAGCTCACCTCGTTGGAGTCGACGGGATGAGCCTTGCCATCATCGACCGTGACCGCGATGTCGACCACCGGATATCCGAACACGCCCCCGCTGGTCATGGTCTCGAGGACGCCTTTTTCGACGGCGGGGATGTATTGGCGAGGGATGGCGCCCCCGACCACCTCGTCGTGGAAGGCGAAGCCTTCTCCACGCGGCAGGGGCTCGAGTCGCAGATGGCACACCCCGAACTGGCCGTGCCCGCCGGACTGCTTCTTGTGCTTTCCCTCTGCGTGCGCCGCGGCAGTAATCGTTTCACGGTAGGGAATGCGAAGCTCCTCACGTTCGACGTGGACGTTGTATTTACGCTCGAGGCGTTCGAGGGTGACGCCGAGGTGGACCTCACCGCTGACCCCGAGGATGGTTTGGTGGGTCTCATCGTCACGCGTGACGGTGAGCGCCGGGTCCTCATCGCAAAGTCTTTGGAGTCCGGACATGAGCTTGTCGTCGTCGGCGCGCGTGGCCGGCTTGACGGCGATTTGGAGCGCAGGAGGAGGGAATTGAGGCGGAGGGATGATCACCGGCTGGCCTTTGGGGGCCAATGTGTCGCCGGTGCGGGTCCCGTTCAAGCGGGGAATGGCGACAAAGTCGCCGGCCACGACGGACGATGTGGCCGAAGATACGTGGCCCGAAAGGGTCTGGAGGGCATGGAGGCGTTCCTCGGTGCGGGTACGGGTATTGATGAGAACGGTGTCGGGGGTGAGCGTTCCCGAGATCACCTTGCAGAGCGAGACCTTGCCGGTGTGGTTATCGGTGAAGGTCTTCGTCACCGTGAGGAGGACATCGGCATTCGGATCGCATGGGACCTCGGCCGTTGTCGTGCCTGCCACCACCGTGACCGGAGGCGCTGCGAGGGGGGTGGGGCAAAGCTCCTCGATCAGCCGGGCCAACCGATCCACCCCGACGCCGGTGAGACCCGAACAGCACAAAACAGGAAAGACTGCTCCGGCGGCCACGCCGCTGGCGAGGCTCTTCTCGAGCTCGTCGTAACCGATCGGATCGCCCCCCAGGTAGCGCTCCATGAGGTCGTCGTCTCCCACCACAATGCCTTCTACCAATTGCTCGTGAACTGCATGTTCCTCGTCGACCAGATCGTCGGGGATGGGTCCCTCGCGGCCAAGAGGGGGAACCGTGCCATCGACGGGCGTATGCGGGGCCGGCGCTTCGTAGTGGGTTGCCGTATCCCCGAGGAGGTCGATGACGCCGCGGAAGTCGGATTCGAGGCCAATCGGCAGCTCGACCGGGGCCACGCCTGCGCCGAACGAGGTGCGGATCTCGGCCAACGTCCCTTCGAAGTCGGCGCGCTCACGATCCAGCTTATTGATGACAATGACCCTGGGCAGGCCGAGCCTCGCCGCGGCGCGCCAGGCGTTTTCGGTCTGGGCCTGCACGCCATCGGTGGCACTGACCACGAGCACCGCTAGGTCGGTGCGGGCCAGGGCAGTCAGCATCTCGGAAGCGAAGTCGGCATAGCCGGGCGTGTCGAGCAGGTTCACCTTGACGCCGTTGACGATGAACGAGGCCAGCGCGGTGGAGATCGACAACTGACGTGCAACCTCTTCGGGCTCGAAGTCACACGTCGTCGTGCCTTTTTCCACCGAGCCTCGGCGAGGGATGGCGCCTGTCGCGGCGAGCAGAGCCTCGGCCAGAGTCGTCTTGCCTGAGCCGTGATGGCCGACAAGTGCGACATTGCGGATTGCGGTCGGGTCGAGTGGCACCTGGTACCTCCGTCCGTGTTGCTATTCCTGAGCGACGCGGTTGCTTCCTTTGGAGTGTACGGCGATGCCGTCCGCAATGCTCGGGCGAATGCAATTCACCCATCCAGCGATCCACCGCCAAGGGAGCTCGCAGCGCAGCATCTCTCGCTTGGCCCAGCTCAGCCGGGCCGCCGCAGGTTCGGTACGTGCCTTCAAATGAATCTCAGAAACAAATGAATCTCAGAAATGATTCTCAGATTGAAGGACCCTAGAAACTGGCGGCCCCGCTGCCCGAGCTGGCTGTGGTGGTTTTTGTCGAGGTGCCGTTCTTCGTGGTGGTCTGCACCGCCGTGCCCGAGACCCGCAGGTTGACGTTCATACCGAGCATCTTGTGGCCCGGGATGGGGCAGAAGACGTCGTATCTGGCGCCGCTCTTGAACACGACGTTGAGCTTGACGCTCTGGCCGGGCGAGATATCGGCAGTCTCGGCGTCGTGCAGGCCCGGACCAGTGATCTCGAGGGCATGTGTGGTCCTTCCCTTATTAATGGCCACGAAGGTGTAGCTTCCCGGGCCGAACGTCTTCTTCGAGAGTGCGATGTGAAAATCGGTCTCTACCGCTTTCACCGTCGTCCCTGAGCTGGCGCCAGCCGGCGCGGCTCCCGTAAGAGTCAGTGCGCCCATCTCAATGAGGGGAATCAGAGCGATCTTGGCGGTCGTGGAGCGGGAGCGGCGCGTCATCGGTGTCCTTCGGGTTCTCATCGGTGTGGGCAGTTGCGGGATATACGAGTCCGGGGTCGCCGGGGATTGCAGGCCCCGATACGAGCGCCGGCCCAGGTCAGAGCGATACTGGTCGCAGCCAGCGGTCGCAGCCAGCGGTCGCGCCAGGCGGTAGGAGGTGGGCGGATCGAGCCTAACGGGGTGACGATGGGGGTTCGGGCACTCAAGCTGGCGGTTCGCGGCAACATTTCGAGCGGGCCTCTCGTGTGACGCAACCGAGGTTGGGACCCCTCTGGAGGTCCGGATGATAAACTTTTGTATCTGTTTCATGAGCGCTGCCCCCTTTTGGGTGGCGCCGGACGAGGAGTTCTATGTTCGACGGTCGCTGGCGCGATGCAGTCGATCGGTCCACCGGGCCGGTCGGAGCTGCACTCCACCGCCGAGGCATCACCGCTGACGTTCTCACCGCAACGGGTTTGATCTCTGCGACGGCGACGGCGGCACTGGTGGCCTCAGGTCACTTGCACCTCGCCATCATCTTGCTCATCGTGACCGGTCTGCACGACCTGTTGGACGGTCCGGTCGCCAAGGCGGCGGGCACAGCATCGGTGCGGGGTGCGTTCTTCGATTCGGTGACCGACCGCGTGGCCGATGCCCTTTTGATGGGCGGCGTCTCGTGGTACCTGACCAGCAGGCACGAGGGCCACCTCGCCCTGTTGCCGCTCGCCGTGCTCGGCGTCACCGCGCTGGTCTCCTATGAGCGCGCCAAGGCGGAGTCGCTGGGGCTGTCAGCGAAGGGCGGCCTGATGGAACGGGCCGAGCGGATGATCCTGCTCGGTGTCGCCTTCTGTGACAGCGCCTTCGTGGTGCCGGTGCTGTGGGCCATGCTGGTGCTGATTTCGATCACCGCCATCGCCCGTTTCGTAAAGGTGTGGAACGAGGCCTCTGGCAAGGACGTTGCCGTCCGTCGGCGCGTGGTGGCCTGGCGCGAGGGCAAGGTCGAATCGCGGTGGCGTACCTGGCGTGAGGGCGCAGCCGTCCCCGGTGGGGTGCTGAACCAGCGTACGGGCGTTCCCGTCGGACGGTGGCGGGCCCGCCGGCAAGATGCGTTGAGCAGCCGTTCGGGCCGGACGCTCCGTGCCCGACGACGGGCTGAGCGTCCGCACCATTCGATCGGTGGTGCCAGCGGCGGGAGTGCAAGCGCAGGAGCGCGGAGCCGAGCCAATGGTCGCCCGTCCGGTGGTCTTTCGAGTCGTTCGCGGCCCTCACGCGGGCCGCTTTCCTGAGCCTGCGCCCGGCGTAACAGAGATTGGCGGTGGGGGAGTCGGCGAGAGTGCGCGGGAATTGGCGCGGCACCGCGAAGTTCCTGACGTACCGGGCCCTCGCCGCCTCCATGGGACACGTGCCCGAGCCGTTGGCGCGAGTGGTCGTCGGAGGCGTCACCCGGACCATGTCCTTGCGCCGGAGTGGGGCCTTGGCCATGAACGAACGGCACATGCGCCGTGTGCTGGCCTTCGAGTGTGAGGACGGCGTCGTTCCCGATAAGGATCTCGTACGCCGCTTGAGTCGTCGCAGCTTCGTTGAATACGGGCGCTATTGGATCGATGGCGCCCGCCTGCCGTACACCGGAGAGGTCGAGATTCGTGCCCGTTGGATCCTCGGGCCGGGGAGCGAGGAGAACCTTCGGGCGGCGCAGGCTTCGGGACGCGGCTGGTCATGGCGCTCCCCCACGTCGGAGCCTGGGAGTGGGGTGGTGCCTGGCTGGCGCTGGAGGGCATGCCGATGACGGCGGTGGTGGAGCGCTTGGAGCCCGCCCGTCTCTTCGAGTGGTTCGTCGAGCAACGGCGCCACATGGGACTGACCGCCGTACCCCTGGGCGAAGGCTCGAGTGGGGCCGTTCTCAGGGCCTTGCGGGCCAACCAATTGGTCGGGCTGGTCAGTGACCGCGACCTGGTCGGCAACGGGGTCGAGGTCGAGTTCTTCGGTGAGCGGACCACCCTGCCAGCTGGCGCCGCAACACTGGCTCTGCGCACTGGGGCGGTGCTCTTGCCCGTCATGGTCTACTCCGGCCCTGGAAATTGGCACACTGGGGTGGTGCACCGGGCTCTCGACACGACGCGCCGGGGCTCGTTGCGCGCCGACGTGCAGCGCCTGACCCAGGAGTTGGCGACCGTTTTCGAGGGAGACATCCTGGGGCACCCAGAGCAGTGGCACCTCTACCAGCCCAACTGGCCCGACGATCGCGACGCTCAGCGTGATGGTGGCGCACCGGGCGGTGGTGGGAGTCTGCGTGATGGCAAGAGCCACCAGGCCCCGGCATGAAGATCGCCATGCTCTCGCCGTACTCCCTCTCGCGTCCGGGTGGGGTACAGGGTCAGGTGCTGGGGTTGGCGCGAGCCCTCCGCGATCTGGGTCATCAGGTCACCGTGGTTGGTCCCGAAGATCCCGACGAGCGCGATCGCGCCGGTGGCCAGGAGCGCGATCCCAATCCAGATACGTTCGTGCTGGGAAGCCCGACCGGGTTGCGGTCGAACGGCTCGGTGGCCCCTGTCACCATCTCGCCCCTGGCGGCCATGAAGGCCGAGCGTTTCGTGCGCAGGGGCGGGTTCGATGTACTGCACCTCCACGAGCCATTGGCGCCGGTCGCCGGATACGGGTTCGTCGTGAGTGCTCCGGTCCCGATGGTCGGGACCTATCACCGGGCCGGGGTCAGTAAGTGGGTACCGGTGCTCAAGCCGCTGGTGTATCTCGTCGGGTCACGGCTACAGATCAGGGTGGCTGTCTCCGAGGCGGCCCGGGACACCGCCATGCGTTCGAGCAAGGGTGAGTACGAGGTTCTCTACAACGGCGTGGACATGGAGCGCTTCACGCATGGTCAACCAGTGCGAGCAGATCAGCCCACCATCTTGTTCTTGGGTCGCCATGAGACGCGCAAGGGCCTGGGAGTCCTTCTCGATGCCTTCGACGTGCTCGATCGCCCTGCCGTCTTGTGGGTGGCAGGAGACGGTCCACAGAGCGAGGTGCAGCGCCGGCGCCACCCCGAGTCGGACCGGGTCAAATGGCTCGGCGTTCTCGGGGACCGCGAGGTCGACGCTCGGTTGATGGGGGCGGACATCGTCTGCGCGCCCTCCCTGCGAGGTGAATCGTTCGGCATGGTCGTGCTCGAAGGCATGGCGGCTCGCTGCGCCGTCGTGGCATCGGACCTGCCGGGGTATCGGTCGGCCGCGGGCGGGCACGCCGTGTTGGTTCCGCCGGGCGACGTCACTGCTTTGTCGCGGGCTCTTGGTGTCGCCCTAGCCGACGCGGCGGAGGGAAGTGGCCATTCGTCAGTCGATGCCCTCAAGGCAGCCCAGGCTCATGCGCAGGGTTGGTCGATGGAGAGCCTGGCCGAGCGCTATCTCGATGTCTATGAGCGGGCAATTGCCGCGTACCGGCGGGGCGAGCACTCTTAGGCCGCCACTTAGACTCAGAGGGTGCTGACCGTGATCGGACCGTCGGGTGGGACGGGAACGGTCCATGACGGTGGCGACCATCCGGAGCGCCAAGCTCGCATCGACGCTGTCATGGCCGGTATCGCCGACCTGGCGCCCGAACTCGGGAACGAGTTGGAGATCGTCGCCCCGGTGCGTGCAGAGGTCACTGCGCTGCAGCGAGTACATGGGCCCGATTACCTACATCGTCTGGAGGAATTTTGTGCGTGGGGTGGAGGCAATCTCGACCCCGACACTTTCGCTCGGCCTGACTCATGGGGGGCAGCGCTGCTCTCGGCTGGAGCGGGGCTACAGGCGATCGGCGTGTTGTCACAGCGCGGTGACGGTGTGGCATTTGTGGCGACTCGTCCACCCGGTCATCACGCATCGGGCGATCACCCCATGGGTTTCTGCCTGTTGAACAACGTGGCGGTGGCCGCGGCGGCACTCGCGGCTGCGGGGGAGCGCGTCCTGATTGTCGATTGGGATGTCCACCATGGCAATGGCACACAGGAGATTTTCTGGGACGACCCTTCCGTGCTCTACGTCTCCATCCATCAATCACCGTTTTACCCGGGCACGGGGGCGGCGGATGAGGTCGGCGGAGCCAATGCAAGAGGGCTGACGGTGAATGTGCCACTGCCAGCCGGAGCCACCGGCGATGTGGTGCGCCGCGCGTTGGACGTTGTGGCGTCCCCCGTCATCGACGCGTTCGGCCCAACGTGGGTGCTCGTCTCGGCCGGATTCGATGCGCATCGAGGTGACCCACTGGCCGACTTGGCGCTCTCGGGCGGAGATTTCGCCGTGTTGGCCCGGACCGTGTCCGCGTATGCGCCGCGCCCGGGTCGACTGGTGATGATCCTCGAGGGTGGGTACGACCTGGCCGGTCTACGGACCTCGGTGGCGGCGACATTGGGAGCGCTGACTGGTGCGGATCCCGCTGGCACTGCTCGAGAGCCCGGCGGCGAACCGCCGACCTCGGGAGGGCCAGGGGTGGAGTTCGTCGACCTTGCGTCCAAGGCGCGCGCCCGTGCACTAGGGGGCTGAAGGAAGCCCTGAGTCGAGAAGATCCTGGTGAGGGGCAGCCGGTTGGCGCCACAAGGAAGAATGGCCCGCCCTGGCTGCGAAGCCGTGGGGCGGACGTGGCGCCAAGTACACTGAGCCGTCCGATGGTTGATGAGCACGCAAACTCTGGTCCGTCAGCGTCAGGAAATAGCTCCGGCGGCGCAAACGGGGCTGGCGGCAGTGGACGTAGAGGTGGAGTAGCGGGCGGCGGGTCTGGGGGTGGAGGCGCCAACCGAAGCCGCAACAGAAATCGCAACAGAAATCGCAACCGCACCCGGAGCGGACAACCCGGTGGACCCGGCGCCGGCTCATCGGGGAGCACAAGTTCGGGCGGGGGCGGGGCCAGGAGTGGGGGTGGCCAGTCTTCGCTCTCGGGCGGCACCCCTTCGAGGTCTGGCGGTAATCAACAGCGCTCGGGCGGCGGATCGTCCAACCGAAACCGGGGTGAAGCGCAACGGGGGTCGTCACGAAACGCCCCTCGCGCCGTGGCGCTTGCACCCGAGCCAATGGCCACGCGCGTCATCGAGCCTGGGCTTGGGGCCACGCAGGTCTTGCCGCACGAAGTAACAGCCAATCACCGCCGCGCGGGGGCGCTCTGCGCGCTTGGCGCGGCACTGCCCGCCGTCGCGATCGGTGTCGTGCTCGGCGTGGCCGTCTCCTTGATAATCGGGGCCGTGGCGTTCGTGGTGGTGGGGGTCGTGGTGGGTTATGCCATTTGGAGGGCCGCACCGAGCTTGGCGTTGCGTCAGGTGGGTGCCGTGCAGCTCTCCGAGGCCGACAACCCCCGGCTCTTCAATTTGACCGAAGGTTTGTGCGCAACTTTCGGTCTGCGCATGCCCGCCCTCTACGTGGTCTATGACCAGGTGCCGAACGCCTGTGCTTTGGGACGCGATGCGGCGTCGGCCGCGCTCGTCGTCACCTCGGGTCTGCTCGACACCATGGGACCGATTGAGCTCGAGGGCGTGATCGCCCACGAGTTGGCCCATGTGAAGCGCGACGACAATGGGGTCTCGGTGATTGGGCTCACGTTGGCCCGCTTGGCGGGATCCAGCATGCTGCGGCGATGCGTCGGAGAGAACCGGGAGTACCGGGCGGACATGGTCGGAGCCTCGGCCGTCCGATTCCCCCGGGGACTCCTTGACGCTCTGCGGCTGATGGAATTGGCCCCGCCGCCTGCGGGCAATTCGGTTTTCAGCCCAGCCCGATTCCCTGCCACCAGATACGTCTGGATCGATCCTTCCGTGGGTCTTCGGTACGAACCGCCTGCTGTCGGGGATCTTGATGCCACGTCGGTACGGGCTGCCGCGCTAGCCGAGTGGTGAGAAAGGTCGGCCCACCCTCGTAGACTGGGTCCATGAGTAGTTCTGAGGCGCCCCATTCCGAGTTCACGGGTACGTTCACGGTGAAGCGTGGGCTGGCCGACATGTTGCGGGGCGGGGTCATCATGGACGTGGTCAATGCCGAGCAGGCCAAAGTGGCAGAGGACGCGGGCGCCGTGGCTGTCATGGCCCTCGAGCGCGTGCCGGCCGACATCAGGCGCGACGGCGGGGTGGCACGGATGAGCGATCCCGAATTGATCGAGGGCATTCAGGCTGCGGTGACAATCCCGGTGATGGCCAAGGCTCGTATCGGTCACTTTGCCGAGGCGCAGGTCCTCGAGAGCCTGGGAGTCGATTTCATCGACGAGTCCGAAGTGCTCACACCGGCTGATGAGTTCCACCACATCGACAAGTGGGGCTTCGGGGTGCCGTTCGTGTGTGGGGCCACGAACCTGGGGGAGGCGCTGCGGCGTATCTCGGAGGGCGCCGCCATGATCCGCTCGAAGGGCGAAGCCGGGACCGGGAACATCGTCGAGGCCGTGCGCCACTTGCGCTCCATTCTCGGCTCCCTACGATCGATCGCCGCCTGCACCGATGGCGCCGAGCTCTACCGCTGGGCCAAGGAGCTGAGCGCACCGATCGGGTTGGTCCAAGTGATCGCCGAATCAGGGCGTCTCCCGGTGCCGCTTTTCTGCGCGGGCGGTATCGCCACGCCGTCCGATGCCGCCTTGGTCATGCAGCTGGGGGCCGAGGCTGTCTTTGTAGGATCGGGCATCTTCAAGAGCTCCGATCCCGCTCGCATGGCGTCGGCGGTCGTTGAGGCGACCGCGCACTTCACCGACGCCGGGCACATCGCAAAGGTGTCGCGTGGACTCGGTGAAGCGATGCGCGGTCTCGAACTTTCCGAGACGACAGAACGGCTGGCCGATCGCGGGTGGTAACCGCTCCCGTTCACGGGGGTATGACTGCAGCGGGACCGACAACGACGATCGGCGTACTGAACCTGCAGGGCGACGTGCGTGAGCACGTCGTTGCCCTCGGAGACGTCGGCGTGGAGAGCAGGCTGATCAAGCGACCCGGTGACCTCGACGGCGTCGCTGGATTAATCCTGCCCGGCGGGGAATCCACCACCCTCTCCATGCTGCTCACCTCGAGTGGTCTCTTCGATGTCATCGCGATGCGGCTTGATGACGGCCTTCCCGTGTTGGGAACCTGCGCCGGGCTCGTCCTGTTGGCGCGCCAGGTGCTGGACGGGCGACCGGACCAGCGATCCTTTGGTGCGTTGGACGTTGTCGTACGGCGCAACGGATTTGGTCGTCAGGTGGCGTCGTTCGAGACCGAGCTGGAGTTCGTTGAAGGTCCCGCATTGCCAGCGGTGTTCATCCGGGCTCCCTTCGTCGTGAGTGTCGCGGAAGATGTGGACGTGCTGGCCAAAGTAAGGCATCGGGGTCAAGGTCTTGATGGACCAGCGTCGGAGTCACCGGCGTTGGTACGTCAGGGGAACGTGCTCGCGTGTTGCTTTCACCCCGAGTTGACGCGCGACCGCCGGATTCATCGCATGTTCGCCGAGATCTGCGCCGGTACTCCAAGTGCGGCGTGACGCCTAGACGGTCGAATTGCGCGTGTCCATGACAAGGCAGCTGCTGGTGGCTTGTGCCAACAGCTTGCCGGACCCGTCTGCCACTTCGACGGTGGCGTAGGCCACTCGTCGGCCCGGTTTCGTCACGCGTGCCGCACTCGAAGACGGCCAGGCCGAAATCGAGCTCCACCAGCGAGAATCCCATCAGCCGGGCGATCGGGGGCGCGGCGATCCTGCCGTCCCGGATGGCCGCAAGGAATGCGAGCCCGCTGAGCGAGGACGCCAGGTTCGCGGTGACCATGGGGTCCTGCCAGGTGATCGTCTTGGAGCGAACGGCGCCCGTTTGGGCCTCCGGCGCAACCGTCTCGGGGTCAGGGTGGTCGTCGGACATGGGCAATGTGGACCTTTCTCGGGTTGGGCGTGATCAAGGCCCGGGGTCAGCCACGTGTATCCGAATTTACGCGAGGTGTCGCCCACGGCGCACGCTGCACGTAACCGGTCTGCCTTCGTCAGTACTCGCCAACAACGACGCCATCGATCAAGACCTTGCACTCTTGCTTTCTTGCCCCACCCAGCACGCGCTTTCTCGTCTTTTCGATGACGACGTCGTGTATCTCTGCCTGCCCCACCGAGAACTCGAACTTCCGTGTCCGCGGCGTGCGCAGGGTAAACGGCTGGTTTTTCTTGACGACCGGCGTCTCGTCGACCGTGATGCGGACGTGGCCGAAAAACTGACCCCAGTGGAACGCCACTTGATGCTTTTCTTGTTCTCCTACTTCGATGGCGAAATCTATGTCGAGACCCATGGTTCGATTCTGCCCCACGGGGCCGTCACGCTCAGGGACCGTGTGTGGAGGCGAACGCTCTCTCTATCTCGGCTGTGACCGCATCGGGGTCCTCGAGGGGGAGCATGTGTCCGCGCCCTGGCAGGGTGACGAGGCGGGCCCCGGGAATTGCGGCCACCAATTGTGCGGCGCGGGCGGGCGCCGTGAGTCGATCGCGCGAACCCACTATGACCGTCGTGGGGAGACGGATTGTTGCGATGCCCTCGAGCAGGTTCATGGTGCTCATCGCGTGGAGAAAGCCAGCGCGGACCCGTGGAGCGGTGTCGGCGAACAGGGTGCGCGTGAGGTCGATGTGCGAACGCACGGAGTCGCCGCCGAACACACCGCGCACAAAGCGGTGTCCCGCAGTCGAGTGCAAGGCAAGTGAAACGACAGGCGAGGAGATGACGGCGCCGGCGAACCACTCCGCCACGGCGGGGCCGGAGCCCATGTCGGCCGCAGCCGTGGCCACCAGCACCAGGGCTCGTGCCCTCTCGGTCAGGATCTCGGGGCGGTGGGTGGCCAGCGCCATGATGGTCATGCCACCCATGGAGTGGCCGGCCAACACGGCTTCGAAGACGTCGCGCGAGCGCAGGACGTCGGCCAGATCATCAGCCAGTACCTCCATGGTGAACGGAGCAGCGCCTCCAATGCTGTCTCCATGGCCTCGTTGGTCATAGAGCACGACCCGATGGCCAGCCTCGACCAGCCGGCGTGCAACGGGTACCCAGATGGCATGGCTGCAACCCCAGCAGTGGGGGAGCACCACCGTTGGACCCTCTCCCACGTCCCACACGGCCAGAGTGCAACCGTCCCGCGTGGTGACGCTGCCTCGAGTCGGTTCTTCGCGTGCCCCCCAACCGAGTGCTTCCGGGTCGTCGGGCGCGCTCTGGTCCGACGTCGCCTGCGCTTCTTGCAGCGATCCGTTGGCTCGATGTGACGTGGCCCGTCGATAGGCCGTGGCTCCACCCACGATGGCGGCCGCTGCGCCCAAGGCGAGGAGGCTACGACGGCTCCGGGGAAGGAGAAGGGAAGGCATGATCGACTTAGCGCCGGCGGCCTCTACGGGCCAGTGCTTGCTGGAGGGCAATGGGCATGCACCGATGGGCATACCAGCCCAGCACCGATTCGAAGCCCACGGGGACAACGGCCCGGTCCGCCGCGATCGCCCGGACGACAGCGAGACCGACCTTTTCGGGAGGATGGGCCCGGGAGAAGCCCTTCATCAGTCTCTGCCGCGCCCGTGGATCTTCCTGGCCGCCCGTGAAGCGCGCCGTCCGTGCGATGGGGGTGTTGATGAAGCCGGGACAGATCGCCGTGACGCCCACGCCTTGGTGGGAAAAATCTGCACGGAGACATAATGACAGCTGGAGTACGGCAGCTTTGGTCGCTGCGTAGGCAGATTCTCCCGCGGTCGGGATGAACGCCAAGCCCGAGGACACGTTGACGACATGGCCCCGACCGGCAGAAAGCATGGGGGGGGTGAAGGCTGAGCAACAGTTGCACGACACCGTCGAGGTTGATCCGCGCGGATGAATGCCCACTCTTCTGCGGTCATGCGGGCGTACGAACCAGTCATGCCGACACCAGCGTTGTTCACCAAGACGGTGAGCGCGCCGTATTCCTTGTCGACCCGGGCCGCAACGGCATCGACCTCGGCGCGGTCCGCCACGTCGAGGCGATAGGCCCGATGTGCCCCGCCGCGCCATGGTGACCACTGTTGGCATTCCGCCGCCGTCTTCTCGGCCGTAGCCTCGTCGATGTCGGTGCACAGAACGCTGGCTCCGCTCGTCGGCGAGAGCGTGTGCCGTGGCCCGGCCGATGCCGCTTCCCGCGCCGGTGACCAGCGCCGTCGCTCCATCGAGGGAGAGTGGAGGTCGCTTCACCGGCAAAGGCGCGGGCCCGACAGGACATAGTCGCTTGCCGCAAAGGCGCGGGTCGCGGCGAACAAAGCGGAACGTGTAGTCGGGCCACAGGGTCGTATTACGGCCGGCCTCATCGAGGTACCAACTCGAGCATCCTCCCGAGTTCCACACCGTGGGCGCCGGCTTTGCGCTGGACTTCAGCGCTCCAACGTGCCAACGCTTCGGAGCGGCACCTCGATCACACTTGCTCCTTGGGCTTGGAGGGAGCGGAGGGCACCAACGACGTGCGCCACCTGCGCTTCGATCATGACGACGAGTGAAGTGTGACCGATCCCCGTGTTTGGTCCGGCCAGCATGAAGTAGTTGGGGAAGCCGGCGATGGTGGTGCCGCAGTAGGCCTGCATGCCCGTTTTGGCCCAGTGCTCTTTGAGCGAGCCACCGTCGACGCCGTGGATCTTCTCCGCCATCGGATTGCTCGTGACCCGGAATCCGGTGCCGTAGATGATGGTGTCGACATCGTGCAGCACGCCGTCGACCGTCACGATGCCTTTCGGCACCAGCTCATGATCTTCTCCGTCTCCACTGTCACATTGGGACGTTGCAGTGCCGGGAAGTAGTCATTCGACTGCAACAGGCGCTTGCAGCCCGGCGTGTAGGTCGGCGTCAGCTTGGCCCGCAGTTCGGGATCGGCCACCTGTCGTGCCATGAACTTCTTCGCCAGACCCCCAAACCGGCGTAACCTCGCGCTGTTATGGATCAGCAAAGAGCCCAGGACCAACTCGGCGAACCAGTAGTTGCGGGCCCGCGAGACCCACTGTGTCCATGGCAACCGCTTGTACGCCGTCCGCTCCACCGCGGTCGTCGTTCGGTTGGGGTGAGGGAATACCCACGGGGGCGTGCGCTGGAAGAGGGTCACGTGGCCGGCCGACCTCTGTACGAACGGGAGGAACTGGATGGTCGAAGCCCCGGTGCCGATGATGGCGACCCGACGCCCGGTCAGATCGTGCGCGTGGTCCCACTGCGCCGAATGGAAGGTCGTTCCGGCGAACGACGCGGCGCCCGGGATATCGGGAATGTATGGTTCCGAGAGGGCTCCACCGCCGCTGACCAAGAAGTCAGCAGTAAGCGAACCCCGAGAAGTCTCGATGCGCCACACACCGGCGTGGGGCGTCCCACGATGCCGCATCGAGCGTCGTGTCGAAGGCCACCTTCTCAGTGACGCCGTAGTGCCGCGGTCGTCGCTTGTAGGTAGCGCTCGATCTCGGGCTGGCTGGAAAACGTCTCGGTCCAATTCGGGTTGGGGGCGAAAGAAAAGGAGTAGAGGTTCGACGGCACGTCGCACCGGCACCCGGGATACGAATTGTCGTACCACGTTCCACCCACGTCCGGTCGTCGTTCCAGAAGGATCAGTTCGTCGCCGTACCCCTCATTGCTGAGGGCGATAGCGGCTCCGATCCCCGAGAAGCCGGCTCCGACGATGGCGATGCGAACGTGGCCCGGAAGTGGGCGTGCGACGCGTTGCGGGCGCCGCGGGTCAGAGCGCAGCGCGGAGCCTGATGTCGACATGGTCGCATAGTAAGGGATCCCCGCCGCAGTCCGAAGGTGTTCGCTCCCTGGGTCGCGCGACGAGAAATCCGGCGATGCGTCGTGGGGCGCCTCGGCTCGCCCTTTCGGCTCCTCCCACCCCTCTTGGCGACCGAGTGCGGTCTGATCGAGGAGACCGTAGGAATCACTACAGGACTCGGTGCCGCGGGCGAACGTCGAATTCGTATGGAAGATGGCATCGCCGTCGCGCAGGAAGAAGCTGAGACCCGGCACCTCATAGGGTTGTTGCTCTTGCTCGAGTGCCCAGTGCAGTTTGATCGCGTCGGGCGATGCGAGCTCTTCTCTGTTGCGGAAGTTGATCTCCATGGGTGCGCGCGATTCGTCGATCGTGACATGAAAGTCGTAATTGAAGTCGCTCCCAAAGGAGGAGACGAACGGAAAAGTCCAACCCCGCTGCTGCCGGTACGCCGCAATCTTGGCGTACGGAGCCCGCGCCACGACAGCGAACGCGGTGGACCGCGCCCCGAGGTGTTGCAGCAATCCGTCGGAGATCTCGTCACAGCTCGCGGTGCAAGAGGAGCACCCCTCGTCCCACGAAGGGTCGAACATGAAGTGCTGGACCACCAGCTGACGTCGGTCCTCAAAAAGGTCTCCGAGGTGTAGGGCGCCCTGGGGTCCCTCGAACTCGTAGTCCCTCTCAATCGCCACCATGGGCAACCGGCGGCGCTCCGTGTTCAGCGCGTCCTTTTGGCGCGTGTGCTCCTTCTCCCGGGCCAGAAGTGCCTTACGGGCCACCAGCCACTCTTCTCGGGAGGCGATCTCTGGCAGGCTCATGGGGGTCCTCCTCTAGGTTGCAGCGTCCGGTGCGCACGTCACGGGCCGGCTGCGGAACCGGGTGCCATAGGCGCAGCCCCGGGGATCGCGATCAACGAGCATCGCCGCCCTCGGTCTCGAGATGCCGCTCCTCACGCCAAGGTAGACGGCGTGTCGAGCGGGAACTCATCGAAGGCCGCAGGCTGGACCTCTCGGATCCCCCAGACCTCCAGATACAATGAACGTTCAGGCTCTCAGCTTTAACCCAGACTTCGCTCCGAGGAGGAAAATGTCGGGTCACTCCAAGTGGGCGACAACCAAATACCGCAAAGGCGCACAGGACAAGGCCCGCGCCAAAATCTTCGCCAAGCTCATCCGCCAGGTCGAGGTGGCGGCGCGCGAGGGCGGGGGCGACATGGACGCGAACGCCACCCTGCGGACCGCTTATCAGAAGGCGCGGAGCTCATCGGTCCCGCTTGACACCATTGAGAAGGCGATCAAGCGGGGGACGGGTGAGCTGGAGGGAGTGCGGTACGAGGCCATCAACTATGAGGGCTATGGACCGGCTGGCGTGGCGATCATGGTCGAGACCCTGAGCGACAATCGCAACCGCACCGGTTCGGAGATCCGCAACCTGTTCAACAAGAACGGCGGCAACATGGCCGAGCCGGGAGCCGTGGGTTGGCAGTTCGAACGCAAAGGGATCGTCAGCGTTTCGCACGAGCAGGACGAGGACAAGGTGATGGAGATCGCCATGGAGGGGGGCGCGGAGAATCTCTCGGACAACGGTGAGTGCTGGATCGTCACGTGCGCCCCGGCTGACCTCGAGGCCGTCCGGCACGCCCTCGACGAGGCCGGTATCACGCCGGAGTCCGTCGACCTTTCGCTGGAGCCGACCACGTTGGTGCCGGTTCCCGACGAGGGAGACGCCAAGCGGGTCCTCCGGTTGCTCGAGGCCATCGACGACCATGATGACGTCCAGGCGGTCCACGCCAATGCCGACATTCCCGACGCGGTGCTGGCCGCTTTCGAGGGTTGATCCACCCGATCGTGTAAGGCTCCGACTACGCTACGAACGCATGTTCGTATTGGGAATCGACCCTGGGCTGTCCCGCTGTGGCTACGGCCTGGTGGCCCGGGGTGAGGCCGACAGCGCACTGAGAGCGCGCGCCGCCGGCGTGATCGAGACAGATCCGGCGGCGGATTTGCCCGAACGGCTCCTGATCCTTCACCGTGAGCTGCAGGCCCTGGTGAGTGAGTTCTCGCCCGAGGTGGTGGCGGTGGAGCGAGTCTTCTTCCAGGTCAACGTCAAGACGGCGATGTCGGTTGGCCAAGCGAGCGGGTTGGCCCTTCTCGTCGCCGCCGAAGCTGGCTGCGAGGTGGCGCAGTACACCTCGAACGAGGTCAAACAGGCGCTCGTCGGCTACGGCGCCGCCACCAAGGAGCAAGTACAGCGGATGGTGGCGAACGTGCTTGGGTTGGCGGTGCCACCCAGCCCGCCTGATGCCGCCGACGCGCTGGCGCTCGCCATCTGTCATCTGACCACCGTTCCGTTGCGGCGCGCCATGGGAGCCGCACTCGCCCGCCGAGCGGGCTCATCATGAAGGAGGAGCTGTCGTGATCGGACTCTTGCGGGGCAAGGTCGTGCTTCGTTCAGCCGAAGGTGAGGTGATCATCGACGTGTCCGGCGTGGGGTATCGAGTCGCAGTGACTCCCGCCACAGCCGTGGCCCTCATGGTCGGTGGGACGTCCAACGAAGCGACGTTGTTCATCCATACGCACGTTCGGGAGGACGCCATCGTTCTCTACGGTTTCATTCATGACGATGAGCGACGGTGTTTCGAGGTGCTCCTCGGTTCCCATGGCGTCGGGCCTTCGCTGGCACTGGCAATCATGGCCGTCCTCTCGCCCGCATCGCTCTCAACCGCTGTGCTCGAAGATGATCTGGACATGTTGTGCACGGTCCCCGGAGTGGGTCGTAAGACGGCAGCGCGGCTGGTGATCGAGCTGAAGAGCCGACTTGACCTTCCCGATCTTTCGCTCGAAATGCCAGGCTCCTCCGGCGGGAGCGCGACGCGGACATCGCGCTCGGAGGCCCGGGCCGCCCTGGCCGAGCTCGGCTACGCCCCTGAGGAGATCCGTGGCGCCCTCGACGGGTTGCGCGACGATGTCGGTGTGGAAGAGATGCTGCGCCTGGCGTTGCGCGAGCTGGCCAGCCGGTGATGCATTCGGCGCGGCAGGCACCGTCGCTTTATGAGATGGGCACGATGTCCGCGCCACGCGGCAGTACACCGCGGGTGCGCCCGTGAGTCCGAATGCCCGTCGCGAGGTGCTGGCGATCCCTGACGAGGCCGGACCGACGGGGGCCGGTGCCGGCGACCCCGACACGAGGTTGGTGGCTCCGGTGGTGGCTGACGGGGGTGAGGAGGTCGAGGAGGCTGGTCTCCGCCCGCGCTCGCTGACGGAGTTCATGGGCCAGGCCCAGTTGGTGGAGCACCTCGGCATCGTCATTCAAGCGGCCCGACAACGCCAGCAGCCGGTTGACCACATTCTCTTTGCCGGACCGCCCGGTCTCGGGAAGACATCGCTCGCCGGGATCGTGGCCACCGAAATGGGCGCCGGATTGCGTATTACTTCAGGCCCGGTCCTGACCCGGGCCGGGGACTTGGCTGCGCTGCTCACGGACTTGCAGGACGGCGACGTTCTCTTCATCGACGAGATCCACCGGCTCCATCGCTCCGTGGAGGAGATGCTCTACTCCGCCATGGAGGACGCCAAGCTCGACATTTTGATCGGCAAGGGTCCGACCGCACGTTCAATCCGTCTCGATCTTCCGCGCTTCACGTTGGTCGGCGCTACCACGCGCACCGGCCTCGTGTCGGGACCACTACGGGATCGATTTGGCTTCGTCGGGCGACTTGATCTTTACGCCGCATCGGAACTTCGGGCAATCGTCGAGCGCTCGGCCCGCATCCTTCACGTCGATATCGACGAGGAGGGGGCGACACGGATCTCAGAGCGCTCGCGCGGCACGCCGCGGGTGGCGAATCGGCTCCTACGACGGGTGCGCGACTTCGCCGAGGTGCGCGGGAACGGCTCGGTCAACGGGACAACGGCGGCGGAAGGCCTTGATCTCTTTGGCGTCGACGAGCTCGGCCTGGACAAGGTTGATCGGGCCATCCTCGAGACGTTGTGCGGTCGTTTCGGCGGTCAGCCGATCGGATTGACCACCTTGGCGCAATGCGTCGGGGAAGAGACCGACACCATTGAAGACGCCTACGAGCCCTATCTCCTGCAGTGCGGCCTGATCTTGCGGACGGCGCGGGGTCGTATACCGACGCCTCGGGCCTGGGCACACCTGGGCCAGACGCCGCCCGAGGGATCGATCGCGCCAGAGGCACCAACCCTCTTCGAACCCTGAGGGATTGCCGAGTTGTCAGGCCAGGGTCAGGTTGGACTGGGCCACCTGGCGCAAGGGAAGGAAAACGCGAAATGTGGTGGACCAGCCCGGGGAATCGATGATGTCGACGAATCCCTCGTGGGCCTCCGCTACCGACTTGGCGATTGCCAGTCCGAGGCCAGTTCCGGGGACGCCCATCTCCATGGCGGCGGCGAGTCGGTAGAACCGCTCGAAGAGCTGCGGCCGGTCCGCTTCGGGGATGCCCGGCCCCTCGTCCTGCACGAGGACGCGGGCGAAGTCGTCGATCATGTCCACCACCACGTTCACCTTTCCCCCCCGGGGTGAGAATTTGATGGCATTGGACAACAGATTGCCGAGGAGTTGGTGTAAGCGCGTGGCGTCGCCAAAGACCGGCACTGCGGGACCGGCGGCGAGTGTCACCGATACCGCGGCAGTGGTCGCCGCAGTCTGCGCTCCATGCACGGAGTCCTCTGCCAGTTGACGCAGGTCGAGCGCCGTGAACGCCACCCGCAGTCCGTGTCCTCCTCCGGGGTCAGCCAGGAGGTCTTCCGCCACCCGTTGCAACTGTGCCGAGTTACGATCGATAGTGCGCAGCATGCGCATCTGGTCTTCGCTCAAGTCGGGCATGCCGTCCATGAGGAGCTCGATGAAGCCGCGGATCGACGTGATGGGCGTGCGTAGCTCGTGCGAGACGGTAGCCACGACGTCGTCCTTCATTTTGGTCAGTTGGCGGAGGCGGTTGTTCTGCTCAATGAGGGATTGCGTCACTTCCTTCTGAATCGAGTAGAGGCGCTCGCGTTCGGCCGCCAGCTCTTCCCGCTCGGTGACATCGATGGCCACGACGACGTACCCGCCGCTCGTCCCGGTCTCCGCTCCCTCGGTTCCCCCTTGCGGGGGAAGCGTGCGGACTCGCACGACACAGCGGCGTTGCTCGCCGTTCTTGCGTCGGGCCGTCCAAGGGACTTCGGCCACCGTTTCGGGGTAGACGGGGTCGAGCGCCTTGCGCATAGCATCGATGGTCCGGCGTCGCTCGGTGATCTGGGCCGGGTCGATGAAGTCGGCGATGGAGCGGATACCCACCACCTCTGAGGCGTTGTAGCCCAGCATGAGCTCCGCCCCGGCCGAGAAGAATGTCACGGTTCCCGTTGGATCGACGCCCATGATGGCGCTTCCTGTGGCGGCCCGCAGCAAGGTCTCGAGGCGCTCGCGGGCGTTGTTGCGCGTCATTGGCATTGCGCTTGGCCAGGTGGGATTGCTGGGCGAGATCGCTGACGTAGATGCGGTCGCGGTGGACCATGGTCGAAATGGTGGAGGCGACAAGCGTGGTGACGACGACGAGGACGACCACCTGGCGCCAAGTCGAAAGTGGGTAGTTGGGTGCCCCGATGAGGAGGATCGGGACCATGAGAGCCAGATCCATGCAGAAGAGCCCGACCAGGAGATGGAGGCGTCGACCGTAGAGGGACATCCAGACGATCGGGAGTAGGTAAACGACCAGAAGTTCGGAGTCCCTCTCGCCCTGGCCATCGCGGATCAGGGCAATCACCGCCATATAGCCAATGGGGATGATCAGCCAAGCCCAGTCGGGTAAGCGATCCCAGGGCAGGACGAAGGCGGTGGTGAGAAGGAGGAAGAAAAGGAGAAGTGCGATCAGGATCTCGAGGCGGGCCCCGTGAGGAAACGGAATGATGCCGATGAGGACGGTGCCCAGTGCCACCAGAGCGAAGAGCGGCAGCCGCACCCGGGTCGGGCCCGAGAAGCCAGGAATTCCGGATCCGCTTGATGTCGGCCTGGCCACCTCGCGTCCCAGCAACCGCTCCTTCACCGGTGGCTGGATGCGGGGACATGCTCATGACCGAACTGCGTTCACCTTGCCCGCGCGCGATATCGGTATCCAAATCCGCGCACCGTCTCGATCGGACCGTCGTCCTGTTCGCCCCAACCGAGCTTGCGCCGGAGGCGCAAGACGGCGTACTTCACGCGGGACGGTGCCAAGCCACTTGGGTCGTCCCAGGCCAATTCGATGAGCTGGTCCGAGGAGAGCACCTGGCCCTGGTGGCGCACCAGAGTGGCCAAGAGGCGGTATTCGGTCGGGGTCAAGACGACCGGGACGCCCGACACGGTGACCTGCGACTCGGAGAAGTCCACCCGGATGGTGTCGTCCTCGAAGGAGACGATCGGTTCGTTGCGCTGCACCTGGCGTCGGCTGATGGCCTGAATGCGGGCCAGGAGCTCGACCCGGCTGAACGGCTTGGTCAGGTAGTCGTCGGCCCCGGCGTTGAGGCCCCGCACCTTGTCCCGTTCGGTGGAAAGCGCCGTCAGCATGAGGACGGGCACGTCGCTCATGTCGCGGATCCGCTCGAGTACCTGCCACCCATCGAGGTCCGGCATCCCGACGTCGAGAATCACCAGATTGGGCTGCTTCTGGTGGAAGAGGCGGACCCCGTCACGCCCCAGCATGGCTTCGGTGACGGTGAAACCCTCGCGTTCGAGCATCGTCCGTAGGAGTTGCCGGATGTCTGCTTCGTCCTCAATGACGAGGACTGAAATGTTCCCATTGCGCATGCAACACTGCACTGTACTGGGAACACCGGGTGAATTTGTGGTTTCTGGGCGCGTGCGTACCAGGACTCGGCGCGCAACGGTGCGCCGGAGAGCCACCATCGGTTCCCACTCGGATGACTCCGACCGATGGTGGTCCCTTTTGCCCGGCGCACTGCTGCTGCCATTTCGCTCCCGATTCACCCCTCAAATGGGGCGAATCGCTTTCCCCGAAACCCGGGTTGTCGATCTGGTCACCCCCCTCCGGGCGACCAGTAACGGGAGGTCGTCAACTGCGTATGTGCTGGTTCCCATGCTGGAGGAGAGATGGTGCAACCTCGGCGCATTCGGGTTGCCGTTGGGTTGCCCGACCCGAAATTCGCCGGGTTGGTCCCCGACAGGGGGTTCGAGCAGGGTCACGCATGGTTCGGGCCGGGCCGGGCCGGCGTCCTCGGCCGAGGGACGATCACCCAGGGCGACCGGCCAACAACCGGCACGAAATGCCAAGATGCAGGAGATAGGGTGTCGCTTCGCATGCCCCCTTGCTCGAAGGACCCCACATGACGCAATTTCCCGCCCTCCTCGAAATATTTGCGGCGACGGCAAAGAAGTCGACGAACCCGGCCCCCTTGATCATCTTGGTAGTGGTGGCCCTCGCCGGCTACTTCCTCTTTCTCAAGCCCCAGCAACGCAAGGCCAAGGCGGCCCGGGCGAACGTGGGCTCGGGTTACCAGGTCGGCGACGAGGTGCAGACCATCGGCGGGGTCATCGGGACCATTCTCGAGATCCACGGCGACCGCTATACCCTCCTCACCGGGAGTACGGGCAGCGATGGGAACCTCGACGGCGCCCAGCCCACTCGTATCGTGTTCGTGCGCCAAGCCATCGCGCGCAAGTTGGAGCCATTGGTGGTGGCGGATCCTGACGCGGGCATCGACGACGACGATCATGGTCACCTGCACGGCCACGAGTCAGTGGAGATCGAAGACCACGACGGGGAGGATCAGGAGGCGTGAGCCCGGCGTCGTCTCGAGCCCAGACGCGGCAGAGGCGGAACCTTCTCCTCAGCGTGTTGGCCGTCGTGGTCATCGCGGTGGGTTCATTTGCTGCCGTCTTCTCGGTGAAATGGACCCCGCGCCTCGGCCTCGATCTGGCCGGAGGACTTTCCGTCGTCTACCAAACAGCGAAAACCGTGCCGCAGTCCGAGCTCCAAGAAACCGTTGCCATCCTCAACAACCGAGTGAACGGACTCGGGGTGTCGGGGGCACAGGTGAGCACGGCGGGGAGCAACGAGATCTCGGTGTCGATCCCCGGCGTGAAAAATGCGCACGCCCTTCTCCAAGAAATCGGAAACACGGCGCAGCTCTACTTCCGCCCGGTTCTCTGCACGGCTTACCCGCTGTCGCTGACGCCGGCCACAAAGGCCACCAAGACGGCCAAGGCCAAGCCGGCCGAGAAAGGCATTTCCGGGAACAAGACGTTGCCGGCCTGCGGCCAGCCAATACGCAACGAATGCGGCCAATCTGGCGGTCACGCCCAACAGTTCCGTGCAGGGCTACTCATCCAACAACCCGTCGCCCGACCCAACGTTCGCCCAGTACACGAGCACCAGTACTGACGTGGCGAACTATCCGCACCGCACCGTCCTCCTGCCGAGCCTTCCGGCCAGCGGCTCATCGGAAAAGAACTCCTTGCGCTACGTGCTCGGTCCGGAGCAGATGACAGGAACATCCATCGGCTCGGCCGTGGCGCAGCAGAACCAGACCGGTCAATGGGAGGTCAACTACTCCCTCAAGGGCAGCGCCGGTTCCACTTTGTGGGACACGGTGGCCAAGGAGAACTTCCACCTGCTCCTCGGGATCGAGCTCGACGGCGTGGTGCAATCGGCGCCGCTCATCCAACCGACGCAAGCCGGGTTCACCTCGTTTGGCGGCCAGGGCACCATCAGCGGCGGCAACATGACGGAGAATGACGCCAAGGTGCTGGCCCAGGCCATGGAGTTCGGCTCCCTGCCTGTCCGTCTCAACCAGCTGACCACGCAGACGGTCTCGCCCACCCTCGGCAAGTCCGCCCTGCGGGCCGGCTTGGGCGCCGGTGTCGCCGGTCTCGTCCTCGTGCTCCTGTACGTTTTGTTGTACTACCGGGCCTTGGGAGCCGTAGTGATCTCGGGCTTGGCGCTGACCGCGGCGACGCTGTGGGCCATTATCTCGGCCCTCGGGCATACCTCGTTCAGCCCGAGTTTCGACCTGGCTGGCATCACGGGCCTCATCGTGTCCATCGGTATCACGGTTGACTCCTACATCGTCTATTTCGAACGACTGAAGGACGAGACGCGGGCCGGGCGCTCCATTCGCACTTCGGTCGATCGCGGCTTCAAGAGCGCCTGGCGGACAGTGTGGGCGGCTGACTTCGTCTCGTTGCTGGCCGCCGTCGTCCTCTACGTGGTGGCCGTAGGGGACGTGAAGGGCTTCGCTTTCTTCCTTGGACTGTCAACCATCATGGACATGGCTGTGACCTGGTTCTATACCCGACCCCTGGTCATCTTGCTGGGGAGGAGCGATCGACTCCAGGGCGGTGGCCGCTTCGGTATTGCCCGTGGCCTGGCCATACAGGGACGTGAGCCCGGTAGTCAGGAGCCTTCCGACGATGTGGCGGCCGGTGCGTCTGGCTCAGGAGTTGCAGGGCCGGCGCGCAGGAGCGGGGTCATAAAGCCCGGGCGGGTGCCGGCATCATGAGCGAGGACACGGGCAACGGCGCCGGCCTCGGGGATCCCGGCGCAGAAGACGACGGTCTCGAGAACGGCTTCGATGACGAGATGATCGAGGAGTTCGACGACGAACTCGACCAGGACGACGAAGTGAACGACGAACTCGACGAGGAAGGCGAGCTCCTTTCCGTAGATGATGCGGCGCGCTCGCTTCTCGGCCGGTCGAAGGCGCCCCGTCAGCCCCGTGCCCCTCGTCGCGGCGGAGAGGTCCAGGAGCACGGGCGCGCTACGACGTCTCTATCGCGGTGAGACCAGGTTCGACTTCGTCGGGCGGCGACGGGTGTGGTTCTCGCTGTCGTCGGCCATCATCGTGGCCGGTATCATCTCGCTCATCTTGCGTGGCGGCCTGAACCTGGGCATCGAGTTCAAGGGCGGCACCGAGTGGACCGTGAAGGCTCCCCACGTCACACAGACGCAGGCGGTCAACGCCATGCAATCGGCCGGACTGGTCGATCCCATCGTGCAGCTTCTCGGGCAAGGATCAAATCAACAGCTGAACGTGCAGGCCGATCTCAACAAGCTTCCTGCGCAGGAGCGGTCGACCGAGACGACCAAGGTCGAGGAAGCATTGGCCAAGCTCACGAATACCTCGTTGGACAACGTGCAGAACGGCGTGCAGACCGTCGGCCCGACATGGGGCTCCTCCATCACCAACAAGGCCATCGAGGCCCTCATCATCTTCTTCATCGTGGTGGGCCTCTACATCAGCATCAGGTTCGAGCCGAAAATGGCCATTTCCGCCTTCATTGCCATGCTGCACGACGTGATCGTGGCGGTCGGCATCTATTCGCTTTTCAATTTCCAGGTCACGCCGGACACCGTGGTCGCCATCCTGACCATTCTCGGCTACTCCCTCTACGACACCGTTGTTGTCTTCGACCGCGTGCGCGACAACACGAAGAACATCGGTGCGCACGGGACCATGACCTACGGCCAGCTCATCAATCTCTCTATGAACCAGACGCTGGCCCGCTCCATCAACACTTCAGCCGTGGCCATCATCCCGGTCCTCGCCGTGTTGCTCATCGGGGCCGAGCTGCTGGGAGCATCCACCCTGCAGGAGTACGGGCTGGCGCTTTTTGTCGGACTGCTGAGCGGGGCCTACTCCTCGATCTTCATTGCCTCGCCGATCCTCTTCATGCTCAAGCAGGGCGAGTCCCGGTGGATCGCCATCGAGAAACGACTGGCCTCGAGGGGGGAGCGAGCCGGTTCCTTCTCGGCAGCCGACGCTGCCGCCCTTGCCACCCAGATCAGCATCGCCGCGGGTGGGCAGCCCCACAGTGCTGGTCCGGCCAAGCGCACGGGACCGATTCGGCCCGGGTCGGGCGCGGGCACGGCCGTGTTGGACCGCCCGGCGCAAAACGGTGGCGCCACGCGGCAACCTCCCCGCCCCCGCAAGGGAAGGAAGAAGCGCAAACGCTGAGTGGACCGTCTGCGAGCGCCCCAACGTGCAGGGGTCGGACGTCCGAACGGGTAGCGTAGAGGGATGGTGACCCTGGCTGGGGTGACTCCCGTCACAGATGATGGGGAGCGCGCGTTCGAGGACATGATCGCACCGCTTCTGGGCGAGTTCTCCCGTCACCGCCCCGATGACGACACCACGGCCATCGTGGCTGCCGGCCGGGCCGCTCTCTCTGCTCACGACGGGCAGTTCCGCCGGTCCGGGGAGCCGTACATAACGCACCCGATCGCGGTGGCCACCATTGTGGCCGAGCTCGGCCTCGACGCGCAGACCGTCGCGGCCGCCCTCCTGCACGATGCGGTGGAGGACACCGGTCTCACCCTCGACTCCATTACCGAGGCCTTCGGTCCCGGGGTGGCCAAGGTGGTCGACGGGGTCACCAAGCTGGACCGTCTGCAGTTCGACTCGAAGGAGGCACAGCAGGCTGCCACTATCCGCAAGATGCTCGTCGCCATGGCCGACGATTGGCGCGTGTTGCTGATCAAGTTGGCTGACCGTCTGCACAATATGCGGACCCTCGCCGTGATGCCCGAGTGGAAGCAGCGCCGCACGGCACAGGAGACATTCGACGTCTATGCGCCGCTCGCGCACCGGCTCGGCGTGCAGCAGGTCCGGTGGCAGCTCGAAGACCTGGCCTTCGCCACCTTGCACCCGAAGCGCTACGCCGAGATCGAGCAGATGGTGGCGGCTCGGGCACCCCAGCGCGAGGAGTATCTCGCCCGGGTCCTCATCCACGTGCGGGATCGGCTCGAAAGCATGGGCGTAGAGGCCGACGTCACGGGGCGGCCCAAGCACCTCTGGAGCATCTACGAGAAGATGGTTGTCAGGGGCAAGGAGTTCGACGACATCAACGATCTCGTCGCCATCCGTGTCGTGGTGGCGAGCGAGAAGGACTGTTGGGCCGCGTTAGGGGCGATCCACGCCATATGGGCCCCGGTCCAGGGACGCTTCAAGGATTACATCAACACGCCCAAGTTCAACATGTACCAGTCCTTGCACACCACGGTGATCGGCCTTGACGGCAACCCGGTCGAGGTCCAGATCCGCACGACGGCGATGCACCACCGAGCCGAGTATGGGATCGCGGCGCACTGGGGCTACAAGGAGAAGGAGGACGCGTCCTCCGACATGGCGTGGCTGCAGCGGATCGCCGACGTGGACCGCCAGACCGACGACCCGATCGAGTTCCTCGAGGCTCTCAAGCTCGACCTCGAGCAGGACGAGGTCTACGTCTTCACGCCCAAGGGCAAGGTCATCGCGCTACCGGCCCGTTCGACCCCGGTCGACTTCGCCTACGTGATCCACACCGAAGTGGGTCACCGCTGTATCGGAGCGCGGGTCAACGGCCGGCTGGTCCCGCTCGAAACGCAACTGAACTCTGCTGATACCGTCGAGATCTTCACCTCGAAGTCGCCCACGGCAGGACCGTCGCGCGACTGGTTGCAAATGGTGGCCTCGACGAGGGCGCGGCACAAGATCCGCCAATGGTTCAGCCGCGAACGCCGTGAGGACGCCATCGAGAACGGGCGGGAGGAGCTGGCCCGGGCCCTGCGCCGAGATGGCCTTCCCTTGCACAAGCTCTTGGGCTCGGCCGCCATGCTCGAGGTGGCGGAGTCGATGCACCTGGCCGACCTCGACGCGCTGTATGCCGCCATTGGCGAGTCACAGGTCTCCGCCCAGTCCATCGTCCAACGGCTGGCGCGCGCCCTGCGGGGCGGGGAGAACGAGCAGCTTCCGACCACGGCGCTGCGCGGTGTCCGCGGGCCCCGTGAGGGACGTCGGACCTCCGCCGGCGTCTACGTCGAGGGACTCGACGACATCATGATCCACCTTGCCCGCTGCTGTACGCCGGTGCCGGGTGACCAGATCATCGGCTTCGTCACCCAGGGGCGAGGGGTCTCGGTGCACCGAGCCGACTGCGCCAACGCGGCCTCGCTGGCCGACCTCTCGAAGGAGCGCCTGATCGAGGTCGAGTGGGACCGGGGCAACGACGGCGTCTTCGTCGCGACCATCGAGGTGCTGGCCTTCGACCGTTCTCGACTGCTGGCCGACGTCAGCCGGGTCGTCTCCGAGCACCATCTCAACATCGTTGCTGCTCGCACCGCCACCACGCCGGACCGGGTGAGCCGGATGGCTTTCGACGTGGAGCTGGCCGACCCCACCCACCTGCACTCTCTCATCACGGCGCTCAAGCACCTCGACGGGGTCTTCGACGCCTATCGTCAGCTCCCGGGTAAGAAGGTCTGATCATGGGTGGGAGCAGATGAGCCTAGGTTCTAACGCGCCTCGAGGACGCGCCCGAAGGGCCGATCCGTACGCCGAAGGGGATGCACGACATCCTCTGGCCCGAGTCGACACGTTGGGAAGCCCTGGTCGCACGCTTCGCCTCTCTGGTCGAGAGCGCCGGTTACGGGCTGGCCATCACGCCAATCCTCGAGCACGTAGGTATCTTCCACCGTGGCATCGGCGAGGGGAGCGACGTCGTCGGCAAGGAGATGTACACGTTCGCCGATCGCGACGGGCAGGTCATGGCGCTGCGGCCCGAGGGCACGGCGTCCATCGTGCGCGCCTATGTACAGCACCACCCTGTTCCGCCCTGGAAGGCGTGGTACGTGGCGCCGTCATTCCGCCACGAGAACCCCCAGCACGGCCGCTACCGCCAACACTTCCAGCTGGGGGTTGAGGCCCTCGGGCCTTCGGACGCCGATCTGGACGTCGAGGTCATCACGCTCGCTTTCGAATTCCTGGCCGGCCTCGGTCTGCACCAGGTGACGCTGAAGCTGCACTCCATGGGGGATGGCACCTGTCGCCCAGGCTATGTGGAGTTGCTCCGGGGCTTTCTGGCCGAGCGCCGGTCCCAGCTCTGTCTGCCGCACCAAGCCCGCTTCGACCAGAACCCGCTGCGCGTTCTCGACTGCAAGACGCCCGAATGCGAGGACGCGACGGAGGGCGCGCCGCGGTTCGTCGACAACCTGTGTGAGCCCTGCACCGCGCACTTCGCCCGCGTGCGAGCCGGTCTCGACGCGCTCGATGTCCCGTACACCATCGATCATCGTCTCGTGCGCGGCTTCGACTACTACACCCGGACCACCTTCGAGTTCGCCTCGGGCGCCATTGATGCGGCCCAGAACGCGCTCGGGGGCGGTGGTCGTTACAACGGACTGGTGGAGATGCTGGGAGGCCCCTCGACGCCGGGCATCGGGTTCGGTCTCGGTGTCGAGCGCATTCTCATCGGCTGCGATGCCGAAGGCGTGTACGACACCGAGCCGCCTCCCCTGCACGCCTACGTGATCGACCTCACCGGCGGCGAATCGGCCGTGCTGTTGACGGCTGAGCTCCGCCGGGCCGGGTTCCGTGTCGACCGCGGTTTCGACGACCGCTCCATGAAGTCACAGATCAAGTCCGCCGACCGCTCTGGGGCCTTGGTGGCCGTGGTGGTCGGCTCCAAGGAACTGGAAGAGGGCACGCTCAGTCTGCGCCCGCTTCGAAGCGAAGAAGGGCAACTCACCGTGCTGCGGGCCGACATCGTCAACGAGTTGCGCGCGCTCGTGTCCTCGCCTCACGTCCATGATGCACTGCCGAACGACAAAGGAACTCGCTCGACTCCATGAATGATCACATCGCTTCCCTCGGGTCCGTCGAGAATCGGCCCACTGCGCTGCGTACGCATCTCTGCGGGATACTTCGTGCCGGCGACGAGGGCTCCCGGGTGCGGGTGTGCGGATGGGTCGGGCGCCGCCGTGAGCATGGTGAGCATCTGGCCTTCATCGACCTACGCGACCACACGGGGGTGATCCAGTGCGTGATCGATACGAAGGTCGACGTGCGCAGTGAGTGGGTGATTGCCATTGAAGGCACGGTGCGACCCCGGCCGCCGGGAACCGTCAATCCTGCCCTGGACACCGGGGAGGTCGAAATCGGTGATTGCACCGTGGTGGTGCTCAACGAGGCCGAGCCGCCACCGTTCTCCGTCGACGATCGGGACGAATCCGACGAGCAGGTACGTCTGCGCTACCGCTACATCGACCTGCGCCGCCCTCGCATGCAGCGCAACTTGCGCCTACGGGCGAGGGTCAATGCCGCCATCCGCGCCGCCATGGACCGCCAGGGTTTCTGCGAGGTCGAGACGCCACTCTTGTGGGCGCCCACCCCGGAAGGTTCACGGGAGTTCTCGGTGCCCAGTCGCCTCCACCACGGCTCCTTCTACGCATTGCCGCAGAGCCCGCAATTGGCCAAGCAGCTCCTGATGGTCGGTGGCTTCGACCGTTACTACCAGATCGCCCGCTGCCTGCGCGATGAGGACCTGCGGGCCGATCGGCAATTCGAATTCTCCCAGCTCGACATGGAGGCTTCCTTCGCCACGCAGGATGACGTGATGGCATACGTTTCCGAGGCCGTCCTCGATGCCGCCGAAGCGGCGACGGGCGAGCGCCCGCCCCCCATCACCCGCATGACGTGGACCGATGCCCTGGAGCGCTTCGGGACCGACAAGCCAGACCTCCGCTTCGGCATGGAGCTCATCGACTTGGCGGCGGAGTTCGAGAAGACCGAGGTGCGCGCCTTTTCGGGCTCACATCTCAAGGCGCTCTGCGTCCCCGGAGGTGCGTCGTTCACACGTTCGCGCATCGACGCGCTCGGCGAGCAGGCCAAGCGGGCCGGCGCAGCCGGGTTGGCCTGGTTCCGGGTTACGGCGGCCGACGACGCCAGCGAGCGCGCCGGCGGGGAAGCGCTGGCGCTCGATTCGCCGCTCAACCGCTTCTTGTCCGACACCGAGCGGACGACCTTGTTGGAGAAGACCGAGGCGTCAGAAGGAGATCTCATCCTCGCCGTCTCGGACACCCACCGGGTCGCGTGTACCACCTTGGGCGCGCTGCGGGTCGCACTCGGCTCGCCGCCAGTCGGCCAGGGTCCGCACCGATATGTGTGGGTCGTCGACTTTCCCATGTTCGATGGCGTCGATGCTGCGGGGAACCCTCAGCCGGCCCATCACCCGTTCACCATGCCGTATGAAGACGACTTGCCCTTGCTCGACACCGTTCCCTTTGCCGTGCGCTCGCAGGCCTACGACCTGGTTCTCAACGGTTGGGAAATGGGATCGGGCAGCGTGCGTATCCATCGCCGGGACATCCAGTCCCGGATCTTCGACACGCTCGGCATCTCCACCGAGGAGGCGGAGTCCCGGTTCGGATTCCTGCTCAGTGCGTTCCGCTACGGGGCGCCCCCCCATGCCGGTTTCGCATTCGGCATCGACCGCCTCACCGCCGTGCTGGCGGGGGAAGAGAACATCCGAGAGGTGATCGCCTACCCCAAGACGCAGTCGGGGGCCGACCTCCTCACCGGTGCCCCGAGCGCGCTGCCCGCCTCCGCTCTGGCCGAGCTCGGGATCCGTACGGTCACCCCACCCGCGTCGACTTGAGCCTGTTCGCCGACGCCGCCCACCGCAATTTGGAACGGCAGGCACCGCTGGCCGCACGCTTGCGGCCGCGCACGCTGGACGAGATGGTGGGTCAGGAGCATCTGGTCGCCCCCGGCGCACCTCTGCGCACGCTGGCCGAAAGTGACCGCGTGGGGTCGGCCATCCTGTGGGGTCCGGCCGGCACCGGCAAGACCACGCTGGCCCGCCTGCTGGCCGCCACGACCGCGAAGCATCTCGTCACGCTGTCGGCCACCGCGGCGGGGGTCAAGGATGTGCGGGAGGCCCTGACCGAGGCCGAGCGCCGGCTGGGGGAGCACGGGCAGAGCACCATGCTCTTCGTCGACGAGGTCCACCGCTTCAACAAGTCGCAGCAGGACGTGTTACTGCCGGCGGTCGAAGATGGGCTCGTCGTCCTCATCGGCGCCACCACTGAGAACCCTTTCTTCGAGGTGAATCCGCCGTTGCTGAGCCGGTCCTCGTTGTGGAGATTGCGCCCGCTCAGCCCCGAGAACCTGCGCACGCTCATTGCGCGCGGCCTGGTGGCCGAGGAGGCGTCGGCTACTGACGACGCCATCGACGCTGTTGTGGCTGCGTGCGAGGGAGACGCCCGGGCGGCCCTGACCACTATCGAGGTGGCGGTGGCCCTGGCACGAGCGACTGCCGCCAGCTCTGGCGCCTCGGCCGGCGGCCAGCCAGGGCAGCTCGTGCTGACCATGGACGACATGGCCCGGGCTCGGGACGGGCGGCTTTTCCATCAGGGCGCAGACGAGCATTACGACCAAATCAGCGCTCTCATCAAGAGCGTCCGCGGTTCGGATCCAGACGCCGGACTCTACTGGATGGCCCGGATGATCGAGGGTGGCGAAGACCCGCGTTTCTTGGCGCGGCGACTGGTGATCTTGGCCAGTGAGGACGTCGGCCTGGCCGATCCGCAAGCTCTCCTTATCGCTGAGGCTGCGGCGCGGGCAGTGGAGTACGTCGGCCTGCCCGAGGCTTCGCTCAACTTGGCCGAGGCGGTGGTCTACCTGGCCCGCGCCCCGAAGTCGAACTCGGTGACCGTGGCGCTGGGCCGCGCCCAGGAGGATGTGCGCTCCGGAGCGCAACAGGAGGTTCCCACCCACCTGCGCGACAGCCATTACAAAGGCGCGGCCTCGCTCGGCCATGGTGCGGGGTACGCCTACCCGCACGATGACCCCACGGGAGTGGTGGCACAGCAGTATCGTCCAGAGGCGCTCGAGGGACACGTGTACTACGAGCCGTCCCCCCACGGGGCCGAAGGGCGGGGTGACCCGGACCACGAATGAGAGGCTGGCGTTTGAAGAAGGCAATCCGCGGGGGCGCCTTCTGCACTGCGGCACTGTGCGTGGGAACGCTCATTGCACTCACGGTGTCGAACTCCGCCCCGGCTGCGGCGGCGACATCGCCTCTGTCGGCGGCCAAGGTCACGCTCTCGGGTGAGCTGCCGAAGATCCCATCGGGGGTGACCCGGTTGGGCCCCGTGCCCCACACCCAGGTGGTTCGCCTCGACGTCGGGCTGGCCGGCCAGAACCCGACCGGATTGGCCGCCGAGGTGGCGGCCGTCTCGACGCCCGGATCACCCGCGTACCACCACTATCTGACCTCGGCCGAGTTCGCTGCGGCCTACGGGCCGAGCACGACTGAAGTGCAGGCGGTGAGCGCCTCCCTGGCCGCACAGGGGCTCATCGTCGGCAGCCCCACACCGGGCAGCGACCTGCTCCCCGTCAGCGGCAACGCCCGGACCGTATCGGCCGCCTTTGGGACGCCACTCGAATCGGTTCGCCTTCGCGGGGGAGCCACCTCGCTGGTCAACACCGCCGCACCGGAGATCCCGGCCACGCTGGTGCACGACATCACGGGGATCATCGGCCTGAGCAGTCTGGCCCGCGAGCACTCGCAGCTTGCTGCGACGCCCAGTGGGCCCAGCGCGGCGAGCGCGTCCAACACGGCGAATAGTCCCGGCGCCACCGGGCCCGACGGCCACGCTCTCACCGGAGCGCCGCAGGCCTGTAACGCGGCGTCGAATGCTGCCGGTTCGTCGAACTACACGTCGACGCAGTTGGCCAACACGTATGGCCTGAGCCAGGTGCTCGGTCAAGGACGGACGGGGGCGGGCCAGACCATCGGCGTCGTCGAGTTCGAACGGTTCTCGAACGCGGACATCGCCGCGTTCGAGTCGTGTTACGGCCTGAGCAATCCAACACAGGTTGTGACCGTGGACGGGTCCCCGACCGGTTCGGCGTCGGGTTCGGGCGAGGCGGCGCTCGATATCGAGTTGGCCGCGGTGAGTGCTCCCTCGGCGTCGATCGTCGTCTACGAGGCGCCGGACGACATCGATGTGGCCGCGCTCGACCTCTACAACCGCATTGCCGCGGACGATGTGGCCCAAGTGGTCACCACCAGTTGGGGCTTTTGCGAGCAGGACAACGAGCCGGGCGCCGCCGCGCAGGAGAACGCCATCTTCGAGCGCATGGCAGCGCAGGGTCAGACCATGGTGGCCGCCTCGGGTGACTCGGGGTCAGAGGACTGCTATGACACCGACCGCGGGACCGAGCTGTCGGTGGATGATCCGGGGAGCCAGCCCGATGTTCTCAGTGCGGGCGGGACGACCCTGACCGGCGGGAACGTGGCAAGCCAATCGGTATGGAACAACTGCGTCTCGCAGAGCCTCGGCTTCTGCCAGGACGAGTCGGTGAACGGGGCCGGCGGGGGAGGATTCTCCACGGTGTGGCCGAAGCCAACGTGGCAGCCCACAGTCGAGGCAGGGTCGGGATCGGCTGCGCCCGGCACCGCGTCCGGTCAGCGCATGGTGCCTGATCTCTCCCTCGATGCGGATCCTCGCCATGGCGTGGTCGTCTACTGGGGTGGTTGGCTCGACTTCGGCGGCACAAGCGAGGTGGCGCCCTCCATCGCCGGGTTTCTGGCTGATACGAATCAGGGCTGTAATGCCCCCGTTGGACTCGTGGCCCCGGCTTTGTATGCAGCGGCGGCGTCGAGTGGGCCGAACTTCACCAACGTCATGACGGGGAACAACGACTTCACCGGTACGAACGGAGGCAACTACGCCGCGATGAGTCCGGATAACCCGGCGACCGGGCTGGGCACGCCGCAGGAGCAGAATCTCGCCATCGCGCTGGAGGGTGGCGATGGCTGCCCGACCGTGCAGAGTCTGAGCACCGGTTCGGAAGCGGTGACGGGCGCAGGCGCTATCACCGTCACGGGGGGAGGACTGGCTGATGCCACGGTGGTCAGCTTCGGCGCCGCCGGGGCCGGGACCATCGTCTCGGAGTCTGCGACGTCGCTCGTGGTTGTCCCGCCTTCGCCGGGCAAGGCTCTTTGCGTCAACGTCACCGTCAGCAACCCGCAGGGGACTTCGGTTGCCACGAGCGGGGATTCCTTTGCCTTCGGCGTACCAGGATGCGGGGGGTACCGCCTCGTCGGTTCCGACGGGGGCATCTTCGATTTCGGCGCCGCCACTTTCGAGGGCAGCACCGGGAATATCGCCCTCAACGCGCCCATCATCGGCATGGCGGCCACGCCCGACGGCCAGGGTTACTGGCTCGTGGCCGCAGACGGCGGCATCTTCACCTTCGGCGACGCGCACTTCTTCGGTTCGGAGGGCGCCACGCACCTCAACGCGCCCATCATCGGCATGGCGGCCACGCCCGACGGCCAGGGTTACTGGCTCGTGGCCGCAGACGGCGGCATCTTCGCCTTCGGTGACGCGCACTTCTTCGGTTCGGAGGGCGCCACGCACCTCAACAAGCCCATCATCGGCATGGCGGCCACGCCCGACGGCCAGGGTTACTGGCTCGTGGCCGCAGACGGCGGCATCTTCGCCTTCGGCGACGCCAATTACTACGGGTCCACGGGCGGGACGCCACTCAACGCTCCTATCGTCGGTCTGGCCGCTGCTCCGGGAGGCGGTGGTTACTGGCTCGTGGCCGCAGACGGCGGTGTCTTCGCTTTCGGCAACGCTCAATTCCTGGGGTCGATGGGCGGGACACGGCTGAACCAGCCCATTGTCGGCATGGCGGCATCGACCGATGGTGCCGGCTACCTGCTGGTAGCGGCGGACGGCGGGGTTTTCGCCTTCGGCGATGCGGAGTTCTTCGGCTCAACCGGCGCGATCCATCTGAACCGTCCGATAGTGGGCATCGCGGACTCCTAGCGCGGGCCGGTGCCGAGCTGGATCATCGGCCCAGGTGGCGACCCGGCGGCCGGTAAGCTGACGACATGGACGCCAATGAACTGAGGGCGGCCTTCACGCGTTATTTCGTGGATCGGGCGCACACCGCTGTCCCCTCTGCCAGCCTGATCCCGCACGACCCATCGGTGCTCTTCACCATCGCGGGGATGGTCCCGTTCAAGCCGTACTTCGTCGGGGATGAAGCGGCACCGTGGCCGCGGGCCACCAGCGTCCAGAAGTGCTTCCGCACGGTCGACATCGAGGTCGTCGGCACGGACACCTACCACTGCACGTTCTTCGAGATGTTGGGCAACTTCAGCTTCGGCGACTACTTCAAGGAAGAGGCCATCCCGATGGCCTGGCAGCTGCTGACCGAGGTCTTCGGCCTCGATGGCGACCGCCTGTGGGTCACCGTGCACGACGACGACGACGAGGCCGAGCAGATCTGGATCGACAAGGTGGGCTTCCCGCGCTCTCGCATCCAACGCATGGGCGATGCCGACAACTTCTGGGCCATGGGCGACACCGGTCCCTGCGGGCCGGACTCGGAGATCTTCATCGACAAGGGCGCTTCCTACGGGGCGGAGGGCGGCCCCAAGTTGGGCGGTGAACAGCGCTTCGTCGAGTTGTGGAACCTGGTCTTCATGCAGTTCAACCGCAACGCCGACGGCTCCCGCGTCGAACTGCCCAAGAAGAACATCGACACCGGAGCCGGACTCGAACGGATCCTCCCCATCCTGCAGGGTCACGACTCGATATTTGAGACTGATCTGTTCGCACCGATTATCGAGGCGGCCTCCTCCATTGTCGGCACCCCGTACGGTCGCGACGACCGGACCGATGTTGCGCTCCGGGTGATGGCCGACCACAGCCGCGCCATGTCCATGCTGGTGGCCGACGGCGTGCTCCCGGCCAACGAGGGCCGCGGGTACGTGCTGCGCCGCGTCGTCCGGCGTGCTGTGCTCGCTGCCCGCCGGCTCGGAGTGGAGAAGGCGGTGACCCCGACACTCGTTCGGGCGGCGACGGAGGTCCTGGGCACGGCGTGGCCCGCTCTGGTCGAGAACAACGACGTCATTCTCTCCGTGCTCGAGCGCGAGGAAGCGGGTTTCGATCGCACGCTGCGAGCCGGCCTCGGGCGGTTGGAAGAGGCGTTTGCCAGCGGGGAGCCGGTGCTCGGAGGCGACGTGGCCTTCACGTTGCATGACACCCACGGCTTCCCGGTCGAATTGACCGAGGAACTGGCCCGCGATGCGGGGGTGGAGGTCGATCGGGTGGGCTTTGACGCGGCCATGGCCACACAGCGCTCCCGGGCCCGTGCCGCGGCGCGGTCGGCCAAGGTGGGCGACGAGTCGGCCTACCGGGCGTTGCTCGAGTCGGAGGGCACCACGCAGTTCGTCGGGCGCGCCGCGGCCCAGTACGAGGTCCCGGCGCGCATCGTCGGCGTGCTGTCCGGGACCGGCTCCGACGCGGGCGGCTCCGACATGGTCAGCTCCGACACGGCCGGCTCCGAAGTCGAGATCTTCTTAGATCAGACGCCGTTCTACGCCGAGGGCGGCGGCCAGGTGGGCGATACCGGCTCCATCGTGACCGAGACGGGCCGCGCTGACGTCTACGACACGGTGTACGCGCTTCCCGGATTGATCGCCCACAAAGCGCGGGTGACGGGTGAGTTCGTACTGGGTCAGGACGCGCTCGCCGCCATTGATGTCCCCCGTCGTGAGGCGATCAGGCGCAATCACACTGCGACCCATTTGCTTCATGCTGCGTTGCGCGCTGTCCTGGGCGACCACGTGCGCCAGCAGGGGTCGCTGGTGGCGCCCGACCGGCTGCGCTTTGACTTCTCGCATCATGGGGCCGTGACCACGGAGGAACTCGACACCGTGTTCGCTCTGGCCAATGACGCCGTCCTCACCGACGCTGTAGTGGAGACGACGGAGACGTCGCTCCAGGAGGCCGAGCGCATGGGCGCACTACGCTTCTTCGACGACAAATACGGCGAATCGGTGCGGGTGATCCGGGCCGGCGACACGTCGCTCGAATTCTGCGGCGGAATCCACGTCGATTCCTTGGGGCAGATCGGCCCCATCGCCCTGGTGTCAGAGGAGAGCATCGGGTCGAACAAGCGGCGCATCTTCGCTGTCACGGGTCGCGCCGCCCTGGACCGGGCCACCGCCCGTGAGCACCTCGTCCGCTCGGCCGCCGATCTGTTGCGCACCGAGCCCGACGAGCTGCTGGCGTCGCTGGACCGCCTGCTGGCGCGGCAACGCGAGGCTGAAAAAGAACTCTCGAAGCTGCGGCAACAGTCGAGCGAGTCGGTGGCGACGGAACTGGCGAAGGGTGCGGTTGAGGGCATCGTAGTGGCGCGTCACAATTCTCTCGAAGCTGATGCGCTGCGCGTGCTGGCGCAGGCCGTGCACCGCCATGACGGTGTGCGTGCCGTTGCCCTGGGTGGGTCGCCCGACGGCGTCAAGGTCGCGCTTGTCGTCGTAACCGACGGTGAGCCCGATGCCAAAGAGGTGGTGCGTGCCCTCGGTGCCATCGTCGGGGGAGGCGGCGGCGGATCTTCCCAGTTGGCCGTGGCCGGTGGTAAAGACGTGTCACGGGTCGAGGAAGCACTCGCCGAGGCACGCCGACTCCTCTCGGCGTGAGTGAGGGCACGAGCGGGCGAGTGGCGGCGCTCGATCTGGGGGCGCGTCGCATCGGCGTGGCCTACAGCGACAGCCGGCGCACGCTCGCATCCCCGTGGGGCGTGGTGGAGCGCACGGGCGATTTGACGCGTGATCATGCGGCCGTGCTCGCGGCCATCAGTGAGATCGAGGCCGGAACGGTCGTGGTCGGCCTGCCGCTCAGCTTGTCGGGGGCAAAGGGACCCGCGGCGCAAGGTGCCTTGGCCGAGGTGGAGGCCCTGCGTGCGCTGCTCGATCCGCTCGGCGTGGCAGTAGAGACGGCCGACGAGCGTTTCACGACCGTCGAAGCGCAGCGATCGCTGACCGCGGCCGGCCGCAAGGGGCGGGCTGCTCGTTCGGTCATCGACAGTGCGGCGGCGATGGTTCTGTTGCAGGCCTGGTTGGACAAGTCGTGACCGACCCTCACGACCCTCCCGATCGTGTCTTCGATTTCGACGCCCCGCCCCCGAGCCCGCCCCTGGACCCCGGAGTCCGCACTCCGGCCGGAAATGCTGTTAGACGGCGCCGGCACGTTCGGCACCGGCGTCGACGCCTAGTGGCGCTGATCGCGGGTGTGGTGGTGCTGATCGTGGTGGCCTTCGTCGCCTGGTACGAAGTGACGTCACAGTCCTCAGGCCCACTCGGGAAACGAGAGATCATCGACGTGCGAAGCGGTGAGTCGGTCGGTTCCGTGCTGTCACGACTCTCGTCCGATCATGTGATCGGCAGCTCGCTCGCCTTTCGGGTCTTCGATCTGTGGCACGGTTCGCCGACGCTGGTGCCGGGGCACTACCTGCTGTACCAGAACCAGAGTTTCTCCCAGGTACATGCCATCCTCGACGGTGGTCCCAACGTGCCAACCGTCACGGTCGATGCGGGACTGACGCTGCATGAGGTGGCGGTACGGGTCGATGATCTCCCGGGTCATTCGGGTGGCGGATTTTCCCGCGTGGCGGCGAGTGGCGCGGTGCACTCCGTGTTCTCGCCCTCGGGATCGAATGATCTCGAGGGGATGTTGGGAACCGGTCCCTACCTCGTGCTTCCCGGAGAGAGCGACACCGCCATTTTGAAAGCCATGGTGCACCGGTTCGATGCCCAGGCGACGGCGGCCGGGCTGAGCTCGGACTCAGCCTCAGCCTTGGGGCTGACGCCGTACCAGGTGATCATTGCGGCCTCCATCGTGGAGAAGGAGGGCTACATTCCGAAGAACATGCCCGACGTGGCACGGGTCATCTACAACCGCCTCACCGTGGGCTCGCCGCTGCAGATGAATGCCACGGTCCTTTACTCGCTTGGCCAGGACGGCGGCGCGGTGACAGCGAGTGACCTGAAATTGCAGACGCCCTACAACACCTATCTCCATACCGGGCTGACCCCGACCCCTATCTGCAGCCCGTCTTCGGGTGCGCTTACGGCAGCCATCCACCCTCCTGTTGGATCGTGGCTGTACTTCGTCGTGGTGAAGAAAGACGGCACCGAGGCATTCTCCGACACGTTCAACGAGCAACTGGCCAACGAGAAGTTGGCGCAACAGCGCGGGGTCGGCTGAGGTGACCGCGGGTCCCGAGAAGACGGACGCCCGCACGTTGGTGGTTGGCGTCATGGGTGACCCCGTACGCCACTCCCTTTCCCCGCTGCTCCATAACGCGGCCTTTAGGGCACTCGGGCTCAACTGGATCTCGGTGGCGTTCGAAGTGGCCGCGGGCGAGGCGGCGGCTGCGCTGGCCGGGATCCGTGCCCTCAGCGTGGCAGGTGTCTCGGTGACCATGCCCCACAAGGCGGACGTGGCCGCATTGGTGGACGAGCGCAGCGACGTGGCCCGACATCTGGGGGCCGTCAACTGCATCATGAACCGGGACGGCACGCTGTTCGGTGACAATACGGACGGCGCCGGCTTCTTGGCCTCCCTGGCGCGGGCGGCGAACTTCGATCCGTCCGGGAAGCGATGCCTGATCATCGGCGCCGGGGGAGCAGCTCGGGCCGTTACCCTCGCACTGGCCGATGCCGGAGCAGCTTCGGTGGTGGTCGTGAACCGGACTGCGACCAAGGCGCTCGACGTCGCTGCATTGGCCGGCGCCGTGGGGCGGGCGGGCGATCTCGGCGACGGCGCAGCAGCTCTGGCCGAGAATGCGGAGCTGATCGTCAACGCCACCCCGGTGGGCATGACGGGCACGGGAACGGTGGGCGACGCTTGGCTCATCGCGCCGACGCTGCTCCACGCGGGACAGGTGGCGGCGGATCTGGTCTACGCCCCTCGCCCCACGGCGTGGCTCGCCGCGGCGACAGCCGCTGGGGCGACTGCGGTGGATGGGCTGGGAATGTTGGTGCATCAAGCGGCCGCCCAACTGGAATTGTGGACGGGCTTGGCGCCGCCGGTCGACGTCATGTGGCAGGCGGCCATCGCCGTCGCCTGACAGGTTCGCTAGTTCGGGGCTTCCGCCGGCCACAGTCCGGCGCGACTCAGCTCCACAATCGCTTCTTCCCGCAAGGAGCGGGTGAGCGCGTCGCGCTGGTTTGGCACGCTGTGCAGCATGACCCGGAGGGTGAGGGTGCTCTCGGTGGAGTCGACGAAAGTGACCAGTTCCGGCGGCTCCGAGGTGTGACCGGCGAACTCCTCGGAGGCAGCAACTCTCCGAGCCGCTTGTTCAATCGCTCCACGGGCGCGTGGCAGATCACCGGCGGAAGAACCGGGGAGCGTGAGATCGACCACGGCGTGCGCCCAACCCCGCGAGGTGTTGGCCAACTGGCGGATGTCGCCATTGGCGAGGAAGTACACGGTGCCATCGACCGCGCGCAGGCGCGTCACGCGCAGGGTGAGGTCCTCGACCACGCCGCTCACCGTCCCGACGGTGATGTTGTCGCCGATCCCGTACTGGTCCTCGAGGGTGAGCAGGAAGCCAGAGAAGTAGTCGCGCACGATGAGTTGGGCCCCAAAGCCCAGGGTGGCTCCGATGATGGTGGCGCTGGCCAAGAGCGGTGTGAGGTCGATGCCCACGATGCCGAGGATGATGGCCACGGCAATGATGAAGACGAAGAAGCGCCAAAGATTCGCCGCCAAAGCGGACATCGTCGACATGCGCGCCCCGGTACGCGCCGAGCCCGAGCGGGCGGCCGCCTGATTGGCCAAGCGCTGCAGCATGCGCCGGAGGGCTTTGCTCCCCAGACGCGCCACGACCACGCCGACGAGCAATACGAGGACCACCGCCACCGGGCGCACCACCAGGTCGGTGACCGTTTTGGCGGTGCTGTGGTCCACTCCGGCCTTCGTCATCAGATCGTAGAGCCAGCCACTTCCCGCCCCTGACGCTCCCACCAGGGGATGTGGGCCGCCTACGAAACGTTGAGTCATGCCCGGTATTCTGTCCCGCTAGGCCGCCCTATGACCATGATCTCTCGAACAGTCGTCAACCGGCGCAGCGGACCTGTCTTCGACTTCATACTCGTCCTGGCCACGGTTATCGTCGCTGGGATCGGTGTGGTCATGGTGTATTCCGCCACTCGGGGCTCCTTGTTGGCGTTGGGGGACGACCCACACCTCTACCTGAAGAAACAGGCATTGTTCGTCGTGTTGGGCGTCATTGTCATGGCCATCTTCGCCGTATTCGACTACAGACGCCTCGAACCCGTTGCCATACTCCTCTACCTGCTGTCTGTACTGTCGCTCCTGGGGGTGATGGCGGTCGGGAGCCACGCGCAGGGAGCGCAACGCTGGTTCAGCCTGGGACCTATCCAGATTCAACCTTCGGAATTCGCAGTGATCGGCTTGATCCTGGGAGTAGCGGCCTACTGCGATCGTCGAAATGACGAAGGGTTGGCGTGGAAGGACGTGTTCAAGCTGTTGATCATGTCCGGGATCCCGATCGGCCTGGTGCTCATCCAGCCTGACCTGGGTACCGCAATCATCATGATGATCGTCTTGCTGGTCATGCTGGCCGTGGCGGGGTTGCCGATGCGGATTCTGGTCTTCCTGGTCATCGGGGTGATCCTGGTGGCCCTGGTGGCGGCGGAAACAGGAATCCTGCACGGCTATCAGATCGCTCGCCTCACAACCTTTTTAAATCCGAATTCGACGAGTACCAATCAGCAAGTGATCTCTGCCATTTACAACACCACCCAGGCCAAGAACGCCATTGGCTCCGGAGGATTTCTCGGTACCGGCCTCCTGCACGGAGCGCAGACCAATCTGGGGTACGTGCCTGAGCAGTCGACCGACTTCATCTTCACCGCCGTGGGCGAACAACTCGGCTTCGTGGGCGCGGTCGGCTTGCTGGCGCTCCTGGGCGTCATTGCCTGGAGGGTCCTGCACGCGGCCGGGCAATCACGCGACGTCTTCGGTCGTTTGCTCTGCACCGGGCTCTTTACGTTCGTTGCTTTCAGCGTGTTCCAGAATGCGGGCATGACGATGGGCATCATGCCGATCACCGGTATCCCTCTCCCTTTCGTGAGCTATGGGGGCACTGCGGTGATCTCTTTCTTCCTGGCCATCGGGCTGGCCCTCAGTGTGGGCGCGCACCGGAGAATGCGATGACCGCTCTGGAGGACACCACTGCCCCTCTTCCGCCGGCCTTCCGCGTGATGGACGTCGAAGATGTATCGCTCGACCTGCCTTCACAGTTCCCGCTGGTGACCCTCGTGGAGTCAGAGTCACCAATGCGAACGCTGGCCTTCCCGGTGGGGCTCACCGAGGGAACTGCACTCTCGCTGGCAATGCGACGGATGGATTCGCCGCGACCTCTGACCCATGAGTTGTTCGCGCAGGTCCTGCAACGCGTGCACATCGACGTCATCGCAGTGCGCCTCATCGGTCGGGATCAGGGTAACTATCTCGCCGAGCTCGATGTCATGGCGCAAAACGGGCGCGAGCGCATTCTGTGTCGCCCCTCCGACGGCTTGGTGTTGGCCCAGCGCATGCCGGTTGCGGCGCCGATCCTGGTGGACGAGCGTCTGCTCGACGAAGCAGGCGACGTCGTGCCGCAGCCGAACTGAGGATCAGGTTGGCACCATCGGGCGCTCGCCTGGCTGTATGACGCCCGACGACAGATCGGCCTGTATCTTCTGTGCTCCCTCATCGGAGATGCGCATGAGGAGGGCGAGGAGCACGTAGTTGGCGAGGAGCGATGAGCCTCCATAGGCCACGAAGGGCAGCGTGATACCGGTCAAGGGTAAGAGCCGAATCACTCCCGCCATAATGAAGAAGGCCTGAAACCCGACGATGATCGTCAGGCCGGTCGCCATGAGGCGAGAGAAGTCCGAGCGCGCCGTCTGGGCGATACGCATGCCTGCGCCGACAAGGAGGGTGTAGGCGAACGTCACCGCCACCGCCCCGATCATTCCCAGTTCGATAGCAATGGCGGCAAAGATCAGGTCGCTGGAGATTTCAGGAATGATGACCGGGGAGTTGAACAGCCCCAGGCCAGTACCCCCGATACCTCCGTCGCCCAGGCCGAACTGGGTCGCCGCCAGCTGCGTCAACCCGGGATTGGTCTTCGTGGGCCAAGGGTCGAGCCATTGTTCGACCCTGACATGGACCTGACTGAAATAGTGCGCGGCGAAGATGGCACCGACAACGAAGAGCACGAAGCCGAACACCAGGTAGCCGACGCGACCGGTGGTTACCCAGAGTAATCCGATGAACAGCGTGAACAGCAGGGCGGCGAAACCGATGTCGTCTTCCAACCCGATGATCGCCATGGCGACGCCCCAGGCCAGGAGGATCGGAATCAGGGGGCGGGGATCGAGTACGAGCCGGTTTCCTATGCGGGCCGTTGGTATGGAGAGCAACTCTTTGTTGGAGGCGAAGTAGGAGGCGAAGAATATGCAGAGGAGGATCTTGGAGAATTCAACCGGCTGGAATTCGAAACTGGAGAAGTGGATCCACAGCCTCGCCCCGTTGATGGGAGTAAAGAACAACGGGGCCACCAACAGCAGACCGCCGACCAACAGCAGCAGGTAGCGGTAGCGCTCCAGATCCCTGGAGAAGCGGACTCCGAGCAAGGTGACGACATAGAGGCCTATGCCGATGGCGGCCCAGCCGGCTTGTGACTTCGCGAAGGCAGGGTCCCACCGGGCGATCACGACGTAACCGATGCCGTTGAGCAGTGCGGCCAGAGGAAGGATGACCGCATTGGCTTGGGGGACCAACCAGCGATTGGCCATGTGGGCCACCAGTGAGAGGCCCAACACGACGCCGAGGAAGGGGCCGATGTGGGGGGGGATTTTCGACTTGTTGGCCATCTCGGCGATGACGTAGAGGGCGACGGTGATCACCGCGGCGAATACGAGCAGGCCGAGTTCGGTGCGGCGCTTGGGTTTGGGGCCGATCACGTAGCGCGGAATCCGTGTATGACGGGTTCGTGACGGCACTCTTCGCATCGTAGTTGTGCCAAGTAGGATGGTGGGTGACACCATGACCGCCGATCCCGATCTGATGACGCCGCCTTGGGAATCCCATGAGCGGCCCACGCCGCCCACGCTGCAACAGATAGAGGCCTTCGGGTATCAGCGGTTCACGAACCGGGAGCAATCGCGTCTCGATTTCGGCGCGCGCTTGCTTGATCTGGCTGAGGACGACAGTGTCCCGTTGCTGGAGCGGACCAAGTTCATGGCCATCTTCTCGGAGCTGCTCGACGAGTTCTATCAGGTCCGCGTGGCTGCCCTGGAGGATCAGGTGGCCGCTGGCGTGCGCACCCGCTCGGTCGACGGATTGCGACCGGGTGAGCAGTTGAAGATGATCCGGGCGCGGGTCGAGGAACTGGTGAGCCGCCAGGACGCCATCTTCCTCCATCAAATCGTCCCGGCACTGGCGGACGCCGGTGTGCGCTTCTCGGACTGGTCCTCGCTCGATGACGATGATCGGATCCACCTCGTCGACGTCTTCCAGCGTCAGATCTTTCCCGTTCTCACGCCGCTGGCAGTCGACCCGGGTCACCCGTTTCCCTACATCTCGAACCTGTCGCTCAACCTGGTGATCCAGGTACAGGATCCCTCAACGGGCGAACGCCGGATCGCCCGCGTCAAGGTGCCGCCGGTCCTGCCGCGTTTCGTGGTGATGCCCGACGGCGAGCGGTTCGTCCCTTTGGAACAGGTGATCGCGGCGCACCTCGAGACGCTGTTCCCCGGGATGAGCGTGGGGGAGCACTACGCCTTCCGGGTAACGCGCAACGCTGATCTGGCTCTTGAAGAAGACGAGGCTGACGACCTTCTGGTGGCCATCGAGATGGAACTTCGCCGTCGGCGCTTCGGCCGGGCATTGCGGCTCGAAGTCGGTGCGGACATGAACGACGAACTCGTCGAACTGTTGTCGACGGAGCTCGAGGTGGCGGCCGACGGCGTCTTTCGCGTCGGGGCGCCCTTGGATCTGAGCGGCCTGTGGGGGGTCTACGCGCTCGACCGTCCCGACCTGCACGTCGAGACCTGGACGCCGATGACGCCGGCTCGCCTGGCCACGGCGGCCCACGAGCCAACTGAGCTCTTTGCGCAACTGCGCGAACGCGACGTGCTGGTGCATCATCCCTACGACTCGTTCGCCACGTCGGTGGAGGCGTTCATCGCACAAGCAGCCGAAGACCCGGCGGTTCTCGGGATCAAGCAAACTCTCTACCGCACCGGCGGTGACAGCCCGATCGTGGCCTCTCTGATCCGGGCGGCCGAGAACGGCAAGCAGGTGGCGGCCATCGTCGAGCTGAAGGCGCGCTTCGACGAAGAGGCGAACATCGGTTGGGCCCGTGCCTTGGAAGAGGCGGGCGTCCACGTTGTCTACGGGATCGTGGGCCTCAAGACGCACTCGAAGACTGCGCTCGTGCTCCGGCGCGAAGAAGAAGGCGTGCGACACTACTGCCACGTAGGAACGGGGAACTACAACTCCAAGACGGCGCGGGTCTACGAGGACATCGGGCTCCTCACGGCGAATGAGGAAGTGGGGAGCGATGTGGGGGAGTTGTTCAACTACCTCACCGGCTTCTCGCGGCATGCCGACTACCGCCAGATCCTTGTGTCGCCGGTCACGGTCCGCAAGCGGATTCTGGCCATGATCGAAGAGCAGACCGAAGCGGGTCCCGAGGGTCGCATCGTGCTCAAGCTGAACGGGTTGACCGACGCCCCCATGATCGACGCCCTTTATCGCGCCTCTGGGGCGGGTGTACCGATCGATCTCTCCGTGCGGGGCTTGTGCCGTCTGCGCCCCGGCATTCCCGAGTTGTCCGACAACATCTCGGTACGCTCGTTGGTCGGAAGCTTCCTCGAGCATTCGCGGATCTATCGTTTCGGCGGGGTGCCAAAGAACCCTGACATTGGACCGGGATTGCCACTCAAGCTCTATATCGGCTCCGCCGATCTGATGGGCCGCAACCTGGATCGACGGGTGGAGGTTCTCGCCCCGATCAGTGACCCCGAGCTTCAAGCGCGCCTTTTCGAGATCCTCGACCTCGTCTTCGCCGATGAGACCAACACGTGGCAGCTCGGCTCGGACCGTCGCTGGAGGCGCGTGGAGAACGTGCACGGGGTCAGCGCGCAGAGTCGGCTGAAGGAGCTGGCTATCGAGCGGGCCCGTCGCCGTCGCGACAGCGAGATCTTTCTCGGCGACGAGGAGCGGGCGGACAGCTAGGGGGTCAGTGCAGGAGGCTCGAGACCACGTTGATGACGAGAGCCACGATCACCGCGCCGAACAAGTACGACAGCAACGCATGGATAAGGGCGACGCGGCGCATCGGCTTCGAGGTCAAGTTGGTGTCCGAAACCTGGAACGTCATGCCGATCGTGACGGCGAGGTACGCAAAGTCGAGATAGGTCGGCGGGTCGTCTTCGTTGAAGTCAATGCCGCCCTCGGGCGCGCTGTAATACTGCCGGGCGTAGCGCAGCGTGAAGGTGGTATGGACCAGAGCCCACGACAGGGCGACGCTGACCACGCCGAGCGCGATCAGGTACGCCTTGGTGCCGCCGCTCGTGCTGGCCGCCCGTACGAGCAGCAAGGCCACTGCGGCCAGTACGGCCACTCCGGCGGTGAGAACCAGTAACTCGGAGAGCGGCGCGCTCGGATCCTCCCGGAGCGCACTTTCCTTGGTCTTGGCCGCGCTCAAATGGCCATGGGAGAACCAGATGGAAGCGAGGAGGGTCGCCACGGCCACATCCCAGCCCACCAGAACGGCCGGCTGCCAAATGGTGTAGCGCGAGCTGAACATGGAGAACACGATCCCCGCCGCGGCACCCACCACCGAGCTGACCGTCACCCGTGTGCCGGCGGAGGCTTGCATCCGCGTCCTCACACTGTGCCCGTGGCTCATGGGCGCATCGTAGGGCCGCTCCCTCCCCTGCCGAGGGACCGGGGTGTACTATGGGGGTGCCTTCAACAGAGAGGGTTTGAGAGGGATGGCCCTTCCGGCAGCCCCCGACAACCTTGGAGATACGACGACATGTCGAACACCTCACTGTCGGTCGCTGGGAGCCTCACCCCGTTACCACCGGGTACCTCCCCCCTTTGCCCTGGGGCGCTTTTCGACTTGACCCCGCCCGTGCCAGGTGCACGTGGGCGCCGGGGCGTCGCCCTCGGCACCCGCACATAACGTGTCAAGCGCTGACCATTCCTTGTCCGATTTCTCCATTGGCGCAAGTTTTGTGGACGGGTCCGTCCAGTTTCTGGGGGCCCTTCGCTCGTGCGAGGTGATCGCGCAGGCACAGGGTGTGCTCATGGAACGCGACGGGCTGGCCGAGGTCGACGCCTCTCGCGCGCTCCGAATGCTCTCGCTCGAGAACGGCCAGCCATGGCAGGAGCGCGCAGAAGACATTGTCGACTTCACTCGTCGCCCAAACCGCACCGATGGCTGACGTCCCGACTGATCAACTCGATTTCTTCCGCCGGGACGCAGCACTCTCGCACGGTGAGTTGTGGTTGCGGTACTTCGAATTGGGCGGCATGAGCACGGGCTTTGAGCTCGAGGCCTTTCTCTATGGCGCCCTTGAGCCGAGCCGCCATGATCACGACGTGATCGCCCATGCCCTCAACGAACGGTTCGTCGAACTGGGAGGGAATCACCCCGTGCCGTACATCGAGGATCGGGATGACGGCGACGGCCGGAGCGACCGTCGACGGCGAAGCGGCGACCCCGATCCGGTGTAGCTCGCGTGGTGATCTCGGATTAGTGCAGCAAACCCTGCGGTCCGGAGTCCGACTGCAGCTTGCCGATGGCGAAGCGGGACCGGCCTAAGCGCAGCGAGAGATACGCCACCCCCCCGAACGGGATGGGGAGCCAGAAGTTCACCAGGCGCCAGCACAGGACGCCCGCCGTCGCCGCCCCGCCGGCCACGCCGAAGCCGGTGAGCACGGAGACGACGGTCAGTTCGACGACGCCCAAGCCGCCCGGAGTGATGGGGATGACCGCCAGGATGTTGGCCAAGCCGTACGCGACCAGGAGGTCGATGGGAGAGACGTGGGCGCCGAACGCGAAGAGGAAGACCCAGAGCGAGGTCGCATCGAGGAGCCAGTTGACCGCAGCCCACGTGCCGGCCCGGTAGAGCACCTGGGGACTCTTTGTGAGCACCTTCGTTCGGTCGGCCACCTTCTTCACCAGCGATGTCACCGTGTCGGGGTTCACGAACGGCAGGCGCGACGCCAGGCGGTGCACGAATTGCTCGGCCTGTTTCTCACCCCGGGTGAGAAGCGCGATCAGACCGGCGAAAATCGAGAGCAGCAAGACGCCCAGAATGGCGGCGAAGCCGTAGAGCGGGTTATAGCCCCGCAGCGGAATGGATACCAGGAGGGCCAGCCAAAAGATGGCGTTGAGCACAACCGCTGACCCGATGCCCTGGGTGGCCAACCCGAAAGCGGCCGTGCTGCCCGGCACGTCGGACTCGGTCAGGAGGCGGTAGCTCACGGCCGTCCCCGGCACGGTGCCTCCTGGGAGGACGTGACTGATGGCCAACGCCCACATGTTGATGCGGAAGATCCGAAACCGCCTTGGCGCGTCCGGGGCGAGGACGGTGTGGGTGAGCTGGGCGTACGCAGCCAGGGAAGCCAGCTCGAGGGCAGCGCCGAGGATCAGCCAGAGGAAGTTGAGATGGCCGAGCTGGCGGAACTCCTTGCGGGCGTTGGCCAACTCGGGGAGCAAGATGTACTCACCCACGAAGAAGAGCACCAGGAACATCAGCGTGATCTTCACGTTGCGGGGAATCCAGCGGCGTTTGACCTTGGCCGGTGGGCCTTCCTCCGGACCGTCGGCGTCGGCGTCCATCCCCTTCATGCTTTCACGTCTTTATCGTCGCAAAGCTGTAATGCTGGCCGCATGGCGGAAGAACACCCGGACACCTGGCGTTCCCGGCTCGGTGAGAATGCCGGACGACGCGGCGTGCCGTTGGCCACCATCGTCGTCACGATTGCGGTCGCCATCGCCTTCATCGACCTGAATGCGGCCCTCATCGTGGGGCTGTGGGTGCTGCGCAAGATCGTCCTCTACATGGTGATCGCCTTCTTCCTCACGGTGCTCTTCACGCCACCCATGCGCTTCCTGTCGCGGCATGGGTTCTCGCACGGCATGGCGGCCACCGCCATGTTTCTCGGCGGTCTCATCGCCATCGCCGGCCTGGTCTATCTCTTTGCCTCGCCCCTGGTGACCAGCGCGGTGCACTTCGGGCACCAGATCCCCGACCTCATCAAAAACGCCAAAAAGGGTCGGGGGGTGCTCGGGCGCCTGGTCTACCGGTTGCACCTCCAGAAGTACCTGTCGGAGGGGTCCGCCAAGATCACAACCCAGATCACCAAGGTGCTCAAGCCGGCCACGGCGTTCTCGGTGGGTGCGGCCGCTCTGTCCACGCTGGTGACAGTCGGCGCGATCGCCGTCCTGACCTTCTTCAGCATGCTGGAGGCGCCTCGTTTGTGGAAGGGGTTCCTCGGTCTGTTCCACCCGGCCACCGCCTTGCGAGTGGAGAGGGTGGTCAACGAGTCGATCCGCTCGGTCACGGGCTACATGCTGGGCAACTTCTTGACCTCGGTGATCGCCGGCGTGATCATGGGGATCAGCCTGGCCATACTCGGGGTGCCGTTCGCGCTGCTCCTGGGCGCCTTCGTCGCCCTGGTCGACCTGCTCCCCCTCGTCGGCGGCCTCCTGGCCGGAGTGCCGGTGGTGGTGATCGCCGCCATCCACTCGGTGCCCGCCGGCATCGTGATGCTCGTGGTGTTCCTCACCTACCAACAGATCGAGAATCACGTCCTGAATCCGGTCATCATGAGCCGGACCGTCCGGCTCAACCCGTTCTGGGTCCTCCTGGCCGTGTTGATCGGTGCCACCCTGGGCGGTCGCTTCGGTTCTGACCTGGGCACCTTCGTGGGCGCCCTCATCGGGATCCCTGTGGGTGGGGCGATCCAGGTCGTGGCGCGCGAGTTTCGCCGGGGACCGGGGGCGGCCGCTACAAGCAGGCCCGTAGCCTAGAATGACCTGGGTGCGGCCCCTGGTGATCGTTCCGACGTACAACGAGGCGGAGAACATCGAGCGCATCCTGTGCCGCATCGCCGAGTCGCTGCCTGAGGCCGGAGTGCTGGTCGTCGACGACGGGAGCCCTGATGGGACAGGCGACCTCGTCAAGAGCGTGGCAGCCGAATTGCCCGACGTGCATCTCATGGCGCGGGGCACCAAGGCCGGGCTCGGGAGCGCCTACCGGTCCGGGTTCGTCTGGGGCATCGACAGCGGCTACGACGTGTTGATCGAGATGGACGCCGACTTCTCGCATGATCCCGCTGCGTTGCCAGCTTTGGTCAAGCCGCTGAGCGAGGGCTACGACGTGGCCATCGGCTCGCGCTATGTGAAGGGTGGCAACGTCCCCAACTGGGCCCGTCATCGTCATCTGCTTTCCCAGGGCGGCAACCGCTACGCCGATATCGTGCTCGGCCTCCGGGTGTCCGATTCGACCGCAGGCTTCCGGGCGTACACGGCCGACATCATCCGCAAGCTCGATCTCGCGGACATACGGGCTGAGGGCTACGGCTTCCAGATCGAGATGACCTACCGGGCCAAGCAGCAAGGGGCTCGCATCAAAGAGGTTCCGATCACGTTCGTCGACCGGGTGGCCGGCGAGTCGAAGATGTCATCTCGCATCGTGTTCGAAGCCCTGGCCCTCGTCACATGGTGGGGACTGGGCCGCGCCACTCGTGGCATCCGGCGCCCGACCTCGCCGTCGTACCGCCGGCCCATCGATCCCGTCCCGCCCACAACGTCGGTCTCGAAGTCCCCCTTCGCATAGAGAGAACCATGGCCACCACCGAACTGCCGCTGCCCCGCATTCTCGTCGTCGACGACGAGCCCAACATCGCCGAGCTGCTGTCGGTGGCGTTGCGCTTCGAGGGGTACGACGTGCAGTCGGCCGCCACCGGGGTCGAGGCGCTCGACCTGGCCCGGACCTACCGTCCACATCTCGTCATGCTCGACGTGATGCTGCCTGATCTCGACGGCAACGAGGTGGGTCGCCGCCTGCGGCTTCAGGGCGATCAGGTGCCGATCGTCTTCCTGACCGCCCGCGACGCGGTGCAGGACAAGGTCGAAGGCCTGGCCCTCGGGGACGACTACGTCACCAAGCCGTTCAGCGTCGAGGAACTGATGGCCCGGGTGGCCGCAATCCTCCGCCGTGCCGGGGAGGTCGAGGCGGCTGACGCGTCCATTCTCCGTTTTGCCGACCTGACGATGCACATCGATACGCATGAGGTCTGGCGACAAGATCAACCGATCGACCTCACCGCCACGGAGTTCAACCTGTTGCGACACCTGCTCGAGAACCCCCGCCGCGTCATCTCCAAGTCTGAGCTCATCGACAACGTGTGGGGCTACGGTTTCGGCGGCGACCCGAATATCGTCGAGACGTACATCAGCTACCTGCGGAAGAAGATCGACGTGGTCGAGCCTGCGCTCATCCACACCATCCGACGAGTGGGGTACACCCTCCGGCTGCCTAAAGAGACGTGACGTTGCAGCGGCGGCTGGTCGCCGTCATGTCGATTCTGTTGGTGGCCGGGTTGCTCGTCGCCGATATCGTCACCTACGTCTCGGTGCGTTCGTTCCTCTACGGCCGGGCCGACGAGACGTTGACCTCCTCGGAGGGACTGGCCTTCAACTACGTGGCCTTCGCCACCCTGCACAAGTCGGTGCTGTCGGCCGCCGACCTGTCCCGCCATGTCTCGCCCGATGTCTACGTGCTCATCATCAACAAGCACGGCAAGGTGGTCGTCAGCCGCCCCTCGGGCTCGCCGGCGCGCCCCAACCCGCAGCCACTGGTATCGGGTGCGGTTCCCGTTCAGTTGGTGCCCTCGATCACCTCGCACTCGTTCGGCCGTTATGCCGGCACGTTCCGCCCCGACCCCAATGCCGTGATCGTCGGGAGCAAGAAGGATCCCGATGGGGAGTATCGAGCGGTGGCCGTCGCCGTGCCCCAGGGCACCATGTTCGTGGCCCTGTCCCTCAACCCGACCAATGACACGCTCAGCTCGCTGCGCCGGGTGGAGATCGTGGCCAGCCTTGCCGTCCTGCTGATCATGGGCTTCCTGGCATTGTGGCTGGTGCGCCGCGATTTACGCCCCTTGCGCGAGATGGCGCAAACTGCTGATGCCATCGCTTCGGGCGATCTCGGCCGGCGGGTGCCGCAGGATACGCCCACGACCGAGGTCGGTCGCCTCGGGACGGCGCTGAACGAGATGCTGACGCAGATCGAGTCCGCCTTCGCCGAGAAGTCAGCCTCCGAGGAGCGGTTGCGCCAGTTCGTGGCCGATGCCTCGCACGAGCTACGAACCCCCCTCACCACCATCCGCGGCTACGCCGAACTGCTCCGCCGGGGCGGGTTCTCCGATGAAGCCGGCAACCGCAAGGCGCTGCAACGGGTCGAGGAGGAGGCGATCCGCATGGGCGGCCTGGTCGAGGATCTCCTCTTGCTGGCCGAACTCGATCGTGGCCGACCTTTGTTGGCCGAACCGGTCGGTCTGCACCGCATCTGCGCCGAAGTGGTCGACGACAGCAATGCCTTCGACCACGGGCACACGCTGACGATGGCCCCCGGGAAAGAGGTCATGGTCCTGGGCGACGCCGAGCGGCTGACCCAGGTCGCCCACAACCTGGTGCGAAACGCGCTGACCCATACGCCGGCGGGCTCGAGCGTCCGCGTCTCGGTGCGAGCCGAAGCCGGCATGGGGGTGCTCCGGGTCATCGACAACGGTCCAGGCTTGGACACGGCCGCGGCCGCGCGCGTGTTCGATCGCTTCTACCGGGGTGATCCGGGCCGGTCAGGCCCTGGCACCGGGTTGGGGCTGGCCATCGTGCGGGCCATCGCGGTCGCCCTGGGGGGCACGGCCGAGGTGGAGAGCCCGGGCCGCGCCGGCGCGACGGTCCTGGTGCGTATCCCCCTCGCTCTCGGAGCGGCCATCAGCGCAGATGCGCCGAGCCTCCCGGCACCAGAGACTCGAGCACCGACGACAACTTGACATCGGTCTCGGCTGCTTCGGCCTCTGGGTCGGAGCTGGCGACCACGCCCGCGCCCGCACGAAGGGTCAGGGTGCGCTCGTCGGCGTGGAGGAGCGCGCTGCGGATGCCGATCATCCATTCGCCATTGCCTTCCCCGTCGACCCAGCCCACCGGCCCCGCCCATTGCCCGCGCGGGCGCGACTCACCTTCGGCGATAATTCCCAGTGCCACCGACTGGGGCGTGCCGCCCACCGCCGGGGTCGGATGCAGGCGCTCGAGTAGGGCGAGGACCGTCGCCGGTGGTTGGCGCAGCCGGCCTTCGATGCGCGTGCCCAAATGGGCCAGGGCGCGGAAGGCCACGAGCGAGGGCTCGTCCGGCACCGTGAGGTCTTCGCACCACGGGCGCAGTACGGCGGCGATGTCGTCCACCACGAAGCGGTGCTCGGACCGGTCCTTGCCCGATGTTGCCAGACGCCCCTGGGCATCGGCGTCCGAGCGAGCCGTCTCGCCGCGAGGAATCGTCCCGGCCAACGGGTGACACCAGATCCTCCCCCCGTTGCGGGCGATGAGCAGTTCGGGCGAGGCGCCGAAGAAGGTGCCGTCAGGGACCGGGAAGAAGAAGATGGTGCAGGCCGGCTCATGGGCGCGCAGCCGGCGCAGGACGGCGGCCACGGGCAGGGGCCCGCTGAGCTTGGCCGTAATGCTGCGGGAGAGAACGACCTTTTCGGCCGTGGTCTGGCCCGCTCGCATCGTGTCCACTACGCGGGCCACCAGGTCCCGGTAGCCCTGCCGCGACATGTCGGGAGTCAGGGCCGTGACACACACATCCTCCGACGGTCCCGTCACTGCGCCGTACTGCCAGATCACCGAGTCGAAGAGCTCGTCCGTCTCGGGGAGGGGTAGCTCCGTCGGCCCGACGGCGGTGGCCCAGCGATGCGTCGTGCCGTCGGGGTCGACCGCAATGCCCATGGTGAAGCGGGGGACGATCAGATGGCCCGAGAACGTGTGGAGAAAAGGCAGGGCCCCTAGCGCCACCACACCCGAGCCCGGTCGCCGCACCTGATCGTCACACGGGATAGCGGAGAGCACCTCGGCCGCCTCGCGCGCCTTCACCAGCACCGCCGTTCCCCAGCCAACGAGCGTCAGTCCGGGACGGTCGAAGAGCACGGTCGGGCTGGCGTCGAACTGCAGTGCATCGGGGCCGTACTCGAGCGGGACGGTGCGGGCATGGAGGGATTCGGTTCCTGGTCCTGTCGCTCCCCCGGGCCCTGGCCCTGTCGCTCTCCCTGTCGCAGTCACGGGGCGGCGTACCCGACTTTGGTGGCGTAGACGAGCTGGCTGAGGCCTCCTGCCAGAGGGCGAATCCCGACACCGGAGTAGCCGGCGTCACGCACCATGCGACGAAGGACGGGCGTGGAGGGCAGGTAGGCCACCGATCGCGGGAGGTAGTCGTAGGCCTCGCGGTCCGACAGCGCGGCGCCGAGGCGCGGCACCACCTTCTTGAACCAGATGTCGTAGCCGGTGCGCAGCACGGTGGAACGGGGCGCATCGACCTCGAGGATGGCGACGCGCCCTCCGGGGCGCAAGACCCGCGCCGTCTCGGCCAGGGCGCCGGCGAGGTCGGTGAAGTTACGCAGCGCGTACCCGCACACGAGCCCGTCGAATGTGTCGTCGGCGAAGGGTAGTTGGCTGCAGTCTGTCTGCAGGAGGGGAGCGCCGCTGCGGTTGGCCGCCAGCATCCCACCACTGAGATCGGCGCCGATCACCCGGTAATGACGACGTTGGGCCAACCGGGTGAGATCGCCCGTGCCGCACGCCACGTCGAGCACGAGCGAGCCTGGTGGCAAGGCGAGCGCGGCGACGGTGGCACGACGCCAACCCTGATCGAGTCCGAAGGTCATGAGCCGATTGACGAGGTCGTAGCGGGGCGCGATGGCGTCGAACATCGAGCGGACGCGGGCCGTCTTCTCCTCGCCTTGGGGGAGCTCCGACACTCAGCGGTAGTAGCGGTAGACCACTTGGGCCACGCACGCCGGCTTGGCCGCGTCCCGCACCTCGAACACCAGGTCGTACGTCACTTGCACGCCGCCTTCGACATCTTCTGCACTCGCGACGCTGACACCCATGCGCAATTCGGAGCCGACGAGCACCGGCGAGGGGAAGCGAATCCTGTTGGCTCCGTAGTTGACGCCGAACTTCACGTTGTGCACCTGCAGCAGGTTGTTGAGGAGAACGGGCGCGAGTGACAGAGTCAGGTAACCGTGCGCAATGGTCCCTCCGAAGGGACCCGCCTTGCCTTGTTCGGGATCGACGTGGATCCACTGATGGTCGTCCGTGGCGTCGGCGAAGAGATTGACCCGTTCCTGACTGATGGTCTGCCAGTCGGTGAAACCGATCTGCTTCCCGACGAGGTCGTGCAACCCCCCGAGGCCGTCGACAATTGTGGTCACCCACCTACCCTACCCATCGGGTGCCGGACACTCACTACGCTGTACGAAGTGGTCGATCAGCCGCAGTTCCACCAGCATCGTGATGTACGTGGTGGTGGGGCGAGGGCGGCCGTGTTCGGACTGAGCGACGGCCTCGTGACGAACATCTCTCTCGTGCTCGGGGTCGCCGGGGCTAGCCCGGGGGGTCAGATCGTTCGCCTGGTCGGGGTGGCCGGCCTGGTCGCCGGTGCCTTCTCGATGGGGGCGGGGGAGTATCTGTCCATGGCGGCCCAGCGTGAGCTGATGCAACGTGAGCTCGATGTGGAACGCGAGTCCCTCACCCAAAGCCCCGAAGGCGAAGCGGCGGAACTGCGAGGCATGTACGAGGACAGAGGCATTGCCCCCGAGGTGGCGCGTGACATGGTGCATGAGGTGATGGCGGACCCCGAGTTGGCGCTCGAGACGCACGCACGGGAGGAGCTTGGCATCAATCCCAAGCACCTTGGCTCCCCGGTGCAAGCGGCATTGTCGTCGTTCTTCTCCTTCGCCCTCGGCGCGTTCATCCCTCTCCTGCCGTGGCTGATCACACGCGGCAATGGGGCAATCGTCGGCTCAGTCATCCTCAGCGTGGTGGCAGCGCTGACGGTGGGGGTTGTTTTGGCCACCTTCACCAAACGGTCTCGGGCTGAGTCTGCGCTGCGCCAATTGCTGGTGACGGCCGTCGCGGCCGCCGTCACCTACGGGATCGGGCGAGCGATCGGCACCGGCATCAGCTGATCACGTACGACCGGTCCACGTGATCGATAGTGAAACCGATTGTGGTGTAGAGCTTTACGGCTGCCGTGTTGGAGGCCGTGGTGTAGAGCATGCCGACGGTGATCCCCTTGGCCGCGATCCACTGCAAGCCAGCGACTGTCAACGCCCTCCCCCACCCTGCGCCGTGGTGCTTCGGATCCACCGAGATGACATAGATCTCGCCCATTGCCGGCGTTGTGTCGAGGTGCAATTTGTTCCAGCACGATCCGATCATCCCCGTGCCGTCCTCGTGGTCGGCCATGAGGAGAGCCTCAGGATCGAACCAGTCGGCGGAGGTCCGTTCGTGGAGATCCTCGAGGCTCCACCCGCCCTGCTCTGGATGGCCGGCGAAGGCCTCGTTATTGATGGCGAGCCACGCTTCGTCGTCACGGCCGGGCACGAACGGGCGTGTCACCACGGGACGAGTGCCGGCCAAGATCTCTGGGGGAAGGGGGAGTCGGACCCGCATCTGCAAAAGATCTCGTTCCGGGCTGAAACCGAGTTGTGCCGCATCGGCGTCGTCGCGATCGGTGGCCTGCATGAGCCACAGGCGTACGGTCCTCGTCTCGTGCCCGTCTGCTCGCGCTTGTGCCAGTCCGGTCCGAATGAGCAACGTCTGGAGGTCCCCCCGTGACCGATGGAGCGGATCGACCGCGACGTGAAGGGCAGTCGCGCCATCGGTGGCCGGAGTGACGAGGGCGCACCCCAACAGCGCATCGCCTTCGTAGGCCAGGACGGCGCGAGCCCCCTCTGCCCCTAAATCCTTGCGTGCGGCGGCGACACGTTGTGGCTCGGCCAGTGCGGGATGGCGGTCGACCTCTTCGCAACGACGCAAAAGGGCCGAAAGATCCGAGAGTTGCGCGTCATCGAGCGCGCGCAGGACCAGGACGTTCATCCGCGCACGTTAACCGGTACCGTAACGGAATGGCACGTCCCAGGACACCGAAGGGGATGGCCCGCGTGGTAAGGGAGCGCCTGGCGGAGGAATACCCCGGCACCGCCAAGGACCTGTGCGCGCTCACTCACGACTCGCCGTTCCAGTTGCTGGCGGCGACAATTTTGTCCGCGCAGAGCACCGATGTACGCGTCAATATGGTCACCCCTGCTCTGTTTGCCGCCTACCCCGACCCTGCATCCCTCGCTCGGGCCAACCCGGACGAACTCGAAGAGATCATCCATTCAACCGGCTTCTTTCGTGCCAAGGCACGCAGTCTCATCGGGATGGCCACCGCACTCGAGGAGCGTTTCGGGGGAGAGGTCCCCACCGAGTTGGACGACCTTGTGACCGTGCCCGGCGTCGGGCGAAAGACCGGCAATGTGGTCCGAAGCGTCGCATTCGGCCTGCCCGGCCTCCCGGTCGACACCCATGTCCTGCGCCTCAGCAAGCGCCTGGGCCTGACCAGGCTCGAGGACCCGGTGAAGGTTGAGCATGAGCTCAATGCCCTCATTCCCGCGGCCGAACGCGGGGCATTCAGTCTCCGGTTGATCCTGCACGGCCGGGCCGTTTGTAGCGCACGTCGACCGGCATGTATCCGCTGCATGCTGGCCGATATCTGCCCTTCGTCGACTATCTAGCCAGGGTGACACGTCAATTGGACAATCCTGGGTTTAGACTTGGAACCTGGAACCGGTTCCCGCCACCAGGTTCCGATCAGGGCCGTCGTTGGGATCCGCCTCCCGCACGACCCGTCCGATGCCGACCCTTCGGGGTCGGCATCGGTTTATGAGCAGCCCTTTTCGTCATCGGTAGCACTGAAGGTGCTACCATTTTTTCATGGTGACCAAGCGCTCGGTGTCGTTGGCCGACGAGGTGGCGACCGCGGTGGAAGAAGCGGCCAAGCAGGATGGCGTCTCCTTCAGCGCCTGGTTGTCGAACGCCGCAGAAAAACAACTCCAGGTCCGCCAAGGCCTGCGCGGCGTGGCGGCATGGGAAGGCGAAACCGGCTCCCTCAGCGCCGAGGAGTTGGCCGCGGGTGAAGCACTCTTGGCCCGTCTTCGCTCCGGCGTCTCCGGCGTGGCTTCCCGGGTCCGGCGCCGTTGAGCCCGTCCCGTCGAGAAGGGCTTGTGTACGGGGTCGGTGCTTTGCACGCCGCCGCACGCGGGGATCGCATGATGTGGGCGCTGCACCGGGCGGCACTGTCGAATGGGATCGTGCCGGTTATTCCGGCGGTGGCCGTGGCCGAGGGTTACCGGACCGAGGCGCGTGGGGACCGTATCGCCGAGTTACTCGATGGGACCGAGGTCGAGCCGTTCAGCAGTGACGCCGCCCGCCGCTCAGGGGAGTTAGCGGCTCGATGCGATACGACCGACCTCGCCGTCATCGCCGTGATCGAGCTAGCCGATCGACGCAACTGTGCCGTGGTGGCTCAGCGTCAAGCAGTCCTGCGCAATGCCGCGGCATTGCTCGGGCACGAGTTGGTTCTCTACGCGGTCTGAGTGAAGCGGCCTAATCGCCGCAGCGCCCCCGCCAGCGAACGCTCGACGCCGAACAACTCACGAGCCATGTCCTCGTTGCCACTCGCCTGCGCAGATTCCGCCATGGTCGAGACGCGGTCGTGTAACTCCTTGAGCGTCGAGGAAAGCGAAGAAAGCTCGGCCGCTGATGTCATCTCCTGATGATGGCCCAGTTCGCCTGACCCTACGTTCGCCCAGCGTGCGAAGGTTGCGATGGTTACGTCGCCTGAGCAGCAGCGCACTTCTGGTGCCCGGGGGGGTGGCGCATCGCCAGTAGCCTTGAGTCCCTATGTCCCTCCGGTTGCTCGATCTGCGAGGCGCCCAGCCGCCCTTCGAACACCTCCTCCCTCGACCGGCCGATCCAGGGGTTGATGTGCACGAGGTGGTGGCGGAGGTCCTGCGCCGGGTCCGCGTCGATGGGGATCAGGCCGTCATTGAGTTCACGGCGAAGTTTGACGGGGTGGATCTGACCGACCCGACGACCGCCATGCGCGTCCCACCCCCCGAAATAACCGAAGCCCTCGAGCGGATCGACCCGCAGCTCCGTCATGCCCTCGAACTGGCCTTCTCCCGAATCGTGGCCTATCACGCCCACGAGGGCGCACCGCCCGGTGTGTTCGAGTCGGGTGGGGTCAGCGTGGCGCACCTGACCCGCCCCGTCGGCCGGGCCGGCATTTATGCTCCCGGTGGCCGGGCCCGTTATCCGTCGACCGTGCTCATGGGCGCGGCGCCGGCCCGGGTCGCCGGGGTCGAGGACATCGCGCTCTGTGTACCCCCGGCCGCCGACGGCAACGTGGATGACGCCACGCTCGCGGCCGCCGCCATAGCGGGCATCACCGAGGTCTATCGGATCGGGGGTGCGCAAGCCGTGGGTGCCATGGCCTACGGCACCGCCACCATCCCTCGCGTCGACGTCATCGCCGGCCCGGGCAATGCCTATGTGGCTGAAGCGAAACGTCAGGTCAGCGGTGTCGTGGGAGTGGCATCTGCCTTTGCCGGCCCCTCGGAGATCGTCGTGGTGGCCGGATCCGAGGCGCGCCCCGAGCAGTCCGAGCTGGCCGAATTCGCCGCCATCGACCTCGTGGTCCAAGCCGAGCACGGCCCGGACGGGCTGGCCTGGCTGGTGACGTGGGACGAGTCGTTGTTGGCCGACATCAGCGCGGAAGTCGATCGGATCGTGGCGGCCTCTCCTCGGCGCATCGACCTCGAAGCCACCCTCGCCACCTCGGGTATCGCCTGCCTCGTCGACACGCCGAGCGCCGCCATGGCCGTCGCCAACATCGTTGCTCCCGAGCACCTCGAGATCATGGTGCCCCGCCACTTGTTGGCCGGTCCCTCGAGCCTGCTCGACCAGGTCAGCAACGCCGGCGCCGTCTTCCTTGGCCCATGGTCGCCGGCCAGCCTGGGTGACTACATCGCCGGTCCCAATCACGTGCTGCCCACCAACCGGACGGCGCGCTTTTCGTCAGCCCTTCGTGCGGACGACTTCCGCCGGCACATCCACGCGGTAACCGTCACCACCGCGGCGCTCCAAGAGCTCGGGCCGCCGGTCATCACCCTGGCCGAGACCGAGGGTCTGCCGGCGCACGCCGACTCAGTCCGCCGCCGCCTGGCCGCGCTGTCCGGCCCGCCTGCCGGCTCTTCGGGAGGCCCATCGGACGACGCAACGCCCGAGGCGCAATGACCTCGATACCGCCCATTCGACCGGACCTCTCGCTGACGGAGGGCTACCACTCGCCGCAGGTCGAGGCGGAGGTGCGGCTGAACACCAACGAGTCGCCTTTTCCGCCGCCCGAGAAATGGGGCCGGGAGCTCCTGAACGCGCTGGGCGAGGTGGCGTTCCACCGGTATCCAGATCGGCCGGCCACCGAGTTGCGGGCCGCCATCGCGGCGCTCCATGGCGTCACCGCGGAAGAGGTGTTCTGCGCCAATGGGTCAAACGAAGTGCTGCAGTGCCTCCTGCTGGCGTACGGCGGGCCCGGACGCAAGGCGGCAGTGTTCGAGCCGACCTACGCGCTGCACGCACACATCAGTCGACTGACGGGAACCACGGTCGTCGAAGGGGGGCGCACCGATGACTTCCGGATCGATCCCAGGGAGGCGCGCTTACTCCTCGAGAAAGAGCAGCCCCAGATCACGTTCCTTTGCTCGCCCAACAACCCGACGGGCCGGGCCGAGCCAACGGAGACCGTCTCTGCGATCCTGACAGTTGCCCCGGGCCTCGTCATCGTCGATGAGGCCTACGGTCAGTTCTCCTCTTGGACCGCGCTCGACCTACGGGGGCCAAAAACCGATCGACCCTTCCCCGGCCTCGTGGTCACCCGCACCTTCTCCAAGACGTGGGCGATGGCTGGCGCCCGGCTCGGGTACGCCATCGCCGATCCGGAGGTGGTGCAGGCGTGCGAGGCCGTCGTGCTGCCGTACCACCTGTCGGCGCAGACGCAACTCGCCGGACTGCTGGCGTTGGAGTACACCGAGGAGATGCAGGCCCGGGTGGCGCTCGTCGCAGAGGAGCGGGGCCGGGTGGCGACCGCTCTGGGTGACCTTCCGGTTGAAAGCTGGCCGTCGGACGCCAATTTCATCCTCTTCCGCCCCCTGCATCACAATGCGGACAAGGTATGGAGCGACCTTCTCGACCGCTCGGTGCTCATTCGCAATTGCGCGAGCTGGGATGGCCTTCTCGGTTGCCTGCGGGTGACAATCGGGCGGCCCGAAGAGAACGACCGATTTCTGAGCGCCTTGGAGGAATGCCTGCAATGACCGCACCAGACGCACCAGACGCACCGACTGAGCGCCGCGGCGCCAAGGAGCGCGTCACCAAAGAGACCAGGATCGAAGCCTCGCTCTTCATCGACGGGAACGGTGCGGTCGACGTGAGCACAGGGCTGCCGTTCTTCGACCACATGGTCGAGCAGTTGGGGCGCCACGCCTCGTTCGACCTCATGGTGCACGCTCAGGGCGACCTGCACGTGGACGCCCATCACACGGTGGAGGACGTGGGGATCGTGCTCGGGAGTTGCCTGGCCGAGGCGCTGGGCGACAAACGGGGGATCCGCCGTTTTGCGTCGATGCTGTTGCCGCTCGATGAGGCTCTGATGGAGGTCGCGCTCGATCTCTCCGGTCGTCCGTTCCTGGCCTACGAGGTCGACTTCGCGCCCGACGCGGCCGGGCTGGGCTCGCCGCCGTTCGACCCGCAACTGGCCGAAGAGTTCTGGCGCGCCTTCGCCACGGCGGGCAACCTCACCCTGCACATCCGCCGCCGGGAGGGCAAGAACACGCACCACATGCTCGAGGCGGGGTTCAAGGGCGTGGCGCGGTGCCTGCGTGACGCGGTTCGCATCGAGGGGGGCGGCATCCCGTCGACCAAAGGAAGCCTGTGACGACCAAGGAAAGCCTGTGACGACTAAGGGCAGCCTGTGACCCCCAAGATCGCCGTGCTCGACTACGGCATCGGCAACCTCCGGTCGGCCGAGAAGGCTCTTCAGCACGTTGGCGCAGCAGCCCGTCTCGTCACTGATCCGGCTGAAGTCGAAGCCGCCGATGCCGTGGTGCTCCCCGGCGTGGGCGCCTTCGGCGCATGCGCACGCGCCTTGCGCGACAGCAATCTCGAGCTGGCGGCCCGGGGCGCTCTCGAAGCGGGCGTTCCGTTCCTGGCCGTTTGTATCGGCTTCCAGCTCCTCTATGAAGGATCCGACGAGAGTCCCGAGGCGGCGGGATTGGGCATCTTCAAGGGAAGGGTCGCACCGTTGGCGATGACCGAGAAACACCCGCAAATGCAGTGGAATCAGCTCGAAGTGATCGGCGGTAGCGCGGGCGACGGCGGGCCGACGCCGTTGCACGGACTGGGGGAGAAGCCGTGGGTCTACTTTGTGCACTCCTACGCCCCGCCGGTCGGGCCCGAGACGGTGGCGGTGTGCGACTACGGCGGACCCGTGGCGGCCCTGGTGGCACGCCGGAACCTTTGGGGGGCGCAATTCCACCCCGAGAAGTCGGGTCATAGCGGGTTGGCGTTGTTGGCGAACTTCGTCGCGCTCGCCGCGTGATCCGGTGACGGTGTGATCCTGTATCCAGCGATCGACCTTCGCGATGGGGGGGCGGTTCGGTTGACCCAGGGCGACTTCGATCGGGAGAAGCGCTATGGCGACCCGTTGGCGCTGGCCGCCACGTTCATCGAGGGCGGCGCGTCCTTCATCCACGTGGTGGACCTCAACGCCGCCCGCACCGGGGTGCCGCATGAACGGGCGACCTTGGGACGCATTGTCGAGTTGGCCGCCTCTGCGGGAGGGGCCGGCGTAAGAGTGCAGACCGGTGGTGGCATCCGTACCGAGGACGACGTGGCGGCGGTGCTCAAACTGGGGGTGGCACGGGTCGTGCTCGGAACGACCGCGCTCAAGGACCCGGACCTGACTACCCGCTGCGTGCGGCGCTGGCCGGGCCGGGTGGCCGTAGGGATCGACTACAGCGGAGCCGACCTCTCGGTGGGCCAGGCGCAGAGTCACGGATGGGAGGTGGGCTCGCCCCTCGACATTCCCGCCGTGCTCGCGCAATGGCAGGCAGAGCCACTCGGTGCCGTCATCGCGACATCGATCGCCCGGGACGGCATGCTCGAAGGGCCTGACTTCTCCGGTTTGCGCACGTTGCTCTCGCTCACGCCGCACCCGGTCATCGCCTCGGGAGGAGTCGGGTCCCTCGAGGACCTGCGTGCCCTGGCAGCGCTGTCCGTCGAGGGGACAGCCGGGTCCGAGGGGGGCCGCCGTCTCGCCGGGGCAATTGTGGGCAAGGCCCTGGTCGAGGAACGCTTCAGCGTGGAGGAGGCGGTGGCCGCGTGCGCAGTGTCCGCCTGATCCCGTGTCTCGACGTCACGAACGGCCGGGTCGTCAAAGGCGTCCGGTTCGTCGATCTGACCGATGAGGGCGATCCGGTCGAGTTGGCGGCGCGCTACGACGCCGAGGGTGCCGACGAGTTGACGTTCCTCGACATCACGGCCTCGTCCGATGGCCGGGACACCATGGTCTCGGTGGTGGCGCGCACGGCCGAGCAAGTCTTCATTCCCCTCACCGTTGGTGGAGGGGTGCGCGAGACGGAGGACGCACGCCGTCTCCTCAGAGCGGGGGCGGACAAGGTGGCGGTGAACTCAGCCGCAGTCGCCCGCCCGACCCTGGTGCGTGACATCGCGGACGAATTCGGATCGCAGTGCGCCGTGGTCGCCATCGATGCCCGGGCTCGTCCGGGGAGCGGGCGCGGGGACGCAACCGGTTGGCAGGTGTACACGCACGGGGGCCGACGCCCGACCGAGCTCGACGTGGTCGCCTGGGCCGTCGAGTGTGCGGCCAATGGCGCCGGGGAAATCCTCCTCACTTCCATGGACCGTGACGGCACAAAGGATGGCTTCGACTTGGAGCTGATCGCCACCGTGGTCGACGCGGTGGCGATCCCGGTGGTGGCATCGGGGGGTGTAGGGACGCTGCAGCATCTTGTGGAGGGGGCCACAGTGGGCGGGGCCGATGCCGTGCTGGCGGCGTCCATCTTCCATCGCCGAGAGTTCACACTGGGTCAGGCCAAGGCCTACATGGCGGAGCACGGCGTCAACGTCAGGCCGGTTTAAGACCTCCAGGACGGCCCTGACCTGGCCCTGACCTGCACAGGGGCGTTCGTGCGGTACCGTGCGAGGGTGGCGACGACGACAAAAAAGACGGACGAGCCGCCCGTCATCGACGAGATGCAGCCAATTTCGGTCCTCTTCGATCGGGTCATGGTGCAGATGGGGCAGGGGGGAGGCGAGCGCCGTTCGCGTGCCGGTATCTTGATCCCGGCCACCGCGCAGATCTCGCGCCGGCTGAGCTGGGCCGAGGCGGTCGCGGTCGGCCCGCACGTGCGCACGGTCAAGGTGGGCGACACCGTGCTGTTCAATCCCGAGGATCGGTTCGAGGTCGAGGTGCACGGGGAGGAGTACGTGATCCTGCGCGAGCGGGACATCCATGCCATCGCGTCGAAGCGCAATGACAGCGGCACAGGCCTCTACCTATGAGCGCGACATCCATGAGCCCCGAATCTCTGAACACCGAATCTCTGAACACCGAATCTCTGAGCACCGTGCCCGAGGGGATCGGCCTCGAGGTGGACGACGAGCTGGTCAAAGCGGTCGACTTCACGAAGGATGCTGACGGCCTGGTGCCGGCCATCGTCCAAGATGCGACCGACGGTACCGTCCTGACCCTGGCCTATATGGACGCCGAGGCTCTGCGGCGCACCCTCGAGTCGGGCCGGTCGTGGTTCTACAGCCGCAGCCGTCAGGAGTACTGGCAGAAGGGCGAGACCTCGGGGGATCGCCAGTACGTGCGCGAGGTGCGCATGGACTGTGACGGCGATGCACTCGTCGTGCTGGTGGACCAGCACGGACGGGGCGCCTGCCACACCGGCGAGCGCTCATGCTTCTTCCGCACGGTCGGCCAGGGGCCCGGAGTGCCCCGCCCCGCTTCCTCGTGACCCGAGCCATCGAGATCCGGCTGTGCTGACCTTCCGACCCGACGTGGTCGAGTTTGCCGCCCTGGCCAAGGAACACGCCATCGTCCCGGTGTGGTGTGAGGTGGTGGCCGACACCCTGACGCCAGTCGCCGCCTTCTCGAATCTGGTCGGGGAAGGCGACGGCTTCCTCTTCGAATCGGTCGAAGGGGGCGAGCGGTGGGGTCGCTACTCGTTCGTCGGTCGGCGGCCCCTGGCCACCCTCACCGCGCGCGGCTCGAGGGTGACCGCGACCGGACGTCTCGGTCTCGGGTCATCGGACGAGGGGATCCTCCACGCCGTCGAGACGCTCCTCTCCCGCTTTCAATCACCCACGCTCGACGGGCTGCCGCCGTTGCACGGGGGGCTCGTCGGGTATCTCGGCTACGACGTGGTGCGCGAGATCGAGCGACTGCCCAATGTGCCCCCCGATGACCTCGGCCATCCCGATGCAGCGCTCGTGGTGATCGGACAGTTCGCGGCATTCGACCACTGGCGCCAGCGCATCTCGCTCATCGAGAACGTCATGCTTGCCGACGGTGCGTCGGCGGAGGAGGTGCGCCAGGCCTACGAGGAGGCGTGTGGCCGGCTCGAGGAACTGGCTCGGGACTGTGCGCGGACCCGGTCGGGGGAGATGGTGCCCGCGCCGCGCCCGGGATTGGCGTCGGCCGAGGCCAGCCGCACCATGAGCTCGGAGGAGTACCGGGCGGCCATTGCCATAGCGAAGGAGCACATCACGGCGGGCGACATCTTCCAGGTCGTGCTCTCGCAGCGTTTCGACTTGCAGCTCGATGCCGACCCCTTCGATGTCTACCGGGCCCTGCGGCTGCTCAACCCGAGCCCGTATCTGTACTTCCTGCGCTTTCCCGAGGTGACCGTCGTCGGCGCCTCCCCCGAGCCGATGGTGCGCCTGCGTGATCGCGTCGTGATCTCCCGTCCCATCGCCGGTTCTCGCCCGCGCGGCGAGAACGAGCAGCACGATCGCCTGCTCGAGGGCGAGCTGTCCGAGGATCCCAAGGAACTGGCGGAGCACATCATGCTGGTTGATCTGGCCCGCAACGATGTGGGCCGGGTCGTCCGTTTCGGGACAGAGAAAGTGGACGAGCTGATGACGATCGAGCGCTACAGCCACATCATGCACATCACCTCGCAGGTCTCGGGCGAGCTGTCCGAGGACAAGGGACCCATCGACGTGCTCCGGGCCACCTTGCCGGCGGGGACCCTGTCCGGTGCGCCCAAGGTGCGGGCCATGGAGATCATTGACGAGTTGGAGCGCACCAAGCGCGGTGTCTACGGCGGGGTCGTGGGTTACATCGACTTCTCGGGCAATATCGACACCGCGATAGCCATCCGCACCATGGTGGTCTCGCCCGATGGTCGGGCCCACGTCCAGGCCGGGGCCGGGATCGTGGCCGATAGCGATCCCAGCCGCGAGGACGAAGAGTGCCAGCAGAAGGTGCGGGCCCTGTTGGTCGCGGTGACGGCGGCCCGGGTGATGAGCGCGGACCGGGTAAGCACGGCAACGGCATGAGTGCCAGCTCACTCCCGCTCGATGACCAGGTCGCCGCGCTGCGTCACGGCACGGGCGCCTTTTGGCTCGGCCGGGACATCTTCTCGGTTCGAGGCGATGACGCCGAGTCGTATCTTCAGGGGCAATTGAGCCAGGACGTGGTGGCGTTGGGCATCGGTGAGGGGGCTGACTCGCTCCTGCTCCAACCGGACGGGAAGCTGACCGCCCTGTTGCGCATCACTCGTGTCGACGGGGAAGAGTTCGTGCTCGATACTGATGCGGGCTTCGGCGATTCCATGGTGGCTCGGCTCAAGAAGTTCCTGCTCCGTTCGAAGGTGGAGATCGAGCGCCTGCCGTGGCGTTGCCTGGCTCTGCGCGGGCCCGGGGTCGACTCGACGCTCGCCGCCTTCGAGGAGAACGCCTTTGATGAGAACAGTGCGCTGCGCCTTGCATTCGAGTGGAACGGGTGGAGTGGGATCGACCTGCTCGGCCCCGCTCTCGCTCTGCCGGAGGGGCTCACTGTCTGTGATCGGGACGCCGTCGAGGCATGCCGGATCGTCTCGGGCATCCCTGCCATGGGAAGCGAGCTCACCGACAAGACGATCGCGGCCGAGGCCGGTCTCGTGGATCGTTCGGTGAGCTTCACCAAGGGGTGTTACACCGGCCAGGAGCTCGTGGCCCGGCTCGATGCACGAGGCAACAACGTGCCCCGCCGGTTGGTCGGGGTGGTCGGCAACTCTGACCTTGACGATGGCCGGCTCGCTTTCGGCATGACCCTCCATGCAGGCGAGGCGCCCGAGGGCGATCCGGCCGTGGTGGCTGCCGCCGACAAGGTTGTCGGCACCATTACCTCGGCCACCTGGAGCCCCGAGCTCGGAGCGTGGGCGGGCTTGGCCTACTTGCATCGGACGGTTGCGGCACCCGGTCCCGTACGGGTGCGCTCTGGTGACGGGCTCGGCGGTTCCCAGCCGGCCCGGGTGGACGTGTTGCCTCTGCTGGCGCCCGACCCGCCCGCCTCGCCCGACCCGCCGGGTTAGGACTGCTCGTGCGCTCTGTCCCGGCCGTCATGCTCGTCGGAGGCAGCGCCTATTCGCTCATCGCAGCTTCGACGACCCCGTTCACCCTCCCCGCGGACGTTCTGACGGGGGCGGTCATTGTGGCCATGACCGTTCTCGTCATCGTGCGTTGGCCGCTTCACACGCGCACCGCCGCGAACCCCGCCCGGCCGCAGGATCCGGCGGACCTCGAGCGCGGCGCACACCCTTACCTGCCTTGGGCCGCTGTTCTCGCGGTCTTCACCGGGTGGGAGCTCTTCAACTACCTCGTCCCGGGGAGCCGGGCGAACCATCCCACGTTCAGTTCGATCACCGATGCCAACGACCGCTTCTATCTCCTCAAAGCGCTGTTGTTCCTGACGTGGATCTGGACGGCCTGGGCCATCGTGCAGCGAGGGTCACGCCAATGAGCGTCAGTACTGCGTCCTACGTGGTGTGGGGAGCGATCGGCGCCTTGCCCCTCTTTCTGTGGTGGCTCTCCTCTGTACGGCCGTCGGCGGTGGCGCACCCGTCCGATGTGGTCGAGAAGGCGGCGACCCATCCGGTCGGACGGGTCATCCTTGTGGTGGGCTTCATGTGGCTGGGCTGGCACCTCTTCGCCCGCTGAGCCGTCCAGGGTCGTCGCTCAAGCGTCCTTGCGGGTGAGGGCCACGACCGGGATGACCCGGCTGGTGGCCTTTTCGTAGTCGGCGAAGCCGGGCATGAGCTTCTTCTGCCGGTCGAAGATCTCGTCGCGCCTGGCGCCGGTGATCACGGTGCCGATGGCCTGGAATTTGTCGGCCCCGTACTCGACCTCGACTTCGGGGTGGGCCACGATGTTGTAGTACCAGTCCGGGTTCGATGGCGCCCCGCCCTTGGAGGCGAAGATGTAGAGCGTCCCGTCATCCTCGGGCAGGCTTACCAAGGGGTTGACCCGGGGCTGGCCGGATTTGGCACCCTTGGTGGTGATGATGACGATCGGTGCGCCGGCGAACCCGCCACCGACCACCCCGTCGTTGCTCCGGAACTCGTCGATGATGGTTTGGTTGAAGTTGCTCATATCGGTCATGGATCGAGCGTACTGCTGGGTCGGTCGCCCAGCGCAGCCCCGCTACGCTGGGCCGTCATGCCCTCGTACCTGGCGGACATCCTCGCCGCGCATCGAGCAGACGCTCGGGGCGATCGCCGTGACCCCGACGAGCTGGCCGCGCAGACGGCGTCGCTGCCGGTGCCCCGGGACTTCACTTCCTCCCTGCGGGGGGAGGGCCTCTCGTGCATCGCCGAGATCAAGCGGCGTTCGCCGTCCAAGGGCGATCTCAACCTCGAGCTCCAGCCCGACCTGGTGGCCAAGGACTACGCCGCCGGCGGAGCGTCCTGCCTCTCGGTGCTGACCGATGTGCGGTTTTTCGGCGGTTCGGCCGAGGACCTTCGCCTGGCCCGCGCTGCTTGCGACCTCCCGGTACTGCGCAAGGATTTCACCGTGTCCGAGCTCGACGTCGTCGAGGCCCGCCTCATGGGGGCCGATGCCGTACTGCTGATTGCCGCCGCGCTGAATGACGGAGAGCTGGGGCGGTTTCACCGAAGGGCGACCGCCTTGGGGTTGGCGGCGTTGGTGGAGGTGCACGACGAGGCGGAGCTGGACCGGGCGCTGGCGGCCGGCGCGCGCCTGATCGGGGTCAACCAGCGGGACCTACGCACGTTCGCCGTCGACCAGGACCGGGCACGGGTGCTGGCCGCCCGTATCCCGCGCGGTGTGGTGGCGGTGGCGGAGTCGGGCATCCGGGACGGCGGCGACGCCCGCCGGCTGGCTGATGCGGGCTATGACGCCATTTTGGTGGGCGAGACCCTGGTGCGGGCCGAGGACCGAACGGCGGCGTTGGGGTCCCTCGTGGGATATCGGGTGGGAACGCGATGAATGCGAAAGAGGATGGTGAGGGCGCACTCTTCGTCAAGATCTGCGGCATCACCTCCGAGGCCGACGCATTGCTGGCCGTGAGCCTGGGCGCCGACGCCGTCGGATTCATGTTCGCTCCCTCGACACGGCAGATCTCGGTGCAACTGGCGGGCGACATCGCCAAGCGACTGCCCCCGGAAATCCTGACGGTCGGGGTCTTCCGCGACGAGGCGCCGCAACGCGTCGTGGAGAGGGTCCAGCGCGCCGGCCTTGGCGCGGCGCAACTCCACGGGCACGAGTCTGCGCCGGAGACGGCTTGGGTGCGGGCCCGGCTGCCGCTGGTGATCAAGGCGTTCCCCGCCGGCGACCGTACCATCAGCCGCTTCGACGAGTTCGGGGCCGACTACCTGTTGATCGACGGGGCCAATCCCGGATCAGGCGAGGTCTTCGACTGGCGGTTGGCCGAAGGCGTGGCGGACCCGACGCGGATGATCGTGTCGGGGGGCCTGCGTCCGGGCAACGTGGCCCAAGCCGTGGCTCATCTCCGTCCTTACGGTGTCGACGTCTCGACCGGCGTCGAGTCCGCCCCGGGTCGCAAGGATCCGTTGAAGATGCGCGACTTCATCGTCAACGCCCGCGCCGCCGCCCTGCAAGTCGAGACCCGTGACCCTCTCGACGGCGTCCCCGGCGACCACGAGCCCTACGACTGGCGGGATGCCTGACATGAGCGACACCACCGACAAGACGAGTCTTATGAGCGAGCCCGGTTCGAATGGGCGCTTCGGTGAATTCGGGGGGCGATTCGTCCCCGAGTCATTGATGCCGGCCTGCCTTGATCTCGAGCAGGCCTTCAAGGAGGCCTGGGCCGATCCGGCATTCCATCGGGAGCTCGACGACCTGCTGATCCACTACGGCGGACGGCCCACCCCGGTCACCGAGTGTCGACGGCTCTCGGAGAGGCTGGGCGTGCGGGTGCTGCTCAAGCGCGAGGACCTGGCGCACACCGGCTCGCACAAGATCAACAACGTGGTGGGTCAGGCGCTTCTCACGCGGCGCATGGGAAAGACACGCATCATCGCCGAGACCGGGGCCGGCCAGCACGGTGTGGCGTCGGCCACCGCTGCCGCGTTGTTCGGTCTCGACTGCACGGTCTTCATGGGCGAGGTGGACACGAAGCGCCAGGAGCTCAACGTCTTCCGCATGGAGCTCCTGGGGGCCGAGGTTCGTCCGGTGACCTCGGGCAGCCGCACGTTGAAGGATGCGGTGAACGAGGCCATGCGCGAGTGGGTGGCCTCGGTGGAGCACACGCACTATTGCCTGGGCTCGGTCATGGGGCCGCACCCCTTCCCCTACATGGTGCGCGAATTCCAGCGTGTGGTCGGCGACGAGGCGCATGCACAGTGCCGCACGATTCTGGACGGCGCTGACCCCGATGTCGTGGTGGCGTGCATCGGTGGTGGTTCGAATGCGGCAGGGACGTTCGCCGGGTTCGTCGACACGGGGACGCGCCTGGTCGGTATCGAGGCGGCCGGTGGCGCCGCCATCGCCAACGGGATCCCGGGCGTGCTGCACGGCATGCACTCGCGGCTCTTGCAGGATGAGGCGGGGCAGATCCTCGAGGCGGAGTCGATCTCGGCCGGTCTCGACTACCCTGGACTCGGTCCTGAGCACGCCCACCTGGCCGCCATCGGGCGGGCGGAGTACAACACGGCCAATGATGCCGAGGTGCTCGAGGCGTTCAAGCTGCTGGCCCACACCGAGGGCATCATTCCCGCTCTCGAGTCGGCCCACGCCGTGGCCTGGGTGGCGCGTGCGGCCGGCACTGACGCTTTGCCGTCGGGCTCGACCGTGCTCATCACGCTGTCGGGACGCGGCGATAAGGACGTGGCCCAGGTGCGCGAGATCTTTGGTCGCACTGGTGCATGAGCTCGAAGCATCGTTGCGGGCTAAGCGGGCCGACGGTCGCAAGCTCCTGATTCCCTACCTCATGGGTGGGATGACCGACGACTGGCAGCAGACACTCGCCGCCGTGGTGGCGGCCGGCGCCGACGCCGTAGAGGTCGGCATCCCGTTTTCCGATCCCATGATGGACGGGCCGGTCATTCAGGAAGCGGCACTTAATGCACTGGAGCGTGGCACCGTGCCCGATCAGGTGCTCGACGGTATCGCCCGGGCGGAGGCCACTGTGCCGATAGCGGTGATGACGTACTACAACATCGTCTACCGGGCCGGGCACAAGCGCATGGCCAACTCAATGCTGGCGGCGGGCGTGAGTGGTGCGATCATCCCCGATCTCTCCCTCGAGGAGATCGGACCTTGGGCCGAGGAGGCCGACGCGGCCGGAGTGGAGACCGTGCTCTTGGTGGCCCCTTCGAGTCCGGACGATCGGGTGGCCCGTATCGCTGCCCGCGCCCGCGGGTTCGTCTACGCCGTGTCCCGTATGGGTGTCACCGGGGAACGGGCCGATGTGGGCGATGAAGCCCGACGGGTCGTCGAGCGGATTCGACGTCATACCGACATGCCGGTCTGTGTGGGTGTGGGTGTCTCGACGCCGGATCAGGCGACGGAGGTATGCGAGGTGGCCGACGGCGTCGTGGTCGGTTCGGCGCTGGTCCGCCGACTCCTCAGCCGGGGCGGTCCCGAAGCGGCCGCAGAGTTCGTCGGCTCGCTCCGCCAGGCCATCGACTGACCTCTCAACGCCTGTGTCCAGGTAGACCCCTGGCAAGGGGCCCGTCAGTGCCGTAGGGTCGGGGGTGATTCGTTACTCCATTGGGGAGCGGACGGGTCGATGGCGAGCCGAGGTTCAACACGGAGCCTGCGGTTCTACAGGGAGTCGTTGGTTCCAAACCGAGCCGACGTTTCGTCGATGAGCCGAAGGTTCGACAGCGAGCCTACGGTTCGACCACGGGGGATTTGAAAGGTGGCCATGGCCGAGGCGACGCAGTTCACGATCGGGACGAGTGTCCACTGTCGCGACGGGGATTGTGGCCAGTTGATCCGCATTGTCGTCAACCCGGTCGCTCGGGAAGTGACGCAGATCGTCGTCGAGCCGAAGCATCGGGCCGGTCTGGGCCGTCTGGTTCCGCTCTCCCTCGTGGAGTCGTCGACCGACACCGTCGCGCTCAGGTGCAGCCGGGCCGAGTTCGAAGCCCTCGAATTCGCCGAGGAGACGCGCTTTTTGCCCGGCACCGATCTGTTGCCGGGTTACGGGTCGAGTCAGGTCTTCGCGTTGCCGTACTTTGGATTAGGGACAGGCAACGTGGCGCAGCCTCCCGTGACCATAGACACCTTGCCGCTGGGAGAAGTGGCGGTGCGGCGAGACGAGATCGTCCATGCCACTGACGGCGAGATCGGTCGGGTCGAAGGGCTCGTCATTGAGCCGGCCCATAATCATGTGACACACGTCCTCCTTCAGGAGGGACATCTCTGGGGACGCAAGAAAGTGGCGATCCCCATCGGCGCGGTGGCAGCGATCGACGTAGGTGGGTTACGCCTCAAGGTCACCAAAAAAGAGGTGGAAGACCTGCCGGCGGTGGATGTGAAAAACCTGACGGGGTCTGCGTCGTCGGTCTGATCCTTTAGGACTGAGCCTCTATTTCGGGGGGAGCAGGACCAAGCACCCGTTGTGGCCGCCGAAGCCAAAGGAGTTCGACAAGACGGCGGTCGGTTCCCACGCCAGGGGCTCGCCGTGCACCACGCGCAGTGTGATCTCGGGATCGGGTTGCTCGTATCCCGCGGTGGGCGGAATCAGGGAATGGTGAATGGTCAGCGCCGCGGCCACGGCCTCGATGGCACCGGCCGCACCCAGAGCGTGGCCTGTCACACCCTTTGTCGAAGTGACCAGCGGGCCAGGCTCCCCGAACACCTTGTTGATGGCCCGGGACTCGGCCAGGTCGTTGAGTGGGGTCGAGGTTCCGTGGGCATTGATGTGCCCGACGTCGGAAGCTGAAATGCCAGCGTCGGCGAGGGCCAATTCCATGCAGGCCATGGCGCCGGTGCCATCAGGCGAGGGGGCGGTGATGTGGTGGGCGTCGGCGGTGCTGGCTGAGCCCGCCAGCTCGGCGTAGATGGTGGCGCCGCGGGCGACGGCACGATCCCAGTCCTCGAGCACGAGGGAAGCCGCACCTTCGGTCGAGACAAATCCATCACGGCGCACATCGAACGGACGCGAGTGGCCGGAGGTCGAGAGCGCAGTCATGTTGGTGAAGGCGGCGATGGCCACCGGGTGCAGGCTGGCCTCGGCGCCGCCGCTGACGACGACATCACACCGGCCCGATGCCACCAGTCGTGCCGCGGCACCGACGGCATGGGTGCCTGCGGCACATGCCGTCACGATGACCTCGGCCGGCCCGTGCCAACCGAGCCGCATGGAAATCCCCGCGGCACCGGCGTTGGCCATCATCATGGGGACCAGGCGGGGGAAACGCGACGTGCCCCGCGCTCGTTGTAGACGCCCACCTGTTCGGCCAGGGTTTCGAATCCGCCGACACCGGTGGCGAAGATGACACCGGATCGGGCCGGGTCGGCCCCGATCTCGCCGGCGTCCTTCACCGCCAAGTCGGCGGCGGCGATGCTGAATTGCGCGAATCGGTCAATCTGACGCACCTCTTTGGGCCCGAACCACTGTTCGGGGTCGAAGCCTCGAACAGCACCTCCGACGACGGAGGGATGCAGGAGGCCGTCCCACAGGGCATCGACGCCCACCCCGCAGCAGGTGACTGCGCCAAGTCCAGTGATCGCGACCCGCCGACCCGGGATCGGGGCGCCATCTGGACCTATCCCCAGTTGCATCAGAGCTTGGAGGAGATCAGATCGAAGGCTTCGCCGATGGTGGTGACGTCCTCTAGTTCGGTCTCTTCCACGGTGATGTCGAAGGACTCCTCGAGGGCCATGACCAGTTCGACCAGGTCAAGGCTGTCGGCGTCAAGATCCTCGGCGAACTTGGCCTCCTTGGTGACCTTTTCTGCCGGCACCTGCAGCACCTCTACGGCGCACTCCCGAAACTTCTCGAACGCTGCGTCGCTGTCCACAATCTGCTCCTTGTTTGGTTTGGTAAATCCCCACGTTACAAGCCCATGCCCAGTCCGCCGTCGACCGGGAGGACAGCCCCGGTGATGTAGGCCGCCGCATCCGAGGCCAAGAATCCGACAACCCCGGCTATGTCCTCGACGGAGCCGATGCGGCCCAGCGGGACCTGGCTCGTCATTTGGCTCACCCGGTCATCGCCCAGGGCGCTCGTCATGTCGGTAGCGACCAGGCCTGGTGCCACCACGTTGACCGTGATTTGGCGGCTACCCACCTCGCGGGCGATGGCCCGTGCCATTCCGACCAGCCCTGCCTTGGAAGCTGCGTAGTTGGCCTGGCCCGGGAGCCCGACATAGGCGCTGACCGAGGAGAGGAAAATGATGCGGCCAGTGTGGAGTCGGAGCATCTTGGCTACTGCTCGTTTGGCCACCCGGAACGAACCGGTCAGATTGGCGTTGATCACTTCGGTGAAGGCGTCCTCGCTCATCCGCAGCATGAGGCCATCTCGCGTGATGCCGGCGTTGGCCACCAGGACCTCGACCGGTCCCCACGCACTCTCGATGGTGGTGAACGCCGATTCGACCTGCTCGCCGTCGGTGACGTCGCAACGCACGGCGAGGAAACGGTCGGCATCGAAACCTTCGGGCGGCGTCGGAGGATCGCTGGAGCGATAGGTCGTGGCCACTTGATCGCCGTTCGCCAGGAACCACCGCACGCAGGCCTCGCCTATGCCCCGGGTTCCACCCGTGACGAGTACGACCGCCATCAGTTCACGTCCGATCCGGCACGCGCAACCAGACCAATGGCTGGCCGTCTTGGACCCGTTCCCCCGCTGCCGCGAGCCACCCGATGACCTGGCCGGCGAAGGGGGTGCGCACCTCGGTGACACCGACCCGGCCGACGACGTCACCGACGGCCACGACCGAGATGGCGCCAGCGTCGGCATCAGGCCCGCCCTCGGTGCCCGGCAGAAGGCCGGTTCCCGGAGCGCGCAGGGATTCCTCGGGGACGAAGATGCCGCTACTGGGGCTCACCACCACCCGCTCGGAGGTATAGAGGTGCTCGCCCTGGTGCAGGGCGGGCTCGGCCCGCCACGTGCCCGCTTCGGCGATCTGATCCATCAGGGTGTCGAGATCGGCCGGCTTGGTTACCGCCAATGATTGGATCTCGGGCAGGCTCCGCTTGGCCAGGCCGCTGAGCACGCCTCCGGGCCCGAGCTCGATGAGCGAAGTCAGTCCGAGCCCGGCGAAGGTCTCCAAGCGTCTGGCGCCAGCGCACCGGGCTGCAGAACTGGGCCGAAAGGAGGCCGGGCCAATCGGCTGGGTCGTCGTGGACCCGGGCGTCGACGTTGGCCACGACCCGCACCTCGGGCGTGCGGAAGGTGACCTTGGCCAGCGCCTCTCGCAGTGGCGCCCGGGCCCCCTGCATGAGCGGTGTGTGGAAGGCGCCTGAGACCGGGAGGGGCATGACCCGTTTGGCGCCGAGTTCCTTGGCCAGTCTCCCGGCCAGCGCGACCGCTTCCTCGGTCCCGGCGATCACGACCTGACCCGGTGCGTTGTAGTTGGCCACCCAGACGTCGCCCTCCGCCCTCTGGCAGGCTGCCTCGGCGTCATCATCGGAGATCCCAAGGAGGGCGGCCATGGTTCCGGGGGCCTCGTCACCCGCTTGGGCCATGGCGTTTCCGCGGGCGACAACGAGTTGGATGCCATCTTCGAACGTCGAGCGCGCCGCTCGCCACGAGGGCGGTGTACTCGCCCAAGCTGTGCCCGGCGCAGGCGGCGGGGGAGAGGCCCAGGCGCTCCACGGCGTCGAGGGCGACCAGGCTGAGGACGGTGGTGGCCAGCTGGGCGTTCTCGGTCCGGGTCAGCTCTTCTATCGGTGCCTCCAAGAGCAGGTACGACAGGTCTCGACCGGCTGATTCGGATGCCTCTCCGACGAACTCCCACGAAGGATGGTCGACCCAGGGCTGGCCCATGCCGGACCGCTGTGAACCCTGTCCTGGGAAGGTGAAAACCAACACTGCTACGACGTCTCCGTTCGTCGGGGCGGGCTGCGAGCCACCAGTGTGGCACGCCTGCGCCCGGTCGGGCCGCATTTGACGAGACGTTTTCCTACCACTGGTACTACCAAGTGGGGTTGGCGGCGGGTCTCAGCGCTGTGGCATGCCCGCCTTTCTCCGAATTTCCGGTACGACCGACGGCGTACCAAGGAGGTCAAAGGCGGTGTCTAGGCGGGTCCGATACGGGCCAGCGTGACCCCAGTCAGGACACACAGCAGCTCCAGCGCCTGAACGGCCTCTGGTTCGATGATCCCGGCATCGGGACCGGCCAGGACCAGGAGGCCCGACGGCACGCCACGGTCTCGAATGGCGGCCACGAACACGGTGCCGAATCCCTGGTCGCGCAACAAGCCCATGGGCCCGAATGTGCGGCTGATGACCGGACCGGTGCTGTAGCTGGAAGCGACGTGAGAGACGAGGCCTGCCAACTGCTCCACTTCGGACGCCGTGAGGCTGGCGATTTCATCGGCACGAGCCCCCGTGGATCCCTGCTGCACCAGGCTTCCTTTGACCCGCGTCCAAAGGACCGCCGACTGCAGGCGCGCCACGGCGACGCTTGCCGTGGCCGCGGTCACCGCGAGCTCTTCCAGGGACAGGGACTCGGCGATGCGAGGAGCATGCCACCCGAAGTCGACGAGGGGTGAGCCGCGCGACGAGCTCAACCCCGTGCGCTCGAAGGCGGCTTCAAGCACGGTCACCGCGGCCCGCACGGCCTCGGCCTGTTGGTTGTCGATCGGTGCGGGTGCGTCGACGTTGAGGACCCCCACAACTCGTCGCTGGACGATCAGGGGAACCGCGAATTCCGCCACGATGCTGGGAACGGCTTCCCGGTAGCGGGAGTCAGCCGAAACATCTTGCACCAAGATGGCCTCGCCCGCCGCAAAGGCCGATCCGGTCAGGCCCACGCCTGCTTCTATGCCGTCGAGGATCTGCCATTGACCGCGGCCCGAGAGGAAGCGGAGCATTCCTGCTCGTTCCACATAGACACTCGGCAAGAACTCGAAGTTCTCGCTGAGGTAGGCGGTGACCTCGTCGGCGGCATCGCTCGGGTCGAGTGTCTTCTCCACTCGGTCCGCTAGGGATCCCACTCCTGTCACCGACGTCTCGCGACCGTCGGCACGGTGGGTTCCGGCGGAGCGCCAACGCCGAGGCTGGGGCCAGCCATCCCCGGGACGCGCCAGAAGATAGCCCTGCACCAGATCGATGCCGACGGCGCGCAAGGCATTGAGCTCCTCGCTCGTTTCGACGCCTTCGGCCAGCGATGTGATCCCTCCCTGTCGGGCGAATCCGACCAGACCACGCAGGACGGCCAACTTGTTCGGATCGCGATGAGCCTTGTGGACCAGGCTCCGATCGATCTTGATGAATTGGGGGTGCAGCTGCAGGACGTGCGACATGCTCGAGTAGCCGGCCCCCACGTCGTCGATGGCGAGCATCGTCGAGGCGGCCGACCACATCTGGAGCCGGCGTCGCAGCTCCTGGTAGTCAGAGACCGGCTCGTGTTCGGTGATCTCGAGCACCCGTGGGGGAAGCGAGTTCAGAACGTCGTCGACCCGAGGGTCGAGCAAGGTGCGGGCGGAGAGGTTCACGAAGAGGCGCGACGTCGTCCGGCGGCGTTCCCCGGTCGCGCACCGCGCGCAGGCAGGCCAACTCCAATTCGGTGCGGACGCCAAGGTAGGACGCGTGCTCCAGCCACTGGTCCGGCCCGCTGCTACAGGGGATCGGCGTCCGCATCAGCATCTCGAAACCGAGGATGGAACCGTCGGCCAGTCTGACGATCGGCTGGGCGGCCATCTCGATTGCGCCGGGCTGCAGCAGCTCCTGGACCAACCTGGTGAGCGAATCTCCCCCAGCAGGAACCGGCACCTCGGAGCGCTGACCGGCACGGCCCCACCCTGCGTGGTCCACCTGTGAGCGAAGAGCCATGGCTGCCTTTTGTTGGAAGAGTCACACCCCATGCTGCGCGGGACTTTGGATTCTTGTTTCCCGAAGTAGTAACGGGGTTGCGCCCTGGTTGCGCCGTGGTTGCGTGCCCGTGCGACGACCTCGAGGGCCGAATTGTGATTCTGTTGGGCCGGCGCAGAGCGTTCATTGTCAGCAGCTGGGGATAATCACGCCATGAACACGCCTACTGAGTCGCGGCGTCGTGTCGGACGGACAACCGGCTGATGGGCGATACCTTCTTGGAGTCTTCCGAGCGAACCGAGCCTTCCGAGGGTTCGGATGAGCCCGCACTCGGCGTGCGTCTGCAGTTGCTGTGGATCGGTTGTGCCGTATCCCTGGCGCTCATCGGTGTCGGCGCCTCGGCCTACAGCTTCGTGGCCGGTGCATCCGGCGTGATCCCCGTGCTCTTGGTGGGCATCGTCGTGAGCTTGCTGTTCGGAGCCGTGACGTACCTGCTCGGCACCGGCACGGCACGGTGGAGACTGTTGATCGACAAACGCAACGACGAACTTCACTTCCAGGCGCTCCATGACGCCCTGACCGGCCTGCCGAATCGCGCCCTGATCATGGACCGCATCGACCAGCTGCTGGCCCGGAATCGCCGTAGCGGAACGGTGGGCGCCGCGCTCTACATCGACATCGATGACTTCAAGATCGTCAACGACTCCCTCGGACATGAAACAGGTGACCGCTTATTGGTGGCGATCGCGGCGCGGTTGGCGAGCACCCTTCGAGGAGCGGACACCATCGGCCGCATGGGTGGCGACGAGTTCGTGGTTCTCATCGACGGCAGTGACCCGATGGTCGCGCCCGAGCTTGTGGCCGAACGCCTCCTGGACGTGATGCAAGAGCCGTTCGAACTCGACGGCTCGTTGACGTCCCTCCATGCCAACACCAGCATCGGGATTGCCGTGGGCGATCGTGCCACCGGCGGCGAATTGCTGCGTGACGCGGATATTGCCCTCTACAAGGCAAAGGCTGAAGGGAAGAACCGCTTCGAGTTCTTCCATCCGAAGATGCAGTCGGAGATCGGTCGCCGACTCCGGCTGGAATTCGACCTCCGGTCCGCTCTCGCCGGCAATCAATTCCGCCTCGTGTACCTGCCCATCTACAACCTCGACGACCTCTCCGTCGTCGGGGTCGAAGCCCTCCTCCGTTGGGAGCATCCCGCCGAAGGCGAACTGGGGCCCGAGGAGTTCATTCCGATTCTCGAGCAGACCGGGCAGATCCGCGAAGTCGGCGTGTGGGTGTTGCGTGAGGCCTGCCGGCAGATGGCGCTCTGGCACTCCCGGGGCGACACCTTGAACCTGTCGGTCAACATCTCCGCACGGCAGCTCGACGACGATCGCATCGTCGAGCACATCCGTCACGCCCTCCATATGAGCGGCCTCCATCCGAATTCACTGATCGTCGAGGTGACCGAGGGCGCCCTCATGCGCGACGAACATGCTGCGGCACGTCGCATGAGGGCGATAAAGGACATGGGCGTGAGCATCGCCGTCGACGATTTCGGTACCGGGTACGCCTCCTTGGCCTATCTCCAGCAGTTCCCCATCGACTGCATCAAGATCGACAAATCGTTCACGAGTGCGATCGCCGCCTCGCCCCAATCGCTCACCCTTATCCGGACCCTGGTCCAGCTCGGAAAGGATCTCGGTCTCAAGACACTGGCCGAGGGTGTGGAGACGATGGGGGAGGTGGATCTCCTTCGGGCCGATCAGGTCAACGAGGCCCAGGGGTTCTTGTTCGCCCGACCGCTCGAAGCGGATTTGTTCGAAAGCCAGCTGTTGGCACCAATTCGCCACCCCCGCATGGGTCCGCCCCAGGGGAGCTGAGTCCCGGAGGGTTTTGCCGCGGCACGTTCTCGCCCGCTCGTCTACCGTGTGCACGCGAAGGGACCTGCGAACGGGGGGCGCCATGGCGCGCACAGATCAAACGATGAAGGTGTTGCTCACTGTGGGCTACGACGGCGACCGAGACGTCCTCGAAACGGCGTTACTGGACGAGGCGACGAAGTTCGTCGACGGCGCAAACGCGTCCCGGGTCTCCGTCGATGTGCGGATCGGCCCCGACGAGCCCGGCGGGCTCACTGCGGCAGACAACGAGCGCGACGCGGCGGCACTCGTCTCTCTGTGGGACGTCGAGTCAGCACCAGCCGCGCTGAAGTTCACGCTGCCTGACGGGGCGCGCCTCGTCGGTGCCTACGTGGTCGACGAGGTCACCCAGAGGGACTACGAACGCACGTGGCCGGCCGGGGATACTTCGCCTGGCTGGAAGATGGTCTGCCTTGTCCGCCGGAAGGCTGACATCAGCCATGAGGCCTATCTGAAGCACTGGCGGGAGAACCACGGGCCGCTCGCGCTGAAGCACCAGCCTGGGTTCTGGCATTACGTGCAGAACCACATCGTCGACTACGTCGCCGGCGACGCAACCGACGTCGACGGCATCGGCGAGATTCACTACCGCACCCTCGATGCGGTCCAGAACGAGACGTTCGACTCGGAGGACGGGAGGATCATTATCTACGCCGATACTCTGCGGTTCATGGACCACGACCGGTCCACCGTACTGGTGTCGAAGGAGACCCTGGTTCCCTGAGTACCCGTTCCCTGAGTGCCCGCCGGGCCAACCTGCTGTATCCGAGCAAGCCGCAATGATCCAACGAAACGGCACATTTCGTTGGCAGGCCACGACCATCAGACGAAGCGAAAGGTATCCGCGCATGACGACGAAGAACGCAGACGAGATCTACCGAGAGGTCATGACACAGGAACCGCCGCAGTCCCTGGGACCCGAAGTTGAGGCCCGACACAACTACCTCTTCGGTGAGTTGTGGAACCGTCCAGGTCTCGGGCGGCGAGAGCGCCGGTGGGTAACGCTGGTCTGCGTCGGGTTCGACACTGACCAACAGGCGATGGACGACCAGGTATATGCCGCCCTCAACAGCGGCGACATGAGCTTGAACGAGATGCTCGAGTTCATCCTCCACTTTGCTGTCTACTGCGGATGGCCGAAAGGGTCGCGCATGGAAGGCGTCGTGCGCGAACAGTGGACACGTATCCAGCACGAACGCGGCCTGGAAGTGACCGAATGGCCGAACCTGGACAACGACAGCCTCGGGCCGAACGATTGGGAAGAGCGACTGCAACGCGGCGAGCAGGAATTCCTGGACGTCAACCTGATCCACGCACCGGCCCGGAACACCCCTTACCAGCAGGCCGGGATCCTCAACTTCGTCTTCGGCCACGTCTGGCAGCGGCCGGGGCTCACCCGACGCGACCGCCGGTTCATTACCGTGCCCTGCGTCGGCGTGGACGAGGCCCCGATGCCCATCCAGTCTCATGTGGGCTCGGCACTCCATTCAGGGGACGTCTCCCGTCTCGAGATGGACGAGCTGATCGCGCAGTTCTCCGCGTACGCAGGGACAGCGAGGGGCGACGTCTTAACGAAGGCGGTCGCCGACGACCTCTTCGGGAAGATGCTCGCTCAGTCCTAAGACCCTGTTCGTATCACGACCGGACTGTGGCGCCCTCTTGGTACTCCATCGACTTCTCAAGGTCGTCGTCGTAGATATCACCCCAGCAGCCGATTCCGTCTGAGCGGGTGCCTTCGCAGAGCAACCCGATTCGCTCGCGGAGCAGATTCACGAGCTACCAAATACCCGATGCACCCACGTGGGAAACCGGGGGTGAAAATGTCGGGGTGAAAAAGTCGGGGTGAAAAAGTCATGGAATCGCAAGGAGCTACTCAGCTGGGTCAGATATCTGACCTCTATTGTTGTTGGTACACACGCCCCCGGACCGAGGCCCCCCTTCGGCTGCCGGGGGCGGGTTCGCGCCTAGAGGTCCTCTCGATGGCGCACCAGCAGCTTCCCGCAGCAAGTCGAACTGCCGTTCGGCCGTCCTGGGCTCGTTCGCCCATCGTCGGCGCTGATGCTGAACGTCACGTACCGTGCACGATGGGGCTTGAGTGAATACTCTTCCTCGTATGGGCGTGGGACGACGCTACGTAATCCTTGACGGCGTAATTAGGTGGGGGGCTCCATGACCGACACGGTGTTCACTGACTCTGGGCTCGCTCGGGACATCGATTCGGGGACGGGGACGGGTGTCGGGCCGCCAGACCACGTACCGGGGCCTCCTGCGATTCCTCCATTCTCGATCGTGCCGGTGCGCGGGCTCCCGATTGTCGCCGTCCTTCTCGTCGGGCTGATCGTGGCCATCTCCACGAACTCGTTGTGGGCGCTGACCTTCTTCCACGTGGGTGGAGGGGGCCTTTGGACAAGCATCGACCTCTTCCTCGGATTGATCATCGGACCGATCCTCGGAGGCATGTCGGTGCAGGCTCGTGTCGAGTTCACCACCCGCTTCATGCCCAAAATGCTGCTCATCATGCCCACGTTGGTGGCCATGACGTTGGGAGCCGGTTTTCAGCTTGCCCGCCACCTCGGTAATCTCGACTCCAGCGTACCCTCATCACGGCTGGCTGGTTGCCTCGTACGTGATTGTCGGAGTCATGGCGGTCATCGCTCTGGGTCTCCTGGAACCGGCCAACCTTGCCGTGCTTTTCGAGCTCAAAAAGCCACGTCCCAACGGTGAGCGGATCGGCCGCCTGATGAAGGTCTTCATCTATACGGCCGGGATCACCGGGCTCATGCAGATTGCCACCATCGTGATCATGACTTTTCTGGCCAGCCGATGACAACGGCCCCGCAGACGATGCCCCCGGGAGTCGGTCCCGACGAGGCTGACCTCCGCCAGGCCGAACTCCCGCCCACAGCGCGGTTAGGGGCCCTGACCTTGGCCATGACGGTCGCCGGTGGCGTACTGATGGCGGCGGAATACGGGAAGACCCGTTCGCTTTCGGCCCCCATTGCATTGGCCGCCGCGGCAGGCGTCGTCCTTATCGTCAATGTGGCGTTACTGGCCAGAGTGAAGGTTTTCGCCTGGACAGCATTCTTCCGGGTTCTCGGCTGGGCGTTACTGGCATATTTTGCCATAGCTGGAATCCTCGAGTTTGTGTTCATCTACGACCACACTCCCTCGCATCAACTGGCCTTGTTCAGTGTTCTCCTGTTTCTGTTCGCGACTGACGTGCCGTTGATCCTCGCCTTTTCGGTGGCCCGTTGGCAGCTACCGCCTGAAGCTGTCTGACGGGGCGGATCGCCGCACGAGCCCGAGGATCTACTTTCAGAACTTCGTGCCCGGAGCGAGACTTGAACTCGCACCAGGTTCATCCGGCTCAGTCCGCGCCGTCCGTAAAAGTCCAGCTAAACGTACATTCTAACTGCCGTGCAATGGACCGTCGTGGTGCCCCGTCCGGGACAATCCGCAAACGTCTGTGACCTCAGATGTGACCCCGGGAGACCTAGAACGGCGCCACTCCTGATCCTCGGAGATACGGACCGCTCTGTGGCAAAACTGCCTTCCCCGTGCGGCCGCTCGGCAGCTTTAGCTCAAATACCTGGCCGACCAACGCGAAATAGTCCCCTTCACTAAGGCTGTTGATCCTCCCATCCCAAGAGGTAACCCCATCTAGGGTCTCGGTTCCGCCGAACGTCGTGATTTCGGTCACGTCCACGTATCCCGTGAGACTGACATCAGCGTCGAAGCGCTTGGCATCACTTACCCAGATCTCCGCCGGCCCGTCATAGCGGGATCTTGGCTCAGTGGTAGTCCGACTGCTCATGTCGTTGCGCTCCCTTTTTCATGTCACAAACTCAGTAAAACGCCGAACCCCTGGGGTCCAGGGTACGGGGGGAAGGTAGAACCTCGACCAGCTCCCAGGCGTCATCCCCGCTTTGGGCCTTGATCCGCACACGGAACTCGGGAAGCGTCTCGGCCGAACCACACGAGAGTGTGAAGTGCAGTTCTTGGGTCAGGGCGAGCGGGCCATAGGTGATTTGATCCTCGGCCCAACCCTCGCTAGCTCCCGTTTTGGCAATGTGGTACTTGATTTGGTCCGCCGGACGGGGTCTGAAGATGGTTACAGAGGAGAGATCCTGGGGACCGTCGTTTCGCAGCCGGTAGATCACTTTGTCGCAGGGTGCCGGAGAAGGGTCATGGGCAAAGATCGGTAAACGAGGGGTCCGCTCTCGGCGATCGCCAGATTCCACGGCGATTGTGGAGCGTTCGGCCGCGATAGCTGACCTGTTAGCGAGACCCACGGCCTTGCGAGCGTAGCGAGCAGCGGCCGCCGACACGACGAGTGCAGCCGAACTTATGCACGCCAGAAATATCGTCACGGCGGATACCGTACGCCGCTAGGAGACTCAACGATCGGTGGTCCCAGGGGTCCGTGATCGGCTCCTGAGTAGGTGTCGAATGCGACCCCCCCGGCTGCCAGGGCGTCAACGAGTGCGGCTGACTGAGCCCCGAATTGTTCGGCCTCAAGGCAGACACACCGCTGGCCGTGATCCCGGCGATGCCAGTCGGCCAAGGTGAGAATCCCTACTCGGATAGCCTCGTCTCGCGTCACTCCTTGACCGTATCCCAAGCTCATATTCACTGAAGTGACACGCACCTCGGACCTGTTGAGCCAGGATGAGACCATGAAGATCGCTCACCTATTCTGCCACGCAAAAAATCCAGACGTAGTCTTACTCGATCGTCTGGATTCGCTAGAAACGCGACTGGCTTCGATCGATTCCCTCGCGACGCGACTGGACTCCATCGATTCACATCTGGCGCACTTGGCCGAGCGACCCAAAGCTCAACTCGATCCCAATCGAACTAAAACTCTCAAGCGTTGGTTTCTCTTCTTGGGAATTATCTTTGTCTTGTCCCTAGGTCTGAATCAATACGCAAGACTGAAGATTTCCGATAGCAGTACCGCCCAACTTCAGTCGGTGCAATCCTTGATCCAATTTGAGATCCTTACCAACGACGGCGACAACAGGGATGCCAACCAGGCAATCCGACTCTCTATCAAGACTGCGAAGGAGGCTGATGTATCTGAGTTTATTGTCAGCGTGGAAGAAGATACCGAGTTGGCCGTTGAGATCTCGACGTTGGGTCTTGCGATCGTGGGAGGCATCCTCGCAACCGATCTTCTAACTCAATCCTAATGAATCCGAATGGGTCGGGAAACTCCCCAGCGAGACTCCGCATTGACGAGCAGAGGCCCCTCTATGCATCTCACGGAGAATCTTACCGACCCAGCGGTGATGGAGGGATAAGCGGTGTAGGAGACCCTGTAACCTCCACCTCCGCTTATCCCATGTGGCGCAGGAGTCGGCCAGCGCCAAACCTCTAGATGGATAGGCCGTGCTTTGCGAGAATTTCTCGTCGGAGACGCATGAAGTCTGCCGTGCTCTCATCGTTGAAGTCGCCATTTGGTGAAGTGATTACACCAGTCGCTCGATCAACACTCAGCGAGACGACCGAGGGCGTGCCGGCTCGATGCTCGGTCGCTGCCGTCTCCAGGTGCTCCAGCTCTTCATCTGAAAGTGTGGACGCGATCTCTGTGACGGTCTGGCGGTCGGCGTGCACCCGGTCTCGAAAACTACGAATGTGCTCCATCGGATTCACTAGCTGACTCCTTCGGTTTGATGGGAAAGGGACTGCGGTCATTCGTCCTTGACAGCGTTCGTCAGGCTCCGGTATAGCTCGATGTGGCGATCGTTCCGGCGGATGCACCGTTCGGCAGCACAGGCGAGATCAGGGTGAGCGCTTCAACGCCGCGGAACGCAACGCCTTCGAAGACTTCCGAGAAGATCTCATAATCGTTTGTAGCGTCGAGGGTCGAGTCGCGCACGACACCGATGTCGAGCGTGCCGGAGTCGAGCCGCTGAAAAGTTCCGTCGACGAAGAGGTTCCACACCGTCTTATTGATCCACGGCGGGATCGGGTTAAGCGTTGCGACAGACGTGTACGTCTCCGCGGGGTACTGATAGAGCGTGCTGCCGGTCGTCTTCGCCGCACGGCCGTCGAGCATCCAGATCACGGTAATGCTGCGCGCCGCAAACCATGCGTTGATCTGCGAATCGGGCACAGCAAATGGGTTCGTGTCGTCGATGTCGTGCGCCAACTCTCGAGCGATGTCGGCGCGGAACGCGTCCTTCGCCCAGCGGGGAAAAACCGCAGTCAGGCCGGCGTCGTCACTCAGGCGATGCACGTCGCGGTAGTACGCCACGGCCTGGTCGACGGTGGCGAGCAAGTCACGCGCGCTGCCGAGCAACGAGTACGTGTTCAGCAACTTCGACGACGCGTCGATGTGCGAAAGCGTATTCAGCTCCCGAATGCGAGAAGCCGCGGCGATCGAGAGCTCCACGTTCGCGCTCACCCATTCTGGTGCGAACCTTCCCCCAAGGTTTCCGAACTGCAGCCGTGTCGGCACGGCGTCGACGTAGACCGTCGTCGGAGATCCACAGGCGATCGAGAGAACCGGCTTCGTCAGGCCGTTGCCCGGCGCTCCGGCGTCCATCGCTTCGGTCCAAACCTCAGTCGCCGAGGCGAGAGATCCGATGTCGGGCGGTGGCACGAAGGTGAGACCGCCTCTATCCGCCTGAAAGGCCGGCAGGCCCAAATTGAGTGGCGTGTCAGCGACCGCGAACACGTCGACCGACCAATCGATGTTGACCGGGGCGCAGATGCCACCAGAGGCGGTGAGGGCGGCGGGAAGGTCACGGCTGTCAGCGATCCGAGCCAGTTTGATGCCGTTGGAAAAAGCGTCCGGTCCAAGACGACGCTCATCGGGATAACGATCCCGCCAATCGGCTCTCGCGAGGACGACTTCGCCGCGGGGTGGGCCGTTGCGCGGCATCGAACCGAGCGTGTCAGCCATGAGCCGAGCCAGTGAGTCCCTGTCGAGTACCTCACCACTGCGCCCACCACGGCCGGCACCAGTCGCTATCACCGACACCATTCCGCCGTCATGTGGCGCGCTGCGAGATGGCGTTGCGGCCGCATCTTGGGTTTGCGCCATCCGGACCGCACGATTCGTCACAGGGGCCGACGAAGCGGCTACCGGGGCCGGAGTTGCGGCCGGCCGAGGACGGCCATTGGGTGTGCGACTGCGGGACTCGGACAGAACGGCGAAGGCCGCATCGGTGTAACTCTCCCCGCCGCTTGCAATCAGCTCAAGGGCCGCGTTTAGTTCGGTGTCGGAGAGGTTGGCGAGATCCGCTGGCGTTTGGGCGATTTGCAAAAGCTCTGTGATGTCCATGATCACCAGTTTCCGGGAGACGTTAGCCACACACAACGGGCCGAAGGGGCACTTATGTTCATTTCTCGGCTCGCTTAGGCCGTGGAAGCGGTCCACCGCAACACGGACAGATGCCACTTCGATCGAGACGTTGTGCCATCGACCGGACAAGCTCGCCTTGAGCTTTCTTGCGCATCTGGTCGCGTTGCCATTCGGGAAGTTGTTCGGGAAGCCATACGCACCGGCGCTGTCGGGGCCTTGCCGGCTCACCTTGCGGGGTCCGGATTATGACTTTCCGGCGCTCGTCGAGACTGTTGACCACTGTACGAGTCCGCCGCTCCGACAGGTTGAGCCGATTCGCAAGATCTTGGACCGTCAAGGGCGCATCGGCTTCGAGGATGGCGAGTGTGCGGAGCTGAGTCGCTCCGAGGCCGCGGCTCACCTAGCGCGTCCCGGCGGTCGGTACCGGCTGGGGTCCGTGATGGTGAATCTGCCGAGCCGCATCGTCGGAGTCCGCGGCGGGGCCAGAGGAATGCCGCTTCGGAGTCGCTGTTCCCTCGATGCCACCATGAGCCGTATCGGGCCGGCCGACGATCCATCGAGCAAAGCGGCGGCAACGAGGCCACACGCAACGGCCTGGTCGTCGTGTTGGCCTGATCGATGATCGAGGCGGATCAAGCCGGGACCGGTCTCGACAAGTCGCACTGTCGACAGTTCGGCGGCGAGATCCGGATCGTCGGGCAAGAGGATCGCTCGGTCGCGCAAGCACCCATAGAGAGTCCGAGCGAGCTTGTTGACACCCGCCACCGAAAAGACATATTCCTCGCAAGTGACGCCGGCACCCTTCAGGCGTTCAGTGAGTTGGGCGGCCTGATGGAAGTCGAAGACGAGCTTCGGTGACCCGTACGTCTTCCAGTTCGCCAGGATTGCCGTCTCAACGTCGCTCAGGCTCACCGGATTGATTCTTGTGCCTGTCCAGCGCTGAACCCGATCGATGATGACTCTGCGGCCGTCTGCAGTGGCTTCAAGGTGGCCTACTGCGACGACGGTCGAGTCTCGTCGAGTCCCAACGTCGACGCTCATCACGTACTGAACCCGGCGAAGCGGATCTCGCACGGTGTAGGCACCTGTGCAAGCAGCGACGTCGTCCAAGGTGGCAAGAGCATCATCGGCTTCGGTCCACTCGCAGTGCAGATACCGCCGCGCTTCGGCCGGCGTCAGTTGCTCGGTCGCCGCTTCGATGTCGGCCTCGGTCCACCACGGACAGGGACCGGCCTGCAGGATCGTCCGCCAGTGCTGACTTTGCTCGGCACTCTGCCACCACTTGAACGATGGGTGAGCCGGCGAACCGGCCGACGTCATCACAAGCAATCGGGAACCACGGACCTTGCCCATTGCCGAGATCACCGACGCCCAAAGCAGCGAGTAGCGAGCGACGTCAGGCCACTGAGCAACCTCGTCGAGCACGACGCAGTACGGCCGAGTGCCGAAGCTCGATGCCGCATCGGATGACTCGATCGAGAGTGTCGCTCCACTTGCGCGGCAAGTGACCGAACGAGAAGCGATGTCGACCAGATCGCCGAGACCGGTCCGCTCGACGTAATCGGTGATCGAGTCGAGCAAGAGACCGGCTTGCTCACCGTCAGCGGCATAGGCGTAACTGCGACTCCGCTCGGGTGCTTCGCAAATGACAAGAGCGAGCAAGAGTGCGGCGGCATCGGCCGTCTTGCTCATCCCGCGGGCACGAAGCCAGAAGTGAAAGCGAAGATCGCCATCAAGAAACGCTCGGGCATCGGACCATTGCCAGTCGGTCGCAACGTCACCCCACTGCCGGCCGTCTTCCATCACCATCGACGACAGAAGCGACAAGGCGGTCATTTGCCCGCTCACGGTTCATTCTCGTCGGCTGGCACTTCGGTAGCGTCGATCGCTTCTAGGCGGCGAGAGGCGATCTCAGCGCCCTTTGCGATGATGCTGGCAAGGTCGACCTTCGATGCGGCAACGTCACGACCGAGGCGCGCACGGCTCAACGGGTCGAAGCCGAGTTTCGATCGCAACGATTCCGCTCTGGCTTCAAGGCGTGTGAGCAAGTCACTGGCGCGGCGAGTCGCATCGTCGGCACCGAGATCGCCGCCGTGATCCATGAGGAATTCGGTGACCAGTTGCACTCGGGCTTCGCAGCGCGCCCATGCCCATACCGCTGACGAATCACAAGGTCGAAGCCAGTCGACCGAGCTGGTCACTTGCTCGACGAGTTCGGTCGCGAGCGGATCGACGCGGCGCGGTGACCATGCTCCGTGTTTCACGGCGACGACGTTGCCGGGTTCAAAGTCCGGATGCCGCGGCGGGTGTCCTGGGCGACACGTCATCGAAAATCACCCAGAGCGGGACTGCAAGTCACACTGGCGATGTCGCAAACCTCCAGCTCATGCAGTGTGTTTGCACCTTTGCCGAGAGATCTCCGTGCGTGCGGGGTCACAAACGGGTCACACGTCGAGCGATTTGACCCAGAAAATGACACCGTGAGCGCGGCATGCCTCGGGGGGTTTTCCCAATCGGGCAACCTCGGGATTTTGAACGCCGTTGAGTTCATGCCGCCTTCACTTTCGATAACCAACGTCTCGGTCGTTCCCGCAATGCCTTGGCACTCATGCACGCCACGCAGTAGCTCCGGACTTCGACCTCCATCCACCATTTGCAGCAAGGGTGCATGGGTCCAACCTCGTCGGCCAACCATGCGGGATCACCGCAGTACCGGCAACGCCATTCCGGAACCGAGCCACTTAGGCGCACGCATGCACGCCCTAAAGGGCGCGGTGCGTGCGTGCGCTTCTGTGGGATGGCCGACGCATCGGGCGCCGAAGAGGCGCATGCGCTACGTGCGCCCTGCTCACGACCCATTTTCGCCGCCGATCTGATCCGTCGACGCACGCCATAGACCTCCGGGACCATCCGGCACTGCCAACTCACGCCCTTTCAGGCTCTTGAGCGCGTCTTGAATCGTCCGAGCCTTGAGCGGCAGGCCTCCGTCGATGGCAACGAGGTCGCCGATCGCCCTCACGTCCAGAACGCCCGGATGTTGCCCCGCAGGGCCTTCAAGAGCTGTCAAACTCGACGAGCTGCGGGTCGGAGGCCGCTAAGGGCCGGGTCGGTCGATTCCAGAATCGGTGGCTGAATCTCGACCCTGATCGCTCCATCGGCGAGCGAGAGAAACTTCACCAGTGAGACCGCTCGGCCACCCTGTAGGGATCGCACGTATCCATAGCGGTCCTTCCCAACTTCCAAGCGACTTTCCCCATCGCAGCCGCGGGCGAACGGTTTGATCGAGATCATCTTGAAAGCAACATCGACTCCGGCGAGCTTGGCCCCGGATCCACGCGGTAGCGCCCCTGATTCTCCCGATCCTTGACCGGATGATCGAGCAATAGGACACCCGCACCCTCGCTCGCACAAAAGCGAGGCAAGGATTGCAAGAAGGCGGTGACGTCCGGAGCAGAGTTCTCGTCGAGTCCTTCAAGTGCCAACGCCTCGGCGACTCCATCGATCACGACGAGCGTCGGTCGGACCCCCGCGAGCAACTCTCCGAGAGATCGTCGATCTGCGAGGGTGAGCGGACCTTCTGGTCGGATGTAGTGAAATCCTTCGGCGAGTTCCTCGTCCGTACACCCATGATCGAGCAGTCGACCCTTCACGGAGGCAGGGTCGGTCTCGAAATCGATGTAAACGACGTCACGCCCGATGCGGATCTCTTGCGCCGAGACAGCTTGCGCCAAGTGTGACTTCCCTGCCTCGGGCTCGCCGCTCAGACTGTGGACCTTCGCCGGATATATCAGGTACCGCCCGTCCTGCCGTGCCATCAGATTGGGTTCGATTTCCTCGAGAGTCACCCTTCGGAGATTGATGGGGTTCCATGACGATTTGTCGATCGTGATGCTGGCGATCGACGAGAGTGAGTCCACGATGTCTCGTTGACGGTCGGCGTCGCTGGAATATCCCGCACTCACTAGTTCACTTCCGGTTTCAATCAGTCTTCGATCGTTGGCTCGACCGGCGACGATCTCGGCATAGCGCCGGGTGTGAGCAACCGAAGGCACATTCGCTTGCAGGGTGACAAAGACGCTCGGATCGCCGACGGCCTCAAGTAGTCCGGACCGTTGCAGTTCGTCGCCGACGAGGGTGGCGTCAATGTCGTCGCCTCTTTCGACGAGTGCTCCGATGGCGCTGAAGATGAGTCGGTGACTCGGCTTGTAAAAGTCAACGGCCGAGACGATTCGCACGGCGATCTCGGCGGCGTCTTTCGACAACAACATCGCACCCAGAAGAGATTCCTCGGCCTCGATGTTGTGCGGAGGCACTCGGGTCGACGTCGATTGGGAGGTTCCGGCCGTTGTCATTCGGCCTCGATTCCGGCGGCGATGAAAATACCGCGGGCGTTCTGCAACCCGCGGAGCGCGGCGTTAATCCCGTTCGTCGGATGAGTCTCACCCCATAGGACGCATTCAAGAAGATCCCGGACCGCCAGCACCCGAAGCAATCCCTCGGCTACGCACTCATCGCAATCGTCTCGATCAGTGTTCATCCGTCCGCCCGACGCAGCGGCACCACTGTGGCAGTGGGGGAATCGCCTTCAAGTTCGGGGTCGAGACCAAGCATCACCCGGAGGCGGCTTGTCGGCACCCGTAAGGTCCGTCCGAACCGCAAGGTCGGGATCTCGCCCTTGCGTGCCGCGACGTAAGCCGCAGACCGGCCGAGTCCGAGCCACTGAGCTGCCTCTTCGATCGAGACTGTCGGTCGTTCTTCCGGGGTGGGGATCACGCTGATGCCGCCGTCAGGGCATCGAGGAACTGTCGGTATTCGATAGCATGAGCTCGCCGAGGCTGGACCTCGCCTCGTTCCCAACGGAGATATGTCATCGGCGCGACTCCAAGTACGGCAGCTCCTTCACGAAGGGTGACTCCGGCGGCTTCGCGTGTCTGGCGGCGCACCGCTGGGGACGGCAGACGTGACTCGCGGATGCCTCTGACGATGGCGTCAAACTTTTCGGATCCCATGTGAATCAAAATATCGATACATCGTAGAGACGTCCGGGACGGTCTAGGTTAGACCGAGAACCGTTAATGGTTAGACGGCTATGGTACGGTGGCGCATGCTTCTAGATATGGGTGACGGTGGCTGGCTGCGTTTCTACAGCCTGCGAGACGACGTGCGGGCTCGGGTTCGCTTCGTCATAAGGGAGGACGGGCGACTTGAGCCAGCAGAAGTTCACCTCGAACGGGGAGGCACGCAACGCCTGACGGGGGACAACCTTCGCAAACTGCCACTCGGGCACATTGAGGCTTGGGCCAACGGGCATATGCGAGACGAACTCGTCGAGCGAATCAACAGCAGCGGCCAAAAGGTCGCGAAAGCTACAGATCGATGGCTGGCGGTCATGGCAGGTCCCCAAGACCCGGAGACGAAGCTCCGCACCGACACCGCATTCAAAAAGCTGAGTCGCCGGGCTCTGATTCTGCGCGTGCCGAACGACTTGAAGAAACCCGATTCCTTTTATCAGAAGGTCGCAGATCTCTACACAACGTTGGCCGAAGCAGGCAACCGGAGGCCGGCCCAGGAGATCGCAGACGCCAACGAGGACATTGATGTGACGACGGTTCACAGATGGATCAAAGAGGCTCGGCGTCGAGGCTTACTCGGCTCTGGGCGGAGAGGGAAGGCAGGCTGATGACAACGAGAGCGGCAAGTGCAGCGCCGCGGAAAGACGAAACGACAGGAACCTGGTGGTTTATCGTCGATACGGGAGTCGGGCCAGAAGGTCAACGGCGTCAGGCCCGCCGCAAGGGCTTCAAGACGAAGCGAGAGGCGCAAGAGGAACTCGACAAACTGCGCCGGTCCGTCACGACCTCCACATTCGTAGCGCCGACGAAGCAGACGTTCGGCGCGTATCTCGATGAGTGGATCGCTGGCCTTTCGAACCTTCGCTCGTCGACCGTTGACGGCTATCGCCGCAATCTTCTTTATGTGCCGGCGGCACTAAGAGCGAAACGGCTCGATCGGGTGACCGTCATGGATCTCGATGCTCTATACGCCAGCCTTAGAGTGTCGGGTCTCAGGCGGCGAGAGGGTGGCCTCAGCCCCCGATCCGTGCGTTATCTCCACGTCGTCTTATCGAAGGCGCTTTCGGATGCGGTCGATCGAGATCTCCTGATTCGCAACGTGGCGACCAAAGCGAAGCCGCCGAAGGCAAAGGACACGAAACCTTCGGAGGTCGCATGGTGGACCCCAGCGGAGCTGCGCTCGTTCCTCGACCTGACGGCTGACGAGGCACTCGGGCCATTGTTCAGGGTTGCCTCGATGACCGGAATGCGCCGGGGCGAAGTCTGCGGCCTCCGGTGGTGCGACGTCGACTTCGACAAAGCCCGGATTGAGGTCCGCCAGCAGCTAACGGTCGTTCGTAGCCCCGGTGCGGCAAACGGGGGCCTCTTGTTCTCCGAGCGGACGAAGACGGACAAAGGGCGGCGACGGATCGACCTGGACCCGGCGACGGTGGCAATCCTCAAGACGCAGCGCAAGCGCCAGGCGGAAAACCGGCTCGCCGTGGGCGCAGGGTGGTCGAACGAACACGATCTGGTGTTCACCGAGTCTGATGGACAACCTCTTGATCCTGAATCCGTGGCGAAGGTGTTTGACCGCCGTGTCGCTCGGCACGGCCTCCGCCGAATCCGGTTCCACGACCTGCGCCATACCCACTGCGCCCACTTAATCGCCGCCGGGGAGATGCCTCTCGTCATCTCCAAGCGGCTCGGGCACAGCAGCACGTCGTTCACCCTGGACCGTTACGGCCACCTGTTTGAGGATGCCGGGTCGCAAGCTGCGAGCGCGGTGGCAGCGATGGTCGATGGAGCTTGCTAGCTGGCGTTAGGTCCGGCCCGCATCTTGTCCCACGGGATCTGAGCGACGAAGTCGAGGTGATGGTCCCCGCGGATCTGGATTTCGTCGCCCACCTGGAACCATCGAAGGAGTTGGCACCGACCAGCATGGTCCGATGTGGCAATCCCGCGGCAGTGCAATACATCGTGGCGTAGGAGACGGAGGTCTCCGAAGAGGGGCACGACGATTGAGTCGTGCTCAACGCCATGAGCCACGGCCAGTCGCTGTCTGAAGTCGTGCTCCCAAGCGGCGAACATCGAGACCAACCACTGTCGGCCAAGTCGCATGTCAACGGGTCCATGGGGCACGATTTCTTCTAGGGCCTTTGACAACCTCCACCCAGCGTAGGTCTGGGTCTCTGGCAGATTCGGGTTGCCATTCCCAATGAAGATTTGAGGGTCCGGATTCTCAGGAGTCCGAGCCATACCCCCAAGGCTGATTGAAAGTTGCCGCAGACCCATCGTTGCGAATGCGTGTGTCGCAATGGAGTCGTTGACGAACTGCGCCATTTCCTCAAGTACCTGATCGATGGTTTCCATGGCGTTGTGACCTATCTGTGACCTGAGGGCCCCGTGTGAAGCAGTCCTGCCTGTTGTGAGCTGGGAAAACAGCGTGCCCGGAGCGAGACTTGAACTCGCACGTCCTTTCGAACAACGGCTTTTGAGGCCGCCGCGTCTGCCGATTCCGCCATCCGGGCTGGAGCGAAGATCCTACCGGGTCAGGTCGCGCCGTCCCGTTAGCGTGAGGAAGTGGACGGATCGGCGAACCCCCTTGAAGTTGGTGGGCCTATGAAGTTGGTAGGAGTGGAGCTGGTGCGGGTGGCCATTCCCTTCCGGGTCGCGATCGGCACCGCCGCCGGCGTGCATCGCACCCGGGATCTGCTCTTCGTGCGGGTGGTCGCCGAGGAGGGCGAGGGCTGGGGGGAGTGCGTCGCCCTGAGCGAGGGTACCGCCGTTGACCCGAGCGTTGACGTGGTTGCAGCCGTCGCCGCCAGCCGCGGCATTCAGCGCCTGCTCGACGCTTCCGCAGCCCGGGGCGGCCATCTGCCCATGGAAACCGAGGTGGCACAGCTCTTCGGAAGCTCGTCCGTCGATCGCATGCTGGCCGCCGTCTTCGAGATGGCGGTGGCGGATGCCGAACTGCGCCTGGCGGGACGCTCCTTGGCCCAAGTCCTCGGCATTGGTCCCGGCTTCGAGACGCTGCCCGTGGGCGCGGCGGTGGGAATCCCGCCCGACGATGACCTTGGCCTGCTGCGCGGCGCAGGTGGATGACGCGGTGGCCAACGGGGTGGCCCGGGTCAGGATCAAGGTTCAACCGGGTTGGGACGTCGAGCCGGTGGCGGCCGTGCGTGCCGATCATCCCGATCTCGTCCTGCAGGTTGACGCCAACGGCTCCTATCAGATGGGCGATGCCGAGCAGGTGGAGAGGTTGGCCGAGTTCGGCGTTCTCTGTATTGAGCAGCCCCTGGCGCCCGCCGACCTGGTGGCGCACGCCGAGTTCGCTCGCCGTACTTCAGTGCCGATCTGCCTCGATGAGTCCCTTTCGTCCCCGCGGCGCGTGCTCGATGCGTTGCGCAATAGGGCCTGCCGCGTGGCCTGTCTCAAACCGGGGCGTCTTGGAGGGTTGCGAGCAGCCCGCCTGGCCCACGCCGCCTGCGCCGACGCGGGAGTGTCCGTCTTCGTTGGCGGCTTCTTCGAAGCCGGTCTGGGTCGGGCTTCCAACCTGGGGTTGGCCGCACGGTTGGCGCAAGATGCCGTTGGTCTCGTGGGGGATTTGAGCGATCCGGCTACCTATCTGGAACAGGATCCGTGTGGTTACCCACAGGTGCGAGGGGGCTGGGTGCGGGTGTCCGATGAGCCAGGGATCGGGACCAGTCCGAACGCCGGAGTGCTGACCAACCTGGGGGCAGTCCGCAGCTGGTTCCCAGTCATTCAGTGAGAGGCCACTCGCTCCCGACCCCAGGCGTGGGCGACGTAGACTCGGGGGTCCATGCATCGCGCCCTGCTCGAGCGACGGATCCGAGATGTTCACTCCAGGCTGGTGCGCGCCCGGGAGGACCTGGCTGTACTCGATGAGCAGCTGGTCGTGGTGCGGGAGTCGGCTGATGAGGCTCGCGTGCGCTCGCTGGTAGCGGAGACACCGCTGGCGGCGCATGAGCACAGCGAGGCGGCACGTCATGCCGACGCCCTGTCCAAGGCGCGCGACGCATTGGCGGACACCGTGATCGACCTCGAACACCGCCAGGACGAGCTTCTGGCCAACGTGGGCATCCCTCGATCGTGAGCGCACGCGCCGACGAGAGTCCGAGCTTGGGTCGCGTGGTGATCGCCGAGGACGAGGCGATCATCAGGCTCGATCTCAAAGAGATTCTCTCCTCGGCCGGTTATGACGTGGTGGGAGAGAGCGGTCGGGGCGACGAGGCGGTACAGCTGGTCGCCGAGCATGAGCCGGACCTCGTCATCCTCGACATAAAAATGCCGGGGCTCGACGGGATCCAAGCCGCCAGGGAGATCACGGCGCGCCATCAGGTGGCGATCATGTTGCTCACCGCGTTCAGCCAGCGCGACCTCATCGAAGAAGCACGCGATGCCGGCGTGGCGGCTTACCTCGTCAAGCCCTTCCAGGCCAGGGAATTGCTGCCCGCGGTTGCCGACGTCCTGTCGCGCGCCCGTCAGGAATGGGCCATCGCGGCCGAGGAGTCCAAGGAGCCCTCGACCGCGGCAGAGGACAAGATCGCCACGCGCCGCGTCGTCGACCAGGCGAAAACGGTGCTCATGGATGGCAGTGACATGTCCGAGAACGACGCGTTCACCTTCATCCAACAGACGGCCATGCAGAACCGGGCTCGCATGCGCGATGTGGCTCAGCAGATCGTCGACGGCACGCTGACGCCGTAAGTGCCGCCAACCAAGCAGGCACAAGCGTCCGAGCAGCGCAATGCGCAAGGTGATCGCGTCGGCGCCACATTCTTGCTGGATGGCATGTCGCTTGCGTTCCGCGCCTATTTCGCCCTCCCGGCCACCTTGAGCACCACCAGTGGCGTCGTCACCAACGCGGTGCACGGCTTCGTGTCCATGGTGCAGTTCATCATTCGAGAGCACCAGCCCGGATCGCTGGCCGTCGCCTTCGATCTGCCCGGCGAGACGTTTCGCGACGAGATGATTGCCGACTACAAGGCAGGGCGGGCGGAGACGCCCAATGACCTCCCGCCGCAGTTCGAGATGATTCGCGAGGTCATGCACGCCTTGGCGATCCCCGTGGTCGAGGCACCGGGCTTCGAGGCGGATGACGTTCTGGCGACATTGGCCACCGAGGCCCGCGACCGCGGGTGCGACGTCGTCGTGGTCACCGGCGATCGGGATAGTTTCCAACTTATTGAGGATCCGCACATACGGGTTCTCTACAATCGGCGCGGCGTCAGTGACTACTCGCTCTATGACGAGGCGGGCATCGTCGAACGCTGCGGCGTGCCCCCGTCGAAGTACGTGATGCTGGCCGCGCTGCGCGGGGATCCTTCCGACAACTTGCCCGGCATCCCGGGCGTGGGCGAGAAGACGGCAGCCAAGCTGCTCAACGCATACGGCGACCTTGATGGAATTTTCGAACATCTGAGTGAGCAGACGCCCAAGTTGCGTGAGAACCTGACCAACAACGAGGCACTCGCCCGCTCCAATGCGACGGTGATCCCCTTGGTGCGCGACGTGCCGTTGACGGTGCATGTCGACCAGCTCCGGCTAGGCGGGTGGGATCTGAAGACAGCCGAGGCCGCGTTCGCCAAGTACGAGCTCAAGACGCACTGGCAACGCGTCGAGGAGCTGTTGGCCGCGGGAGCGCTCGGTGCGGCGGCCGAAGGAAGCGCGGCGCCGTCGGGCTCGGGGACGGTGCTGACGAAAGACGCCAAGGCCAGCCTGGCCACCCTGCGGAGGGGTAGCGGTGGTGAGCCCGGTGAGCCCGGTGAGGTGCGGGCCGAGCTGGTCGACTTTGGCGAGGTGCGCGTCCCGACCATGCAGGACGCTGCCTCTAAGGATCTGGCGGCCCTGGCCGGAGGGACCCGCAGCCTGGTGGCGCGCTGGGTTGGAGCGCCCGGACGTAGCCCCTTGAAAGCTCTGGCTCTGGTCGCTACCGAGGGCGGGGGCGCCGTCGGCGCAGTCATGCTGCCAGCGGATCTGCTCACGTCCAACGGCGTGGCCGAGACGCTCACGGAAGCGATGACGGGGCCCATCGTGGGCCACCAGGTCAAGGAAGTTATGCGGTCGTTACTTCCACTGGGGATCGACTGCACCGGGTTGACGATGGACACGGGAGTGGCCGCCTACCTGCTCGATGCCTCGACGGGGGAGTACGAGCTCTCGGATCTGCGGGGCGATGACGGCCAGCTACAGCTCAGCATGGGTGACCCCGATCCGGAGCTGCTCGACGAGGCCGAGGCGATGGTGGCTGAAGGGCGCGACGTCGCCGATCTGGCCGCGGACTTCCGCCAACAGATCGACGCGCTCGGCATGACCCATCTGCACGACGACATTGAGACGCCGTTGGTGCGGGTGCTGGCCAAAATGGAAGTGGCCGGCATCGGTATCGATCGGGCCGAGCTGACCAAAATAAGCGAAGAGCTGAAGACTTCGGCCGCCGCGTTGCAGACCACGGTCCAAGAGTTGGCCGGGCACGAATTCAACGTCAACTCGACCCAGCAACTGCGCACCGTGCTCTATGACGAGCTCGGGCTCAAGCCCGGGAAGAAGACCAAGACCGGTTATTCCACGGACGCGCAGACCCTTGAGAGCCTGCGCGGTGAGCACGCCATCATCGATGCCCTGCTGTCGTATCGAGAAGTGGAGAAACTCCGTTCGACCTATGGTGAGAACCTGCTGGCGGAGGTGGCGCCGGACGGCAGGATCCATGCCTCGTTTCGCCAAACGGTGGCACGGACGGGGCGCATCTCTTCAGACCGCCCCAACTTGCACAACATCCCGGTGCGCAGCGAGTTGGGAAAGCAGTTCCGGCGCGCCTTCGTGCCGGCCGAGGGAAGCACGTTCTTGGTAGCGGACTACGACCAGGTCGAGTTACGGGTCATCGCACATCTCTCCGGCGACGCGGGTCTCATCGAGGCGATGACTTCGGGCTCCGATGTCCATCGCGTGGTGGCGTCGGGGGTCTACCGGGTGCCGCTTGAGGAGGTGACGCACACCCAGCGCGAGTTCTCGAAGATGGTCTCCTACGGACTGGCGTATGGGATGGAGGCCTATGGGTTGAGCCAGCGCCTCGGCGTGCCCGTCGAAGAGGCGGCCGCCATCATGGAGAGCTATTTCGGCGCATTCCCGAGCGTGAAGCAGTACATGGACGCGACCGTGGCCGAGGCGCGGGTGCGGGGAGGGACCTGCACCGAGTTCGGTCGCTTGCGCCCCTTGCCCGATCTGACCTCGCCCAACTACCGCGTGCGGCTGGCGGCAGAACGACAAGCGATGAACGCGGGAATTCAGGGCCTGGCGGCGGACATCTTCAAACTGGCGTTGGTCCGACTCGATCGGTACCTCGAGCAGGCCGAGCTGGCCAGCCGCCTGGTGCTCCAGGTCCACGACGAGGTGATTGTGGAGGTGGCCGCCGGCGAGGAAGCCGAGGTCAGCCGCCTCACCGAGGAAGCTCTGACGGGCGCGGCCACCCTGTCGGTCCCACTCACCATTTCCTCGGCCTTCGGCTCGAGCTGGGCCGCGGCGAAGGGCTGAGCGGTCGAGTCCGTTCCGGCTGGTATTCTGTATCGCCCAGCTGGCACCGGCAGCCGGGCTCCTATTGGACTCACACCGACCCCGGCGCGGTCACCTGATTGTGAGCTTTTTGATGTCCGACGTACGCACCGCTCTCCTCTCCCAGGATTTTGGGACATTCGACGCCGAAGGGAACTACACCCCCCGCGTTATCACCGATGACAACCTCGGCGATGTCGATCTCGAACAGGCGATGGGCGACTCCATCATCGAGTTCGAAGATGGCGACGTGATCGAAGGAACGGTCGTAAAGATCGACCGCGATGAAGTTCTGCTCGACATCGGATTCAAGTCTGAGGGCGTCATCCCGGCCCGTGAGCTCTCCATCCGCAACGACGTCCATCCCGAAGAGATCGTGTCGTTGGGCGATCACATCGAAGCACTCGTCTTGCAGAAGGAAGACAAAGAGGGACGGCTCGTCCTCTCCAAGAAGCGGGCGCAGTACGAGCGGGCGTGGACGACGATCGAGAAGAAGAAGAACGACGGCGAAATGGTGTCGGGTCCCGTCATCGAGGTCGTCAAGGGCGGCCTGATCGTCGACATCGGCCTGCGCGGGTTCCTGCCGGCATCGCTGGTGGAACTGCGCCGGGTGCGCGAGTTGCAGCCGTACGTGGGCAAGGTCATCGAGGCCAAGATCATCGAGCTCGACCGCAATCGCAACAACGTGGTGCTGTCGCGCCGGGCCTGGCTCGAAGAGGCGCAGAAGGAGCAGCGCGGCGACTTCTTGGCCAACCTCAAGCCGGGCGAGCGCCGCAAGGGCGTCGTCTCTTCGGTGGTCAACTTCGGCGCCTTCGTCGACCTCGGCGGCATGGACGGACTCGTCCACGTTTCCGAGCTCAGCTGGAAGCACGTGGATCACCCCTCATCCGTGGTGCAGGTGGGCGACGAGATCGAAGTCGAAGTACTGGATGTGGACCTGGACAAGGAACGTATCTCGCTGTCGCTCAAATCGACCCAGTCCGATCCGTGGCAGGAATTCGCCGACAGCCACGCCGTCGGACAACTCGTCTACGGCCGCATCACCAAGCTGGTGCCTTTCGGTGCTTTCGTGCAGGTGGGCGATGGGATCGAGGGACTGGTGCACATCTCGGAGATGGCCGTGCACCACGTGGATCTGCCCGAGCAGGTCGTCACTCCCGGCGAAGAGCTGTGGGTCAAGATCATCGACATCGACCTGCAGCGTCGCCGTATCTCGCTGTCGATCAAGCAAGCGGCCGAAGGTGGCGAGGTCTCCGAGGAGTACCGCGAGGCATTCGGTGAGCACGCCTACGACGAAGAGGGCAACTACATCGGCTTCGACTACGCCGAAGGGGAGTTCATGCCCGAGACCGAGGCGCAGGCGGCATGGGCCGACTTCGCCGAAGAGCTCGGTACTCCGGTAGTCGTGCCCGAGTCGTTGGGTGTAGCGGCGGGCGTCGCTCCGGCGACGCCGGTCGCCGAAGCCGCACCGGTCGCCGAAGCCGCACCGGTCGCCGAAGCCGCACCGGTCGCCGAAGCCGCCGAGGCCGCACCCGAGGCGGAGGCTGCTCCCGAGGCTTGATCCGGTGAGGGAGTCGGGCATGGCGCAAGCCGTCCCATTGCCAGCCCTGCTTTCGCAACTCCTGGTGGCCTTCACCATCGAGTTCGACAACGAATTCGAGAGCCCGATGCCGCACTGGACGACCAACGGCGGCCGCCGGGCAGCTCCGTTGGGCGCGCCATGGTTGGTGTCACAGGTCATGTGGGCCAACGTCCTGCAGTATCTCGGCCGCGAGAGCATCCGTGTGGGTGAGCTCCATGCTCGGTCGAGGACGAGGGCCGATTCCTTGGCGGGGTTGGCCCGGTGGGGATATGTCGTGGTGACGGGAGCGCAACGAGACGACCATCTGGTGCATCTCACGGCTGCGGGCTTGGAGGCCGGGGCGATCTGGGGCCCGTTGGCCGCCGAGGTCGAAGCGCGATGGGCTCTGCGCTTCGGCCAAGAGACCATCGATGGTCTTCGTCGTGCCCTCGGGGGCGTGCGCGAGCAATTCCGGGCCGAGTTGCCGCATTACCTCCCGATCGTCATTCCGACCCAAAACGGGATGGCCCGGGCGTCACTGGTGATGGAACCGACCGGCACTTTTGATCCGGTCGTCACAACTGCGCCGGATCTCTCCGTTTTGCTGGCGCAGGTCCTCCTGCAGTTCGCCCTCGACTATGAGGCAGATGCGAGGGTATCGCTCGCTATCGCGGCCAACACCCTGCGCGTTCTCGACGAGAAAGGGGTGCCAATCCGCGAGCTACCGAAGCTGACCGGGGTGTCAAAGGAAGCGCACAGCATGGCGTTGGGCTTCTTCGTCAGACGCGAGTGCGTGGTGCTCGAATCAGATCCGTCGGCTCGCCGTGGCAAAAGAGCGCGGCTGACGGCGAGGGGGAGGATGGCCCAAACAGAAATATCACCGCTTGGTGGCAGAGACCGAAGAGAACTGGAAGCAGCGGTTCGGTACGGACAACCTCACACGTCTCCGACGATCGCTCCTAGGTGTCAAGGGGGACCAGGTCCCACTACAAGAGTCGGTTCTCTTCGGGGGCCTGACGCCTTCTGCCGATGGATGGCGGCGCTCGGCGAAGCTACCCGAAACATTGCCCCACTATCCCACGGTCCTTCATCGAGGCGGCTATCCAGATGGAAGTTGACAGGCGCATAACATCTCGACGATGGCGGCTGCAGCGGTCCTCTATGTGAAGGACCTGCCACGCATGACCGCCTTTTATCAACACTGCTTTTCCATGGCGACAGTGGACTCGAAGCCCATGGAGTTTTGTGTCCTCAAGTCCGAGGATTGGGAGTTGTCGCTGGTCTGCGTGCCCGAAGCCATCAAGAATACGATCGTCATTGTCGACCCACCCGAGCGGCGGGAGAGTACTCCCGTGGAGTTGGCGTTTGATGTGGCGAACATCGAGGGGCTCCGGAGGGTCGTGACCGACACGGGCGGTCAGCTCGGTCCGACCGCCTCGGCGTGGGAATTCCGGACCTTTCTGCACCTCGACTGCCTCGACCCTGAAGGCAACGTCGTGCAACTGCGCCAGCGCGTCGCGGTGGAGTAGCCCCGCTCTCAGCTTCCGACCGGGAAATGGCACGCCACCTGATGACCGGACGCAATCTGACGCAGCTCGGGTACCTCCTGCCGCGCAACGAGCCTCGGCCCGGGGGCACCGCGTGCGAAACCGACATCCCGAAGGGGGATTGATGGGACTGGGTGGCTCGCCGCCCAGGATCACCGGTGTTCGGGTGACGTCGGGGTTGGGCTCGACCGCCGAAGAGAGCAGTGCTTCGGTGTAGTGGTGCGCAGGTGACGCGTAGAGAACATCGGAGGGCGCGACTTCGCACAGACGACCGAGATACATGACGGCGACCCGATCGCTCACGTTCTTGACCACCGCCAGGTCGTGGGCGATGAACAAGAGGGTCAGGTTGTGCTGTGCTTTGAGGTCCTCGAGCAGGTTGAGAATTTGAGCCTGCACCGAGACGTCCAGCGCAGAGACGATCTCGTCGCACACCAGCAGCGTGGGCTCGAGCACCAGGGCGCGGGCGATGCTGATCCGTTGGCACTGCCCCCCCGAGAATTCCCTCGGGTACCGGTTGCCTGACACATGAGGATCAATGCCGACCGAATCCAACATGGCGTTGACCTTCTCCCGGCGCTCCTCCTTTGTGCCGATCTTCCAGATGTTGAGCGGTTCGGCCACGATGTCGGCCACACGGCGGCGGGGATTGAGCGATGAGATCGGATCCTGAAAAATCATCTGCATCTGCGTTCGCATCCGTCGAATGTCGGTCCGATGCAACCCGGCGATGTCGGTGCCCTCGAAGGTGATCGTGCCCGATGTCGGATTCTCCACCTGCACGATGGCCCGGCCCGTGGTCGACTTGCCGCACCCGGACTCGCCGACCAGGCCAAGCGTCTCACCACGCTCGAGCGTGAAGCTGACACCAGCCACGGCCTGGAGCCTGCTGCCGCCTCGGTTGAACGAGACGAAGAGATCTTCCACGGTGAGCAACGTGGTCGATGGCGCGGCGTTCACGCGGGCTCCGTGACCGGGTCTGGGCCGTTCAGGGGAAACCAGCAGGCGTAGCTATGTCCTGGCACGGCCCCTTCGATCAACGGCGGCTTTTCGCGGTGGCACTTGGTCTGGGCGTAAGGGCAGCGGGGAGCGAAGGGGCATCCGGTGGGTGGCGAGATGAGACTAGGTGGGCGTCCCTCAATCGCCCTCAGACGGGTGTGGCTTGGATCGCCGATCCGGGGAATGGAACGGAGCAGCGCCTCGGTGTAGGGCATGGACATCTGCGAGAAGAGGACCTTCGTCGGCGCCCGTTCGACCACGTTGCCGGCGTACATCACGATGATCTCGTCTGTGCGGGTCGCCACCACACCAAGATCGTGAGTCACCAGCACCATGCCCATCTCCCGTTCGCGCTGCAAGGTACTGAGGAGATCGAGGATCTGCGCCTGCACGGTGACGTCGAGTCCCGTCGTGGGTTCGTCCGCCATCAGGAGCCGGGGGGCGCAGGCCAGCGCGATAGCGATGATCACCCGCTGGCGCATGCCACCCGAGAGTTGGCTCGGATAATTGTCGAAACGCTCCACCGGGGACGGGATGCCCACCTGCATGAGGAGGGAGAGTGCGGTCTCCTTAGCCTCCGCCCGATCGAGCTTGAGATGGATCTTGAGGGACTCGGTGATCTGGTGGCCGATGCGCTGGACCGGGTTGAGGGACGTCATCGGATGTTGGAAGACCATGGCGATCTCGGTGCCCCAGAGGTGCCGGAGATCGTGGTTCGAGGCGTTGAGAATCTCCTTGCCCCGGTAACGAACGGATCCGGTTTGCGTTGCGCTCCCGCGAGGGAGAAGCCCCATGATGGCCCGGGAAAGGACCGTCTTGCCGGACCCGGATTCGCCCACGATGCCCAGTGTCTTGCCACGCTCGAGGGTGAGCGAGACCCCCTGAACCGCCCGCAGCTCGCCCTGCGGCGTGGCGAACGACACCTTGAGGTCCTCGACCTCGAGTAGTGGCGCGGCGTCGAGTTGTGGCGCGGCGGGCGTCGTGCTCACAGCTTCACCTCGGTCACGTCGAAGTACGAGCGCAGTTTGTCGGCCACCACGTTGAGGCTGAACAGCAGCGAGAACATGGCGATCGCCGGGAAGATGATCAGCCAGGGGTTGTTCTGGCCCTTGCCGCCCGAGAGGAGTCCTGAGCCTTCGTAGAGCATGTTGCCCCAGCTTGGAGTGGGTGGAGGGACCGACAGCCCGAGGAAGGCCAGTGTGCCCTCGAGCACGACGACGGTCGCCGCCGCGATCAACCCGAAGGAAAGGACCGTCGGCAAGATGTTGGGCAGTATCTCGCGCCCCAGAATGCGCCGGTCGTTGGCCCCCAAGGCCTTGGCGGCCATGACGAAGTCCCGGGTGGCATACGAGAGGGTGGCAGCTCGGATGACCCGGAAGATCACCGGGGCGCTGAAGACGCCGATGACGAGCGTGATCTTCCACAGTTGGTGGCCCCAGAACGACCCGATGGCGATCACTGCGACCAGGGCGGGGAAGGCCAAGACAGCGTACGAAATGGTGTTGAGGAAGGTGTCGACCCGTCCCCGGCGGTAAGCCGAGAACATGGCCGGAAGCCCTCCGAGGAGCATGCCGATGCCCGTGCTGCCGAAACCGACCACCAGGGAGACACGGGATCCGAAGAGCAGTCGGCTGAAGATGTCGCGATTGAGGTCGTCGGTCCCGAGCAGATGTCCCCAGCCGGGAGCAGCGTTCTGGGGGGCGGCAAAGTCCTCGTAGTTCGGCTTCGGCAGCGGCAGCACGTTGGCGAAAAGGGCGACGAGGATGATCAGACCGATCCAGCCGGTACAGATCCAGAAGAACAGGCCCAGCTTCTTCGGGGTGGCCAAGTCGGCGGACCGGTCACTCACGGGCGATCCTCGGGTCGACGACGGTGAAGATGAAGTCGAAGATGAAGTTGATCAGCACGATGGCGACGGCCACGACCAGGGTGATGCCTTGCACCACGGTGTAGTCGTCCTGGTTGATGGCCGAGATGATCTCGAAGCCGATCCCGTTCAATTGGAGAAGTAACTCGACCACGAAGGTCCCGGCGATCAGTCCGCTGATGGTGACCCCGGCCGAGGCGAGGAGAGAGACCGACGAAGGACGCAGGGCGTGGCGCCACATGATGCGGCGGTCGGAGAGCCCCTTGGAGCGGGCCAGGGTGATGAAGTCCTCCTGCAGAGTGGCGATGAGGTCGTTGCGCAGGAGCCGGAAGTAAATGACGATCGAGCCGAGGGCGAGCACGATCGACGGCAGCAGCATGGTGTGGATGTTCGACCAGAAATTCTGGGTCAAGGGGATGTAGGACGCTGGCCCCGGGAACACATGCCAGTGGACGGCGAAGACCAGCACCAAGATAGGCCCGATGACGAACGGGGGAAGAGCGAGCATGCCGAAGGCCACGCCATTGGAGAGCTGATCGAACAGGCGGTTGGGGCGCCGGGAGGCGGTCATGGCCATCGGGAGAGCGACGGCGATGGCCATGAGTTGGGAGAACACGATGAGCTCGATGTCGATGGGGAACGAGTTGGCCAAAATCGTGGTCGTCGCCTGATGTGTGGTGAAGGACTGCCCCAGGTTTCCCTGCAGTACGTGGCCGATCCAGATGAAGTATTGGGCCCAGAGTGACTTATCGAGCCCGAGCTGGTGGTTGAGGATGGCGGCGTTCTGCGGGGTGTCGTTGGGCCCGAGAATGGCGACGGCCGGATTGCCAGGGAGGAGGTGGACGAGGAAGAATGCGGCCACTGACACGAAGAAGACGATGATGACGAGGAGAACCAGGCGTTTGGCGATGTAGTTGCCCAACTCGGCCCCCCTCCTTTTGTCTGCTCGGCCCAGCCCCGTGGCCCCCGACGACGGGTCGTCCCGGCGCAGTGTCCTACTATGCGCCCGTGCCCGAGACCCTTCCCCCCCTGAATGGACGGCTGCGAACCGTCGTGGGGCTGGCGGTGATGGTAGTGGTCGTGGTCGGCATCATCTTGCGATTCCTTACCCACTCCGCCTTGTGGTTAGACGAGGCGCTCACGGTCGACCGGGCGCGGCTTCCGCTCGGGCAGATCGCCGGCTCCGTCAAGCAGGACGGCGCACCCCCGCTCTATTACTACCTCCTGCACTTCTGGATGAAGGTGTTCGGCCAATCGAACTTGGGCACCCGCTCGCTCTCGGGAGTAATCGGCGTCGTGTCGCTTCCTGTGGCCTGGCTGGCCGGAAATCGTTTCGGCGGCCGGGCCGTCGCCTGGACGACCGTCGTCCTCCTTTCCAGCGCGCCCTTCGCCGTCTATTACTCCACCGAAGCCCGTATGTACTCCCTCGTGATCCTCCTCACGGGGTGCGGGTTCCTGGCGCTGCACCGCGGCATTGCAATCGCCCCGACCGGGCAATCTGATCGCCACTGCCGTGGTCACGGCCGCGCTCTTGTACACGCAGTACTGGGCCCTGTATCTCGTCGGGGTCGTTGGACTGTGGCTCTTGGTCTCCGCCCTTTGGTCCCGCCACAAGGACGCGGCGGATTCGAATTGGCGCCGCCCCCTCTCGGCCTTCGTGGCGATGGCGGTGGGCTGCATCTTGTTCGTGCCGTGGCTGCCGACGTTCATCTACCAGTCGCGCTACACGGGCACCCCTTGGGCGGCCCCACCCAACTTCGCCGCGGTGATCAACGCGGTCACCGGGTTCACCGCCAACCAGGGCTCGCTCTCTATCGCCGGCACGGACCAGGGACGCCTGCTCGCGTTGATCTATTTCGCCATGTTGGCGTTGGCGCTCTTCGGCATCGGGCGTACTGCCCGCACCATTGAGTTGGACGTACGTACGCAACCCAGGGCCCGCGGCATGTCGATCGCGGTCGGGGGCACGCTCTTCGCCGCCATTGCCGGCGGGATCCTCACCACCAGCGCGTTCTCGCCTCGCTATGCCGCCGTGGTCTTCCTCCCATTGCTGCTCCTGGTGGCTCTCGGTACGACGACCTTCCTCAGCACGCGGGTGCGACTGGCCGTGGTGGCCGTCGCGGCCGTCGCCGGGCTGATCGGGTCCGTGCAGAACATATCGACGCAGCGGACGCAGGCCACCCAGGTCGCGGCCGTGATCGACGCCCATGCCGAGCCCGGAGATATCATCGCCCTCTGTCCTGACCAGCTTGGCCCCTCGACGTACCGGGCGGTGGCCGACCCGGGCCGCTACGACATGATCACCTTCCCCCGGGGGACCGGACCCCAGTTCGTCGACTGGGTCCGCTATGCCCGCGTGGTCGCCAGGGGCAACCCGAGGACGTTCGCGGCGAAGCTGATCGCGGCTGCGGGCGCCCACCACCGGATCTGGCTGGTGTGGCAGCCGGGATACCAGACCTATGGCATCAAATGTGACGTGTTGGCCTCGACGCTGTTGGGTGAGCCCCACGTGGGCGGTCACAACTGGGTGACGCCCAACGGGGCCAAGTACTACGAGCCGATGACCCTCACGGAGTACGCCCCCCAGTGATGAGGCGGCTGGCCGAACCGGTGCGCGAGGCATTCCTGCCATTCGTGCTGGCCCGAGTGGTGGTGTTGGGGGTGCTCGCCTTGGCCCATTTCATCGTGGACCGGACGCATCCGGCCAACGCCGGCGTGATCGCACGGGTACACGAGGGACTCCTGGGCTGGGACGCCGGGTTCTACGAGACGATCGCCCGGGTGGGCTACGCCGCCATGGGAACCCAGTCGCTGCGATTTTATCCCGCCGTGCCTCTGCTGACGCATGTCGTGGCGTGGTTGCCGGGGGTGGGGGACGGCGCAGCGTTGTTGGCCGTTTCCAATGTCGCGGCATTCGTGGCCACCGCGTTGCTCTACATCCTGGTGCGCCGCGAGGTGAGCGACGGGTTGGTGGCCCGCCGAGCCATCTGGTTCCTGAGTCTCGCTCCTGCGGCCTACGTGCTCGTCATGGGGTACGCCGAGTCAACCCTGCTCTGCCTGGCGATTGGCTGCTTCCTGGCCCTACGACCGGCGAACAACACCGCCCGGCCCAACTTCGCTCTGGCGGGTCTCCTCGCATTCCTGGGCGCACTGGCCCGCCCGATTGGAGTGCTCCTGGCCTTAGCGGTGGCGGTCGAACTGGTGCGGTGGTGGGTCCGGCTGGGCCGGAGCCAGCGCCTGGCCGGGCTGGGGGCTACGGCGGCGGCGCCGGTCGGCCTGCTCGCCTTCGGCCTGTGGTCGCGGCACGTGGTCGGCGATTTCTGGGCTCCACTGAGTGTCCAGTTTCAACCCTCTCACCACGGTGCGTTGGCTGACCCCCTGGTCACCGCCTCTCACGACATACGGGGCCTCTGGCATGGGCACGTGGGCACGGCGCTGCACGTGCCCTGGGTGGTGCTCGCTGTCATCCTCCTGGTGGTTTGCTGGCGCAAGCTACCGGCCTGCTACACGGTGTTCGCCGCGGCGACCCTGATCGTGGCGGTGGCCGGGTCGAACCTCGATTCGTTCGAGCGCTACGCCCTCAGCGCCTTTCCCTTGTCCATGGCCGCGGCCCTGATCTGCGGCAGACCGTTGATCGAGCGGGTGGTGCTGGTGCTCCTCCCGGCCGCCCTGGCCGCGTATGCCCTGCTGGCGTTCTTGAACATCTCGGTTCCGTGAGGCACGAGCCAGTATCCTGCTGAAGCCCGATCGACGAGAGGAAAAGATGCCTGACGAGGCACCGGTGGTGATTGCGGGAGCGGGGCCAGGAGGCCTGACCGCGGCGTACCAGCTGACCAAGCGGGGGCTGCGCCCCCTGGTGCTCGAGTCCGACGACGTCGTAGGCGGCATCAGCCGCACCGTGCTGCGCGACGGGTGGCGCTTCGACCTCGGTGGCCACCGCTTCTTCACCAAGGTGCCCGAGGTCGAGGCCCTATGGCACGAGATCCTGCCCGAGGGCGATTTCCTGCTTCGCCCCCGCATGAGCCGCATCTTCTACAAGGGGAAGTACTACGACTACCCCCTGAAGGCCCTCAACGCCGTGCGCAACCTGGGCGTGTGGGAGTCCACGCTGTGCGGCCTCTCCTACATCTGGGCCCGCATCCACCCGCCCAAGCACCAGGAGAACTACGAGGACTGGTTGGTGGCCCGCTTCGGCTGGCGCCTCTACCGCACCTTCTTCAAGACCTACACCGAGCGCGTGTGGGGGGTCGAGGTCTCCGAAATGCCGGCCGACTGGGCCGCCCAGCGCATCAAGAACCTGGACCTGCGCAAAGCGGTCATCAATGCGGTCCTGCCCAAGCGCAACCAGACGGAGATCACCAGCCTCATCGAGGAATTCCAGTACCCGAAATTCGGACCGGGGATGATGTGGGAAGTCTGCGCCGAGAAGGTAGAGGCCGCCGGGGGGAAGGTGCGGCTCTCGTCTCGGCTCACCCAGATCCACGTGGCCGACGGACGGGCGCACTCGGTGACCTATGTGCAACAGGGGGTCAGTGTCGAGCACCCGGCCTCGCATGTGATCTCGACCATGCCGATGCGAGAGCTGGTGCATGCCATCACGCCCGCACCGCCCGACGAGGTGCTGGCAGCCGCCGAGGGCCTGCATTACCGGGATTATTTGACCGTCGCTCTCGTCGTGCCCGAGTCGCGCAGCTTTCCGGACAACTGGATCTACATTCACGCGCCGGAGGTAGAGGTGGGGCGGATCCAGAACTACGGGTCGTGGTCGCCCTATCTCGTCAAGGACGGCCGCACCTGTCTCGGGCTCGAGTACTTCGTCTTCGAAGGCGACCGCCTCTGGGAGATGGCCGACGACGACCTCATCGCGCTGGCCACCAAGGAGCTGGCCCTGCTCGGCCTCGTCGAGGCGGGCGACGTCGAACGGGGCTACGTGGTCCGGGTACCCAAGGCGTACCCGTATTACGACTTCACATATCAAGCCAATGTCCAGACCATCCGCAAGTATCTGGAGACCGAGGCGCCCAACATTCATCCCATTGGCCGCAACGGCATGCACAAGTACAACAACCAGGACCACTCCATGTACACGGCCATGCTCACGGTCGAGAACATGTTCGGCGCATCCCACGACATCTGGTCGGTGAACGTGGAAGAGGAGTATCACGAGGCGGGCAGGCGGAGTGGCGGGAGTGGCGGGACGGGACGTGATGCGCCGATATTGCCTCCGAGAGCAGCGTCTGCCGCTGCCACGTAATGGCGTCGTTCCAGAAGCGAAACGAGCCGCCTGAGCTCCTGGTCTCCGAGAAGGCCTTGGTCGACACCATTGCGCTCACCCCTTCGACGGGGCTTGTCATCGATCCGTACGCACCCGCGGAGGGTCCTGAATCCTTCTTGACGGGCATATTCGCGGCGGGACCGCTCGCTGTCGGAGGGCTCCTGGCCAACGGCCTCAACATCGTGGCCACGGTGGTGGTGGCCCGGTTGCTCACGACCACGCAATACGGCGGCGTGGCCCAGCTGCTGGGGCTCTTCTTCGTGCTCTCGATGCCCGGTTCGGCTCTGCTGGTCGGCGTGGTCCGGCGTATCACGGCCATGGCCAGTTTCGGCCAGGATCTCGAAGCTCGAGCATGGACCACCCGCCTCTATCGAAGGGCCTTGGTCGGCGTCGCTCTGTGGTCCGTCATCTCGGTCGCCGTCGAGGGACCGCTGTCGCGCGCCCTGCGGCTGCCCGACGATGGTGCCGTGGCCTTGACCATGATCGCGGCCGGGTTCTGGATGCTGCTCTGCCTGGACCGCGCCATCCTCCAGTCCCACCGGCGCTACGCCGGCTTAGGCCTGAGCCTGATCGTCGAGATCGGCGTGCGCACCGTCTTAGTGCTCACCTTTGCCGAGTTGGGTTGGGGCATCCGGGGCTACGCGCTGGGCCTGATGATCGGTGAGGTTGTCGCGGTCGCGCAGGTTCGGGTGGCCGCCCGCAAGGCATGGAGTCACGCGGCCCGCACGGCGTTGCCCTCAGACCAGTCGGTCCACTCGCGCGCCTTGTCGCTCGACCTCGTGGCGGCGCTGGCCGGCTTCGCCCTCCTTGGCCTCCTGCAGAACGCCGACATCATCTTGGTGGGCCGGCTGCAACACTCACATGCGGGTTCCTACGCCGCCATCTCGGTGGCGTCCAAGGCCCTGGTTTTCGGGGCCATCCTGTTGGGGAGTTACATCCTCCCCGAGGCGTCGATCCGCTGGCATCGGGGCGAGCATGCGCTGCGCCAACTAGGGGTGACGTTCGTCTTCCTGCTGGTTCCGACAGTGATCCTGCTCTTGGTTGCCCTTGCCGTGCCCAAACAGTTCCTCACACTCTTCTTCGGGGCCCGCCTGGCCAATGGGGCTCCTGCGTTCGCTATCCTCGCCGGCGGGATGGCCTGCCTCGGGTCCACGGTCGTCCTCACCAATTACCTACTGGGCGCGGCGAGACGGTGGGTCGTGGCCTTTCTCGGTCTTGGTGTGGTGGTGTTGTTGATCCTGATCCATGCCGCACATGGGGCGATCATGGGGACGGCCCGCGCTGAGTTGATGGTCCAAGCCGGGGTGGCCTTTGCTGTTCTCGTGGCCTTCGTGATCGTGCATCTTCGGGCCCATCATCGGGCCTGATTACGTTCGCTCCAGCGTCCGATCGTCGAGATCCTTGCGGAGCAGTGCCACCTCTTCGGCCAGTATCCGGGTCCGGTCTTCCATCCGTCCGATCTCCCAGCTCAGCCTGACGCAGACGGTGAGGAGGAAGAGCACGGCGATCACGGCGAGCAGGTCGGGCGGGCTCTTGACGCCCACCCGGTGCGCCGCCGCGTTGAACAGGCCCGGGAAGACGGCGAAGACCGCGATGACCACGGCCACGGCCAACCACGTCACGGCATACTTCTCGTGAAGATGGCGGCGTCGCGAGAGCTCGATGATGACGGTGAGCGTGATGAGCGCGCTCGCCAGGGCGATGATGTGGACTCCAGTCACAGGGCCTCCGTGGTTGGTTGTCTGGCGGAATGTGTGGGGCGGCGAAACACCGAGAGCGCAAGGAAGACGACGACCCGCAGCAGGTAACCAGCTGCGCGTGCCGGCGATTGGCTGGGTGATCCGGCGAGCCGGGGGCGCATGGTCACGGGAACCTGATCAATCCTCCCGCCCGCATCGGCCACGATCATCAACGACTCGATCGTGTCGGAGAGGTAGTCAGCCGGATAGCAGCGGGCAAAGAGCTCGATGGCGGCGCGGTTGTGGGCGCGGAATCCCGATGTCACGTCGGTGAGCCTGGTCTTGGTCACGCGTGAGAGGTGCCGGGCCAGAATCCTCATGGCCAGTCTCCGGGCCCGCGGCACGGCGATGTCCTCGGTGCCGGCGAATCGGGCGCCGATGACCACCTGGGGACCTGGCTCGTCATCGAGCTGGGCCAGGAGCAGTTTGATATCACGGGCATCGTGCTGGCCGTCCGCGTCGACCTGGAGAAGGACGTCGTAACCGTGCGACTCCGCCACCTTGAAGCCAACCCGCATGGCCCCCCCGACACCGAGGGTGAACGGATTGGTGACCACCTGGGCTCCGGCGGCCAGGGCCTGTTCACCGGTGTGATCGGACGAGCCGTCGTCCACGACCAAAATGGTGGCCCCTGCGATGGCATCCTGCACCTCCTTCACCACCAGGGCGACGGTGCCCGCCTCGTTGAGGGCGGGCAGCACCACGATGATGCGCGGGAGCCTGGTCACCCGATCAGCGCCGGTACGTCTGGACGGTCATCGAGAGGGGGATCGAGTTGTGGCGCAAGCTCCTGGCGCCGCAGACGCGACCAGACCGCGTCGAGTGCGACCGCGGCCAGAAGTGCCAGTGACACCTCGAAAGTGGTCCGGTAGCGGGTCTGGCCGAAGGTCAGGGCGCTGGCGCACACGACGTTGAGGGCGATGGCCCAGAGCGGGAAGGACATCACCCGGCGGCGCCGGAGAATGACCGTGCCGCCGATCGAAAGCGCCAGCAGGGCGTAGTACATGCCGAGCCCGACGGCGGCCCACGTGTAGGGCCGGGTCTCCACGTAGGAGTCGATCTGGACCTGCTCGAAGGGGTGAAAGAACGCGAAAGTACGGCCGATCTTCGCCAGGGTCACGGGGATCAGCCGGTCCTCATGGTGCCGGACATAGGTGAGGGCGAGATGCTCGAACTCGTCACCCTGTGCCACATCGTTCGCTTTGGGGTGCTCCTTGAACCACGGACTGTAGGAATAGGCCAGGGCGCAAGGCATCGACCAGTAGCCCTCGTTCGAACCCGACCAGACGGAGGCACAGTCGGCCGAGGCCAACGTCACCCCCAGACCGGCCGATATGAAGATCGGTTTTTGGAACCGGCTGAGGTTGTACCCGACCCAGGGTGCGACGACGAGTGCCGTGGCCAGCCCGGTGACGGCCAGGATGGTGATGCGGTTCCTCCAGCTGAGCGCGCGGGCCAAGAGGACAAGGGGAATGACAAGGAACAGGACAAGGAGGCTGAGTTCGTCGCGCCCGAGCATGGTGACGCCCATGGCGATGCCCAACCAGATCCCCCGTTTGAGGCTCGGGACCTTCCAGAAGCGGTAGGCGCAGAGCAAGAGCATGGCCACCAGCAAAGGGGCGATCGTCTCCGACAGCGCCAGCTCGTTGGTCATCCAGATATTGGGGTACACGGCGATCAGGAATGCGGCGATGAGACCCACCCGCCGCCCCGCGATCTCGCGCCCGGTGTAGGCGCAGGCGGCGATGCCCGCCGTGCCGAGAAGGCAGCACCACACGCGCGCCTCGAGAAAGGTCTTGAGACCAATGACCTGGGGGATGGCTTGCGTGAGGATGAACAACGGAGGGAAATCCGCCGACTGCACCACCTGGTGGTGCATCTTGGGGGGAATGTAGTAGTACGGGTTGATGAAGCCGTGCCCCTCTAGGAGGAGTTTGGCGCCGTTGAAGTAGAAGTAGGCATCCCCGCCGGCGATCTTCCCGGGGTGGACGTAGACGCTGGCCAATCGGATGGCGAGGCCCGCCACCATGCACAGCCCCAGCCACATCCACCAGCTGTTGGGCAACCCCCTCCCGTGACGCATGACCGGTCAGCCTATGTCCCCGCACCGGGGTGGCGTGGTTTCCCTGCGCGAGAGAAGCCCCTGGTCAGGACCGATCGTGACATCGAGATCACCCTGACGTGTAACGATCATTGGCCGTGACCGCCACGGATCTCGCCCCCGGAGCGCCACTGCGGGTCGTGGGCGTAAGCGCCCCGTCCCGCGACCACATCGCCGGGTTGGACGGCATTCGCGCCATCGCGGTGATCGGTGTGCTCGGCTTCCACGCCGGTGTGCCGGGATTCGGCGGCGGCCTGCTCGGCGTCGACATCTTCTTCGTGCTGTCCGGCTACCTCATCACCTCGCTACTGGTGGCCGAATGGACCCGTACGGGCAACCTGAGCTTTCTCCGCTTCTATGAGCGGCGGGCCCGCCGCCTGCTACCGGGTCTTTTTCTCCTCCTCCTTCTGGTGGCGGTGTACGCCCACTGGTTTGCGGAAACCGACACGTTGAGCGAACTCAGGGGCGACGCGTTCTCGACGCTGGCCTACGTGGCCAATTGGCGGTTCATCTTCTCTGGGCAGAGCTATTTCGTGCACTTCGGTCCGCCGTCGCCCCTCCTGCATACCTGGTCGCTGGCCGTCGAAGAGCAGTTCTATTTGATCTGGCCGGGCGTGGCGTTCCTGGTGCTGCGCTGGCGAGGACGGCGGGGACTGGCTGCGGTGGCCGCGGCCGGGATCGTGCTGTCGGCCATCTTGACCGTGGTGCTGTTCCGCCATGGCGTGAGCGTCTCTCGCCTCTACTACGGCACCGATGCCCGGACCCAAGAGGTGATGGTCGGCGCCTTGCTGGCCCTCCTTGCGCCGTCGATCGTCCGCCGGACCGGGCGCGGCGTAGCCCTCGTGGGCACCGCCGCCGCCCTGATGTTGCTGTGGGCGCTCCACGTCGTGAGCGGCCAAGGAGCCTTTCTCTACGAGGGCGGCTTCCTCCTGATCGCGGCGGCGACGGCTGGCGTCATTGTTCTGGTCATGGTGCGCCCACGAGCGGTGGCGGCTCGTGTTCTCTCCTCGACGGTGCTCGGCTACTTCGGGCGCATCTCCTACGGCCTCTACCTGTACCACTACCCGTTGTTCTTGATGATCGACAATCAGCACACCGGGCTCACGGGGCCCACGTTGCTCGGTGCCCGGCTCGGCGCCACACTGGCCGCCGCCGTCGTGTCGTACCACTGCATCGAGATGCCGATCCGGCAACACCGGGCCCTACTTGGTTGGCACTTCGTGGCGTCCCTCCCGATCGCCGTTGGAGTGGTCATCGTCGCCCTCGTGCTCTCGACGACCGCACCGCCCCCGTCGGCGGCCGTCAAGCCCACGCGAGCCGGTTTGTTCGCACTTCCGAAATCACCGCCGCCCGGTCTGCCCCCCGGCCATCAGGTCCGGGTCCTCCTCCTGGGCGACTCGATGGCCCTGACCCTGGGCTACGGGCTCAAGGTGCAGGCAAAGCGCTGGGGCGCCACAGTCGACAACCAGGGTCAGATCGGGTGCGATCTGGATCCGAACAGCACGGTCAACATCGAAGGGTCGATCACCAAAGCGGCGCAAGGGTGCGCGGGTTGGCCGACCAAGTGGCGCAAGATGATCGACACCCTCGATCCCGACGTCGTGGCGGTGGAGCTGGGCCGGTGGGAGGTCTCGGATCGCATCGTCGACGGGCACTGGACCCAGATCGGGCAGCCGGCGTGGGATCACCTCTACGCGGCCGAGCTCTCGCAGGCGATTCGGATCCTGTCGTCGAAGGGAGCGCATGTGGTGATCTTCACCCTGCCCTACATTGCGCAGACGACCGAAGCGCCGAACGGGACCCCCTGGGACATCAACCAACCCGTGCGGACCAACGACTACAACGCGCTGGTGCGCCTGGTCGTCGCCCGTTCCTCGGGGCGTGCCTCGGTCTTCGATCTGAACCGCGCTATTGATCCCCACGGGGTCTACACGTCCTACCTCGACGGCGTCCGGGTCCGTAATCCCGATGACGAGCACCTGTCCGTGCTCGGCGGGGAGCTCCTGCGACCGCTGATCCTGCCGTCCCTCGTGCGGCTGGGGCTGGCCCACGCTTTGGCGCACCCGGTCCCGGGTGCGCATCAGTAGTATGCGCTATTCGAATTCGGGGGGCGGCGTGAGAGACGGCAGCACAGGTGAGTCCGTCGGCCCCGAGAGCGTCGCGGCGGTCGACCCGCTCGAGGATCTGCAACGACAGCGGACGCAGAGCCGGGACCGGATGCGTCGGACGGCCCTGGAGGCCGGTATCCGCCGGGTCGACGTCGTGGCCTGGCGCGACCTCGATGACGCGGAAGCCGGGGGGTCCGAGCTGCATGCGCACGAGATCCTCGAACGATGGGCCGATGCCGGCATCGATGTGCGCCTCTGGACGTCCAGGGTGGACGGGGCGGCGCGCGAGATCGTCCGTAACGGGTACACCGTCAACCGTCGTGCTGGCCGTTACGCCGTGTTCCCCCGGACGGCCCTGGCCGGGATCCGGCGCAAGATCGGGACCGGCGACGCTCTGGTCGAGATCTGGAACGGTATGCCCTTCTTTTCGCCGCTGTGGAGCCGGACGCCCCGTATCGTCTTCCTGCATCACGTCCACGCCGAGATGTGGGACATGGTCCTCTCGCCCCGACTGGCCCGCCTTGGTCGCACCCTCGAGTCCCGGATTGCTCCGCCCTTTTACCGGAAGAGCCAGATCATCACCCTGTCGGAGTCGGCCAGGCGCGATTTGGTCAGGCGGCTGAAGCACCCCACTGACCGGGTTACCGTCGTCCCCCCCGGGGTCGACCCGCGGTTCACCCCAGCAGGGCCACTCAACCCGAGACCGCTGGTGGTCGGGGTGGGACGGCTTGTCCCCGTCAAGCGGTTCGACCTCTTCATTGAGGCGATGATCGTCCTCAAGACCAGCCATCCCGAACTCGAGGCCATGATCATCGGCGAGGGCTACGAGCGGCCGGCACTCGAAGCCCAGATCGCCGCAGCCGGCGCCGGCGGATGGTTCTCGCTGCCGGGCCGGCTCCCCGACGCTGACCTGATTGCCGCCTACCGGCGGGCCTGGGTGGTGGACTCCACGTCGTCGCACGAAGGCTGGGGCATGACCCTCACCGAGGCCGCCGCATGCGGAACCCCGGCCGTGGCCACCCGGATAGCCGGCCACGAGGATGCCGTCATCGACGGCGAATCCGGGTTCCTCGTTTCTTCGATGCCCGAGCTGGTGGAGGCGACGGGGTCGATCCTGTCCAACCCGATGTTGCGCCGCAGGCTGAGTCAGGGTGCGCTGCGACGTGTCGAGGACATGACGTGGGAACAGACGGCCTCCCTGGCCCTCGAAGCGTTGGCCGCCCAGGTGATGCGGAGATGATCGACGACGTGACCACCGTCGGGGCCCTCGACGTCGCCCCCGAGGCGATCGACGTCGCGCCGGAGGCGAGCGACATCGCGCCGGAGGCGATCGATGCGGCCTCTCCACCGGCGGACGGTATCGGGAAGAAACGAGGCGTCCTGCGTCGCCGAGGACGTGACGAACCGGTCAAGCCCCGACGCTTTCCCTGTTTCGACGGTCTCCGGGCCATCGCGGCCATCACCGTGGTCGGGGTCCACACGGCGTTCGTCTCGGGATTTACCACCTCGTCGCCCGACGGCATCTACACGGCTCGGCTCGAGATCGGCGTCACCGTCTTCTTTCTGATTTCGGGCTTCCTGCTCTACCGTCCCTTCGCGGCGTCACACATAGCGGGACGGACCGCTCCCGCCACGGGACCGTTCTGGGCCCGTCGACTCCTGCGGATCGTGCCGGCCTATTGGCTCGCTTTCACCGTGGTGAGTTACGTCATGAAGGGCGACGTCCATCTTCTCCATGGTTGGAGAAACGACGTCATCTACTACGGGTTCGCCCAGATCTACTTCCCCAAGGTGGTGCTCACCGGAGTGTCACAAGCGTGGTCGCTGAACACCGAGATCACCTTCTATTTCTTCCTCCCGCTGTACGCGGCGGCGTTGGCTCTGCGTCGAAGCCGACGTTCCGATAGCCGTCAGCTCTTCTACGAGCTCCTCGGGGTGGTGATTCTCATCGGCATCAGCCTCGGATTTCGCACGTTCCTCTTCCATCAGCACACGCTCGAAGCGCATGTGATGCCCATCTGGTTGCCCTCTTGGCTCGACATGTTCGGACTGGGCATGTTTCTCGCCGTCATGAGCAGCTGGCTGGCCCACCGCGACCGCCAGCCCAAATGGCTGTGGTCCCCGTTCATGCCTTGGATGAGTTGGGCCTGCGCCGGCGTCGCTTTCTGGGCCGTGTCCCACCTGCACATCCCGATCGTCCCCATCTACACCGACCATCTACGGATGAACCTGGAACGCCAGAGCCTGTACGGGGCCTTCGCCTTCTTTCTACTCTTGCCGGCGGTCTTTGGCTCCCAACCACGCGGGCTGATCCGCCGTTTCCTGGCCTGCAAGCCCATGATGGGCCTCGGCCTGGTCTCGTACGGCATCTACCTGTGGCACCAGGGATGGCTACTCGTCTATCTGCGCTGGACCCACCGCAACTTGAACTTCCCCTTCGGGTTGCCCTGGTGGCAGCTGTTCCTCGCTGTCCTGGGATTGGCGGTTGCGAGCGCAACCCTGAGCTATGTCCTCTTCGAGCGCCCGATCCTCAATCTGAAGGACCGCATCGGATGGTGGTCACGGCAGAGCCGTCCGGCCCATGCACCACGACCATCCGCTTAGGCGGGTGGCGCTGAGCCGTCCTGTGGGTCGTCAGTAACTTCGGGTCCGCTCGCCGTGCGTGCGGGGGCCTGGCGACGGAGCTCCACCAACGCGTCAGCAGCCAGGCAGGCCACGGCGGCCCAGGCCAAAACCGCCGCCGTCGAAAATGTGGGCGCCCATGTGCCTCCCGCCTGCACCGGATGGGTGACCTGGTCCACCACCACGACCGTGCCGGCCGCGATCATCAGCCCGACGGCGCCTGCAGTCAGGAGGCGCCGGGCCCGCGCCACCAGCATTGCGGCCGCCGTTGCCACGCCCACCACGAGCCCGATCCAGGGGCGGGTGACCGTAGCCAGGACGGCACCGACGAGCAGGGCGCTGACCGCAACGGCTAGTGGTCGGGGTCGAGATCGGGTCGGCGGGTACGTGAGGGGGGAGGCCAGGGTAGCGATCAACGCCGGCGAGTCCGCCAAGAGCACCGCGCCCCCGCGTCCTGTTCCCGCCTCCGCCGCGTCCCGCTGATGCCTGCCGCGTCGCCTCCTTCTGATCCGGTCCGGACTGAGCGAGATCAACAGGGCGGCGACTAGGCCGGCTCCCGAAACGAGCAACGCAGCCCAGATCACCCGCTGGGGGGCCCATCGAAGGGTGACGGTCAGCGTTCCATCGTGGATTTCGCCGGCCACCGCGTCCGGGTTCACGATCCACCCGTTAGCGAAACCGTCGATCATCTCGGGTGCGCCGAGGGAGGGGCCGCCGCCGACGGTGGCCGTCCATCCCTTGTTGATGCTCTCGCCGAGTACCAGGTGGAATGGGTCGGACGCGGCGGTGATGCCCTTCACCTGGACGTGGATGGTGGTGGCGGACTGCGAGGTGACGTGAGCCTTCGGCACACTCGAAGAACGCGAGGGGGCAACCAGGGCGGTGGCTGACACGTCGGGCATTCCCGCCCCACCGGCCGCGGAATCGAGGGCCAACGTGTCGAGATTCCATCCGGTTGTGTGGCCGTTCGCGGCCTCCAGGACATGGGTGCCGGCCCCCAGGTGCAGTCCGGCCGCGTCAGGCCCACACAGGGAGACCTTCAGCGCGTTGCCGGCGAGCGCCGTGGAGGACGACCCGCTGACGCTGACCCAGATCGGCTGCCCGTCGATGCTGAGGAGATCGCTCTGGCACGAGGTCGGGATCGCCGCGGGCGGGGGAGGATCGATGACACCAGGTATGCCCAACTCAGCGATGCCCACGGGCAGAGCAGTGAGGTGGCGAGAGGTGTAGCTGCGCGTAGAGCGAAGTTTCACGCCGGACACGGTGAATTGCAGGTGTTGCCCGTGCTGGGCGGGAAAGGTGACCGGGACCGTGACCACCGATCCGGCCCTGGTGCCTGCCTTTAGCGGGGGGATAGGGACCTTCGTCGAACCGTTCTCGGTGGCTACCGTCAGTTCGGTCGGGACCGAGTGCTTGCCGTCGTCGACGATCTGCAGGTTGAGATGGTCGAAGGTGATTGGCTTGGGGAGATCGACGTGGATCCACGAGCCGAGTTGGCTGGCTGCCCCGAAGCCCGGGCTCCATACCGTTGCCGGGTTCCCGTCGAGCGCGGCAGAGGCCCCGGCGCTCAGGTCCCCCGGAAGCCGTCCCTTTGAGTAGGCCACGATCCCCGAGGCCGCTTCGCGGCCGACAAGGCGGTCGATCTGGTCGTCGGGGATGAGCGCGTTGATCCTGGCGGTGCCCGTCAGGGTGAAAGTCCGGGCATTGGGCAGTGCAAAGGACCGGTCGATGCTCACCTCCGGGTCCTGGCGGGGCGGGTAGGGAGAGACGCGCTCGCGGGTGAGCAGGATGACCAGCCGGTCAGCGGCCGTAGAGGTCTCGGTGCCCCCGAGAACGTCGCTGGGCAGGTCGATGAGCTCAGTTGCCGTGGTGTCGGCCACCCGGACCTCGGAGAATCCCACCGATGACGGCCCGGCGTTGAGGTCGGTCCCCTTCAGATTGGTCGCATCGATGCGGATCCTCAGGGTGCTGAACGTCCTGGACGGGAACGTGATGGTCTGGCCCTGCGCGGTCCTCGAACCCGCTCCCAGATGGACGGTGAGCGGATGGCCACCGTCGAAGGTGAGCGTGGCCTTGGTGATCCACCGATTGTTGCCTCCGGTGAGCGGCTGGACCAGGTTCACGGCACTGGTCGTCGTGGGCCGATTGAACTGCACCTGCCACCACTGGCCAATCGGTTGACCGAAGGCGCCCGTCTCCCAGGCGGTGTCGGGATTGCCGTCTATGGCTTGCGAGGGCCGATCCTCGGGCAGATAGGTGACGGTGTCCCCGTAAGAAGAGGCGGTGACCGCGCGCACGCCGAGGTACGAGGCCACCGTGTAGGAGGTGATCGGTGCCCCGGGGAAGAGCACGATGGGGGAGTTCGACGGGTCGGTCTGCTGGGGCTGGGTCGCGGCGAGGGTCTGGCCCGCCTCGTCGACGATCGTGTCCCACCGGAAGGCCCGCCGGCGGTTCGTGTCGGTGACCACCACCGTCGCACCCTGCGCCAGTGCGGCTTTCAGCTGACCGGGATGCTGGTCGAGGGTCCCGGCGTACAGCACGGTGGGGTTATTGGCCAGTAAGCCGGCGCCGGCCGTGGCCACCAGACCTTCCCCGTCGCCGTCAAGCACCACGGGCGACGCGGTGGCCTCGGCGCGCACGATCGGCCGCGGGTTGGCCACGGCCATCACCTCCAGCGGGCATGGTTCGACCGCATTGGGGTGCGCCAGTGACTCCTCGTCCAGCTGGGGCAGTGGGCCATGGTCAGGCCGGGGGGTCCCGTAACAGGTTGGCGCGCCCAGGCCGTCGGGCGTGGGCTGCAGTTCGGCCCACAGCTGCGTCGGCGGGGGTTGGTCGTAATGCTCGTAGTTGAGATCCGACTGCACGAGCACGTCACCGACACTCATGAGGCGGGCGATCGGGGCGAGAGCATTGGGGTTCGACGCTCCCACCTGCAGCGGATTGTCGAGGGCGTAGAGGAGGTCCTCGGTGGCGGTCGATCCTTGCGGCACCTGCTCGCGACTGACATACCCCCGGTTCAGTATGGCCGGATACACGGGGTCGGTGGTGTCCCCGTAGTCGTAGTTGGCGAAGTCGGACCCGGGGATGCCGAGGACCCTGGTGCCGGCTCCCTCGTGATTCAAGGCCTTCGCTGCGGCCAGGGTGTAGGCAGGGAGCTTGGCCGGCTGCGTGTACTTGTTGGCGACGGTCGAACCGTTGAAGGCGGCGGGATTGGACGCGGCCACTACGGCCACCGACAGGGCGACGACGCCCAGGGCCAAAAGGCGCGATCGGCGGCCGAGCGCCGTGACACCGGCGCCGAGCAGCATGGCGATGCCCAGCAGGAGGAGAGGGGTGGCCCGGTCGGTTGAGCGAAGTGCCAGGCCCGCAGAGGTATCGGTCATGAAGGCCTTGAGGGCGTGGCCGAACCAGGTGGGATCTGTGAACGGGTAGGTACCGACGGCGAGCACCAGTCCCACCAGCACGAGGAGCACGAAGAAGGCCCGAGCCCGCCAGCGGGTGAAGGCCGCGGCGAGGAAGGCGAGGGCCGGTACGACGAAGCCAAAGGCCAGGGGGACGATTTCCTGGGTCAGTTGCACCGACGATGACACCCAGGGGCCAAGGCGGTCGGTGCCGTAGAAGTACCAATACCCCAGTCCCCTGAGCACCTCTATCGGAGTGGAGGTCTGGCTGACGGTCTGGACCGTCTCGGTGGTCTGGAGGATGGCGACGCCGAAGCCGCCCTCGATGGCGAGCCCGGCGATCCACCACAGGGATACCACGAGGGACATCCCGGCCAGCTTCAGCGCCGCGGCGCCTGCCTGGCGCCATGACGCCTCGCGCAGGCCAACCACCGCGTAGACGAGCCAGAGCGCCGGCCCAATGCCGACGTACAGCAGGGAGGTGGCGTTGATGCTGCTCACCAGCGCGACCACCAATGCGAACCGGGCGCAGTCCCGCCAGCCACCTCTGCGCACGGCCAATGCAGCGAGCGCCACCAGCCACGGGAGCCCAGCCCAGGGGAGCAGCAGGACCGAGATCCTCCCCACGTACTGCAGGAAGTACGGGGAGAACATGTAGGCGAAAGCGGCCACGGGCGGCCCCAGACCCCTGAGCGCGAGGGTCTGGCACAGGAAGAGGATGCCCGCCCCGGCGGCGAAGAGGATCGTGCCGACCCACAAACGCTGGGCCACCCAAACTGGGACCCCGATGGCATGGAACAACCAGAAAAAGGGTCCCATCGGGAACAAGTAGCCGATCTGCTGGTGGGTGACGGTCCCGAGGCCGACAGTCGGATCCCACATCGACGCGGACGCCGGGATATAGCGGTCGATGTCGAGATAGAGGTAGGTCTTGGTGTCCGAACTGACGACCCCGGGCCGCGCCAGCAATTGGGGCACGTAGGCCAGCAGGGCCAGTAGGAGATGGGCGACCCACGACCCCGCCCGAATACGCCTGGCGCCGACTCCTGCTGTTCCCCGTTCGGTGGTCACCCCCGCAGGGCTCACGCAGCTCCTTGTTTCGTCTTCCGGCAGCGGGGCATTGTAGGCCCGTCGCCGCCAAGCCAGAGGGACACGCGGTTAGCATTCGCCTCCGTGCTGGCTCTTGGCCTTACCGGAGGCATCGGGTCGGGCAAGTCAGCGGTAGCTGATCTGCTCGTGGCGCGTGGTGCCGTCTTGATCGATGCAGACCAGTTGGCCCGCGACGTGGTCGCTCCCGGCGGTCCGGCCTTCCAGCCTCTCATCGACCGGTTCGGTCCCGGGATCGTGGCGCAGCGACGGCACCATCGACCGCCCCGCCCTCGCCGCCGTGGCCTTTGCCGACGATGCCGCCCGAGCTGACCTCAACGCGATTACTCACCCAGCGATCGGGCTCGCCATGAGCCAGGCACGGGAGGCGCTCACCGGGACCGATCACATTGTGGTGCTCGCCATACCCTTGCTCACGTCGTTGCATCGGGAGACCCAGAAACTGGACTGCGTTGTCGTTGTCGACTGCCCGACGGAAGTGGCTCTCGAGCGCCTCCTGTCGCAACGTGGCATGGACCGTGCCGATGCCGAGGCGCGCATCCGGGCTCAGATCAGCCGGGAGGAGCGCGTGAAGGACGCCGACTACGTGTTGGACAATTCAGGCGGTCGGGCGGCCCTCGAGATGGAGGTGGCTCGCCTTTGGGAGTGGCTGAACGAGAGGAAGCAATAACCCTCAGGTCAGCCGTGGATGGTTGCGGTCCTTGGTCACGTCGGCCTTCGCCCTGGCGGTGGCCACCTTGCGGGCCTGAGAGATGGCACCCGCGCTTTTGGGCCGAGCGGGCGCCACCCAATTCCAGTGTCCGGGCTCACCTTCGATGCTCCAGCCGCCATAAGTCTTGAGGGCGTGCGGCTCGGGACATCGCCGTGGAACGTCACCTTCAAGGCGGAGACGGCGGCAACCTGAGGACGAGGCACGCAACCTGAGGACGAGGCTCTCAACTTGAGGACGAGGCACTCATCCTGAGGACGAGGCACTCAGAGAGCTCCGGGACTTGTTTTCAGAAAACGACACCGCGCTGTTGGTTCTTTGAAAAACATGTCCCGGCGGACGATCGGGACGCCAGACTCTTGCTTGACATAGGCGCCTGAACCTCACGCACCGAGACGAGCAGCAGGACGCGGTGACCAGCGCAGGCCAGAAGGCCACCAACGAAAAACCCACCGGCAACGGACACGACATGGAGCACGCAGGGCAGCCCCCCGAACCCTCACGGGCGTGAACCTCCAACGCACAACTGGAGTTGTCGAGCTCGGCCAGCCCAGCTTCCATGGGAGAACCTCACGGAAGGGGTGTATCACGGGACCGAAGGCCGCCCTTGCTACACCCTCCCGGTATCCTCGCCTCAGTGGCAGATTTCGAGGTTGTCTCCCCGTTCAAGCCTTCCGGTGATCAGCCCGGCGCCATTGCCGCGCTCGTCGAGGGAACGAAGAGGGGAGACCGCTACCAGACCCTCCAGGGCATCACAGGCTCAGGGAAGACGGCCACCATCGCCTGGATGATCGAACAAGTCCAGCGCCCCACTCTCATCATCGAGCCGAACAAGTCCCTGGCCGCCCAGCTCTCCTCCGAGCTGCGTGATCTCTTTCCGAAGAACCGGGTCGAGTTCTTCGTCTCGTACTACGACTATTACCAACCGGAGGCTTACCTCCCGACTACCGATACCTACATAGAGAAGGACTCGTCCATCAACGACGAGATCGACCGATTGCGGCACGCCACAACGTCATCGTTGCTCATGCGCAGGGACGTCATCGTGGTCGCATCGGTGTCGTGTATCTACGGCTTGGGCTCGCCGCTCGAGTACCGGGACCGCATTCTCGGGCTTACCGTCGGGCAGCAGTACGACCAGCGTGAGATCCTGCGCAAGCTGGTCGATCTTCAGTACACCCGTAACGATGTGAATCTCGTTCGTGGGTCGTTCCGGGCAAGAGGCGACACCGTAGAGATCCATCCGGCGTACGAGGAGCAGGCGCTGCGGGTCGAGATGTTCGGCGACACCGTTGAGCGCATCGTGCCCTTCGATGTCATGACGGGCGAGATGGGTGAAGAGCTGGAGGACATCGCGGTGTACGCCGCCACCCATTACGTCACCGGCGACGAAATTGTCCAGCGCGCCGTGAAGTCCATCGAGACGGAACTTCGGGAGCGACTGCAGTTCTTCGAGAAGGAAGGCAAGCTGCTCGAGGCACAACGCCTGAGGGTCCGCACGGAGCACGACCTGGAAATGCTGGCCGAAACGGGCGTCTGCTCGGGCATCGAGAACTACAGCCGTCACCTCGATGGCCGCGCCCCCGGCGAAGCGCCCTACACCCTGCTCGACTTCTTCCCGAAGGATTATCTGGTTGTCCTCGACGAGAGCCACGTGGCGGTACCGCAACTTCACGGCCAGTTCGCCGGTGACCGCTCTCGCAAGGACATGTTGGTCGAGCACGGGTTCCGCCTTCCCTCTGCGAGGGACAACCGCCCTCTGCGCTTCGACGAATTCATCGAGCGGGTCCCCCAGGCCGTGTTCGTCTCTGCCACCCCAGGACCGTTCGAAAAGGAACATTCCACGCAGATGGTGGAGCAGGTCATCCGGCCGACAGGGCTGGTCGACCCGGAAGTGACGATCCGGCCCACAAAGGGACAAGTGGACGATCTCCTGGCTCGCATAGGGAGCACCGTGGCCTCGGGTGGGCGCGTCCTCGTGACCACTCTGACTAAGAAGATGGCGGAAGACCTGACCGACTACCTGGCCGATGCCGGCGTTCGGGTGCAGTACCTGCACTCGGACATCGACACCATCACCCGTATCGAGATCCTCCGGGAACTGCGACTCGGGTCGATCGACGTCCTGGTCGGTATCAACCTGCTCCGGGAGGGCCTCGACCTGCCCGAGGTGTCGTTGGTGGCCATCCTCGATGCCGACAAGGAGGGGTTTCTGCGCTCGGCCTCTTCCCTCATTCAGACCATGGGCCGCGCCGCTCGCAATGTGGACGGCACGGTGGTGCTCTACGCCGACACCATCACCGATTCGATGCGTGAAGCAGTGTCGGTGACTCAGCGCCGCCGCGAGATCCAGACCGCCTACAACCTCGAGCACGGAATCGATCCGCAGACCATCCGCAAGACGGTGACCGACATCCTGGAGCGTCTGCGCGGCAACAGCGGTGGGCCCGGCGGTGGACCGGGCGGCGGCCGTTCGACGACCGCCGGGCGCAGCCGGGCCGAGGTCCGGCGCAACGCCGCCGTCCGCGGCAATAAGCGCTCCCTGCTGACCGACGGCGACGCGTCCACGCCGGCCGAGGCGATCGAGCTCATGACGCAACTGGAGGCAGAAATGAAGTCAGCCGCGGCCGAGCTCCGTTTCGAGGAGGCCGCACTCCTGCGTGACGAGATCGCCGAACTGCGCGCCTCCGTGCCGAGTTGATCTGGTCGGGTCTGACACACCCTCCCGGTATCCTCCTTTAATGGCCGATCGACTCGTTGTTCGCGGTGCCCGCGAGCACAACCTCAGGGATGTCTCTCTTGACCTGCCCCGGGACAAGCTGATCGTTTTCACCGGTCTCTCGGGTTCGGGGAAGTCATCGCTGGCTTTCGACACGATCTACGCCGAGGGCCAGCGTCGCTACGTTGAATCACTCTCGGCGTACGCCCGCCAATTCCTGGGCCAGATGGACAAGCCCGACGTCGACTTCATAGAGGGCCTGTCGCCCGCCATCTCCATCGATCAGAAATCCGCTTCGCGTAACCCGCGTTCGACGGTGGGAACCATCACTGAGGTCTACGACTATCTGCGGCTGCTCTATGCCCGTATCGGGCACCCGCACTGCCCGACCTGTGGCAGGGCAGTGGCACGTCAGACCCCCCAGCAGATCGTCGACCGGGTGCTCGAGCTGCCCGAAGGCACCCGGTTCCAGGTGCTGGCGCCCGTGGTCCGAGGGCGCAAAGGGGAGTACAGCACCCTGCTCGACGACCTGGCCAAGCAAGGGTTCGCCCGGGTCAGGGTGGACGGCATACCGGTGGAACTGTCCGAGCGCTCCGAAGTGGCGCTGGCGCGGTACGAGACGCACACCATCGAGGTCGTCGTGGACCGGCTCATCCGTCGCGACGGGATCCGCCAGAGGCTGACCGAATCGATCGAGGCGGCGCTCGCCCTCGCCGGTGGCACCGCTGAAGTGCTCGTCATGAACACCGCGGGCCGCACCACGGCGGCCCAGTCGAAGAAGGACGCAGCCGGTGCCGCCGACAGCGCCGAGGGGATCGAGAGCGCCGATGGTGCGGACGCCGAGGGCATCACGTTTTCCCAGCATCTCGCCTGCACGCACTGTGGCATCAGTTTCGACGAGCCCGCCCCCCGCAGCTTTTCCTTCAACTCTCCCTACGGCGCCTGCCCGACCTGCGTGGGCTTAGGCACCAAGTTCGAGGTGGATCCCGAGCTCGTGGTGCCCGACGAGTCGCTCTCCCTGGCCGACGGCGCGCTGGCGCCCTGGGCCGGTGCGCGGAGCGAGTACTTCTCGGGTCTGCAGGCTGGCGTGGCCGAGCTGGGCGGGTTCTCGGTGACCACGCCCTGGAAGTCGCTCCGGGCCAAGGACAAGAAGCTTGTCCTCTTCGGCACGGGCAACAAGTCGGTGCACATCCGCTACAAGAACCGCTTCAGTCGCACGCGTTCCTACGAGGCGCTGTTCGAGGGCATCGTGCCCTGGCTCCAGCGGCGTCATGGTGAGTCCGAGTCCGACTGGTCCCGCGAGCAGATCGAGCAGTACATGCGCGAAGTCGACTGCCCGGCCTGCCACGGGGCCCGGCTCAAGCCCGAGTCGCTCGCCGTGACTGTTGGGGGCCGCAACATCTACGAGCTGTGCAGTCTCTCCATCGGCGCCGCCGTCGGGGAAATGGCGACCCTTGAGCTCAGCGAGCGTGAGCACATGATTGCCGACCGCGTCTTCAAAGAAGTGCGCGAGCGGATGCAGTTCCTGCTCGATGTGGGGCTCGACTATCTGTCACTCAGTCGATCAGCGGGTACGCTCTCGGGCGGCGAAGCGCAGCGCATTCGACTCGCCAGCCAGATCGGGAGTGGCTTGGTGGGCGTCCTCTACGTCCTCGACGAGCCTTCGATCGGCTTGCACCAGCGCGACAACCAGCGACTGATCGGCACGTTGGAGCGGTTGCGCAACCTGGGGAACACCGTCATCGTGGTCGAGCACGACGAAGAGACCATCCTTACCGCCGACTACGTGGTGGACATCGGCCCCGGGGCAGGGGAGCACGGCGGGACAGTCGTTCACTCCGGTCCGGTCAGCGGGCGGGGCGGGTTGCTCACCAACAAGGCTTCGATCACCGGTCAGTATCTTTCGGGCAAGCGCTCCATTCCCGTCCCGGCCCGCCGTCGCCCGGGCACGGGAGAAGTTGTCACGGTGCGGGGCGCCCGAGAGCACAACCTCAAAGAGATCGACGTTTCCTTTCCGCTCGGTTGCCTGGTGGCGGTCACCGGGGTCTCTGGCTCGGGCAAGTCGACGCTCGTCAATGACATCCTTCTGCGGGTCTTGGCCCAGAAGCTGCACCGGGCCAAGACCCTTCCCGGAAGACACCGCACCGTGGAGGGTGTGCAACACCTGGACAAGGTGGTCGATGTCGACCAGGCTCCCATCGGCCGCACGCCCCGCTCGAACCCGGCCACCTATACGGGCGTGTTCGATCACATCCGCAAGCTCTTCGCCCAGACCGCAGAGGCCAAGGTGCGGGGCTATCTCCCCGGCCGTTTCTCCTTCAACGTGCGCGGGGGTCGCTGCGAGGCATGCGCCGGCGACGGCACCATCAAGATCGAGATGCACTTCCTGCCCGACGTCTACGTCCCGTGTGAGGTCTGTCATGGGGCGCGCTACAACCGGGACACGCTCGAGATCACGTTTCGGGGCAAGACCATCGCCGACGTACTCGATCTGTCGTGCGAGGAGGCGCTCGCCTTCTTCGCCAAGCAGCCACCGATCGCCCGCCACATGCAGACCCTGGTCGATGTGGGCCTGGGGTACGTCCGCCTCGGCCAGCCCGCCCCGACGCTCTCAGGTGGAGAGGCGCAACGGGTAAAGCTGGCGAGCGAGCTCAGCCGACGCCCAACTGGCCACACCTTCTACGTGCTGGACGAGCCCACAACAGGTCTGCACTTCGAGGACACCCGACGCTTGCTCGAGGTGCTGAGTCGGCTGGTGGAGCAGGGCAACACGGTCGTGGTGATCGAACACAACCTCGACGTGATCAAGACGGCGGACTGGGTCGTCGACCTCGGGCCTGAGGGGGGCAACCGGGGCGGCACCATCGTGGCTGAAGGGACGCCCGAGCAGGTGGCCAAGACGGCCGGAAGCTATACGGGCGAGGTGCTCAAGCCGGTCCTGGCCAAGGCGAAGGCGAAGGGGCTCAAGTAGCTCAAGGGGTTCAAGGGGCTCAAGGGGCTCAAGTACAAGGGGCTCAAGTAATAGCCAGCATCCGCTCCAGGGCCACGCGGGCCCATTCGGCCACCTCGCCGTCGACCTGAATCTGGTTGCGCACCTCGCCGGCGACCAGTCCCTCGAGGATCCAGGCCAGGTGGGGCGGGTCGATCCGGGACATGGTTGAGCAGGGGCAGATGAGAGGGTCCAGGCAGACGATGGTCTTGTCCGGCGTCTCGTCGTCCAGCCGCTTCACCAGGTGGATCTCGGTAGCCATGCCAATGACCGCACCGATCGGCGCCGCCGCCACGCCCTGGATCAGGTTGTCAGTCGAGCCCACCAGGTCTGCCATCTCGACCACGTCGTGAGCGCACTCCGGATGTACCATCACGATCCCGAGGGGATGCGCTTCACGGAAAGCAACGACGTGCTCGGGGCGGAAACGCTGGTGCACGGAGCAATGACCCTTCCACAGCAGCAAGGTTGAGGACTTCACCTCGAAGTCGCTCAACCCGCCCAGCGCCAGCCGCGGGTTCCACACACGCATGTCGTCGGCGTCGTACCCGAGCTCGTAGCCGGTGTTGCGGCCAAGATGCTGGTCAGGGAAGAACAGCACCTTGTCGCCCCGCCCAGCCTCGAGAGCCCACGTCAGCACGGCCCGGGCGTTCGAGGACGTGCACACCGCCCCCCCATGTCGGCCTACAAACGCTTTCAGGGCGGCGGACGAGTTCATGTAGGTGATGGGGATGATGCGGCTGATGTCGATTACCTGGGCCAACTCTTCCCAGGCCTCTTCCACCTGCTCGATGTCGGCCATGTCGGCCATGGAGCAGCCGGCGTTGAGGTCGGGCAGGAGGACCTGCTGGTGGGGGCCGGTGAGGACGTCGGCCGACTCGGCCATGAAATGGACACCGCAGAAGACGATGAACTCGGCCGCGGTCACCTCGGCTGCCATCCGGGAGAGCCCGAAGGAGTCACCCCGAGCATCGGCCCAGCGCATGACATCGTCGCGCTGGTAGTGGTGCCCGAGCACGTAGACCCGAGATCCCAGTGCGGCCTTGGCCTCGCCGATCATCATCGCCAACTCTTCTTCCGACGCGATGTTGTAGCGCTCGGGGAGCGGGGATTGAAGCCTGAGCATCTGTATGCCCCCTTTGAGGGAGAGCACCGATTGGCCGGCGGGGACAGCCTGGTCGCCCATCCGCGGGTATGTCGGCCTCGGTGCGAGGTGTCGTGCCGGAAACCAGGCCGGCGCTCGTAGTGTAACTGCTGTGCAGTACAAGCCCCCCACAGGCTCCATTCCCGACGCGCCGGGGTCGTACCAGTTCTACGACGCCGAGGGCCGGGTGCTCTACGTGGGGAAGGCGAAATCCCTGCGTCACCGCCTGCCCAACTATTGGCAGGACTCCGCCAAATTATTGCCCCGCACGGCCCAGATGGTGGCCCAGGCCGACCACGTGGAATGGGTCGTGGTGGACAGCGAGGTGGATGCCCTGATCCTGGAGCACTCGCTCATTCAGGCCCACCTGCCCCGCTACAACGTCCGGCTCAAGGACGACAAGAGCTACCCGTGGCTGGCCGTGACCCTCGATGACGACTGGCCCCGCCCCGTGGTGATCAGGGGTCGCAAGCGCAAGGGGGTGCGTTACTTCGGGCCGTACGGCCATGCCGGAGCGATACGCTCGACCCTCGACCTGCTCGTCCGCAGTTTCCCCGTGCGGACCTGCTCGGACACGAAATTCGTCCGCCACGAACGGCTGGGCCGGCCGTGCCTGCTTTACGACATCGAGCGCTGCTCTGGCCCATGTGTCAAGGCGGTGGACCACCCCACGTACGACGGCTACGTGGCGGACCTGATGGGGTTCCTCTCCGGAGACACCGAGCCCGTGCTGGACCGGCTCGAAGCCGAGATGCAGGAGGCGTCCGACGCCCTTCAGTTCGAACGAGCCGCACGCCTGCGTGACCGCATCGCCGTCGCCCGCAAGGCGGCCGAGGCGCAGCAGATGGTCTCGGAGCAGACGGAGAACTTCGACGTGATAGGCATCGCCGAGGACCCGCTGGAGGCGTCGGTGCAGATCTTCCACGTGCGGCGGGGCCGAGTCGTGGGTCACCGCGGCTTCGTGGCCGAAAAGGTGGAGGACCTGAGCGCGCCCGCATTCATGGGATTGGTGTTGGGCCAGGTCTACGGGACGGCGGGAACGGAGATCCCGCGCCGGATCCTCGTCCCCGAGGTGCCGGCCGACCTCGACCTGCTGTGCAGCTGGCTGCGCGCCATGCGGGAAGGCCCGGTGGATATTGCGGTGCCCCAACGGGGCGCCAAGCGGGCTCTGCAGGAGACGGTGAGCCGGTCGGCCTCCGAGGACTTGGCCCGTCACCGGCTGCGGCGGGCCTCCGATCACAACGCTCGCTCCAAAGCACTGACCGAGCTGCAGTCGGCTCTCGGCCTGCGGGAAGCGCCGTTACGGATCGAGTGCTTCGACATGAGCCACTTGCAGGGGACCGACTACGTCGGGTCGATGGTCGTCCTCGAGGACGGGCTGATCAAGCGGTCCGACTATCGCCGCTTCAAGGTCAAGACGGTCAAGGGCAACGATGACTACGCCGCCATGGAGGAGGTCCTCACCCGCCGCCTGAGTGCGCTCAATGAGCACGAACACGAACCGTCCCCCGACGAGATCGGCGTCCGGGTTCGTCCCAAGCGCTTCGCCTACCGCCCCAACCTGCTGGTGGTCGACGGTGGCAAGGGTCAGCTCGGCGTGGCCGAGCGGGTGGTCAACGAGCTCGGTCTGGCCGACGAGATCGAGTTGGCATCGTTGGCCAAGCAGTTCGAGGAGGTCTACCGCCCCGGCTCGCCCGAACCCGTTCGCCTGCGGCGTGGGTCTGATGCCCTGTACCTCCTCCAGCGGGTCCGGGACGAGGCCCATCGTTTCGCCATCACCTTCCACCGCGAGAAGCGGGGCCAGCGCATGACCAAGAGCGTGCTGGACGGGATTCCCGGACTCGGGCCGGCGCGCAAGGCACGGCTGATCAAAGAATTCGGCGGGGTGAACGCGGTGCGGGCGGCGTCCGTCGAGGAATTACTGGCACCCTCGTGGCTGCCCGACCAGGTGGGGCTCGCGGTGTACGAGGGAGTGCGCAAGACTGGGTCCACGGTGAGCACGGTGAGCACGGTGAGCACGGTGAGCACGGTGAGCACGGTGAGCGGGTGAGCGAGTTCCTCGTGGTGACCGGGATGTCCGGCGCCGGGCGGTCGACGGCCGCGGCGTCCCTTGAGGATCTGGGCTGGTTCGTCATCGACAACCTTCCTGCCGGGCTGATCCTCAATATGGCCGAGATGATGAACTTGCCCGGCGCCGAGGTCGACCGCGTGGCGCTGGTGATCGGGCGCGGCAGCGGCGCGGGCAGCGCCGGTTCGGACTACTTCGGCGACCTACCCGATGTGCTCGACGCGTTGCGCACCAATGGCCACCGGGTACGGGTGTTGTTCCTCGACGCCAGTGACGACGTGCTCATCCGTCGCTATGAGGGCACGCGCCGCCGCCATCCGTTGGCAGCCCGGGGGGTGGAGGAGTCGATCGCCGACGAGCGGCGCCTGCTGGCACCGGTGCGCGACCGGGCGGATTTGTTGATCGACACCGGTGAGCTCAACACCAACCAACTGCGCACGAGGGTGCTGGAAGCCTTCGGCGACGAAGGCGGGGCGTCGTCCATGCAGACGTCGGTGGTCTCGTTCGGTTACAAGTTCGGCCTCCCGCTCGATGTGGACGTGGTCTTTGACTGCCGGTTCCTCCCCAACCCGTTCTGGATCGAGGAACTTCGTCCGTTCAGCGGCCTCGACGCACCGGTGCGCAACTACGTGCTGTCCCAACCCGAGACGAAGGACTTCCTCGACAAGGTGGACGGCCTGCTGACTGGGATCCTCCCGTCCTTCGAGCGCGAGGGGAAGTCGTATCTGACGATTGCGCTGGGGTGCACGGGAGGGCGACACCGCTCGGTGGCCTTGGCCGAGGCGCTGGCCGAGCGCTTCGTCGCCCACGGCAACAAGGTGTCGGTCTTTCACCGGGACGTGGAGCGATGACGCCCCCCGCAGTAGTGGCGCTCGGCGGTGGGCACGGCACGGCGGTGACGTTGCGGGCAGCACGCCGCTATGCCGGCGCGCTGACGGCGGTGGTGTCGGTGGCCGACGACGGCGGCTCGAGCGGGCGCCTACGCGAGATCCTCAACGTGGTCGCATTGGGTGACCTGCGCAAGTGCCTGGTCGCCCTGGCGGCCGAGGACTCGGCGCTGGCGTTGGCCTTCGAGCACCGCTTCGACGAAGGCGAGCTGGCGGGTCACGCGCTGGGAAATCTGATCCTGGCCGGGCTGGTCGACGCCACGGGCGATCTGGTCTCGGGTGTGCGCGCCGCGGCCGAGCTCCTCGGCGCCACGGGTGACGTCCTTCCTGCGACGGTCGAGCGCGTGACGCTCAAGGCCGAGGCGGACGGCGGCCCGGTGGCGGGCCAGGTCGCGGTGTCACACGCCGCCGACATTCAGACGGTATCGATCGTCCCAGGAGATGCCGGGCCGCCTCCGCTGGCCATTGAGCGGATACTGGCGGCGGACCAGATCGTCATCGGGCCCGGGTCGCTCTTCACCAGCGTGTTGGCCGTCGCCGCGGTGGAGGGCATCGCCGAGGCGGTGGCCCGCTCCCGGGCCCAGCGCGTGTACGTGTGCAATCTCCGTCCCCAACAGCCTGAGACGGCACGATTCGACGTGGCGGCCCACTTGGAGGCCCTGAACAGGCATAATGTGTTCGTGGACGTTGTTCTGTGTGACACCAGTCAGGGTATGGAACTAGGCGATATAGGTATTTGGGCCCTGGATATCCCCCTCACGGGGGGGAATGCTCTGGTACACAGTCCAGTCAGACTGGCGCACGCCCTCGCAAGTCTGCTGGCATAGAAGCCTCAGAGGAAGAAGGTCCAAGATGTCGGTGAGGGTCGGGATCAACGGATTCGGGCGGATCGGGCGCAACTTTCTCCGAGCCGCGCTCGCGAGCGGGGCTGACATCGAGGTGGTCGGCGTCAACGACCTGACGTCAGCCGAGACCTTGGCCCACCTCCTCCGCTACGACTCGACGCAGGGTCGCATGCCGGTCCCGGTCGACGTCGAGGGTAACGCTCTCCTCGTCGGGGACCAGCACATCCGGGTCATGGCCGAACGTGAGCCCGAGCAGCTGCCCTGGGGAGCGCTCGGTGTCGATGTGGTGATCGAGTCGACGGGGCGCTTCACGTCGCGCGCCGATGCGGCGGGGCACCTGCACGGGACGGTGAAGCGGGTCATCATCTCGGCCCCCTCCTCCGACGCGGATCACACCTTCGTCATCGGCGTGAACGACGACGAGTTCGACCCGGCCAAGCACATGGTGGTCTCCAACGCCTCGTGTACCACGAACTGCTTCGTCCCCATGGTCAAGGTGGTCGACGACAACTTTCATATCGTCAGCGGGCTCATGACGACCGTGCACGCGTATACCAACGACCAGAACCTGCTGGACCTGACACACACGGATCTGCGACGAGCCCGCGCCGGCGCCGTCAACATTGTGCCCAGCACCACGGGGGCGGCCCGGGCCACCAGCCTGGTGCTCGCCTCCATGAAGGGCCGGCTCGACGGCATGTCACTGCGGGTGCCGCTCCCGGTTGGATCGATCACAGACTTCACCGCCGTCGTGAAGGGGAATCCCTCCATCGCCGAGGTCAACGCGGCCTTCGCCGAGGCCTCGGCCAAACCCCCGCTCGACCATGTCCTCGACTACACCGAGGACCCGCTGGTCTCGAGCGACATCGTGGGGAGTCCCGCCTCGTGCACCTTTGATGCCGGCCTCACCATGGTGCAACCCATCAACGAGGAGCTATCGCTGGTCAAGGTGGAGGGTTGGTACGACAACGAATGCGGCTACTCCAACCGCTTGGTCGACCTCACCTTGCTGGTAGGGGAGTGACGCGGTGAATCCACTCCACGGCCTTCCGCTCCTCGAGGATCTTCCCGATATAGAGGGGCGGCGCGTGCTGGTGCGGGTCGACTTCAACGTCCCGCTCCACATCGACATCGATGGCAAGGCCACCGTGGCCGACGACTTCCGCATTGTTGCGGCGCTGCCCACGTTGAGCTGGTTGGTCGACCAGGGCGCCGAAGTCGTGGCCTGCTCGCACCTCGGCCGACCCGCCGCCACGCGCGACCCGCGCTGGGAAATGGACCCGGTGCGCGAGCGGCTCGCTGCCCTGTGCCCCGGCATCGCGCTGGGGGAGAACCTCCGTTTCTCGCCCGGCGAGAAGGCCAACGACCCGGCGTTCGTGGCCTCCCTCATCGAGGGCTTCGACGCCTATGTGAACGAGGCCTTCGGTGTGGCCCACCGCCGGCATGCATCGATCGTCGGCCCCCCGCAGTTCCTGCCGAGCGCGGCTGGCCGGCGCCTGGCGCGGGAGGTCGAGGTGCTGACCGAAATTCTGGTGCGTCCGGCCCGTCCGTTCGTCGCCGTCGTGGGCGGGGCCAAGGTGGCCGACAAGATCGAAGTCCTGCGGGCGCTGGCCCCCAAGGTGGACACGCTGATCGTCGGCGGCGGCATGGCCTTCACTTTCCTGGCCGCCATGGGACAGCGGGTCGGGAACTCCCTCCTCGACCTGGAGCACATTGAGGACTGTCGGGCCCTCCTCAATTCGGGACTCGACATCCGCCTGCCCACCGACATCCGGGCCCTTGAGCCGGGCGGGACGTTCGGGCCGCTGGCGGGGGACCAGGGCGGGGTCAAGGTGATCGAGCACGACCTGCCCGACGGGTGGACCGGGCTCGATATCGGTCCCGAATCAGCCGCTGCCTTCGCCCAAGTCGTCCGTCAGGCCGGCACCGTCTTGTGGAACGGGCCGTTGGGCGCTTTCGAGGATCCGCGCTTTGCCGCCGGCACCCGCGAGGTGGCTCTGGCGGTGGCCCAGTGCGAGGGCTTCTCCGTGGTGGGCGGCGGCGACAGCGCCAGTGCCCTCGAGGAGCTGCACCTGTGCGAGCAAGTCGACTTTCTCTCGACCGGAGGTGGGGCGTCGCTCGCGTTCATTGAACGCGGGGGCGACCTCCCGGCGCTCGAGGCCCTGCGCGGGGCGTCCAACGCCCGGCGCTCGTAGTGGTGGCAGTGGCGAGCACGCGTCGCCCGCTGATCAGCGGGAACTGGAAGATGCACCATGACCATATCGAGGCGCTTCATACGGTGCGCGATCTCGGGTTGCGGATAAAGCCAGAGGACATCTCCGCCGTCGATGTCTCTGTCCATCCGCCCTTCACCGATCTGCGCACGGTGCAGACGCTGGTGGAGAAGGAAGGTATCCCCGTCGCGTTGGGCGCACAGCATTGTTCCGATGAGGATGCGGGAGCGCGCACGGGGGAAGTCAGTCCCCGCATGCTGGCCCGTCTCGGGACGCGCTACGTGATCGTGGGCCATTCGGAGCGCCGCACGTTGTTCTCCATGACGGACGCCACGGTGGCGGCGACGCTACGGGCGGTGCTCCGAAACGACATGACACCCATCGTGTGCGTGGGAGAGACCGAGGAAGAGCGTGCCGCGGGGCACACCGAGAGCAAGCTCGAGGAACAGGTGCTGGCGGCCCTCGAGGGTTTGTCGCCCGAGCTCACAGCAGGTCTCGTGGTGGCCTACGAGCCTCTTTGGGCCATCGGCACGGGGCAGGCCGCCTCGGCGATGGATGCCGAGGACGCGGCGGTCTTCATCCGGAGCCTCGTCGCCAAAGTTGCTGGTGAGCCGGCCGCCGACTCGATCCGCATCCAATATGGCGGCTCGGTGCAGAACGAGAACGCCGGCGACCTGATGGCGGAGCCGAACGTGGACGGCCTCCTGGTCGGGGGGGCCAGCCTCGCCGCGGCCGGCTTCCTTGACATCATCCGCGCCGGCGCCGCCTGCTACCGTTCCTAGGCCGTTCTGGCCGGAGCGAATCATGTTGGAGGATCTGTCCCAGTGTCCGTAGCTACCTGGATCTATATCGTCGTCGAAGTGGTGGCGGCCCTCGGCTTGATCTTCCTGATCCTCATGCACAGCGGTAAGGGCGGTGGCCTGTCCGACATGTTCGGTGGGTCCGTGGGAGCAGCCGCGCAGGGCTCCACCGTGGTCGAGCGCAACCTCGACCGCATCACCGTCACCGTCGCCATCATCTTCGCCTTCGCCACGCTCACCCTGGATCTTCGGCTGCAGTGACCAACCCGGGTCATCGGCCCGGGTGGCGACGAAGCCGACGAAGTCTGGCTCTGTGTAGCGCAGCTCTCGCTTTCCTCGTGGCTGGGTCGGGGATCGCCGCCGCATCACCGGCCGCGAGCACGAAGACCAAGGCCACGGTGACCTACGTCGGCGTGGCCGGAGGTTCGATATCCTTCGGCATCACGCAGAGCCCGACCGGATGCAATGACCACACGCCGGCGGGGAACACGCCCGCCACCTCCATGCTGTTGGGCGCGGTATTGCCCAGCGCCTTTATCGTGGGTCAAGACGGCAACCCGACGGCGAACCTCAACCTGATCGTGGAGTCCGAGCTCGTGAGCACCAAGCCCCAGAAGGTGGTGTACACGCTCAACCCAAAGGCCGTGTGGTCGGACGGGGTGCCGATCACATCCAAGGACTTCGTGTACGCCTGGGAGGAGCAACGCGGTGCTCCGACGTCAGATCCGGCGACCGTTGCCAGCACCGCCGGCTACCGGGACATCACATCGGTGAAGGGCAGCGATAAGGGTCGCACGGTCACCGTCGTCTTCCGCCAGCTGTTTGCCGACTGGAAGATGCTGTTCTCCGATTTGCTCCCCGCTCACGTCATGGAGAAGACGGGCTGGAATCCCGCGTGCACCTCCGTCAATCCGGCCATCGACCTCTCCGGTGGTCCCTTTCGCATCGCCGCTGTCTCGGCCCAACGCATCGTGTTGCGCACCAATCCCAAATGGTGGGGAACGGCACCAAATGCGCGGCGCATCGTGGTGCACATCGCATCGAGCACGGCGCAACTGGCCCAGTGGGTGCGCTCCGACTACGTCCAGGTGGCGTTGCCCGACGCCCTGACCCCCTCGTTCATGACCGAGGTGACCTCGTTACCCCATGTCCAGAGCCAGATCAGTCTCTCGGGCACCGTGCTGCAGCTGGCCATGGCGAGCGGATCGGGGAGCCAGCTGTCGTCCGACATACGCCTTGCTCTCGCGCTCTCCGTTGATCGCCAGGCTTTGGTGAACCGGCAGGTCGCCTGGGCGCTCTCGAGCGTGCAGGTGGCCACGAGTCACATCTATGCCCAGGGTGAGTCGGGCTACCCGTCGTCGACCACGACCACGCCCACCACCACTCCCAACGGAGTACCGACCACGTCGACGTCCACCTCGACGACGATGGTCGGCCAGGGGGGAACCATCAACTTTCCCGTCACGCCCAGCCCGGTGCAGGCCTCCTCGCTGATGCTCGCTTCGGGATACTCCCGCACGGCGCCAGGCGCGTGGCACAACGTGTTCGGGGTCACGCTCTCGCTCCGCCTCGTCGTGGACGACGGGGACCCCTGGGCGTTCGCCGTGGGCCCGCAGCTGCAGTCCCAACTCACGAGTGCCGGTTTTGCGGTTTCCCTCATTCCGGCGGCGAGCGCCGCCGCCGCCGGTGCTGAGCTGTCCGACGGAGCGGCGGACCTGGCTCTTATCCCACGGACAACCTCGCCCTTCTTGAGCCAGACCGCGGCGTGGTACTCGGATCTGCTCGGTCCTGCGGGCCAGGACGGGTCACAGGACTGGAGCAACTACGTAAACACCGCCTTCGAAAACCTGATGACGAAGGCCGCCGAGCAGCTGAACCCGACCAAGGCGGGGACCGAGTACGCCGCGGCCGATGTGCAGTTGTGGCAAGACCTGGTATCGCTTCCGCTGTTCACCGAGCCCACGGCCATGGTGTGGAGCCGCAAGGTGGGCCAAGTGGTCCCGACGCCGACGAGCAACAGCCTTCTTTGGTTTGCCCAGTATTGGGCCGTCCGGGTGCCAGAGAGCACGACTAACACCACCCCGGCGCTGCGCGGGACCCTGACGCCGAGCGACGCGCTACGCTCTCGGGGCGCTCCTCGGAGTGGCATGCCAGTCGGAGTGGCGGAATAGGCAGACGCGCCAGCTTGAGGGGCTGGTGCCCGCAAGGGCGTGGGGGTTCAAGTCCCCCCTCCGAC
>CAVWJS010000013.1:0-12984 GCA_963755495.1 uncultured Acidimicrobiaceae bacterium
TCCTCCCTCGGCATGGAGATCGTCACGACCATCGCGGGCCAGACGGAACGCAAGCGCAGCGGCTTCATGCACCTGGCCTTCCAGGCCATGCTGGTCGCCGCGAGCATGTGCCTCGCCTTCGCCTTCTTCGACGCCGCCTGGTTCGACCCCTGGACGACCCTGCCCCTGCTGCTCGTCGCCGCGCTGATCATCGTGGCCTACCGTGGCTACAACCGGCTGTCGCTCCGTTTCTCCGCGCTCGAGCACCTCTACGACTTCAGCCGGACCATGGGCACAGCCAGCCTGGAGCCGTCGTCGATGAGCGTCGACGTCCTGCGGGAGGTCTGCACGGTCATGCGGGCCCGCCGGGCCGAGCTCATCCTGGCCGAGCCGTCCGGCATCCCCCGCCGCATCACCTTCGACGACCGCGGGGCGTCGGGCATTGAGTCGATCATCCTCAGTGACGCCTCCATCGTCAGCCAGACGATCACCACCGGCGAGGCCGCGCTCCACAGCTCGACCGCCGAGGACGGCGCAGCCAGCGTGGATGCGGTCATCGGCGAGTACCACGAGGCCCTCGTCGCTCCCCTGGCCAACCGCCACACCACGATCGGCGCCATCATCGCCATCGACCGCGACGAGGAGTTCGACGCCTTCGACAACGACGACCTCATCCTCTTCGAGACGCTGGTCGCCCACGCCAGCACCAGCCTGGAGCGGGCCCGCCTGGTCGAGGAGCTGCGCTACGAGGTCGACTCCAAGTCGCACCAGGCGACCCACGACATGCTGACCGGGCTGCCCAACCGGATGCTCTTCTTGAGCCGCGGTGCTGCTGCGCTGAGCGAGAGCAGCGGGGTCGCCATTGTGCTGCTGGACATCGACCGCTTCAAGGACGTGAACGACACGCTCGGTCACGCCATCGGCGACCGGCTCCTGTGCGAAATCGCCGAGCGCCTGCTGCGCGCCGTCTCCGGACGCGCCACGGTGGCCCGCCTCGGCGGCGACGAGTTCGCCCTCGTCATTTCCGACGTGACCGACCCCGAGCGCGCCATCGAGATCGTCAACGACCTCAACGTCGAAATGCAGCGCCCGATCAAGATGGACGGCCTCACCCTGGCCGTGACCGCGAGCGCCGGCATCGCCATGGCGCCCGAGCACGGTGACGACGTGGCCCTGCTGCTGCAGCGGGCGGACATCGCCATGTACGTGGCCAAGGAGCGCCGGAGCACGGTGGAGATGTACTCGGTGGAGTACGACCAGAGCATGCAGCGCCTGCTCATGCTCGGCGGCCTGCTGACACACGCGCTCGAGACCGGGACCGAGCTCAGCCTGATGTACCAGCCGATCGGGGACGTCCAGTCCCGCGAGATCGCCTACGTCGAGGCACTGTGCCGCTGGAACCACCCGGTGCAGGGGTTCATCCCGCCGGAGGAGTTCATCGGGATCGCCGAGCAGATGGGCCTCATCCCCCAGATCACCGACTTCGTCCTGCACGAAGGCTGCGCCCAGCTGGCCCGCTGGCGCGACGCCGGCGTCAACATCGGCCTGGCGGTGAACGTGTCCGGCCGGGAGTTCGCCGACATCAACCTGGTCGAGCGGGTGGAGGCGTGCCTGCGCGAGTTCGACATCCCGGCCCACCTCCTCACGCTGGAAGTCACCGAGACCGAGATCATGGCCGACCTCGGCGCCGCGACCACGGTGCTCTACGCACTGGCCGAGAAGGGGATCAAGCTCGGCATCGACGACTACGGGACGGGGTACTCGTCGCTGCAGTACCTGCACAAGCTGCCCGTGAACGAGCTCAAGATCGACCGATCGTTCGTGACCAACCTGCCGAGCGAGGAGAGCAACCGCATCATTGTGCGCTCGTCCATTCAGATGGCGCACTCGCTCGGGCTCTACGTCATTGCCGAGGGTGCCGAGGACGAGCTGACCTGTGCCATGCTGGCCGAGGCCGAGTGCGACTTCATTCAGGGCTACTACCTGTCCAAGCCCCAGAAGGCCGACGACCTCCAGGCGTGGATCCTGGGCGGCGCCAAGCTCGAGTTCGCGCCGATCAAGGAGATCCCGGACTCCGAGGGCGCGGCGCTCATGCTCATGACCAAGTCCGGCTGACAGTCTCTCTGCAACCAGGCTGACCCGGGCTGACCCGGCCTGTACCCGTCACAGTTCCCGGCGTGGGCCACAATGGGTCCGTGCGGAGCCAGACGGTGACCGGCCGCCTGCGGGCACGTTCCGCCGCACTCCGCATCCGCCCGCACCGTGTCCGGAGCGTGCTCGTCGTCGTGGTGCTGTGCGTGGCCGGGGGAGCCCTGGCGACGGCCACCGCCACGCCGGCCGCCGCCCGGGCGACCACCACCACGACCAGCCCGCCCAACACGGGCCCCCTGGCGCCCGTCGTCCGGGCCGGCCAGCCCTACGTCACACCGGGCCACGAGGCGACGGGGGGACCGGTCGGAGCCAACCCCTCCATGTCCAATGGCGTCCAGCTCAGCGTGCTGAAGGGTCTGCTCAACGGCCTGCCGATCTTCAACGGCGACTTCGCCGACCCCTACGCGCTGGTCGACGGCGACTCCGTCTACGCCTACGCCACGAGCACGACCGCGTCGGCCTACGAGCCCGCGGCCCACATCCCCGTCATCGCCATCACGCGCGACACCGGGTTCGCCGGCCACTACCTGGGCGACGCGCTGCCGACGGTGCCGGCGTGGACCGTGGCCGGATTCCAATGGGCGCCGTCGGTGTGGGAGCGCCCGGACGGGACCTTCGTGATGTACTACTCGACACCGGCCGCCCAGCCGCTGGACTGCCTCGCCAAGGTGACCGATCCGGGCTGCGTGACCACGACGCACGGGGCGAACACCGCCATGTGCATCTCCCGGGCCACGAGCGTCAGCCCCTCGGGGCCGTTCGTCGACGACTCGAGCAGCGCGTTCATCTGCCCGACGGCGCAGGGCGGCGCCATCGACCCGAGCATCTTCGTCGCCACGAACGGCACCCCGTGGCTCCTGTGGAAGGCCGACGGCGACTGCTGCGACCTGCCGACGCACATCTACTCGCAGCAGCTCTCGGCGGACGGCCTCTCGACCGTGGGACCGCCGCACCAGCTCATCGGGGCCACCCAGGCCTGGGAGGGCGGCCTCGTCGAGGCGCCGTCCATGGTGCAGTCGGGCAACACGTACTGGCTGTTCTACTCAGCCAACCTGTGGGGCACGCCGAACTACAGCATCGGCATCGCCAAGTGCGCCTCGGTCACGGGGCCGTGCACGAAGCCGCTCGACAAGGCGTGGCACACGAGCACGAACCAGGCCAACGGCCAGGGCTACGGCGGGTCGGAGTTCTTCGTGGCCGGCGGGGGACTCGTCTGGATGGTCCACCACGGCCTGGTGCCGGGTCAGTCGGGCGACTACGCCGAACGGCGCCTCTACGTCGACCTGATGGTCTTCCCGAAGAAGGGCCTCCCGAGCGTGGCGCCGCGGGCGCCGGCGGCGGCGCTGGCCGTGGAGGCGCTCTACTACCAGGACCCGGATCTGCCCTCACAGGCTCAGGCCGCATACCTCCAGATGGTCTCGATCGTGCCGGGCACCTTCACGGGCGTGAGCACTGCGGCAGAGCTCAGCGACGGCCGGCTGGCGTGCACCGACTTCGCGCACCAGGAAGGCGTCAGCGCCATGGCCGGCTCCCTCGGGGGGCGCCATCTCTCCGCCTTCCAGTCCTACGTCGTGGGCGAGTTCGCAGCCGAGTACCTCTGTCCCACGCAACTCCCGCACACGTTGACGGATTTGCGGCGCGTGCTCGTCGGCGGTTCTTGAGTCGAAGCCTCATCTGGGTAGGACGCACCACGTCGAAAAGCAGTTCGTCCGAATGAGGGTCGAGACTCTGCCTGATTTCTCAGACGTTTAGCAGATTGCTTCTGATTCTGCAGAGACACATCTCAAGGAGCCGACTGCTACCGTGCCCGGAACCTGGCGGACATCTTGAAAGGCATGGCTACCTCGACATCATGACGTCGTCTCCACCGCAGCCGAACCCCCCCGATGCCGTCGCCAATCCCCCTAAAACCGGTCCGTTTGCCGTTCTCAACGTCGTCCCTGAGGGCACTGCCTCGTCAAATCTATTTCCTGGTCCGGGTCCTGAACCCAATACCGTTCAACCAGAACCGCAGGACGGGTCCGATCCAAGGATCTATACCGCCACGACCCTCACCGTTTCGGCATTGCGCGACCCCAACCGACCGGCCAAACGGCTGCTCCGGATAGAGAAGGTCAAAGCCTCTGTCATCGTGACGGATTCTCGAATTGCGGTTGCCTGTTCCAGCTACGACAAAGGTGACCGAATGCAATCCTTCACCCTGGCCTCTTTGCCGATTACCGCGACCTACAACGCGGTGAGCAAGCTTCAGGCCAAGAAACGACGAGCGGGCAACATGCTGGTGGGTCACGTGCGGTATTCCTGGCTGGCCTGCGTCGGCTTCACGCTGAAGACCGGGGTCCTCAGTTCCAGCGTTCTCAGGTTGGGCATGCTGCTCCCTGGGCAAGGAAAGGCCGGGTCATTCCTTCTGGACCTCACAATGCCCGGGACAGCAACAAACGAGCTGGCACGGGACGTGACGCGCCGCGCCGCTCACCACCAGCTCGGACTCACGGAGTGGTCGCCGAAAGAACGGGCCCGTCGAGAATTTCTCACTCAGGCCGACGTGGTCACCCCCTCGGCTAAGGGCTACACGTGTTACTTCCTCTACCCCATCCCCGACTCCCTCCTCTCCGCCTATCGGGGCACAGCGCTCACCCGTTGAGCTCATCCGGCCATGAGCAGGTTCCATCGGCTGTCCAAGGCGAGTGTGATCACTGCCGCTGCAGGTCTTCTGCTCGGGTTGGGACTCGTTGGTGCGATGGGTCCACGGGGAAGTTCTCCTGCAGCTGCGACGGCGACGACCTGCAGCGGTCCGGGCAGCTTCGGCGCTCAACTCCTGAGCGGTTCATGGCCGGGCGGTTTCGCCGGGGTTCCCGTCTACTCCAACGGCACCACTGGATACTTTGGCAGTTGCTCCGGTTCGGCAACAACGCCATCAGGGAAGCCGGTCTCCACGGGAAGCGAATGGCAGTGTGTCGAACTGGTCAACCGTCTCTTCATCACCAAGGGATGGACCACCTCGGAATGGAACGGTAACGGAGGTCGAAGCACACTGAACGCCCGAGATTCCATGTACGACCAGGCGCCACCCTCTCTTGCAAAGGAGCCGCAGGGCTCCATCACGCACCTTGATCCCGGAGACGTGGTCTCGGTCAATGTCTACGACGGGAACTCATTCCAGCCCGATGGACATGTACTCATCGTCAGTGCCACGAGTGGATCGAAGGTCACCTTCGTAAGCCAGAATTTCAGGATCCAACAGCTCGAGAACCGTCATCTCGACGGGATCGCTTAGTGGGGGAAACCTCACCATCGCACCAAGCGGGGATTGGACGTACCCAGTGATCGGGGTGGTGCACGCCCCAACCCAGCCGACGCAGAGCACTCCGAGCACCACGAAGACCTCGGCCAAACCCGCACCGGCGACGAGGGCATCGGGCTACACCTGGCACTGGTCTACCGTGGCTGGAGGTGGCTACACGTTCTCAGGGCGCCTGAGCATCGGGTCGCCGACCCGGGTCGCGAGCGCCACGGAGCTCAGCGGTTTCGGGAACTCGGCCAGCGCCGTCGCGCACTCGTTGCATTCGGCATGCGACAGCTTCGATTCTCAGACCGACGCCGTAATCCCCACCACGATGACCATGCGCAACGACACCAAGAACTTCTCCGCAGACGTGTACATGGTGGTGTTCGCCGATCCGGACAACGTGACACCGATTTACGTCGCCACCTCCTATAAGTCCGGCGTGGAGTGCCATGTCGTTTCCAGCGCCGATGATGCCTACTTCAACGGTGGAGACGGCTGGGATGTCGATTTTCCGCACGTCGCACCGAACGCTTCGGCTGGTACCGCCTACTCCTACCTGATCTTTCGGAACTATTACAGCCCCGACGCCCCAAATGGAAACAGTTACGACCTGGACCATTCGGTGCTGGACCTGGCCTCAAGCTTCTACTTAAAGGACGGTCAGCAGATCACAAAGTTCAACGGTCCTGGATATGACCAAGGTGACAACAAGCGCCTGGGACTCATGCCGCTCGACGGGCGGCAGGTCGCTTGCGATGGCTTGCGATGCTGACACGACGAACGAGACAGCCAGCCACACTCTCGTGAGTAACCGAAAAAGGAGGATCAATGGCGCTTTTCACGCCCAAAACCATCAAAACTCTGCGGCTTGAGATCACCGCCGCAAACGTCGCGTGTGCGGTGTCGTTGAAGGCCGACCCCGAACATCAGGCCAGGATCGCGGCTACGGCTCCGCGGGAGATCTCAGCCGCGGCAAGCGCTGCTGCCACGGCCGGACAGGCCGACGCCGCAAGAGAAATGCTCACGAAAGCACTCGACAACCCCCCGGCCGCCTGCCCCCCCGGAACGAGCTGGGCTGAGATCATTCAGGGCGGACTCGACGCTCTTAGTTGAGCTCCACGAGCGACGTTCATTCCTCGCCGAAAGCTAAATGGCCGGCCTAAAACGATAGGTTGCCGTTTGCCCGGGCGCCGGGTTCAGATCGGCGGGCTGCAGGAGTCGTTCGAGACCTTGGCGAGTATCGTCGGGCAAGGTCTCTTCCGCAGCCAAGCGATACCGAGCTGCGCGCTGAGTGATGGCCCGTGCGATCTCCCCACAGGACAGATCTCCTGGCAGGCCGATCTTCAGGTAGAACCCAGGTGGCTCTTGGCTCTCCGGATTGGCAATGGTCAGACCAATCGTCTGAAACCTGTTGTGACGCGAAGCTGGGGAATACGCGACGGTGACTAGCCAGCCGTATCGAATGTGTCCTACGAGCATTTTGCCTCGCCGCCGTCCAGCGGCGCGACTCTTACTCACGACGGTGGCTGCCGCTGCGACAACGCCAACCCCAATCGATCCGAAAGGCGTATAGCTGTTGCCCTTATCAAACTTGCTGCAGGCAACGGCGATCCGTTGATCAGTAACGAGTAACGAAGCCTTCGTCTTTTCGACCTTGGCAACGGGTTTAATCACGGGACCCATTCCTTGATTCACCACATGGAGTGACAAGCTGGCAACGGCGTACGTCTCACACGTCGAACCGTCGCCAGGCTCAAGTTCGACGGTGTCCGGAGCATCACCAGGGGTGGGCACGAGCGGGTGAGCTGGCGTGTCCTCGCCGGCGATCGTAAGGACCATAAAGCCCATCAGTTCCACCTTCCGCTGCAGGTTTCTTCTCGGGTCCCTGTCACGCGGCCCCGATGGTCTGTGAGTTGAACGCTGAGTCGCACGGGATCCATGAAGCCTCCCTCATCGGCCGGGGTGCCCGCTCGTCGCCAGAATTGTGGCTTTCTATGAGACACAGAGCTCCTTGTCAAGCAGCGTGCGACGACAGCATCGTCGGTCGCATCGTTTCCACCATCAATGATTCGAACCAGTGAAGCTCAGGTCTGGGCCCTCCAAGGCGCAGCGCCGAGCGCGATTGGCGGTCAAACGTCAGCCGAAGTTCCGATAGCGAAAGGCCAAGCTGGAGGGCAGATCTGTGCTCCAACGGGCCGTGACGAAGGCACAGCAGGCAACGGCCGGCTCAAGCCAGGCCGTTCCGACAAGGGGTGGAGATCTCGCAAGGTGGGCACCCCAGCACCATGTGCGATGCTTCGTCAGTCACGGAAGCGAGGCTCCCTCTCCTCGGCGCTTAGAGACGATCGTGCGACCTCCTGTGGCCGCACCTCACTGAGAGTCCCTCACCACGCCGAACGGCGGCATTGTCGGGTGGTTTGGATCGAACGATGTCCCGCAGTCAGTCCATAGGCAACGCGTGGCGCTCCCCACCGCGAAATGCAGAGCATCTGGCCCTCGCACTTCAATGGCAACCCCGGTGTTTTTGCGGCATGCTCTGTCATAGACACTGACAATTCCGGAGGATCTACCGGTCGTGAGAAGGAGGGCAATGGCAGCGAACGTTGTGCCTATTGAAGTCGGCGGCCTTCCCTTGCTAGTTGAGGTAACGACGGTAGCGGGAACAGAGCCGACCTCGAAAGCGGGCGATGCATCTGAAAAAGTATTGGATGCATTCGAAAGAGTGAAAGACACGATTGTCGAGATGGCGGTGTCCACGAAAGAGGTCTTAGATAAGACCGTCGGGCGAGCAGTTCGTCCCGATCAGCTGCAGGTCCAGTTCGGTCTAAATATTTCCGCGAATGGAAATGTCATATTCGCTGGGGCATCTGCGTCGGCATCGATTTCGGTCACATTGACATACAACGCTGCCGGATCTCAGCCATCGCAAGGCTAGCTTGTGGCACGCAGAATCTCACCCTACCTCGGACATGTGATGAACGGCGATCAGGTCGTTGGTACGTGTTTTCAAGTTGCTCCTGGGCTGATCGTGACAGCCTGGCACGTCGTGTTGGACGCCGGAGCAGAGGAAGCCGGAGCAGAGGTAACGGTTGGTCCGCTGGAACCGGATGTCGGAGACCCGTTTGTTGCGACCGTCAAGCTATTTGATGCCCCGAACGACTTAGCTGTGTTGGGGTCTTCTGGCGATCTTGGTGGGTCGATCCAGACGTTGTCACCATCTGACGCTATTGCATGGAATGCAAAACTAATCGTGACCGGAGTCGCCGATCTGGCTGACGTTGGGCAATATCCTTACACCGATGCATTAGGCGACCCGGGAGGACGCGCCCTGCGGAATCCCGGAAACATTCTGTTGTGCCGAATGAAATCGAGCGATGTTGTTCCAGGAATGAGCGGGGCTCCAGTACGTCTTTCGGATGACGAGACGGTCCTGGTTGGCATTGTTTCAGGGCGCTACAACAGTGCAGATGGATGGTTTCGCGATTCCGTGTGGATGGCTCGCACGGAAGATCTCGAGGCTCTTCTCGAGGGTCTTGACGACGGGATCCAACGGCCACAGCGAGGGTCCTCTCCGGCTGTCTCGCTCTCGCCAGCAGAGCAGTTGGCGCTCGGTCTGATCTTGTGCGATCCGATGGCGGCCGAGCGGGGAGCATGGCTATACCCACTTCACCAGGATCTGGGATCGCGAGGACTATCAACCGCACAAACCACGTTGGCGTTGACCGAGTTGAAGCGCCTTGGTCTTATCGAATATCTGGAGATACCAGGAGTCGATACGCTGACTGGCGAAGAGTCAGCCGCTCCTGCGTATCGAATTACGAATATGGGCGCGTCCGTCGCCGCAACTTACCCCGGCGTTTCGAACTTTCAAGATAGATACAGCTACGTATTGCGCATGTCAGGGGACGAAGCCTCCAATGAGGAGTTCTTAGCGCGGCTAAAGTCCTTGCCGGCGGTTGAGGCTCAAACTCGTTTCATTGTCCAGGATAGGGACGGTGTAGTTCGGATCGCCGTCTGGTCTCATGAACCCCTAACTGAGGTCTTTTCTTCGATTTCATCAGACACCGGAAGTTCAATTCTTAACGTCAGAGAGACGTAACTGGTTCAGGAGGCGTCCCAATGCGAGAGGCTACGGATGACTTTGATTGGGCGGTCCACCTGAATCGCATGTCGGCTTGGCTCCGTCCCACCTACAAGGCACTGAAGGCCGGAAAGCCCTCCATCTATGAAGCCCGCTTTTGTGCCCGCGAAGCGACGAGAAGTTCGGGGTGAGACTCGAATTCGCGACCTAGCTGTAGGAACCACAGACCTTGCTGACAGGGTCCACCACTGAATGAAGCCTCCCGGGCGAGTGTGGAGCTGCTGACGCACACACGCTCACCAAGGAGGCTTCAGATGCACCGTAACGCCCGACTGACCCCAGCTGGTCGACTCTTGCTGTGCCAACGGATCGAGGCCGGTTGGCCTGTCGCTCATGCCGCAGCGGCCATGGGCATCTCGAGGGATCGGGCCTATGTCTGGTGGCGCCGCTACCAGGCCGAGGGACTCGGCGGCCTCGAGGATCGCTCCAGCCGACCGCACCGCTGCCCGAACCAGAGCCGGCCCGCCCTCGAGCGCCGGATCGTCACCTTGCGCCAGAACCGTGGCCTCGGGCCGGCCCGCATCGCGGGCATCTTGGGCCGTCCGGCTTCGACGGTGCACCGCGTCTTGGTCCGTCATGGCCTCAACCGCCTCGATCATCTCGACCGTGCCACTCGTGCTCCCATCCGGCGCATCGAAATGAGCCGTCCAGGCGAGCTGGTCCATCTCGATGTCAAGAAGCTGGGCAGGATCCCCAGGGGCGGCGGATGGCGCGTCCATGGTCGAGTGGCGCGCCCTCACACGCAATCGGCCAAGCGGGCACGCGTCGGTTACGCCTTCGTGCACTCCGCCGTCGATGGCTACAGCCGCCTGGCTTATTCAGAAGTGCTTGACGACGAGCGCTCCACCACCAACTTGGCCTTTTGGCGCCGAGCCAAGGCTTTCTTCGAAGACCACGGCATCACGATCGAGCGCATCTTGACCGACAACGGCAACTGCTATCGATCTAAGGACTTCGCTGCCGAACTCGCCCGTGGTTCCGTCGCCCACACGTTCACCCGGCCCTATCGACCGGCCACCAACGGCAAGGTGGAGAGATTCAACCGAACCCTGATCGGCGAATGGGCCTACGCCCGACCCTGGAGCTCAGAGGGACAACGGACGCGAGCATTTGCCCATTGGCTCCACATCTACAACCATCACCGATACCACACCGCCATCGGAGGGCCACCGGTGAGCCGTGTCGGCAACCTGGCTGGTTCCTACACCTAGCGGGCCCCCAGGAGGAGGATTCCCACCAGCGCCCTCTTCAGACGTGCAGTGCTGTATCCCACGAAGACCGCTCACGACCCCCTGTTTTCGCTCGCTCGCGCACCAATCGCGCACGACTCTTCAGTGCTCTCGATGAGTCGGAATGACTGGTTGAGATAAGGCTCTAGAAGGACGCGGCCACACCGTCGATCGGCGCGTTGAGCAGCTGGCCGCCCATCGACCCTTCGAAGGTTGCGTCGCCGAAGCTGAAGATCCCGCCATCGCTGGCCACCTCCCAGTAGCCGCCCCCGTCGGCGGTGCTGGCCATGCCGACGATCGGCTTGTTGAGTCGCTGGCCGCCCATCGATCCATAGAAGGTGGCGTTACTGAAGTTGAAGATCCCGCCATCGCTGGCCACCTCCCAGTAGCCACCGCCTGGCGTCGCAGCTAGGCCAACGATCGGCGCGTTCAGCGGTTTGCCGCCCATGGAACCGTAGAACTGCGCGTCGCCGTAGCTGAAGATCCCGCCGTCGCTGGCCACCTCCCAGTAGCCCCGGCCATCGGGAGTGACAGCCATCGCTACGATCGGCTTGTTGAGCGGCTGGCCACCCCTCGACCCGTAGAAGATTGCGTCACCAAAGCTGAAAATCCCGCCGTCGCTGGCCACCTCCCAGTAGCCACCCCCGTCGGCGGTGCGGGCAATGCCAACGATGGGCTTGTTGAGCGGCTGGCCACCCATCGACCCGTAAAAAGCCGCGTCGCCGAAGTTGAAGATCCCCCCGTCACTCGCCACCTCCCAATAGCCGTTCCCGTCGGCACTGCTGGCGATGCCGACGATCGGCTTGTTGAGTGGGTGGCCGCCCATTGACCCATAGAAGGTGGCGTTGCCAAAGTTGAATACTCCACCATCGCTCGCCACCTCCCAATAGCCGAACGCACTCCAGCGTTCAGTCAACGTCTGCAGCGTTCCCCCGCTACCGCTCGCTACCGAGCCGACTGCCCAGCAGGTCGAGATGGACGGACACACAACACCACCAAAGTTTGTCTGGAGCGAGCTGGGTGCAGTCGGGACCACTGACCATTCGCTCCCGTCCCAGTGCTCGGACAGGGCGTGTCCGACCACGCCGGTATCAACGTATGTGCCCGCGGCCCAACAATCGTCAGAGCCGACACACGACACGTCCACGAGATAGTTGTTCTGTGTCGAAGTGGGATCTCCCGTCGTGACGATGGACCACGCCGCGCCATTCCACTGCTCGGCCAGTGTTTGCTGGACCCCACCTACGCCACTGTCAGCAAAGCCCACGGCCCAACAGTCCGAGATCGCGATACACGTCACACCCGAGAATGCATTCTGCTCAGACGGGCTCGAGTCTGTTGTGGCGACGATGGACCATGCCACTCCGTTCCATTGTTCAGCCAACGCCTGTTCGGTCCCACTGACCGCACCGTCGCCCACCGCCCAACAATCCGATGCGCTCACACAGGCAACGGCTCCCAGTTCATTTTCTTGGGAGGGGCTGGTGTCGGGAGTGTTCACGATCAACCACGCCGTTCCGTCCCAGCGTTCGGCCAGAGTCTGTCCCCCGGCGTGACCGACCGTCCAACAGTCCGAGGTGGTCACACAATCCACGCCACCGAGGATGCTTACCGAGCTCGGGTTCGGCGTGGCGATGATCGACCACGCACTTCCGTTCCAATGTTCGGCCAAAGTCTGGTCGGTGGTACTCGTACCGTTCCCCAACCCCGTCGCCCAACAATCCACGCTGCTGACACAGTCGACACCGCTGAGCACGTTCAAGGTCGACGCGCTCGGATTCGGGGTTTCAACGATGGACCATTCACTTCCGTTCCAGTGCTCGGCCAGCGTCGTCGAATTGTAGGACCCGATTGCAACCGACCCCACCGCCCAACAGTCCGAGGCAGTCACGCAGCTGACACGGTCAAGGCTGTTGAGCTGTGACGGGTTGGCATTGGCTGAGGGGATGATGGACCAGCCACTGCCGGCGGCGCCTGCCGGCGCAGCGATCAACGGAACAACGCTGACAACGAGACCAGCTGCTACGGCAAGCGCCAAAAGAAGGCGGCGGCCCAGTCCAACCGACAGTGTGTGCGGCACTGCAAGCCTCCTCGCTGGCCTAGGTACCCGATAGGCGCCTCGTTGACCAACCAATCCGGAATAGTTTGCAAGAACTAGGCGGCTTCGTCGAACGTTAAGCCTCTGAACAGGGAAA
>CAVWJS010000014.1:0-31099 GCA_963755495.1 uncultured Acidimicrobiaceae bacterium
CACGTCCTCGTCGGGGATGCCCATGCGATGACGGTACCGCGGCGCTGCTTGTGCCAAGACGGTGCGCAAGCCTCCCGAGGTCAGCTGGCCTTTTGCTCTTCGCTTTCCCCAGCCAGCACGGCTTGGGCCGCCGCCAGACGAGCCACGGGAACCCGGAACGGCGAGCAGCTCACATAGTCGAGGCCGGCGTCGTAGAACATGGCGATGGACTGGGGGTCGCCCCCGTGCTCGCCACAGACTCCCACCTTGAGAGACGGGGCGTGTAGCTCGTCCCCGCTGCGTGCCCAGACGCACCAGTTCCCCGACAGCGTCGAAATCGACCACGTCGAAGGGATTGCGGGGCAACAGCCCCAGTTCGAGATACGCGCTCATCATCCGGCCCTCGACGTCGTCACGGCTGAAGCCGAAGGTCATCTGGGTCAGGTCGTTGGTGCCGAAGGAGAAGAAATCGGCCACTTCGGCGATCTCGCCGGCCAACAGGGCGGCCCGCGGCGTCTCGATCATGGTGCCGATGGTCACCTCGAGCGTGCCCTTGGTGCCTTGTGTTTTCGTGGCGCCTTCCGAGGGGCTGGGCGCCGCCTCCGCCGCCACCTCGGCCACGGCCTCTTCGACCCAGCCGCGAGCCAGGGCGAGCTCTTCGCGGCTGACCGTCAGCGGAATCATGATCTCAACGATGGGATGGCCGCCGTCCACCACGCGCTGGCGGGCGGCCTCCATGAGGGCCCGCACCTGCATGGCATAGAGCCCGGGCTTGACCACGCCCAGACGTACACCGCGGGTGCCCAACATGGGGTTGGCCTCTTTCCACGAGAGCGCGGCGGCGTAAAGTCGCTGCTCCTCGGGGGTGAGCCCCGTGGTGGCCTCTTTAATAGCCATCTCTTCGGTGCTGGGCAAGAACTCGTGCAACGGGGGATCGAGCAGGCGAACGGTGACCGGGAGACCGTCCATGGCCTCGAGGATGTCGATGAAGTCCTCGCGCTGAACTTCGCGCAATTCCTCCAACGCCGCCGTCTCGTCCGCCGGGGTGTCGGCCAGGATCATGCGGCGCACCACGGGCAGGCGGTCCTCGCCGAGGAACATGTGCTCGGTACGGCAAAGCCCGATGCCCTCGGCGCCGAGGTCACGCCGTTCGCGGCGTCCTCGCCGGTGTCGGCGTTGGCCCGCACGGCGAGGTGCCCGGCCCGGATGTCATCGGCCCACGAAAGCACGGTGGCGAAGGCCGGCGGGGGTGAGGCTGCGGTCAGCGGCACCTGGCCCGACACCACAATGCCGGCCCCGCCGTCGAGCGAAAGCCAGTCGCCCTCGTTGATCGTCACATCACCCACAGTGACCGAATGGGCCGCAATGCGCAGGACCTCGGCGCCCACCACGGCCGGCTTGCCCCAGCCCCGGGCCACCACGGCTGCGTGGCTGACCAGACCGCCGCGGGCCGTCAGGATCCCTTCTGCGGCCAGCATCCCGTGCACGTCCTCAGGCGAAGTCTCGCTGCGGACCAGAACGACCTTTTCGCCCCGTTCCGCCGCCGCCGCCGCATCGTCGGCCGTGAAGTAGACCCGGCCGACAGCGGCGCCCGGACTCGCACCGAGGCCCTTGGCCCACACCGAGTAGCCGGATCCGGCGAACTGGGGGTGCAGCACCGCATCGAGATGGTCCTCGGTGATGCGCGAGACGGCTTCGGCCTTGGAGATTCCCAAGTCATCGGGGCGCACCATGTCCACCGCCATCTGCAGGGCGGCCGTGCCGGTGCGCTTCCCCACCCTGGTCTGGAGCATCCACAACTTGCCCTGTTCAATGGTGAATTCGGTGTCGCACATGTCGTGATAGTGGCCTTCGAGGCGCTCGAATATAGCCAGCAGCTCAGCGTGGACCTCGGGGAACTGTTCCTTGAGCTCGGAGATGGGCTCTGTGTTCCTGATCCCGGCCACGACATCCTCACCCTGGGCGTTGATCAGGAAGTCCCCGTAGGCGCCTTTGGCTCCCGTGGCCGGGTCGCGGGTGAATCCCACCCCGGTGCCGGAATTGTCGTCGCGGTCGCCGAACACCATGGCCTGGACGTTCACGGCCGTCCCCAGATCGTGGGCGATCCGCTCGCGGTTGCGATAGGCGATGGCCCGGGGACCATTCCAACTGCGAAACACCGCTTCGATGGCGCCCCGGAGCTGTGCCGCCGGGTCTTGGGGGAAGGGCTCTTTGGTGTGGCGCTCGACGATCTGCTGGTAGGAATCGACGAGGTAGCGCAAGAGCTCGGTGGGCACCTTGGCATCGGAGGTGGTACCGGCCAATTCCTTGGCTGCGTCGAAGAGCGAGTCGAACTCCTCGCCCGGAAGCTCGAGCACGATCCGCCCGTACATGGCGATGAAGCGGCGATACGAGTCGAATGCGAAGCGCTCGTCCCCGGTCTGCTTGGCCAGACCCTCGACGGAGCGGTCGTTCAGCCCGAGGTTGAGAACGGTATCCATCATGCCTGGCATGGAGAATTTGGCACCGGAGCGCACCGAGACCAAGAGCGGGTCATCGGCGTCGCCGATGACCTTGCCCATGGCCGCTTCGAGGCGCGTGCGGGCGTCGGCCACCTCGGCGCTGAGCGCCTGGGGCCAACCGCCGGCCATGTAATCCCGGCAGGCGTCGGTGGAGATGGTGAACCCGGGGGGAACGGGCAGGGCGAGTACCGACGTCATTTCGGCCAGGTTGGCGCCCTTGCCGCCCAGAAGATCCTGAGCTCCATGGGCGGTTGGGCATGGGTGTGGTCGAAGTCGAAGACGTACGGCATCTCGACAGCCTACCGGCCGTCACCACCCCTAGTCGTCCTTGAGTCGCCCCTTCTGACACGGAGCGGCACCCGCGATCTGGCGCTCGAAGACCTCCTTGGCCTCCCGCATGAAGTCCCGCACAATCGCCAGCTCCTCCGCCTTGAAGCGCTGGGTGACCTGTTTCATCTCTTCGACAATGGGTTGCTGTGCGTGCTGCAGCCTCTTCCGAGCCGCCGGCACCAGCTCCACCCAGACCCGGCGCCGGTCATCGGTGTCCCGCCGGCGCGTCACCATGCCCGCGGCCTCAAGGCGATCGAGCAGGAACGTGACGGCGCCCGTGCTCAGCCGACTCTCTTCGGAGAGTTGTCCGGCCGTTATCGGGCCTCGGCGTCCGAGGATGTCCAGGCAACGCATGTCGGTCCGACTCAATTTGAATCTCTTCGCCACTCGCTGATCGAAGTCACTCGCGGCGCCGAAGTACCCGACAATCTCCGATCGGAGTTGTGCGATGAGATCGCTGCGCGACCATTGCCTTGACACGTAAATAACTTTATCACTAAGTTTCTTTCGTAATGAGTAATTCTTCTTCGTTTGCCGTAGAGGCGCACGACCTCGTAAAGGTGTTCCCGCGGGGCAATGTGCGTGCGCTCGACAGCGTCTCACTCCATGTCGAGGAGGGCACTGTTCTCGGCTTGCTCGGCCCCAATGGCGCGGGCAAGACCACGGCCGTGCGCATCCTTTCCACCATTTTGACGCCCGACTCCGGGCGTGCCTCCATCCTCGGGCACGACGTGGTCAAAGAAGCCGAGACCGTTCGTCGGATCATCGGGTTGGCCGGCCAATATGCCGCCGTTGATGAGAACCTGACCGGACGCGAGAACATCCGGATGGTCGGACGGCTCTCGCACCTGAGCTGGAAGACGTCGAGGGCACGCGCGGCCGAGCTTCTCGAGGGCTTCGGGCTGGCCGATGCGGGCGATCGGGTCCTCAAGACATACTCGGGCGGTATGCGGCGGCGACTCGACCTGGCCGCCGCACTGGTGGCACGGCCTCCGGTGCTCTTCTTGGACGAACCAACGACGGGGCTCGACCCCCAGAGCCGACAGGATCTGTGGGGCGTCATCGAGGATCTGGTAGCTGGTGGCACCACGGTGCTTCTGACCACGCAATATCTCGAAGAGGCTGATCGTCTCGCCCGTAACATCATCGTGGTCGACCATGGGCGGGTGATCGCCGAAGGCACCCCGGCCGAATTGAAGGCCAATTTGGGCACATCGGTCGTTTCCATCACCTTGGGCGACGACGAAACGGCCCGAAGAGCGGCCGGTCTCGTGGCCTCACTCTCCGACAAGGCTCCACTCATCGATCACAGCATTGTGGAGCTGACCGTGGAGAACGGACCTAAGGTCGGTGCGGAGGTGCTGCGCACGCTCGATGCGGCCCAGATAGCCATCGCGGGATTGGCTCTTCGCGAGCCAAGTCTGGACGATGTGTTCTTGAGCCTCACCGGGCACAAATCCGAAGCGGAGACCGAGGAAGAGCGGACGGCGCGCATGACCAAGGGTGGAAAGCACCGCGCCAGCGAATCAGAGACCGACGGAAGGGATGCCGCATGACTGCCATCACGGTGCCGAGCATTGCCGTTCCCGCTGCCGCGCCGTCGGTCCACCGCCTGCGTTGGGCGTTCGCCGACACCGTCACTGTCACGTGGCGGAACCTGGTGGCCTACACGCGGATCCCCGAAGCCCTCTTCTTCTCGACGCTGCAGCCCATCATGTTCGTCCTTCTCTTCCGCTATGTGTTCGCGGGAGCTATCACGCTTCCCGGCAATGTGCGCTATGTCGAATACATGATCCCGGGGATCTTCGTGCAGACCGTCATGTTCGGGTCCGTGAGCACGAGCGTCGGACTAGCCGAGGATCTCCACAAAGGCCTGATCGAGCGCTTCCGCGCTCTCCCCATGGCCCGTTCAGCCGTACTGGCCGGGCGGACCAGCGCGGACCTGGTCCGCAACGTCTTGGTGGTCCTCATCATGACCGCCGTGGCGTACGCGGTCGGCTTCCGCATCGGCGACGGCGTCCCCGAATACATTCTCGGGGCGCTCCTCCTGCTGGCTTTCGCGTACTCAATGAGTTGGGGGTTCGCAGCCATCGGCCTAGCGGCGCCCAATAGCGAAACGGCCCAGGTCATGGCATTCCCAATTTTGATGCCGCTCACCTTTGCCTCGACCGCCTTCGTACCGATCCAGTCGATGCCCGGGTGGCTCCAGGCCTTCGCGCGGCATCAGCCGGTCTCAGTCGTTGTCGAGGGCGCTCGCTCGCTCATGGTCGGGGGCTACTACCACTCTTCGAGCTTGGTCTGGTACTCGCTGCTATGGATCTTCGGACTCCTGGTCGTGCTGGTGCCGATCGGTATTTGGAGATACCGCAAAACGAGCTAGTCGAGCTACTCCTCGCCGGCGCGCCGGCGGAGCTCGTTCACCAGGTCCGCGATCGGTACCCGCACCTGTTCGGTGCTGTCGCGATCGCGCACCGTGACCGCGTCGTCCTCGAGGGAGTCAAAGTCGACGGTGACGCACCACGGCGTCCCCACCTCGTCCTGACGCCGGTAGCGCTTGCCGATGCCCTGGGTGGTGTCGTAGTCACACATGAAGTGCGGCTGCAGGCGCGCCAGCACCTGGCGTGCGAACGGCTCGAGCGGCTCTTTCTTGGACAGGGGAAGGACCGCCACCTGGTACGGCGCCAACCGCCAGTGCAGGCGGAGAACCGTGCGCACCTCGCCGCCCACCTCGTCCTCGTCATACGCCGCGAGGAGGAAGGCCATCATCGTCCGCGTGGCACCGGCGGCCGGCTCGATCACATGCGGCACGTAGCGCTCGTTGGTCTGAGGGTCGAAGTAGTCGAGGCGCTCCCCCGAGGCCTTGGCGTGGGCGGTGAGATCGAAGTCGCCCCGGTTGGCGATGCCCTCCAGCTCGTCCCAACCCCAAGGAAAAAGGAACTCGACGTCGGCCGTGCCGCGTGAGTAGTGCGACAGCTCGGCCGGGTCGTGGTGCCGGAGGTGGAGCTTGTCCTCGGGGATGCCGAGGTCGCTGTACCAGCGCAGCCGCTCCCCCAGCCAGTACTCGAACCACTTCTGGCTCTCGGCCGGCGGCACGAAATACTCCATCTCCATCTGCTCGAACTCTCGGGTGCGGAAGACGAAGTTCTGCGGCGTGATCTCGTTGCGGAACGACTTGCCCACCTGGGCGATGCCGAAAGGCGGCTTCTTGCGCGTCGTGTTGAGGATGTTGGAAAAGTTGAGAAACATGCCCTGGGCCGTCTCCGGCCGCAGGTAGGCCACATGGCCCTCGTCCTCCACCGGCCCGGCGTGGGTCTTGAACATGAGGTTGAAAGCCCGGGCCTCGGTCAGGTCGCGCGACCCGCAATTGGGGCAGACGCCGTCGATCTTGTCCTCGCGCCAGCGCTCGTGGCAGTTGCGGCAGTCCACGAGGGGATCGGTGAACGTGGCCAGGTGGCCCGAGGCCGCCCAGACGGCCGGGGGCGAAAGAATGGCGGCATCGAGGCCGACCACGTCGTCGCGGAGCTGCACCATCGAACGCCACCAGGCATTCTTCACGTTGCGCAACATGTTGACCCCGAGGGGGCCGTAGTCATAGGTGGAACGGAAGCCGCCGTAGATCTCGGCCGAGGGGAAGATGAACCCCCGGTGGCGGCAGAGGCGGACGACCTTTTCCATGAGATCGTTCTCCGGTAGATCGTTCTCATCGCCGTCGCCCTTCGACACTGCGGAGCTGGCCTGGGCGTCTTCAATCATCGGTGCAGACTATCGGAGCTAATTCTGGTGGTGACCTCGTTGGCCAACAAGCGGCCCCGGACCGTCAGTACGGCCTTACCCTCTCTCTCCTCAATGAGACCCGCCAACTCGTCGGCATGGGACAGATTGGCCCGGGGGCACCCCCCGGGGCGTGCGCAGGGAGAGCGACAGGGCCTCGAACTCGCGCTGTTCGGCCGTGAGCACCTCACGTCCCGCTTCGGGCGAGCGGCCTGATTCGACGGCGTCGATGTAGCGGTCGGGGGTGCGCACGTTCCACCAACGCTCCCCGGCGCGGTGACTGTGGGCGGCGGAGCCAATGCCGGCGTAGTCGCCCTGGTCCCAGTACAGATGGTTGTGCCGACAACGGTGGCCGGGCCGGGCCCAGTTCGAGATTTCCTCCCAGCGGTAGCCGGCCCCGCTGAGGATGTCGTCGGCCATCTCGTAGCGGGCGGCCAGGGTGTCGTCGTCAGGATGCCGATCGCGGGCGCGGGCCAGCGGCGTGCCGGGCTCAATGGTCAATGCGTAGGCGCTGAGGTGCGGGGGCGGATTGGGCAGGTCCAGAACACGGGCCAACGTCCCCTGCCAGTCGGCGTCGGTTTCTCCAGCCCCGCCGAAGATCAGATCGAGGTTCCAGTTCTCGAAGCCGGCATCGCACACGGCGGCGGCAATGCGCGCCTCCGCGTCGGGAACATGGCGGCGCCCGAGTCCCGCCAGCACGTGGGCATGGGTGGACTGCAGGCCGAAGGAGAGGCGGTTGACCCCGGCTCGGCGGTAGGTAGCGAGATGCTCGTGGTCGGCGTCCTCGGGGTTGCACTCAACGGTCACCTCGGCGTCGGCGCGCACAGGGATGGCGGAGAGGATGCGGCACAAGGTCTCGGGGTGCAGGCGCGACGGGGTGCCTCCTCCGAAGAAGACACTGGTCGCGGGCAGGAGGGCGCCCTCCACGGCCAGGCGTTGCAACTCGGTTACGCACGCGTCGGCGTAGCGCTCCATGAGATGGTCACGGTCGGTGTACGTGGCAAAAGCGCAATAGTCACAGCGTTCCCGGCAGAACGGGACATGGACATAGACCCCGAAGTCGCCCAAAGTGCTGGCGCGCAAAGTATTGCCGCTCAAGTGCTGCTGCTCAAAGTCCGACCGCGGACCGCACCGAGCGGATGCGACGGTCGAGGTGCACTTCCATGGCTTCGGTGGCCAGCTCTGCCACTTCGTCGGCTCCCGGCGGCGGCGGACCGGCCAGGACGGCGGCCAGGTCGCCGCCGAGGATTCGGCGCAACAAGATGAGGGCGGCCGCGCTCATCGGGCGGCCGCGGCGACAGCGCCGGCAGAGCGTCCCCCCTTCAACCAGGTCGAAGGCGACCAGCTCGACGTCGCCCTCGGCCTCACCGCACGTGGCACAGGCATCGAGGACGGGCGCCGCCCCCTCGAGCACGAGCGCCTTGAGGAAGAACGACGGGGCCAGCAGCGTCGGGTCGGCATCGTTGTCCGAAAGTGCGCGCAACGCGCCCACTAGCATGGCGAAGAGGCGTCGGTCCGGATGGCGTTCCTGGGCGATCTGCTCGGTCACTTCCAGCAGTGCCAGGCCCTTGGCGACGCGGGACAGGTCCTCGCGCACGTGGCGGAATGTCTCGATCACCTCCACCTGGTTGACGATGTCGAGATCGCTGCGGCCCTGCCAGAACAGGACATCGACGTGGGTCAGCAGCTCCAACCGTGCGCCGAACTTGCTCGAAGTTCGGCGCACACCCTTGGCCACCGCGCGCACCTTGCCGTGCTCTTCGGTCATGAGCACGATGATGCGATCCGCTTCGCCCAGGCGATAGGTGCGCAGCACCACACCCGTATCTCGGTACAGGCTCACGGGGTGGGGCCTTCGCTGCGGCGGCGCAGGCGCGAGGGGGCCTGTGCTCGGGCCTGCTCCCGATCCTGGCGGGCCTTGGCCTGGGCCTCGTCGATGGCGCGGTTCTGCTCCTCCTGCGCCGGCCGGACCCGGGCTTGGGCCGCCGCCCCATGCGAGTGCCTCCCATAGAGGAGGTTGCCCCCTCCGATGAGGATGAGCAACGCGGCGAAGGCCACCACCGGTGTGAATGCCCCTCCGACGGCGATCGCCATAAGGACGGCAAAGGCAACCAAAATGACGACTCCGGCGCCTACGGCGAAGCGGGTGAAATTCATCGGGTTCACCGCACCGAAACGACGCACGCGCCGCTGGTACTCAATCACGGCCTCGTAGAGGTGTCGGCGCCGCACGTCCGGCCAGAGGACTTCGGGAAAGATCAACTCGCTGTACGCGATCTCCCAGAGCAAGAAATTCGAGATACGGGTCTCGCCCGATGTCCGGATCACCAGATCAGGATCGGGCATGTCCGGGTAGTAGAGATGGCGTCGTATCGCCCGCTCGTCGACCTTGTCGGCGGAAATCCCCTCGGCCACCAGGGCCTTGACGGCGTCAACGATCTCGGCCCGCCCGCCGTAGTTGAAGGCCAGAGTCAAGGTCATGGTGCGATTCTTCTTGGTGAGCTCGACCGAGTCGTCCATCCTGCGGAGCACCCGGCGGGGCACCCGCCAATCCCGACGACCGGCAAAGCGAATCTGCACGTCGAGCTCGTTCAGCTCGTCCGCCCTGCGCATGAGCAGATTCTCGTTGAATCCCATCAAGAAACGGACCTCTTCGGTCGGGCGGCGCCAGTTCTCTGTAGAGAAGGCGTACACAGTCAGCCAGCGAATCCCGATCTCGAGCGCACCCTTGACCACATCGAACAGCGCCGTTTCCCCCATGGTGTGCCCCTCGGTGCGGGGTAGGCCCCGGGCGCTGGCCCAACGGCCATTGCCGTCCATGACACAGGCCACATGGGTCGGGACACGGGAACGGTCAAGGGTGGCCGGAACGGGATCGACGCCCTGTTCGGTCGGGGGGGTTGACACTCAGATGAACCTACCGCGCCGGCCTTGTCGCCAGGTGCGGGCATGATCAGGAGGTGGACATGGATTGGGACGAGGAAGACGAGGCGGCGCGGGGCGAGCTCGCGGGCGACGCTCGAAGACGAGCTCGAAGGTCAGCCCGTAACACCTTCGGGCTCGGCCGATCGAGCGCGCCAAGCAGGCGACGACGCCGTCGAGGCACTGGCCAAGGTCACGGCAGGCATGGCCAACGGCGAACAGCGCTCCGAGCAGCAAGAGATGTGCCGCGCCGTGGGGGAGGCGATCGTGACGGGCACGCATCTTGTCGTACAGGCCGGCACCGGGACGGGAAAGTCCCTGGCCTACCTCGTCCCGGCCGTGCTGAGTGGGAAGAAGGTCGTGGTAGCCACCGCCACCAAGGCGCTCCAGGATCAGCTGGCCGAGAAGGACCTGCCTCTGGTCGATCGCGGACTCGGCCTCACCTTCTCCTATGCCGTGCTCAAGGGGCGGAGCAACTACATCTGCCGGCAACGGGTGAACGAGGTGGGCAACGGTGGCATCCAGCCTGAGTTGAGCGTCGATGCCGGGGGCGAAAGCGGCTCCTTGGAGCGCGAGGAGTCCGGGCGTGGGGCCGGGGGCGGGAGCGGGGGCGGCCCGGAGAGCGCCCCTCAGGGCCTGGTTGACGAGGTGCGTACGCTGCTGGCTTGGTCCGAATCGACCCGGACCGGTGACCGGGCCGATCTGAGCTTCGAACCCAGCTCCAGGGCTTGGAGCATGGTCAGTGTCGGCCCCCGGGAATGCCCAGGAGCGTTCAACTGCCCTTCGGGCAATCACTGCTTCGCCGAAGCTGCCCGCGATGCGGCCGCAGCGGCTGATGTCGTCGTCGTCAACACCCACCTCTACGGCGCCCACCTGGCCAGCGGTCGGGCCGTCCTGCCCGACCACGACGTGGTCGTCTTCGACGAGACACACGAACTGGAGGAGGTGATGACCGCTTCCTTGGGGGTGGAGATCACCCCGGGTCGCTTCCGAGCCCTCGCCCTATCGGCCCGTTCGCTGGTCACCGAGAACGAAGCCAACCTGCTTTCCTCGCTGCTCACCCTCGGCGACCAGATCGGTGACCTGCTGGCCGACCGGATTGGGACCCGCGTCCTGCACGACGATGCGCAACCTCCCGTCGACGACCGGGAACTGGCCGAGTTGCTGGGCCGTACGGCGGAGCTGGCAGGCCGGGTGACCGACGCCGTGCGCCGGAGCAACCTGCAGGGCTCGCTCCTTGGAGACGGAAATGAGGGGAGCGCCGGGACGAGCGGCGGTGGAGGCGGGGGCGGCGCTGATGCAGGGGCGCACAAGACCCGGGTCATCAGCGCGGCCAGCCATCTGACCGACGATCTGCACCGCCTGCTGGCCAGGAGCGATGGCGAAGTGGCCTGGGTCGACGGCACCCGTCGCAACGTGCGACTCCGGCTCTCCCCCATCGATGTCGGTCCCGTCATGGCCACCACGTTGTGGGGCGAGGTCACTGCGGTGTTGACGAGCGCCACGGTGCCTCCTTTCCTGGTGGAGCGAGTCGGCCTCGAGGGCTTCGAGAGCAACCAGCTCAACGTGGGAAGCCCGTTCGACTATCGGGCGCACTCGCTTCTCTACGTGGCCCGCCACCTGCCCGACCGCCGCGCCCCGCAGGCCGAAACCGCCCTCCACAAGGAACTGGCCCTCTTGATCGCCGCCGCCGGCGGCCGGACTCTGGCCCTCTTCACCAGCCGTCGGGCCACCGAGGAGGCAGCGGCGGCTCTCGGGCCTGAACTGCCCTACCAGCTCCTGCTCCAGGGCGAGCTGCCGAAAGGGCGCCTGTTGGAGGAGTTCGCCGCCGACGAGACCTCCTGCCTCTTCGCCACCCTCGGCTTCTGGCAGGGCGTCGACGTCCCCGGCCGATCGCTCTCCTTGGTCACGCTGGACCGGCTGCCCTTCCCCCGCCCCGATGACCCCCTGCTGCAGGCCCGGCGTGCCCGCGCCGGTAGCCGTGCCTTTTCCGTCGTCGATCTGCCGCGGGCAGCCACCCTTCTGGCCCAGGGCGCGGGCCGCCTGATCCGTTCAGCGGACGATCGGGGCGTGGTCGCGGTGTTGGATCCTCGGCTGGCCACCGCCTCTTATCGAGGCGTGTTGCTGTCCACCTTCCCTCCCATGCGCCGCACCGTCGAGCGCACAGAAGTCGAGGCGTTCTTACGCGAGGCGCTGGCTTCGTAAGCGAAGCGCGCGCTCTTCCGACACTTCATTTTGGAAAACGGAACCGAACCGTTCGTTTGATTATTGGCGAATCAAGTACCGGAACTCTCCGCTCCGACCCCGCTGTTTGTCTGACTTCTGATGAACTCAGTACCCGAGCCGGTTGAGCATCTCGTCGCGATCCTGCCAGTGCTTCTCCACTTTGACGTGCAGGTCGAGGTACGCCCCTTCTGGGAGCGTCGCCCGCACGGCGATGCCCACCGCCTTCAGCACCTCGCCCCCCTTGCCGATCACGATGCCCTTCTGGGAGTCGCGCTCGACGATGATCTCGCAGCGGATGTGCGGCCAGTCCCACTCGGTGACCCGGCAGGAGATCGAGTGGGGCAGCTCGTCGTGCGTCTTGGCCAGCAGCTGCTCGCGCACCAGCTCGGCCACCCACAGGGCTTCTGGGGTGTCGGTCACCACGTCGTCGGGGAAGAACGGCGGGCCCTCCTCGAGCGAGTCGATGATGTACGCCGTCAGGGCCTCGACCCCCTGCCCGCTGCGGGCGGAGACCGGGAAGTACTCAACCGACTCCGCGTCGAAGATGGCCTCGACCGCCGCCTTGGCCGAGAGCAGGCGCTCGAGGATCTGGTCGCCTGAGGCCTTGTCGATCTTGTTGATCACCACCACCAGCTTCGGCGGATCGTCGTCTCCCCGCTGGACCTCGCGCAGTGAACGTTCGAGCACGGTGCGGTCACCCGGACCGACTGCTGCCGTGGCGTCGACCAGCACCAGAATCACGTCGACATCGGTCAACGCGCTGGTGGCCGTCTCGTTGAGCCGAGCCCCGAGCACGCTGCGCGGACGGTGCAGGCCTGGCGTGTCGACGAAGACGACTTGCACATCGGGACGGTGCAGGACGCCGAGAATGCGATGCCGCGTCGTGTTCGGACGCGACGAGGTGATGGAGACCTTGGTGCCCACCATCTGGTTCACCAGCGTCGACTTGCCGACGTTGGGGCGACCGACAACGGCGACGAACCCTGAGCGCATAGGCATAGGTCGGCTTCACCCGTCCTGATCGTGCGACGAGCGGCTCGTGGGGACGCGTCGGCTCGATGCGCACCCGTCCGATCCGCCGACCGCGCACCTCGAGCGCCGTGAGACGGAAGCCGTCGACCTCTACCGAATCACCGACGGCTGGCACCCGACCAGCCACGTCGAGCATGAGGCCGCCGACAGTGTCCCAGGTTCCCTGCGGAAGTTCGGCGCCCAGCAACTCGTCGGCGTCGTCCACTGCGTAACGGGCACTGACGACCACCGACCCGTCGGGATTTTTCTCGACCGTTCGGCTCCTCCACGTCGAACTCGTCGACGATTTCGCCGACCAGTTCTTCGAGCAGGTCCTCCAGGGTGACCAGTCCCGCCGTGCCGCCGTACTCGTCGACGACGATCGCCATGTGGATCTTCTCCTCCTGCATCTGGCGCAGGAGGGACGGAGACCTCCTTGGATTCGGGTACGAAGACGGCCGGACGGGCGCTGGCGCGGACGGGCTCGTCGCCCGCGCCCACCCGCTCGGCCCGCATGAGGTCCTTCGTGTAGGCGATGCCCTCGATGTCGTCGATCTGCCCGTCGTGCACCGGTATGCGGCTGAACCCGGCGGCAAGCGCCGTCTCCAGCGCCTCGGTGATCGACTTGTCGCCTCTCGATCGTCACCATGTCCGGTCGCGGCACCATGACCTCCCGGGCCACGGTGTCGCCGAAGTCGATGATCGAATGGATGAAGGCGCGCTCCTCGTGCTCGATCACGTGCTCCTCGTGCGCCACGTCGGCCATGGCCTTGAGCTCGGAGTCGGTGATGTAGGACGGTCGAATGCCGTCTTCGCTCTCAGCCTGATGCCCGATGATCAGGTTGGCCAGCCCGATCAGGAGCGACGAGACAAAGCGGATCGGGGGGAAGCGGACCACGACCGACACGATCGGCGCGCTGAACAGCGCCGCCCGCTCAGGATTGTGCACGGCCCAGTTCTTCGGGACGGCTTCGAAGAACACGAAGATCACGATCACTTCGAAGGCGGCGCCGACCAGTACGCCGATGCCCCCGAGCAGATGTTCCGCCACCACGCCGACCAGGGTGGCCGACACCAGCTGGCAGATGAGCACCAGCAGGAGGATGGGGTTGAGGAACTTGGCGGGATTCTCGATGAGGCGCGCCAGTTGGCGGGCGCCCCGTCGCTTCTCGTCCACCATGGCCTTGGCCTTGATCCGGTTCATGCGCACCAGGCTGGTCTCGGCCAGCGCCAGCAGGCCCGAGGCCGCGAGCAGGACGACGATGACGACGACGAGAACGACGTCCTCGGTGTGGAAGCCTGCGGCGGCGATCAACTCTCCGGCACCTGGGTCCGGTAGTAGCGGGTCAGCAGCTCCTGCTCGAGCGCCTCCATGCGCTCGGCCTCGGCGTCGTCCTCGTGGTCCATGCCGAGCAGGTGGAGCAGGCCGTGCACGACCAGGAGGGCCACCTCGTCCTCGAGCGACACCTCGTGCTCCACCGCGTTGCGGGCCGCCACCGCCGGGCAGATCACCACGTCGCCGAGCAGGGTGAGCGTTCCCTCCTCGGGTGAGGTGCCGGGCCCGCTCCCCCCCAGGTCGGGCGAGCGTCCCGTCGGACCCGGCTCGTCCTCGATGGGAAACGACAGGACGTCGGTCGGCCCGCTCTTGCCCAGGAACTGCTCGTTCAGCGCCGCGATGGCGTCCTCGTCGACGAAGAGGAGGGAGACCTCGGTCTCCCCCTTCACCCCCCGTGCGGTCAAGACCCGTTGGCTCAACTGGGCCCAGCGGGCCACCTCGATCGGGTGGTCCTCCTGCTCGTCGGCGGCAAAGACGTCGATGCTCACTGGGTGGATCCCGCCCGCCCTTCCGCCACTTCGTAGGCGTCCACGATGTCGGCCACGATTTTGTGGCGGACCACGTCACGTCGGGTCAGATGCACGAAGGCGATGTCCTCCACCGCGCCGAGCACCGGCTCCAGCCCGATGAGGCCGGAGCGGCCGCCGGGCACGTCGATCTGCGTCACGTCGCCGGTCACCACGCAACGCGAGCCGAAGCCGATGCGGGTCAGGAACATCTTCATCTGCTCGGGCGTCGTGTTCTGTGCCTCGTCGAGAATGATGAAGGAGTTGTTCAGGGTGCGGCCACGCATGAAGGCCAGCGGCGCCACCTCGATGGTGCCCCGGTCCAAGAGCCGCTGCGCGCCCTCGGGCTCGAGCAGGTCGTAGAGCGCGTCGTAGAGCGGGCGCAGGTACGGGTCGACCTTGGCCATCAGGTCGCCGGGCAGGAAGCCGAGCCGCTCCCCCGCCTCGACCGCGGGCCGGGTCAAGATGATGCGCGCCACCTGGCGGGTCTGCAGCGCATGGACGGCCTGGGCCACGGCGAGATACGACTTGCCCGTCCCGGCCGGCCCGATGCCGAACGTGATGATGTTCTGGGTGATGGCATCGGTGTAGCGCTTCTGGCCGGCCGTGTTCGGCCGGATCGTCTTGCCCCCGGCGGCGCGCACCACCTCGGCCCGCATGATCTCGCTCGGGCGCACGTCGTCGCGCACCATGTCGATGGTGCGGGACATGGTGGAGTTGTCGAGGCTCTGCCCGGACTTGGAGCAGGAGGACGGCCTCGTCGAAGAGGCGCACGACACGGTCCGCGTCGGGGCCCTCGACGGTGATCCGGTTGCCCTGGACGGCGATCTTCTCGTCGGGGAAGGCCTGTTCCACTTGGCGCAGGAGCTCGTCGCGGGTGCCGAGCAGCCCCGCCATCAGATGGTTTCCGGGTACGAGGCATTCAGCGTGGGTGGTCGTCGTCATGCGAGTGCGAAGTGTCCTTTGAGTGGTTGGCCACCGAGCACGTGGAGGTGAAGGTGGGGAACGGAGTTCATGGCATCGGGCCCGATGTTGAAGATGAGCCGGTAGCCCCGGTCGGGCCCCGCCACCCCGGCCGCTTCGGCCACGGCGTGGGCGGCCATCAGCATGTCGGCCAGGACGGGGCCGTCTTCGGCCGTGATCTGTGATGGCGTCGTCGATGTGCCGGCGCGGCACGACGAGCACGTGCAGCGGCGCGGCCGGCGCAGATGTCCTTGAAGGCGAGGGTCGTCGTCGGTGCGGTGCACGATCTCGGAGGGAACGTCGCCCGCCACGATGCCGCAGAAGAGGCAGTCGCTCACTGGTCGGGTCAGCTCCTCACTGCCGGTGTCGCATCAGTCGGGTCGCTCCCCTTCAGCGGCGGGTACAGGTGCTCGAGCTGGCCCGGCTGGATGCGGCACGACTCGATGAAGCGGTCGATGTCCTCTACCTTCATCCGGATCACCCGACCGAACTTATAGGCCGGCAGGTCCCCCTCGTCGATGAAGCGGTAGAGGCTGCGCAGCGTGATGCCCAGGCGGGCCGAGGCATCCTTGGTCCCGAGCCACTCCGTCTCTTCGGCCACTACGAAGATTCTCCCATGGGCGCCACCGGCGCCACCGTACCCGTGCGCAGCGAGACCATCAGCGCCCCGGCCGTCACCGCGGCCGTCTCGGCCCGCAGCACGCTCAGGCCGAAGCCGACGGTCGGCAGGCCCGACGCCAGCTCGGCCGCGCTCCAGCCTCCCTCGGGCCCCACCGCCACCACCCGTTGTGTCGGCACGGGGGCGGTCGCCGCTGAGTTGGGCCAGCACGACCTCTCCCGGCGCGCCCAGACCCTGCGAGCTCGCCGAACGTGCACCACGTCGGTGATCTCGGGCAGCCACACCCGGCGGCATTGGGCGGCTGCTTCCCGGGCCACCCGGCGCAGCCGTTCCACCGCACCTTGACGCGCGGGCGTCGCCCCAGCGGACCACGCTGCGCTCGCTCACCAGCGGCACGATGCGATCGATGCCCAACTCGGTGAGCTTCTGGACGACCCACTCGGGACGCTCGCCCTTGGTCGGGGCGAAGGCCACGGTCAGGGTCGGGGAGGGCGCCGCCTCGTACTGCACGCTGCCGTCGCCGCCCGGCCCGGCGCCCTCGCCGAGGCGGCGAAGCGCTCCCGCCGCATCGCCGCCCTGCCAGCGGGTGCGGGCCCAGTGGCCGGCCCCGTCGCTGACGATGACCTCCTCGCCGGCCCGCAGGCGGAGCACACGGGCCACGTGGTGGTGGTCGTCGGCCGAAAGAACCGGCATGCGCCGGGTCGTCCACGAACACCTGCGCCGAGGCCGCGGCACGCACCGCGATGGCGGCGATCTCGGCTGAAACCGGGCTACCCAAAAGCGGAACGAAGGCGCGAGAACACGCCGTCACCGCCCCCGCCGGGCGGCGACACGTCCTCACCCCGGGCGGCGGCGAACTGGCGGAGCAGATCTTCCTCGGCCGCGGTGAGCGCGGACGGGCGTCTCGACCAGCACGTGCACGAAGAGGTCGCCCCGGCCTCGGCCGCGGAGGTGCGGCACGCCCTCGCCCCGGATGCGCTCGACGTGACCGTGCTGGGTCCCGGCCCTGACGGTCACGGCATGCGTGCCCTCCAGGGTTTCCACCTCGACCTCGGTGCCCAGCGCCGCCTGGGCCACCCCGATGGTCAGGGTGGTGTGGAGGTTGTCGCCCTCGCGTTCGAAACGGGGGTCTGGCGTCACCGACAGATGCACGAAGAGCGACCCGGTGGGGCCACCGCGTTGACCAGCCGCGCCTCGCTCGGCCAGGCGCAGGGTCGAGCCGTTGTCCACGCCGGCCGGAATCTCGACAGTGAACGTGCTCTCCTCGGTGCGCCGGCCCTCGCCGCCGCACTCGGCGCAGGGATAGCGGGATGGTCTCGCCCAGGCCGCCGCAGCGTCGGGCACGGCGTACTCGTGACGACCTGGCCCAGGAGGGACTGCCGGACGCGGCGCACTTCTCCCGCCCCCTGGCAATCGACGCAGGTGACCGGCTCGGTCCCCGGCGCTGCGCCCCCGCCGGCGCAGGCGTCGCAGGTGACGGGCAGTCGGACCGAGATCTCCCGGCGGCATCCGAAGACGGCTTCGGCGAACTCGAGGCCGATCCGCACCTCGGCGTCGGAGCCCGGCGCCGGACCGCGGCGCCGACCGCCCCCGCCGGCCATCTGGCCGAAGAACGCCTCGAAGATGTCGCCCAGCCCGCCCTCGAAGCCGAATCCGCCCGCACCGCCGCCGCCCTGGCTGCCGAAGACGCCCTCGGGACCGAAGCGGTCGTAGCGGGCCCGCTTCTCCGGGTCACGCAACACCTCGTAGGCCAGCGTCACCTCTTTGAACTTCGCCTCGGCGACGTCGTCTCCGGGATTGTTGTCCGGGTGCAGCTCCCGCGCCCGGGCCCGGTAGGCCTTCTTGATCTGGTCGTCGGTGGCATCGGGCCGGACCCCCAAGAGCCCGTAGAGGTCGCTCAGCCCTTCAATTCCCGCCATGGTGGCTCCCGTTTCCGCTTCCTGATCCGCCAGGCGCTCCGCCCCACCCCGCCCGGTCTCCCCCAACCGTTCTCCCAACCGTTCGCCCACCACGTGCGCCGCGGCCAGGGCCCGCGGGTAGTCCATCCGGGTCGGGCCGAAGAGGCCGACCGCCCCGAGCTCGTGACCGTCGATCGCGACCGGGGCCACGACGACGGCGCAGGAGGCCAGCGGCTCGTACCCGTGCTCGGTGCCGATGGCCACGGAGAGTCCACGGTTGAGGACGTCGCGCAAGCAGGGTCACCACGACCAGCTGTTGTTCGAGGATGCCCAACACTGAGCGCACGGTCTCGACCGCATCGAAGGACTGGGCCAGTCGCGACGGGCCGCCCGACGAAGACCTGATCGGATTCCATGGAGCGCTCGATGAGCCCGAACGCTGTCTCCGCCGCAGCCACCACCCGATCGACGGCGGCGTTCCCGGTCTGGGGGACCGACCAGCTGGACGAGGCCGTGCGGCCGACCAAGATGCACGTTGAGGAGGGTGCCGGCCTGGCTCAGCACTTCGTCGGAGACGTCGACCTCCAGGTCGATCGTGCGCTTCTCCACGGCGCCGTCGGAGAGGACGACGACCAGCAGGGCCACCCGCGGCGCCAGCCCGACGACCTGGACGGAGCGGATGCGTGGCCGAGTCGTGCGAGGGCCCGACCACGACGGCGGCATAGGAGGTGAGCTCGGAGAGCAGCCCGGTGGCCCGCTCGAGCATGTCCTCCATCTCCCCGTGGACCTGGTCGAAGAAGGAGCTCACCTGCTTGTGCTGGGTCGGGCCGAGGACGCCGGGCTGCGTCAGATGGTCGACGAAGAAGCGATAGCCCTTGTCGGTGGGGATCCGCCCGGCGCTGGTGTGCGGTTGCACGAGATACCCATCACGCTCCAGGGCCACCATTTCGGACCGCACGGTGGCCGAGGAAACCTGCACGCCTGGGGCGTTCGCCACGTGCGATGAGCCGACTGGCTCGGCGCTCCCGATGTACTCGGTCACCACGGCCTCGAGAATGGCCGCCTGGCGCTCGTTCAGGGCGCGTGCATCTGCACGGGGGTCGGCGGATGGGGCGTGTCTGGCGTTGGGGGTCATATGAGTGCCTGGCACTCAAGTGTACCGAGTGCCAGGCACTTACCCTCGGGCACCCACCTCTCCTCGGCTCCGAGCACGCTGACCAGGTAATCGTCCAAGCCAGTCGTCGTCGTCAGTCGTCGTGGTCAGTCGTCATGGTCAGTCGTCGTGGTCAGTCGTCAAGCCGCAAGGCCGAGATGAAGGCTTCCTGGGGGACCTCGACCCGGCCGATGTTCTTCATGCGCTTCTTGCCCTCTTTCTGCTTCTCGAGCAGCTTGCGCTTGCGGGTGATATCGCCGCCGTAGCACTTGGCCAGCACGTCCTTGCGCTTGGCCTTGACCGTCTCACGGGCCACGATCCGGCCGCCGATCGCCGCCTGAATGGGGACGTCGAAGAGTTGACGCGGAATGAGCTCACGTAGCTTGTCGGCCATCTTGCGGCCGTAGGTGTCGGCCGACGAGCGGTGGACGATGGTCGAGAAGGCATCACACGGAGCGTGGTTGATCAGGATGTCGACCCGGACCAGGTTGGCCGTGGCATAGGACTGGGGCTCGTAGTCAAGGCTGGCGTAGCCCTTGGTCCGGCTTTTCAGCTGGTCGAAGAAGTCCAGTACGACCTCGGCCAGGGGGATGGTGTAGACCAGCTCGACCCGTTCGGGCGAGAGGTACTCCATGCGGGTCATCTCGGCTCGCTTGCTCTGGCAGAGCTCCATCACGGTGCCCGTGTACTCCGAGGGCGTGAGGATGGTGGCCGTCAACATCGGCTCGTCGATGTGGTCGATGCGGCTGGCGTCGGGCAGCTCGGTCGGATTGTCGACGTCGATCTCGGAGCCGTCGGTGAGGAAGGCCCTGTAGGCCACGCTCGGCGCGGTCGCGATCAGCGAGAGATCGAACTCGCGTTCGAGGCGCTCCCGCACGATCTCCATGTGCAACAACCCGAGAAATCCGCAGCGAAACCCGATGCCCAGGGCGTGGGACGATTCGGGCTCGAAGGTGAAACTGGCGTCGTTGAGTTTCAGCTTCTCGAGCGCGTCGCGCAGGTCAGGCAGCTCATCACCGTCGACCGGGTAAAGCCCGCAGAAGACCATCGGCTTGGGATCCTGGTAGCCGGCCAGCGCCTCGGTCGCGCCCTGCACCGCCGTGGTCACCGTCTCTCCTGAGCGAGCCTCACCGACGTCCTTGATCCCGGCAATGAGATAGCCGACTTCGCCTGGGCCGAGCACATCCACCGGGACTCCTACCGGCGTGCGTACGCCCACTTCCTCCATGTCGTGCACGGCGTTAGCCTGCATGAAGCGGAGACGGGCATCAGAGTGCAGCGTGCCGTCGACGATCCGGATGGAGCTCACGACTCCTCGATACTGGTCGTACGACGAATCGAAGATCAGCGCCGCGCAACGCCGCGTCGGGGTCACCCTTGGGCGCCGGGATGCGATCGATGATGGCCTGAAGGAGCTCGGTGACGCCGGCGCCGGTCTTCGCCGATATATGCAGCACATCTTCGGCCGGCAGTCCCAGGACATGCTCGATCTCCAGCGCGCACCGTTCCGGGTCGGCCGCCGGCAGGTCGATCTTGTTGAGCACAGCCACGATCTCCAGGTCGTTCTCCATGGCCTGGTAGCAGTTGGCCAAGGTCTGCGCCTGGATCCCCTGGGAGGCGTCCACCAACAGGACTGCTCCCTCGCAGGCGGCCAGGGAGCGGCTCACCTCGTAGCCGAAATCCACGTGACCTGGGGTGTCGATGAGGTGCAGCACATGGCCGTTGTAGAGAACCCGGACGTTCTGGGCCTTGATCGTGATGCCCCGCTCCCGCTCGATGTCCATGGAGTCGAGGTACTGCTCTCGCATCAGGCGCGGATCGACCGCTCCCGTGATCTCCAAGATCCGGTCGGAGAGCGTCGACTTGCCGTGGTCGACATGACTGATGATGGAGAAATTGCGGATGTCGGCCATGGAAACAGGACCACTGGCAGTAAGCGGGCGCGGCACGGTCCGTCGATCGTACCGGCCCAGGCCCTACGTCCAGACCGATACGGGAAGACGCAACTGTTCGCGCCCCCCCGTATCCGCCGGACCAATTGGTGCCGCGACCTGCTATGGTTGCCACCCGCACCGGTGAGCTGACGCCCGCCGCGCCGTTCGCCCAACACCCCATTCGAAAGCATCGAGGATTGTCACGTGGCCAATATCGCCAGCCAGATCAAACGAAACCGTCAGAACGAGAAGCGCCGCTTGCGGAACAAGTCGGTGCGCGCCGAGCTGCGTACCCGCACCAAGAACGCCGTCGTTGCGGCCGAAACCGGAGCCGAGGACAGCGTGGAGCAGCTACGCCTGGCCGTGAAGAGGATCGACAAGGCTGCCGCCCGGGGCGTCATTCACAAGAACACAGCGGCCAACCACAAGTCGCGCCTGGTCCGTCGCGTCGCCGCCCTCGAGGCCGCTGCCGCCGAGTCGGCGACAGAATAACGTCGAGCGCCGGCTAACCCGGCCCGGGTCCGTCTCACGAGGGATCCACTGATACGCGGCTCGGGTTATGGACGGCACGTACAGGGGTCGCAACGGTCCGGAGCGAGACTAGCCAGAACCTCGGTCCCACTCGTCCGCCTGTAGTCGGTTTGACCCAGACCCCTGATCGAGCAGGGCGATCACGCCGGGAGCTTGAAGGTAAAGATCTTCTCGGGAGCGATTCGCGCCCCGATCGGGTTCTCCTGGCGCAACCAGCTCTCGAAGGCGGGGCCTTGTTTCGGTAGGTAGAAGTCGAGCATTTCCTGCGCCAGCGCGCCCTGACCGGGGTCGAGCACGTCGAAAAGCTCCGCCTGGCCGTGCACGGTCACCGACAACTCCTCCCCCGGGAGATGCGTAGCGCTGACTGCGGGACGTGCGGCCAGGTGACGCATACGCACCGAATGGCGAGCCGAGCTGAACCAAAAGGTGCCGTGTAGGAAATAACCGTCGACCGCTCCGGTTAAGGGACGGCCATCCGCGCTCACCGTTGCCAGGACCAAGAGCCGCATTCCCTGCAGCCTCTGGCAGAGCTCCTCGGCGTTGAGGCGCCGCTCGTCGACGACGATGCTCCGCAGATGCGGTCCAGCCCCGGCTGCACTGCTGTCAAGGATCTGCTGGAGGCGTCTCAGTTCTTCAGGGGTCTCGTGCATGGACGCGATTCAACCACCGGGGTGCGTCGGGGCGAAGGGCGAAATACCCGCCTCAGCGTCGGGCTGCGCCGGTTCGCTGGCGCGCCTGACCGGTCTGACGGGTCTGGCGGCTCAGCCGAGCCACGAGGATTTCGACGACCAGCTCGGGGGGCAGGCCCGTGGCACCCTTGACGTCGAGGTCGGCATCGGCCAACAGCTCGATGGCGTGTCCGATACGCGCACTTCCGAGCCGCCGTGACTGCTCCAGGGCCTTCTTCCCGACGAATGCACTGTTGACCGACAGCAGCTGCGCCGCCTCTTCACCGCTTGAAATCGTCGCCCCGTCGAGCGCCAGCATGTTGGCGTAATGGCGGTGCAAGGAGAAGAGCACTTCGACCGCACTGAGTCCGCCGGCATCGGTCATGCGATGCAACACGCGAAGGGCAGCTGCGGGGTCGCCCCGGTCGATCGCATCGGTCAGCTCATAACGAGCTACGTTGCCGGCCTCACCGAGGTAAGGCTCGAGATCGTTGACCGAGATTCGAGCGCCCGGTCCGTAGGCCGCCGCCAACGCTCCGAGCAATCCCTCGACGCGACCCAGATCCTCACCGACGTGCTGGCCGAGCAACTGGGCCGCTTGAGGTTCGAGCTTGACCGGCGCGTGGCGGAGGTGCTCCTGCAGCCAGGCCTTGCGGTCGCCGGGACGATTGACAGCAACGTCGATGACCTTCCCCGCTGCGGTGATGGCCTTGACCAGAGGTGCGGGGACCGTGCCCCCACCGCCCACCAGGATCAGCACCGTCGATGGCAACGGGTCTTTGACCACCTCGACCAATCGGGGCACATCGGCGGTGACAAGGCGGCCCGCTTCGCGCACGACCACGACTCGCCGGTCGATGAGGAACGGCGGCGTGAGACAAGCATCTACCACCGCTCCGACGTTGATGTCGTCTCCCGACCCACCGCCGATCTCCTCCACCACGAGCGAGTGGTCGCGATCCCCCACCACCTCGACCAGCAGGGCACGAACTTCCTGGGCCACGAGCGAGGCATCGTCGCCCTTGACCAAATACAAAGAGGCGGTCATTCGGCGGCGCTCATTCGGCGGCGCTCATTCGGCGCTCATTCGGCGGCGCTCATTCGGCGGCGCTTACCGCTGCGGCGACGTCGCGGACGCGGCAGGTGCCTTTGACGTCGTGCACCCGCAGGATGCGGCATCCCCAGCCGAGGCCCAGTGCCGCCGCAGCGAGGGATGCCGGCCCGCGTTCGGCCAATTCGAGATCGAGCGTGACACCAAGGAACGTCTTGTTGGACGCGGACAGTAAGAGTGGGTAGCCGAGCGCGGCCAACGTCGATGAGGCCCGCAGGAGGGTGAGGGATTGCGCTGCGGTCTTGCCCAGATCGAGACCCGCATCGAGCACGATCTTCTCGGGTGGGATGCCCGCGGCGCGGGCGCGCGCGGCCCGCTCCGTGAGGAAGCGGCTCACGTCGGCGACGACGTCCTCATAGTGCGGGTCGGGGTCCGCCACTCGGGGAGCCAGTCGGATGTGCGTCGCCACGACCGCGGCACCGAGTTCGGCCGCTGCGGGGAGGTAGTCGGGGTCCGCGAACCCGCTGATGTCGTTGCCCATCACGGCCCCCTCTTTGTAGGAAGCCCGGGCCACCGAAGCGCGCCAGGTGTCGACGGAGATCGGAGTGGGAAAGCGCGCCGCTAAGCCAGCGATTGCCCCCACCACCCGGTCCATTTCCTCGGCCTCGGTCACTTCTGCGCCCGGCCCAGCTTTGACGCCACCGACGTCGAGAATGTCGGCCCCCTCGGCCACGAGCGCTTCGGCCCTGGAGTAGAACGCGTCGAGCGCAAACGTGGCGCCCTTGTCGTAGAAGGAGTCGGGCGTGCGGTTGAGAATGCCCATCACGAGTCCCCGATGGGTGAGATCGTGCCGATGGCCCCCGAGGTCGAGGACGTTCACCGGCCGCGCGGGACCATCGGACCTGGTAGATGCATCAGTAGAGACGAGTGGCTAACGACCGGCGGTACGTCCCGGTGCGCGGATCCTCGGGCCCCAAGGTCTCGAGGAGGTCCACGAACTCCTGACGGGCCGCGTCGTCCTCTCGCACCCGATCCAGCAACGCATTGAGGCGCGCCTCGATCTCCGCGTCGCCGGTGAGCGAGACATTTACTCCACTCTCGATCAAACGGGCCTGCGCCGCCAGCGAGCGGGTTTTCGGCGTTTCGGGCACACGACCCAACAGAGCCAAGGCGTCGGCAGCCTCACCCCGATCGATCATCAACTGGGCCAGGGCCTCTGTCGCCCCCTGATGGCCCGGCTCGAGCTCCAGCGCCTGGTGCAGCGACGCCTCATCGCCATTTGCTACCAGCGTGTCGGCCTCGCTCAAGGCTGGGAGCAGCTTCTGCACGAATGCGATGACCTGGGGCTCGGGCAGGGCGCCTATGAACTGGTCCACCACCTTGCCCCCATCGATGGCAAAGACGGCCGGGATCGATTGCACAGCGAACGACTGTGCGATGCGCGGGTTTTCGTCCACGTTGACTTTGGCCAGCTCAACGGCGCCATTGGTACCTGCGACAGCCCTTTCGAGCATCGGTCCAAGCGTTTTGCACGGACCGCACCAAGGGGCCCAGAGATCGACGATGACCGGGACATCATTGCTGCGAACCAGCACGTCTGATTGAAAAGTGTTGTCGGTGACGTCCATCGCCCCGAGAGGTTAATAGCTGGCGTCGGGTGCAACAGCGGTCGAGGTGCGGAGCCAACGTTGGACCAGGTGGCGGATGAGAGGATCCTGTGCCACCGATTAGCGTCACTAACGTGTCAGACCCGGTCGAAGGCATCAGTGCGGAGAATGTGACCAAATGGTTCTTGGACAACGTCCCAGAAATTACCGTTCCCCTCACCTTCACCCTGATCGCCGGTGGACGCTCGAATCTCACCTACCGCGTTGAAGATGCCGAAGGCCGGGCGTGGGTGCTTCGACGACCCCCGGTCCACCATGTCCTACCCACTGCGCATGACATGGTGCGCGAGTATCGCCTCATGAGCTCACTCGCTCCCTCGGGCACTCCGGTGCCCAAGACGATCGGCCTGTGCACCGACGACGCCGTCAACGATCAACCCTTCTTCGTCATGGAATTCGTCGACGGCCATATCTTGCGCGATGAACGCGAGGCTGAGCAGGCGTTCGATATGACCACGAGAGCCGGCGTGGGCCGGCACATGGCCGAGACGCTCTCGGCGCTGCACGTCATCGAGCCCGAGTCGGTGAGGCTGGGCGACCTGGCGCGCCACGAGGGCTATATCGAGCGACAGCTCAAGCGGTGGAGCGAGCAGTATTCCAAAATGCGGGTTGAAGGCGTTGATCACGGCGGACTGGTCGAGCGCGTCGGCAACGAGCTCGCTCGCCGCGTTCCTCCGCAGCAGCGCACGTCGATCGTGCACGGTGACTACCGGATGGACAACGTGGTTCTCGACGACCAAGGTGCGGTGCGGGCCATCCTCGATTGGGAGCTCTGCACCCTGGGCGATCCCTTGGCCGACCTCGGGATACTCATGGACTACTGGACCGAGAGTGATGATGAATTTCCCGTGCTCGGTCACGCACCGACGACGGCGGCGGGATTCTCCACCCGTGCCCAAGTGATGGAGCACTACGCCTCCGTGTCAGATCTCGATCTGACCCAGATCGGGTACTACTGCGCCTTCGGCTACTGGAAATTGGCCTGCATCCTCCAAGGTGTCTACGCCCGCTATGTCGCCGGCGCAGGGGCGGGCGATCAGGGGAGCGTCGACGACCTCCCGGCGCAGGTGGCACGCTTGGCCGACATGGCCTCGGCAGCGCTGGTGGCTACGCCATGAGCCCGGAGGGATTGACGGAGATCTTCTCGATCCACCAGGAGGCCGATCTCCATCAGCCGGTGCTCGTGGTGGCGCTCGAGGGATGGGTCGACGCGGGGTTGGGCGCCACGACCGCCATCGCCTCCCTCCTCGGACAAAGCGAGACAACGCACTTGGTCACCTTCAACAGCGAGCACTTCCTCGATCAGCGGGCTCGTCGACCGGTGGCGCGCATCGTCAACGGCGTGACGACCGAGCTGAACTGGCCCCAGACGGTGCTGCGCCATGGCCGGGACGAGGCGGGCGCAGATGTCCTGTACCTCCTCGGGCCTGAGCCCGATTTCCATTGGCGGGCCTTCACCGATGCCGTGGTCGGACTATCTCGGTCGTGGGGGGTGCGCATGGTCGTCGGGCTCGGATCATTCCCCGCGCCCGCTCCCCATACGCGTCCGGTGAAGCTCGCCGCCACCGCACCCCCGGCTTCGGCCGAGCTGGCGGAACGGATTGGCGTCGTTCAGGGCGAGCTCGAAGTGCCCGCCGGTGTGATGTCTGCGCTGGAGCTCGCGTTCGACGACATCGGGATTCCCGCCATCTCCTTGTGGGCACGGGTGCCGCACTACGTGGCCGGCATGCCGTTCCCCGAGGCAAGTGCCGCGCTTGTCGAAGGTCTCGCCGGTATCGCCGGACTGAACCTTGACTCATCCGAGCTCCGCCACGCCGCAGACAACTCCCGGCGACAAGTCGACCGGCTCATCGCCGACAACAACGAGCACCGCGCCATGGTGCGCAAGCTCGAGGAGAACATCGACGCCTCCGAAGGAAATGCGATGGGGGTCGACGAGGTCCCTTCGGGAGACGAGATCGCGGCGGAACTGGAGAAATTCCTTCGGGGCGAAGAGCAGTAAACGGATGAAGATCGACGGCGGGATTGGGTTCGATCCCACCGGCATCGCCGAAGCGGCTCGGCGGGCAGAGGACGAAGGCTACGACGGCGTGTGGAGCACCGAAACCTCGCACGATCCATTCCTGCCCATCGCCATAGGAGCCGCCGCCACCGAGAAATTGGAATTCGGGACGGGGATCGCGGTCGCTTTCGCCCGTAATCCGATGAACCTCGCGGTCGTCGCCAACGACTTGCAACACCTGACCAAAGGCCGCTTCATGCTGGGATTGGGGAGCCAGATCAAGGCGCACATCACTAGGCGCTTCTCGATGCCATGGTCGCATCCGGCGTCACGCATGCGCGAGCTCGTCTTGGCCATCCGCGCCATATGGGCCACGTGGGAAACCGGAGAAAAGCTCGACTTCCGCGGCGAGTTCTACACGCACACGTTGATGACCCCATTCTTCGTCCCCGAGAAGCATCCGTACGGCAATCCGAAGATATTGCTGGCTGCCGTGGGCGAGCTGATGACCGAGGTGGCCGGCGAAGTGGGTGACGGCCTCCTGGTGCACGGCTTCTCCACCGAGCGCTACATCCGTGAGGTGACGCTTCCCGCGCTCGAGCGCGGAGCGGCAAAAGCCGGCAAGTCCCGGGCTGACCTGACCGTGTCGTATCCAGGATTCTTGGTCACCGGAGCCACTGAAGCGGCCGTGGCCGCGGCCAGTCAGGCCGTCCGCCAACAGATCGCCTTCTACGGATCAACCCCGGCCTATCGCCCGGTCCTCGAGCTGCACGGTTGGGGCGATCTGCAGACTGAGCTCAACACGCTTTCGAGGCGAGGCGAGTGGGTCAAGATGGGCCAGCTCATCGACGACGAGGTCCTTCGGGCCTTCGCCGTGGTCTGTCCGATCGACGAGGTGGCAGATCAAGTGAAGGCCCGCGTCGGCGACATCGTCGATCGCTTTACCTTCTACGCCCCTTACAAAATGGACCCCGACGAATGGAGGGAGATCCTGGCGGGGTTCCACTAAGCGGAGTTCCGCGAGACGACCGTTCCGCTAGACGACGATGTCCGCTAGACGACGATGTCCGCTAGACGACGATGTCCGCTAGACGACGATGTTCACCAGCCGCGGGGGACGCACGACAACCCGTTGCGGGGTGCGACCGGCCAGGAATTCCTGCACCTTAGGCAACGCCAGGGCAGCTGCCTCGGCATCGGCTTCGGTGAGGTCAGGATTGACTTCGAGCTTGTCGCGGAACTTGCCGTTGACCTGCACCACCATGGTCACCGTCTCTTCGCGTACGAGCTCAGCATCGAATGTAGGCCAGCTCTGGAGGTGAACGGACGGCTGGCCCGGATGGCGCAGCTCCCATATTTCGGCCGTGAGATGGGGCGTCAGAGGGGCCAAGAGCGATAACAACGCATCGCCTGCCTCGTCCCACACGACGCTGTGGGGGCCATCCTCGCTCCGGGCGTATTGCTGGAGGCGATTCAGTTGCTCCATGCAGTGAGCCACCGCCGTGTTGTACGACCAACGCTCGAGGTCTTCGGTCACCACCGCTATGGTGCGATGGGTCGCTCGGCGAACCTCGCGGTCCGCGTCGGTCTCGGGTCCAGAGCGGAACGTCGGTGCGACCTCGCCTTGGCCTGGCGCGAACGTGCGCCAGAGCCGGTCGAGGAATCGCCCGCACCCTTCGATCACCTGCTCCGTCTGCTCTGTCCAGTCCATGTCGTCGAACGGCGGTCCCACGAAGAGATGGAAGAGCCGCAGCCCATCGGCTCCGACTGTCTCGTAGTAGTGCTCGGGCGCGATGAGATTGCCCTTGGACTTGGACATCTTCGTGCCGTCCATGCGGATCATTCCCTGAGCGAGATACCGGGTGAACGGTTCGCGCGAGATGCCGGGAGCAAGACCCACGTCGATGAGGGCACGGGTAAAGAAACGGGCGTAGAGCAAGTGCAAGATGGCGTGCTCGATACCCCCGATGTATTGATCGACCGGCATAAAGCGGCGCGCTGCGGCGGGGTCGAACGGACGATCGGCGCTCCACGGATCGCAGAAGCGCAGGAAGTACCACGACGAATCGACGAACGTGTCCATGGTGTCGGTCTCGCGACGAGCGGGGCCGCCACAGATGGGGCAGGTCGTATGGAGGAACCCTTCGTGGAGCGCCAAAGGAGACTGGCCGGTGGGAAGAAACTCAACATCATCGGGCGCCACCACGGGCAGCTGATCCTCGGGGACGGACACCGCCCCGTGCTCGGGACAGTAGATCACCGGAATCGGACAACCCCAGAACCGTTGCCGGGAGACCAGCCAATCACGCAGTCGATAGTTGACTTTGCGTTCGCCGATGCCCCGCTCTTCGAGGAATTCAATGGCGCGAGCCTTCGCGGTACCAATGTCGAGACCGTTCAGGAACTCGCTGTTGATCTTCTCCCCTTCGCCCGTGTACGCCCCCCCGCCATTGGCCTCCCAATCGGCTGGCGGTTGCACCGTGCGCACGATCGGCAAGTCATGGAGCTTGGCGAAGTCCCAGTCCCGCTGGTCTTCGGCCGGCACAGCCATGATGGCGCCGGTCCCGTAACCCATGAGAACGTAATCGGCCACGTACACCGGCACCGGGGTATCGGTGAACGGGTTCCGCACACTGCTCCCGGTGAAGGCCCCGCGTTTTTCGAGCGTGCCGGCGTCCCCGATGGCTGCTCGCTCAATGTCGCTTTCGGCCGCGGCTCGTATGCGCAACTCATCCACGGCATCGCGCTGGGCGTCGGTCGTCAACTCGTCGAGAAGGGGATGCTCGGGCGCGACGACGGCATATGTCATGCCGAAGCTCGTGTCGGGCCTCGTGGTGAACACCCGCAGGCTCAGGTGCTCCTTGCCCTCGACCGGAAGATCGAACTCGGCGCCTTCGGATCGGCCGATCCAATGGCGCTGCATGGTCTTGACCCGCTCGGGCCATTCCAGGCCGTCCAGTCCCTCCAAGAGCTCGTCGGCGTAGGCCGTGATGCGGAAGAACCACTGCTCGAGGTCGCGCTTGGTGACGAGGTCACCCGAGCGGTCGCAGGTGCCGTCGGGAAGGACCTGCTCGTTGGCCAGCACGGTCTGGCAACCGGGGCACCAGTTGACGAGGGCGCTGGCCCGGTAGGCCAGGCCGGCCTCCCAGAGCTTGAGGAAGATGAGCTGGGTCCAGTGCATGTAGGAGGGGTCGTGGCTCCGCACCTCACGACGCCAGTCGTAGACCGCACCCAGGCGTACCAAGGAGGACTTGAGCTCCTTGATGCGAGCTTCGGTGAACGTCCTGGGATGGGTCCCCGTCTTGATGGCGGCGTTCTCCGCCGGGAGGCCGAACGAGTCGAACCCGAACGGGCTGAGGACGCCCTTGCCCTGCATGGTCTGATAGCGAACGGCCAGGTCACCGAAGGTGTAGTTGCGCACATGGCCCTGGTGGGCCGCCCCCGAAGGGTAGGGGTACATGCACAGCGCATAGAACTTCTCCCGCGGGTCGTCGTTGTCGATCTGATACGTCCCGCTTCCTCCCAGTGCCGTTGCCACTTCTGTTCAATTCCTTCGACGTCGTACGCCCGAGCCATGCCACCAGGGTAGGCGAGGGAGCGGGTCGCCGGGTCGGTTGGGGCAGTGGACGCAGGGGTTCGCGTGGGTGCTGCCGGGGAGAACGACGAGCGCCCAAGAGGTCTCGGTGCCGTGTCATGTGGGTCGCGTCCTGTGCCACGAGATGGGCCGCGCCGTGTCATGGCACGGGAAGGGACGGGAGATTCGGGGAGCTCCACTGCCACCTGGGCCCGAACGAGACCTGCGATGGAAAAACAGACCTCGCTCCGCTTCGCCCCCAGGCAGCTTCTCGGGAGTCGGAAGACCCCTCGCGACAGAAGCTAAGGTCTAGCTCCGGACCCGACAGGGTGCCTCGCAAAGTTGTGGTGTGATGCGCGGTCCCCAAATGGTCCGGCTCAGGGTGCGGTAGCCGAAATACCACCCGCGACCTGGGAGTTTCGCTACGGGGGCGTAGCTCAGCTGGTAGAGCGCCTGA
>CAVWJS010000015.1:0-73795 GCA_963755495.1 uncultured Acidimicrobiaceae bacterium
GGGTCTGTAACCCGAAGGGTGCGTCATGGTCCTGAACCCCCGCCACTCAGTTCGACAGGTTTGCGCTCTCTCTCTGGTGCATGTCGCTTCGTGAAGGACAGTGCCGTCATGCGTGGGCCAGAACCTCGCACACCCCGATGCTTTCTCGGTCAGGTGTCACCCCGGGTGCATCTGGCGCAGCCTTGAGGAAGTCCGCAAAGCCTTGTGCCGCCTCTCGGGAATCGAACACGATCAGGGCGAGACCCTGGTTGTCTGAGTGTTCCGTCCAGTACCCGGCAACAAAACCAGGCAGTCCGGAGACGTGTGGTACGACTTGCTCGAGCCCAGCTTCGGCTGCGGACCGGTCGTTGACGCTGACAGTATGGGCAACTGCGTACATGATGTCCTCCGTGATAGTGGGGATTAGTCGGTTTGTGAAGCGCTCGACTGTTCGAGACGATGGAGCTCCTCGATATCGGGTCGGCCAGGATCGAGCCCCAGTTCGGGAAAGATGGGCTCGAGTGTCGCCTCGAAGGCCTGGAACGACTCGACGGAATCCAGACCTGGAACACCCGCAAGTCATCGTCATTGCCGAAGCATGTGAAGTGGCGATTGCCTCCTCCCATCCGGTCCTGGAGCAAAGTTCGATGCAGGACTACTGTAGTGAATACTAGGACTTTGTAGCCAATGGACGACCCTGTCAAGAGGCAATACCGATCGCCGCTGCGAGAAGAGTCCGCCCGACGCACGCGGGTACAGATCCGCGAAGCGGCGTCCGGGCTCTTCATCCGCCAGGGATACGGCACCACGACGATGCGTGAGATCGCCGACGAAGCGCGGGTGTCCGAGCGGACCGCCTATCTCATCTTCCCCTCGAAGCTCGATCTCCTCCTTGAGGTGATTGGTGTGGCCACCACAGGCGACGACGACCCCACCCCACTCGCCGAGCGGCGTGAGTTCCAGGCTGCTCTTGCCGAACCGGATGGAAAGAAGGCACTGGCCCTGGGAGTCACGTTGGCCTCGACGCTGCTCGAACGGGCCGGCCCGGTGGTCATGGCTGCGTACGAGTCAGTGGGTCTGGAAGAAGAGTTGCGCGAAGGCGCCCTGGAAGGAGAGCGAGCCCGGGCGCGTGACCTGTCACTCATCGCCAAGGCGCTCAAGGCACACGGTGCTCTCCGGTCGGATCTCAGCGTCGAGGAGGCCACCGACATCCTTCTCGTCTTGATCTCTCCGCAATCGCACCAGATGCTTCGGAGAGATCGTGGGCGATCTCTGGCCCGCTACCGGAGGACGCTCATCAAGGCGCTTGAGGGTGCGCTACTGGCGGAATGAAGCGCCAGATGCTGCGGATCCGAGAGCCGAAGGCCTCGTTTGTGGGGCATGTTTCTCGGGATCTCAGCTTCGTTGTGTCGATTTTGATCAGGCGAGTGCACTATGCAGTGCGAATGCACGCCGCCCTCACTAGGTAGTTCATCAAGTCCGTCACCCGATGGGTGCGTTATGGGCCAGACCCCCCGCCACCAAAGAGGTGGACTGAGTGGATATTGGTCCTCAGCCGCGCCGGCGCAGCTCGGCGAGATGGCTCCTGGTGCGCCGCCGATCGGTGTCGGAACCGCAAAGGATCGCTTCGAAGTCCGTTGCACCGCTCTCGAACAGTTGCGTGAGCTGATCCGAAACCGAGTCTTCGTCTCCCACGATGGCGACGTCGGCGGGACCGCTGGCGCCTTCTCGATCGAGAACCGCTCGGTAGGCCGGGATCTTGCCATAGCCCTCCAGCTGGGAGCCTGCCTTTGTGCGGCCGTCCGCCTCATCATCGGTGACGCAACAGGGAAGGGCAACGACAACCCTCGGTGGTGGACGACCGGCGTCGGTCGCCGCCTTGGTAATCGCCGGCACGATGTGATCTCTCACGGTTCTGATGCCCGTGCACCACGTAATGGTCCCATCTGCTCTCGATCCCGCCAACGCCAACATGGCCGGTTGGAGCGCGGCCAGATAGACCGGGCACGGCGCAGCACCCGGAATGGCCAGGCTCATTCTTCCGGCCAGAGTCTCTCCTGTGAAGTCGACCTTTCCGTCTTGCAGCAGGGGGGAGAGTACCGAGAGGTATTCGCTCATGTGGCGTGCCGGGCGCTCGTAGGACAGGCCGTACGAACCCTCGACGGTACGAGCGTGCGATAGACCGATTCCGAGGAGAAGTCGGCCGCCTATCGCGGCATTGGTCGTCAAGGCCTGAGCCGCCAGCGCAACGGGATGGCGTGGATAGGTGGGGATAACTGAAGTTCCGAGTTCTATACGGTGGACCTCCCTTCCAACAACCGCCAAGGTCGTCAGGGCATCGAAGCTAGAGCTCTGTGGCAACCATGCAGTGTCGAATCCCTCGCTCGCAATCACTGCAAAGTCCTGGACTAGCTGGTCGATCGGCGCATGCTCGGCGCTGGGAAAGAAGATCCCGATCCTCATCCCGGTGAACCCCCCTGCAATTTTGGGCGAACTGGACCCCGGCGCTGCCAGTCCGAGAGTCCCAAGGTATCCCTTAAATCAGACGACGTCTCTATCTCGTGTTTGCGGGGCCGGCAGTCCTTGAGGTGGCCCACCGGGAGATGTAGTGGGCCACGGACAACACCGCAACCGTGCTCGCCTCGTCCACACGGCGAGGGCACGGGACCAGGGTCGGATCGTGTGTCCGAGTTTTTTGATCTCTGTGGCGTGGCTCGTCGCAGACAATGTCTTCGGCTCTTTGAAGCTGGCGTGGGTGGGACGAGCGCGCCTCGCCAGCGGGCTAGAAGCGCTCCCGGCGTACCGTGGCCCGTCTGCCTCGGATTTTGGTGTCGCGTAACGCCTCGATCACTTCGTCGGCCGCTCCTTCTGGTACGTCGACGAGGGAGAAGCGCCCGGAGATCTCGATAGAGCCGACGTTCCGTCCGCTGAGGCTTGTTTCGCCCGTAATCGCCCCGACGAGGTCCTGAGGACGCAGCCCGGCCTCGCGCCCGAGGCTGACGTAGAGTCGAGTCATCCTGGGTCCACCCCCCGCGGTGGCCCGCTGGCTCCGGCCGGGGCGGTCATCGCGAGTGCGTCCTTTGGTTGGCACTGAGACGACCACGTCGGGGATGTCCTCCCCGTCATCGGGACCCCCTATTGCGGCATGCGCCAGACTGACCGCGGCGAGCGCCACCTCCATCACGTCGAACTCCTCGGCAAGCGATTCGACGACGACCCGGAACCCATCTAGTTCGTCCCCGAGGAGGGTTTCGCGAAGTGCGGCGCGGGTGAGGTCGAGACGTCGCTCTCGAAGGTCCGCCACCGTGGGGAGCTTCTCGACCGAGATCTTCTGTTTGGTCGCCTGCTCGATTGTCTTGAGCATCCGGTGCTCGCGCGGTTCTGCAAGTGTGATGGCCACGCCCTCTCGACCGGCGCGGCCCACCCGCCCCATGCGGTGGACGTAGCTGTCCACTGAGGATGGGACGTCGTAGTTGATGACGTGGGAGAGCTGTTCGATATCGAGGCCACGTGCAGCGACGTCGGTGGCGATGAGCAGGTCGGCGGTGCCGCCCCGAAGCCGCCCCATCACCCGGTCCCGCTGGTCCTGGCTCATCCCGCCATGCAGGGCCTCGGAGCGGTAGCCGCGGCCGTTGAGCGTCTCGGTGAGACTGTCCACTGCCTCGCGCGTTCGACAGAAGACGAGCGCCGCTGTCGGCGACTCGACATCGAGGATCCGCCCGAGGGCGGCCGCTTTGTGGGCGCGCTGTACGACGTACGCGGAGTGCCGCACCCGAGGTGACTCATCCCTGCTGCGAACCTCGTCGATGATGCGGATCCGGGCCGGGTCGCTGAGGTGCTTTCGGGCGATGGCGTCGATGCGCTTAGGGAGCGTGGCCGAAAAGAGCACCGTCTGGCGGTTCGGTGGCGTTTCGGCGAAGATCGCCTCAAGATCCTCGGCAAAGCCCATGTCCAGCATCTCGTCTGCTTCGTCGAGAACCATCACCTGCACCGCCGCGAGGCGCAACGTGTGGCGCCGTAGGTGATCAAGAGCACGGCCGGGCGTGGCCACGATCACGTCGACACCGGACTCCAAGGACCGCAGCTGACGGCCAATGGGCTGGCCGCCGTAGATCGGGAGGACGCGGACGCCCAGCTGGCGGCCGTAGTGGTGAAGGGCCTCGGAGACCTGCATGGCGAGCTCACGGGTGGGCACCAGGATCAACGCCATGGGCTCTCGGCTTCGCTCGCCAAGGGGTAGTCGCTGCAGGATCGGGAGGGCGAACGCTGCCGTCTTCCCCGTTCCGGTGGCAGCTTGCCCGAGCAGGTCGCGACCCTGGAGCAGGACGGGGATGGCCGCCACCTGTATCGGCGTTGGTTCCTCGTAGCCCAGTGTGTCGAGCGCGTCGAGCAGCTCAGGGCGCAGGCCCAGCTCGGCGAAGGTAATCGACTGTTCCGTGATCGGCTCGGCCACCGCGATCCTTGCTCTTAGCGGGACGGTGCGGCTGCACCAACGGGGTGACGCCACCCTATTGCCCTGTGGCGGCGATGAGAACGGACGATCAACGTTCATTGCGACGCTGCAATCCCAACCACACGATTTGAGGTGTGATGCGGCGCTCCGTTGGCGGGAGGAGGACGATGGGCTGTGTCAGTTTAAGTTGACACAACGGTATGTCAGTCTATACTGACAAGGATGGACATCGAAGAGCTCAGCATGCATCTCTCGTCGGATGACCCGGCAATTGGGCTACGCGCCTCGTTGGCGCTCCATCGCCTCGCTGAGAGGGTCGAAGCGAACCAGGTCGCGTCGGCCCGGGAAAAGGGCTGGTCGTGGCAGCAGATCGGAGATGCCTTGGGCGTCACCCGCCAATCGGTGCACACCAAATACAACAAGGAGTCATCATGACCACCGAATCCGTTGCGCCAGAGGTGCTTCACGCCTGGGCCATCTGTCTGCAGGCCGGTGAGGAGGCTCGTCGCCGAGGTGATCGCCGATATGGCACCGATCACATCCTGCTTGCCTTGTTTGAGCATCCCTCGATCGAAGCCGTGTTGGGCGTGAGCCTGCAGCAAGCTCGCCAGGCCCTTGAATCGCTCGATCACGAAGCTCTGGGCGCTCTGGGCCTGGGGTCCGGCACCGACGCTCCCGAGCTGCCGATGCGCGCCGTGCCGAAGAAGCCGAGGATCAGAGATGTCGCGCAAAAAGATCGCCTCCGCATCACGCCCGCGGCAAAGAAAGTGCTTGAGAAAGCGTCTAAGCACAACCGTCAGAGGCTCCAGGTCACGGCAGAGCAGGTGCTGGCCCAGATCCTCACTCTCCAGCCACCAGATCCTGCGGCAGTCCTGCTGGGCGCTCTCGGCGTGAACTCGTCGGAGGTTCGGCGCCGATTGGATGCGCTCACACTCGACAGCTGAGGCCCCAGGGACATTCACGACCTCGAGCGAAGGTGTCCAAATCAGGCGCTCCGGGCGGGTGAACGGTTGCAACCAGTTCGCCGGAGCTGACCCGCCCCTCTCGCACCAATCATCGATTTGAAGGAGATTCGAGTGCCGGAAATTGCTGGCGCAACTCCTCAGGTCATCTCGGATCTAACTGGTACCTGGACGCTCGATCCACGCCGGAGCACAATTCAGTTTCAAACAAAGGCGATGTGGATTCTGACGGTCAACGGCACGCTTCGCGCGACCGAAGGTGGCGGCACCGCCGACCGCGATGGGCGAGTCACCGGTTGCCTTGTCGTAGACGCCAACTCAATCGACACGAAGAACAAGCGACGTGACGGGCACCTTCGCACCGGAGATCGATCGGAGCGAGTGGGGTCTGCGTTGGGCCAAAATGGGCGCAGGGCTCAACAACCGGATTACCCTCAAGGCGACCTTCGTTCGCCACCATTAAAAGGCCGAGCCGCGGCCACGTGGGGCACGGTCCATGTGGGCGCAGCCCCGCACGGTGCTGGAGCGACCGAACTGGCTTGTGACTGGCACACGGTCAAGGACACCGTCACCACCGAACGCGGGGATCGGGAACCGCAACATTTGTCCGCGCTCCACCAGCGCCAGACAATGGCCGAGACTGGCAGTTGCGCCGTGTGTGCAATCGTGGAGCGATGAGAGTCGCGGTGGTGGGGGCAAGCGGGTTCGTCGGACGGGAGCTATCCGTTGCTCTTGTCGAGGCCCAATATGACGTCCTCGCGCTCTCCCGTCGTGCTCCCGAGATTGCCGGCGCCACAGGACGATCGGTTGACGTGGCCGACGGGGTTGCCCTACAAAGCGCGTTAGCCGGATGTGAAGTCGCTTTCTATCTCGTGCATTCACTGAGTGCTGAAGACTTTCGTGCTCGTGATCTCGAGCTGGCTGAAGGCTTCGGGCGGGCGGCCGCAGCGGTGGGTCTCCGACGTATCGTTTACCTCGGCGGTCTGGGTAACGACCCCGAGTCCGAGCATCTGGCGAGTCGTCAGGAGGTCGGCACAGCGCTCGCTTCTGGACACGTTCCTATTGTCGAGCTTCGAGCAGCGGTGGTGCTCGGCGCCGGGAGCATCTCCTTTGAGATGCTCCGGTATCTGACCGAGCGGCTTCCGTTCATGGTCTGTCCACGCTGGGTCCGCACCGCTATTCAACCGATCGCTTCGGCCGACATAACCCACTATTTGATCGCTGCGATGGACGTGGCGCCCGGCGTGTATGAGATCGGTGGCGCCGACGTGACGTCGTATCGCGAAATGATCACGGCGTACGCTCTGGCGCGCGGTTTGCGGCGTCGACGCATCGTCGATGTGCCGTACCTGACACCTCGGCTGTCATCGTACTGGTTGGATCTCGTCACTCCTGTTAATCGTCGCGTGAGTCATTCGCTGATCGAGAGTCTCGTCACCGAAGTCGTGGTTCAAGATCGGGAACGGACGGAGGCGGCGTTCGACATCCAGCCGATGGGCCTTGCCGACGCCCTCTCGACGGCGCTCGACGACCAGGAACGCGAACTCGATCACGACCTCCTCAACCGAGAGGACGGGCTGAGAGACGGCGTCTACACCGTTCGTGTCGGGATCCCTCTTTCAGGCGCCGTATCGACGCGCCTCGACGCCGATCTCGCCCGGATCGGAGGGAGCTACAGCTGGTATGGCTTAGAGTTCGCCTGGAGAGTGCGTGCGCTCCTCGGTCGCATGGTCGGGGAGAAGTGGAAGCTCAGCCACGTCCAAGAGATCGTCCGCGGGACGGCGGTGGACTGGTGGCTAGTCGCTCGACGTGACCCCGGCATACTCATACTGCGCGCGGTTCGCTGGTTTCCTGGAGAAGCATGGCTCGGCTATCAGTGCGCGCCAAACGAGCTGATCCAAGTCGGCTCGCTCCGCCCGAAAGGAATTCCCGGGTTCCTCTATTGGAAAATGCTCCAACCGGTGCACCGTCAAGTCTTCCGGGCGCTTGCTCGACACCGAGTTGCGCGCGCCGCGTAGCGACGAGTCGGACACGCCGGCGCACTGTCGTCAGATCTCGATTATGTACCCGTCAGGGTCGGCGATATAGGCATAAGGGCCACGACAGCTCCTCTTTGGTCGAGCCTTAACAGAATCACGCTACCAAGGTCACCTGTGCAGCGACTCTCGCTGCCCGGATCGTCATGTGACAGCTGTGGGGACGCATGTCTCACTTCTTGCTCCGTTGGTGAGGTTCGAGCTGCGCTGTCTTTCTCTCGATGACCATCAGGGCGATTCCGTTTGGGGCGGGAGGAGAAAGAGCGGAGCGGGGGAGAGTTCTTCCCACGCGGACCGTGAAGTCGCGTGACCACCTACCCGTGCCGGATGCTCTCGCGCTCGTCCACCGCTGGGCGGTGTGCCAGGGGACCACGACATCTGCTCGAACGAGCCGACTCCCCGGTGCGACCAGGCGTCGCAGAATCGCCGTGCTGATGCCAAATGGTGGGTTTGCCACGACGCGAAAGGGCCGCCTTGGCAGCCGTAGATCCGCGGCGTCGGTGACGACGATGGTGACAGGTTGGCCGGCGAACCGTGATCTCAGGTTGGCCGCACGCTGGGGGTGGAGCTCCACGGCAATGACATGGGCCCCACGCTTGAGCAGAGGTTCGGTGAGGGCGCCGGTGCCGGCACCGATGTCAACGACGAGATCGCCCGCACGGATCCCAGCGTCCGCGACGATCTGCCTCGCCCAGTGGCTACTGAGGCGATGCCATCCCCAACGTGTCCGTTCCGCGGACACGACGCACCATCGTGAAGATCATCAAAGGAGCATAGTTCATGCGTCAACAGTGAGGCAGAATCTTTCGGGTCTTGTGACGACACCGTTGGCCTTGTCCGTTGGCCAGGATTCGGAGGCGGCACAAGAATCTGAAATCGATATCGATATCCGATATCAGCTACCTTCTCAGTGATGCGGGAGTTCTTGCGAGGGGCTGTGCGTCTGCACATACTCCATCACGCCGCCAGTAGCGAGGTCCACGGCGCCTGGATGGCAAAGGAGCTGGCGCATCACGGCTACCGGATCAGTCCGGGGTCCCTTTACCCCACGCTGCACAACATGGAGACCGAGGGGCTCCTCCGATCCAGCCAGCGAGTCGTAGATGGTCGGGCTCGCCGCTCCTATGTGGCAACCGCCAAAGGTCGCAGAACCCTTGCGTCGACGAAGCGCCAGCTCCGAGAGCTGGCCAATGAGTTGCTCGTCGACGAGATCCCATGACCAGCGATAAAGGTGAGGTCGAGCGCCGACCTGTGCCGCACGTCTCCCTCGGGACCATCGGGAAGCAGTGGCTCCGTCTCGGATGCATCGGATTCGGGGGACCGCCGACGCACATCGTCCTGCTCCGTCGCATGTGCGTCGAGGAACGGCAATGGATCGAGGCAGACGAGTTCGAAGACGCCATTGCCACGACGAATCTCCTCCCCGGCCCGGCATCGACGCAGCTGGCCATCTATTGCGCCTGGCGCTTGCGGGGGACGGTTGGTGCCGTTCTCGGCGGACTGTGCTTCATCGTCCCGGGACTGGCGCTCATCTTGGTCCTGTCGGCAGTGTTCCTGGCGACCCACCCGCCCGATTGGATCATCGGCGCCGCGGCTGGTGCTGGCGCGGCGGTGCCCGCGGTGGCGCTCAATGCCGCGTGGGGACTCGTTCCCGCTAGCTGGAAACGGATCGGCGCTGAACCTGTCCAGCGGGTCCGATGGCTCGTCTATGCCTTGTTGGGTGGTACCGCCGCGGCCACGGTCGGCCCCTACCTGGTGCTCGTACTCGTCGCCTGCGGCGTGACCGAAATCGTCATCCGCCCCCGGGGCCGACCGTGGTCCCCGGGCGCGGCCCGGGCGTTCATCCCCGCCGCGGTCGTGCACGGTGCGGCGATCGGGGGACTGGGAGCATTGGCGTGGGTGGCCTTCAAGGTTGGCGCTCTTTCCTATGGCGGCGGATTCGTGATCATCCCGCTCATGCAGCACGACGCCGTCACCACCTACCACTGGATGACCGGTGCCCAGTTCCTTAACGCCGTCGCCCTGGGCCAGATCACGCCGGGCCCAGTGGTGCAGACCGTAAGCGTGGTTGGCTACGCGGCCGGAGGGCTAGGCGGCGGGCTGTTGGCGGGGCTGATCGCCTTCGCCCCCTCGTTTGCCTTCGTCCTGGTTGGCGGCAGACACTTCGACAAGATCCGCGCCAACAGTGCCGTCGAGTCGTTCCTCACCGGAGCGGGGCCAGCGGTCATCGGCGCTATAGCCGGATCAGCCATCCCCCTCGGTCTCTCGTTCGGGCACCTCTGGCAGATCCCGGTACTGGCCGGGGCGCTCGCCTGGCTCTTCGTCGCCCGGCGGGACGTGGTGAGCGCATTGCTCATCGCCGGGGTAGTGGGAGTGGTCGTGGCGCTCGCCGGTGTTCCTGTCTGATGCAGATCCATCGAAGCCTAGGTTCGAAGGGCTAGCGACTGGTCGCCAAGGACTTACCCGCCAAGGGCTGCGCGTACGGAGGCGAGCCGCGAAGGTTCGACGCGCCACCACATCCATCGCCCACGTTTCTCTCCGACGAGCAGGCCGGCTTCGGCGAGGACTTTGGTGTGATGTGAAATGGTGGGTTGGCTCTTGCCAAGCGGAATCTCGAGGTCACATGAGCAGATCTCGACTTGGGAAGCGACCAAGGACAGCAGCCGAAGCCGGACGGGATCGGCGAGCGCACCGAGGACCCGAGACAGTGTTGCTGCCTCGTCCTCGCTGAGTGGGGCGTCAACGACGGAGGAACAGCAAAGGCCGTCGTCGGCCAATGTCGAGATTGTCGCGGCTTTCGTTCTGGCCATGGGCTCACCTTAGATATTGAAAGAGGTAGGTACTGAAACAGAAGATATTGACAGAGGTCGATATGTCACCCATACTGAACATCGACCAACATCAATGTATCAGCCAATGTATCAGGAGGACGCCCCGTGTCCCGCGTGCAGCTTGCTCTAAACGTCGCCGACTTGGACGAGGCCATCAGCTTCTACTCCAAGTTGTTTGCCACCCAGCCGGCCAAGGTTCGTCCCGGCTACGCCAACTTCGCCATCGCCGACCCCCCACTCAAACTCGTCCTCATCGAAGACGCCACCCAGGCACCTGGCTCGCTCAACCATCTGGGCGTCGAGGTCGAGAGCGCCGACGAGGTCAATGCCGCCCAGAGGCGCTTGGCTGCGGCCGACCTGGCCACCGCGATCGAAGAGCAGGTGTCGTGTTGTTTCGCCGTCCAGGACAAGGTCTGGGTCGACGGTCCTGGCGGTGAGCCGTGGGAGATCTACACCGTGCTGGCCGATGCCGAAATGCCCGCCGGTGAGCTTCGTTTGGCCGCACCGAGCGGCGCTGCGTGCTGTGCCACCAGACCCGACCTGGCCGCCGCGGCCGAGCCGACCCCGTCCTGCTGCTGAGCAGCTGCCCAGAGATCGAGCCCATCATGGACGAGCATCCCTTGTGGCGTCGCTTGGTGGCCGAGCTGCTGGGCAGCGCCTTTCTGGCCGCGGTTGTCATCGGCTCGGGGATCGCCGCTCAGCGGCTCTCGTCGGGCAATGTTGGTCTGGAGCTATTCGAGAACGCGGCCGCCACCGCAGCTGGCCTGTTCGCCATCATCTTGATGTTCGGTCCCGTCTCAGGGGCGCACTTCAACCCAGTCGTGTCCTTCGTCGATGCTGCGTTCGGGGGCTTGCGGTGGCGCCATGCCGTCGCGTATCTGCCCGCTCAGGTGATCGGCTGTGCCGGAGGCGCTGTCGTGGCGAACGTCATGTTCAACCGGGCGGCCGTGAGTATCTCGACCAAGCAGCGGGCGTCGGCCGCTCACTTCCTGTCTGAGTGCGTGGCCACCCTTGGGCTGCTGCTGGTGATCTTCGCCCTGGCCCGGACCGGCCGGAGCCGGTCAGCCCCCGCGGCGGTAGGGGCGTATATCGGAGCCGCGTACTTCTTCACCAGTTCGACCAGCTTCGCCAACCCGGCCATCACGGTCGGGCGGATGTTCTCCAACACGTTCGCCGGCATCGCTCCGTCGTCTGTGCCGAACTTCATCGGGGCCCAACTGGTTGGTGGGGTTCTGGCCTTCGCCGTCATTAGAGCCCTTTATCCACGACTGACGCCCGCCGAGGCAGCGGAGGTCGTCGTCCCGCACCCAGGGGCCTCAACGGGCGCCGCGCCGCACCACAACAACGTCAACCAAATCCCGGCTCCGCCAATACCGTCAGTGCCGTTGAAGGAGTCTCCGTGAGCCAGAAACCAGCCGTACTCTTCTTGTGTATCCATAACGCCGGGCGCAGTCTGGCGGCGCGGGTGCTGCTCGACCACTACGCCAAGGGTCGGGTCGATGTCTTCTCCGCCGGTTCGGAACCCGCCGGCCAACTCAACCCTTCGGTCGTTGCAGTACTGCGTGAACGGGGTCTTGACCCCGGACTCGAGTTCCCCAAGCCGCTCACCGACGAGACCGCCCAGGCCGCTGACGTCATCGTCACCATGGGTTGCGGGGACACCTGTCCGGTTTATCCGGGCAAGCGCTACCTCGACTGGGATCTCGCGGACCCCGCGGGAATGCCGATCGAAGCCGTCCGTCCCATAGTCGAAGAGATCGACCGCCGAGTCCAGGCGTTGCTCGCCGAAATGACCGCACCGAGGAGTCCTTGAACCGTCCACCAGAGGGGCTGCTGTTGTGGTCGTCGAGGTCGGTGTCACTCATGGCGTCAGTGGCCAATACGACGGTGTAGCCGCCGTATGCGGAGCGGGCAGTGGATTCGACCCCTGAGGTGGTCGAGATTCCGGTCAGCTTCGCAGACGTGCGGCAAGGAGGGATCGATGTTCGTTCACCTCTTCGGCGAGGACCCGACGTTGGACTTTGCCACTCTCGGTGCGTGGGAAAGGGCCGTTCCAAAGCACGATTTGTTCGGGCAGCTTCCATTTTGGGAGCCCTGCCGTCAACAGCCCGTCGACAATCGACTCGAAGTCGATTGACTCCGGCTGCTCGCTCAGGATCGCGACGGCTACTCGTTCTCCGGTCTCGTCGTCGGGCATCGTAAATGCAGATGCTTCCTTGACATGAGGCAGTGTCCGGATCACTTCGTCGATCTCACTCAGAGAGATCTTCATCCCCTTGCGCGTGACGACCTCCTTCAACCGCCCGGTGATGGTCAGGCGACCATCACGAAAGGTCCCAAGATCGCCGGTTCGGTACCAGCCGCCTTCGACGAAGGCGGCACGATTGTCCTCCTCGTTGAGATAACCGAGACACCGCATCGGTCCACGGACAAGAATTTCGCCCGACGAGTCGTCGACCACCACCTCCGTGCCCTTGGAGCAGGCTCCATCGTTGTCCAACCTGGCATCACCGGAATCGGAAGGTTTGCTGCCCGTCGCCGAGGGTATCTCCGAGGCCCCGTACATTCGGACAGGCACAATGCCGAATCGATCGACCGCAATCTCCAGGATCTCACGGGGGATCATCGAGCCACCGAGAGCCAGAGCGCGCAGAGGAAGGTCGCTCACCTCCTCGCGCTCCGCCTGCTTGAAGAGCTCCTCCACGATGATCGGTGCCCCTCCGAGGATTGTTGCACCGTGCTCTCTTACAGAGGCCAGGGATCGCCGCGGATCGAAGCGGTCCTCCAAGATGAGCGCCGCCCCATTGTCGAGCATCAAGTGGGTTTGGACGAGGCCCGTAATGCTGGCAAGTGGAGAGGAGAGGAACGCTCTGTCATCTGCGGTCGCGAGGACTGCGTCGCCGATGTTCCTGCCGCCGGCCCGAAGGGTGTTCAGGCTATGCACAACGCCTTTGGGTCCGCTCGTCGTGCCGGACGTGAACACTACGGTGATCGGACTGGAGGGGTCCGGCTCATCCCAGTCGGTCACCGGCTCTGGAGAGTTGAGGAGCGCATCGAAGCTGGCGGTCGGCATTCCGCTGCGCTCTGCCTCGAATGTCTCGAGCAGTTCCGGCGTGGACACGACAAGATCGACCTTCACCGCACCAAGCGCCTGAGCGAAATCCAACCGACCACTGCGGCGATCCACCATCAGGGAGGCGCCGCCACTGCGAATGACGGCCTGGTAGGTGGCTACCGCCGGCGCACTCAGCGGGGCAACGATCAAGACGACCGATCCGCTCCCCACGCCGCGAGAACGCAAACCCCCAAGGCTGTGCGCCACCGAGTCGGCAAGGCGGCCGTAGGACCAAGTCCCCGTTTCGTCAACTATTGCGAGACGTTGCGGTGTCCTTTGGGCGTGTGTCTCCAAGCCCTCCCGCACGGTCACGCTGTTCCACAGACCGTTGGCGACATAGCGTCGTCCGACGTCCTGCGGAATTGGCACCACGCCAGGAGCGCTCAGCATCTACCTGTCACCTTTCCAGACCATCCCCGCTGCAGCAATGGCCGAGTCTCGTTGGAGTCGAGTTGACACTTGGTGCGACAGCCGCGGGCAGCGACCTGACCGCCGTGTCACCGACAAGCACCATCACGTCGCATCGAGAGAGCATCCCTTTACTCGGCTAGCCCGCTCTGCAGCACTTGTGAGTGTGTCAGCTGGCACTCATGAGTGTCAATGTTGCTATGTTGTTTGCCTTGCCTACGGCCACGCAGCCCCTCGCCGACGTCAAACGCCAGGCGGTCGTTGACCACATTCTCGCCGCGGCGAGACGGTATGTACTGCAAAGTGGCCTCGATGCGACGATGGATCAGATCGCAGAAGCTGCCAAAGTGAGCCGGCGCACACTCTTTCGCCTCTTCGGCACTCGAGAACATCTCTTGGCCTCCGCATTCAATGAGGGAATGGCCTGGTACGGCCGAGAGCTTCCGACCTACAACGGTGATTGGGAGTCGTGGTTGCGGACGACCTGCAACGTCACCCACGAGATTAATTCGGTGATTGGACCGGGATTTTTCGAACTGAGTTCGAAGTCGGATCTGCCATTGGAGCTTATTGAAACGGAGCGAAGTCGACGTGCGTCATACCACCGCCACGCCGTGACGATCAGCACCACGCTCTGGCGGGCGCGTGGGGGCAGCGGGCCCCCCCCTACGGGACTTGTCTCGGCCGTGGCCGCGCACATCAGCCCGTATTTCACGGCCGCCGTGACGATCGAGGGCGGTGAGTCCTGGCATGCCGCAAGCACACTTGCCTTCGAGGCCATCGTGGCTGCCCTGGGGTTGTACCTCTCGGCTGGCCACGCAGCCCTCGAGGGAGCAGTCCTCCCGTGAGCGTCAGCGGACTTCAGAAACCACAGACGATCGGCGAGTTGCTCGAGGCGGCGGTGGCGCAGTTCGGGGACACGGTTGCTCTCATTGAGGGGACCTCCGAGCTCACCTACACCGAGCTCTTCGAGCGCTCGCGTCGCTTTGGAGCCGCACTTGTCGCCTTTGGAGTGGAGGCGGGCGACCGGGTCGCCTTGTGGGCTCCTAACAGTGTCGAGTGGATCGTCGCCTACCTCGGGCTGATCCAGGCCGGGGCGACGCTGGTCCCCGTGAACACTCGGTTCAAGGGCGCTGAGGCGGGCGAGATCCTTCGCCGCACACGGGCTCGTGTCCTCGTCACGGTCACCGACTTCCTCGGCGTTGATTACGCAGAGATGCTGGCGCAAACCGGAGGCCCGCTTCCGGCGCTCGAGGTCGTCATAGTGACCGGCGAGGAGGCCCGACCCGGGCTCCTGGCGTGGAACGAGGTGCTCTCTCGGGTCACCGAAGCCTCGCTGGCTGAGCTGGACCGGCGAAGGATCGGCCTCAGAGCGGACGATCCCGCCGACATCCTCTTCACCTCGGGAACCACGGGGACACCCAAGGGAGCCGTCGCCACACACGCGGCGACGCTTGCCGTCGCCTCGGATTGGGTGGTCATGGCCGGCCTGCGACCAGGGGACCGCTACCTCATGATCAACCCGTACTTCCATATGTTCGGACTGAAGTCTGGGATCCTCGCATCTCTTACCGCCGGCGTGACGATGGTGCCCCTGGCGGTCTTCGACGTCGATCGTGCACTCGAGCTGGTCAGCAAACTCGGGATCACTGTTCTGCCTGGCGCGCCGACCCTCTATCAGTCGATCCTCGACCATCCGGATCGGGCCCGCTACGACCTCTCCTCGCTCCGTGTCGCGGTGACCGGCGCCGCCGACATCCCGGTGGCGCTTATCGAACGGGTCCAGACGGAGCTCCCCTTCACCTTCATCGCCGCCGGCTATGGGCTCACCGAGGCTGGCACCGCAACGGGGACATCGCCCTCGGACAGCCCGGTGACGATCGCCACGTCTGTCGGTCGCGCCCGTCCGCAGTTTGAAATACGTATCGTCGACAGCTCCGGTGCTGACGTGGAGCTGGACACCGTTGGCGAGGTCATCCTGCGCGGCCCTTCGACCATGGCCGGCTACCTCGACGATGCTCTGGCCACGGCCGAGGTGCTGACGGCTGACGGTTGGTTGCGCACCGGGGATCTGGGCCGCTTGGACAGCGACGGCTACCTCCGGATCACAGGACGGATCAAGGACATGTTCACGGTGGGGGGGTTCAACGTCTATCCGGCGGAGGTCGAGTCGATCTTGCTACGCCATCCTGGCGTCCGCCAGGCCGCAGTGGTGGGGTTCCCCGACCTACGGATGGGAGAGGTCGGAGCCGCCTTCATCGTTCCACGCCACCCGGCGCCGACCGGGGAGGAAATCATCGAGTGGTCACGGGCGAACATGGCCAATTACAAGGTGCCGCGCCGGGTCGAGATCGTTGACGAATTGCCGGTCAACGCGGCCGGGAAGGTCGAGAAGATTCAGCTGCGCAATCGGCTGCTGCCGCCGCCAGCGGGAGCCACGTGACACCCGGGGAGGAGGCACCAGTGCCTACCGACAAACGGGAACTCGGGGCGGCAGAGGTGTTCGCAGCCCACCAGCTGTTGGCCGACTATGCCCGCTATGCCGACGACGGCCAGGCCGAGGCATGGGCCGCCCTCTTCGGCGATGATGGTGTGCTTGCGGCGTTCGGCCGCGAGTTCACTGGCCAGGAGCGATTGACGAGGTTCGCGCTGCGCTCCCCGAGGGGGGTGCACATCGTGAGTAGCCCGCACCTGAGCCGAGGCGAGGGCGGCGTCGTGACGGCGCATTCCTCCTTTCTTTTCGTGAACGGTGAGACGGCCGCGGTGATGGCGGGCTGGTATGTCGACCAGATGGTCCCAAGAGAGGACGGGCAGTTTCGATTTGTCCGACGAGGAATCGATCTGCGGGTCGGCGGCGAGGGTTCTTCGTGACGACCGACCCGAGGGCCGCGTGCTTTGGTTTCGTTGCTAGAACGGAGAAGACAGGATGACATCGCAGCAATTCGAAGTGGCAATCATCGGGGCGGGAATGTCGGGCCTCTACATGGCCAAACGACTGGCCGAACGAGGAGTGGCCTTCACCATCTACGAAAAGGCCGACGAGGTCGGTGGCACATGGCGGGAGAACGACTACCCGGGGTTGTACGTGGATATTCCGGTGTCGCTGTACCAACTCTCCTTCGCGCCAAAGTACGACTGGTCGCACGCGTATGCACCGGGGCCAGAAATTCAGGACTACCTGGTCGATGTGGCCGACGAGCATCAGCTTCGCCAGCACGTGGTATTCGACACTGAACTTGTCGAGACCACCTGGGAGGGTTCGTCGTGGAGTCTGCGGTCCAAAGACGGAAGGGTGTTCCACGCCGAGGCGATCGTCGCGGCGACAGGGTTCCTGCACCGCGCCAAGATGCCGGCCGTACCGGGTGTGGACACCTTCGAGGGGCGTCACTTCCACTCCTCGCGCTGGCCGGGCGACCTCGATGTCGCAGGCAAGCGGGTGGGCGTTGTCGGCAGCGGGTCAAGTGGCATCCAGTTGGTGTCTGCGCTGGCCTACCGGGAGTGCGAGGTCGTGCAGTTTGTGCGAACGCCCCAATGGATCGAGACGGTCCACAATCCCAAGATCACCGCCGAACTCCGTGAACGGCTGAGCGAGTCACCTGAGCTTGGCCGCGAGATCCTGGCCGACCTCGAGAGCGGGATCGGCCAGGATCCTCGTTTGACCGACCCTTACTGGAAGATTGTGCCCGGCCCCCTACGCGACGCGGCGCAGCAGGCGCTCCGCGAGGACCTCCTCGTCATCAGCGATCCACGGTTGCGAGAAGCGCTGACTCCGGACTTCCCACCTGGTTGCAAGCGCATCCCCAAGTCGCCCTGGTACTACCAAGCGGTGCAGGAGCCCAGCGTCACGATCGTGCGGGCCGGGGTCGAGCGGGTCGTCCCGACCGGTGTGGTGACCACCGACGGACAGGTCGTCGATCTGGACGTGATCGTGTTCGCCACCGGTTTCGACGCCCATGCGTACGTTCGCCCCATGCAGGTCGTCGGCCTCAACGGCACGTTGTTGGACGATGTTTGGGCCGACGGTCCCTTCTCCTACCGCGGGGTCTCGATCCCGTCGTTCCCCAACTTCTTTCTCCTGAACGGTCCGTTCAGCCCCGTGAACAACGTGGCGGTGCCCAAGACGCTCGAAGACGAGACGGGGTACATCACCCGTCTGCTCGATTACACCATCGAATCGGGATGCGCGGTGTGGCCGACCGAGGAGGCGACGGATCGCTTCGTGGGCCAAATGGAAGAGGCATTGCCTGCAACGGTGTGGGCCGACGGCTGCGACAACTGGTACAAGGGCCAGGGGAAGGTCCCCATCATTTGGCCGTGGTACATCGCAGAGCACGAGTCGATGTTTGCCGACCTCGCACTCGCCGATCTGGAAACCCAGCCACGCGAGGAGGACACGGGTTCGGCCCGACCAATCAAGGAAGACACATGACCGTGGATGAATCTCGCCTGGCTGAACTGGTCGATCGGACGGAGATCCTCGACGTGTACGCGCGCTACGCGCTAGGGATGGATCGCGGTGATCGGGAGCTGTTCACCAGCGCGTGGACCGAGGACGCGGTGTGGATCTGCGAGGCGCTCAACTTGGACTTGCACGGCAGAGAGGCGATTGTCGCCTACTTCGATCGTGGCCCTGGCGCCGCCCCGTCGACCCCGCAGGCGGGCGGCAACATCCGATTAGCGGCCAACCACCACATCATCATCGAAGGTGAGCGCGCTGTGGGAACGGCTGAAATGGCGTCGTTCAAGTACACCGGCGAGGTGATTCATCCCTACAGCGTCGGCGTCTACGACGATCGATTTACCCGCACGAGCGAGGGGTGGAAGATGTCGTACCGCAACATGGTGGTGACCCCGGTCATACCGCCGCCGGCCGTGGGAGCGGTCGGATGACGACCGAGCGACCGGGCGCTGGCTTCTTGAACCCAAGAACTTACACCCGCCAGCAGGTTGAGCAGATCGCGCTGCGCTACAGAACCTGGGGCCGATGGGGAGATGACGACGAGCTCGGAGCGGCGAACGCGGTTACTCCGGCCACGATCACCCACGCTGCGACCCTGGTTAGGCGCGGCAGCGTCTTCTCGCTGGGTTTGCCCATGGATGGCGCGGGCCCTCAGACCGGGCTGAACGGACGAGTCAACCCTCAGCACCTCATGTTGAAGGACGGCGGCGACATGCTGGCCGCCGTCCCTGTGCCCGGCGAGCTGCGCGCCACTGACGATGCTGTCTACATGCCGCTGCAGTCCTCGACCCAGTGGGACGCCCTCTGCCATATCTTCTACGAGCGCCAGACCTACAACGGTCGTGGACCCGAGAGCGTGGACAGCCTCGGAGCGCACCACAACAGCATCACCAACTTGCGCGATCGAGCGGTGGGTCGTGGGGTGCTCCTCGATATTCCCCGCTGGCTCGGTAGGCCGTGGCTCGAGGCTGGCGAAGCGATCCAAGCGGAGCATCTCGAGGGATGCGCGCAGGCGCAGGGCATCGAAGTGGGGGAGGGGGACTTCGTCGTGGTGCGCACCGGCCAGATCGCCGGCTGTCGGGCTGCGGGTGGGTGGGGGGACTACGCCGCCGGGCCGGCCCCGGGGCTCGGGGTGAGCGCTGCGGACTTCCTCTGCCCGCGCCAGGTGACCGCCGTGGCAACCGACACCTGGGGGATCGAGGCGCTCCCCTACGAATGCCGCGACGTACGTGCACCACTCCACGTCGTGCTCTTGGTCAACGCCGGTATCTACATCGGCGAGATGTGGGACCTCGAGGCGCTGGCCGAGGATTGCGCCGCTGATGGTGTCTACGAGTTCCTTCTCGTGGCGGCGCCACTCACCATCACTGGAGCGGTCGGATCTCCCCTCAATCCGCTGGCCATCAAATGAGCGCTACACCGAGCGACCCTTATGGAGACCTGACGGCGCCCGACGGTCCGTACCCGCTGACCGAGGCCATCGTCGACGGCCGGCCCCTGACGGTGTTCAATCGATCTCCGTTCACTCTGGCCGAAGCTTTCCTGGCCACGCGGGACTACGGCGATGCCGAAGCGCTGGTGTACCGGGATGAGCGTTACACCTACGCGCAGCAGTGGAGCCTCGTCATGCGCCTGGCCCGCCAGCTGCGCGAGAGGTATCGGCTGGTCAAAGGTGACCGGGTTGTGGTGAGCATGCGAAACTTCCCGGAGTGGTCGTTTGTGCTCTGGGCGGTCGAGTTGCTCGGCGGGGTCGTCGTGCCATTGAACGCGTGGTTGACGGGGTCGGAACTCACCACGCTGATCGCCGACAGCGATCCGGCCGTGATCATCGCCGACCAGGAGCGCATCGTTCGTCTCGCCGAATTCCCCGAGGCCCTGGCCGGCGCCCGCGGTGTGCTCCAGGTGAGAGGCGACATCCGTCCGGGCATCACCGATCTGGCCGAGCTCCTGGCCGACGGCTTGGACGACTCGGACGTCGAGCCTGCAGCGATCGCACCGGACGAGACGGCAACCATCTTGTATACGTCGGGCACCACCGGAAAGGCGAAGGGCGTTATCGGCACCCATCGTAACCACGTGTCGACCATTCTGGTCATGCGGCTGCGAGCTCAGGCGATTCGCCAGCGGCGTGCTGCAGCGGGGATCTCCGAAACGGCGACGCCAGTTGGCACGACGTTGGTCACGAATCCCATTTTTCACATCGCCGCGTTCACCGCGCTGACGTCGAATGTCTTCGCAGGGCGACGAGTCGTTCTCATGTACAAATGGGACGCACCGGAGGCTATGCGCCTGATTGAGCACGAACAGGTGTCCGAGCTGTCCGGTCCACCGCTGGTCGTCCGCGAGCTGGTCGACCTCGCTGCTGAGGGTGGGCACGACACCTCGAGTCTCGTGGCACTGGTCAACGGAGCGGCGTTGGCGCCCCCCCAGCTGATCCGCGACATCGGTACCGTATTCGAGGGCCGCGTCAGCCCGGGCACCGGCTACGGCTCGACCGAGACCACCGGGGTCGTGGTCACCATTACGGGCCAGACCTACCTCGACCGTCCAACCAGCGTGGGCCAGCCGCTGCCGACCGTCGAGATCAGGGTGCGCGACGAGAGCAGCGGGGAACTCGTCGGGCGTAGTGGGCTCGGCGAGCTGGAGATCCGCGGTCCCCAGGTGACACCGGGCTACTACGGCGACCCAGCAGCGACGGCTGAGTCCTTCCTCGACGGCTGGTACCGCACCGGGGACCGGGTGCGGATCGATGACGACGGGTTTGTCCACCTCGTCGGTCGCCTGAAGGACATTGTCATCCGAGGTGGAGAGAACGTGTACTGCCCGGAGGTCGAATCCGCTCTGGAGGGACATCCCGAGGTGGTGGAGGCAGCCGTCATCGGGCTCCCGCACTCGATGCTCGGTGAGGAGGTCGCCGCGGTGGTTCGACTGCGGCCCGGGGCGACTGCGGACGAAAAGCAGTTGATCGCCTACGTTGCTGAGCATCTTGCCCCCTTCAAGGTGCCGGCAACGATCACCTTCACGGAGGAGCCGTTGCCGCGGACGGCGACGGGCAAAGTGGTCAAAGCCGACCTCAGGGCTGCGTACGGCGCGGTCGTGTCGTGACGCCAGGGTCACCGTGGATCTGACCTACCCAGCGGAAACCGAAGCCTTCCGTGTTCGGGTCAAGGAGTTCCTGGCCGAGCACCTCCCAGCCGGTTGGGCTGGGATGGGCGCTCTCGCGGAGGGCGAGCGCGAGGGCTTTGCCAAGCGCTGGCGTCAGACCCTGCTCGAGAATGGGCTGCTCGGTGTCACGGTCCCCTGCGAGTACGGGGGCGGCGGACTGAGCCACCTCGAACAAGCTGTGCTTACGGAGGAGTTCGTCCGAGCCGGGGTTCCGGTACTGCCGCTCCGCAACGACAACTTTGGTTTCAACCTCCTGGTTCCCACTCTGCTGCAATTCGGGACCGAGGCGCAGAAGAACTATTTCCTGCCGCGCACATTGAGCGGCGAGATCCGCTGGGCGCAGGGCTACTCCGAGCCTGACGCTGGTTCTGACCTCTTCAATGTGCGGACGAGGGGCGACATCGACGGTGTGAACATGGTGATCAACGGCCAAAAGGTCTGGCAAACGGCCGGGCTGACGGCCAACTGGCTGTTCACGGTCGTTCGTACCGACCCCGACGCCGCGCGGAGTCGAGGACTGTCGTTCGTGCTCGTCCCGCTGGAGCAGCCCGGGATCGAGCGGCGCGGTATCCGCGACATGACCGGCAATACCGAGCTCAGCGAGGTGTTCTTCACCGAGGCGGTGACACCGGTGTGCAACGTGGTCGGCGGCCTCAACAACGGCATGGTGGTCACCCTTGCCCTCCTCGGCTTCGAACGGGGCATCGGCGGGCTGGCCAATGCGGAAGCGTTCGCGATCGAGCTGCGCCGCCTCATTGAGTTGGCCCGCGCCCACGGTCGCTGCCAGGACGCTGAGGTGCGTCTTCGTATCGCCGGGTGCTACACCCGGATCCACACGTTGCGGTGCGTGGGACTGCGCGCCCTTTCGCTTCTTGCGCGCGGTGAGCCGCCGGGCCCGGAATCGTCGCTGACGAAGGTACTCACCGCCGAGTACCACCAGGAGTCCACCGAATTGGCCATGGACATCCTCGGCTGTGCGGGCCTCGTCCGCTCGGGCCCTGGCGCGCTCGAGATGTTGAAGGCCCAACCATTGGGTCTCGACGCGACTTCGTCGGCGGCCTGGATCGATGACTTCCTCAACGCTCGGGCGCGGACTATCTACGGGGGATCGAGCGAGATCCAACGCAACACGATCGGCGAGCAGATACTCGGATTGCCTCGCGAGCCACGTCCGGAGCGATCGCAGTGAGCACTCGGTGGCAAGTTCTCTGGGCGCGGGAGCGTCTCATCGAACGGAAGGAACGTCATGTCTGCTGAGCCCCTCGAGTTTGCGGGTCGGGTTGCCGTGGTGACCGGTGCCGGTCGCGGCATCGGCCGCGCGCACGCAATGCTGCTCGCCGCTCGCCAGGCCACGGTGGTGGTCAACGACCTTGGCACGACGATGACGGGCGACGGCCAGGACCCCTCCTTGGCCGAAGCTGTTGTCGAAGAGATCACCGCCGCGGGCGGCAACGCGGCCTCCGATGCATCGGACGTCTCGACACCCGAGGGTGCACAGGCACTCATCGACCAGGCATTCGACACCTTCGGTCGCATCGACATCGTCGTGAACAACGCCGGCGTGTTCGCTGTCGACGAGTTCCCGGCCATGGAGCTGGCGGACATGCGCCGCCTGTGGGAGATCCACATCGGCGGCGGGTTCAACGTCACCCGAGCTGCGTGGCCGCACATGGCCGCAGCGAAGTACGGCCGGGTCGTCTTCACCACTTCGACCAGTGCCCTCGGCGCAGCTGACACCGTGGCCTACTCCACGGCGAAAGCCGGCGTGTGGGGCCTCGGCCGAGCACTGGCGCAGGTCGGTCAGCCTCTTGGCATCGTCGTCAACCTGGTGGCGCCTATGGCGATGACCCGGATGATGTCCGCCGGCCACGGCCGTTCGGAGACCCCGCCGGACGTCCCCGAACGATCCCCCATGCTCGTATCGCCTCTCGTGGCCTTGCTCTGCCACGAGTCGTGCCCGGTGACCGGGGAGGTGTTCGTCGCCGGCATGCGTCGTCATTCGTGGCTCTCCATCAGCGAGACGGGGGGCTACGTCCACCCGAGCCTCGACGGCCTGACGCCGGAAGTCCTGCGTGACCACTGGGACGAAATCGCCGACACTGCGAATGGCGCTGTCGTGTCCGACACGACCGCGTGGATCGAACGTAATAGCCGGATAGTCGCAGCTACTCCGCTCGGGAGTGATCGGAAAGTAGGCACGTGAACCCTGAGGCCGCGGGAGAAGAGCCCCTCATCCGGGACGGGATGAGGAAGTTCCTGGAATCGGAATCGCCTCTCACCCAGAGAATCTCCATCTCCGCCGACCCGGTGCCTGACCTGCGATCGTTCTGGCGGGCTGGAGCGGCGCTCGGGATCACCTCGCTTCTCATCCCCGAGGAGTTCGGCGGCGTTCTGATGGAGCGGGGTGTCGCCTGCCTGGCCGTGGTGGCCGAGGAGATGGGACGGGTCGTCGCACCGGGCCCCTTGGTGGCCTGCAACGTGGTGGCCGACACGCTGGCCCGGTGCGGAACCGAGGCGCAACGCCAAGAGTGGCTTCCGCCAATCGCCACCGGGGACTGCATCGCCACCTGGGCCGTGGCGGAGGTCGCCGATCGCTGGTTGCCCCGACAGCCCTCCGCGCTGGTGAGCGCCCAGTCGGATGGCTGGACGCTCGAGGGCGTCAAGACGCCCGTCGAGGCCGGAGCTGAGGCTGATTTGCTCCTCGTCACGGCCGCAACGGAGCAAGGCGAGCCGGTCCAGCTGTTGGTACCCGCCACGACCGACGGTGTGGTGGTGGAGCCGCTCACCTCGCTCGACCTGGCTCGACCATTTGCCCGAATCACCTTCAACCAGGTCCACCTGCCGGCATCGGCCGTCGTTGGAGGGACGCGAGCTGCCGAGGCTCATTCCGTGCTCGATGTGGATCGCCAGATCGATCTGGCGCTTTGCCTCCAGGTGGCTGAGAGTTCGGCCATCATGGAGACTGCCTTCCAGATGACTGTCGACTACCTCGAGGACCGCCGTGCCTTTGGGCGCACGGTGGCTTCATACCAGGCGATCAAGCATCGACTCGCGGACCACAAAGTGTGGTTGGAGGCTTCCCTCGGGATCTCCACCGCGGTGGTCGAGGCACTGAGCGTCGAGGATCGGTCCTCCAGCCAATTGGCCAGCGCAGCCAAGGTCCATATCGGCGAGCAGTCGGTGACCACGCTGTCGGACTGCTCCCAGCTTCTCGGCGGCATCTCGATGACCTGGGAGCACCCGCATCACGCCTTCTTTCGGCGAGTAACAGTCAACCGGTCGCTCTACGGGTCGCCGGCCCACCATCGCGAGCGGTTGTGCCAGTTGGTTGGGCTGTGACCCGCTGCGCCGAAGTTGCGGCCGACACCCTCGAGAAGGAGCTTCGATGAGCACCGACGCCACCGCCATTGACGTCCAGTCCTTCCGTGAACGGGCGAGAGCTTGGATCACCCGCAACGTGCCGCGGGGCGAACAAGTGGACGGTCTCGAAGTCAGCGATGACCAGGCAAACGTGGTCGTGGCCGAGGCGCGTGCCATCCAGCGGCGCATCTTCGATGCTGGTTTCGCCGGCATCCGCTTCGACAAGCGGTACGGCGGCCAGGGCCTGACACGCGCCCACCAGGTCGCCTGGGCCGAGGCGGGAGCCGGTTATCAGTTGCCGGGCACCTTCAACGTCACCCACGGCATCCTGGCTCCGACGCTGCTCGAGTTCGGCAGCGATGAGCAGAAGGATCGCCATATCCCGGCGATGCTGCGCGGCGACGAACTCTGGGTGCAGTTTCTCTCCGAGCCCAGCGGCGGTTCGGATCTCGCCGGCCTGCTTACCCGGGCCCAAAGAGATGGTGACATCTATCGCCTCAACGGATCGAAGGTCTGGACCACTGGTGCCCAACACTGCCAGTTCGGACTTATCCTCGTGCGCACGGACCTCGACGTACCCAAGCACCAGGGATTGTCGATGTTCATCGTCGCACCCGACATGGACGGGTTGAGCATCGTGCCGATCCGGCTGTCCACGGGGGCGTCCCAGTTCTGCCAGGAATTCTTCGACGACGTTGTCGTACCCGGTTCGAACCTGGTCGGTGCGGAGAACGACGGGTGGCGCGTCACGACTCGTTTGCTCTTCCACGAGCGGAATATGGTCGGAGCCAACAGCTACAACGACCACATTGGGCTCTCGACGGGCGAAGACCATGAGGACGACGACCTGGTGGCACTGGTTCGGCGACTTGGGTTGGACCACGACCCGGCAACCCGCCAGCTTGTGGGCGAAGGGATCGCCCTGGGGCTGTTGGTCCCGCCAACCATCCAACGGATCAACGCGCTGCTTCGTACCGGTGAAATGCAGGGTCCGGCCGCCGCCATCTTGAAGTTGCTCGGGTCGACGGTTGATCTGCGACGCGCCCACATCGGCATCGAGGTGGCCGGCAGCGAGGCGGTGGCCTGGGAGCCAGGCGATTCGTCCGATGGTATCGGGATGCATTGGTTGGCGGCCCGCATCCCTACGATTGCCGGGGGCAGCAGCGAGATCCAACTGAACCAGATCAGCGAACGGGTCCTTGATTTGCCCAGGGAGTACACCCCAGACAGAGACGTCCCCTTCCGCCAGGTGCTCGGACAACGAACGTGAAAAGTGAGGCGCCGACGTTCGGTATCGGTTTGCTGGGGGAGTCCACGTCTTTGTAGGTTCGTCGCCATGGAACCAGAGCGTTCTCGTCGAACGCAGGCTGAGCGACGACAAACATCGGAGCGAGCGCTGCTGGGTGCAGCGGCCGAGGTCATCGCGGAGCGTGGCATCGGCGGGGCCTCGTTTGCTGCCATCGGCGACCGTGCCGGAACCAGCAGAGGGCTCGCGAACCATCGCTTCGGATCTAAAGATGCCCTCGTGGCCAGAGTCGCGGCCGACGCTCAGGAGAGAGTGCTTGAAGCGATGGCGGATGCCACGCTGACCGAGGCAGGTCCCGGCCGAGATCCCATGTCCGGTTTACAGCTCATCCGCGTTTGGGTTAACACTTATTTGGAGCTCTTCGAGCACCCAACCCCCGACCTAAGGGCGCTGATCGTGGTGTGGGGTGCCATATTCCCGTCGGAGTCGTCGCTCGACGGCATTCTCGAGGCGGACCGTCGGTCATATGCGGGGTGGACGACAAACATCAGAGAGGGGCAGAGGGACGGGTCGATACGGGACGACGTCGACCCGTCCGCCTCGGCGGTTGTCCTGCATGGGCTCCTGCGCGGCGTGGCTGCCCTCATGTTGACCGAAGCCCAGCACACGGATATGACCAAGGTCCGGGATTCAGTCGACTCCTGGCTCGAGGGCGCCCTCGCCAGCGAGCCGGTGTCCCGTCTGCGGACGCTCGGGCGACAATCCAGCTGAACTGGCCTTTTGGGGCCTTCTGTCGCGGGCGATCGGGCGACGGCGTGGCTCTCGACAGCCGCATTACACTTGCTGTACAGTCGACCAATAAGTCAAGGATGCCGTGACTCGAAGGCATCGGGGGAGCAGGCCAGCGATGGGCGAATCGAAGCTGTTCGATGCGGACAACCACTACTGGGAGACGAGCGACGCCTTCACGCGTCACCGCGACCCCAAGTTCGAAAGAGCGGGGTCTGCAGGTCGAAGGAGGTCGATGGCGTCATGCGCTACGTGCTCAACGGTGAGGTCTTTGCCTTCCTCCCCGGCCCGGCCGACCACCATCCGCGCCCGCTACCGGGTGCCTTCATGGACTACTTCAAGGGAGCTACGAGCCGTGACGTCTTCACCTCGAAGATGACCGAGCCGCTCGTCGGACCACCCGGAGTGGACCAACCGAGACGCCCGGCTCAAGGTGATGGACGACCAGGGTGTCGAAGGCACGTGGATGTTCCCCTCACAGGGCGTGGTGCTCGAGCCTTCGATGCACGCCGACCTCGAGGCGACGGTCGCCACCGTGCACGCCTTCAACCGCTGGATCGAAGAGGAGTGGGGCTTCGCCTACAAAGAGCGCATCTTCGGGGTGCCCTTCCTCACGCTGTAGCGACCCCGACGAGGCGGTCAAGGAACTGCAGTGGTGCATCGACCACGGGGCCCGGGTGGCGTGCCTCCGCCACGGTGCCGCGGTGACCCGCGACGGCATCCGCTCGCCCGGCCGACCCATGTTCGACAAGTTCTGGGGGCTGATCCAGGAGGCCGGGGTCGTGCTTGACGCCGCACGACGGCGCCGACGCCACCTACGCCGGGCTCCCTAAGTTCCTCTCCGAGGCCTGGGGCGACGAGCACATGGGCGACCTGCGCCATGGCAACACCGACGCACATGGGCGCGATGGGCACCTTCTCGGGCCTGCTCAAGAACCGGATCATCCACGACTTCGCCTATGTGATGACCGCCCACGGCCTCTTCGAGCGGTTCCCGCGGCTCAAGGTGGCCTTTATCGAGTTCGGCTGCGCCTGGGTGCCATCGCTCTTAGAGGCCCTCGAGTATCTCGGCCACGGGGGCACGTTCTCGAGCAACCCGAAGGACCAGTTCATCGAGCACTGCTGGGTGGCGCCGTTCGTCGAGCAGGACGTGGCCGAGTTGGCCCGGCACATCCCAGTCGAGCGGATTCTCTTCGGCTCGGACTGGCCCCATGGCGAGGGGTTCCCCGAGCCCAAGGACTTCCTCGACAACGTGGCCACGTTTCTCGGCTGCGGACCAGCGGCGGATCATGTACGAAAACGCCCGCGAACTCACGTTCACCTGAGTCACGTTAGCTGACTCACCCCTTAACTGAAATCGGAGCCATGGCTACTTACGACATCTTCATCAAGGACGGCACCGTCATCGACGGTCTGCTCACCCCTCGTTACAAGGCCGATGTCGGCATCAAGGACGGTCGGATCCTCGAGATCGGCACCGGGCTCGACGCCTCCGATGCCGCCGAGGTGGTCGACGCGCCGGGCAAGATCGTCGCCCCGGGCTTCGTCGACGTGCACACCCACTACGACAGCCAGGTCTTCTGGGACCCCTGGTGCACCATGTCGGGCTGGCACGGTGTCACCACGGTCTTGATCGGCAACTGCGGCTTCGGCTTCGCTCCGTGCAAGCCCGAGGACCAGGACCGGGCGATGCTGTCGCTCTCGCGCAACGAGGCGGTGCCGCTCAAGACGATGCGGGCCGGCATGCCCTGGGACTGGGAGACCTTCCCCGAGTTCCTCGACAGCGTCGGAACGCACGCCCAAGGGCGTCAACGTGATGTCGCTCGTGCCGCTGGCTCCGCTCTACGGCTACGTCGTCGGCGTGGACAAGGCCAAGGAGGAGCGGGCGTCAGCGACGAGGAGCTCGAGCAGATGTGCGAGCTGTTGGTCGAGGCCATGGAGGCGGGCGGTTGCGGCTGGAGCTCGCAGATCACCGGCGACTCGGCAACGTCCAGCGCGACTTCGACGGCACGCCCGATGGTCACCGACGAGATGACCGAGCGCGAGATCGTCGCCTTCTCCACAGGCGCTGCGCCGCCTCGGCCGGGGCACGACCCAGATCACCGGCCCCCTCGAGACCGCGGCGCTCATCGCCCGCGAGAGCGGCCGCCCGATCATCTGGAACGCCCTGGCGCCGACGGGTTCGGTCAACCAGCACGGCGAGAACCGCTACCCGCACCGCGAGACGATCGAGCGACTCGACGAACTGAACCAGGAGGAGGGCGTGCGGGTCTTCGCCTCGGCACAGATTGTTCGCTTCAAGTCCGAGATCGTCTTCGAGGACTACAACCTCATGGACATCTTCCCGGCCTGGCAGCGAGGCGACGCTCGGCACCCTCGAGGAGAAGATCGGCGAAGCTGGCCGACCCCGAGCGTCGGCCGGCGCTGAAGGAGGCCATCGACTACGCTCGGCGGCGGCTTCGGCGCTGGCCCGCTACCCTTGGCCGAGATGACGGTGAACTGGATCTCGAGCGACGCCCCGAACGCTCAGGAGCTCAAGGAGCGCTACGAGGGGTTCAGCATCGGCGAGATCGCGGCCCGGGAAGACAAGGACCTCGCTCGACGCCATGCTCGACATCGCCGTGGCCGCCCGCCTCAACGCCGGTTTCGGCACAACGATGATCGATATGGACCCGCAGGCGGTGAAGGAGGTCGGCACCTGCGCCATGGCCCTTCCCGGCATCAGCGACGGCGGCGCCCACACCAAGTTCGTCACCACCGCCCGCTTCGCCACCGAGGTCCTCGGCCACTGGGTCCGCGAGCGACGAGCTGATGTCGGCGGAGGAGGCGATCTGGCGGCTGTCGGCCTACCCGGCCCAGGCGCTCGGGCTCAAGGACCGGGGCTGCCTGCGCGAGGGCGTGCCGGCCGACGTCATCGTCTACGACCCCGACACGGTGGACGCCCTGCCGCAGGAGCGGCTGTTCGACTACCCGGCCGGCGAGTGGCGCCTGGTGCAGAAGGCGAAGGGCTACGAGCGCATCATCGTCAACGGGGTCACCACGTTCATCGACGGCGAGTGCACCAACGCCACGCCGGGCCAGCTCCTCCGCCACGGCGCGGCCTGACTCCAGGTCGGCGCATCTGAGCCCAGCGCCGGGCGATGGTGCGGAAGTGACTGAACCCGTTACAGCAAAGATTCGACGAGCGTGAGGAAGTGGAGGGAACCAAATGGCCACCTATGACCTACTTATTAAGGGCGGGACCATCTTCGATGGGTTGAAGACCCCGCGTTTCAAGGCCGACGTTGCTATCAAGGATGGTCGGATCGCCCAGATCGGATCGGGAATCAGCACAAGCGAGTCAGCGGAGGTGGTGGACGCCTCGGGCAAGCACGTGGCTCCAGGTCACGTCGACTTGCACACCCACTACGACAGTCAGGTCTTCTGGGATCCGTGGTGCACGATGTCAGGTTGGCACGGGGTGACCAGTGTCGTCATCGGTAACTGCGGCTTTGGTTTTGCACCGGTCAAGCCTGAAGACCGCGAACGGGCCATGCTCGCGTTGTCGCGCAATGAGGCGGTGCCGCTCAAAACGATGCGGCTTGGCATGCCCTGGGACTGGGTGACGCTGCCCGAGTTCCTCGATAGCGTTGGCCGGACGCCCAAAGGTGTGAATGTGATGGCCTTCGTGCCATTGGCACCTCTCTATGGCTATGTCGCCGGCACGGACTACGCCAAACTCCACCGCGCCACCGACGAACAACTCGAGCAGATGTGCGCGCTCCTCATCGAGGGCATTGAGGCGGGCGCCTGCGGGTGGAGCGCGCAGGTCGCCGGGGACGTTGCCAACGTCCAGCTTGATTACGACGGCACACCGATGGTCACCGACATGATGACCGAACGCGAGATCGTGGCGTTCTCGCGGGCGCTCCGGCGGGTCGGCCGAGGCACAGTCCAGCTCACGGGCTCGCTCGAAATCGCGGCACTGATAGCACGCGAGAGCGGTCGGCCCATCATCTGGAACGCCTTGCTGGCCGATGGTGCACTGAACCAGCATGGTGGAGCTAGGTACTCGCACGTGGATGCCATCAAGCAGCTCGACTATTACAACCGAGAAGAAGGGCTACGAATCTATGCCCAGGCGCTGACGACGAACTTCGTATCCGAATTCACCTTCGAGGACTACAACCTCCTCGACACGATGCTTCCGTGGAAAGAAGCACTACTCGGCACCGTCGAGGAGAAGCAGGCCAGGCTCGCTGATCCCGAACGTCGCGTGGCGTTCAAGGAAATTGATGATGCCCGCGGCGGACTCTTCGGCGCCGGCTACGAAACTCGCGCCATCAAGGTGAACTGGATCTCGAGCGACGCCCCGAATGCCCAGAAGATCAAAGACCAATACGAGGGTTACACGATCGGGGAGATCGCCGACCGCGAGGGCAAGCACCCGATCGACGCCATGCTGGACGTCGCAGTGATGGGCGACCTCAAGGTCGGATTCGCCACGAAACTGCTCGAGACTCCTCCGCAATCCATGAAGGAGATCGCAACCTCGAACTGGGCGCTGCCGGGTGTAAGCGATGGGGGTGCCCACACGAAGTTCGTCACCACGGCGCGTTATGCCACCGAGCTGCTCAGTTTGTGGGTCCGCGAGCACGAGATCATGTCGCTCGAAGAGGCCCATTGGCGGCTCTCGGCTTACCCAGCAATGGCTGCCGGCCTCCATGACCGAGGGTCCCTGAGCGAGGGCGCGAGTGCCGACCTGATCGTCTACGACTACGACCGGCTCGACAGCCTGCCCCAGGAGCGCGTCTGGGACTATCCGGGGGGCGAGATGCGCCTTATCCAAAAGGCAGTCGGCTACGAGCGGATTGTGGTCAACGGCGTCACCACCTTCATCGAAGGGGAATGCACGCAGCAAACGCCGGGCAAGCTCCTTCGGCACGGCACGGACTGAGGGGGCACATGCCGAACGGGAACGACCTCATCACGACGATCTTCGACGCCGACAACCACTATTGGGAGACCCAAGACGCGTTTACCCGACACCGCGACCCAAAGTTCGCCGAGAGGGGGATACGCCTCGTCGACCTCGACAACAACGGAAAGCTGCGCTACGTCTTTGCCAGCGGACGAATCCATCCGATCATCCCCGGACCCGGCGATCTCCACAAGCGACCGAGGCCAGGGGCCCTTTACGACTATTTCGCCGGCAAGAGTGACAAAGCGCGCCTCGGCGACGAATTGTCAGCGGAGGATCCCGCCGATCACCCCGATTGGTTCGACCGCGACGCCCGCCTCAAAGTCATGGACGAGCAGGGCCTCGAAGCGGCCTGGATGTTCCCCTCCCACGCTGTCTGCATGGAGGGTCCCATGCAGCCCGATATCGAGGCGTCGATCCACATTCTTCGTGCTTTCAACCGATGGCTGGACGATGACTGGGGCTTCGCCTACAAGAACCGTCTCTTTGGCGTCCCGTTCTTGACGTTGTCCGACGTCGACCTCGCCGTCGAGGAGCTCGAATGGTGCCTCGAGCGCGGGGCCCGGGTCGTTTCGATCCGTAACGGGCCTGTCTTCACACCCGACGGAACCAAGTCGCCGGCAGACCCGATGTTCGATCCTTTTTGGGCCCGCGTCGGCGAGGCTGGGATCGTGGTTGCGCCGCACGCCGGGTTCGAGGACGGATACGTGAACGTCGAGCGTGCGATCGCGCGAAGAGTGGGGCAAGCAGCCCACGGGCGGTGGCGGTATGGGCGATGCCGGTGCGTCAACCATCGTCACGATGCTGATGAAGCGACGCCTCGTCCACGATTTCGCTGCTGTCCTTGTCGCTGACAAGCTCTTCGAGCGCAATCCCGGCGTGCGCGTGGCCTACATCGAGAATGGTGGCACGTGGGTGGGCGACGTCCTCCACGGCCTGCACGTGCTGCATGGTCAGAACCCAGGCATGTTCTCGTCGAATCCGGCCGATCAATTCATCGAGCACTGTTGGGTCGCACCCTTCGTCGAAGACAGTGTTCCGGAACTCGCTACCCACCTCCCGGCAGATCGGATCCTCTTCGGGTCCGACTGGCCCCATGCTGAGGGTCTCGGCCACCCGCGCGACTTTTTCAAGAATGTCGAAGAGCTCTCGATCGAAGACCAGCGCAAGATCATGTTCGAGAACGCGCGGGAGCTGACCTTCTCGTAGCGTTCGAACTTCCGCCGAGGAGACGCATGAACCCAACACCCGAGGATCACGTAGCGATCACCAATTTGCTCGCTCGTTACTGCCTCAACCTCGATCTCGACGATGTCGACGCTTGGGTCGAACTGTTCACGCCGGACGCGACCTACGAGGTCTATGGACGGTCGTGGGAAGGCCACAGTGGGCTGGGCAAGATGATGCGAGGAGCGCCGGGCGGACTTCACCTGGGCGGTCCTCCCGTGATCGACATGGTCGGACCCGATGAAGCCCTCACGATGCAGAACCTCCTCTTCGTCGAAGCCAAGGCCGGAACGATTCGTCGGTCGATCTACAACGACGAGCTTCGACGGACGGAGGAGGGCTGGCGGATAGCCAAACGGCGCTGCCGGTTCATCGTCTCTGACGGACTCAGTGATCGGCCGGAGGACTGATGCGCGTGCACGCCGCGGCCTTCAACCTCGGATTCTTCGATCTGACACGAACGAGATAGGCGCTTAGCGACGCTGGAAACTTCCCCAAAGTTATTGTACGATCGTCAAGCAAGTTCAGTGGACGTCGGCGCACGGCCGGAGTCCGGGGGAAATAGGGGGGCAACGAAATATGCAACTGATCAGACGTCTTCTGTCAGTCCTTGGCGCCTCGGTCATGATCCTTGGTGGCATGATCATGGCGAGTGGAACGGCAGGCGCTGCGTCTTCGAAAGCGCCGATTGTCATCGGCGGTATCTGTTCGTGTTCGGGCCCCGAAGGCAATTTCCCCCAAGAGTTTCAACCGTACGAAGCTTGGGTCAGTACCGTAAATGCCGCCGGTGGGATCAATGGCCACCACGTCAAGTTCACCTACCTCGACGACCAGGGGAACCCGGGGCTCTCGGTCTCCGACGTCAAGACCCTGGTGCAGACCGATCATGTGATCGCCCTCGTCGACGCCACGAATGACGATCAGGGGTGGGCTTCCTACATCCAGTCAGCAAAAATCCCGGTAGTCGGATCGGGCAACTCCACGGAGCCATTCTTCACCAATCCCGACTTCTACCCGGAAGGCCAGACCGAGGACGCGCTCTTCACGTCGGTCATCGACTCCGCCAAGTCGGCGAAGGCCAAGAGCCTTGCGCTCATCTACTGCGCCGAGGCCATCCAATGCCAGGAGGGCATCGCCCCTCTAAAGGCAGCGGGACAGGCGCTGGGACTTCCGGTCACGGTCGCAAGTGAGGTCTCTGCCTCGGCGCCCAGCTACACGGCCCAGTGCATCACGTCGCAGCAGGCCAAGGTGGGTGCCGTTTTCGTCGCCGATACGTTCGAGGTGGCATTGAAAATGGCCGCCAACTGCGCCCAGCAGGGTTATAACCCGATTTACGTGGTGGATGGCCTGGACCTCGCCAGCGCATTCGCCACCATCAAGTCGCCGACCTACGCCCCCGTGCCCAACCTGCCCTTCTTCGTGAGCAACCCGAGCATCAAGAAGATGAACGCGGCCTTTAACAAGTACTACCCGAGCATCCGCAAGAACACCACCCTTTATAACGAGGGTGACGTCGGTCTGTGGGCCTCCGGCATTCTCTTCCAAGATGCCGCCAAGGCAGGAGGGCTCGGAGCCAATGGCAGCACTCCCACCTCGGCACAGGTCGTGAAGGGTCTTGAGGCGCTCAAGGGCGACACCCTCGGCGGTCTGGCGCCCCCGCTCACGTTCGCGGCCGGGAAGCCACACCCCGTCGATTGCTGGTTCACCTCTGCGGTGATCAACGGCAAGTTCACGCTTCCCAACGGGACCAAGTCCTTTTGTCAGAAGTGACGGGGTCGAGAGGGCACGCGAGGCAGTTCGAGAAAAGCTAGAGACATAGAGAGCGCACGGTGAGTACCTACCTGCCCTTCATCGTCATCGGATTGACGGCCGGGTCCGTCTACGGTTTGGCGGGCACGGGTCTTGTTCTCACCTACAAGACATCGGGGATCTTCAACTTCGCCCATGGCTCAGTCGCCACTATCTCGGCCTTCGTTTTCTATTTCCTCTACGAACAGCATGGATGGCCCTGGCCGGCAGCTGGCTTCGTCGCGGTATTCGTGGCTGGTCCGGCCATGGGCCTTTTGCTGGAGCTCATGGCCCGGGTGCTCTCTGAAACGAGCCACGTGTACAAGATCGCCGCCACCATCGGGGTAGTGATCACCGTCCTGGCCATCGGAGATCTCTGGTACGGCCAGACGAACAACATAAACGGGTTCCCGCAATTCCTGCCCCAATCGACGATCCGCATCCTCGGCGTCAACGTGGCCTGGGATCAGATCATCGTCATTCTCATTGCGCTCGCATCCACGGCAGCCCTTTACTACTTCTTCCGAGTGTTCCGCACCGGCATGGCCATGAGGGCGGTCGTGGACGACGCTCCCCTCATGGCCATGACCGGTGAAAACCCCGTCGCCGTACGCCGGTGGGCCTGGATCATCGGTTCAACGTTCGCCGCATTGTCCGGAGTGCTGCTCGCGCCCTCACTCAGTTTGAGCGGTCTCGTGCTGACAATGTTGGTGGTCCAGGCGTTCGGAGCGGCCGCGATTGGCTATTTCTCTTCGCTGCCACTCACCTTCGCCGGTGGTCTGTTCATCGGAGTCGTCGGCGCCCTGTCGACGAAGTACGTGGCGCAAGTGCCGGCACTGTCAGGGCTGCCGGCCGGCCTTCCATTCATCATCCTGTTCATCGTGCTCATCCTCACCCCCCGGGCCCGGCTCGCCGCCCGGCGCTATGTGCCGAACATCAGGATGGCGGACCCTTATTACGCGCCTGGCCGAGTCCGTATTGGCTTCGGCGCCTGCTTCGTTGCCTTCCTGGCGGTCATCCCGCTCTTTGCCGGGACCAAGCTTTCGGTTTTCTCCGAGGGCTTGGTCGCAGTAATCCTGCTTCTTTCACTCGGCTTGCTGATCCGGGTGTCGGGCCAGGTGTCGCTCTGTCAATATGGCTTCGCCGCAGTGGGCGCGGCGGCGATGTCCCATCTCGCCCATAACGCCGGAGTTCCGTGGCTGATCTCCATTCTTCTGGCGTCCCTCACCGCAATCCCCATCGGCGCCATCATCGCCATCCCGGCCATCCGGCTGTCCGGTGTGTTTCTCGCTCTCGCCACGCTCGGCTTCGGCATCCTTCTGGAACAGATGTTCTACAGCGAGAACTTCATGTTTGGACCCACTACCGCCGGTGCGGCGGTGCCACGACCAGACGTGTCGATCCTCGGCTGGCACATGGCAACCGACCGTGGGTTCTACTACGTCATCCTCGTTTTCACCGTGCTGTGTGCGATAGCCGTGGTGGCGATCATGCGTTCGCGTCTCGGCCGCCTCCTCGTCGCAATGTCCGATCGTCCCCTCGCGCTGGAGACTCTGGGGACGACGGTCAATGTTTCCCGGGTGCTGGTGTTCTGCATCTCGGCCTTCATGGCCGCTTTGTCGGGTGCGCTGCTCGGGAGCTTGTTCACCTTCGCCGTCGGGACGGACTTCCCCTCCTTCTCGTCGCTGACCCTGGTCGCCCTGATCGTGATCATTCCGATTGGAGCTCCCTGGTACGCGGTGATGGGTGCGGCGGGCCTCCAGGTGATTCCCGCCTACATCAATTTGGCGCACATTTCGGATTACTTCGAAATTCTTTTCGGCGTGTCAGCGTGCCTGGCGCCCATCAGCTTGGCACGACACCCTGGCGCGCCGGCACGAGTCCGACGTCTGGCCGAGCGGATCGATCAAGCTCTGCCGCGACGTGAGCGCAAGGCCGCACCACTGAGCACGGTGAGTCACGCCCCCACGGGTGACGGGCTGGAGATCCGCTCCTTGAAGGTTTCCTACGGGGGGGTGGTCGCGGTCGAGGATCTGTCCCTCCGCGCTCCGACCGGGAAGATCACCGGACTGATCGGGCCGAACGGTGCGGGGAAGACGACCACGTTCAACGCGGCGTGCGGTCTGGTAAAGCCGAACAGTGGGCAGATCATCGTTCACGGACGAGACATCACCCGGCTCGCTCCAGCCGCTCGGGCGAGAGCCGGAGTCGGGCGGACGTTCCAGCGGGTTGAGCTGTTCGATTCTTTGACCGTCGGGGAGAATGTCGACCTCGGGCGGGAGGCGATTTTTGCCGGTCGCAATCCGCTGACCCAACTGGTAGGGAACCGACGCGACTCGGCTGTGGTCCGGGCTGCCGCGGCGGAAGCACTGGAACTCACCGGTCTCAGCGCGGTTGCCGACCGTCGGGTGAGCGAGCTCACCACCGGTCAGCGTCGCTTGGTCGAGCTCGCCCGTGTCGTGGCCGGACCCTTCGACGTGATCCTGCTCGACGAACCCTCATCAGGACTCGACGCGGTCGAGACCCGCCGTTTCGGAGACATTCTCATGGCCCTCGTCCAAAACAGGGGCTGCGGGTTGTTGGTTGTCGAGCACGACATGGCGCTTGTTCGGCAGATCTGCGATGAGGTTTTCGTGCTCGACTTCGGTCGGCTCGTATTCCAGGGAACCACGGCCGAGATGCTCGCCAGTGACATCGTCAGAGCGGCATATTTGGGTTCGGAGGTCGAAGGCGAAGGCGACCCTGCCCTCGAAGTCACGGCACCGACCGGGGCGACATGACTGGGGTAGAAGACCCGATCCTCAAACTCGAGCGCGTCACCGCTGGCTACGGGCCGACGACGGTGCTGTGGGATGTGGATCTCGAAGTTCCGGCTTCTTCGGTTGTGGCGCTGCTCGGTCCGAACGGGGCGGGTAAGACGACATTGCTCCGTGCCGCCTCTGGACTGCTCTCACCGAGTGAGGGCCACGTTTATATGGGCGGCGAAGATGTGACGGGCCGTCGCATGGACCAGATGGCGAGGAACGGCATGTGTCACATCCCCGAGGGGAGAGGGATCTTTCCTTCGCTCAGTGTGCGGGAGAACATCATTCTGTTTTCCCCGCGGGGAAGACAGAATGAATGCCTGGAACAGTCGGCCACTGCCTTTCCCGAGCTCGCCACGAGGTTCCGCCAGACAGCCGGGAGTCTGTCCGGTGGCGAGCAGCAGATGCTCGCCCTCGTGCGGGCGTATATCTCCAGCCCGAAGCTGGTGCTCGTCGATGAAGCGTCCATCGGCTTGGCGCCGCTCGTGGTCGACCGGATCTTCCAATTCCTGGCGGCGATAGCCAAAGATGGCACCGCGCTGTTAGTGGTGGAGCAGTACGTCCACCGGGCCCTCGACCTGGCCGACCACATCTACATCCTGAACCGGGGAAGGGTCGTCTTTGACGGCACGCCATCTCAGGTACGAGATGAGGACATCTTTGACCGCTACCTAAGCGTCGAGACCAGTTCTGGAGTTTGATGTGGAGCGAGGCCAGAGGGGGTTCAACGGGGTCGGGTCGAGAACGACGAGTTGCCAGGAGGCGGGGGATGGATCACTTGGGCGGCAAAGGCGAGAGTGGCCCGTCAGCGATTCGACGGCTCCGTCGCGGGGTTGTCGCGGCGGCGGGTCTCCTGGTAGCCCTGCCATTGGTGTGGGGGGCCTCGCCATCTGGGGCCGGTGCGAGTTCTCCGACCCCGTGGCCGGGGGGAACCTGGCAACCAGACCCGGTGCAATACGGGATGACCATCGTCCAAAACATTCCGTTGAAGATGAGCGATGGCGTCACACTCCTTGCCAACGTGGGCTATCCGTCCGACCCTTCCACAGGAACGCGAGCCGCGGGGACCTTTCCGGTCTTGCTGACTCAGGATCCGTATCCGTCAGAGGATCAACCAAATGGCTTCTATGTGACCCGGGGCTACATCAACGCGGTGGTCGAAGTACGCGGCGCCATCGACACGTACGGACCGGGTGGCAAAGAGGTGTTGGGGGTGAACTTCGGGCCTCGACAGACCAAGGATGGGGTGGCGCTTGTGAATTGGGCCGCGAAGACGCTGTCTGGTTCGAACGGCATTGTCGGTCTGGACGGTTGCTCCTTTCTGGGAATCGACCAGATCTTCACCGCAGCCGCACTCGGGCCGAACTCACCAGTCAAGGAAATCCTTCCCGCGTGCGCTTCGAATGATTACAACAACTACTTCGCAGGGGGCATACCCAGCCAGGTGGCCGGGTTGTTCGCAAGCCCGTTGGCCGCAGGGCTCGACGGCCCAAAGAATGAAGCCGTGAACCACGCCGCCAACGTAAAGCTGGAGCATCAATTCCTGACCGGCGGGCCAGCCGCCTACAACGGTACGTATTGGCAAGAGCGAACGACCTACAACGTTGCGGCGAACATCGTAAAGAATAAGATTCCGGCGCTCTTATGGAGCGGGTGGTATCCGACCGACGGTCCCGGTTCACTGCTCGAGTATGCGATCTTTCAGAATGCTTACGACCACAAGCCCCTGTTCGGCCCGATGAGTCCGAATCAAAAGACAACCGGTCGCTACCAGATCGTCATCGGGCCCTGGCAACACGGCCAAGGTCTTGATCAGACCATCCAGCTCGAATGGTATGACACCTGGCTGAAGGGAGAGCACACGGGCATCACTGACACCACGACGCCGATGCATCTCTATGAACTGCAGGCAGCGAAATGGGTCAATGCCACGACCTACCCATTGACCGATGTGTACACCGCGTATCATCTTGCTTCGGACGGGAACTTGTCTACCAGCTCGTCAAAGGCTGGCTCGGCGACACTTCGCTGGGGCCAACCGACGCAGGATGGGACAACGCTTACCTTCAATGCGCAGCCGTTGACCCAAGCAGAAACAATCGGTGGTCCGATAGCTGCCACAATTTATGCCAGGTCAAGCAATCGGAACCTTGAGTTGAACGGAACGTTGTTCGACGTATCGCCCTCGGGGCAAAGTACGCAGCTGGCCACGGGAACGATTCTGGGAAGCCTGCGGACCGTAGACCAGAGCGCTTCTTGGTATGACAAGCACAATCTGCTTGTTCGGCCCGAACACCCCTACACGAAGAACAGCTATGCCCCTGCTGGTTCGCTACAACGATACGGCATCGGACTTACGCCCACCCTCTATTCGGTTCCAGCAGGTGATCATCTGCAATTCGTGCTGACGACGCAAGCCCCAACTAGTAAATGCACCGGCACAGGCGCTCTCGTCTCGGCGTTGACCACGCCGTTACCGTGCCTGCTCAGCACCCCGCAAAAGAAGACCCTTCCCGGCGGCGTGTACAAGGTCGTGTGGAGCCCCTCCACGCCGTCGTCGGTCAATGTTCCCCTTCTTCCCGATGGAGTGGTGCACATCACATCGAGCGGCACAACGGCGACGAGTAACGGACTCACCGAACCCTTGAGTTGGAACGGGAGCTAGTGCGGCGTCATGTTCAGAGAGAGAGACCTGAGAGGACCTTGCTGTGAAGCTGCAAATTCTATTTAACTGAGAATGGCGGCTGCATTGGGGGTGCCGCGAAAAGTGACGCGGCTTACGTCGGATTGAACCCGGATGTTGCACCCGGGACAGAGTGCAGCAGGACGAAGTAGGGGGTGCTCGCGAAATGGCGATCTACGATCTGGTGCTCAAGGGGGGAACTGTCTTCGATGGTCTTCGCACGCCACGATTCAAAGCCGACGTCGGGATAAAAGACGGGCGGATCGCGACGATCGGGAGTATCGATGCCGCCGACGGTGCTGAGGTGGTCGATGCCTCAGGGAGGCACGTGGCGCCTGGTTTCGTCGACCTCCACACTCACTACGACAGCCAGGTTTTTTGGGACCCATGGTGCACGATCTCCGGGTGGCACGGAGTGACGAGCGTCGTGATCGGCAACTGCGGGTTTGGCTTTGCCCCGTGCCGCCCCGAGGATCAGGACCGGGCGATGTTGACCGTTTCACGAAACGAGGCGGTGCCGCTCAAGACCATGCGGGCCGGGATGCCCTGGGACTGGACGACCTTCCCCGAGTTCCTCGACAGCGTGGAGAGAACCCCCAAGGGTGTGAACATCATGTCCCTGGTGCCCCTGGCCCCGCTCTATGCCTATGTCGTCGGTGTAGACAAGGCGAAGAAGAACCGGGTGACGGACGAGGAGCTGGACGAGATGTGCCAGCTGCTGGTGGAGGCAATGGAAGCGGGCGGCTGCGGGTTTAGCGCCCAGATCCTCGGTGACACGTTCAATGTGCAACTGGATTTTGACGGCACACCGATGGTGACGGACATGATGAGCGAGCGGGAAATGACGGCGTTCGCCCGCGCTCTTCGGATGGTAGGTCGAGGTACGACGCAGGTCACCGGCTCGCTGGATTACGCGGCACTCATCGCCAAAGAGAGCGGTCGACCGATCATTTGGAACGCGCTCGGACCGAGCGGCGCGGCCAATCAGCACGGCGAGATGATCTATCCCCACCGCCAGGCGATCGCTCGGTTGGAGCAGCTCAATGAACAGGAAGGTGTGCGGGTGTTCGCCCAGGCCGCGACCGTGCGATTTGCATCGGAGATCACCTTCGAGGAGTACAACCTCATGGACGCCTTCCCGGCGTGGAAGGAGATATGCCTCGGCGAGCGCGACGAGAAGCTGGCCAAGTTCGCCGATCCAGGACGCCGGGAGGGGTTGCAGGAGTCGATCGACGCCACCGGCGGCGGTTTCGGCGCTGCCCGCTATCCCATGGCCGACATCCGGGTCAACTGGATATCGAGCGACGTGCCGAACGCCCAGAAGCTCAAGGAGCGCTATGAGGGTTTCACCTTGGGCGAGATCGCCGTGCGCGAGAACAAGTCAATGCTCAATGCCATGCTGGATGTGGCTGTAGCCGCCGAGCTGAAGGCCGGGTTCGGTACAACGATTGTCGAGGGCGATCTCCAGGCTTTGAAAGAGGTGGCCAACTCTTCGGTGGCTCTTCCCGGCGTAAGCGACGGGGGAGCGCACACCAAGTTCATTACGACCGGTCGCTATGGCACCGAGTTGCTGGCCTACTGGGTCCGCGAGCGCGAGGTCATGTCGCTCGAGGATGCCCACTGGCGGCTTTCGGCCTACCCGGCCATGGCGATGGGTCTGACAGGGAGAGGATTCCTGCGCGAGGGCGCTCCCGCCGACATCATTGTTTACGACCCCGACACCATCGATTCCCTCCCTCAGGAACGGGCGTGGGACTACCCGGCCGACGAGTGGCGGCTCATCCAAAAGGCCACCGGTTACGACCGGATAATCGTCAACGGGCAGACCACTTTCATCGATGGAGAATGCACCAATGCCACGCCTGGGCATCTGCTCCGACACGGGTCAGAGTAGGAGAAGTCATGAACACGAACGATCAGAACGATATCGGCTCGGTATTCGACGCCGACAACCACTACTGGGAAACGAGCGATGCCTTCACCCGCCACCGTGACCCGAAGTTCGCCGAGCGCGGGATTCAGGTCAAGGAGGTTGACGGGGCCGTCCGCTACGTCCTCGACGGTGAAGTGTTCAACTACCTGCCGGGGCCGGGTGACGCCCACCCACGTCCGAACCCTGGGGCCTTCCTGGGCCTGTTCCAGGGTCGCACGACGCGCAAGGAATGGGTCGGCGCGTTCGAAGTGGAGCCCTCTGAGCATCCCGAATGGTACGAACGCGACGCCCGACTGAAGGTGATGGACCTCCAGGAAGTGGAGGCTTGCTGGTTGTTCCCCTCGCACGGAGTCGTAGTCGAGGCACCCGTGCTGGTGAACGACGTGGAGGCAACAATCGAGCAATGTCGGGCCTTCAACCGATGGATCGACGAGGAGTGGGGCTTCGCATATCAGGATCGGATCTTTGGGGTGCCTTTCCTCAATCTGTCCGACGCCGAGAATGCGGTAGAGGAACTGCAGTGGTGCATTGAACGTGGAGCCCGGGTGGTCACCCTGCGTCACGGCCCGGTGATTACCGCAGACGGACTCCGCTCGCCCGCCCATCCCATGTTCGACCGATTCTGGGGTCTGGCCCAAGAAGCCGAAGTCGTCGTAGCGCCGCACGCCGGGACAGAGACTACCTACCTCGAGGTGAGTAGCCTCGTCGAGCGGCTCTGGGGTGACGTGCCCGGAGGACCGGTCGCCTCGCAGGAATCGATGCGTCAGGCGTGGGGCACTCCTATTACGTCGCTGATGAAGGGCCGACTCATACATGACTTCTGCTACTTCCTCGTGGCCCACCGGCTCTTCGAGCGGTTCCCAAGACTGCGCGTGGCAATAATCGAGAATGGGGCGGCCTGGGTGCCTCCGTTACTCCAGGCCCTCGAATACCTCGATCATGGCGGCGGCTACGAGGACAACCCCCGCGACCAGTTCATCGAGCACGTCTGGGTGGCGCCCTTCGTAGAGGAGGACGTGGTCGAGCTGGCACGGCACCTGCCGACCGAGCGCATCCTCTTCGGCTCCGACTGGCCCCACGGCGAAGGCTACGCCCAGCCCAAGGACTTCCTCGAGAACGTGTCCGGCCTCCCAATGGCCGACCAGCGGCGCATCATGTACGAGAATGCCAGGGACTTGACCTTCATCTGAAGCCGACCTGGCACGCCATCTCAGGTACGAGATGAGGACATCTCGTCCTGGGGCCTCTCAGGCCTGAAGACCAGCAAGCAATCGTCCGCGCCATTGCGCGCTCGCAGATTGATGCCAAGAGCTGATACTGGTCAAGAAATGGCCTATTTGCCGGAGGTAGCTGGTTAAGTCCTGTTCCCGCGGCCACATCGGGGGATCGGTCGGACACGTTGCGAGGGCACCTCGAACGAGCCACTGGCGGCGAAGCGGGCCGCCACCCCGGGATTTCCCGAGTCCTGCACTTGACCCGCTTCGTTTTGGCATCTAGTTTGCTATCAAACTTTTAGATAGTTAATTACTCGCCAGACAGACCAACGACGCTGGAGCCCTTCTCAGCTGATGACCACTACTTCCAAAGCGCAAAACGCTAAGCCGTTCGGCGTCGTCGAACCTCACGTCAAGCGGATCGCGGTCGTCATCGTGCTCGGATCGATCATGTCCGTGATCGATACAACGATTGTCAACATCGCGCTGGACAGCCTGTCGAAGGATCTGCATACGCCTCTCAACAGCGTTCAGTGGGTCATAACCGGCTATCTCCTCGCACTCGCAGCTGTCATACCGCTGACGGCCTGGGCGGTACGCCGCTACAGCGCCTATCGGATCTACATAACGGCGCTTGTCCTCTTTACCGCGGGATCGGCGCTTTGCGGGCTCGCGAGCTCAATCGGGGAGCTCATTGCCTTCCGGGCGTTGCAAGGGATCGGTGGAGGGATGCTCCTGCCCACCGGGATGACCATCCTGGTGAAGGCGGTCGGGCGGGAGAACTTGCCCAAGGTAATGAGCGTCATCGGCGTGCCTACCGTCTTGGCGCCGGTCTTTGGCCCGACGCTCGGTGGCCTCTTGCTCCAGAGCGTGGGGTGGCACGCCATCTTCCTGGTCAACGTGCCGATCGGGATCGTGACGTTCTTCGTGGCACGAAAACTGCTTCCTCGCGACCGCATCGAGGGCAGCGCCGGTCGCCTCGACTGGCCCGGATTGATCCTCGCTGGCGCGGGGACGGTGGGCATCACCTACGGGCTCTCGGAGAGTGCCACCGCAGGCAACTTCACCTCTCTGTCGGTTGTCCTTCCCGTGATCGTCGGTCTCGTGCTGCTCGTAGCCTTCGTCCTACGATCCCGGCGCATCGCCGAGCCACTCCTCGATCTCCGCCTGTATCGGATCAAGGCATACAGCGCGGCGAGCGTGGTGTTCTTCTGTCTAGGAGCCGGCCTCTTCGGGGCGCTGATTCTTCTTCCCCTGTATTTCCAGGTGGCGCGGGGCGACGACGCCATCCACACCGGGCTGCTGTTGATTCCCCAAGGCATCGGTTCGGCCATCGGCATGAATCGGTCGAGCATGGCGACGCGCCGCTTTGGTGCTGGCCTGACGTCCCTCGTTGGTTGCCTCGTCCTCGCCGCCGGCACCGTGCCGTTCCTGTTCGTCAATGCGACGACATCGTTCACGATAATCGGCGTGGCGATGGTCGTCCGGGGCGCGGGCGTCGGCCTCGCCTTCATGCCGGCCATGACGGCCGCCTTCTCGGCACTTTCGCACGATCAGGTGAACGACGCGAGTCCACAACTCAACGTGATTCAGCGCGTCGGGGGTTCCCTCGGGACAGCGGTGATTGCCGTCGTCTTGGAGCACAAGCTCACCCACCTCAGCTCCCACGCCAGCGCCAATGCCGTTGCCGCGGCTTTCTCCCAGACGTACTGGTGGGTGATGATCCTGATCTTTGCCTCGCTCATTCCCACCATCTTCCTCTGGCGCATTGAGCGAAAAGTCCACCTCGCAGGGGGCAACGGCTTTGAACAGCCGCCGGGGGATTCATTCGTCGAGGTCTTCGGGTGACGGTCCATACGGACAGGCAAGGACGCTTGGCGACCGTGGAACAGGTACGTAAAGCGTTGGGCGAGCTCTTCGGGGCCGAACGCCGTCTACGCGGGCGCGAGCACACAAAGCAGCTCGATATGACCCTCTCACAACTACGAGCGCTGACTGTCCTCGCGCTGACCGATCAGGTCACCGCGGGTGAGCTGGCGAGAAGCGCCGATCTCAATCCGGCGAGCGTGACCGCCATGCTGGATCAGCTCGAATCCAACGGCATCGTGCAGCGACATCGGGATGGAAGCGACCGGCGGGTGTGCATGGTCTCTCTCACCCCCACGGGTCGGGCGATCATGGATGAGAAGCGGGCGAGCTGGAATACACGGTGGGAGGAGCACCTGGCAATGCTCTCCGAGACGGAGCTGTTGGCCGGAGTCCGGGTGATGCAGGCGATCGTTGGGATCCTCGACGATGTTCGCGCTTCTGGTTCCGACCACGAATCGGGATAAGGATCACGACTGACAACCTTGGCGCGCGAGCCGTAGGTGGATCGTTGACAGCGTTGGACCGGCGTGACAAGTTGCGCGAGGATGCGGCTGTGGGGGATTCGAACTCGATTGCGGTGCTCGCTGACGTTCTCGGCGCTTGTCTAGGGGGTCCAGTGCATCCAGCTCGCTTGCCGCTGCACGCGTCGACCCCAAGTCCCGGACGACTGGGATGACCGACACCTCAATGGTGATAAAGGCGCCCAGCGGGGACGCCGCCGGCAAGTACGCAATTGTCGGCGTGGGCACCACCGACTTTGGCGACGACTACCGCGCCTCTCGTGCGGGAGGACCCGACTATGTTGCGCCCGACGCTGAGACCCTGGCCCGGCGGGCGGTTGAACGGGCGCTCGCCGACAGTGGACTGGCGCTTGGCGACGTCGACGGCTTGTGCGCATCCTTCACCTACGGGGGTCCCGATCCGGCCTCGTTTGCGAAAACGATCGGCATTGAAGCCCGCCATGTCATGCCCGGGGGCGGGATGATGCCCTTCCAGAGCGCGCTCGAGGCACTGGCGTCGGGGGCCTGCCACACCATGGCCGTGGTGCATTCGTTGCCGTCCCGCGGGATCGGGCGTAACTACGGCGGCCAGACCTACGGGGGGAGTGGCCGGGACTCCTACTACTACTACCACCCCTGGGGTTGGAGCTCACAAGCGGCCCACTGGGCCTTGATGTTCACGTACTACGAGGCAACCTATGGGGCCACGGAGGCCGACCTCGGAGCGGTGGCGATGACCGTTCGCTCGCATGCCGAACGCAACCCGAACGCGATCATGCGCAAGCCCATGACGATAGAGGACTACCTCGCCAGTCGCTACATCGTCCGCCCGATGCGGCTGTTCGACATGTGCCTGGTCAATGACGGGGCCGTTTGCGTCATCCTGACGGACCGCGCTCGTGCGGCCGATCTCGCGCATCATCCCGTACTCGTCGCCGGATGGGGGAACGCCTACGTGCAGGACTCGAAGATGCACGAGATGGTGCGGGAGCGCCTTCGTCCGCAGCTCGCCGCTGCGGGTGGCCAAGCGCTCGGGATGGCCGGGCTCACGGTCACCGACGTCGACCACTTCGAGGGCTACGACGCCTCGACGATCCACCTGGTGAACCAGTTGGAGGGATATGGATTCGTAGAGCCGGGCCAGGGCCTTGAGTTCTTCAAATCCGGTCAGGCCACATGGGGCGGCACCCTTCCCACCAACACCGGTGGGGGCATGTTGTCGGAGTCGTATCTGCAGGGGTGGAACCTGATCGCGGAGGCCGTCCGTCAGCTACGCCACGAGGCGGGCGAGAGGCAAGTCGAGGACGCCGAAGTCTCACTGTTCTCGTTCACGACCACCGATTCGGCACATCCGATCGTGTTCGCGAGGCAGCGGTGACGGTGGCGGAAAGACGGCCGAACCGAGTTGTGGGGGCCGCCCACGACGATTTCTGGGCGTGGTGCGAAAGAGGCGAGCTGCGGATCCAACGTTGCGATGCCTGCGGCCATCTCTCGTGGCCTCCCACGACCGCCTGTGAAAAGTGCAGCAACACCGCCCTCACTTGGGAGGCCATGAGCGGCGACGGCCGCATCGTGAGCTGGTGCACGTTCGAACGTCCCTATTACACCCAGCTCGGGGTGCCGTGGACGACCATCCTCGTCGAGCTCGTCGAGGGACCTCTCTTCATAAGCAACCCGGTGGGCTTCGCGCACGACGACATCTCCTTTGAAATGCCAGTCCGGGTGACCTTTCTCGAGTGCGAGGACGAGGCAGGAACGTTTCGGCTCCCGGTGTTCGAACGGGCGGAAGAGGAGGGAAAGGTCTGATGACGGGACCGTTGAGCGGAATCCGAGTAATCGACCTCACGATGTGGGCCTTTGTGCCCGCGGCCGGTGGCGTGCTGTCGCACTGGGGGGCGGACGTGATCAAGGTCGAAAACCCCCGAGCGCCGGATCCCAACAGGGTCCTCGGTGGCTCGCTCGAACCCGGTTCGAGCAGCCGCTCTTTCAAGAATTACAATCGTGGCAAGCGGGCCATCGCCTTGAATCTGGCGTGTGACGCGGGGCGTGAAGTGTTGTACTCCATGGTGGACACGGCCGACGTGTTTCTCACGAGCTTTCTGCCTGCCACTCGTCGGAAGCTCGGCTTTGATGTCGATCAGATCCGGGCTAGGAATCCCAACATCGTGTACGCGAAGGGGACCGGACTGGGACCGCTTGGCCCTGAGTCGGAGCGGCGCGCCTACGACGCCGCCATCTGGTGGGCCCGCGGTTCGCTCGCTCATGTGGCGATGCAGGTATCGGGTGCCGAGGCGCCGACCGGGATGGTCGGCCATGGCGACACGATGTCGGGCATGGTCCTTGCTGGCGGTATCTGCGCCGGGTTGCTCCAGCGGGCTCTCACTGGCGTCGCCCCCGTCGTAGACGGCTCCCTGCTCGGCACCGCGGTTTGGTTCAACCACCAGCCGATCATCGCCAGCAGCCCTGGTCTCCCACCACAACCGCCCAACGCCATGGCCAGGGACGGCTCCCCCGCCTCGATGCGCAACTACCCCACACGTGACGGGCGGTGGGTCAGCCTCGTCTTCGTCAATGACCCCGACCCGGATTGGGCGGATCTGTGCGCATGCCTCGGCCGACCCGAGCTGGCTACCGACGAGAGGTTCGCCACGTCGGCCGCCCGCGCCGCACACCGGGACGAGTCGGTGGCCCTGCTCACCGAACTCCTCGGAGCGATGAGCCTCGAGGAGGTCAAGGTCGCGCTTGCCTCGGCCCATGGGGTGTGGGCACCGGTGCAGACACCGGCCGAGATGCACGAAGACCCTCAGGTGCTCGCCAACCGCTACCTGCAGTCGGTCGACTACCCGACAGGCACCCTCGGTATCCCAGCACCTCCGATCCTCTTCGACGAGGACGCCTTGACGGTGGAACGGGCGCCGGATTTGGGTGAGCATACGGACGAGATCCTCCGCGAACTCGGTGTCAGCGACAGCAGGATCCAGACCCTCCGGGCGGACGGGGTGGTGGCCTAGGCCCCTCGCCGGTCGCGCTGGCCTGAAATAGAACGTTGGTCTACCATCATTACAACGACAGTCTTGGGGAGGGTCCGTGACGTCAACAGCCGAAGCCGAACGGTTCAAGGAGCTCTACGACGTGGAGCGTCACGTCATGGCGACCGATGGGGGAATTCTGGTGGAGGATCCCTACCCGGCATTTGCCGAGCTTCGGGCGCAGGCGCCCGTGCATCGAGGCTCTGTCCGCGAACTCCTCGGATACGCGCCCGGTGGGATCAGCCTGCGTAGGGAGGCCCCTATTTATTCGGCCTACTCCTATGAGGCCAATGACCTGATTCTGCGGGAGAACCAGACCTTCTCCTCGACGATCTATGCGGGCTTCACGACCCAGCTGTTCGGGCGCAGCATCCTCGAGATGGTGGGCGACGAGCACCGCCGGAATCGGGCGCTCGTCCAACCGGCGTTTTCCCCGAAGCGTGCGCAGTGGTGGATCGACAACTGGATCAACTCGCTGGTCGACGAGGCGGTCACCGCCATAGAGCCCGCCGGACAAGCCGAGCTCAACGCCGAACTCTGTTCGCGGATCCCGCTGCAAACGATCACCGCAAGTTTCGGTCTTTCACGTAAGGAAGCTCTGGATTTCCGGGAGGGTACCGAGGGCGGCGGCGGTATGACTCGGCAGGGTCCGGCTGATGAGGCCGAGGTGGCGAAGCGCAGAGAGCGAGCGACAGCCATGCTCAAGAAGGTCATCGAGGCCCGTCGGGCGGAGCCCCAGGATGACTTGATCACGACGCTCGTACAGACCGAGATCGAGGAGGACGGCCAGCGCCACTTACTCACCGACGAAGAGATCTACGGGTTCTCCATGCTTGCCCTCACGGCCGGTTCGGGCACGACGTGGCGTCAACTCGGAATACTGCTCCTGGGCCTTCTCAAAGACCCCGAGCTCCTCGACGAGGTCCGCAACGACCGTGAACTCCTTCGTCGATCCATCGACGAGGCCGTCCGCTGGGAGCCGACCGATCCGATCTTCCGACGCCTGGTCACGAGGGACGTCACCATCTTCGGGGTGGATATCCCGGCGGGGGCAATCGTCGAGATGAACCTTGGGGCGGCCAACCGTGACCCGGCACGCTGGGACGACCCGGATCGCTTCGATCCTCATCGGAGCCCGAAACCGAACGTCGGTTTCGCCGGCGGACCCCATATCTGCCTAGGCATGCACGTCGCTCGGGCTGAGATGTGGGTGGCGATGAACGCGGTGCTGGACCGCCTGTCCAACATCCGCCTTGACCCGGCCGCACCGAACGTACGAATCATCGGCCTCGAACACCGAGGCCCGAACGGAATCCCCGTCCTTTTCAATTGAGCAAACATCCAACAGACGTAGAACGAGAGCTAACAACACCATACGGAGGCAACAAATGAGCGGCTACCGACTGATCTCATCGGACTCACATGTCACCATGCCAGCCGAAGCGTGGTCGACATATCTCGACCCGGAGTTTCGAGACCGGGGACCGAAGATCGTGCACACCGACGAGGGTGATTTCACGGAGTTTGAAGGCAACCGCGCGCCTATCTTGACCCTCAACAATCTCGCCGGGAAGAAACCCGAAGAATTCACCCTCAATGTACGGAAGATGGACGAGCAGCGTTCGGGTGCATGGGACCCAGCCGAGCGGATAAAAGACATGGACATCGACGGGGTGGACGCTGAGGTCCTTTACCTGGGCGGGCCCTTGGCGTCCAAGGACCCTGCACTCCGGCTCAACAGCGTGCGTGGTTATAACCGGTGGCTTTCCGACTATGCCTCCTACGCGCCCGGACGCCTCCTCGGCGTGGCGGCGATCCCGATCAGCACGCCGGAGCAGGCGGCGGAGGAGCTCCGATTCGCCGCCGCCCAACCGGGTCTCGCCAGCGGATACATACCTCTGTTCCCACCAGAGGGTGACTACGGCGACCGCAAGTGGGACCCAATGTGGGAGGCCTTCATCGAAACGGGTTTCCCCGTGGGTCTGCATGTCGGCGGGCGTCGTCCCGGCACCCCGACCCCCAGCATCTTCGAGAGCGCACCGCGCTTCATGACCGGGCTCGTCATGAGCAAGCTCACCATGGCCGAGTCCGTCTCCGAATTGATCCATGGACTTGTGATGCAGCGGTACCCCGAGCTCAAGTTCGTTGCGGTGGAAGGCCAGATCGGGTGGATTTCCTTCTTCCAGTACTACTCCGACCACCTGTGGGAGAAGCACCGGTTCTGGACGAAGAGCGAGCTTGAGAACCCACCCAGCTTCTACTTCAAGCGGCAGGTGTTCGGGACATTCATGGAAGACCCGGTCGGTCTGCGCGAGCGCCACCACATCGGCATCGACAACATCATGTGGGCCAGTGACTACCCCCACTCCGAAACGACGTGGCCCAATTCCAAGTCGCTGACGGACGAGTGGTTCACACAACTCGGTGAGGATGACAAGCGAAAGGTCCTCTGGGAGAACGCAGCGAAGCTCTACAGGCTCGTCTGATGGACAACGAGCTCCCATATCGGATCGAGATCGACCGATCCGTCTGCATGGGATCCGGCGTCTGCGTGGTCTACGCAGCGGAGACATTCGACATCGACGATGAGACGAAGTCGGTCGTGCAGAACGCGGCAGGGAACCCCCAGGCGCAGATCGAAGCGGCCGTCGCTGGCTGTCCAACCGGGGCTATCACGTTCGTCCGTACGGCGGATGGGTAACAAGGCCACGCGCCAGGTGGAGCGAGACCCGGCGCATCGTCGACAATAAACGTATTTCTACCTACAAGTTCAAACGTTTGGGGGGAACATGCTGCTGCTCGAAGACAAGGTTTGCGTCATCACCGGGGCCGGTTCCGGCGTGGGACGAGCATCGGCGCTCGTGTTCAGTCGCGAAGGCGCCAAGGTGGTATGTGCCGACGTCATGGAGGACTGGGCGAAGGAAACCGTTCGCCGAGTCGAGGCAGAGGGCGGAGCGGCTGTGGTGGCGGCGTGCGACGTAACCAAGGAGGCCGACGTGCGTGCCGCCATTGAGACCGCCATCTCCAATTTCGGCCGCCTCAATGTGATGTTCAACAATGTGGGCATCGCCACGCCTCCGGGTGGCGGCACGTTCGAGACCTATGACGACGCCAAGTGGGAACACCTGATGGACACCAATCTGCGGGGAATCTTCTACGGCATGAAGCACGCCATTCTGCAGTTCAAGGCGCAGGAGACCCCCGGCTCCATCGTCAACACCGCTTCGGTGTCGGGTCTGGTGGGCTGGGGAGGCACCGTCTACGGGACGACGAAGGGGGGCGTGGTCCAGATGACACGGGCAGTGGCGATCGAAGCGGCCCCGTTCGACATTCGCGTTAACGCCCTCTGCCCTGCGGCCATGCCAACCAACTTCGGCGTCACCGACCCCGCGTTGGCGTTCCAGGAGAGGTCCGAGCAAGCGCTTGCCGCAATGGGGCAGTTGCAGCCATTGGGGCGTTACATCGACCCAGCAGATGTGGGCGAGGCGGCCGCCTTCCTGGCTTCGGACCGCGCCCACAACATCACCGGTGTGATGCTTCCCGTGGACGGTGGCTATACCGCCCGATGAGCGAGGTCGCGAAGCGAGATCTCCGCTAGTTGGTGGAAGCGTAGAGAAACGCCTTATGAGTTTTGAGGACGTCGCGACTCTTCACGGACATCGCCGCGGCGACTTCGTGTGCTCGTCCGATCAGGTCTTCGGCCGGGATGGCCTCGTGGGCGATGCCAGCTTTTACGGCCTCCTCAGCGGCGTAGCGTCGACCGGTAAGAGTTGCTTCGGCAAGTGTGGCGCGTGGGAGATGGGCCGAGAGAAGAGCGAACATCTCCGGCGTGAGAGCTAGCCCGAGGTCGATTTCGGGAAGGCACCAGTAGCCTCTTTCGGACCGCATGACCACGTAGTCGTGAGCTGTGGCGAGCATTGCACCAGCGGCGAAGGCGTGGCCATTGACGGCTGCGACCGTATAGGCGTTGAGGTTCTGGATTCGAGCGAACAGCTCGTGAACCCGTTCGAGAAAGCCGGATCCCTGGTTGGACGCTGCCATCCACTCCAAATCCAATCCGTTGGAGAAGAACCTATCGACTCCCGTTGTGATCAATGCAATAGGTCCTTCCCTCGCCTCTACGACGTCGAGGGCGTCAAGAAAGCCATCCACAAAGTCATCGTTGATCCTGTTCTCGCCGCCTTCCATGCGGATGACCGCGACCGTACCGTGAGTGTCGACAGTGATCATCTCTTCCCTTCGAGCTCATCAGATCCCCATGCCATCATCGTTTCTACGTCCTCCGTGAGTTGAGGCGAGGCCTTAATAGCGCAAGTCTCGGCAGACGAGTTGGTGGCCTGTTTGACAGTGCTCGTACGGGACAGTCAAATCAGGACGGGACCTACCGCTCTGGGGCGGGGGAGAGGAGATGGTGAGAGATGGGCCTTTTGGAGGGGAAAGTAGCGATCATCACGGGAGCGGGCGGGGGCATTGGCCGTGAGCACGCCCTGCTCTTCGCCCATGAGGGTGCCTCGGTGCTGGTGAACGATCTGGGCTGCGATGGCAGGGGCGTGGGTTCTGATCCGGGGCCGGCCGGAGCAGTGGTCGCAGAGATCGAAGCCGCAGGCGGGGTCGCCGCCGCCAACAGCGGTGACGTCTCGAACTGGGCCGATGCGGAGGCGCTGATTGCTCAGGCGGTGGACACGTTCGGCCGGCTCGACATCCTGGTCAACAACGCCGGTATCTTGCGCGACCGGATGGCGTTCAACATGTCCGAAGAGGAGTGGAACCCGGTTGTGGACACCGTCCTCAAGGGTACGTATGCCCCGTCGCGCTTCGCCTCCGCCCACTGGCGGGAGCAGTACAAGAGAACGGACTCTCCCGTGGATGCCGCGATCATCAGCACGTCCTCGGAGTCTGGCCTGTATTCGAACGCGGGCCAGGCGAACTATGCCGCAGCCAAGGCCGGTGTGGCCGCGCTGTCCACGGTGCTCGCCAGGGACCTGGGAAACTTCGGCGTGCGATCCAACGCCATCGCTCCGGTTGCCAACACCCGGCTGTGGGGCGCACTCGGGGCCGGCTATGAGGCACCTCCTCCCGGCGAATTCGACCCGATGCGGCCAGGCCAAATTGCTCCGTTCGTCACATGGCTGGCCTCTGGCTTGGCCAAGGGCATAAGTGGTCAGGTCTTTGGTGTCAGCGGGAACCGCATCCAGCTGATCCGGGGCTACCACCCCGTGACGCAGATCGACTCGGAGGACAGGGACTGGACGCCCGATCGGATTGAGGAGCTGCACGAGCAGCTCATCGGTGGTTTTGACGTCGGCATTCCACCGTTCCTTCCACCCCTTGGCTGGCAGTAACGGGCGGGGGCCAGCCCTTTCATAGGCCCTAACGCAGGACAGTGGAAGGACACCAGCCCTTGGGTCTTCACGCCGGGTTTCGGGACCCCGGAGGCCCCGAGGGTGCCATGAATTGCCAGCAAGGGGTCGCGGCGCGATACTTCGGGATGCGGGGGGCCCGCGAAGGCTTTGGAAAATCGAGGTAGGACTACATGACGCAGCTGGCAGAGAACTTCCAGATCATCGACGCTGACACCCACTATACGGAGCCCTACGACCTCTGGACCAGCCGAGCCCCGAAGGGCTACGAGAACCGGGTCCTCCACATCGAGGAGCGTGACGGCCTCCCGACGTGGGTCGTCGACGGCAAGGTGCTGGGCTTTGCCCGCGGCGGTGGCGTCGTCGCGCAGGACAGTTCGAAGATCCCGTTCTTGGACTCCTCCAACAAGGGTTTGGACTGGGTCCACGATGGCGCCTACGACCCGGCGGCCCGCCTGAAGCTGATGGATGAGTGCGGGATCCACGCCCAGGTTCTGTTTCCCAACGTGGTGGGACTGGGCGGCACGACGCTCAACAACGTCATTCCGGATGCGGCCCTCCGCATGCTGTGCCTCGAGATCTACAACGACGCCATGGCCGATCTGCAGACCTCGTCGAGCAATCGGTTCATCCCGATGACGCTGATGCCAGCGTGGGACATCGACCGTTGCATCCAGGAAACAAAGCGGGCGGCTGGCCTTGGCCTACGCGGCATCAACATGACCTCGGACCCACAGGATGCCGGCTCTCCCGACCTCGCAAACCGGGCGTGGGACCCATTGTGGCAGGTGTGCAGCGACCTCAACATGCCCGTGCATTTCCACATCGGCTCGAGCAACACCGCCATGGACTTCTTCGGCAAGTACTTCTGGCCATCGCAAGACGAGTACATCAAGCCGGCCATCGGGGGCGGCATGCTGTTCCTCAACAGCGCCCGCGTCGTCATGAACACGATCTTCTCAGGCGTGTTCGACCGCTTCCCCGACCTCACCATGGTCGCCGTCGAAAGCGGTATCGGCTGGATTCCGTTCATCCTCGAGACCATGGACTACGAATTGGCCGAGAACGCGCCCGATCACTTCAAGGCGATGAAGCGCAAGCCCTCCGAGTACTTCGCCCACAACTGGTACGCCACGTTCTGGTTCGAGGAGGCCCAGGGCAAGCTGCAGAGCCTGATGGACATGATCGGCGATGATCGGATCCTGTTCGAGACCGACTTCCCGCATCCGACCTGCCTGTACCCCACGCCGGTCGAGAGCGTGGCCGAGAAGATGGGCGCCCTGCGGCCCGAGACCCAGGCCCGCGTCATGGGCGACAACGCCCGTACGCTCTACCGACTCTAAGAGTTCCACCGGATGCCTATTGCTGAGATCGGCGATCAGGAAATCGCGTACGAGATCATCGGCTCTGGGCGCCCCTGGGTCATTACCCCCGGCGGGCGCTTCAGCAAGGACTACGGCGGTGTGCGAGAGTTCGGGCAAGCCCTGGCTGACGACGGGCAACAAGCGATCATCTGGGACCGGCCCAACGTGGGCGAGTCCTCGGTGAACTTCACTGGTTCCAGTGAGTCGATCCTGCAGGCTGACACCCTCGCCGCCTTGCTGCGCCAGCTCGATGTCGGGCCGACGATCATCGTCGGTGGCTCAGGCGGCGCCCGCGTCTCGTTGCTGACGGCGGCCCGCCACCCCGACGTGGCAGCGGGTCTCGGTATCTGGTGGATCAGCGGCGGCCCCATGGGCAACATGACGCTGGCCAGCGTCTACTGCTTTCCATCGCTGACTGCGATTTGGAGCGGCACCATGGAGGACGTCGCCAACCTCGAAACGTGGGAAGAGGTCATTCGCCGCAACCCGGGTAACCGGGAGCGCTTTCTGGCTCAGGACCCCAAAGAGTTCCGCGAGACGATGGAGCGCTGGGCCCACGCGTACTGTGCCTGTGGCGACCCGCTCGTGCCCGGTCTCAGCGACGAGGAGGCAGCGGCCCTTTCGGTGCCGATCCTCGTCTTCCGCAGTGGCGAGAGTGACATGAACCACACCCGGGCCACCTCGGAGCGGCTGGCCGCCAACCTCCCCAACGCCAGGCTGGCTGAGCCGCCGTGGGGCGACACCGAATGGATGGATCGAAGTCAGAATCGGAACGCGGGGGGCGGCACGCTCTTCGACCGCTGGCATCTGCTTACTCCGCAGCTCATCGAGTGGGCGGACGAGCTCATTAAGAGCTGACATCCAATACGTCGTTCGGCGGCCTTCTCAGCGATCTCGATGACATCGCCTGCCCGGTTGTCGCGCTTTGGAGCATCACTTCGGACGGGGAATCTGAAAGATGCACGTGCCTCGAGCGAAAACCTTTCCCTCCTTGCTCCGGATATGCGCATCGACAATCGCCAACGCTCGACCTATTCGGACGATCTCACCGACCGCGGTGTAGGACTCGCCGATGGGAATAGCGTAGAGATACTCGACATTCAGGGAAACGGTTGGTGCGGTATCGGACTGGATCGCCGACACCAAGGCCGCTCCGGTGACTTCATCGATGATGGTGGCGATGATTCCCCCGTGGACGCTCCCGAAAGGATTGGCCATATCCGCTGTCGGCGTCCAGGACATTTCCGCGTGCCCGTCCTCCATGGAGATGGTCTTCCATCGACCCGGACTATCGGCATAGGGTCCTGACATATCATTTTCTCCTTCGGCAACGTCGAGTGACTACCGTTGGCTCCAACGAATTGCGCCATGCGGGTGAAAGTGGCACCTCCGACTAGCTTCGGATCGCGGCCGCAAGGAGTACGTCTACGGCGCTTCGAGTTGCCGTGGCTATGTCGGGATCGTGATCCATGCGGGCGGTGAGCCCTGCTCCGTCGTAGAGCAGGTGGAGTTGCCGCCCCAGTTGGCCAGGATTTGCAGCTCCGGCTTGTGTTGCTAAATCGGTGAGCAACGTGCGGATCCATGTGCGGAACTCGGTAGCGTCGGATTCAATGGTTCCGCCTGGAGGGGCCTCGCTGCTCGCAGCGACAAATGCACATCCGTTGAAGTCAGGTTGGAGGAACTGTCCTGCCTGGGTGTCGAAAACGGCAAGGATTTTCTCGCGGGGGTCTTCGTGTTCTGCAATGGCGAAGCTGAGTCGGCTCGTCGTGCGTTCGTGGCGGCCCACTAAGTAGGTGTGGATGAGCTCTTCTTTGCTGACGAAGTTGTTGTAAAACGACGCACGCGAGACGCCAGCGTGCTCGATGATGCGGTCGACGCCAACGGTATGAATCCCCTCGGCATAGAACAGCTCGTTGGCTGCGGCTACGAGCCGATCCCGGGCGGATGGCCGTCGGACGACGGCTTCGCTCAGTGAGGTGACGGTCATGTGGATACTTGATTTTCGGGCTCGCTCGTGATGGTGACACGGTCGGCGTAGAAGGCAACGCAGCCGCCGATGGCCTCCACTGCTGTGTAGGGTTCCGGGTAATACCACACGGCGCCATCCAAGATTTCGTCGTCAGCAGGGATGACGTCATAGTAAGAAGCCTCTCCCTTGTAGGGGCAGTAGGTGTGGTTTTCGTTGGCTCTCAGCAGGTGCTGATCGAGATCAGCGATGGGGATGTAGAACACGGGCGGATGGTTGGCTTCGTGGAGCTCGAGAGCCTGGTCGCTCTCGGCGATGACGACGGAACCGCGGCTGACTGTGACATGTCCCCGGTACGGCTGGATGGTGATGGGATGGTCGGGGCCGGGCTCGAGGCGGGTGTTGGTCATTGCGGATCTCCTTGGTTATTGGGATTGCAGTGAGGAAATTTTGTGAGGCCGATGAGCTCAGGTCCATAGTGAGTAGAACGATCTACATAGAAAAGTAGAACGCTCTACCCAGTCTGTCAAGTGCACTCTTCAAAGACGGGTGAGGGTGGCCTCACAGCCCGCGCATCTTGAGGCCCTGCAGACCTTTGGTGACAGAGGAAGTCGAGCGCCTTCTGAAGCGGAGCCGGGTCGCCACAGTTTTACTGGGGGAAAATGAAGACGAAGTCGTCATACGACTGGATGGTCCGGCTCCAAGTCGTCGCGTGTTCGTGTTGGTAGGCAGACCCACTTCAGGCAGGTCATCGCGCGAACCCCGACGAGCGCGCACGCCGTCCCTCGCTGAGGTTTGACCATCCTGAGGTGCCCACAACAAACCGGGCGACCTTGGTACCGTAAGCGCCATGGCGAACAACCGTCGCCCTGACGATGGGTCCCGCCGCTCCTCTCCTGGTCGGAGGCGTAGTCGCGTGGCCAATGAGGAGGGTCTCGCGGCCCTGGGACAACAGTCCGGCCGAGACGGACAACAGTCTGGACGGGACAGCGACCCGGATCGCGGCGAGGGCAGAGTGGCGGGCGGTAATCGGTTGGGCGCAAGCTCGGACTCAGGTCCAGTGGCCAACGAGGCCGGACTGGCAGCCCTCGGTGCACGGATCGAACAGAAGGGTAGGCGAGACCGTCCGCTGCGCCGGAGCGGCAAGGTTCGGTGGAGTCGGCGGCGAAAACTGGTCACCGTGGTGTCATCGGCGGTGGTACTGGTCCTGCTGATCGCCGGTGCGGGTTACGGCTATTTCCGCTACGAGTTCGATCAGATCAAGACGGCCAAGTGTGCCAGCTGCGTCGCCGTCGCGAACGGAGCGCCTTTCAACGTGCTGGTTATCGGCTCGGATACCCGAGTGGGGGAGACCGCAGCCGAGGCCAAGCAGTTCGGCAACCAGACCACGGCCGGTGGGCAACGCAGCGACACCATCAAGGTCATTCACGTCGACCCGAAGACGGGTAAGGCGAGCACCCTGTCCATTCCCCGCGACACGTTGGTCACGCTGTCGGGAGTGCCCTCATCGGCGGGTGTGTCCAGCCCGAACAAAATCAACGCAGCCTTTGCCACCGGCCCAAATGATCCAAACCCGAGCGGTACCGGTGCCAATGGGCTGGTCAAAACGATTGAAAATACGTTCGGAATTCCCATTACCCACTGGATCGTGATCAACTTCTTCGGCCTCATGGACATGGTGAATGCGCTGCACGGGATCAATATGGACCTGCCCTACGCAGTACGGGACTACGGCGACTGCAACGGCAACGGCGTGGATGAGAACTGCACCGGACTCGACATAACCACCACCGGATGTCAAACCCTCACGGGAGCTCAGGCGTTGGCGCTCTCGCGGTCGCGTCACTTCGAGTATTTCAAGGACGGGGAGTGGATGAGCGATCTCTCGTCGGACATCGGCCGGATCGAACGCCAGAATCTCGTTATCGAGGCCGTAATCGACAAGGCCAAGTCCACCTATAACCCGCTTTCGGTGGCCTCATTCATTTCATCCCTCGCTCACGATGTCACCCTGGACAGCAACCTCGGCCCGAGCACGCTGATCTCCTTGGCCGAGCGTTATCACGCTCTTTCTGGTTCGTCACTCAATTCCTACACGCTGCCCACGACGCCCGGCGTCTACGCCCCCTACGGCAACGAGGACGTCGAGGTTGTGCAAGAACCTGCGGCTAGCCAGACGATCGCCACCTTCCTCGACAGTGCACCCGAAACGCCCTCCACCCCACCTCTGGACCAATATGGCGATCCTGAGACGGTAACGGAGATCTCTCCACCAACAACCGCCGTTCCCACTACGGGGTCGACGTCGACATCCGGGGGATCGTCATCGAGCTCAGTAGCCCCGACCACGTCGGTCCCCTCATTCGACCCCCGACCGTGTTGAAGCGATGCCGAGCCCATGGCGCAATCGGCGGTGTCCATGCCAAAACGGTGAACTGAAATCGCTCCGCCCTTGACGTGAGTGGCGTCAGGGATGACGGGGGCAGGCGAGAGAGTCGACCACCCGGTGACCAGTCTTGTCTCTAGGAAGCGCTGACCCGGACGATGACGATGGGACATGCGTCGACATGGTGCAGGCAGTGCTCGGAGACCGACCCGAGGATCAGACTCGCCAGCTCGCCTCTTCCCCGGCTTCCAACAACGAGCAACGATGCACCCTTGCTCGCTTCAACGAGCACATTGCCGGCGACGCCGTGCACGTGCTCACCCTTCGTCACGACTTCGGGCTCTAGGTTGTGGATCCGGGAAAGTGCTGTGCGTACGTTTGCGGCAGCGGTCTCCTTGTAGGGCTCGAGGGGCAGCACGACCCAGCCCGCATTGGGGGCTACTTCGAAGGCGCTGATGACATGGAGAATCGCCCCCCACCGAGCCGCCTCGTGGGCCGCGAAATCAACCGCTTGGTCCGCACATCGTGATCCATCAACTCCTACGACGATCCTCAGCTCACGGCTGTGACTGCCTGCGCTCGTATCGTTCGTCTCGTTGGTCATCTCTCTGTCCTCCCGTCTGGGTCATGTCAGGTCGTCGTCCTGCGCTCCATCCTCACGTGCCATGTGGGCAATCGCCTAGGGACGAAGGTCCCAAGGATCAGGGGAAAGGGTCCCTTCCCCCAGTGCCGCACGCTCAGAGGACCAATTGGTCCTATTGATCCCGCATTGCCTGCGCCAAAGTGGGTCCCAAAGGGTCCAGGTCACGGGTGGGTGGGACCAATTACCCTATGGGTCCCTTCGATAACGCTTCAGACTGGCACCATGACATCGACCGGGGACACCTCTCCACGGGAGCCCTCCTCCCCAGAGCCGCAGGGCCAGCATGTTGGCGACCTGGCGCGTCGCATCACTCACCGACGAATGGAGCTGGGCTTCAGCACGGAGGAGTTGGCCCGACGGGCGGGAGTTGACGCCTGGTTCTTGGCCTACTTCGAGGCGAGTTCCGACACCGATCTGAGCTCGGGAGCGCTGCTCCGATTGGCTGTTGCTCTCGACACGACTACTTTGACTCTGGAGGGTGGCCAAGTGGATCGACCCCAGGGATCTGGGCGCGCTCGGCATCAACCCCGTGCTCGAAAGCCTCACGACGCAACAGTGCGAGGGTCACCTTCGCGCTGGTGGCATCGGCCGCATCGTGCTCTCCACCGCTGTCGGCCCGGCGGCCTACCCGGTGAATTTCGTGTTCGTCGGTGGGGAGGTGGTCTTTCACGCATCTGACTCACTGGCCGACTCCATCGCTGGAGTTGTTGCGTTCGAGGTGGACCACGTCGACGATGCCATGAGTGAAGGATGGAGTGTCCTGGTGCGGGGTCATGCGCGGCGCATCGAGGATCCCGAAGAACGACAGGCTCTTGCGGCGCTAAACCACGAGCCCTGGGCTGGGGGCGCCCGCCTGAATGTGATCAGCATCGAACCCTTCGAAATGACAGGGCGCGTCATTGTCCAGCGCCAGTCGCCCTAGTCACACCCTAAAAATTTGGCAATCTACTGAAAGAGGCACGCCATGAAAGCTCCAGGGCGGAGACGGGGGCGGTCAAGTTTGTCCTGACCCGTTGACGGGAGTCGATTCAGTTGTCGTCAACGCAGGTTTCGGTGAAATCAGAAAACTACGTCCGATATCACTGCGTTCGGGGTTGGCGATCAAGCGAAGTCCGGAAAGCGCACCATTGCCAGAGGGCTTCGCCGTCGCGCTCGGCGATTGGGAGCGCTGCGATAGGTCGTCGGGAGATAGTCCTCGGATCGGCGACGTCGATCCAGCCAGATACCCCCCGCTCTTTGCGATTTAGAGGGCGCCGCCCCTGTGCTCAGCCACACTGCCGTGTCTGCTCCCTGGGCAGGAGTCCGCAACAGCGGTCCCAGGCGAGCGAATGAGGGGAGCCCCGCCGACAGTCCCGGCGTGTTCACCCAGCCCGGGTGCATGGCATAGCTGGCTATGCCATCGGAACCCCAGCGCCGGGACCATTCGTGTGCCAGTACGACTTGGGCTCGCTTGGCCCGCGCGTAGGCTGTGGTCCCGCGATAGTCGCGTGCAGTGAGCTCCAGCCGATCGAGGTCGAAGCGCTGGGTGTACATCCCGCCTGATGACACCGTCACAATGATCGAAGAAGCGGCCCGCCGAAGAAGCGGCGCGAGGAGATTACTTAGACGGAACGGGGCCAGTACGTGCGTGGCCAGAGTCAACTCGGTGCCGTCGGGCGCCACCCGATAGTCGTCGAATAACGCTCCGGCACAGTGGACGAGACCGTCGAGTCGATCCTCCGAGGCGACCAGGCGCGCGGCGAATAGTCCAACCGCTTCGGGGTCCACCACGTCCACCGACGCGACATGGACGTGACCGGACCCAAGGTCAGCCAAAGCACAACGCTGTGTGGCCCTTAGCCGCTCTTCGTCGCGGCCGAGCAGAACGAGCCTGGCTCCCTGTCGAGCCAGACCGAGGGCGACGGCTCGACCGATGCCGGAGGAGGCTCCGGTAACGACGAAGACCTTGCCATCGAGTCTCGGCAATTCACCCCAGGCTTCCGTTCGGCTGCGCAGCACAAAGCCGAGGCGCGAGAAACTCCCGACGACGGTTGCCTCAAGCAGGCGATCGGTCACCCAGGCGAGAACTCGCCTCATTTGATCAAGCGACCTGCGCTATGCGACATTGCTCTGCGGCCCGACGATCGATCGGGCGATGCGCTCCACTGTCTCGACAGCCGCATTAGGTCCCACGCCCGTCCAGATGTCTCCGCCCAACCTGTGGGCGTGCGCAGCCGAACGCACCCCGGGTCCGCCGAGGAAGATGGCTACATCGGGCGCCACAGCACGTACGGAGCGCACCGATGAAGCCACTTCGGCCTCGAATCCACGAGTCGTCGAGACTATGCCAACGGCCAAGAGGCGATCTTGGCTCGCGACGGCATCGGCGAGGGCTTCGGCCGGTGTGTTCCCCCCGAGTTCGAGAACCTCAAAGGCGTGCCACCGCAGAAGATCAGCCACGATGGTGATGGGTAGCGTGTGGAGGTCACCCGGCGGGGCTGCGAGCGCAATGGCGCCACGGCTCTTGCCGCGGCGCCAAAACTGAAGACCCAGATGACCGACGAGTCGCTGCGCCACCGCCGTGGCACGATGCTCTTGCGCCACCGATACGTCGCCATGAGCCCAACGGTCACCGATAGAGCGAAGCGCCGGGACGACCAGTTCATTCAAAATGCCGGCGGGATCGAGACCGCCGTCGAGGTGGCTCTTGACGAGCCACCAGGCACCAGAGGTGTCGCCAGCCAGCATGCGGCGCTCGAGCCCAGCGGAGTCGGCTCGGGCTCTCGCTGCACCACGCCGGTCGCTTTTGGCCGAGGAACGTTGGAGAGTCCGTAAGTCCGCAGGCAGGATCCGCCATTGCGCACCCTGGCGCGTCGCCGGCAACCGCCCTTGCCGTATGTAGCGATAGGCGGTCATATAGTGCACGCCGAGAAGTCCCGCCGCCTCCTGCAGGGTCAGGGTTTTCGGCCCGCTACTCACCCTTTGATTTTAGCACTAAAGTTGGAGCGGTGGCAGACCGTTGGTGTAACGAGGTGTGTTCTTGACGGCCTCAATTGCCGGCGTGCGTGAGCGCGTCGCGGTTATCGGTGCGGGCGTCGCCGGGCTGACTGCAGCCTACGTCTTGCAGCGCCGTTTCGATGTCACGCTCTATGAGGCAGCGGATCGTCTCGGCGGTCATGCCCACACCCACGACGTGGTTACTCCTGACGTCGGAATCATCCCCGTAGATTCGGGATTCATCGTCTACAACGACGATACGTATCCGCTCTTTCGAAGACTCCTGGGCGAGTTGGGCGTAGCAAGCCAGGCGGCCGACATGAGCATGTCGATCCGTTGCGAGGGGTGTGGACTCGAGTATGCGGGCGGTCATGGTCTGGGCGGCGTTTTGGCGCGACCTCGGTCGGCAATTACCTCATCGTTCGCGCACATGCTCCTCGAAATTCGGAGGTTTTACCGTCAGGCGAAGGCCGTGGTCAAACGTGGGGATGACGAACTCACTCTGCGTGCTTTCTTAGGTCAGGGTGGTTACTCGCGCTACTTCATTCACCACTTCATCGTTCCGGTCGTCTCATGCGTATGGTCGGCCGCCACTGGCGTGGCGCTTGACTACCCCGCCCGTTATCTCTTCGTCTTCCTTGACAATCACGGGATGCTGTCGGTTGCCGGATCGCCGCAATGGCGCACAATTACGGGCGGCTCACGCGTCTATGTGGACCGAATCGTCGAACGACTTCAGGCCGTGAAGACGACAACGCCAGTAAGGTCGGTGTCCCGTATCGCCAACGGCATCCAGGTACGCGATGACTCTGACGAGAAGGCATCATTTGACCGAGTAGTGATGGCTACGCATGCGGACGATACGCTGCGCCTGCTCGCCCATCCGACAAACGATCAGCGGGTGGTCTTAGGCGCATTCGAGTATTCGCGAAATGAGACCTATCTCCACGCCGATACGAGCGTGCTTCCTCGGGCGCCGCGGGCCCAGAGCTCATGGAACTATCTGATGTTCGGATGTGGAGCCGATACGGACGGAGTTCTCGTCTCCTATGACATGAACCGCTTGCAGTCATTGCCCACCCGATCTCCGCTTCTCGTCACGCTCAATGCCACCGACAGGGTCGATCCTGACCGGGTCATCGACCGCATGGTGTACGAGCATCCGCGCTATACGCTCAGGTCGGTGGCTGCGCAACTACGCCTGGGTGAGCTTAATGACGGAACGATTGCCTTTGCCGGGGCGTATCACGGATGGGGTTTTCACGAGGACGGCTGTCGCTCGGGCGCAGTCGCTGCTTCGTCGTTAGGTGCACAGTGGTGAGAGGATCCTTCGAGCTTCCCACTCTCTATGAGGTCGATGTCGCGCATGATCGGCGCTCGCCTTTGCGGCACGAATTCACATACAGGGCATCCTACTGGTTGGTGGACTTCGACCGACTTCCCCAACTGCGAGGATTCACGGGATGGCTCGTGCGCATCAATGGCACGGATCATCTTGACATCCGACACCTTCTCGAAGAGAAGGGAATTGAGGCCTCCCGTATTCTGATGCTGACTGGCGCCCGGACGCTGGGCTATGTCTTCAATCCGATCACAGTGTATTGGTGTTACGACGAATCCGAAGTGCTATGCGCCGTCGTGGCCGAAGTGCACAACACCTACGGCGATCGGCACGGCTATGTGCTCGAACCAAACCCCGAGGGTGAGGCGAGTGTCTCCAAGGCGATGTACGTGTCGCCATTCAATGCGGTCGACGGTACCTATCGGATCAAGGCCGATTTGGTCGGCAGTGCCGTCAGTGTCTCGGTGACCCTCGAGCGTCGGGGGGAGGAACCGTTCGTGGCCACCTTGCAGGGTCGGCGACAGCCAATTCGACCGAGGACAATCATCCGATCTGCTTTGCGTCACTCCGGCGCTCGTACTCGGGTCTTGATCCACTGGCAGGGGTTGCGTCTATGGAGGCGAGGGCTCAAGGTGCAACCTCGGTGAGTTCGTTTCTCGAGATCCAGTTGGAGGAGGAACCGTTCCCCACGGTCGACCTGACCCGTTGGCCGGAGTTGGCGCAGCCCAAGCGGGCGGCGCTGCAGGCCATGATAGCGAGGCTCGCTTTCCGTCGCGCCGTAGAACGTGCGGGGTTGCTGGTCAAGCTGCCGGATGGGCGTTCATTCGGGACGGTCTCAGGCCCTCTGATGGAAGTCCGTCGTCCCGAGATGTTCTTTGCCCGGTTGGGACGCCATGGCAAAATCGGATTTGGTGAGGCCTATATGGCTGGTGATTGGGACGCTCCGTATCTCTGCGATGTGCTCGAAGCCCTGGCTCGGCAGATCGATACGCTCGTTCCCCCGAAGCTGCAGTGGGTGCGTCGCATCTACGAGCCTCGACACCCCAAAAGGGAGGACAACGATCGTGACGGGTCTCGCCGCAATGTGGCTCGTCACTATGACCTGTCGAACGACTTGTTCGCCACGTTCTTGGACGAGTCGATGACCTACTCGTCTGCTCTCTTCGCACTTGGGGCAGACGAGACCTTGGCCCAGGCCCAGGCCCGGAAAATAGACCGCTTACTCGACGCGACGGGGGTCGGGCGCGGGACTCGCCTTCTTGAGATCGGCACTGGCTGGGGCGAGTTGGCTCTTCGCGCCGCAAGGCGGGGAGCCAGGGTGACCAGCGTCACACTGTCGCAGGAACAAGCGACACTCGTCCGACGGCGGGTCGATGAGTCTGGCCTGACTTCCGCGGTTGATGTGCGCGTCAAGGACTACCGGGACGTGACAGGGCAGTTTGAGGCCGTGGTGAGCATCGAAATGCTAGAAGCAGTCGGAGAACGGTGGTGGCCCGAGTACTTCGGCACCCTCGAGAGAAGGCTGGTTCCCTCTGGCCGCATCGGCCTGCAGACCATCCTTATGGCACACGACCGGCTACTCGCCACCAAGGCGTCATGGACGTGGATCCACAAGTACATCTTCCCTGGTGGCCTGATCCCTTCAGAGCAGGCCATCCGCCAGACGGTCGCCGATCACACCAAGCTCAGGGTGGTGGAGCAACTGAATTTCGGCGAGAGCTACGCCACCACACTTCGACGTTGGCGCGACGAATTCGACGCCAGAGAGGAGCGGGTCGACCAGCTCGGCTTTGATCGGACTTTTCGGAGGATGTGGGATTTCTATCTCGCCTATAGCGAGGCGGGATTCCGCAGTGGGTATCTCGATGTCGCTCAGTTCGTTCTGGCTCCTCGCGGGTTACAGTCGTAATTCGACACGAGGTAGTGGTGCTTCAGTGGTGACGGTTCGAGTAGCAGAAACGATTGCGGCGGAGCGCCACGTCGTGTGGTCAGAGCTGGCCCGAATCGAGAATCACGTGGAGTGGATGTCCGATGCCACCGCCATCCGCTTTCTGGGCACCACCCGCTCCGGAGTGGGCACGAAGTTTGAGTGTGATACCCGGATTGGCCCGATCCGGCTGACCGACCTCATGGAGATCAGCGAGTGGGAGGCCGCGGTAGCCATGGGGGTTCGGCACAGTGGGGTGGTGAACGGGTCCGGTCGCTTCACGCTCACCAACGCCCCAGGATCAGCGACATTGGTCACATGGGAGGAGCAGTTGCACTTTCCATGGTGGTTGGGATCGGGCGCCGGAGCGCTGGTGGCAAAGCCGGTGTTCACGATGTTGTGGAGGGAGAACCTGCGTCGACTTCGTCGCCGGGTCACGACTGGGAATTCCGAGCAGTGAATCCTATCGCCGATCCTCGGGAACAAGGAGAGGAAGGTCCATGAGGATTGCGGTTACGGGTTCACGGGGGTTAATCGGGTCTTCGTTGGTGCCGTACCTTCGCGCGAAAGGACACGAGGTTCTCCCCGTCGTGCGCGGTACCGCTTCACCCGGTGAGGTCTTGTGGGATCCGAAGCAGGGCACCATCGAGCACGACAAGCTGCTGGGCATAGACGCAGTGGTGCATCTCGCCGGCGCCGGCGTGGGCGACCGTCGGTGGTCTCCCAGTTACAAGCAGCTGATCCTTTCCAGCCGGGTGGACGGGACCACGACGCTGGCCGAGGCGTTGGCGCACCTGGCGGTGCCCCCCTCCGTCATGGTCAGCGCCTCCGCCGTTGGCTACTACGGCTCGCAGGGCGACGAGATCCTGTCCGAAGACGCTGCGCGCGGAACGGGATTCTTGGCCGACGTGTGTGCGCAGTGGGAGTCGGCGACGACTGCCGCGGCCTCGGCCGGAATCCGGGTGGTGACCTTGCGCACCGGTGTGGTGCTGAGTGGCGCTGGTGGTGCCCTGAAGAAGCAGCTCCCACCATTTCGGCTTGGGCTGGGGGCGCGCCTGGGAAGGGGCTCGCAACAGCTGAGCTGGATTACCCGCCGCGATGCCGTCGCGGCGATTGCCTTCCTGCTCGACGACCGCACCCAGTCCGGCCCATTCAACATCACCGCTCCCGCACCGGTTTCAAATGCCAGGTTCACCAAGGAGTTGGGGCGTGCTCTCCGTCGGCCGGCCCGACTGGTCGTGCCCGAGACCCTGATCCGTTGGGCGCTGGGCGACGAAATGGCAACGGAGTTTCTGCTGGCGTCACAGCGGGCCATCCCTCAGCGCCTGCAGGCAGCAGGATTTTCCTTTGCCGATCCGGCCCTTCCCGAAGCTCTCGTCACGGCCCTTTTGGACCATTGAGCGATGGTCCAGTCCTCTCTTCGTCGTAGGAGCAGAGGGAGGGCGACGTCAATGAAGATGCCGCTGCCAGTCCGGAGGCACCCTCCCCTCGGGGCCCGGAACGGGCTGTGTGAGCGGGTGAGAATCGGGCGGAGCCAGCAGCGGCCCCTCGCAATACTCCTCGGTGCTGTAATCCCAGAACCAATCCTCGCCCGGTTCAAAGCTCCGAATGACCTCGTGGTCAGTGCTCTTTGCGTGTGCAGTGGCGTGTTGGCCGGGGGAGTTGTCGCAACAGCCGATATGGCCGCATTCGACGCAGCGGCGTAGGTGCAGCCACCAGCCGTCAGCGGCCAGGCATTCGACGCAGCCCGCGCCACTCGGCGAGACGGTGGGGTCGACCCGATCATCTGACATATTTTCCTCCGAGGGTGAAGATGACTATGGCGAGGTGGGCACCGGTGACTGTGTGAGCGCACGCGCCTGCGCACGATCGAAGACCAATCGTACGGCCATCGATCCCTCTCCAATCGCAGTGGCCACGCGTTTGACCGAACCGCTGCGGACGTCGCCGACACAGAAGATTCCCTGCCGGCTGGTCTCGAGCAGAAAGGGCTCGTGCGAGGAGTCGAGAAGCGCGGTCGGTACATCTTTCCCGGTGAGTAAGAACCCATGTTCGTCCTCGGCCAGCTGCCCGCCGAGCCATGCGGTGCTGGGCGCAGCGCCGATGAAGACGAACAGACCGCAGATCGATAGGGTGCTGGTCACCTCGGAGATGGTGTGCCGCACTTCGACGCCCTCGAGAACCGAGTCGCCGATGAGCCCGACCACCTCGGTATGAGGCGACACCTGAATCTGGGGATGACGCTCGATCTGGTCGATGAGGTACCGCGACATCGTGCTGGCGAGAGAGTCCCTACGGATGAGGATATGGACTTCGACGCACGTGCGGGCGAGAAAGAGAGAGGCTTGTCCGGCCGAGTTCCCTCCCCCCACGACGACCACAGCCCTGTCCCCGCACGCCTGTGCCTCCATCTGGCTGGCGGCGTAGTAAACCCCAACACCCTCGAGCTCGCGCAGTCGATCCAACGGGAGCCGGTTATAGCGGGCTCCGGTTGCGATGATCACCGACTTTGCGCTGACCACATCCCCATCTTCGAAAGTCACCTGATGCGCATCCTCGCCGGAGGATAGGCCGATAGCCCGGGAGGCCAGTTTGACTCGTACGCCGAATTTCTTGGCCTGCAGAGCTGCTCGAGCTGTCAACTCGTCACCCGAGAGCCCGGCGGGGAAGCCCAAGTAGTTCTCAATCCGCGAAGAGGTTCCGGCTTGACCCCCGAGCGCGGTGTCTTCGGCCAGCGTCGTTGTAAGCCCTTCTGATGCGCCGTAGACAGCGGCGGCGAGTCCGGCGGGACCGCCGCCCACCACTAGGAGATCGCACACCTCGGAGTGGTCACTCGGGTGCGTGATCACGAGGCCCAGTGCATCGAGAAGCTCTCTACTGGTGGGGTTGTGAAGGAGTGGTCCGCCAGCGATGATGACGACCGGCAAGTCTGCTGGCGCGAGGGTGAGTTCTCGTAGCAACGTTTCCGCTTCCGGTGAACTCTCGGGCTCCAGCCATCGGGACGACAGGCGATTGCGAGCGAGAACCTCGAGCAATCTGCGGGTGTCGACGTCCAAACGGGAACCCACGAGGGTCAGGCCCGAGCCGCGATAAGTCAACCGCGAGTGCCGAAGGAGGAATGCCCGCAGTATCAGCTCGCTCAGGTCGAGCTCTTCCGCCATGATGACGTGGACCTGGTCGATGGGGATCCGCACGACGCGGCCGGGGGCGCGCACCACGGCGGTGAGGTAAGCGTGCTGCCCGGTCAGTAGTCCCATTTCGCCGATGAACTCGAGAGGGCCGTAGCTGGCGATTGCCGCCTCGTCGTGCTGACCGTAGTGCTCGACGACTTCGAACGCGCCCTCGAGTGTGACCAGCAGATCGTAGGTTTGGTCGCCATCGGCGAAGAGGACGTCACCCGCCGCCACCTCCTCTTCGACCCCGTAGCGGCGCAGGACGTCCAGCTGAATCTGGGTCAGGATGGGTCGGGAGCCCGGCTGTTCGGGCGGAAACTGGACGCGTGTCCGGTCCTGGGGACTCATGGGGTTCCCCCGGCCATCAGCGCCAGGTCGCTATCGCCCACAGAAGTTCACCTGCCCATATATATACCGGAGTACTCCATCGGTGTCCCACGAGTGCTCTGAGGTTATTGGCCCTCACCAGAGGAGAGTTCGGTGTAGCCGCCGTCGGGAGCCAAGTAGCAGTTGCAATCCTCATTGCAATGGGAAATCCTCCAGGGTCCGTGTTGGGCCTGACGGTCGTTGTCGGGGTGTCTATGGCGTGAAGTCGGCGATGAGCAGGCACACGTCATCCTCGTGTGCGCCCGCGAGCATCTCGCCCAGTATGAAGTCACACGCCGACGCGGCGTCCGCGTTGCCCAAGGTTTGCTCGGTCGTGATCATCAGATGGGTCAAGCCGATATCGAGGTCTACACCGCGTCGCTCGAACAGCCCGTCTGTGAACATGACCAATCGGTCGCCTGGGCGTAGGGCCAAAGCATGCTCAAGGGGACGTGCTGGGACCGGGAGGTCAAAACAGCCAATCGGAGGCGCGGGCTTACCGCGGAGGTGACGGGAGGTGCCATCGTGTCCAAGGACGATCGGAGCCGGATGTCCTGCGGAGGCCCAGACACCTTCTCCGGAGAGCGGATCGATCTCGACACAGATGATGGTGGCAAACGCATCCGGTTCCTGCGTCGCCACGAAACTTGTCAATTTGGCGAGTGACTCGGATGGCCCGAGGGAGTCGAACAAATGCGCTCTGAGCGCGTTGCGCATTTGCGTCATGAGCGCGGCGGCTTGGAGACCGTGTCCCGCGGCGTCTCCCACGACCAGGGCGATATGGCCCGACTGGAGCTCGAAGGCGTCGTACCAATCACCACCTACCTGGGTGCCCTCGCTGGCGGCCCGATAGCCAGCCGCGAGGTGGAGGCTCGGACTGGCCGGAAGGGTCTTCGGAAGAGCGGCCGCCTGGAGAGCACCCGCCGTTTCTCGTTGCGTCTCGAGATGCAGTACGGATTCGAGAAGGTCGGCCACATGGGACATCGCTTCGCCCATCGTCGTCACATCTTCATCGCTGAAGAGCTCGCCACCGCGTCGGGCCATCGTGAGCACGGCAACGACGGCGTCCTCGGAAATGATGGGCATGATAAGTCCTGGACCGTCGCCCAGTAGTTGGAGCGTTCGACCATACGCGGCGCTCGCCACACTGCTGTCGAGGTCGTTGACGATCTGTTCTGCCAAATGGGGGAGCCGCAGAGGTTGTCGGCTTCGATAGACGACAACTCCGGGTGAAGGTCCGGCAAAGGAGTGTGGATAGCCGCCCACAAGTCGCTGAGCCAAGCTGTTGAGGATCGGGTCTCGGTGATGGGCCGCCACCCGAATCAGCTCCTCGCCCGAGGGGACGACGACGGTTGACCAATCCGCCATGTTCGTCGTCACTGCTTTGCACAACCGTTCGAAGAGCTCGATTCGCGTGTGCGTCCCGTGAAGTTTGGACGAGAGTTCGGCCAAGAAGCTCAAGCGGGCGTGGGCTTGTCGGACCTCGTCCAAGGCCACGGTTTGCTCCAGCTCGGAATGGTGGCGCTCACTGACATCTGAGAAGTACACGTTCAACCCATTACGATCGGGCCACGCATGAACTTCGAACCACCGTTCGAACGGTGCGGAGTATTCCTCGAAGACCAGTGAGGTGCCGGAGGCAAGCGCATGCTGGTAGCGCACGCCGACCTCACCTCCTCCAGCCTGGGGGAAAGCTTCAATGAAGTTGGAGCCGAGCACCGTCTCGCGAGACGTGTGCAGGAGTCGTTCTGCTTCAGCGTTCATATAGGTAACCGTCAAAGATGGGTCAAGCGAAAAGAATGCGTTCGGCATCGTCTCGACGACGTTTGGCCTGCGCTCCCCCTGGGGGGGTTGGAGTTCGTTCTGGATGGCCCGCTCCAGGGCCAGACCAACCAGCTGGGCCAGGAGGTCGAGCCGCCGAAGTTGTGGAGCAGAGAAGACTTGGGGCTCGGGCCACCCAATCCCCATCGCCCCGAGAGTCTCCCCCGTGGCGGAGTGCAACGGAAGCGAGGCTCTGGAGTTCAATCCGGCCTGCTCGATCTCGGTGAGCAACCCGGGGTAGAGGTCCCGGATCTCCTCGGGCGATCCCAGTAAGACAGGCAGGCCACTCCGGATCGCTTCGCATGCTGGCGTATTGGCGCTGAGGTCGAATGTCCCACGCTGGGCCACCACCTCGGGATTGAAGACGGGACGATGCACCACCTGCACGAGGCTGGGTACGTCGCTCAAAGTCGCCATATTGGCGAAGGATCCCCCCGCGGCGAGGGCTCCCTCCTTGGTGAAGGCCTCAGCCACTTCGAACGGTGTCACGGCACTTGCGAGCGCTGTGACAAGGCGCCAAAGGGCCTCCTCGTCGGCGATCACTTTGAGGTCGACATCGTCGTCGCCGCGCACTCAGCCTGCCTCTTTCACGCGAAAGCTGCTCGGTTCGTACGCAAGGCGGTCCCACGGCTCATCGTCGTTCTCCTCATCTATGATCCAACTCGGAGTGACGGCCACAGGCTTCACTGTTGCAGAACGTCGGGTCGTTCCCCCGCAACGGAACGAACACTATTTCCTGGCGGCCGGTCCCGCAACGGCGGATGTACGGACCCGGGCATGGGTCCCAGGAAATCCTCAGAGACCGGCAACCTGCGGCCGCGGCGTCGAGGGCGAGGCAGACCGTGACCCTCCCGAAGTGGCCTTTCCCACGGCCGATAGCGGGTGGGCCACGTCTTCGAGCGATCGGCCTTCAGCGGCGGCGCGCACGACGTGCCCACGTCCCACAAGACGGGCCCAAGACTTCTCATCCGGACCGTCAGGGCTGGTTCTGTGACTCCCTCACATCGCAACGATGCAGTGCCAGACGATTCACGGTGCGCTCGGAATCTGGTCTGAGTTGGGCAGCAGGGTACCGCAGATTTTGAGCGGGTCTACGAACGTGTCGCCCTTGAACTTGGTGAGGTATCCACAAAGCTGGGGGGCCGCCTTACCGAAGGCCTTGAGCGTCAAGTTGACCGGGGTCTCGAGGCCGCCCATGTCGTAACTGGCGTCCTTGCGCAGTGCCGAGATGAACCCGCTCTGGGTAGGGTTCTTCCCGGCGCGTTCGAGGCCGGTGATCATCAGGTCAACGGCGCCCCATGCTTCATAGAAGCTGAAGTCCGGGACACCGGTGAAGTGGGCGTACTTTTTCAGGGCGCCCTGGAATGCCTTGGTGGCCGGCGTCTTGAGCTCGATCGGCGCGCCGGTGGGCGAGAACCACGCCCCCTGGACGTTGGCCACCGCCGAGGTGTCGTCGACCAAGGCTTGACCGTAGCCGGTAGCGTTGAGGATCACTTTCATGTTGACGCCGTCCTGCTTGAGAGCGGTCATCAGCGCAAAGTTGGTGTTGGCGTCGAGCGGCAGGTACAGAGCGTTGACCCCGGCCTGCTTGATCTGGAGAGCCAGCGTGGTGGTGTTCACGCTGCCGAAGGGCAGGGAGGTGTCAAGGAACGCCTTGCTCA
>CAVWJS010000016.1:0-136340 GCA_963755495.1 uncultured Acidimicrobiaceae bacterium
TGGGATTCGAACCCACGGCCTCTACATTGCGAACGTAGCGCTCTGCCAGCTGAGCTACACCCCCGACGAGGGACCAGGTTAGTCAATGGTGCGGGTGGGGCGAGTTGGCCTCGCTACGGCCCGGTGCCGTTCGGGGCGAAGTCGGGCCTCAGCGACCGCCGGCGGCCTGGCGAAGGGCCACGTCGCTCTCGTCGTCCCACGCCCCAGGGTGTCCAGTTTGGGCCGACCCAGTAAAGGATTCCCGCTCGTCGCTGTAGTGCGTCGAAGGGCGGCGCGGGCGATTGCGGCGCTGACCTTCGACTTCGCGGGCGTAGGCAATGAGGCCGACCAGAGCAAAAGCGGCGATCCCTGTCAGGGCTGTGACGATCCACGCCGGGCGGAGCGATGGCACGACTCCCAAAATGCCGGTACCGATGGCTACCGCGGTGAGCACCCGTAGAACGAGCGTGCAGCGCTGGCGCGCCTGGTAGCGACGGTACGCCGCGAGTTCCGCTTCTGTCTGCGCCAGGCTCATCGGTGGTTCCGGGCTCTCAATGACCCCCACCCGGGCGTAGTGCGCACCATCTCCGTCGGCGATGTCGGCCGACTGACCGTCGTCAACCGGGCGGAGCAGGACGAGCTTGGGCCGGGACGTCGGGACATCCGACGCGTGGAGGGGTCCTGTGCCGCGCAACCGGTAGGCGGGTGACACCAATTTCGGACCGGCATGTTTGAGCAACTGGAGTTCGTGATGGAAATGGTCGATGGAACCACCCCCCTGCCGGTCGCCGAAACGGCGGAAGGCACCAGGTGCCAACACGACGATCCACAGTACGGCTACCAGAACCAGCAGGATCACTAGCGACACTCCCCGACGACCTACCTTCGCTCCGGTGGAAGACCCTAGTCAGCGGCCGTTTCCACTTGGTGGATGGTGGGGATACGCACAGGGCCGACATCGTCAGCGCTTTCCGCACTGAGAGGATTTGTAGTTCCCGTCTTTCCCCTTGGCAAGCGCGTTCTGCATACCCTGCTCACCGTGTTGCGCTACGCCCTAAACGGCGCGACTCCACCACCGTCCGTCGCGCTCGCCCACCGAAACCTCCACGTCGAAACAGGCTGAGACCAACGATGAGGTGATCACCTCGGCCAGCGGACCTGCCGCCACCAATTTGCCCTGACGCACCAGGCCGGCATGGGTGAACCCGCGCGGTATCTCCTCGCAGTGATGGGTGACGAGGACCATCGGAGGACTCTCAGGCTTGGCGGCCAAAGTGCCCAGTCGCGCAACCAGGCGTTCCCGCGCTCCCAGATCGAGACCGGCCGCTGGTTCATCAAGCAACAGCAACTCAGGTCGGCTGATGAGGGCGCGCGCCAGAAGCACATGTTGGCGCTCTCCTTCGGAGATCACCCCGAAGGGCCGGTGCGCAATGGAGGCAAACCCGGCCTCTTCCAGCAAGCGGTCGGCTTCGGCCCAATCCTCGTCGGCGTAGGTGTGCCACCAGGTTTCGAGCGCACCGTAGCGACCGCTGACCACCACGTTGCGCGCCGGCAGATCGGCTCGGAGTTCCCGTGTCACGGAACCACTCACGAGTGAGATCCGCGGTCGCAGCGTGCGGACGTCGACCCTTCCGAACCTGGCGCCGAGTATCTCGACCGATCCCGACGAGGGCCAAAGACGGGCGCCAGCCAGTGTGAGCAACGTGGTCTTGCCGGATCCGTTGGGACCCAGAATCACCCACCGCTCGCCTGGGAGCACAGACCAGTCGACATCATCGAGGACAATGGTGCCCTCCCGTCGCACTCCGACACCGCGCAGGGCAATGACCGGCCCAGGGTCTGACGTCAACTGTCCGCGGCGTCGACCTGCCCGATGCGTCGGCCCAGCCGACCGATCAGACCGGCGCAACACTGGGTCCAGATCCGCTCGCCCGCCAGCCAGAGCCAGATTTCGCGATGGTACCCCAGCACGATTCCGTCGAACTCGTCGCGTGCGACGCCCGCCTGACGGAGCGCGCTCCACCTCGACCACAGCCATTCGACAAACCCGTCGTCGGCGCGCAACACCGTCGTCAGCTCATGACCCTCTACGACCTCGGCCAGCCAGGCCCGGGCGCGAGCCGTGGGCTCGTCGGGCATATGCAGTGTCGGGACCACGGTCAATGGCGTATGAACACGGGGCGGCGGTCCGTACCTTCGTAGGAGCGCACGTGTTCCTCGAAGTCGATGAAAAGTGGCGCATCGGGATCGAGCTTGCGCTGCAAGCTCCGATTGGCGATCTTCTTGTCGAGGGCGTCCAGGCGAAGGAGTGCCGCTGGGTCGTCGAGCCCTCGCACGTCAAGCTTCGACCGCGCCGCCTGGAATGCCAACCGGCCGCGCTCCGTCCTGACCAGCACGCTCGTCCACCCGTCCATCGATCCGACGCTCCCAACGGCAATGTCCGCCGATCGACCAAGGAAATCCGCACACTCGTCGCAGCCTTTCAACGCCGCGCCGTGAAAGTCCTTCACCGGTTCGTCGACAGCTACCTCGCCGTCGCGATACTCGACGATCATGCGACCGCGAATCACGTCCATCTTTGAAACCCGGTCCAGGTCCACCCCGCGCTTGTCGCGTAGCTCGCGCAGCGTCAGTGCCTCGTAGTCGAAGTTCTTGGTGCACATAAGGGCAATGCTCAAGACGACGGCGTCGACGCGGTGAGCGCCGGTTGGCCAGCGCCGTGCTTGCATGGCGCGCAATCCCTGCACCTCGCACGGCGTCCCCACTACGGCGATACGAGGCTTCGCGGGGAGCTTGTAGCGGGAGAGGTCGAGCTCGGCCAGGGCCATTGTCTGGTTGTAGAAGCTGCCCGAAGCGGCACGAATCTGATCAGCCGTGGTGGCAATGGTGGCGACACCCTTCCACTGCTCATCGGGATCGCTGCTCGGCTTGGACACCAAGGCACCGTCGATCTCTCCCGCCGCGAGAAGTCCGATGAGCAGTGCGCTGACCGCTCCCCCGTCCTGGACGTCGTCCATCCGCGCCGAGGCGCGCACCGCGAAGCTCTCTAAGACTGCACCGAGACCGTCCTCGGGCGGGCCGCCGGTGATCTTCCAGTACGTGTCAGAGGAGTCCGCACGCACCTGAGCCGGCTGCACGTCTGCTTCCTCGCCCGCAGTCGCGGTGGACGGTGGCCACAGCGCCTCGTAGCGAAGACCGCCGCGGGGGCAGAAATCCCAGCACAGCGAACATCCCGTGCACATCTTGACCAATTCAGGCAGGTTGGTGTCAGGGTCGACACCAATGGAGTTCGACGGGCACACTGCCACGCACGTCCCACACTCGATACAGCGGTCCGCATGGATGACGCCTGCTTCGAGCTCCCAGAACCAGACCTTTCCGGGAGGCTCGGGGATGCCGTTCATCTCCTCGCGCACGCGGTAGCGCTTCATGAGCTGACCGCAGCGGGCGACCCGTGAAGGGTGGTCGCTAGTTCGGTCGCAGAAATCCGGCGTGCCCATAGGTGGAACGGCTCCTCGGCGCGCCGCTCGGACTGGTAGCGGCCGACGACGCGCAAGAGGGCATCGGGGACGTCGTTCACAGGCATGGCCCCCGTGACCCAGTCGATAAAGGCGGCGTCGGGGCCGAGCGATCCGCCCAGTCCGATGTCGACCGCTTCCTCAATGTGCTGGTCCACGTGGGCAATGTCCCCCCGGAATCCGATGTCGGCGATCTGCGGCTGGGCGCACGAGGCTGAACATCCCGAGAAGTGCATGCGGATAACCCCGGCATCGCCAGTTCCTCCGCCGTCCGCCCCGTGTTGCGACAATTCGGCGTCGAGACGACGGGCCCACTTCACGGCACGCTCCTTGGTCTCGACCACCGCGAAACGACAGAACTCTGAGCCGGTACAGGCCACGACACCGCGTTCGAAGGGGCCCGGGAAGGGTGAGTACTTCGCCAGGAGCGGCTCGTCCAAAAGCTCATCGAGCCTTTCCTCTGGAATGCCCGAGAGGATGAAGTTCTGATCGATACCGATCCGCACCGCTCCATCACCATAGGTTTCGGCCAGACGCGCCGTCTCGATCAGGTCGATCCCGTGCATGCGCCCGACGGGGACAGAACAGCCGACATAGACCAGGCCTGGTTGCTTCTGGGGATGCACGCCGACGTGATCACCCCGAAAACGATTGGTGAGTTCTTTACCGGCTGGGTCCAATGCAAACTTTGTGCGCTCTTCCAAAGCGGCCCGGAATCCTTCAGGCCCGAGCTCTTGGGCCAAATAGCGCATTCGGGAGAGTCCCCGATTTTCCCGATTGCCCAATTCGCCGAAGACCTGGGCCACGCCCCGACACAGCTCGACTGCTTGGTCCGGCCGGATGAAGACATCGACGTCCGAGGCCATCCGCTCCCCATCGGAGAGACCGCCGCCGATGAGCACGTTGAAACCGATGCTCCCGTCGCTCTGCTCGGCTGGCCACAGGCCGATGTCATTGATCTCAACCCGGGCGCAGTCCTCGAGACATCCGGTCACCGCGATCTTGAACTTGCGCGGCAAGTTGGCGTATTCGCGATTCCCGGTGAAGAAGGCGGAGATGGCCTGCGCCACTGGGAGCGCGTCCACCACCTCGTGGGCATCAATGCCCGAGACAGGGCACGCGCACACGTTGCGCGCCGAGTCGCCGCAGGCCTGCACGGTGGTCAAGCCCACGTCCCAGAAGCGCTGCCAGATCCGGGGCACGTCTGCGATGCGGATCCAGTGGAGCTGGATGTCCTGTCGCGTGGTGAGGTCGGCATAGCGATTGCCGAAGACGGGACTGTCGTCCGGCCCTTCCGCATAGGCATCGGCAGCCACCCCGACCTCGCGGACCTGCGCCGCCGTCAGGACACCACCGGGGACCTTGATGCGCATCATGAAGGCATCCCCACCCTGGCGCTGCGGGTACATGCCGACCCACTTGAGGCGCTCCTGCTCCCCTGGCACTGCGTTGATGGAGTCCGGGCCCTGCTTGGAGTAGGTGTCGATGACAGCCTGCGCCACTTCGAAGGGATGGCGAGCCAGCTTGAGCTGCTCGACTGGGTTCAGCTCGCCGATGTTGCGGTAGGGACGGATGAACCGAAGCCCACGGTCGCGACCACGAAATTCCATCCCGTATGGGTTGTCCAGGTCGCGGGGCATCAGGATCAGGCGTGAAGCCCGCACTCGATTTTGTCGAGACCGGCCCAGCGTCCGGCCCGTGGGTCCTCGCCGGGAGCCACTGGGCGCGTGGTGGGGGCGCAACCAATGGAGAGGTAGCCCTGGCTCACCAGAGGATGCACGGGCAAATCGTGATCAGCGAGATACGACGCGATGTCATCGTTGGTCCAAGTAGCCACGGGGTTGATCTTGACCAGTCCGAACGCCTCGTCCCAGCTGACGATCGGCGCGTCGGCTCGGGTGGGGGCATCCACGCGCTTGAGGGCGGTGAGCCAGGCCCGGCTTCCTTGCACGGCCTGGCGCAAGGGGGCAACCTTGCGGAACTGGCAACACTGGTCGCTCCCGCAGGGGTACGCCGCCGCGTCAGGGCCGGGCTTGGTCACGGTCAGGTTAAGGCCGTAGCGAGCGCGAATCTCCTCCACGAAGGCCAGCGTCTCGGGGAAGTGCGCCTCGGTGTCGAGAAAGATCACCTCTATGGCGGGGGCGGCTTTGGTCGCCAAGTCGATCAGCACCACATCCTCGAAGGAGGCGGCCAGGACCAGGGAATCTCCGAACGTCTCCACGGCCCAGGAGATCACCTTGCCGGCCGGAGCCGACTCCAATGCCCGATTCAGTTCGGCCAACTCCTCGATGCTGGGCTTCTGATCCGCCATCGTCGACTCGGTCACCGAGCTTCCTCCTTCTTCCTAAGCTGGGGAACAGGCCCCCCTCAGTCGTCCCTTAGAGACGACTTTTAGCGTGGCCTCGGCCGCCTTGACGCACGGCGGAATCCAGACCAAAGTATACATGACTAAATTGGTCAACATTTGAAGGGGTCCTATGGACACCGCTGCAACGCTCGCACCTCGGCCTTCCGTTCCCGCCGGCCCCGCTTCTGGCCAGCCGGGTCAACCCAACGCGTCGGTGACCCCCCCGGTCCGACCCTTCGGTCACCCCCTGGGCCACCTCGACCTGCTCGAGTCGCTGGCCATCTTCATCATCCGAGAGGTCGCGGCCGAATCAGAGCGTCCCGTCCTGCTCTTCAGCGGCGGCAAGGACTCGGCGGTGCTCCTGCACCTCGCGGCCAAGGCATTCAAACCTGGGAAGATTCCGTTCCCGGTGCTCCACGTCGACACCGGGCACAACTTCGGCGAGGTGCTCGACTACCGCGACGCGCAAGTCGAAGCTCTGGGCGCCCGACTCCTTGTGGCCAAGGTGCAGGACACCATCGATGAGGGGCGGGTAGCCGATCCTGGCCCTGTCGCCTCGCGCAATCGGTTGCAGACCACCACCCTGCTCGACGCCATCAATGAGAACCGCTTCGACGCCGCCTTCGGGGGGGCACGGCGCGATGAGGACAAGGCACGAGCAAAAGAACGTGTCCTCTCTTTCCGCGACTCCTTTGGGCAATGGGACCCCAAGCGCCAACGGCCCGAGCTCTGGCAGCTCTACCAAGGCAGCGTGCGGTCGGGCGAGCACCTGCGCGCGTTCCCACTCTCGGACTTCACCGAGTTGGACGTGTGGCAATACATTCGTCGCGAGAACATCGAACTGCCCTCCATCTACTACGCCCACGAGCGGGCTGTGGTCGAGCGCGACGGCATGCTTCTTGCGGTGAGCGAGTGGGTCTCGCCGCAGGGATCCGAAGTCGCCGAGACCGCCACTGTGCGCTATCGCACGGTGGGCGATGCCACCCTCACCGGTGCGGTGCGGTCTGAGGCGACGACCGTCGACGACATCATCCGTGAGGTTGCGGCGTCGCGTATCTCCGAGCGGGGTTCCACCCGCGGCGACGACCGCTTCTCCGAGACGGCGATGGAAGACAGAAAGCGCGAGGGGTACTTCTAAAGACCATGAGCCAGATGCCCAGCCCACCGCCAGCGGGCGGTCAAGAGCTCGGCGCCGACACCATGGACCTGTTGCGCTTTGCCACCATCGGGTCGGTCGACGACGGGAAGAGCACCCTGATCGGTCGACTGCTCTTCGATACCCGTCAGCTCTTCGACGACCAGGTCGATGCCATCTCAGCCGCCTCGCAACGGCGGGGTCTGAGCGAAGTCGATCTGTCCTTCGTCACCGACGGGCTGCGGGCCGAGCGCGAGCAGGGCATCACCATCGACGTGGCGTACCGCTACGCCGCCACACCCCACCGCAAGTTCGTCATCGCCGACTGCCCGGGGCACCTCCAGTACACGCGCAACATGGCGACCGGCGCTTCCACCGCCGACTTGGCCCTGGCCCTGGTCGACGCCACAGAGGGACTGCGTGAGCAATCACGGCGTCACATCTGCATCGCCGCCTTGCTCGGTGTCGACCAGCTTGTGGTCTGCGCCAACAAAATGGACCTGATGGAATGGGACAAGTCGGCCTACCAGAGGATCGTCGACGAAATCGATGAGCTGGCGCATACCCTCGGGCTTGCCTCATTCACCGTGATCCCGATCTCCGCCCTCAACGGCGACAACGTCGTCGACCGTTCTGACGCTGCACCGTGGTACGACGGCCCGACGGTGCTGGACTCCTTGGAATCGGCCGAGGCGGGCGGCTGGTCCTCCCAACACGGCCTGCGACAAGGCAATGGGGGACGTCTCCCCGTGCAGTGGGTACTGCGTCAGCCCGGGGGTGGGCGCAGCTACGCCGGCATGGTCAACGGCGGGCCGTTCCGCACCGGCGATCCGGTGATCGTGCTCCCCCAGGGCCAGTACACCACCGTGCGCTCCATCGAGACCGCCGACGGCCCGATCCCACGGGCCGAAGTGGGGCTCTCGGTCTCACTGAACTTGACCGACGACATCGACATCTCGCGGGGCGACCTCATATCGTCCCTGGAGGAGCCACCCACCGTCACTGACAATTTCGAAGCGACAATCTGCTGGTTCCACGACCGCCCCCTGGTGGCGGGCGACCGGCTCAAGCTCAAGCACACGACGCGGGTCACCCCGGTCGTCGTCGAGAGCGTGGAGGGCATCTTCGACGTGAACGCCCTCGAACTGCAGGATGCCACCCAACTTCGCGAGAACGACATCGGCGTCGTCCGCCTGCGCACGGCGACTCCTCTCGCCCTCGATACCTACAAAGTCGACCGGATCACCGGAAGCTTCGTCCTCATTGACGAGGCGACCATTGCCACAGTGGCTGCAGGCATGGTCGGCCCTCCCCTTCTAAAGAACTGAGCCCGGGGCGTGAACACGGAGCCCGGGCGGTGACCGCGTACTATCCGGTCGCACTCGACGTCGAAGGCCGCGCTTGCCTCGTGGTGGGGGGCGGTCCCGTGGCGGCGCGCAAGGCTCGCGGCCTGTTGAGCTGTGGTGCCACCGTGACGGTGATTGCCCCTGACATCTGTGCGGCCATGGCCGAGCTCGAGTCGCTCACCATCGAGCGCCGCACCTATGCCGCAGGCGAAGCGGGAGCGTACCGATTGGTGGTGACGGCGACGGGCAATCCCGCCGTCGACGGCGCGGTCTACGCCGATGCCGAAGCAGCCGGTGTTTGGATCAACAGTGCCGACGATGTCGCGCACTGTTCCTTCATCCTCCCGTCGGTCCACCGCGACGGAGCAGTGACCCTGGCCGTGTCCACCGGCGGGTCCAGTCCTGCGCTGGCGTCCTGGTTACGGGCCCGCCTCGCCGCACAGGGTGGGGCCGGATTGGGAGAGGCGGCCGACCTGTTGGGGCGAGCGCGCCAGAGCCTGCACGAAGCGGGCCGCAGCACCGAAACGGTGGACTGGGTTGCCCTGCTCGACGGCCCGTTACTTTCCCTCGTGCGCGACGGACAGATGGACGAGGCGGCGGCCCTCGTGGAGGCCGCCACTCGGACCCGCATCACCCCGTAGGCTCTCGGCGCGTGTGGCTACGGCTGCGCCACCATCAGCACCGAACCGAGCACCAGCAAGACCAGCGCCAAAGTGGCTGAGACCACCATCGTCTGCGCGTCGCGCCGTACTTGCTCGCTGACCGAAACCCCGCCACCCTCGCCCGGCGGGGCCAGGGCCACCTGCAGCCGACGCTCCGCCGGCCAGAGGGCGCCTTCGGCCACGAGGACTGTCCCCACCAAGACGAGGAGGCCCCCCATGACCCATCCGTCGCGCAGCGAGTATGCGCCATGGCTGAGGGCCAGCAGAAGGAACCCGAAAACCGGGATCCCGTAGACGCTTCGACCGACCCAGTTGACCCCCGGGCGAAAGTACCGCACCAGTGCCTCGGACAAGGCACCCCCACCCGCCAGCCCGGTGCGCAGTCGCAAGGCCGTGGTGGCGCTCGCCACCAACGAGGCCAAACCGACGACCACGCAACCCACGTGGATGATCAGCACGACGTCAAAGGCCGGCCCGTCTGGCTGGTGATGCACGTCCACATCTTCACAGTTCGCGCCACGTGGGTGTCCGGCACGTGAACATGCAGCCTGAAGGGGTATCTGACCCTGTACCGTAGGGAACGACACCAGACGAACGAAGAAGGCGATCGCCGATGAGTGGGGAATGGCCAGTGGTACAGCCGCACGAGGACCGATGAACCAATTACGACTCGATCCTCTGTCTGGCCGCTGGGTGGTGGTGAGCCCCGGGCGATCCGAGCGCCCCTACTCCTTCGTCACCCGCACGCCCTGGGTCGAGGAGAGCTCCCGGCCCTGCCCCTTCTGCCCCGGCAACGAGGAGACCACCCCGCCGGCACTCGAAACCTACGGTCCCAGCGGGCATTGGCTGGTCCGGGTGGTCCCCAACCTGTACCCGGCTTTCGAGGGGGACGAGCCATTTGTCGTCGCCAACCGAGGCCCGGTGTTCACGCAAGCCAGTGCAGGTGGCATTCACGAGATTCTGATCTTCTCGCCCGAGCACGACGCCACCTGGGGCATGCTCAGCGAGGAGCAGACGAGCCTGGTGATGGCCGCCCTCCGCGATCGGCTCGAAGAGCACTCGCAGCGTCCCAACCTTCGCTACACGCAGGCCATCGTCAATTCAGGACGAGAGGCGGGAGCCTCCCTCGAGCATCCCCACGGACAGCTTTTGGGCATGTCCTTCATCCCGCGGGAATTGGCTGAGGAGCAGGCCCGCTTCGCGCGCTTCGTCGGATCCTGTCTGCTGTGCACCACGATGGAGGCCGAAGAGGACTCAGGGCAGCGGGTGATCTATGCCGACGAGCGGGTGGTGGTCATCTGCCCGTTCTGGAGTGCCGTGCCGTACGAGATGCTGGTCATCCCCCGCGACCATTACCCCCACCTGCACAACAGCCCGACGCCGGACCTCTTGGCGGTCGGCGAGGCCATCCGCCGCTGCCTGGGCCAGCTGGCCGACACCGTCGGCGACGTGGCCTACAACATCGTGTTCCACTCCGCCCCCTACCGGGCGGGCGAGCCCTACCACTGGCACGCCCACATCTGGCCCAAGGCCACCACGACAGCCGGCTTCGAGCTCGGTACCGGGGTCGCCATCAACGTGGTCTCGCCCGAAGAGGCAGCGGACATCCTCAAGGTGTCCGCCATGGCCCGCTAGTCAGGCCGGAGCGAACGCACCAACTCGAACACGGCCACCAGGTTACGGACCACTTCGCGGTCGGGTCCGGTAAGCCCGCCTATCCCCGGCGTGTTCAGGTAGCCGTTCAGCACGGCCCGCCGATTGCGCGTCTCCCAGGCCTGACCGAGCGGGGCCAGGTCCAAGCGCCCGGCTGGGTCACGTTCGCGGGCGGCCTCCACACTCGCCAGGTGCAGTGACCACAGGAGGTCGGCCACATCAGCCAGCGGAGAGCGAGAGCTCGGCGCCGGCATACCGTGGAGGACCCCGCCCGGCATACAGTCACTGACCACCCAACCCTGGTCGGTACGCGAAGTGCGGTTGAGCTGAAAGTCCCCGTGGCTGCGAATGACAGGCAGTCGGATATCCGCCCCGCGCAAGGACTTCATCAGCTCGGCCATCCCTGGCACGTCGAGCAACTCGGGATCGGCCTCGGCGATCACGGACTCGGCGGCATCGACCCAGTCCGAGACCGGCTCGTGATGCCGATCGAAGGCCTGGTCGAGAGCCAGGTGCATACGGGCGGCCATCGTTCCTAAGGCCTGCGCCTCGGGGCCGAAGTCGCCACCGGCGGCTTCGGGGCGTCCGCCGAACGCGTAGAGGTCACGGAGCGAGGTCATCGCCAGGGCCCAGCCGCCCGAGCGATCGGCCAATGGCTCCTGAATGAAACCGAGATCCCTCCCATCCCAGGTCCAACGCACCAGCGGCGCCGCCACGTGATTGAAGCCTGCACCGTCAAGCGCCTGCAAGAAGTCGACCGCCGGATGGGGATGATCGAGGACCCAGGGGAACACCCACAGGTCACCCCGATCCCCGCAGTCGAGCACGATGGCCTGCTCGTCGTCGCGGACGAGGGCGACCTGGCCCGGACGTGGGGCCACACGCCGGATGACGGCGAGGGCAAGTGGCGCCAGTTGGGCATCACGCAACGCGTCGGTGCACACCGCCAGGCCGTCATCATCCTCCAGCAGGCCCAGAGCCATCTCGTCGCCGGCCCGAAGGAAGTGCGGCTCGTCGCCGACCCGGCGCAGGCCAACCACCAGATGAGCCAACCGACCGTTCACCTCGGCCACCAGATCGAGCAAGCCCGGACGTCCGGGAAGAAGCACCTCGGCCCGGCGTATGACGATCTCCGTCGCTGCCGGGCCGTGCCACTCGTCTACCGGACGGTGCGAGAGCCAGACCTCAACCAAGGTGCGCAAGGCTTGCTCTCGCTCAGGTGTCATTCCATCGACCGCCGTTCCTCGTCCACCAGATCGAACCACAGATATCCGTAGGGCGGAAGGGTGATGGTGTAGGGCTCCTCGGTCACATTGGGGAACGGCACGCGCCCGAGCACCTCGTGCGGGGTGGTCCCAGCCCACTTGGCCAGCGACAATTCGGCCGGCTGGGCGAAACGGCTGAGGTTATGCACGCACAGCACGGCCTGGAACCGGCGCACCACGTCATCGCCGGCTCCCTCGTTGCCGGCGGGCACGGTGCGGGCCATGACCATGGCGCGCTCCCAGTCGCGCCCCTCGGGGCCGGCCTCGAGCACGGAGGAGGCACCGTGCACGCCGGGAGCCGGCGTCAGAATGTCGGCCACCTCCCCCGAGCGCATGTACGCCAGCACGGAGGGATTGGCGCACGGCAGGACTTCCATTTCACCCACACCCATCACCGGGAGGGCGCGGCGCTCGGTCAGCATGCGCCGGAGCCAGTGCAAGAAGGACCCTTGATTACGTAGCTGCGCCTCCACATTGACCGCGCTGAACCCGTAGACCGGATCCATCAATGGCGGCAGGTAGAGCTGGGCAAAGTCGGCCTTGGAGAACCCGCCGTTGCGATCCGGCGACCACTGCATCGGCGTGCGCACCGAGTCGCGGTCACCGAGGTAAATGTTGTCGCCCATCATGAGCTCGTCCCCGTAGTAGATAACCGGGCTGCCGGGGAGGGACAGCAACAGGGCATAGAGGAGCTCTGTCGTGCGTCGGTCGTTGTCCAGTAGCGGGGCCAACCGGCGGCCGATGCCCATATGGCGTTTCATGCGCGGGTCTTTGGCGTATTCGGCGATGAGGTAGTCCCGGTCCTCATCGGTGACCATTTCCAACGTCAGCTCGTCGTGGTTGCGCAAGAAGATGGCCCACTGGCACGAGTCGTTGATGACCGGTGTCTGAGCCAGGATCTCGGTGATGGGATAGCGCTGCTCGCGTCGTACCGCCATGAAGAGCCGGGGCATGAGCGGGAAGTGGAAGCACAGGTGGCACTCGTCGCCATCACCGAAATAGTCCGCCACGTCGCTCGGCCATCCGTTGGCTTCGGCCAGCAGAATGCGCCCGGGGTAATCCGCCTCCAATTGCTTGCGGATGCGCTTAATGAAGGCGTGCGTCTCGGGCAAGTGCTCTCCGGCCGTGCCGTCTCGTTGGTAGAGATAGGGCACGGCGTCGAGTCGGAACCCGTCGAACCCGAGGTCCAGCCAGAACCGGACCAGGTCGATCATGGTGTCCGCGACTTCTGGATTGTCGTAGTTGAGGTCGGGTTGATGATGAAAGAAGCGGTGCCAGTAGTACTGCTGACGGGTGTCGTCCCATGTCCAATTGGACCGTTCCGTGTCCGTAAAAACTACGCGGGCGTCGGGCCAGCGTTGGTCGTCGTCGTTCCACACGTACCAGTCGGCCTTGGCGTTGTCCCGGCTCGAGCGCGACTCGATGAACCACGGATGCTGATCGCTGGTGTGGTTCATCACCAGGTCGGCGATGACTCGGATCCCACGGCCGTGCGCGTCCTCCAAAAAGGCCACCAGGTCGCCGATGCTTCCGTAGTCAGGGTGCACGTTGAAGAAGTCACTGATGTCGTAGCCGCTGTCGCGGAACGGGGAGGGGTAGAACGGAAGCATCCATATGCAGTCGATGCCCAGCCACTCGATGTAGTCGAGTTTCTCGCGCAGGCCCTTGAGGTCGCCGGTGCCGTCGTTGTTCGAGTCGTAAAAGCCGCGGATCAGGACCTCGTAGAAGACGGCGTGCTGAAACCACCGGACCGAGGGATCGAACGGACCTTCGCCGGCGCTAACCGGAATGGGGGGCAGGCTCATCCGACGACACTCAGCGATGGAACGATACTCACCAACGAATCAGGCATGGCGACCCATGAGGCGATCGGCGGCTTGATACGGATCGAGCTCCCCCGCGGCCAAAGCTTTCACTGCACTGGCGAACTCCTCGCCCGAAGCCAGCTCATCGATGACGAGCGCGCTACGGGCCAGCAGCACCCGCCGCAATTCGTGCGCCATGCGGTCGGCTCGGCGTTGCTCGAGGATTCCCGACGACACCAGGTGCGCCCGATGGCGAGAGATCTCGTTCCACAGTTCTGCGAGCCCCTGGCCGGTGGAGGCGACGGTGTCGATGATCGGTGGACGCCATTGCGTGAGCGCGGAGAGGTCGAGCATCTGCTCGAGATCGCGGCGGGCCTCCCGCGCCCCCGGACGATCGGCCTTGTTGATCACGAACAAGTCGGCGACCTCCAACAAACCAGCCTTGTTGGCTTGCATGGAATCGCCCCAACCCGGCGTGACCACCACCATGGTGGTGTCGGCGGCCGACGCCACCTCGACCTCCATCTGGCCCACCCCGACGGTTTCGAGGATGACGACGGGCACTCCGGCTGCACCCAACACGCGCACGGCGTCGGGGACGGCCAGAGCCAGACCGCCCAGATGTCCCCGCGTCGCCATGGAACGGATGAAGACCGTGGGGTCCAATGCGTGCTGCTGCATGCGCACCCGGTCGCCCAGGATGGCGCCGCCACTGAACGGCGACGTCGGATCGATGGCCAGTACCCCCACCTGATCGACGGGCTCGAGGAATGGCGCGGGCCAGCCCGACCGGACCAAGGTGATGAGCCGATCGGTCAGGGTCGACTTCCCGGCACCCGGGGCGCCCGTCAGCCCAATGGTGTAGGGCACCGGCGCTCGATACGCCAAACCCGCCACCTTCAGCCCGGGCTCACCGCCGCGTTCGACCATAGAGACGAGGCGGGCCAAGGCCACCCTGTCGTTCTCCTGCGCCAGGGTCAGCAACGCCTCCGGGTCGGTCGGGAGCCGCTGATTCATATGGTTACCGTGCTCATGAGCTGGTTACCTTGGCACCGAGCGAGCACAGAGCACCAACCAGGTCCTCGTAACCCCGGCTGATGTGATGGGCATTGGTCACGATGGTCTCCCCCTCCGCCACCAGCCCAGCCAGCACCAGAGCCACCCCGGCCCGGATGTCCGGAGCGCGTACCCGGGCGCCGGACAGCCGTGGCACGCCCCGCACCACGGCGTGGTGCCCTTCCGTCTTGATGTCGGCGCCCATACGGCGCAGCTCCTCGACGTAGCGAAAGCGACCCGAGAAGAGGTTCTCGGTCAGGATGCCCACCCCGTCGGCCCCCGTGAGCATGGCCACCAGTAGAGGGCTGAAATCGGTGGCCACGCCCGGGTATGGCAACGTGGCCACGTCGGCCGCCACCAGGCGATGGCGAGCGGTCGCACGGAGGCCGTCGGGGCCCATGCTGGTCGCCACGCCCATCTGGTTGACCTTGCGCAGCAACATCTCCATGTGGTCGGGCCGGGCGTCGGCGATCGTCACGTCACCGCCGGTCATTCCGGCCACCGCCACGAAGGTGGCTGCTACCACCCGATCAGGCACCACGCTGTGCGTGGTGTGCTGCAGTTCTTCGACCCCCTCTACCTCAATGCGTGAAGTCCCGGCTCCCCGGACCACAGCACCCATATCTCCCAACATGGCGGCCAGGTCGATGACCTCGGGCTCCTTGGCCGCGTTCTCGATGATCGTCGTGCCCTTGGCGAGGGCTGCCGCCATGAGGAGATTGTCGGTTGCGGTGTGGCTGGGATACTCGAGCACCACCCTGGTGCCGATAAGGCGACCGCCCTCGACAAAGCCCCGCACTTCGCCGTGGGAGATCTCGAATTGGGCGCCCATGGCCGTCAGGCCGTTGACATGGAAGTCGATGGGGCGGTCGCCGAAGTCATCGCCTCCGGGAAGCGGCATGTGTACCTCGCCGCAGCGGGCCAAGAGGAGTCCGAGTACCACCACCGAGGCTCGCATGCGTTCCACCAGCTCGTAGGGCGCTACCGGATGAAGATCCTGCGCCGGCGGGGTGGTGATTGCGACGTCGCCGTTCGCCAGTCGCTCCACTTGGGCTCCGACGGCCCGCAGAACCTCGGCCATGGACTCCACGTCATCGATCACGGGCACGTTATGGAGCACCGAGCGCCCCTCGGCCAGGAGACTGGCGACCATCAGCTTGAGGGCCGAAATTCTTGGCGCCACCGGCCCGGATGGTTCCACGCAGCGGGCCGTTTGGTCGAACCACGATCTCTTCCACGTTCTCAAGTATCGTCGCTGGGGCGGAGGTCGAACGGCCCATTCGCAATGAGCGACCAACTAGGGTCAGGGCCGTGCCGAGCGAACCGCAAGCCCCGGACCGCAACCTGGCCATGGAATTGGTCCGCACCACCGAAGCCGCGGCCATGGCGGCGAGCCGTTGGATGGGCCGCGGCGACAAGCTCGGAGCTGACGGCGCCGCCGTCGAGGCCATGCGAGTGGTGCTCTCCTCGGTCCAGATGGACGGCATCGTCGTCATCGGCGAGGGCGAGAAGGACAACGCCCCGATGCTCTTCAACGGGGAGAGGATCGGAGACGGGTCACCCCCCCAGACCGACATCGCCGTTGACCCCATCGACGGGACGACACCGACTGCGCTGGGCCGGGGAGGGGCACTGGCCGTGATCGCCGTGTCCGAACGCGGCACGATGTTTGACCCGGGACCCTGCGTCTACATGGAGAAACTGGCCGTCGGGCCGCGGGCCAAAGGGGCCTGCGACATCCGTCGCTCACCCACCGAGAACCTGCACGCGCTCTCCGAGGCCCTGGGCCGACCGGTGCGCGACCTTACGGCGGTCATCCTCGATCGCCCACGTCACGAGGCACTCATCGCCGAGGTGCGCACCGCCGGCGCCCGCATCCGGCTGATCACGGACGGGGACGTGGCCGGGGCCATCGCCACCGGTTGGCCGGGCGCCGGCACGGACATCCTGTTCGGCATCGGGGGCACGCCCGAAGGCGTACTGGCGGCCGCGGCTCTCAAGTGCATGGGCGGGGAGATCCAAGGACGTTTATTCACACGCGACCAGGAGGAACGGGAAGCAGCGCTGGCCGCTGGCTACGACCTCGAAGCGGTGCTCACCACCGAGGATCTGGTCCGGGGAGACAACTGCTTTTTTGCCGCCACGGGAGTCACCGACGGTGAATTGCTCCAAGGCGTGCGCTTTCACGAGTTCGGTGCCACGACACAGTCATTGGTGATGCGCTCGAAGTCGGGGACACTTCGTACCATCCACGCCAATCACGCACTGGCCAAGCTGTCGGAGTTCAGCTCGGTTTCCTTCGTGTGAGCTGATTATTCGTGTGAGCCGGCCACGCTCAACCTGAGCTCGGCTCGGTCGAGCGCCTCTTGTGCCTCCCGCAGGGGGAGGTCGGGAGCATCGGTCCCGGCGGACTGATCCGCTGACGTGCCCCGACCTGAACTCAGCTCGGCCACCCTCTGTGCCGCCACTTCGCGAGCCCGTTCGGCCCGAGGGATGTCGATCTCCTCCGAGAGCTCGGCGATCCCGGCCAGGACAGTCACCCTGGTGGAGAGACCCGGCAGCGGGCCATCGCCCCCGGCCAGACCCTCAGCTGCGCCGGGACTCGTATCGACCTGGACGAAGCCACCGTGCACGGCCAGACGCAGCTGCGTCCCATCGGCCAGATCCACCTTGACGAGGCCCGGCACAACGTCGCCGACAAGCGGGGTGTGGCCGTCGAGCACGGTGAGCGCGCCTTCCGAGGTCGCCAGGACGATCGCGGTGGCCCCGCCGGCAACAAGAGACTGCTCAGGCGTGACAACCTCCACACCAAAGACGTCGTCGGCCACTAGCCGGCCTCGTCCTGCAGCGTCTTGGCCTTGGCCAGCACCGACTCCACGCCACCGACGTTCAGGAAGGCCTGCTCGGGGATATTGTCCAGTTCGCCGTTGACCAAAGCTTCGAACGACTCGACGGTCTCGTCGATGGGCACGTTGATGCCGGGCACCCCGGTGAAGACCTCGGCCACGAAGAAGGGCTGCGACAGGAAGCGCTGGATCTTGCGGGCTCGGGTCACCGTGACCCGGTCCTCCTCGGAGAGCTCGTCCATGCCGAGTATGGCGATGATGTCCTGGAGTTCCTTGTAGCGCTGCAACACCTCTTGGACGCGACGCGCCACCGCGTAGTGACGTTCGCCCACGATCTCGGGGGCCAGGATGTTGGACGTCGAGGCCAAGGGGTCCACGGCCGGATAGATACCCAAGGCGGCAATCTGGCGGGACAACTCCGTCGTCGCATCGAGGTGGGTGAACGTGGTGAACGGCGCCGGGTCCGTGTAGTCGTCCGCCGGGACATAGACGGCCTGCAGAGAGGTAATCGACTTCCCCTTGGTCGAAGTGATCCGCTCCTGCAACTCGCCCATCTCGTCGGCCAGCGTGGGCTGGTAGCCCACGGCCGAGGGCATGCGGCCCAGCAGCGTGGAGACCTCGGAGCCCGCCTGGACGAAACGGAAGATGTTGTCCACGAAGAGGAGCACGTCCTGGTTCTGCACGTCCCGGAAGTACTCGGCCATGGTCAGCGCGGCCAATGCGACCCGCAGCCGCACCCCCGGGGGCTCGTCCATCTGGCCGTAGACCAACGCCGCCTTGTCGATCACGCCAGACTCCTGCATTTCCAGCCACATGTCGGTGCCTTCGCGGGTGCGCTCACCCACGCCTGCGAAGACCGAGACACCCCCGTGCTCCTGGGCCACCCGGTGGATCATCTCTTGGATGATGACGGTCTTGCCCACGCCGGCCCCGCCGAAGAGGCCGATCTTGCCACCCTGCACGTAGGGCTCGAGCAGATCGATGACCTTGATCCCGGTCTCGAACATCAAAGCCCGCGGCTCCAGTTGGTCGAACGCCGGCGCACTCCGGTGGATCTCCCAGTAGTCGTCGACCCCCTCGACCGAGTCGGTGTCGAGAGGTTGGCCCAGCACGTTGAAGACGTGGCCGAGTACGGCGTTGCCCACCGGGACCGTGATGCCCCGGCCCAGGTTGCGCACCGGTGCGCCGCGGACAAGGCCATCGGTCTGCTGCATGCAGATGCATCGCACCCGACCGTCGCCGATCTGCTGGGCCACCTCGGCGGTGATCTGCGAAGAGGTGCCATCCAACTCGATCGTGAACTCTACGGCGTGGTTGATCTCGGGCAGGGCATGCGGTGGGAATTCCACGTCGATGACGGGGCCGGCGATTGACACGACCCGGCCGTCCTCGAGTGTGCCCGCCGGGACGGTGTCCTGAGCTGCGGTGGTGGTCATTGCGGTCAAGCTCCCTTCGACTGGCGGAGCGCCTCGGCGCCGCCGACGATTTCCATGATCTCAGTGGTGATCGAATCCTGACGGGCGCGGTTCATGACGCGGGTCAAGGTGCGCACAAGCTCGTCGGCGTTGTCGGTCGCCGCGGCCATGGCGCGCTGTTGTGCGGTGAAAAAGGCGGCGGATCCTTCGAGCAGAGCCGAGAAGATCTCGGACTCCGCTGCCCGCGGCGCCAATTCGGCGGGCAATTTCTCCGGCTCGGGCTCGAACTCGGTGTAGCCGACTGTCCCGGGGACGTGGTCATCGACCACACCCTCGCCTTCCTCTTCGTCAGGGAGCGGCAGCGGCAGCATCTGGAGGACCTCCACTCGCTGGGTCCCGGCAGAGATGAAACGGGTCGAGACCATCTGCACCAGGTCCATCTCCCCCGCCACGAAGGGTGCGGTGACCGCGGCGGCGACAGCCCGCGCATCGTCAAATTCGGGACGATCGGCAATCCCGGGAAACGACCGCTCGCTGTCGATTCCCCGGTAGCGAAAGTAACCCGGCGCTTTCTTCCCGACCGTCCACAGCGTCACCTGGGCGCCATTGCGTTGATGTTCGGCCACCAGGCGTTCGGTGGTGCGCAACACGCCGGAGTTGTACGAGCCAGCGAGGCCCCGGTCGCCCACGACTGCCAGCACGCCAACCCAGGTCGGCCGTCGGGCGTCCCCAGCAGCTTCTTGGCCGCGGTCGGATCAGCCGCCGCCGTCACCCGCAGGATCTTCTCCATGCCGATCCGGTACGGCCGGTTGGCGGCGATCGCGCGCCTGTGCGCGCACGATCCGCGAGGCGGCGATCAGCTCCATGGCCTTGGTGATTTTCCTCGTTGACTGCACGCTGCGGATACGTCGCCGCAGAACGCGCTCTTGGCCACCGGCCACGGATCAGTCGACCTTCCCGGTGTCGAAGCCTTCGACGAACGAGGTCAGCCCCCGGTCCAACTCGTCGCCGTCAGGCAACGCACCCTTGGTGCGGATGGCGTCGAGGACGGCGGCGTGGTTGCCCTTGAAGTACTCGATCAGCTCGGTGGCGAATCGTTGCACTTCGGGCACCGGCACCGAGTCGGCCCAGCCCTTGGTTCCGGCGTAGATGACCAGCACCTGCTCTTCGACCGGCACCGGCGCGTTCTGGGGCTGCTTCAGCAGCTCTGTCAAGCGGTAACCCCGGTCGAGCTGGGCCTGCGATACCCGGTCGAGCTCAGAGCCGAACGTGGCGAATGCCTCGAGCTCACGAAACTGGGCCAGGTGGAGCTTGAGCGTTCCCGACACTTGCTTCATGGCCTTGACCTGCGCCGCGCTGCCGACCCGGCTCACCGAGTTACCCACGTTGATGGCGGGCCGGATACCCGAGTTGAACAGGTCGGACTCCAAGAAGACCTGGCCGTCGGTGATCGAGATGACGTTGGTCGGGATGTAGGCCGAGATGTCACCTGCTTTGGTTTCGATGATCGGCAGTGCGGTCAGCGATCCGCCGCCCAGCGCATCGGAGAGCTTGGCCGCCCGCTCGAGCAGACGGGAGTGCAGGTAGAAGACATCGCCCGGGTAGGCCTCGCGGCCCGGTGGGCGGCGTAGCAGCAGCGACACCGAACGATAGGCCTCGGCCTGCTTGGAAAGGTCGTCGTAGACGATGAGCGCGTGCTCCCCGTTTTCCATCCAGTGCTGACCCATGGCGCAGCCGGCATAGGGGGCGAGGTACTTGAACGGGGCCGGGTCGCCCGCCGAGGCCACCACTACAACGGTGTATTCCAACGCCTGGTGCGCCTCAAGAGTGGCCACGGTCTGAGCCACCGACGAGTTCTTCTGTCCGATGGCCACGTAGATGCACTTCACGCCCTGCCCGGCCTGGTTGAGGATGGTGTCGACGGCGACGGTGGTCTTGCCGGTCTTGCGGTCTCCGATGATCAGCTCGCGCTGACCGCGCCCGATAGGTGTCATGGCGTCGATGGCCTTGATGCCCGTCTGCAGGGGCTGAGCCACCGGCTGGCGGCCAACGATCCCCGGGGCCTGGACCTCCATGCGGCGGGATTCGGTGCTGTTGATAGGGCCCTTGCCGTCGATCGGCTCACCGAGGGCGTTGACCACCCGGCCGAGGAGGGCGTCGCCCACCGGCACCGTCTGGATCCGGCCCGTCGCCTTGACGGTCTGCTCTTCTTCGAGCGTGTCCACCTCGCCCAGGACGACAGCGCCGATCGTGTCCTCGTCGAGGTTGAGGGCCAGGCCCAGCGTGCCGTCCTCGAACTCGAGTAGTTCGTTCACCGCCGCACCGGGCAGGCCCGAGACCCGGGCGATGCCGTCGCCGACTTCGACGATGCGTCCGATCTGCTCGGTCCCGACCACCGGGGTGTACTCGGCCACGTTGCGCTGCAGCGCGGCGGTTATCTCACTGGCGTCGATCGTCAGTTCTGCCATCAACCTGCTCCCTCTGTCTGAATCGTCGTTCCGCTCACCGGCCTCGCGCTGGTGCGAAATCCGTTCTCTTCCCAACCGCCGGGCATGAGGTGCTCACGCAAGGCGTCGATCCGTCCCCGGGCACTCGCGTCCACTTGCAGGTCGCCGATCTGTATGACGGCCCCGCTCAGTAGTGCCTCATCGATGACGACCTGCAACTCTACCGGCGCTCCGGCCAGGCTGGTCAGCGAGTCGGCGAGCTGGCCCCGTTGCGCCTCCTCAATGGGTGCGGCCGCCCGCACGCGGGCGATGCGCCAGCCCCGGGCCTTGGCGGTCTGCTCGACCAGCCAGTCCAATGTGCCCACGATGTCGCGTGCCCGGCCGCCGACCACGACGTAGCGGATCAGCAAGATGGCGTTCGGATGCACCTTGCCCTCGAGCAACTGGGTGACCAGACCCTGGCGCGCCGACGTCGCTAAATCACGATCCACGAGCGCCGCCCGCAGCTCGGGTGTCGACTGCACGATGCGGGCGAAGCGGAAGAGGCTGTCCTCGAGCTCCTCCAACTCGGAGTTGGCGAGGTCCTCGTGGATCGCGGTGGCATAGCCTCCCACGCGCCGGCGGGACTGCATCAGGCTCAGCGACTCCTCCTCGAACTCCACCCCCTCCGCGGCATGCCGGGCCCGGGTGGCGACCCAACCCAGAGCGGCCGGCACTTCGGGGGCGCGCACCGCGGCAGAGGCGAAGGCGGCCAACCGGCGGGCCGGTTCGGACACCTTGCCGGACAGGAGGTCGAGCATCACGGCTCGGCGAACCGCCGGGCGCATGGTGGTATCGGTCAGGGCGGCATTCAGCGGAGCGTTGGCCAAAACCAGCTGCTCAATGGATTCAAGATCATTGGCCAACGCACGCAGCGCGTCACCGCCGGCTGAAGTGGCGGCTTCGACGATGGCAGAGGCGTAACCCGCAAGTGTGGGGTTCACTGGCGGGCCCCGGAAACTGCGGCGCCGCCTCCGGTCGCGTCGGCGTCCAGCGCACTGACCGCTTCGTCAATGAGGTCGTGGTGGGCCTCCGCACTGACCTCTCGCCGGATGATGCGCTCGACCACGTCCATGACGATCTCACCCAGGCGTTTCGCCGCTTCCTCGACGGCGCGCTGGCGAGCCAGGGCCACCTCGGCCTCGGCGCTGCCGACGATGCGCTCGTACTCCGACTGGCTCCGCCCTTGGGCGTCAACCCGCACTGCCTCGGCAGTCCGGTTGGCTTGCGCCACGATCTCTTGGGCCGTCCGCCGTGTCTCCTCGAGCACGGCCCGGCGCTCGTCGTCGGCCGCCGACGCGTCGGCTTGCGCCTGGTCCGCCGCCTGGAGCGAGGAGCGGATCTGCTCTTGCTGTTTCGCCATCATTGCCCCGACGACCGGGAAGATCTTCTTCACGATGAAGTAGATCAGGACGAGGAAGACAACAAGCTCGATGATGAAGGAGGTCACTGGTGAGCCCCGGAACTGGCGGCCGCGCTGCCGGCAGGGTCGGCGCGCAGGGCACTGGCCGCTTCGTCAATGAGGTCCTGGTGGGCCTCAAAACGGACCGGACGCCCGATGACGCGCTCGACCACTTCCATGGCGATCTCACCCACACGGTTCGCCGCTTCCTCCACGGCGCGCTGGCGAGCCAGGGCCACCTCGGCCTCGGCCCTGCCGACGATGCGCTCGAACTCCGCTTGGCCCCGGGTTTGGGCGTCGACCCGCACCGCCTCTGCGGTCCGGTTAGCCTGCGCCACGATCTCCCGGGCGCTCTGGCGTGCCTCCTCGAGCACGGCCCGGCGCTCGTCGTCGGCCGCCACCGCGTCGGCCCGCGCCTGATCGGCCGCGTCGAGCGAGGCGCGGATTCGCTCCTGTCGCTCCTTCATCGCCGCGTTGATCGGCGGAATGATCTTCTTGCCAATGATGACGATCAGGACGATGAAGACAATCAGCTCAACGATAAATGTCCCATTTGGAAGAAGGAAGATGCCTGCTGTTGTCATATTGCTCTCGGTCTCCGGTGTCTATCCGGCACGTTGACAGTTGAGGTCGGCTCGCGGCAGCGCAGCCCGCGCCTACTTGACGCTCTTGGCGGCGAAGACGTAGACGAACACAACCATGAACAGCAGGTTGATGAAGTACATGGCTTCCACCAGACCAACCGTCAGGAAGAAGTACTGCCGTGCCTTGGCTTCGATCTCGGGCTGACGGGCAATAGCGGCGATGGTCTGCGAACCAGCCAGGCCGTCACCCACTGCGGCTCCGATGGCGCCACCGCCGAGGGCCAAACCGCCACCGACGAGTGCACCGGCAATGCGTATCGAGCTTTCTACTGTGTCTGCTGCCATGTTTCCTCTCCTTTTTCGAGAACTGCTGAGAACTATTCGAAGTAATCGGGACGCCCCACGCGCCTAATGCTCGTCGGTACTCATCCCCATGCCGAGATACATGATCGTGAGAAGGGCGAAGATGAAAGCTTGAATGGCGCCGATGAACAACTCATCGAAGGGCTTCCATGCGGCCAGACCGATCCACGAGAGGTAGGGCGGTATCAAGGTGACGATGACCGTGATCATCAGCACGCCGGAGAAGATGTTCCCGAAGAGTCGGAAGGTCATCGTGATCGGCTTGGTGATCTCCTCAATGACATTGATCGGGAACAAGAAGGAGTACGGGGTGAAGTAGTGCTTAACGTAGCCCTTGAACCCGCGAGCCTTGATCGAGTTGTAGTGCACCAGCGCGATGACCGTGAGGGCCATGGCCAGGGGCAGGTTCACGTCGCTCGTGGGCGGGGGCAACCAGCCCGGGTCGCCGCTGGGGATAAAGGCGATCCAGTTGCAGATCAGGATGAAGACGCCGACGCCGACGCCGAGCCCCACGAAGCGGCGCCCTTGGGGCCCGATAGCCGAATCGGCAAGATCACCGACCTGTTGGGTAAGCGTCTCCCAGAAAAGTTGAAGCTTTCCGGGCACGCCCGAGGTGACCTTGCGCACCATCAGGAACCCGAGCAGAAGGACGATGAGCGCTGCGAGCAGCGTGGTCCACACAATGTCGAGATCGATGGTCAGGCCTCCGACGTGCACGACGCCGCGATGATTGCCGATGGTGATGTTGCCGCTGGCCAGAATGAAGCTGTGTCTCACTGGATCCCCTGGCTCACCAGCACGCGACCGACATTGACCACGAACAGCAGCTGGAAGATGACGAGCCCGATCACCGTGCCGATCCCGAGCGGGCCGCTCAAGAACAAAAGGCCGATGGCGATCACCGTGATGATGCCTAGACGGGTCACGCTCTTCGTGCCCATGGCACGGCGCAGGACCTTCTTATTCGTCTCGCCCTTGGTCTGCACCTTGGCAATGCCGGCATCGAGGAAGCGCAAGTTCACGATCGCCATCGCGAGCCCGATGACGATACCCACCGCAGCCAGCGGCGACGAGACGAACAGGGCCACGACGACGGCGCCCCCGCCGGCGATCAACGCCGATACGGTCGTCCATCGCAGCACTTTGGCCAGCGCCGTTCCTTCGAGGTCAGAAAGACCCGACATCATGCTCATGACGCCCCCGTTAGAGATACTTGCGAATCTGTGCGACCACGAACAGCGTGGCCGCGGCCAATCCCAGCAACAACCCCACCACAAGCAATGCCGGTGCAGTGTGCCACGTATCGTCCGCCCAGATTCCCACCACCACTCCGGCCCCTACACACACGGCGGCGGACAGCCCCATACCCAAGAAGGCCACGGCACTGGGCAGAGGTTTGATCCCATTGGAGTCGGCCGACGGCTCTCCCCGTTGCTCGGGGTCCGTCACTGAACCGGGCGCGCATGATGACGCTTACTTGACCACGCATACGAAAACCGATCCCCTACGACGGACGTGGCGCGCCAGAGTCCGTCGGCCGACAACCCACAATCGGGGCGTCGTACGAGGCGAGGTGGACGGAGTACACAGGCGTCATCATCGCACTTTGTGTCTGATGGCGTCCAAACGATTCCCGTGCGCAGGATCAACGCTGGATCAGCTCAGGATCAGCTCAGGATCAGCTCAGGATCAGGGGAGCCGGATGACCTCGGCCGACAGGGCCCTTTCGGTCCGCTCGGGAGGGAGGCCGTTGCTTGTCGCCCCGCCGAGCGCCCCATCGGTCACATCGTCGGCAGCGTTGTCCGCCGGCTCGCCGTTCCCTTTGCGCAACCCGGGATGGAACAAGGTGTAGAGGCCGACCCCCAGGGCGGCTGCCCCCAGTGGAATGAAGGCGTTCGCTCTGTGCATGAACAGGGGAAACAGGAGGAACCCCGAGAGGATGGCGGTCCAGGCCCACAGGATGAGCACGCTGCGCCGGGGACCGTGGCCCAACCGGAGCAGGCGGTGATGGATGTGCTGCTTGTCGGGGGTATGGAAGCTGGTCCCATGGGCCGTGCGCCGGATGAAGGCGAAGGCCAGATCGACGATAGGCACTCCCAGAATGAAGAAGGGGATGAAAAAGAGGAGCGAAGAAGAAATAAGTCACGCCACTCGTGGGCGGGGTCCGGCCGCCGATGACCATGGTCGAGGCCGCCATGAGGACGCCGAGCAGGAGCGCTCCGGCGTCACCCATGAAAAGCCGGGCCGACTGCCTGCGGCCGGCCGGAAAGTTGAAGGGGAGAAAGCCCAAGCAGATGCCACAGGCGATGACAGCCACCAGGGGGCCGACGTTGTCGACCGGGAGGATGCCTAATGCCATGAGCCGTATGCCGTAAACGGCCAGCGCACCCCCGCCAATGGCGACGATGCCCGCTGCCAGGCCGTCGAGGCCGTCGATCAGGTTGATGGCGTTGGCCAGCGCGATCACCCAAGCTGCCGTGATGAGGGGAATGATGCCCGGGGTCAGCACGATGAAGCCCGCCAAAGGGACCTTGAACTGGTACATCGTCACACCGAGGAAGTACAAGATACTGGCCGCCAGAATTTGGCCGGCCATTTTTGCCGGGGCCGACATGTCCCGTACGTCGTCGATCAGGCCCACCGCAAAGATCGCACCGGCCGCCAGAACCACGCCCAGCATCTCGGGGGAATCGACGAAGACCGGGCGAAGAGCCGGAACAGCGGCGGCAGCCAGCACTGCAACCAGGAAGCCCAAGAACATGGCCGCCCCGCCGCCGTACGGGATCGGCGTGTCGTGCATGGTGCGCTCGTTGGGCGCGGCCACATAGCCCACCCGGAGCGAGAGGGTGCGAGCCGGCACCGTGAACGCAGCCGTCGCTCCGGCCGCCACCACCAGCACCAGCACATACCACCCGATGTCCGGCATGCGGTCCTACTTCTACTTCAAAAGGTCAGGGTAGGGCGCGAAACCGGCACAGAGTGCGGCCACCTCGGAACGAACGGTCGCGATCTCCGCCTCGTCGCCCCGCGCCCGCAGCGTGCGACCGATGAGGGAGGCGATCGTCTGCATCTCGCCTGGCCCCATGCCCGCCGTCGTCTCGGCGGCCGTGCCGAGCCGGAGCCCCGACGTGACGAACGGGGAGCGAGGATCGTCGGGGATGGTGTTGCGGTTGAGCGTGATCCCGGCCCGGTCCAGCACCTCTTGGGCCTCCCGGCCAGTGAGCTCCTCATCGAAGGTGCGCAGGTCGACCAGGATCATATGGTTGTCAGTGCCCCCCGATACGAGCCGGAAGCCTTCGCTCATCATCGCGGCGCCCAGCGCGGCGGCATTGGTCACCACATTGGCGGCGTACTGGCGGAATTCGGGGCGCGCCGCTTCGGCGAACGCCACCGCCTTCGCCGCGATGACGTGCTCCAGAGGCCCGCCCTGGAGCCCAGGGAACACCGCGCTGTCGATCTTTTTCGCCAGGCCCTCATTGCAAAGTATGGCGCCACCCCGCGGGCCACGCAGCGTCTTGTGCGTGGTAAAGGTGACCACGTCCGCCACCCCGACCGGGCTGGGATGGGCGCCTCCGGCGATGAGACCTGCCGGGTGGGCGGCGTCGAACATGAAGAGCGCACCGACGGAATCTGCGATCTCACGGAACAGTTGTGGGTCAATCGTGCGGGCGTAGGCGGTCGAACCGGCGACAATCAGGGCGGGTTGTTCCCGCTTGGCCAGGTCGGCCACTTGGTCGAAGTCGATGACCTCGCCGGGCTCAGCGGCATCGTCTCGGGCCGGAGTGACCCCGTAAGCCACGAAGCGCCAGATCTTCGAGGTGATCGAGGCGGGCGAGCCGTGTGTGAGGTGACCGCCGTGATCGAGCCGCATGGCCAGAATGGTGGCGCCTGGCTCCAGAAGGGCCTGGTAGACGGCCAGGTTGGCGTTCGCTCCGGCATGGGGCTGCACATTGGCGTGATCGGCCCCGAAAAGCGTCGTAGCCCGGTCGCGCGCCAGGTCCTCCACCTCGTCGATGACCTGGTTTCCTCCGTAGTACCGCTTTCCGGGGTAGCCCTCGGAGTACTTGTTGGTCAGCACCGAGCCCGAGGCTGCCAGTACGGCGGGTGAGGTGAAGTTCTCCGACGCGATGAGTTGCAGCGTGGTCTGCTGGCGCTCCAGCTCCAATCGGATCAGGTCGGCCACCTCGGGGTCGGAGGCCAGCGCGGTTTCGTACGTGCTCATGGAGTTCGCGTTCTTTCGGGGTCGGGGATTGGGATGTGGTCGAGGTCGGCGAGCTTGGCGATGCGCCGGTCATGGCGGGGCTCCTCAATGGCGCCGAGGAAAGCGGCCATGGCGTCGATGGCCACGATGGAACCCACGACTCGGCTCCCGATGCAGACAACGTTCGCATGATTGTGCTGACGGGCCAGGGTGGCCGTCGTCACATCGTGCACGACCGCCGCCCGGATCCCGGGGATCTTGTTGGCCGCCATGGCGATACCGATACCCGAACCGCAGGTGCACACGCCCAACTCTGCCTCGCCGGCGGCGACCGCGCGGCCAACTGCCGCGCCAAAGTCCGGGTAGTCCACCGGGCGATCGGCGCTGGTCGTGCCGAGATCCGAGACCTCATGTCCCCGCCGCTCCAGGTCGTCCTTCAGGATCTCCTTGAGGGCAAATCCGGCGTGATCGGAGCCGAAGGCGACGCGCATAAAGGTTCAGTCTACTGAGCAGGTCGGAAGAGGCTGGCGGAAGGTGTGTCCCAGCCCCGCCTGTGGACTTCCGCTGCCTTGTCGCGTTTGGAGAGCACCCTCTCAGAGCGTCGAGACTGTCTCTAAGTAACTAGCCGGCCGGTAGGTTCGTGCCTATCGCCGCCCTCCTGCCCCGTCGGTGGGAGCGGGCCTTTGGCGCCCGAGAGCTTGAGAGGATTCGACCGGCGGGGCGGCTTCAGCGCGGATCGCCCTCGTCGCTCCGGCGCGTGAACCACTTGCGCTTGCGGGCGGCCATTAAGAGCGCGGCCTCGACATAACTCTCAGGCAATGCTCCGACGCGCAGCACTTTCGGAGGCGACTGCGTGCAGTCGACGACGGTCGTGCTCGCGCCGCGACGCAAACCACCGTCGAGGACGAACGGAACATCGCCATCCACACTGGCCAGTTGCGCCCGTACCTCTTCCGTACTGACGAGTGGTGATCCGTCGGCGCTTCGCAACATCATGACGGCGAGTGACCCGCTCTGTCGGCACAGCACGCGAAGGGGTCGCCATGCGGGCATTGTGAGGTGTACGACCGAATCCCCACGTTGCGGTGGAAAGGACGCGTCGACGCGGGCCGGCACTATGACCGTCAGCGGACCGGGCCACATGCGATCCGTCAAGTGCGACGTCTCTTTGCTCCATGGCGCCGACAAAGCTGCCGCCTGGCTCCGCTCCCCAACCACGACCGCCACGTTGCGCTCATTCGAGAGCGCGTCGTGTGCGCGCAACTTAGTGAGCGCTTCCGGATCGGCGTACCGGACCGCCAATTGGTAGCCACCGTCCCCCGGGACGGCGACGCGACCGCCCTCCGCCAATGCGTCAACCACCTGGCCCAGTTGGCGCACCGTCACCACCTGCGGACGGCTCATCGCGCCCGTGCCACGAGGGCCCGCTGTCGCTGGGCCAAATCCTCCTCCACGCGCACCTCGGCGTAACCCATCGACCGGGCCAGCTGCGCTGCAGGGGCCGTCTGGTGCGGTGCCATTTCAATGACGATCACACCGGGGCGCGAGAGCGCCCAACGCGCCTGATCGAGCAGCTGTTCCACGTCAGCCAGCCCCGGGGTCCCTTCAGAACCGGCCTCGGCCACTAACGCGCCATAGGGCTCGCGTTGCACGTCACTCGGAAGATGCGACCATTCGTCCGCCGCGATATACGGCGGATTGGCCACGATCAGATTGATGGAGGCACGCAGCTCAGCGGGAAGGGCATGAAGCCACGATCCCCGCACGAAGCGAACGGGTAGCACCTTCTTTCCGTGCTGGTTGCGTACGCGTTCCAGATTCTCCCGAGCCACGGCGAGTGCGTCATCACTTGTGTCGGTGGCCCACAGCCGCGCTGCGGGATCACGATCGGCTAGTTCCGTGGCCAGGGAAAGCACGATGGCGCCGGAGCCGGTGCCCGCGTCGACGATGACCGGGGAGCCGACGCTCAATTTCTCGAGCTCCCCGAGGGCCACCTCGACCACCTGCTCGGTCTCGGGGCGAGGGATGAGCACACGCGGGTCGACCAGGAGGTCGAGTGTACGAAAGGCCCAATGGCCGAGGATGTATTGCAGGGGCTCGCCCTTACGACGGCGCGCCGCCAGCGTACGAATAGTGGTGACGTCGTCGGGTGTGACCTCGCGGCCGGATCCTGAGGGAGAGTGACCGAGCACATCTTCGAGGATGAAGCGCGCCTCGTGACGCAAGCCCAAATAGGCGGCGAGCTCTGTTGTCAGCTCGCCCCGGGTCACGGTGCGTCTTCCTCCTCGCCCGCCAATTGGCGTCCTCGCTTATCCGCCATCAGTGCATCGGTGAGCTCACTGAGGTCCCCGGCCAGCACCTGGTCCAGCTTGTACAGGGTGAGGTTGATCCGATGGTCGGTGACCCGGTTCTCCTTGAAGTTGTAGGTGCGAATCTTGTCGGTGCGTCCACCAGCCCCAACTTGACCCTTGCGCTGCAGCGACATCGCTGCGGCCTGGCGATCCTGCTCAGCCTTGAGCAGTCGGGCTCGCAGTACGACCATGGCCTTGGCCCTGTTCTGGATTTGGCTCTTCTCGTCCTGCATGGCCACCACCGTGCCCGTTGGGATGTGGGTAATGCGCACAGCCGAGTCAGTCGTGTTCACCGACTGTCCGCCGGGACCTGTCGAGCGGTAGACGTCAATCTTGAGATCGTTGGGATCGATGTCCACTTCCACCTCGGCCGCCTCGGGCAGAACGGTAACGGTGGCCGTCGACGTGTGGATTCGGCCCTTGGCCTCGGTCACCGGAACCCGTTGTACGCGGTGTGTACCCGCTTCGTGCTCGAGACGAAGATAGGCGTCGGCACCCTTGACCAAGAACACAGCTTCGTTAATCCCATCCCGATCCGAGGCATCCTCCGAAAGGATCTCCACCTTCCACTTTTCTAACGCGGCAAAGCGTTGATACATGTCGTAGAGGACGCGTGCGAAGAGATTCGCTTCATCGCCACCTACCGCGCCACGGATCTCCATGATCACGTTGCGACCGACATTTGGATCCTTAGGCAACAGGAGCGATTGGATCTCTGCCTCGTGCTTGGCCACCGCTGCTTCGGCCTCATCTACTTCTTGGCGCATCATCTCTCGTTCATCACCCGAGGCCTCGGTCATCATTTCGCGGGCGATAGCCACGTCGGCCCGGGAAGCGATCAGCTCGTGCCAGACGCGAACGATCTCCCCCAGCTCCTTGTGGCGGCGGGAGAGATCACGGACGCGATCAGAATCAGACAGGATCGCCGGGTCAGCGAGGTCAGCCTCGACTGCCTCGAACTCGGACTCGAGCGCGGCAATCCGGTCTTCGAACATAGGGGGAAAGAGGGTAGATGCGAATGGATCGGGCGGCAGAAACCCGACTGCGTCGCGGCTTGATCAGTCCGGTGTCGCCGCGGCGGGTGCGGTCTTTGCCTTGCCCTTGCGCGCGCCGTAGCGACGCTGGAACCGCTCCACTCGACCTCCGGAGTCAACCAGCTTCTGCTTGCCCGTGAAGAATGGGTGACACTCGTTGCACAGTTCGACGTGGAGGTCGGACTTGGTGGAGTGTGTCACGTACGTATTACCGCACGAGCACTTCACGGTAGCTTCGATGTAGTCGGGGTGGATGTCGGGCTTCATGGTGTCTCCTGCGTCGTATCGGTCGGGCCAGTGTAGGGGTTTGCCGGTGACTTCATTCCGGCGCTCCTCCTAGGTGGCAGGTCCTTTGGCTATTTCAGCCAGGAATTCGTCGTTGCTGTTGGTCGTACGGATCTTGTCCATGAGGAGTTCGAGTCCGGCCGCTTCCTTCCCGTCATTGGCCAGGGCGTTGAGTACCCGCCGCAACTTCCAGACCTGCTGGAGCTGGCCCCGCTCGAAGAGCAACTCTTCGTGTCGGGTCGAGCTGGCGTTGACGTCGATCGCCGGGTAGAGCCGACGTTCGGAAAGCCGGCGGTCGAGCCGAAGCTCCATGTTGCCGGTTCCCTTGAACTCTTCAAATATGACCTCGTCCATTTTCGAGCCGGTCTCCACCAGGGCGGAGGCCAGAATGGTGAGTGAGCCACCTTCTTCGATGTTGCGAGCGGCGCCGAAGAACTTCTTGGGGGGGTACAACGCACCCGAGTCCACACCGCCGGACATGATCCGGCCGGTCGCCGGAGCGGCCAGGTTGTAGGCCCGGGCTAGGCGCGTAATGCCATCGAGGATGATCACGACGTCGCGGCCGACCTCGACCAGGCGCTTGGCGCGCTCGATGGTCAGCTCGGCCACCTGTGTGTGCTCGTCCGCTGGTCGGTCGAACGTCGAGGCGATGACCTCGCCCCGCACCGAACGGCGCATATCGGTCACTTCTTCGGGCCGCTCGTCGACCAGGAGCACCATCAGATGAACGTCGGGATTATTGGCCTCGATCGAGTGGGCGATCTGCTTCATGACCGTTGTCTTGCCGGCCTTGGGAGGAGACACGATCAACCCACGCTGCCCCTTCCCGATCGGCGACAAGAGGTCGACGATGCGAGCGGTCAAGTTGTCCTTGTCGCCCGCCTCGGCCATTTCGAGATGCAGTCGTGAGTCGGGAAACAACGGAGTGAGATCCTCGAAGCGCGGACGGTTACGTGCCTCTTCGGGTTCGAGGCCGGACACGGTGTCGATACGGAGCAATGCCGGATACTTCTCGTTGTTCGACGCCGGACGGCACGCGCCCTCGACGTAGTCACCCTTGCGGAGGGCAAAACGACGAGCCTGGCTAATGGAGATATAGACGTCCTTGGGCGACGGGAGGTAGCCACCACATCGAAGGAATCCATACCCTTCGTCGCGCAGGTCGAGCATGCCCTTGACCTCGACCATCTCGCCTGAGTAGGGCTGCTCTTGTCCTCCGCCCCCCTGTAGCTCTCCGCCGACGCCACGCTCACGCCCGCGCCGCCGGCGCCCACGCCGGTTTCCGAGGTCGCCCCCGTCACCACCCTGGGAATTGTTGTTGTTGTTGTGCTGATTGTTATTTCGATTGCCCTGAGTCTGCTGACCCTGATTGGGTCGATTCCGATTCTGCTGATGGTTCGGCGCGCCTTGCCCACTTTGCGGGGGAGCCCCGGCGTCGTTCCCGTCCGAGAGCTCGGGCGGCTCGACAAAGACTGCCGGCCCATCGTCACTCGGATCGCTCCCAGTGGCGGTGGCGTCGGCGATGGCGTTATCGGACGTTGGACTCTGGGTAACCGTCGCTGCTTCTGCTGACGGCTCGGCTGCGGTGGCGACGGCCGCCGCAGCGGCGGCTCGAGGCCGCCGGGCCGGCTTGGCGCCATTCGCAGCGCCGGTGGCGGCGCCGTTCGCAGCGGCACCCGGGGTGTCGCCGTTGGACGTGCCGTTGCTGCCGTGGGTCGCGCCGTTGCTGGTCACACCCGTGGCGTCAAGGATGCGATCAATGATGTCGGCCTTCTTGGTCCGGGTCGTGGTCTTCAGCGACATGGCCTGGGCGATGGCACTGAGCTCGTCACGCTCCTTGCCTTCGAGAACCGACCTTTCGAGCTGCTGTTCCGCAGTCATCGGGCTCCTCTTCCATAGAGGGTTATCACCGGCACGGGATATCCGGACGCGGCGAGTGAAATTAGGGAGGAGAAAGGATGCATACGGCACCTTCCCCCGATCACCTCTGCAAGAAGCACCCGGGACCGTCTGGTACCCGCGGGAGCGCTTCGAAGCGCAGTGGGGATGTACTTACATTAGCGGGGCCACACCCACTATGCCAACACCCTCCGAATTTCCGATCGGAAGCCGCATGTGATCCCGAACCATTCTACAGGGAAATCTCGGCCAGAATGACATTTAGGTCCAGATCCACCACGGAGGGCACGGTGATCTGCCCAATAGCTAGATCAGGGTCTTTGAGTCCGTGGCCGGTAAGAACGCACACGACGGTCGAGCCTTCGGGGACCCCCATCTTTATCAATCCGGCCACCGACGCCGCCGACGCCGCCTCACAGAACACCGACTCCTGCTGGGCCAGAAATGTGTAAGCGCCAAGAATTTCCTGATCTGTCACGGCAGTGATAGAACCGCCCGACTCACTGGCCGCAGCCGTGGCCGAGTACCAACTGGCGGGGTTGCCGATTCGAATTGCTGTGGCGATCGTCTCGGGATTCTCTACCGGATGACCCATGACAATGGGTGCCGCACCTGCGGCCTGGAAGCCGAGCATGCGCGGCAACTTAGTGGCCCGCCCTATCTCTTTGTACTGCAGGTAGCCTCGCCAGTAGGCCGTGATATTTCCGGCGTTGCCGACGGGTATGCAGTGGACGTCAGGAGCGTCGCCCAACACGTCGACAATCTCGAACGCCCCCGTCTTCTGCCCCTCGATCCGGTGGGGATTCACCGAGTTGACCACGGTGATCGGCGCATGGTCGGGAAGTTCACGGACGATGGAAAGCAATTGGTCGAAGTTGCCACGAACCTGAAGGACGCGCGCGCCATGCACCAAAGCTTGGGCCAATTTGCCCAACGCAATGTGACCTTCAGGAATGAGAACCACGCAGGCGAGTCCGGCACGAGCCGCATAGGCCGCGGCGGACGCCGAGGTGTTGCCCGTGGACGCGCACACCACCGCTTTCGCGCCTTCTTCGACCGCCATGGAGATGGCCATTGTCATGCCACGGTCCTTAAATGAACCTGTCGGGTTCGCTCCCTCAACCTTGAGCCAGACATGCGCGCCGACGCGCTCGGACAGCCGAGGGGCAGGCACCAGAGGCGTCCCACCCTCGAGCAAGGTGACGACGGGCGTGTCGCTGCGAATGGGAAGGAGCGTGCGGTACTCCTCCATGACTCCCTTCCAGCCCACGCCCATGACTACTTCTCCCCCGCCTCGATGACCCGGAGCACGCCGCTCACCCTGTCGACCGCCTGTAGCAAGCGCAGTTCGTCGAGGGTGGCCAGAAGGTCCCCCTCGCGGGCGAGATGCGTAAGGAAGATCAAGCGGGCTTCGTCGGCCAGGCCCACCTGTTCCATGGAACGAATCGACACCTGATGGTCACCGAAGACCTTGGCCACGGCCGCGAGCACGCCCGGTCGGTCCGCCACATCCATACTCAGGTAGAACGCCGACCACAGATCGGGCTGTGGTCGCACGGTGATGCTCGTCCGTTTGGGCGCCGGGCCGGGGGCACCGGCACGCACATTGCGCGCTGCGTCCACCAGATCACCGAGCACCGCGCTCGCCGTCGGTCCGCCGCCCGCACCGCGCCCGTAGAGCATCAGCTCGCCGCTGACGGCCCCCTCGATGAAGACGGCGTTGAACGCGCCCCGCACCGATGCCAACGGGTGCGACCTCGGCACCATCGCCGGGTGCACTCTGACGGAGAGCTCGGGTCCCCCATCCACCAACTCGGCGATTGCCAAAAGCTTGACGGCGTACCCGAGCCGATTGGCGTAGGCCACGTCGGCCGCCTGAATCCCCGAGATGCCCTCACGATGCACGTCGGCGTCCACCACGTCGCTGCCAAAGGCCAGGGCGGCGAGGATCGCTGCCTTAGCCGCCGCGTCGTGTCCTTCCACATCAGCCGTGGGATCGCGCTCGGCCATACCGAGACGCTGTGCCTCGGCCAAGGCGTCGTCGAAATCGACACCATCCTCCTCCATGCGGGTCAGGATGAAGTTGGTCGTGCCGTTGACGATCCCCATCACCCGCAAGATCTGCTCGCCGGCCAACGATTCGCGCAGCGGCCGGATGACAGGGATGGCACCCGCCACCGCCGCTTCATAAAGAAGGTCCACGCCATTGGCGGCGGCCAGGTCAGCAAGCTCCGCCCCCGAAACGGCCAGGACCGCTTTGTTCGCCGTCACCACCGGCTTGCCGGCCCGCAACGCGGCCTCGATCAGCTCTTGGGCCGGATGAAGTCCCCCGATCAGCTCGACCACGATGTCGACATCGGGACGGACCACCAGTGCAGCACCGTCGGTGTCGAAGAGGGAAGGCGGAATGGTCGCCGGCCGTCGGCGATCGACGTCGGCCACGGCGATGCCCACCAGTTCGAGGCGTATACCCGTACGGGCCGCAATGTCGTCCTGGCGTGCCACCAACAGCTCGGCCAGCGCACCGCCCACATTCCCGCAGCCCAGAAGGGCCACCCTCACCGGGGACGATGCCGACGCGTCGACTGCCTGGGGGGCCATTCTTCAAAGCTACAGGCTGCCTGGACCACCCGAAGATGACCCGGACTCATGAGTCGAGGCGGGTCATGTCCTCGAGACTCTCTCTCCGCACGACGATCCGAGCACTGCCGTCCGCCACGAAGACGACTGCCGGCCGTGGCACCTTGTTGTAATTGGAAGCCATGGCATACCCATAGGCCCCTGTCACCGGAGTCGCCACGATGTCGCCCACACGAAGGCCCGCGGGAACGAACGCATTCGGCACAACAAGATCACCGCTCTCGCAATGCTTCCCCACCAACCGGATGGGTTCGGGCCGCGGCGCTCCGACGACGCGGGGTAGGAAGGCTTCGTAGCCACTGCCGTAGAGAACCGGTCGGGGGTTGTCACTCATGCCGCCATCGACGCTGACATAGGTGCGGATCCCGGGAAGTTGCTTCACGGTCCCGACCGTGTACAGGGTCAACCCGGCGGTGGCGACAATGGACCGGCCCGGCTCGGCGGAGATTCTCACCCCGGGATCGACGCCGGTGCGGGCACACGCGGCACGCGTCGCGGCCGCCCACTCGGCCTGTGTGGGGGCCGATTCCCCGTTGACGTAGGGGACACCAAGCCCGCCGCCCACCACGAGCTCGGGAAGACCGAGCGGCGCGAAAAACTGGCCCAATACCTCGGCCGCCTGCTCGAAGGACGACACATCGAAGACCTGACTACCAATGTGGGCATGCACCCCCACCAGTTCCACCCCGGGCATCAGCTCCAGGGCGGCCACGGCCTGAGCGGCCGCGCCAGATGCCACCGAAAACCCGAATTTGGAGTCCTCCCCTCCCGTGCGCACGAATTCGTGCGTATGCGCCTCGACTCCCGGCGTGACCCGGACGAGAACCCGAGGGCGGTCGGATCGTCCGGTCGGGCGATCGAGGAGGGCGCCCAGGCGAGCAATTTCGTCGAAAGAGTCGACGACAATGCGGCCCACGCCATAGGCGAGGGCGGCTGACAACTCCTCCTCAGACTTGTTATTACCGTGCAAAATCAGCTTCTCGGCGGGCACCCCAGCCGAGAGCGCCACATGGAGCTCACCCCCCGATGCCACATCAAGGTGCATTCCCTCCTCAAGCGCCAGGCGTGCCATGGCCCGGCAGAGAAAAGCCTTGCCCGCGTAGGCCACCCCGTCCCCCCACGCTTCCACGGCCGCCCGGCAGGCCTGACGGAGATGGAACTCGTCGTAGACGAAGAGGGGGGTACCGAACTCGGCGGCGAGATCGAGTAGGTCGATATCGCCCACTCGAAGATGGCCGTCGGGGTCCACCGTGGCCGTCCGTGGCAATAATTCACGCGCCACGGGGGCACTGGCCAGTTCCTCGTCCGTAGGCATGGCAACGCAGGATACGGCAGTGACCACTGTGGGCGGGACGGGATCGCCAGCGAGCAGAGTACGCTCGTCCCCTGCTCGTGCCCCCGTAGCTCAGCGGATAGAGCACCGGCCTCCGGAGCCGGTGGCGCAGGTTCGAGTCCTGCCGGGGGCGCTTAGTATTTCAGCTGGTCAGAGGCCATATTTCGCTTCTTCGGCGCATTGCCTAGAATCGTTGGCAATCAGTAATGGCAATCCGGACCATTCCTCCACTACCGTGGATCAAAAGGAGCGACAGTGGCCGGACACCTTCAACAGCGAGGCGAAACAACCTGGCGACTCCACGCATTCATCGGACTGGATGGCAGTGGCCGCAGGCGGTACGCCTCCAAGACCTTTCACGGCAGCAAGAAACTGGCAGATATTGCGCTTGCCGCATTCGTCACCGAGGTCGCCAAGGACAGAAAAGCCAGTTTGGCGGCGGAGCCGATGACGGTGTCCCAGACTCTTGAAAAGTGGCTCGACTCCAAGAAAGCCCAACTCTCGCCCGCCACGACCGACAGATACAAGGTGGCAATCAAGCACATCAGTCCGGTCCTTGGGTCGCTAAAGGTCGCCAAACTGCGCCCGCACCACATCGAGGATTTTTACAGTGCCCTCGTCAGCCAAGGTCAGTCCGGCTCGTCCATCAGGAAGGCCCACTGGGCCCTGCGCCAGTCCCTCGCTTGGGCGCATCGACGTGGCTATTCCTCGATCATCGCCACCGACGGAATCGAGTTGCCCCCGCTTAATGCCAAGGAGATTGAGCCGCCAACTTCAGACAATGTGCGGAAGGTCATTGAGACCCTCTTGGACAAGGATCTTGACTGGGGCACGCTCGTGGCAGTCGTCGCCTGGACTGGCTGCCGTCGAGGGGAGGTTGCCGGGCTCCACTGGGAAGACATCGATTTCACCCAGCGGAATCTCCTCATCCGACGGGCAGTCGTGACGGTCCCAGGCGGAGTCCAGATCAAGGGAACCAAGACCGGCGACGTCCGCCGGCTTGCCATTGGCACTCGGACCGTGAAGCTCCTGAAGGCTCACAAGAAGCGCTCCGACGGCCGAGCCTGCAAGTGCGGAGCAACGATCGAACCCTCGTCCTATGTCTTTTCGCCCGACCCAGCGAGTCGCCGGCCGTACAATCCGTTCACGATCACACGCACATTCGCTAACGCCTGTAGGGCAGCAGGAGTACCTCCAATCAGACTGCACGACCTCCGCCACCATTCGGCGACGACGTTGCTGAAGAGCGGTGCGAGCGTCGGAGAAGTGATGGATCGCCACGGCTGGCGAACTGTGGAAATGGTCAATCGTTACCGCCATCTACTCGAGGCAACGGACGCTGAAGCAGCCGAGACATTGGAGAACGCGTGACCGCGACCGAGAATGATCGGCTAGCAAGTCGATCATCTCCTGCTAACAGAACAAGGTTTCCATCAGCTCTAGCGACCGCAAAATACGTGGGATATCCCCAGATTCCGACTGGGAGGATGCTCCCGCATTCCGTCGAGCCTGAGCCATAATGGCAGCGGTCAACTGAAGCAATGCGAGTCGCGACAATGACAGACCCTGAGGAGTTCGTGACAAACAGCGGTCCGGAGTTCGATCGTCCTCCAGTAGAGGAGGTTGCGCTGAGCGTGGCTTTCGAGCCACTTCAGGGCGTGTCGACAAGACTGCTTTCGGAACTCTGGGCCTTGTGGCGTGACGAGCTTCCGGTGTGGGAAGACGCGCCCTCCGCTCCCACCTCAGGCCCCGGCTGGGCCGACAGGCACACCCTTTTTGCATATGAACATCACTCCGATGCCGCTCCCTCGGGCATGGTTTAGAAACCACTCGGGCGAGCTACTGATCCAGTTCCAACACGATCGCCTCACTCACAACTGGCGGCGAGTAGCGCCGTCAGATGAGTATCCGCACTATGACAACCTCCTTCCCCGCTTTCGAGATGCCCTTCAAGTACTGACGGAGTTTGTATCCCAGCGGGGGCTAGGAAATATCCTCCCAACTCAATGTGAAGTCACCTACGTAAACCCCCTTCCTTTGAACGACCAAGGTTTTGGGGAATCTCTGCGACGGCTCATCGCACCCTGGACAGGAATCAACAGCGACGACTTTTTGCCTGACCCTGAAGTAGCCAATCTTGGGCTCCGCTACGAGATTCCCAGTCAATCGGAGGAACGAGCCGGCACGCTGACGATCACAGTGGAACCCCGGGTCAGTATGACAGACAAAGGGACCGTCGTATTCCTACAGTTGTCTGCGTTGTGCCTTCCCAATCAGCAGACAGAGCAAGGAGTGGTAGAAGCGCTGAACCTTGGCCATGAGTGGGTCATAAATGGATTCCGATCCATCACTACTACAGACATGCACGCCGCATGGGGTATGAAGGGGAATCATTCGTGAACATGGAACCGCAAACTCAGACACTTAGTGGCCGTGAGTTTCAGCCAAGTCCAGTCGCTCAACCTTCTATAGCTACGCCGTCATATCAGCGGCCGGACGAAGCCTTGAGAATTTCCCTCACGGCCGCCATCGATCAAGAGCTCAAGGCTGCCCAAGCATGGAGGTCTCAGCACCAACATGCGCCGTGGCCTGCGCGAGATACAGTCACGCGAGCATTTGAACTCTTCAGAGTCAACGATTACACAGGACCGTCCCCCCAAATTGGATTTACAACTAATGGAGGCCTGCAACTTGAATGGAGTGCGGGGGAAGATGGTGTCGAGATTTACATCGAACCTGATCTGACGTTACGGGTAGTCACAGACGTCGATGGCATCATGGACGAATCTGACTCGGTGGGGATACGAAGTCAGACGATTCAGAGGGCACTCGCTTGGGTTGGTAAGTCGCGGCAGCGATGACGTGGTACTGGGTGCCGACACACCGTCGGATCCTTCGATACCTTCGGACGGCAAAATCTGGCGTCGAATACCGCCCTGGCATTTTCCAAAGGGCGAGGTAATACGTCCGAATAGTGATGCGTTTCATGATGATCGAGATGGTTCTCCGATGTCGGTCGTAATTGTTGACGACCTAATCGACAACGAGGATGTCGAAGGTTCCCGTCTCGCAGGAATTCAGAAGACCCTGGAAGGACACGAGGGTTATGCGTTGGTTGAACTCGACCTCAAGGTGATCCTTGAATTACACCTTGAACTACGCCGGGATCCGCTAGAAGGCTGCGATGAACACGCCTTGATCGTCGGTGATAAAGCGCGGGGATTTGTCAGCCGAAAAATGGCCAAAAGTTGCGAATGGGTTGTTACGCCAGAGGAGGCAGCCGTCTTTCATAGCGGGCCAATGGGCCCGCTCCCGCCCGCCGAGGCGGCGGCGGAGCCGCCAGCCGAAGGTGGGGCGGTTTAAAGAAGTAGTGAAGAGTTCTGAAAAACAGCGCTAGTTTGCCGTCAGTTTTCGTCTCTGTTTGCCAGACTTGTCCACCATGTCCTTTCGATTCAGAGGGACAGTGGTCAATTCACACCTCGAGTTTAACGACCGTCTGACCTCCATGTCGTTCGGTTCGACCCGCGAAATTGGCCATTCATAGGTAGGGGAGGAAATTCCTGCCAGCCGTGAAGGAGCGATTATGCGCTTGCCAGTTGACGCCTATGCCATAAGTGAGGGTCCGGTTGTTTACCCAGACGGTGAAGCCTCGAGCCCGAGAGAGATCGGGGGCACCGTCGATGTGTCTGACGATCGGCTCGTGTTCACAGTGGCCGAGGCGGGATCGCTGCTCGGGATCTCGCGGGCTTTCGCCTATGAGCTGGTGGCCCGTGGCGAGTTGCCCGTGATCCGCCTCGGACGTCGTCGGTTGGTTCCAAAGGTGGCCCTATTTGCCCTCGTGGGCAACGGAACCACTAACGGTGCGCCAACTAGCAGGCACTGACACGGCCTCTCCGGCAACCGGTCAACGTGACAACTTCACCCCTTCCCTATCGGAACCTCGCGGGCTCGTCCCGATCGGAATCTGCAGGGTTGCATACCGTCAACCGACCACCCGCAGGAAACCTCGTCAGAAGGGCCGAGCAGTCCAGGGAGGTCAAGGCATGAGGCGTCACACCTGTGGGACGCCGTCCCTTGACGGACCGGAGACCTACGAGTGGACACCCTGGACGAGGACCCCGGGAATCCGGGGGCCTGGATGCGCCGTTTTCCAAGGCGGCGAAACGATGCGTGAATTGGTTCGGGGGCGGGGGTGTCGGCTGATCCCCAAGGTAGCCACTCGACGACGCCTAGAGTCCCAGACGCGGAGCAGGAACTGGCGCCCCACGAGACGACCATAGGGACAACGTGGCTGGCGCTACGGGGGAAGGTTACGTCCCAGGGGGCTCGTGAAGGCACAACGGAACCCAAAAAAGTAACCGGATATATTTGCAAGTCGGATCAGCGAGTACGCGTCGGCGGCTACTTTTTGGGCAGGCCGTGGAGCAGAACGATGGGAGGGGCCAGCGTCATGAGTTTTCCTGACACACCCGAAGAGGCACTCAGCCTGACTCTCCGTGAGCATGGCTACGACGGCCTGCAGTTCACTTTCCGCCCGCTACCCGGGGGATCAACGAGTGATATCACTCTGGCTGAGTCTGTCGGGGAGATTCCACCCGGCCTGCCTGCTCGTTTTATCATCAAGCGCCAGATTCGTTCCGAGCCGCCAGCGGATCCGAACGACGGTGGGAAATTCTCCGAACGCGAGATCGGCTTCTACAAGCATCTTTCTGCAGATGTCGGGACGCAGGCACCCAGTTACTTTGGTTCCTTCGAGGACGAAAAAACAGGAAGTTCGGCGCTCGTGTTGGAGTTCGTGGAGGGCACTCCCGGGAGTGTCATCGAAGGCACGACGCCCGAACGACTCGCCTCGATTGTAGAAATCATGGCGCGCCAGCATGGCAAGTACTGGAATAACGTTCCTCGCTTCGACTTCGGTCCTCCGACGTGGTTGGACAGAGCAGCGACCACAGGATCCGTAGCGTTCCTAAAAAACCTGATCCCGATGTACGCGGAGAAGCCCGGGCCCTTCTCACCGACTGCCCTCGAGGCTATGGCGCGAGCATGGGGTGAGCACAACGAAGAAACCCTCAATTTCTTCGCAAACAAGCCGGCGACTCTTGTGCATGGTGATTGTGAACTCGACAACGTTGTCTTTTCCGACAGAGGGCCGGTAATGCTGGACTGGCAACTAATAACCGTCGCCTATCCGGGCCATGACCTTGCCGTCCTCATCGGAACAGCTTGGACGGACCAAATCGAGCAAATAGTCCCTGACCTGATCCAGATGTACTGCACAGTCTTCGCTGAGAATGGCGGTCCCCGTTGGACCGACAACGACGTTCTTGATGAGATCGCAGCCGGATCACTCTTTTGGGCTGGGGGACTCGGAGCAGCAACCTTCGGCGGCATGGTTAACGCAGATCGCCTGGCCGCCATGCTCTCCGGCTTTGCGGAGATGCTGGACTCCTTGCCATTGGTCGAGAGATGGGAAACGCACTATTCCTGACAGTCGCTGACGGTCCGATGGGGGAACGGGCATTAGCTGTGATCACCGAAACGGCAGCAGTAACCCTAACGAACACCAGCTGATTCGAGACTGCTTCAACGGCCGGCACAAAAATCGGCCAGAGTGTTGGCAACAGGCCATCGGGTCCCATCGCATTTACCTACACCCCGAGTTACTAAGCGAATTTCTGGTGGCGTCAATCATTCTCAGTTTGGCCTGATGATGGGAATACGACGATGAGACTGCGGTCCAGGAAGTCCATACCACCAATACGAAACCTGCGACTGTATGCGCTCAGTCGAATGTTTCTTGCCGCTCCGTTGCTTGCCCTCGGCCAGGCAGCACTTTTGGCCTTAGGAGTTCTCCTACCTCTGGCGCTTATTCTCTCAGTCGCACATGCGGCCGCGATCGTGCTGCAGATCGGTCATGCGAAGGCAACTGCGAGCGCACTTGCACCGTCGCTCGTGGTGATCGCCGCGGTGTTGGCAGGGCAACAGCTCGTATCAAGCCTCAATCAATCGATCTCCTTCGTTCTGTCCCTACAGATTCAGGAACGCTGCATTCCTGTGGACGATCCGCCATCTTCTCGCTCCCGATTCGATTGAGCACTTAGACGACCCCGACGTTCGTGACCGGTTAAGGCGGGCAACGGCGCGGGGGAATTCGGTCCCGGGTCGGCGGTCACGGGTCTGATCGCCTCGATGAGCGTGTTCGGTATCAGTCTCGCAAGCGTGGTGCTCCTTGCGACATTTCGATGGTGGCTGGGCGTGCTGGCCATAGGGTCAATTGCCCTCGTCAGCGCTGCCGTTCGTCGTACCAGCCATTTGATAGCGGCGAGGCAGCATGGCCAAACCGGTCTCCTCCGTCGAGTCGACTACTTGGCATCGGTGCTCACTGAACCTCGTAGCGCGCGCGAGGTGCGTGTCTACGGCCTGGGTCCCTGGTTAGGGGCCCGCCATACGACCGCTTGGCAGGACACCTCTCGGCGATCGCTGGCTCGCCATGTCTTGGCACTCCGTACAGCGGCGGCGTCCCTTCCTCTTTGTGGGGTGGTGGTGGCTTCGATCGCGCTCGCCGTCCGGGCGTTTAGGGCGGGTCAGATATCAGCGACGGAATTTGTGGTGGTCGCTCAGGCAGCTGGTTCGGCTCTTATAGGCGCCGCGTCACTGACCCGGCGGGACCATTCCTACGAACTCGGCCTCCGATCAGTTGAGGCCATGCGGGAACTGAACGTGCTCAATGCGTCACATCGCATCATGGAACGTAGCGAACTCCACCAATCGAACGGGACACTCGATCACCAGTCCGCCCCGGCGGGGCTTCAGCTGAGCGGCATCTCATTCACCTATCCCCAATCCGATCGGCCCGTACTGAGGGATATTGACCTCGAGATTCCGTCGGGGAGTTCGATAGGAATAGCCGGACACAACGGCGCCGGCAAGTCGAGCCTGGTGAAGCTCCTTACAGGCCTCTATTCACCCTCTTCGGGCTGCATTGCCGCCGACGGCGTCTCCCTCCTTGAACAGGGCCGCGTCTGGCAGGAACACGTTGCCTATCTGCCGCAGTCTCCAATTAGGTTTCCCTGGTCGCTCCGCGAAAATGTGATGGTTGCCCAACCCCACGATGAACAGATCTTTCGCCAATGCCTTGACGAAATCGGGATCACAGGTTGGGTCGAGACCCTTGCCCAAGGTGTCGAGACCCCACTGGACCCCTCGCTGGGTGGAGTGAACCTGTCGGGTGGCCAGTGGCAACAAGTTGGAATCGCCCGCGTTCTGTACGCGGCGCACCTCGGAGCACGGCTCTTGATCATGGACGAACCAACCTCAGCGCTAGCCACAGATCACGAGGAACGCTTCCGCTCTGCGGTGTATTCGGATCAGTTGCCGTGTACCCGGCTCATCATCTCCCACCGGCTGTCGACCCTCAGACGCGCAGACCGGATCGTGGTCTTAGATGCCGGGTGCATCGCGGAAATCGGGACCCATGACGAATTGTTAGCCATAGCGGGTATTTACGCGGAAATGTTCCGGGCGCAAAGCCATGGACTAATGGGAGACACCGAGTGAGGCACCGGCTGCGTTTGTTGAGCGTCCTGCTCGTTACTCCGCTGCGCCGCCGGCCGGTGCAACTAACGATGATGGTTGTTTCAACAATCATTCGAGAGGGCTCAGCGATCCTCGTCGCGTTGGCCGTTCGGCTTGCCATCAATGCTGCGCTCGGAGGTCGTGACGAGATCCTCGCACTTGTGCTGGTCGTAAGCGGCGGCTTCGGAGCGTTGGCGATCGGAAGCTTTGCCTTCGCTCTTCGCGCTGAAGTCATGGACCGAACAACATTCGAGGTCGAACACGAGATCGGGCAATTGGCGTCTGAGATCCCTTCTATCGAGCATCTCTCTGGGGGCGACTACCAGGACCGTATCAACGGGCTTCGCGAGAATGTTCCTTCAATCGCCCGGGCTCCAGAGTTCGTCGCCATGAACGTCGCTCACGTGGGACAGCTCCTTGTAACTATTGGATTGCTGGCGAGTCTTCAACTTAGGCTCCTTCTGTTGGTTCCCGCAGCGATTCCCACGTTGCTCCTCGGTTTTTGGGGACGTCGGAAGATGAACGAAGCGTATTTCAACTTGAGCAGACCGCGACGGATCCAAGACGCGATCCTTGGTCTGGTCGGAAACGCGAACAACGCCGGTGAGTTGCGAACACTCGGAGCCGAGTATGTCGAGAACAAGTTCGCCGTTCTGTCCCGCCAGTCGCGAGATCCAGTCGCTTCGGCCGCTCGAAGCTTCACGATTGCTATGACTGGTGGCTGGCTTGTCTTTGGGTTGACGTTGGTTCTGGTTTTGAATTGGATATTCGCGACGAACGGTCAGGCCCTATCCCCAGGGGACCTTGTCTTTGTTCTTACGTTGAGCGTGCAGCTCAACACGTACGTGGCATCAACGAGCACCATTGCTAACTCACTCAGTCGTTCTTACCTCGCGGCTGAATCACTTCTATGGCTGCGCACCTATGCCGTAGAGCACGTCGATACGGCGAACCTGGTGCCACCGCACCGGCTGGAGCGGGGTATCGAGCTACAGAATGTCGGATTCCGGTATCAATCCAGCGATCGTGATGCCCTCGAAGGCGTCTACTTGCACTTACCTGCCGGTTCAGTCGTCGCCATCGTGGGTGACAACGGAGCCGGAAAGAGTTCCCTTCTGGGCCTCCTGACCCGCCTCTTGAGACCGACCACAGGTCAGATCCTCATTGACGGCATCGATCTCTTATCGATCCGAGCAGAATTATGGTTGGAACGCGTGAGCAGTGTGTTCCAAGACGCTGCCGCTCTTGAACTCAGCGTGTCTGAGAACGTGGGAGTCGGGCATCTTCCCGCCCTCGACGACAGCGAGTTGATACGCGAAGCAATCGACTTGGCTAGCGCGAAGGACCTCGTGCAGAAACTTCCAGATGGCCTCAATACCCTGCTCGGTGTTACGTCGCATGACGGACAGGAGCTATCGGGCGGAGAGTGGCAGCGTATCGCGGTGGCTCGAGCGTTTCGCCGGCCAAGGCCGTTGCTGCGTATTCTCGACGAACCCACGGCGTCGTTAGACCCTATGACAGAAGCGGCGCTATACGACGCGTACATCACATCTGCGCGGTCCCGAGGAGTAGAATCTGGAACAGTCACGGTCATCGTGTCCCATCGATTGAACGGGATAACGAAGGTCGATCGCATCATTGTGATGCACGATGGACAACTCAAAGAGGAGGGTACGCATGCGGAACTCATCTTGTTGGGTGGTCTCTACGCGCAATCGTTTGCCCGACAGAAAGCTGCGCTGGCTATCGACGTCGAGTGAGATTGCGAATTCTGCATCAAGGCGCCCATCGTCGGATTTGAGCAAGATGCAAATTTAGCTCGAAGGCCTCCGACCGTCCGCAGTTACCGGGTTAGTCGGCTAGAGCCTTAACCCAGCGATCGGATAAATCCCAAGCATCCATCAATGCAACACAACCGCTAACCATGCGGTCCAAACGTTTTTGGGATCGATCATCCAAACCAAATGCGGCGGCCATGCCTAATGCCGTCAACCAATACAGAACGCCCACCGAGATGTCTTCTAGAAGCTCATCAAGTGTCCATTCAGGTCCCCCGGATTCTTCTAAGACCCTCTTGTAAAGGTCCAATAAATCCGCACCCGACTCGATGATTTGTGGGGAGCAAGCTGAACCAAGCAATAGACCAACGTCTTGGCCAGGGAATGACTTCAAGCACTGTTGCCAGTCGACCAGAGCGGGACCATTGTTGGCGAAAATAACGTTGTCGAGTTCAAAATCACCGTGGACAAATGTTGCAGGCCGGGCAGCAAAGAGACCCCTCGTCCTCGGCTCATCATCGATCATGGTCTTCGCCATACTGACAGCGAGATCGTGAGGAATAATGCACTTTTCGCTCTCCACGTAGACGGGAAACCCTCCGACGTGGAACGGAGCTTCGTTCCAATCAAAGGTGCCCGGGGGCTCCCTTTGACCCATCCAGAACTTTCCGTGTTGGGCCGCAATGATCCTAAGAAGGGCACTGATTTCGTTGACATCTGCACCGACGGTTACATCTCCGGGCCGGCCCTCCAAAAGGCTGAGGACTAAGGTGGGGCCGTAGCGCGAGTCTTCGCCGAACACTTGATAACAGTGCGGCGTATAGTCCCAGCCAGAAGGCCCCCGCGACTCGTAGTATTGGAGCTCACGATGGAAGAACCGCATGTTGGCATCCATTGCCCGGACGAAGTCATCATCTTTACGACGTTTGATGAGGAATGTCTTGGGAGGATCCTCTGACGTCACTCTGACAATTGTGAGATCGCTCAAGATGCCACCTGGGCGTGACTCAAATTCCAAGTCTGCGTCGAGCGAGACCGAGGCCGCCGCCACGTTGCGAATGAGTTCTTCGGGATTGAAGGTGCTTGTAGCTCCGTCGCTCATAAGCGGGAGTATAAGACTTCCGTCTGACAAATGCTGAAGCAAATATTCGCTGTTTCCGGGTCGATATAGGCATCTCCAGCAGACCCGTGATCGCTTGTGAATCACTTCACTTCGCCTAAATTGTTCGGACGATGTGCGCACCTCAGCCCTTGGTCAAGAAGGAGATCGTCGGCCTTTGGTTGACGTTTGAACGAGCCCCATATCGAACAGCAACTGGATCTCATCCTTGTCGTCAGTGACGCGACGGGCTGCCGCTGTCAGTCCCCGGGATCTGACGAGAGTGCGTAGCGGGATACTCCCCCGACCGACGCGATTCCTCCCGCCGGACCGGGCGATCGAGATTGCCCGTGCTTGTTCCTGGCTCATCCTGCAAGTCACTTTTGTAAAGTTCATTCCGGTGAATGTCCTCTTTGGGTAGATTCTGCAACGTGTCTGACGAACTTCCACTCGGAGTACTCGTTGGTGGGGCTCCAGGTTCTGGGAAGACAACCCTTGCCACGTCCCTGGGCAAAAGTCTTGACCTTCCCGTCATGAGTAAGGACCAGCTGGTACACGGCGTGTGGCGCACCCACCGTCGCGGATTCAACCTGGGTGCGGCTGGGGTAGAGCCGTTGTACGCCACGCTGGAACTATGGCTTAGCAAGGGGATCAGCTTTGTATGCGACCACACTTTCGTGCGAGGTGTCAGTGAACCTGGCGTATCTGCTCGGCTCGCTCCACATGCTGTGTTGGTGAACATACATTGCCGAAGTGTCGACGCTCCGAAGCGCTGGGAGCAAAGAATGCGCAGGGAGCCGCTCTGTGGAGAGAAGCGGCTCGACTCACTCCGACCGGCCATTAACAAGCTACAAGACGAGCTGTTCGAGCCTCTCGACTTCGGTTGTCCGACGATCCTGGTCGACACACACGACGGCTACAACCCCTCATTGACCAAAATCGTCGACCGTATAGACCAGCTGTACGGTCGGCCGACGATTCATGAGATCGACTCGCCAATCCTGCCAGAGGCGGGTACTAACTAGGTTCAGCGAAACAGTGCGAAGTCCCACCTGTCATATGTCGTCGCCGATTTATGCCTCCGACCGATCACGCCGCGGTAACCATCAGCAGATTGCCTTGCGGTGACGGGTCGGCCTCAACCGCATCCGTCGAGAGGATCCCAGTCACGGGCTGGTGTGGGCAGCACGCCGATAAGCGTCAGCGAGCACCACTACCGAATCCGGTGGCCAATTTTGGGCAATCACATTTGGCAATCAAACGCGAGCCACGGAGAAGACAGCGAAGGATCGGGCGGACTTGAGGTCCAGCTGCGGAGCACTGGAACGGAGGTGTCGGGGTGCCTGGACGACCCGGATGGCCCTCCGGAGCCGGTGGCGCAGGTTCGAGTCCTGCCGGGGGCGCTTTTTTGCTGCTCTCAGTTCAGATCACGGCGCGACCGCCTCGACCCACTCGGCGTGGTGCTCCTCACCGGCGGGGTGGGCGCCCTCACCGCACCCCTCGTACTGGGCCAGCCCGAGCACTGGCCCATTTGGACCTACCCCTCCTTTGTGTTCGGCTCCGCTCTGGTGGCGACCTTCGTGTGGTGGGAGCATCGCCTCGGCGGAAGAGGGCGGCCATCCCCTGCTCCCTTGAGCCTCTTCGAGCACCGGGTTTCAATAGCGGCTTCATAGCTGAGAATGGCCTGGAGGGCGCAGTTCCGGGACGTCGTTTTGGGAAAAGCTAACCGAACGGTTCGGTTAGCTTTTTCCAAAACCAAGTCCCCAAGCTCTCTGAGCTGTTTGTCCTCGGTTTGCTGCCGTCTCCGCCCGGCACCCCCGCCTCCTCGCCCCACGAGGGTGAGAGAGCGTGAGCCCAAGGTGCTGCATAGGATGGCGGAAGTTGGGCGACTCACATCGCGGGCATCGAGCGTGTGATGAGAGACACCCGAGACTCCGGAGCCAGGGTCAGATGGACCGACGCACGATTCGTTGTGGAGGCGCAAATGAGCGCGGACGGTGCGACGGCAACGAACACCGGCAGCGTCGCTCATGCCCTTTCCGTTCGTCATCTGAGCAAGCACTTCGGAGAGCGGATTGCATTTGACGACGTCTCCTTCGAAATCGACTACGGCGAGGTGTTCGGCTTGCTCGGGCCGAACGGGGCCGGGAAGACGACCACTGTGCGGACGCTCGGCACCCTGCTCGCCCCCACCTCTGGGTCGGCGGAGGTCGGTGGAATCCCTCTGTCTGCCGCAAATGGGGTGGAGATCCGTCGGCAGATTTCGATCATGCCCGAGTCGCCGGGGCTCTACCTCCGCCTGAGTGTGGCCGAAAACCTCAAGTGTTTCGCCGACCTCTACGAGGTTCCCGACCCCAAGGAACGCATCGAGCGAGTTCTGCGGGCGGTGAAGCTGACCGATCGTGCCGACGACGCCTGCGGGATTCTTTCCAAGGGCCTCCGCCAGCGGGTCGCACTCGCCAGGGCGCTACTCAGCGATCCCAAGGTCCTCTTCCTCGACGAGCCCACCTCGGGTCTTGACCCCGCGGCCGCCCGGGATGTCCACGAGCTCATCGACGAGCTTCGCCAACGCGGCGTCACCATCATCCTCACGACGCATCGTCTCGAGGAGGCGGAGCGCCTCTGCGACCGCGTCGCGATCTTGGCCACCACTCTGCGCACGGTCGGGCGGCCAGACGAACTTCGCGACCGCCTGTTCGCCAAGACGCTCACAGTGGAAACCGTCGCGCCACTCGTCGAGCCAGGTCTCATCTTTGACGGTATCCCTGGCCTCGAAAACTGGCGGTCCAACGGCAAGAGTTCCTATGCGCTTGCCGTCTCGAACACCCGGACAACGGCGCCCGCGGTGCGCGCGCGCTGGTCGCGGCCGATGCCGACGTGCTCTCGTTGACCGAGTCACGCCACACACTCGAAGACGTGTACCTCGAACTCATCGACCACGACCACGAGACGGACAACCTATGAAGCTCAGCCACAGACGCATCCGTGCCATCTTCCGCAAGGAACTCCATGAGTACCGCCATAACGGCAACATCGTGTACGCCATGGCCATCCTCCCGCTCATCTTCCTCATCCAGCCATTGGTCGAGGTCTTCACCGTCCAGTCCAACGGATCCGCAGCGCTACGGGACGAGAACTCATTGCTCTACATGTTGGCGATCCCGGTACTCGTACCCGCCACACTCGCCGCCTACTCCGTAGTGGGTGAACGCATACAAGGGACCCTTGAACCCGTCCTTTCGACGCCGATTCGTAGCGAAGAGCTCCTTTTGGGCAAGGCCCTCGCAGCCTTCGTCCCTTCGGTAGCGGTCGCCTACGGGATTTTCGCTCTCTTCATCGCCGCCGTGGAACTCTTCGCTCACCCGGGTGTTGCCGCTGCTCTTATCCGTGGTCCCGACGTGCTGGCCCAAGTCATCTTCACACCGCTTTTGGCAACTCTGTCCATCTGGATCGGCATCGCCGTATCCTCGAGGTCGAGCGATCCGCGCACTGCAGCGCAGCTCGCCCTTCTGGCCAGCCTGCCGACGGTGGCCGTGACGTCACTCATCGCGTTCAACGTCATCCCGGCCACGCTCCGCGTCGCCCTCGTGCTGGGGGCGGTCCTACTGGTGCTGGTACGACTCGGTTGGCGCTTTGCGACGGCATTGTTCGATCGGGAACGACTCATCTCCCGGGTCAGATAGCAGCCGGCGCCTCAGCGGGGGCGTGCACCACACAGAAACAAGTCGACTGCTCCGTCGGTATGCCGCCGTTGCGTCGAGGGGTCAGCAAGCTTCCCCAACGCAGCATGGTATGCAGGCCCGGCAGAAACGAGAGCCAGGAAGTTGTCTGCCAGTACTTCGGGGTCGTCCGCGACGATGGCGTTATTGGCGGCGTGGTACTGCAGGATGAGAACAACGAACTCTTTGTTGGACCAACTCGCAGCGAACGCCAAATGTGCGAGATCCGGAAAGCGATCCGCCTGCGCGGCGACCGTCCGCGTCAGGCTGATCATCGAGGGATGCGTGGCCCGCTGCACCGATGCCTCAGCAATGGAGCGAAGCGACCCTTCGAGGTCATCGATGTCGGGGAGCGGGGGCACAGGTACGGGCCAGTCGGATCGCCCTATGGCCCATCCCACGACCCCCACGAACAGGGACTCCTTGTTGGGGAAGCGCCCGTAGACGGCGGCCTTCGTGGTCCCAGCGGCGCGGGCGATCGCAGCAACGGATGTCCCGTCATATCCGAGCTCCAAGAACAGGGCCAGCGCCGTATCCCGTAGATCCTCGCTGAGCTGTGCCGTTTGACTCTTGGTGGGACGGCCGCCGGATCTGGGACCACGCGACGGCGTCGGGAGGATCTTTTGATCGTGGGATGAGGGCATGGCGCAAGTTTGGCATGGCTCCCCGCCATATCCACCTGGTCGGTTGGGTCAGATCCAACGTCACGACGCACAACCCGGACCAGCAGTCGACGGCCACCTGTTGGTACGATGCGCCTTGTGCTCCGACTCCATCATGTGAATCTTTCGATCCCCGTCTCTGGAGCTGACGCCGAGGCGGCGTTCCTCGTTGACTACCTCAACTATGAACGCATGGCGTTGATGCCGGACACGCCGCCTCAGGCGAAGTGGTTCTTGGGTGAGGACGGAACGCAGATCCACCTCAGCGAGGACCCTGATCACCACCCCTCGTCCAGAGCCCACGTGGCAGTCGACCTAGGCGATTCGCTGGGCGAACTTCGCTCCAAATTCGACAAATCCGACTACGAATACTCGGCCTCTGGTGGGCCGAATAGCGCAGTCCTGTTCTGCCAGGACCCGGCCGGAAATCGCTGGGAGCTGCGCGGTACCCTCGCTGACTGAGGCCCACCGCCGGGGCCACCCGAGCAGCGCGAACGCCCGGAGAAGCTCGGGTGTGTCCCCTGCTACGTTGCAAGAGATTCGTTGTCGCGCCGCCTCCGGGAGGTACTCCATGCGTTCGCACCTCAACATCACCCGTGTCGTCGAGAGAGCGGTGATCGCTTTGCTCCTCGTCGTCACGTTCGCCGGCGTGGTCTCCCTCAACGTCCATCCTGCCGGGGCGGCGACCCAAGGTGACCAGATCGTAAGCGAAGCGGCCTCACAGGCAAACGTCCCTTATTGCGACGGCGGCGGCACCATCAACGGGCCTAGTTACGGTGGGGAGGACGAGCCTGGATGCGGTCCCGGCACCAAGGGATTCGACTGCATGAGCCTGGCTCAGTTCGCGGTCTACCAGGCCACGGGCATTGTCCTCCCTGGCGATGGGAGTCAGCTAAGCGGAGTCGGACAGTTCATTACACCCAAGGCCACGATCGCCCAGGACACAGCGGACTTGCTGCCCGGGGATGTGGTGTTCTGGGGCGGAACGATTGACGCCTTCCAACATTCGGGGATCTATGCGGGCAATGGAGAGGTGTGGGATGCAGTGAACATCAACATTCCCGTCCAGGCCCACACGATGTCGTACCTGAGCGCGATCTACAACTATGACGGCGCAATTCGGTACTGGACGGCATCCGCCCCTCTCACACCGGGGGGCCTGGTGGCGCCTATCGTCGGCATGGCCGCCACGCCTGACGGCAGCGGCTACTGGCTGGTTAATGCGGCCGGGGATGTCGCAGCACATGGATCTGCCGTCAGCTACGGATCCATGGCCGGACAGACGTTGCAGGCGCCTATCACGCATATCGTCTCGACCCCCGACGGCGGGGGCTATTGGCTGGTCGCCTCCGACGGAGGGATCTTCACCTTCGGCGACGCCACTTTCTACGGCTCCATGGGGGGTAAGCGTCTGAACGCTCCAGTGGTCGACATGGCCTCGACGAGCGATGGTAAGGGCTACTGGCTGGTGGCGTCCGACGGGGGGGTGTTCTCCTTCGGTGACGCCGTCTTTCAGGGTTCAATGGGCGGCCAACACCTCAACAAGCCGGTAGTCGGGATCACCCCTGATTTCACCACCGGCGGATATTGGGAAGTGGCAAGCGACGGGGGCATCTTCTCGTTCAACGCGCCCTTCTACGGCTCAGCGGGGAACATCGTGCTCAACAAGCCGATCAACGGCATCTCGCCGACCGCGGACGACGGGGGCTACCTTTTCGTGGCGAGTGACGGTGGAGCGTTCACCTACGGCGACGCCAAATTCCAGGGCTCCATGGGGGGAACTGCGCTGGACGCCCCCGTTGTCGGCCTGGCCGTTGACAACTCCACCGGTGGCTATTGGATGGTGGGCTCCGACGGTGGCATCTTCTCGTTCAACGCTCCCTTCTACGGAGCGGACTGAGCAGCCTCACCACGCTGTGCTTACTTAGTCGCTGTCTCAGGCGACAGCGCTCCGCCGACCCACGGCGGCAGCCGCGTGGCCTTGCCGTCTCGGTCCACGCACCCGTGCACGGTGACTGCCGTCGCGCGTACCTCACCCTCAACCGTGAGCAGGTAGGCCAACTGAAACGTGGTGCGGGTCACGACACCTGCGGTCAGATGCACGTCGACTACTTCATCGAACTCGAGAGGTCGTCGATACTGCACGCCCACTTCCAAAACGGCGAAATTCTGGCCGGCCTGCCGGACCTCGCGATAGGGGTGCCCAAGGTGACGCAGGTACGCCACACGGGCCTCTTCGAGATACGGCAAGTAAGCCGCATGGTGCACGATCCCCATGGCATCGGTCTCTGCAAAACGAATGCGGATCTGATGTACGAACTTGTAGTCGCCCGGACGAAGAGACGGCGTTAAAGACTGGCGCACCATTCCCCCGACGTCTCAGGCCGTCTGGGTCAGCGACAGGGTGTTGCCTTCGCTGTCGGGAAACCTAGCCACGAACGCCACCAGGCGTACCGCCTGCACCATGTAAGCCTCCTTTGGGCGACGTCCTCCTTGATGTCGTGACGGCGCGGGCCAGTCTCGCTCCTAACATGCGGGCATGGCCACCGAACATTCCGTCCAATTCACGAGCGGGAGCCCCGAAACGGTGCTGGACCCGATCAGCGCTGAGGTGGACGAGGCACTCCGTGCCGCGGCAGCCCTCCCCGTCGCCGAGCGCCGGGCTGCAGTCTCGGCCGTGGCAGCGAGTGATCCCCGGTGCTTGCAGGCCTGGGCCACGCTGGCCGAACTGGCCGATGCCCCCATCGATAAGTACGCCTTTGCCCGCGTCGGATATCACCGTGGACTCGATTCGCTGCGGGCGGCGGGATGGCGGGGTTCGGGCTATGTCCGCTGGCGCCATGAGTCGAATCGAGGATTCCTGCGGTCCCTCCATGCACTCGAAACGGCGGCGGCGGCCATCGGAGAGGTCGAAGAAGAGCAGCGCTGCGCCCTTTTCCTGCGTCAACTCGACCCCGAGTGGAATTCCAGAGTCTTGTAGTTCGACTCTCTAACTGTATGATGGTCGAAGTGACTACTTCACCTTCTATTCTGACTTCGGCAGCTCCCGATGGTGACGGGCCCAGCGTTGGGACCTACGGGCGCGTCATCGCCTGGCTGTCCAAGCGGGTCGAATTCGCCTTGACCCCGATGGACCTGACGTTGCCGCAGTACCGGGTCCTGGCGGTTTTGGCGGAGGGCTCGGCTGCTGCCTCGGGACTCGCCGATCGACTGGCCATCCGCCCCTCGTCCGTCACCGCAGTCATCGATGGCCTGGTGGCCAAGGGCTTCGTCGACCGCAAGCACGAGGAGGGCGATCGCCGGCGCATCGCCCTCCGCCTCACCGATGAGGGCGCATCCGCACTCGCAGAGGCGAACGTCGGAGTCGACGCCTACCTGGCCTCGATCGCCGCCCACCTCCCCGAGGAGGAGGCCGTGATGGTCCTACGCTCGCTCGAATTGTGGGGCCAGGCGCTTATCAACTTTCACCAGACCCGGAACCCGAAATGAGCACCACCGAGCACCAGGTCGCAGGCGCAGCGGCGGACGACGGGGAGGGGACGCCCACGACCGGGTTACTGGAGTCCGACATTCGGACGCGGCCATCGACGACTTACGTACCGAAGGAGCCCGCGAGCAACTACAAGCCGCCGCGGGCCGGTATCGACCCCGATTCCTCAAAATCATGGCTGAAGCGCGCCTACCCCATCGTCAAGGCCCACAAGGGGCACTTCCTGGTGGCGCTCATTCTGTCGTTCTTGGGCTTGGTGCTGCAGTTGCAGATTCCACAGTTTCTGAGCGATGCCATCGATAACTCGTTGCTCCGCCACACGGTTCCCTTGCATTTCTACGTTTACTGGGTGTTGGTCCTCGCGGTCATCGGCCTCATTGCGGGTTACATCTCGCGGACCTCGCTCTACCGAGTGGCCTACGACATCGAGTACGACCTGCGCAACGGCATCTACGAGCACCTCACGCGGATGTCATTCCCGTTCTATGACCGTGTGCAGTCCGGACAGTTGATCTCGCGGGCCAACTCCGACATCCGTTCTGTACAGATGTACCTGACCTTCGCCCCACTGATCCTCGTTCAGTGCTTGATTGCGGTGGTCGCCTTCGGTTACATGTTGGCCACCAACGTGCCCTTGGCGTTCGTCGCCATGGTCTCCATGCCGTTCATCTTCGTGAGTGGCGTCCGTATGCGCAAGAGGCTTTTCCCTGTGTCCTGGTTGATCCAATCCCGCTTGGCCGAGGTGGCCACCGTGGTCGACGAGAACACCAATGGCGTGCGCGTGGTCAAGTCGTTCGCGGCGGAGGAAAACCAGCTCAGGAAGATGGCCACTGCCGCCGACAAGGTGCAGTGGGCCTATGTCAAGGACGCCGACCTGCGAGCTCGCTTCTCGCCGGTGATCCAAAACCTCTCGCAGGTAGGACTCGTCTTCGTCCTCTTGCTCGGTGGCTACCTGGTTATTCACGGTCATCTCCAGTTGGGCGCGATTCTCAAGTTCAATATCTACCTGCTCATGATGCAGGCACCGTTCATGATGCTCGGCATGATGATCATGATGGGCCAGCGTGCCGCCGCATCGGCCGACCGCATCTACGAGATTCTCGACGAGCAACCCACCATCGTTGATCGGCCCGGGGCGATTGACCTCGTGAACAGCAAAGGTGATGTGCGCTTCGAGCACGTGACCTACGCCTACGGCACTGACAGCCGGGTTGCCCTCCGGGTCGAGGACGGGGGCAATCCCGACGTCCTCTCCGACTTCAATCTCCACCTGCGTTCTGGCGAGACGGTGGCTCTGGTGGGCCGGACCGGGAGCGGCAAGTCAACCGTGGCCAGAGTCCTGACCCGCTTCTACGACGTCACCGGGGGTGCCGTCCTGGTGGATGGTCATGACGTCCGCGATCTGACGTTGACAAGCCTGCGAGCCAATATCGGCGTCGTCCTCGACGAGCCCTTCCTGTTCTCGGTCTCCGTTCGCGACAACATCGCTTACGGTCGTCCCGACGCCAGCCTTGAGGAGGTCGTCGCCGCCGCCACGGCGGCTGGCGCGGACGGGTTCATTGGCCACTTGGCCGATGGGTACGCCACGGTGGTCGGCGAGCGGGGCTACACCCTCTCTGGAGGACAGCGTCAACGCATTGCCATCGCGCGCGCCCTCCTCATCAACCCCCCCATACTGATTCTCGATGACGCCACCAGCGCCATCGACGTCAAGGTCGAGCAGAGGATTCACTCTGGACTGCGCGTGCTCATGGAGGGACGGACCACCCTGATTGTGGCACACCGCCTCTCCACCATCAGCTTGGCGGACCGAGTCGTACTGCTCGATGGCGGGCACATTGTGGCCGACGGAACCCACACCGAGCTCTTGGCCTCCACGCCGCTCTATTCAGAGATTTTGGCTCAGGTCGCCGCGACTGAAGACGACGAGGCACTAGGGAACGTGGATCTCGGTGACGATGTCGACGGGAGACGGCTCATGATGTTCGGTGGCGGTGGCGGCGGCGGCGGTGGCCTCGGTCCCCCGGGCCACTCCGGAGCAGCCCAGAACGGGCTCCCGTTCGGTGGGATTCCCTATGAGCTGCAAGCCGGTGTCGACCTGCTGCTGGAGAAAGAGCCGGACCATGGCCAATCCACGGTCACGTTCACTCAGCAACCGTCGGCCGACGAGGAGCGGCAGCTGAGCCTAAAGGGTCTCCTCCTGGTGTACCCCGGCATGTTGACCCTGGCCCTGATCCTGGTGGGCATCATTGGGATCGCCACTCAGCTCGGTCCCAAGTTGACCGGCATTGCCATATCCGATGGGATGTCCCCGGGCCATCACAACTTCGGCGTGATTGTCCTCGTCGCCGCCATCTATCTGGCTTCTGTGGCCGTCTCCGCGGCCGCGCAAATGGGCCAGGTGCGTGTGACGGGTCGGCTCGCCTCCTGGGTGATGAACGACCTGCGCGTCACCGTCTTCCGCCACCTGCAACGTCTCTCCCTCGACTTCTTCACCGAGGAGAAGGCGGGCGTGGTCATGAGCCGAATGACAAGCGACATCGAAAACCTGCAGCAACTGCTCCAGGACGGCTTGGCGCAATTCGCCATTCAGGGCTTAACGATGGTGGTCATCGCCATCTTCCTCTTCACGACCAACGTAAAACTCGCCTTCATCACCATCGTCGTGGTGATGCCCGTGTTGTTTGCCATGTCGGTATGGTTCAAGCGAGCCTCCGAGCGTGGCTACACCAAGGTGCGCGACGGCATTGCCTTCGTCCTCGCCGACCTCTCCGAGAGCCTGCAGGGCGTTCGCATCGTGACCGCGCACAACCGGCAGCGCTATAACGTGGTCCACCACCGCGATGTGGTGGGCAGATACCGCGACGCCAACTTCTACACGGCGCGCATCAATGGCGTCTACGGCCCCGGGTCACAGTTCCTCGGGGTCGTCGGTCAAGTGGTCGTGCTCGCCGTCGGTGGGTACATGGTCGAGCATCACCAGTTGAACCTCGGTGAATTGACGACGTTCTTCCTCTTCGTCAACAGGTTCTTCCAACCGATCCAGCTCTTGGTGCAGCAGTACAACTCCTACCAGCAGGGTCAGGCCTCGGTCTTGAAACTGCGCACGCTGCTCGAGACCGAGCCCGCCGTCACCGAGCCCCCCGACGCCATCGAATTGCCGCCCATCAGCGGAGAGATCCGCTTCGACCACGTTTCCTTCGGCTACAACCCGGCCATTCCCGTGCTGGAGGACGTCACGCTGACCATCGCCCCCGGCGAGACGGTGGCCTTCGTTGGGGCGACCGGAGCGGGCAAGTCGACCATGGCCAAACTTGTCACACGGTTTTACGACCCGACGTCAGGCCGGGTACTCATTGACGGCTACGACCTGCGCACGGTGACGATGCAGTCTCTGCGAAGCCAGCTCGGGGTCGTCCCGCAGGAGCCCTTCCTCTTCGCCGGTTCGATCCGGGACAATATTTCGTTTGCTCGTCCCGATGCGCCCGACGACGCAGTTTGGGAAGCAGTCCACCAAGTCGGTCTGACCGATCTGATCGCACGGCTCCCCTACGGACTCGACACCGTGGTACACGAGCGCGGGCAATCGCTCTCTTCAGGAGAGCGCCAACTCGTCGCATTGGCCCGCGCCTTCATGGCCCACCCCCGAGTCCTCGTGCTCGACGAAGCGACGTCCAACCTCGACCTGCAGTCCGAGACCATGATCGAAGCTGCGCTCGACGTGCTCCTCCAAAAGCGCACGGCTGTACTCATCGCGCACCGCCTGTCCACCGCGATGCGTGCTGATCGCATCGTGGTGGTCGGCGATGGCCGCCTCTTAGAGATCGGTTCGCACGATGAGTTGATCGCCCTCGGTGCTCACTACGCCGAGATGTACGCCACCTGGATCTCCCAGTCGCACTCCTGATTCAGGAGCGACTCCACTCTCGCAGCGTGGTCCGATAGCGGGCATCCCATTGGTCATAGACCTGGCGCAATTGTCGTCCCGGCCAGTGTGCCGGGAGCAACTCGTCGGGGAGAAGGGGGTCCGCCTGGAGATGGCGCAGTACGGAGGCCGAGAGCTCGAATCCCGGCCCTAGGGCCTCGGGGCCTTCCGGTGGCAACGCAGCCAACCCATCGAGTAGGCGCTGGGCCCGGTCAGACCAGGCCAGGAGATCCCACAACCGAGAGGCCAGGCGTTGGGGTGCTTGGGGGTGGGCCACCATCACCTCGATGTCGGGACGGACCTTCTCGGGGAGAATCACTGCGAGATTGTCCGGCCGCATCCACACTCCTTCACGGAGCTCGCCCAGTCGGGCGAACGACAGTGCCCGGCGACGAGCCGTTCGTAGGTCGGCCGTGCTCCCGGCCGTGGTGACCACGGCCAGCCACCACTGTCCTCCATAAGGGGTCGTGATGCCAGAGCGGCTTTCCGCCTGTCGTGCTTGGCGTTCACGCAGGTGCCCGCTGAGACAGTACGTGCCCGATCCGTCGGTGGTGGCTTCCCCGGCTGCCACCATGCGAGTCAGAGCCACTCGTGCCCGGTTGGCGCTTATGCCGAAGAGGCCACTCAAACGGACCAGCTGTGACACGGGCAATGCGGGCGGCTCCATGCCCAACAGGGCGCTGGCCAGGACCGAACGTGCAGTCAAGGGAGTATTACTGTCTTGTATCACTTGACTAATAATAGTAATATTACGCCATGGCCACCACCATGGTGCCTGACGCGACGACACGGCCCGATGTCCTCCCGAGCGAGCGGCTCCTGGCCAACGGCATGGCCGTTCCCGAGCTGCGTCCGGCGCTGCGGCACATCGACAACCTGCGTAACGCCGGGACGGTGCTGTCGGTCTGGCTCTACGTGGTCCTCCTTGTCGCAGGTGCCGTGTGGATCAACACGTGGTGGGGCTACGTCCTGGCCTTTGCGCTCATGGGACCGATGTTCGTCCGCTTCGCCATCCTGATGCATGAGGCGGCCCACAAGCTCCTGTGCACCAACAAGAAGTGGAATGACTTGATCGGCACCTGGGTCATCGCGTACCCGGTCTTCACCCCGATCCAGCTCTACCGGCGCGTGCACTTTGCCCATCACCGCGACGAGTTCGGTCCTGACGAACCTGACCTCGCCTTCTACCGCCCCTATCCGTGCACGCATGCGGCACTCCGACGCCGGCTCTGGCGCGACGCCATCGGGATCTCGGGTTGGAAGAACTTCAGCCCCCTCGTCAAGAGCACCATGACGCCGAGGCTCCGGCGCATCGGCCTCTCCATCTTCGGCGTGCAGGCCCTCCTATGGGCGACGTCATGGCTCGCGACCGGCCGTTGGTGGATCTACCCCTTGCTGTGGTGGCTCCCATGGATGACGCAATGGCGCGTCCTCAACCGCCTACGTTCGATCGCCGAACATGGGGGGATGGAACGCAACAAGGATCGTCGGGCCACTTCCCACAACGTGCGGCAATCCCTGGCGGCCCGCTTCTGGTTTGTCCCCTATCACACCGGGTGGCATCTGGCCCACCATGTGGACATGGGCGTGCCGTGGCGCAATTTGCCGCAATTCCACGCCGAATTGGAGCGAGCAGGCTATGTCACCGAGGCTCTGACCTATCCGAGTTACCGCGCTCTGTGGAAGGCGCTCTCGAGCGCCGACGAGGCCGACCCCGCTCCGACGAAATGATGAACGCGTAGCTGTAGAACTCGGTGACCGAAGTCGGGCATGGGCCGTAGATCTACTTGGGTGGCATGCGGATGCCCGCATCGATACGGATCGTCTCAGCATTGATGTACGAGTTGGCCAATAATTCGATGACCAGGGAGGCGAATTCAGAGGGACGGCCGAGGCGGTTGGGGAAGAGAACGTCCTTGGCCAGCTTTGCCTTGAACGCCTCGGAGTCCTCAGAGATGCCGTAGATCGGGGTGTCGATCAAGCCCGGGAGGATCGTGTTGACCCGGATTCCGACCACCGCCAGGTCGCGCGCCACGGGAAGCGTCAGGCCCACGATGCCACCCTTGGACGACGAGTAGGCAGCCTGACCGATTTGCCCGTCCTCGGCCGCCACTGAGGCCGTATTCACGATGGCGCCGCGAGTGCCATCCTCGTCGGGATCGTTGAGACTCATTTTGGTGGCGGCCAACCTGATGCAGTTGTAGGTGCCGATGAGGTTGATCTCGATGACCCGGCGGTACTGGTCGAGGTCGTGGGCCGACGAGTACTCACCGTCACGACCGATGGTGCGCGCCACCCATCCGATGCCGGCGCAGTTGACGAGCGACCGCAACGGCGCCATCTCGATCGCCGCTTCGATGGCAGCGATCACGTGCTCGGGGTCGGTCACATCAGTGGGGGCAAAGATGCCCCCGATCTCCTTGGCCAGCTCGGTTCCCTTGTCCTCCTGAAGATCGGCTACCACGACGCGGCACGCCGCGCTCTGCCAGTGCGCGAGCGGTCGCCGCCCCTAATCCGGAGGCCCCACCGGTGACGATTGCAGACGTCGCATGCAGATCCATCAGTTCCTCGTCTCCTTCACGGGTCTTCGTGCAGTGTCCCTGGGCCCTCACCATGAGAGCGTGTGAGATGTGCCGGACAGAGGATAGGACCACCGAGCCGGCCACCGGTCACATCTGGTCTGGTGCCTCCATGCCGAGGAGGAAGAGCCCTTGGGCCAGCACCCGTGCGGTCAGGTCACAGAGCGCCAGGCGAGAGGTCCGTACCGATTCGTCGTCGACCAGGACCCGACAGGCTTCGTAGAAGGTGGTGAACGACGAGGCCAGGTCGAAGAGATAGGTGCAGAGCTTCGCTGGGCTGTAGGCCTCCGCCGTCGCCTCAATGGCGGCCGAGAACCCGAGCAGCTGGAGCGCCAGGGCTCGCTCCTGCGGCTCATGCACGCTCGACCGTGTTCCCGGCTCGGGCGGCGGCACCTCCGCCCTCCGAAAGATCGAGCGGATGCGGGCATGTGCGTACTGCAGGTAAGGGCCGGTGTTTCCCTCGAACGCCAGCATGCGGTCCCAGTCAAAGACGTAGTCCCGCATCCGCTCCGTAGAGAGATCGGCGTACTTCACCGCTCCGATACCTAATGACCGCGCCACCGCGGCCCGTTGCTCGGCGCTGAGGTCGCTCGGGCGCTCGGACATGGACGTGTTGGCCCGGGTTACTCCTTCGGCCAGCAGGTCGATGAGGCGCTCCGAATCCCCGGACCGACTGGCCAGCTTCTTGCCGTCGGCACCAAGAACCAGGCCGAATCCCACATGCACCGCCTCTGATGTGTCCGGCAAGTAACCGGCCAGCCGGGCCACGGCGAACACGAGACGCAGATGCAGCGCCTGCTCGGCCCCCACGACATAGATCAGGGTGGTGGCGCCGCGCCGTTGCGTGCGGTCGCGGATGCACGCCAGATCGGTCGCCGGGTAGCCGTAGCCACCGTCGGACTTGCGCACGATGAGCGGGAGCGGTTCTCCCTGCCGATTGGTGAAACCTTCAGGGAAGACGCACAGCGCGCCGGCATCCTCGACGAGAAGGTCCTTCATTCCCAGCTCGTCGACGACCACGTCGAGCAACGGGTTGTAGGAGCTCTCGCCCGCCACGTCCTCGCGCGTGAGCAGGACACCAAGCGTGTCGTAGACCTGGTCGATATGGCGCAGGCTCTCGGCCACGAAGACCTCCCAGAGCCGCAATGTCTCGACATCGCCCCCCTGGAGGAGCACGACCCGTTGACGGCAGCGCTCGCCGAATGCGGGATCCCGGTCGAAGTGGACGCGCGCCTGGGCGTAGAACTCGTTCAGATCGCGCACGCTGAATGACTCGGCGTCAGCTGCCCCGCCCACGTCGATCAGGTGCTCGATCAGCATGCCAAACGGCGTGCCCCAGTCGCCGATGTGGTTCTCCCGCAAGACCTCGTGGCCCAAGAAGCCAAGGACGCGTACGAGCGAGTCACCGATCACCGTGCTGCGCAGGTGTCCCACGTGCATCTCCTTGGCCACGTTGGGGCTCGAATAGTCGATCACCATCGTCTGAGGGACGGCGTTGACGGCCACGCCCAGGCGATCGTCTGCGCTGACGGCCGCGATCTGGTCGGAGACGAATGCGTCCGACAGCGTCAGGTTGATGAATCCCGGACCACTCACCTCAACCGCGGAGCAGAGGTCGTCGAGCGCAGCAGCCGCGACGACCTCTGCCGCTACCTGCTGGGGAGAGCGTCCGACCAACTTAGCCAGCGGCAGCGCTCCGTTGGCTTGGAAGTCGGCCCGGTCCGAAGGGCGCAGAACGGGGTCGGCGCCGAGCCTGACGGTGTCAAATGCTGCTTGGAGGCGTTGAAGAAGAACGCTGAACGCGTCGAGCATCCCCCATTGTCGCATTCCGCAGAGTCAGGGCTGTGCGAAGGCGTAGATCCCCATGCCGTTGTACGAGAGTGAGTCCGACGGCAGGAAGGGCCCGTTGATGATGACGGAGAGCCATCCCGTGCGCCCCGGACCCGCGTTCCCCTCCACAGTGTCGATGGCGCCGTCGGGCCAGACTTGGGCCACGATCCCTACATGCACCGAGCTCGCCACGGACTGGGGCCCGGTGCCGTACAGGACGGCATCGCCCGGCGCGGGAGTCGCCGTCGGTGGGAGGAGGGCGCCGTGACCTCCGGCCCAGTAGTAGATGTCGCCCGTGAAGGCATACGAGGGAATGGGAATCCCGGCCTGACGCCAGACCCAGGTGGCAAACAGCGCGCACCACTCCTCGCACGGGCCGTAGGGGTTGCACCACGCCCCTGTGTCCGGGTCGGGTGCGACCTGAGATGCGGCCGCTGCCACAATGGCGGACGAGCCGGGGAAGCTGCCCTCGGGTGTCGGCATGGCAAACGAATAGGACCATGCGTCGGGATCGAGCAGCCAGTAGCCGGTGCCCGCCCCATTGCCGATGAGGGCCGATACTGGCGTCGCATCCGGTGACAGCGTCAGGCTCCCGAAAACCTGTGCGTCCCCCAACCCGAGCACTACGCCGTCCGTGGTGGCGATCGAATAGCCGCCGCCGTCGGGGGTGGGCAGGATGCCGATGACGGCGTCGGGGAGATTCTGGTTGGCCCACGATCCGAAGTAGCGAGCGTCGCCGAAGGTGAAGATGCCGCCGTCCGCCGCCACCAGCCAGTAGCCGAGCCCGTCGGGGGTCGCCGCCATGGCGGTGATGGGCTCGTTGAGGACCATGCCTCCCGTGCTGCCCAAGAAGCGGGCATCGCCGAAGCTGAAGATGCCGCCGTCGGCCGCCACCAGCCAGTAGCCCCTCCCGTCGGGCGTGGCCGCCATCCCCACGATGGGTTGATTGAGCTTGGTCCCGCCCATGCTGCCCAGAAAAGGAGCGTCGCCGAAGGCAAAGATCCCGCCGTCGAGTCCCGCCAGCCAGTAACCCTTGCCGTCGGGGGTGGACGCCATAGCGACGATCGGGCCCTGCAGCGCCGCGCCCCCCAAAGACCCCTCGTAGGCGGCGTCACCGAAGGTAAAGACCCCGCCATCGGCACTGACCAGCCAGTACCCCTTGCCATCGGGGGTGGATGCTCCGACGTCCACCGGCGAATCGAGGGGCTGCGGCATATCCGGAGCACCAAGTGCGACAGCCCCGAATCCAATCATGCCTCCGCCTGCATAAGCATGCGCCGCCACGGAGGCCGCACCTGCCGGCTGAGCCGCCGGACCCGACGTTGCCGTGAGCACCGACGCCAGCGGGAGGAGGGCCAAGGCCCAGTGAAGAGCGCGCCGGAGGGTGGCTCCGACACGCTGACCCATGCCCCTATTCTGCCCTCCTCGCCGACACCGGCAACGACACCCCTCCCAAAGGGGTTCCGATGGGGTGCTCCCGGCGGATGCGAGACAGAATGGGGGTATGGCCTCACGAACCCCCGCCACATCGCACCCCGACAGCTTCGGCGCCCGGTCCACCCTTTCGGTGGGCGGCCGCGACTACGAGATCTTTTCGATCAACGCGCCGGCCCTCACAACAGATCACGAGGTGAGCCGGCTCCCCTACTCGATCAAGGTGATTCTCGAGAACTTGCTGCGCCACGAGGATTCCCCCCACGTGTCGCCCGATGACATCGTGGCGGTGGCTGCATGGGGCGCCAATCCCGAGGCTCACGGACAGGGGGCCGGGGATGCGGCCCATGAGATCGCCCTCACCCCCGAGCGCGTCCTCATGCAGGACTTCACGGGCGTGCCGGGCGTGGTTGACCTGGCCGCCATGCGCGATGCCCTGGCCCGTCTGGGGGGCAACGCGGCGCAGGTCAACCCGCTCGTCCCGGTCGAGTTGGTCATCGACCACTCGGTCATCGTCGAGCGCTCAGGCGATGCCTCGGCCTATGACCGCAACGTGTCAATCGAGTACGAGCGCAACATCGAGCGCTACAAGCTGCTGCGCTGGGCTCAGGGCGCCTTCGACGGGTTCCGGGCCGTACCCCCGGCACCGGCATCTGCCATCAGGTCAACCTCGAATATCTGTCCCGGGTCGTCTTCGGCACGCCGGACGGCCGCGCCTTCTGCGACACCCTGGTGGGCACCGATTCGCACACCACCATGGTCAACGGCCTCGGCGTACTGGGGTGGGGCGTCGGCGGCATCGAGGCCGAGGCGGCCATGCTCGGCCAGCCGCTCTCCATGCTGCTGCCCCCGGTCGTGGGGCTGCGCATTTCAGGCGAGCTGCGACCGGGAACAACAGCGACCGACGTCGTGCTTACGGTGACGGAGCTCTTGCGCCAGCACGGCGTCGTCGGTGCATTTGTCGAGTGCTACGGCCCGGGCGTCGCCGCGCTGCCCCTCGAGACCCGTGCCACCATCGGCAACATGAGCCCGGAGTATGGGGCCACGTGCACGATGTTCCCGATCGACCAGGTCACCATCGACTACATGCGCTTCACGGGCCGCGACGAGGAGCAGCTGGCCCTGGTTGAGGCATACGCCAAGGAGCAGGGACTCTGGCACACGGCGGACGGCGTGGAGCCTGTCTTCTCCGAATACGCCACCCTCGACCTGGGCGACGTCGAACCATCGTTGGCCGGGCCATCTCGCCCACAGGACCGCGTGGCACTCGCGGGCGCCGGCTCTGCGTTCAGGGTCGCCCTGGACCGGACCCCGCGCTCCTCCACCGAAGCCGCAGCGGCAGCGCCTCATCACGCTCTTTCTGACGGTGACGTGGTCGTCGCCGCCATCACCAGCTGCACGAACACCTCGAACCCCCAGGTGATGGTCGGTGCCGGTCTCCTCGCCAAGAAGGCGGTCGAGCGTGGGTTGCGGGCCAAGCCCTGGGTGAAGACCTCGCTGGCTCCCGGCTCCCGGGTCGTCATGGACTATCTCGAGCGGGCAGCTCTCGTTGAGCCCCTCGAAGAGCTGGGCTTCTTCCTCGTGGGGTTCGGGTGCACCACATGTATCGGGAACTCGGGTCCCCTCCTCGACGGGATCAGCGATCTCGTGCACAACGACGATCTGTCGGTCGTATCCGTGCTCTCGGGTAACCGGAACTTTGAGGGCCGCATCCATCCCGACGTTCGGATGAATTACCTGGCCTCACCCCCCTTGGTCGTGGCGTACGCCTTGGCCGGCACCATGGACACCGACCTCACCGTCGATCCCCTCGGAGAGGACTCTGAAGGCAATGCGGTCTTTCTCTCGGATATCTGGCCGAGTGAGCAGGAGGTGAGCGACGCCATCCGTGCCTCGTTGACATCGGAAATGTTCCGCACCCGCTACGGCGCCGTCTTCGAAGGTGACGAATACTGGCAAGAGGTACCAGTGGCCGAGGGCGAGACGTTCTCCTGGCAGGACGACTCGACCTATGTCAAAAACCCGCCGTTCTTCGAGGGCATGACGATGACGCCGAAGCCGGTCACTGACATCGAAGGGGCGCGCGTGCTGGCCATGGTGGGCGACAGCGTCACCACGGACCACATCTCCCCCGCCGGATCCATTGGTCCCGACACGCCCGCCGGTCGCTACCTGGCTGAACACGGGGTGCCTCGTCACGACTTCAACTCGTACGGGGCACGGCGGGGCAACCACGAAGTGATGATGCGCGGCACGTTCGCCAATGTCCGTCTCCGCAACCGCCTCGCCCCGGGGACCGAAGGCGGGTACACCCTGCACCTGCCGGAGGGCACCGAGACCTCGATATATGAGGCCGCCATGCAGTACGCGGCCGAGAGTGTGCCCCTGATCGTGTTGGCCGGCCGTGAGTACGGCACCGGGTCCAGCCGGGATTGGGCGGCCAAGGGCACGGCGCTGTTGGGCGTGCGTGCGGTCATCGCCCAGAGTTATGAGCGGATCCATCGCTCCAACCTGGTCGGCATGGGCGTGATCCCGCTGCAGTTCTACAAGGGAGACTCAGCCGAGAGCCTGGCGCTGCGTGGCACGGAGGTCTTCTCCATCGCTGGAATCGAGGCCCTCAATGCGGGCGAGCTCCCCAAAGAGCTCACGGTGATCGCAACCGCGCAAGACGGCTCGACCACCGAATTCCGGGTGATGGTCCGCATCGACACCCCGATGGAGGCCGAGTACTTCCGCCACGGGGGCATCCTCCATTACGTCCTGCGACAGATGGCGAGCTGAAGCCTTCAGCTCGCTTCGGGCAATGTCATGGCGATGCGCCGAACGGCAGTGGTGGAAGCCACGGTAGCGGTCAAGGAATGCGGGTGACCCGGAACAACTCGGCCGTGGAGCCAACGGGGAGACCCGCCTCTTCCCCACCGGCGCGCCCGCTGTCCACCACTCTTTGCTTCACCCCGGATGGGTCCGCGATCTGACTCTCGTGGCGCACCAACGCCGCCACCTTGCGCGAAATCGTCGACGTGGTGTCGACGGCCATGTTGGCCCCCGCCCCGCCCCCGATCCAGAGCTCATTGACGGTCCAGGGCTCGAGCCCTTCAACGTCGAGGAGTTCAGGGTGGGCGAAGGGATTGCGGGCATCGGGGTAGACGGCACAGACCGCCGCTTCACCTAATGCGAGGTGGTCGGGATGGCTGCTGAAAATGAAGTCCCAACGCCGTTCCGGTGACTGGGTCAGCACCCGCTCGGGCTTGACCTGGCGGATGACGCGGCTGATGTCCCGCCGTAGTTCGAGCGTCGCTTGGAGTCGTCCATCGGGATGGTCCAAGAAGCGGACATCGCTCACTCCCACCTCGGCCGCGGCAGCCCGTTGTTCACGTTGGCGCAGGGTCGCCATGTCGGCGCGGGATACCGATGGATCGGATCCTCCCGCTTCACCGCTGGTGGCGATGCAGTACGTGACCTCCAGACCAGCCTCGGTGAATGCGGCAACCGTGCCTGCGTTGCCAAAGTCGACGTCATCGGGATGTGCCGTCACGATGAGGACGCGCCGAACGCCATCATCAGGGGTCCAGATGGCAAGCGAAGGAACGTCGCTCAGAGAACGCTCTCTTCGGGCAGCGGTGTCCACTCGGCCAGGTTGGCCAGGCGTGGGTCGTTAGAGAACATTTCGACGATCGGAATGCGCAATCCGAGCCGCCGTTGGATCACTTCCACCTCGACCAACTGGTTCCACAACGTCAGGCTCACCACGATGCCGGCTTTGCCGGCCCGCGCCGTCCGCCCGGAACGGTGCAGGTAAGCCTTGTGGTCTTCGGGCGGATCCCAGTGGATCACGGCATCGACCGCCTCAATGTGCAGACCGCGTGCCGCCACGTCGGTGGCCACCAGGACGGGCAGCTTGTCCCCGGAAAAATCGGCGAGCGCCCGTTCCCGGTTCGTCTGCCGGAGGTCGCCGTGGATGGCTGCGGCGTGGAGCCCTTCCTTTTCCAGGTTCTCCACCAGCCGATCGGCCCCGCGCTTGGTGCGCACGAAGAACAGGGTCTTTTCCTGCGAGCGCGCGATGGCGGCCGCCACTTTCACCTTGTCCATCTGATGGACCTGTATGAAGCGGTGCTCCATGAGGGTCACCGTCTGCGTCGACGAGGAGACTTCGTGAAACACCGGCTCGGTGAGATAGCGCTGCACGAGGCGATCCACCGCACCATCGAGCGTGGCCGAGAAGAGAAGTGTTTGATGCGGGGTCTCGAGGCGGCGCAGCACCCACTCGACCTGTGGCATGAACCCCATGTCCGCCATCCGGTCGGCCTCGTCGAGCACCAATGTCTCGAGTTGGGCGACCGAAATTTCTCCCCGATCACCCAGGTCGATAAGGCGTCCCGGGGTGGCGATGATCACGTCGACGCCTTTTTGCAACTTCGCCACCTGACGGTCGATGTCGGCACCGCCGTACACCGCCACGGCCCGCAGGCCGAGGGTCTTGGCCAGTGGGGCCAAGACGTCGTGAACCTGTACCGCCAACTCACGTGTGGGCAGAAGGACCAATGCCAACGGCTTCGCCGGTCGCGCTGCGGCGCCACTCGAGCCCTGGGCATCCCTCGTCGCTTTGGTGCGCTGCAGGAGCGGGACGCCGAAAGCCAGCGTCTTGCCCGAACCGGTCTTCGCCTTGCCGCATACGTCGCGACCGGCCAGCGCATCGGCAATGGTCAGTGCCTGAATTGGAAAAGCGCTGACGATCCCTTGATCGGCCAGCGCTTTGGTCAGTTCGTCTGAGACTCCGAGGGACTCGAAAGTTCGAGCCGTTTCGTAGGTGTCGTCCGCCGAGGGTTCGGTTCCCTCGTTGGGCGAGTCGGCGCCCGCGCCGGTCAAAGCCTGCAATGTCATGTCTCACTCTCTCTGTTGAGCGGCGGGACCCTGCGCCAACCAGAGGAGGAAGAACGGCCCCGACTCACCAGCCCCTTGCCAGTGGTCGCACTTCCATTGTACCAGCAGGGAGGGCATCTCTTGCGCTTTAGCTGTGCAATGGTGTGCTTCTCTCACTCACGCAAAGGAGGACGGTCAATGGCGAAACTCGAAGCCGGTTCAGCGGCACCCGCATTCACTCTGCCTGACCAGGACGGCAATCCGGTCAAATTGTCCGATTTCAAGGGACAGCAAGTGATCGTCTACTTCTATCCCGCCGACGACACACCAGGGTGCACGAAGGAGGCCTGCCAGTTCAACGACAATCTCAAGACCTTCGAGAAGGCGGGCGTCGCCGTGCTCGGCATCTCACCGGACGGGGCGGAGAAACACACGAAATTTCGCAGCAAATACGGCCTGAAATTCTCCCTCCTCACCGACGCCGACAAGAAGGTGATGGAGAAGTACGGGGCATGGGGTGAAAAGACGATGTACGGAAAGAAGACGGTCGGCACCATCCGGTCCACTTTTTTGATCGGACCGAACGGCAAGATCCAACGGGTTTGGTCACACGTGCGGGCCGATGGCCATGCGGCGAAGGTGCTCGAGGCCATCTCCGAGACTTGAGCGAGCAGCTCAATGCTGGTGGAGCGGGCACCACCACGTCGTGCGCCCACCGACGGTTGCCGTGCGCAATGCCGCGCCGTCTTTGGGGCACCGCCCTCCGGCATGACGCTCTTCCATGAGGTCCCCCATATGCGACCCACCGCGGCGCCCGAGCTGGAGGAGCGTGGCGCGCAACGCTTTGTGCAGCGCGTGTAGCTCGGCCTCGGTGAGCGGATCCCGCCGTGAGGGATCGAGCCCGGCGCGCCACAAGCTCTCGTCGGCCAGGAGGTTCCCGACACCGGCCAGGCGCGCCTGATCCATCAGGCGCGCCTTGAGAGGAGCTACCCCACTCGTGCGCGCGGGGTTGACCGCCAAAGCCGTGCGCAGTTGGGCCGGCGACACGGTGAGCGCGTCCGGCCCCAGACGGCTTTCGTTGGGCACGAGCTCGAGGGAACCGAACCGCCGAGGATCGTGGAGCAGAAGATGCCCGCCGTCAGCAAAAGTCAGGCGGGCCCGCACCCACTTGTCGTTGAAGACCCCCGGGCCATAGAGCAGGCGATCGAGCGCCTGCTTCCCGTCCACCACCAGACCGCCGGTCATGCCGAAACGAACGCCGAGCGTCGGACCATCATCTGCGTCGAGGAGTAAGAGTTTCCCGCGCCGCCGCGCCTCGGTGAACCTGTGGCCCGCCAGGGCACGTTGCAGGCCACGCGGGGTCGTCCCGCCCCGTCCGTAACGAGCATCCACCATCCACACCTTTTCAATGGTGCGCCCGAGCGCCTTCTCAGCCAGGCCGCGATAGAGCTCGACTTCCAGGATCTCCGGCATTTCTGCGACGGTATCGGACCCGGGTCGTCCTACGGGAATATGGTGGGTGAATGCCACCCGAAAAACCACAATGGGCCGAGCTCTTCACAGAAGTCGTCACGTCGGGCCTTTGCACCGGTTGCTCAGCCTGTGTAATCGCCTGCCCATATGACGTCCTTGGCTATGACGACGCCGAAGGGCACTACAAGCCCTTCCACGTCCTGACCGACGGCGGAACCGACAACTGCACCCACGGTGAGAAGGGGTGCACCCTGTGCACCCGCGCCTGCCCTCGCTTTCGCACCTGGGAACCCGACATCGAGAATCATCTCTTCGGACGGCCACGTACCGACGATGAAGTGGCGGGTATCGCGCGCCGGACGGTATTGGCTCGGGCCACGGATCCCGAGGTGCAGCGCCACGGGCAAGACGGAGGCCTGGTCTCGGCCCTCCTCATTTGGGCCTTCGAGCATGATCTGATCGATGCTGCCCTGGTCTCAGGACTCGAGGGCGACGGGTCGACATGGAAGGCCGTCCCTCAGGTGGCCTGGAACAAGCAAGACGTGTTGGCTACCTCGGGGTCCCGTTACACCTACTCGGCCAATCCACTGGCCTATCCCGAAGCCATCGCTGGAGGAGCCGAGCGCATCGCCCTCGTGGGCATGGGATGCCAGGCCTCGGCTCCCCCGGTCATGGCTGCCCGCAAGGCTGGAAAAATCGCCCGTCGTTTCACGCTGTCGATCGGGCTCTTGTGCTCCAAGACGTTCGATGACGCCATCTTCCCCGAGCTCTTCGAGGCCAAGTACGGGCTGCCGCGGGCCGACATCGTCAAAATGAACATCAAGGGCGTGTTCCAGGTCTGGATGCGCGACGGCGCCTACCACGAGATCCCTCTGAAAGAGGCCCACGCGTGGACGCGTGAGGGCTGCACCAGCTGTCCGGACTTCGCGGCGGAACACGCCGATATCTCGACGGGCGGCATCGGCGCCTTCGGTGACTGGACGTTGACTCTCCTTCGCACCGAGCGCGGAGAGGAGCTTTTCAACGCTATGGAGGCGGGCGGCGTCATCGAAACGCGTCCCTCCGAGGACGACCCCGGGGCTGTCACCTTGCTCAACCGACTGAGCAAGGTGAGTCGCAGGAGGTGGCCGGCGACCGCCGTTCCCATGCCGGGTCGCCTCCCTGCACCGACTGCGTGACCGCGTCGGGGCCGAAGAACGACGCATTTCGCTGAGAGCAGCTCCTTCCAGAAAAGAATCGTTCGTCCTACGCAGGACGGTCTCGGTCTGCCCGATGGCCCAAACTGTGGGAACTATGTCATTGACGCCACGAGATGACCGGTGCAGTGTGAAGGCATGCGCACACGCCACGTGGTGGTCATCGTCTTCCCAGGGGTGCAACCACTGGACGCGATCGGCCCGATAGAGGTCTTCGCCGGAGCATGCAGGGTGGCCCAGGAACTCGGGCGTGACGGGACATACCGGATCTCTTTGGCTTCCACCGCAGGAGGTACCGTCTGGTCGGACAGCGGCGTTGGCCTCTCGACGATTCCCCTCCCTGATGCCGATGGGATCGACACCTTGGTGCTTGCAGGCGGGAACGGAATCCTCGGCGCTCGCGGCGATGCGGCGCTGCTGGCCTGGATCAAGGGGGCGGCCCCGAGCTGCCGGCGGGTGGCCACCGTGTGCACCGGGACCTTCCTCGGGGCGCAAGCAGATCTGCTCCACGGCCGGCGCGTGACCACCCACTGGGCCAGCGCGCCGCGACTCGCCTGGGAATTCCCGACGGTCTCGGTGGATGCGGATCCGATCTATATCCGCGATGGGAAGTACTGGACGAGCGCCGGTGTGACCGCTGGCATCGACCTCGCACTGGCGTTGGTACAGGACGATCTGGGAGTCGACGTGGCGCAAACAGTGGCCCGGTGGCTAGTGATGTTCTTGCACCGGCCTGGTGGGCAGACACAGTTTGCCTCCCCGGTGTGGGTGCGGCGCGCCGAGCGCTCCACCGTGCGCGCGGTGCAGACGCTCGTCGAGTCCGCCCCCGGTGGTGATCACCGGGTGCCGGCAATGGCCGCCGCCGCCGCCATGAGTGTGCGCCATTTCACCCGTGTCTTCACCGCCGAAGTCGGCGAGACGCCGGGGAAGTTCGTGGAACGCGTGCGCCTCGAAGCGGCGCGGATCGAGCTTGAGACGACCAATGACAACCTCGACCTCATCGCGGCCCGCTGCGGATTCGGCACCGCCGAATCGCTCCGACGCGTCACGCAGCGTCTTGTTGCGCCGGGGCAACGCGGGCTCGGGCACGGCGGCGGACCATATCGTCGTCCTCGAGGCCTCCTTGGCCCAGCTGCCCGTCGATCCGGCCGACCACGAGATCATCGTGCGCACCGACTCGGGCGGCACCAGCCACGGGCTGGCGCAGGCCTGCGCGGACAAAGGCGTCCGTTTCATCGGTGGCGTGGCCATGAGGACTCTCTTGGCCCAGGTGGTGACCACAGTGCCCAAAAGACGCTGGAAAACTGCCATCTCTTCGGACGGGACCGAGGAGTTAGAAACAGGCCAGGTGGCCGAGGTCACCGACCTGGTCGACCTGTCGAGGTGGCCTGCGGGCACGCGCATGATCGCCCGGCGTGAGCTGCCCCATCCCGGGGCCCAGCTCAACTTCACCGACGTGGACGGCTATCGCTACCAGGTCTTCGTCACCGATCTGGCCGACAAAGACATCGCGTACCTCGAAGCGCTGTTCCGTGGACGGGGTCGAATCGAGTGCGCCATTCGCGACGCCAAAGACACCGGGCTGGCCAACCTGCCCAGCCACAGCTTCGCCATCAACGCCGCCTGGCTGGCCACCGTGTTGATCGCGTGTGACCTGTTGGCCTGGACGAAGAAGCTCTGCCTCGACGGCGAGCTGGCCAAAGCCGAGCCCAAGCGGTTGCGCTACACGCTCTTGCACGCAGCCGGGCTCTTGGTCTCCTCAGCCCGGCGCAAGAGCGTGCGCATCGCTTCGGGTTGGCCGTGGGCTGACGACCTCGTCGACGCCTTCGGGCGGCTGCCCTCGTGGGCGACTGTCACCTGAACCCACCGTTGCGGACACTTCCCGAGTCGTCGCCTTCTACGAGCACGCCCTCGAAGCGGTGCGCGACGCGCCGCGCTGGTCCGAAAGACTTTCGCAGCACCCGCCACGCCCCTCGAGACGCTTCGATGTCCGATCACGAAGGCGACGTGTCTTCGGGTAGCCACCAAATCCGATCAGATGAGAGTTACTGAAAGGTCTGGGTTAGGCGTCGCTCCCGATGCCTACCGACGCCGTTTTCGCACGGTGGGCGAAGAAAGGAAACCGGCATGACGAGCTGCAGCCTGCGCGTCGCCATTCCCTTATTCCCCGAATTCACCGCCCTCGACGGCGTCGGGCCTTACGAAGTCCTTCAACGCATTCCCTGCATCGATGTCATCTTTGTCGGACATCGTCGGGGGGAATACCGTAGTGAGAACGGCATGCTCGGCCTCACGGCCGATGCCACCTTCGCCCAGTTGCCCGAACCCGACGTGATCGTCTTCCCGGGCGGGGTCGGCACCCGACCGCTGCAACACAACGAAGAGATGCTGGCTTGGGTCCGTCACGCCCACGCCACGACGCGGTTCACTACTTCGGTCTGTACCGGCTCGTTGGTGCTCGGTGCGGCCGGACTCCTCAATGATCTGACTGCGACCACCCATTGGTCGTGCTACCCCGAGTTGGCGGCCCATGGCGCAGTTCCCATGCCGCAGCGGGTGGTCGAGCACCTCGAGCAGCGGATCATCACCGCAGCCGGGGTCTCGAGCGGTATCGACATGGCCTTGCGCCTGGTCGAGCTCCTCGTCGACCGCACTGCCGCGGAAGCGTCGCAACTCATGATCGAGTACGACCCCCAACCGCCCTTCGATGCAGGCTCGGCGAGCAAAGCGAGCGAGACGACCTTGGCTCGCGTGAGCGAGTACGCCCAACTCCGCAAATGAGGGCGCTGCATCGCCGTCCGGGGCCGCGACGCGCAGGAACACGACCTGGTCTAAAGCGAACAGCCCTCAAGCGCAAGCGCAGTGTGGCGAATTCCGTCAACAGGTCGGAGGCCTCGGGCGGCACGCCCACAGCCAACCAGCGCGATGAAGCATCCAGCTCGATGGAAAATTCGAAGAAGGCGCATCATGCCTTCTCGCGTTACGCCAGATCCGCTGCGCTAATCGAGACCTTGAGAAATTGCCGCCACTCCTCGAGTCGGTCGGACGACACCGCCGCTGTGAGCGTGCACGCCACGGGAATTCGCACTTCCCAAGTATGTCATCGGACCCGCCCTCGCCGAAGCCCTGTCGCAGTCCACCCGTACACTCTGCCCATGGCGCCGCCTGTCATCGAAGACCATCTCCCGATCGACACGGCACGGCTCACGCTTCGTCGATTCCGCCCGTCAGACGCCGACGCGATCCTGGCGCTCTACGGGAACCCTGACGTGGTGCGGTATCTCTACAGCACGCCCATGCGACCCGAGAGGCTTTCGGAGGCCCTCGAACGCCGACTTCGCACTCCGCACCTCGAAGGTGAAGGCGACATCCTCGAGCTTGCGGCGGAACTTCGATCGACGGGCGAGTTCGTCGGGGCCATGACGTTCATGCACCGCAGCACGGCCCATGGGCGAGGAGAGATCGGCTACACCATTGCGCCGGACTTCACCGGCCGCGGCCTGGCCCGGGAGGGAGCCACCGCATTGTTGCGTCTCGGCTTTTCCTTTCTAAAGCTTCATCGCATAGAAGGACAGTGCGACGCGCGCAACGTTGCCTCGGCGCGGGTAATGCGCGCCATCGGCATGCGTCAGGAAGCGCACCTCCGTCAGAACGAATTCGTCAAGGGCGAGTGGACCGATGCACTCGTCTTCGCCATGTTGGCCGACGAGTGGTCCGAGCGGGATCGCTGACGCGGCCCACAGCCGACCCCACGCCCCCGCCCTTGCTGACGGATTGGCTCGGAGTGGAGTCCCGCGCTCGGCGTGGCGGTCAGGTGGTGGGACATCGCCATAGGAGGATGGAGCACGGTCTGGAACATCGGCGCCCATTCGAGGCGCACTCCTACGCCAGCTATGGCATCGAGCCCGACCCCGGGCGGATTGCCTTTTGCCGTCTTCTTTTTGATCTGGTGTCCTGAGCCACGATCTGCCCGGCCCGGGCGAATACGGCATCGAACATGGGTTCGGTCAGGACCCCGGTGAACGTATTCTGCTGGCTCGGGTGGTAGGAGCACAGAAGGGTCCGCCCGTCGGGCAGCACATATTCGGCCAGATGGCCGAACTTCGGTCGGGGCCGCAGGCCGAGAGGTCCGGCCACGCTCTGAAGGGCGATTTGCCCGAGCACCACAATGACCAACAGATCGTCCAAGAGCGCGAACTCTCGGGCCAAATAGGGTGCGCAGGCCGCGCGCTCGCTCGGATCGGGTTTGTTGGCCGGTGGCGCGCAGTGCACGGCCGCGGTGATGTAGACGTCGCGCAGCTCCAGCCCATCGTCGCGGGCGGTGCTCGTCGGCTGGGACGCGTAGCCGGCCCGGTAGAGCGCGCCAAAGAGCCAATCCCCTGAGCGGTCCCCGGTGAACATACGCCCGGTCCGGTTCGCCCCGTGCGCGGCCGGGGCCAGACCGACGATGCCCACCTGGGCGCGGGGATCGCCAAAGCCGGGCACGGCACGCCCCCAATAGGACTGGCCGGCAAAGGAAGCGCGGGGTGCCGCTGCGATGTCTTCGCGCCATTGCACGAGGCGGGGGCAGCGACGACACTCGATCACCTCTTGCTGGACGGCGCGCAGCTTGTCCTGGTCGCCACGGTTTGAGAGCACGCCGCAAAGCCTACGATGGGGGTCCGTGCCCGCATCCCCTCGTCCATCGTCCTCGCGCTCGACGCATAAATCCGCCGCCCCGACCCGCGTCCTGCTGGTGCGCCACGGTGCTACCCCCACGACCGGGAAGATGCTGCCGGGAAGGGCGGCCGGGCTGCACCTGGCCGACAAGGGTCGGGCTCAGGCCGACCTGGTGGCGGAGCGAATTGCCGCCATCGAGAAACCGCCCACCGCCATTTACGCCTCCCCGCTCGAACGAACCCGGGAGACCGCCGCGCCCATCGCGGCCGCCCTGGGGTTACGCGTCCGCACAGTCCGAGGGCTGATCGAAGTCGACGTCGGTGACTGGACGGAGAAATCCCTGGCCAGGCTCAACAAAACCAAGGAGTGGGCCACCGTTCAACGCTGGCCGAGCGGCTTCACCTTCCCAGGAGGCGAGTCCTTCAGCGAAATGTCGACGCGCAGCATGGCGGCCGTCCTCGACCTGGTCAAGGACCATCCGGGCGAGACGATCGTGGCCGTCTCGCACGCTGATCCGATAAAGGCCGTGGTGGCCGCCGCCGCGGGTATTCCTCTCGACCTCATGCAACGCCTCGTGATCTCGCCCTGCTCCGTGTCCGCCTTGCTCTTCACCGCAGGGGGTCCCGCCATCCTCTGCGTGAATTCGACCGGTTCTCTCGGCGACCTGGCCCTCTCATGATCGACGAGACCGACTACGACGCACCCGATCACTGCACCGTCGGGGTGATCGGCGAGGTGGGCAACCGGTTGTTTCTTTTCTACTGTCGCCAGGGACTCACCGAGACGACCGTGAAGGTGGAGAAGCAGCAGGTGGCCGTGCTGGCCGGCTATCTGGGCCGCATCGTGAAGGAGCTTGGTCGTCCCGGCCACCTGCCCGACGACATGAAATTCGACGGGACCGAGGACCCCGAGTGGGTCGTGGGAACGATCGGCGTCTCCTACGACGAGGAGCTCGATCGGGTCGTCATGGTCCTCGAAGAGGTACCCGACGACGACGATGATGATGAGGAGGACGAAGACGACCGCGAGAACGGCCACGTCCTCCGCATAGCCCTCACCCGTGAACAGGCCGCGGCGTTCGCTATTCACGCCACGCGCCTGGTGGAGTCTGGAAGGCCACCGTGCCCGCTCTGTGGGCTCCCGCTCGACCCCTCCGGTCACGACTGTCCGCGCACGAACGGACATCGTCCACCGGTGACCTGATCGCCCGTGGACAACGAACACGTGGCGGACATCCTCCGCGACGGCGACATGGAGGTACACGGGAGGATCGCCGGGAGCTCCAACGCCACCCTGCTCGTCACCTGCCGCCTCGGCCAGGACGAGCTCATGGCGGTCTACAAGCCCTGCAAGGGCGAGCGACCGCTCTGGGACTTCCCCGGTGGCCTGTTCCGGCGCGAAGTGGCCGCCTACGTGTTGTCCGAGTCACTCGGGTGGGGCCTCGTCCCCGAGACGATCGAGCGCTCCGAAGGCCCCTTCGGCGAAGGTTCGGTGCAGCGATACGTCCCCGAGGACGGCACCTCGCATTACTTCACCCTGCGCGACGACCCGAAGTGGCATCCGACACTCCGGCGCATGTGCGCCTTCGATGTCGTCGCCAACAATGCCGACCGCAAGAGCGGACACGTGCTGCTGGCCGAGGACCGCCTGTGGGCCATCGACAACGGCCTGTGCTTCAACGAGGACGACAAGCTCCGCACGGTCATCTGGGACTTCGGGGGAGACCCTCTGTCACCCGACGACGCGATGGCGCTGGAACGTCTGCAGCGCGACGGTCCCTCGTCCCGATTGTGCGAGCTCCTGACTGCGGCCGAAGTCGTGGCGCTCCTCGACCGCGTGGCATGGCTCGTGCATCTCCGGCGCCCTGCCCGAGTTGGTCGACGACGGGGAGTGGCCGCCCTATCCGTGGCCCCTCGTATAGGGATCGGCACCGCGCACGACCCCAGGGGAGATCCCAAACCTAGGGGAGAACCCATTCCTAGAGGAGAACAAAGTGCAACGTTCCCCGCAGGTAGTTCAACACCGTCTGGGAGAGGACCTCGCCGCCAGCAGGGGTGAGGTGGATCCCGTCGGGTGTGCGCACATTGATCACCTGACCCGAGCCGTTCGTGATGAACGGGGCATAGGCCCCCTGCGCCGTGCCGAGCAATGTCCAGGTACTGATGAAGTCGACCGCGCGGTTTGCGCAACGTCGCCTGCTGCTGGTCGACGGCGTTGATGTCGGACATCTTGGCGGAGAGCGTTGCGTTCTGCATCGGCGGCATCCCGACCCAGATCACGGTCGCCCCCTCGCTCTGGGCTAGCTTCATGAAGTCGCGCCACCCTTGCTGCATACATGACGTTCCACTGCGGCGAGGTGAAGGGGATATCGGGCGGGCCGGGAAAGTCCTGAGGGTCGTTGGCGCCGATCATGATCACGATGACCTGTGGGTGCGTCACGCCGAGGTCAGTCTGCAGCTCCGCCGGCCAGTTGAAATAGTCCGGCCGCGTCAGCCCCGTGCTTTCCCGCGCGTCGAGGGTGGCCTGGACCACGCCGGTGTTGGCCAGGTCGTTCTGCAGCGGCCCCCCCATGTCGATGCCGAGTGAATCCCCCAGAATGAGGACGCGGAGCGGATTGGCCGCGGTGGGGTGCGTGATGTCGCCCCCGGAACCACCGGTCGAAGGAGAGGTGACGGTGGTCGGGGGACTGCTCGGCTGACCGCCCGTCGAAGGCGGCTTCACGGGATGGCCCCCACGGTGATGGCCAGGGCCGAGAGTGGTGAGGGCCCCGTTTCCGGGTCGGTTTCCCGTGCGCCCGGTCGCCTCGTCGGTCCACGACACGATACGGGACAGCTGCAGCGCACGGCTGGTGGCCGCGATGGGTCCGAGCACATCGAGGGCGACGGTGCGACGGGTGCCCACTGGGGAGACTTGCGCGTTGTGCTGCAGTGTGGGGGCGAAGAGGACGAGCCACAACAAGAAGGCCGCCACGCAGATGCGTAGCACGTGCTGCCAAGGGCTGCGAAGTCGGGACTCGGGGGTTTCCGCGGGGGCGGTCTGCCCGGGTGGCGCGCTGTCGGACATCATCAAAACCGGTAGTAGATGAAGGGGGCGACACCCGCCGGCCCGAATGTGGTGATCCCGAGCAGGATCAGTGACAACACGCCGACCTGCACCGCTGAGCGCTGCCGCGAGAAGGTCGTCTGCAACCGATCGACCGCGTCGGAGGGCACGAATTGGGAGACCAAGGTGCCGACGACCACCACCACGAGCAGGGGTGTGACCAATGGGGACGGGCGTTCCCAGCCCGAGGCCATACGACCGAGGACGGCAAAGGCGTAGGAGAGCCCGGTTGCGTTGAAGAACACCCAACCGAGGCAGACGAATTGGAACGTCCAGAATCGCTGCACCCAGACTCGCACCGGTCCATCGGCCACGGCCGGCAAGCCCTGTCGCACGCGTCGATGGCGCCGCAGGTGCCCCACGCCTTGACCGACCCCGTGCAAGGCGCCCCAAAACACGAAGGTCCACGCCGCGCCGTGCCACAAGCCCCCGAGCACCATGGTGATCATGATGTTGCGAACCGTCTTGCCCTCCGATCCGCTGCTTCCCCCGAGCGGGATGTAGAGGTAGTCGCGCAGCCAGCGCGAAAGCGTGATGTGCCACCGCCGCCAGAAATCCTGGAGATTGCGCGCCGTGTATGGAGCGTCGAAGTTGACGGGGAATCGGATCCCCAGCATGAGCGCCAACCCGATTGCGATATCCGTGTACCCGCTGAAGTCGCAGTAGATCTGGACCGCATAGCCCCAGGCGGCGAAGATCGACTCGAGCGCCGAGTGCTGCGCCGGCGCAGTGAACACCGGTACGACAATGGCACTCGAGACATACGAGGAGATCACGACCTTCTTGAACAGCCCGGCCATGATCAGCCAGAGAGCGCGGGAGTAATCCACGGCCATCGGATCTCGACGACGGCGCAGTTGGGGCAGGAGCTCGTTGCCCCGCACGATCGGGCCAGCCAGCAGGTGGGGGAAGAATGACAGGTACAGCGCCAGGTCCAACGGACGGGCCGGCTGCAATTCCCGGCGGTAGATGTCGATCACATAGCTCAGAGCCATGAATGTGTAGAAGGAGATCGCAATCGGTAGCGCCACCTGCAACAACGGCACGGCGCGCCCTAACCCCAACGTGTGCGTCAGATTGTCGACGTTGACCGAGACGAAGCCGTAGTACTTGAACCAGCCGAGCAGTCCCAGGAGCCCTGCACACGACAGCGCCATGGCCAGACGGCGGCTCTTCTCAGTGGGCGACTTCGCGACCGCGATGCCCCCGATGAAGGCGATGGTGGATGTACTAAGCAGCAGTAAGCAGTAGCTCCACCCGACCCAGCCGTAGAACGCGTAGCTCATCGTGAGCATCGACAGCTTCCAGGCCACTGGATAGGGGTTGAGCAGCCAATTCACCGTAAAAGCGATGGCGAAGAAGATGGCGAAATCGAATGTGGGGAAGAGCATGCGGCCCAATCGGTTGGATGCGCCGAATGTACCGCCGCCCCGTGGCTTCTTGTGGCATCGAAATGTTCCGGGTCACCGCCACGATGCCCCCCCGAGCCCGGTCGACAACCGGCGGGTCAGCCTTTTGCTTTCAGGGCCTCGATCAATGCAGGGAGGACCTTGTGCACGTCACCGACAATGCCCAGATCGGCCACCGAGAAGATCGGCGCCTCCTGGTCCTTGTTGATGGCGATGATGTTCTTCGAGCCCTTCATACCCACCAGGTGCTGCGTGGCCCCCGAGATTCCGCAGGCGACGTACACTGTGGGCTTCACCGTCTTGCCGGTCTGGCCGACCTGGTGCGAGTAGGGCACCCATCCGGCGTCGACGATGGCGCGGCTCGCCCCTGCCGCGCCGTGCAGCAGCCGGGCCAACTCTTCGATGAGCGCGTAACTCGCGGCCTCGCCCAGTCCCCGACCACCCGAGACGACCACTGACGCCTCATCGAGCTTGGGACCGCTTCGCTCTTCGACGTGGCGCTCCACCAACTTGGCGCCGTTTGCGGTGCCGGTCTCGGGCACTGGCGCGGCGACGACCGCTGCCGGGGCACCCCCGGCCGGCTCGGCCGCAAACGACTTGGCTCGGATCACGAAAATGGCCGGTCCGGGACCGGTGAAACGGGCCGTCACGATGTGACTGCCGCCGAACACAGGGTGCTGGCTGGACAGCCCGTCGTCGCCCGCCACCAAGCCCGTGACGTTGGTCAGCACGGGTCGATCCAACTTGACCGAGAGACGACCGGCCACGTCACGCCCGTCGTAGGTAGCCGGGATCAGAATCGCATCGGGTGCGTTGCCACCTTCAATGAGGGCCGCCAGGGCTGACGACACCGGGACGCCGGGGAGCGAACCGCCGAGGTCTCCCACGTCGTACACGGTGGTCGCCCCATACTCGCCCAAAGTGGCAGCCAGCGAGACCGTCTCGGAGCCCCAGGCCACGGCCTCGACCGTGCTCGCCACCGATCGCGCTTCGGTCAGCAATTCGAGGGTGATCGGCGTCGGGCCGGAATCGCCGCGCCTCGGCCAGCACCCAAATCTTGTCGATCGCCATCTCAGATCACCTTTAGCTGCTCGAGGAAGGCGACGACACGCTCGGCACCGTCTCCTTCGTCCACCACGATCTCACCGGAACCTCGGGACTCCGCCTCAGAGACATCGGTGATCTCCTGACGGGCACCCACGGCACCCACCTGCGAGGGGTCAAGGCCGAGGTCGGCCAGCGTGAGGTTGTCGACGGGCTTCGACTTCGCCGCCATGATGCCCTTGAACGACGGATAGCGCGGCTCGACCACACCAGCCGTCACCGTCACGACGGCCGGCAGGGGGCACACGACTTCGTCGTAGCCAGCCTCGGTCTGGCGCTCCACCTTGACCGAGTTGCCGTCAACGGCGATCGCCTTGGCGAAGGTGACCGACGGGAAGCCCGAGGAGCTCGGCCACCTGTACCGGCAGGGTGCCCGTGTAGCCATCGGTCGACTCCGTGGCCATGACCACCAGGTCGGGATTGGCTCGCTTGATAGCGGCCGAGAGCGCCTTGGCCGTGCCGAGCGCATCGCTCCCGGCGAGCGCGTCGTCACTGATCAAGATGGCCTTGGCCGCCCCCATGGCCAGCCCGGTACGAAGCCCCGAAGTCTCGCCACCCGGGGCCATGGAGACCAGGATGACCTCGTCTCCTTCGCCGCTGGCCAACTGCAGTGCCATCTCGACTCCATAGTTGTCGGAGTCATCCATGATGAGCTTGCCGGTGCGGACGAGGGTGTTGGTCACGGGATCGAGAGCAGCCGGAGCGGCCGGATCGGGGATCTGCTTCACACAGACAACGACGTTCATGGCCGCTCATCTTTGACGAAATTGGCACCTTGCCGCCATTCGGCCGATTTGCCGGCCGCCAACAGGCGTAATTGAGGGCAGTTTCGCCTCATCCCCGTGCCCCCGCCGCACCGACGATCGACAGCGCCTCGACCAAATGGTCGGTAATCAGGCCATCCACCCCGAGTTTCACGAAGGCGGCGAGGTCGTCCGCGGAATTCACGGTCCAGACGTTGACGGCCACACCGGCGGCGTGGGCTCGCTCCACTAGTCCGGGACTGACCGAGCTGACAAAGGGGTGGACGGCTCTCCAACCCTCCTCGACGGCCAGCGCGAGCCCGGCCTCGGGGTCGGTGAAGAACGACCAGAGTGCGCCCAGGGCCAGGCGGCCGTCTGCCGCCTGCACCGCCCTCAGGGTGCTGACCTGGAACGACGATACGATCACCCTGTCGGTCCAGCCCGCTTCGGCTATGGCGAAGGCGGCGAGCGCGGCCACGTTCTCATTCGGATCATGTCCGGGCTGGCCCGGCTCGTTCTTGATCTCCACGTCGACTTCCATGCCGTCGCAGACCGCCAGGGCGTCAGCCAGCAAGGGAACATACGGAGGGAGCTCGGGCACCGTCAGGTGGGCCACTGGCCCGAGCCCGTCGATAAAGGGATCGTGGTGGATGGCGAGGGCCCCGTCGGCCGTCAGCCGAACGTCGAGCTCGACGCCGTCGGCCCCCAGACGCTTGGCTTCGGCGAATGCCTCGAGCGTGTTCTCGACGAAGCCGTCCGTGCACCCTCGGTGGGCGAAAACTGCAGTCGCCGAATGCCCTTTACCCTGTAAGACACCCATTTTTACCTTCCTGTTCGGAAATTTCACCAAACTGCTTGCCACCACCGCGACAAGCCATTACCCTCTTCTCGTCAATCCCTTCTCAGTGACGGACACCAATATGGGTTCGATCATGTGAAAAGGATCACAACCGCGTGGGTGGAGGCTCTCCCAATGGCTCTCATGTGGAACAGGACGGTCGACTGGGACGCAGACGACTGGCGTCGTGCCGCAGCATGCCGGAACACCGAACCTGATTTGTTTTTCCCTGTCGGAACCACGGGGCCGGCCATCGACCAGATCGACGCCGCCAAGGGTGTCTGCCGCTCGTGCGAGGCGCTCGAGCCCTGTCTGGACTTCGCGCTGGCCACCAACCAGGAATCAGGCGTCTGGGGCGGCACCTCGGAAGAGGAGCGCCGCAAGCTGCGCAAGGCCTGGTTGGCTGCCCGCCGCTCCCAGCGCACGTTCTGACCTCATTCACCGCCCCTAGCCCCTTGTGACGCAGCACGCCTCTGGGCATCGCCGGCGCCAATCCCGTTAGCGGGGTGCCCGCACCGGGACCGAAATCACGACGTTCGTGCCGCCGCCCTCGGATGCCGGCAGGGCTTCCATGGACGATGCGGCCCTCCAACTGGCTGGCTACCAGGTCACGCACGATGGAGAGGCCGAGGCTCGTTGTCTTCTCGATGTCGAATCCCTCAGGCAGCCCACGCCCGTCGTCACGCACCGCCACGGTCAGCTCGCCCCCCTGGTTGGAGAGGGTGACGCCAACGCGCCCGACCGGTGACCCCCCTCTGCGGTGGCCTCGGGGCCACCGGCGGCCTCCGCCTCGAAGGCGTGCTCCACGGCGTTCTGGAGGAGCTCGGCCAGGGTGACGGCCAAGGGAGTGGCCACGTCTGCGGTCACATCACCCAAGTCGCCGTTGGTCGTGATCACAATGGGCTGCGAGGAAACGACGGAGTCCTCCGCCATCTGAACCAACGACACCACGATCTCGGCGAAGGGGACCTGGTCGCTGGGGTCCCGCGAGAGGATCTCGTGGACCAGCGAAATCGACCGCACTCGTCGCTCGGCCTCCTGGAGAGCGACGCGGGCCGCCCGCTCGTCCACACGGCGGGCTTGAAGTCGCAAGAGGGACGAGATCGTCTGCAAGTTGTTCTTGACCCGGTGGTGCACTTCGCGAATGGCGGCGTCCTTGGACAACAAGAGGCGGTCGAGCCGGCGCACATCGGTCACGTCTCGTAAGAGGATCATCGCCCCGGTGACCACGCCGTGTGAGAGCAAGGGGATGCAATGCAGCAGCACGATCACGTCCGGCCGCCGCTCGACCTCCTCGACCACTGGGCGGCCGTTGGTGAGGGCCCACTCGACTCGCCGTCTCCTCGATATCGAGGTCACCGAAGCGCCGCCCCTCCGGAGGGGCGTAGATGCCCATGCGGTGAAAGGCGTTCATGGCGTTGGGCGACGCGAATTCCACCCGGCCGTCGGCATCGACCACGACCACGCCGTCGCCTACGCGTGGGGCCTCCTCGGTCCCGACATCCTCCTCGGGATAGGGGAAATCGGACTGCGCCACCATGTCGGCCAGACGCTCGAACACATCGAGGTAGGTCCGCTCGTACATGCTCGTCGGCCCCTTGAGGGGCGCCAACGAGACCCGCAACAGAACGGCGATGACCACGTCTCCGAAGCGAACCGGGATCGTCTCGACCGGGACCTGCTCCCCCAGAACGGGGTGATGCATGCTGCCGCGGGTGATCTCTCCGCTATGGAGGCACTTGGCTGCCAGGGCCCACTGCGTCTCAGTCGATGGTCTGCCCCACCAGGTCCTGATCAACCAGGGTCGGCCGGTTGTTAGGGCGCATCTGACCCAGCACCACGAGCTCGGGCTCCTCAGCCGGCCTGGGTTTGCCCTCGTCCGGCGTCATCGGCACTACCAACAAGAGGTCGGAGAAGGAGAGGTCGGCCAGCACGCTCCAACTACCCAAGCAGGCGCTGGAAGTGCCCGAGCTCTTCGGGCTTGAGCTGGGTGTGTGACTGCGCCAGCTCAGCCGGTGTCGGCATCGCTCAGACCCCTTCGCTCTGCGGTTGCGGAGCCTCGGGCGCCAGGGGATCGCCCAGAGCCACGGTGTGGGGCAGTCGGCCCCGATACCCCTGCAGGGAACGAACGCCCACCGCGTCCAGGAGGTCGCGAAGGCCATCGGCCCGGTCTGCCACCTGCTCATGGCGGTGCGCGTCCGAGGCCGTGGTCAACGGCACACCCCGGGAGACGAACCGCTCCAGGAGCGGCAGTGCGGGGTACTGCTCTCCGACCGGCTTGCGCCAGCCCGCCGAGGAAACCTCAGCCGCCATCCCCGATGTCGCCGCCGCCTCGGCCATACGATCCCACCATTCGGCCGGCGCGTCGGGAATGTGCCCCGCCACCTTGATCAGATCAGGATGGGCCAGCACGTCACAGGTCCCCGATGCGGCCAACTCCTCCAGCGCCCGCGTGTAGTCCTCCCAGCAGGTGTCCACCTCCCGCGCCGACCACTGGTCCATCTGGAGGGGAACATCGATGTCGTCGAAGCGCCATGCGCCCAGCCAGTGCACCGATCCGAGGAGGACGTCGAAGGGGTAGGGACGGAGCAGACCCGCCACGTCGTCCATCCGGCCCGGGTAATAGTCGACCTCGAGCCCGATGACGACGGGGAGTCCGGCGTCCTTCGCGTCCTGCGCACAAGAGACGTACTCGTCCAGATCCGCCGTGGCATGGAAGTCCCAGTACTCCGCCATCGACGCTTGCAGCGCCGGGGGGATCCGGTCGTCCGCCCAGAAGCCGCCCAGGAGGCTCTCCGCTTGGCGGAAGCGGAACAGATGCTCGGTCACCGCCAGTTCCTGCACCCCGGCTGCCTGTGCCTTCTCGCAGTAGAGCGCGAGCTGCTCGAGGCGGAGGGACGTCTCTCTCTGGTCGTGTGGCCACAGGTGGAGGTGGTAGTCGAGCACGCTGGAGCGACCGCTGATCTCAGCCGGCGCGACGGATCAGCGTCACGCCGTCTCGAATGGTGGTCAGCACGCAGACAACCCGGGGGTCAGCGACCAGCTTGTCGTTGAAAGCGGCGATGGCGGCGGCCGCCTCGTGCGGTGGCCCGGCACTTTCCAAGACGCTGCCGCCCTGCAATGTGTTGTCGGCCACGATCAGGCCGTGTGGCGCCAGCATGGGCAGCACGGCCTCGAAGTAGGCGTCGTAGCCCACCTTGTCGGCGTCGATGAAGACCAGATCGTAAGGACCGCTCAGCTCGGCAAGCGAGGTCAGCGCCGGCCCCTCAACCACGGTGATCCGACTCTCCAGCCCGGCGACGGCGATGTTGCCGCGGGCGACGGTGGCGTGGTGGGGATCAACCTCGAGCGAAATGATCGAGCCACCTTCGGGCAATCCCGCTGCCATCGCTATTGACGAGTAGCCGGTGAAGGTGCCGATCTCGAGCACGCGGGTGGCTTGCGTTGCAAAGACCAGCAGCTCGAGAAAGCGGCCCTCCTGGCGGCCGACCATCATCCCCCACGCCGGAAAGTCCTTCCGGGTGGATTCGTCCACGGCGACCAGGTGAGGCGGCGGCTCCGTCGAGTGCGCTTCGGCATACGCAAGGGCTTCAGGCAGTATCAGCGGGTCCATCTCCTGCATCGTACGCTGCCCCGCTCAATCCCAGACTTGTCGCCCCAGCCGGATCAATCCGTCCATATCGAAGATGTCAGCGTCGAAGAACGGAACGGTGACGAGAATGTCCGGGGCGCCCTTCAACTCGTTCTGCTGCTCTGCCTCCCGGCGCGCCACTATCCCAAAGTGCAGGAAGCTCTCCGCCACCTCGCGCAGCACACGAGCTGCGACCAGCGGGTCGTCCGTCACTCCCTCGCCGAGGGTATCGACCTCGTCCACCATGTGCTGGGCCAAGCGGGCTGTGGCCGAATCGCGCAGGTAATCGGGGAGCACCTTGTTCAAGATGATCGCCCCCAGATGCAGCTTGCGTGCCGTGAGCTCAGTCGAAAAGAACTCGGCTTCACGTAACGGCGTCGCCTCCAGAGTCGACACGACCATGAAGGTGGTGCGCCGGTCCGAGAGGAGTCGGGTCACCGCATCGGAGCGCGTCACGAACCCCTCGTACATCGACTGGAACAAAATGAAGAATTCCGAGATGTCGGCCAGGAACTGCGTGCCGAGGATACGGTCGGCCACCGTATAGAACGGCTTGGTGGCTGCGTTGACCAGACGTGACCGGTAGGGGGCGATGAGCCAGCGCAAGAGGCGCGACGAGAAGAAGTCGGCCAGTCGCTGGGGCGCATCGAGGAAGTCCAAAGCGTTGCGGGTCGGAGGAGTGTCGACGACGATGAGGTCGTATTTGCCCTCCGAGTGGATCTCGTAGAGCCGCTCCATGGCGATGTAATCGTGCGACTGGACGAAACGCCCCGAAATGTTCTGGTAGAGAGGGTTGGCCAGAATCTTTTCCCTCGTGACCTCGTCGGGCGCGTGCCGCTCGATGAGGTCATCCCAGCTTTGCTTGGTGTCGAGCATGGCCGCCCACAACTCGCCGCTGGGCGTGATGCCGGCCGCCTTGAAGACCTCGTCGGCAATGCGGACCTCCTCGTTGCCGATCCCCTTCAATCCCAGAGCGTCGGCCAGGCGCCGGGCGGGATCGACGGTCAGCACCAATACCCGGCCGCCGTGCTCGGCGGCTGCCATGGCGCCCACGGCGGCGGCCGTCGTGGTCTTGCCGACGCCGCCAGGCCCGCAGGCGATCACGATCTCCTTGGCCGACAGCAGGTGGCTGATGGTCTGCGCTGTCTCGACCGCCCGGCGCGGCGACATCAGTGTCCCAGCTCCTCACCCAGCGACTGGGCCATCTGGTGCGTCGTGCGCAGGCCGTGGGTGCGCGTGAACAACTCGGGCAGAAGGACGACCGGAAGGTCCGGGGAAAGCCCGGCCTGCAGGCGCTGCAAATGCCCGGCGCCGGTCCGACGCATGGTGACGGCCAAGCGAGCTGCCTCGAGTATCGGAGCCACCGCTCCTCCGGCCCTCTCCGAGAGCACGGCTTCGGCCTCGGGCCGGCGCAGCTGCTCGAAGACCTCCTCCTCGCGCTGGCCGAAGAGTTCGGGAAGGACCCGGTTCACCACCACCGCCGAGAGTTGCACCGTGGTCTCTTCCCTGACCCTCGAGGTCAACTCGAGGGTCTCGTTCACCGGCATCTCCTCCGGCGTGGTCACGGCAATCAGGCCTGTCTTCTGCTCATCGGAGAGAATCTCGAGCATCCAATCGGTCTGGCTCCGAATCAGGCCCACCTTGACCAGATCGTTGATGGCTTGAGGGGCGGCCAGCTGGCCGATGATATGGCCGCTGGCCGGCGCATCGACCACGACCAGGTCGTAGTGGCGCTCGCGCACCTCGTAGCAGAGCTTGCCCGTGGTGAGGATCTCCCGCACGCCCGGGGCGGCCGTGGCCACGAAGTCGAACGCCTTGGCCAGTGGTCCGATGCGGCCCACCACAGGGATACGCAGGTGCAGTTTGAGGTACTCGCGCAGGGACGCTTCGGTGTCCATCGACATGGAGGAGATCCGGGGGGCGATCTCTCGTGGCACAAAGTCGGTGGGTGCCGCTTCGAAGAGAGCCGCCAAATCTCCCTTGGCGTCCACTTCACAGGCCAGCACGTGCTTGCCATGATCGGCCCCCAGTTGCGCCAGGGCGGCGGCGACCGTCGTCTTGCCCACGCCACCCTTACCGGTGACGAAAACCAGCTTCAGCTGGAGGAGGTCAGGAGCGGTTGCGCTCACTGTCCACCCACCGACAGCAGGGCGTCAGGGTGCGCCGAACCCGACACGTCGCTCGGCGGTCGGAGCTCCCACTTCGATGTATGCCACCTTTGCCACCGGCACACCCACCTTGCGGCCCTTCCTGTCCGTCAGCCACAAGACACCGTCACCCGTCTTGAGGAGCTTCTCGATGTCCGCCACAACTTTGTCGCGGTCGGCGTCATCCTTCAGCTCGACTTCCAGCTCCTTGGGTGACTGGATGATTCCGATGCGCACGTCCACCTGATCTGACTCCTCTCGATGGTCCCTCGCGGGGCCTGCGGGCACTTGGACGTTACAGCGACGCGGCAGACTGCATGACATGAGCCAGGTCGATCGGCACAACCAGTCGGAGCGCAACTTGCGTTGGGCCTCCACCATGGCGGGCTATGCAGGGCCTGTACGCCTGGCACACGCCGATTCCTCAGCCCGGATCGACCGTCCACGAGCGCCTCTCCCCCGAGGAAGCAGTCCCGAAGGGAACGGAGTTGTCGGGGAGATGCGAGCGGCCGCGGCGATAGGAACGACCGAGGCGCAACCGCTCGACCGTGACGCCCGGGAGGAGCGCGAGGACAGCTTCCTCGCCCCCGGCGCCAGCCGGGCCAGCGGGGGTGGCGAGCGGATTCGAGCCGAAGAGCCCGACGAGTGGCGCACCTGTTTCGAACGGGACCGGGACCGGATACTGCACGCCACCTCGTTTCGCCGCCTGGCCGGCAAGACGCAGGTATTCGTGTTCCCTCAAGATCACCAGCGCACCCGCCTCACCCACGCCCTGGAAGTGGCGCAGGTGGCAACCGCCATGGCCCGGGCCTGCCGACTCAACGTCGCGCTCACCGAGGCGATCGCTCTGGGCCACGATTGCGGGCACGGGCCGGGTGGCCACGCCAGCGAGGACGCGCTCAACCCCTTTCTGCCCGGCGGCTTCGACCACGCCCCCTGGGGGGCCCACGTCTCGCTGGCGCCCCTCAATCTCTGTGCGCAGACCATCGATGGCATCGCCAACCACTCGTGGTCACGTCCCGCTCCGGCCACCCCCGAAGGGGAAGTTGTCAGCTGGGCCGATCGGGTGGCCTACGTCTGCCACGACTGGGAGGACGCAGTCCTGACCGGCATCGTGTCCTCGCACCAGCTCCCTCTCATTGTGCGCGACCTCTGCGGCGAGCGGCGCAGCGCACAGTTGGGTGCCTTTATCCACGCGCTGGTTGCCGCCACCATTCGCAGCGGCCAGGTGGGGATGGACGAGGATGCGGCCGAGGCCCTCGCCGCCTTCCGCGCCTGCAACTACGAGCGCATCTACCTGCGCGAGGCCTCCGTCCGGCAGGGCGAAGCCGTGGTGCGCGTCCTGCGGGCATTGGTCGAGCACTTCGCGGACAGGCCGCACCTGATCACCGAGACCGTGGCGGGGGGACAACCCGACGTCCTCGCCGGCAGCGCGCAGGCGATGCAGGCCGCCGTCACCTATGTAGCCGGCATGACCGACCGCTTCGCCTTCCGACAAGCAGTCGCGCTCTTGGGATGGGACCCTGACAAGCTCCCTGCCGGAGTGGGGTCATAGGGGCGCTCGCAATATGCGGCGTCTAACGCAAGCTGAGTTCCTTGCGGTAGACGCGGGCCGGTCCGAGGGACGCCAAACGGTCGGCAATGGCGATGAAGGCCTGTGCGGTCTCGCTCTGCGGGTCGACAGCGACGATGGGTCGGCCTTCGTCGGCGCCCTGCCGGACCGCAGCCACCAGCGGCACGTGGCCGAGTAGTGGGATGCCGAGGTCTGCTGCGAGGGTGGCACCGCCGCCGGCGCCAAAGAGCTCATAGCGCTTGCCATCGTCGCCGGTGAACCAGCTCATGTTCTCGACCACACCGCGCACCGAAAGCTTGAGCCGACGGGCCGCAAAGGCCGAACGCTGCGCCACCCGTTGTGCCGCTGCCTGCGGTGTCGTCACGACGATGATCTCCGCCCGCGGCATCACGTCGGCCAGGGTGAGGGCGACGTCACCGGTGCCCGGGGGCATGTCGACAAGCAAGAAGTCCGGCTGGCCCCAGAAGGCATCGGTCAGGAATTGCTGAATGGCCTTGTGCAACATGGGACCGCGCCAGATCACCGGTTGATCGTCCGGCACGAAGTAGCCCATGGAGAGGCACTTGACACCGTGGGCCGAGGTGGGGATGACGACGTCACCGAGGATGATCGGATCGTGATCGGTGCCGAGCATTTTCGGTACGGAGAAGCCGTAGACATCGGCATCGAGCAGACCGACGCTGTGACCGGCGCGGGCCAACGCCACGGCGAGGTTCACCGTCACTGTCGACTTGCCGACCCCGCCCTTGCCCGAGGAGACGCCGATGACGCGCGTGGTCGAGTCCGGCTGCAGGAAAACCGGCGTTGTCTCCGGCTCGGCCCCGTGGGCGTGGCCATGGCCCTCGTGGCCGTGTCCCTCGTGGCCGTGTCCATCATCTGTGTCGGGCACATCGGTGAGCTGATCAGCAGTGACGCCGAACATGTGCTGACGGAGGACAACCCGTAGGGCGGCGCGCTCGTCGTCACGCATCACCGTCAGATCGAACTCGATCTCCTCGACCCCTGGCACAGCGCTGGCCACGCGATGCACCTCATCGGCCAGCTCGTCAGATCCGGGCCACGCCGCCACGGGCAATGCCAGCTCTATTCTGACCCGACGGCGGCGCGACCTGCACCTCGCGCAGGAGGCCGATACTGCCCAGCGGCAGACCGAGTTCGGGCTCCACTATCGCTTCGAGCGCCGCTGTGAGCTGTGATTGATCGATTGCCATCCACTTCCTCGTCTTCAGTTGGTGCCTGGACCCAGGGACGCGCCCCCGGGTCGGTCCGAGTGCTGGGCGCATTACCCCAGCTGGCGGCGCCGATCCTTCGGTAGACTACCCATCGTGAGCTCGGGCCCGATCGCAGTGGCGCCAGAAGCACCGAGAGATGGGCCCGGACCGGGGACCGACGACGGCCGGTTCTCGGCCGCCGTAGCTGCCGTTTCGGCCGCTTTCGGCGACCCCACGCGCCGCGACATCTTCCTCCGCGTACGGGCCACACCCGGCATGACGGCGACCGAGATGGCCCTCACCTTCTCACTTCACCCCAATGTGGCCCGCCATCACCTCCAACGCCTCGTGGACGGCGGCTACCTCCGGGTGGAGACCAGTCGCCGGGCTCCCGGAGCAGGACGGCCTTCGAAGCAGTACTTCTGCGTGGAAGAGGAATTGACCGTCGGGCTCATGCAGCGCCGCGACGATCTCCTCATGCGCCTCCTCGCCGAAGCGATGCATCGCTTAGGCCCCGACGTGGCCGAGCAGATGGCCGCGCACGTGGGCGAAGAGTACGGGCGTTCGTTGGCCGCGCGCATGACGCCCACCGAGGGACAGCGCACCGTGCGCGCCGCAATGCACGTCGTGGCCGACACGCTCACCGCACATGGATTCGCGGCACACGCCGAGGACCGGGGAGAGACCACCGCGGTGGTCGCCGAACAGTGCCCGTTCGGCAATGCGAGCACCACCAACCCCGTGCTGTGCGCCGTCGATCGGGGCATGGTGGCCGGGTTGCTGGCGGGCCTCTGCGGGAGTGCCTCCCAACGTGCCCTCCCGGTGATGCTCTCGTCGCGCGCCCGGGGCGATGCCGCCTGCACCGCCTCTGCCTGAGCACCCGAGGTGAGGCGCGCGTATCTCGATCACGCCAGCACGACCCCACCGCGACCCGAGGCGCTGGCGGCCCTCACGCGGTGGGCGTCACTGCCGACCGCCGATCCCGGAAGGTTGCATGAGGAAGGCCGCACGGTGCGCGACGCACTCGAAGAGGCGCGCCAGCAAGTAGCGGCATTGGTCGGTACATCACCGCGCCAGGTGGTCTTCACTTCCGGTGGCACCGAGGCGATTAACGCCGCCGTGTGGGGAGCCACGCGCCGATCCCCGGGCGCGCCCGTGCTCTACGCCGACGTCGAGCATTCCGCCGTCCGCGAGACATCGACCCGGTTCGCCCCGACCGAGGTCATTCCGGTTGACGCCTCGGCCCACATCGACACCACCGCGCTCGAGACCCGTCTGCGCTCGACCACACTGCAGCGACCGGCATTGGTGCACTGCCAGTGGGCGAATCACGAAGTGGGGACGCTGCAGCCAGTGCGCGACATCGTCGCGCTGTGCCGTTCTGCCGACGTCACGGTGCATGTCGATGCTGCGGCAGCATGCGGACACGTCCCGGTCGACCTCAATGAACTGGGAGCGGATCTGGTTAGTTTGAGCGCCCACAAGCTGGGCGGCCTGCCCGGCGCAGGCGCGCTCGTGATCCGCCGCGGCAGCCGATTCGAACCCCTCCTCGTAGGGGGGGAACAAGAGCGCGGACGCCGCGCCGGGCTGGAAGCGTTGCCGGCCTTGCTTGCGTTCGGTGCGGCCGCACACGCGCTCGACGCAAACGGCCAGTGGCTCCTCCACCAGGAAGCGCAACGGGCGAGGACGCAGACCGCTGCGCTCTCGACCCTCGCCACTTCGGTACAGGGAGTAGACGTCGTGGGACCATCATCCGACGACGAGCGGCTGCCGTACCTCGTGTGCCTCGGCGTGCAGGGCGTCGAGGCCGAGCCGGTGTTGATCGGCCTGGACCGCGTCGGCATCGCCGTGCACTCCGGATCCGCATGCTCGTCGGAGAGCATTGAGCCCTCTCCGGTCCTCGAGGCGATGGGAGTGGACTCCAATCACTCGCTGCGTGTCTCGGTGGGTTGGTCGACCGACGACGAGGACATCGAGGCGTTCGGCTCTGCGTTCGTCGAGGTGGTGGCTGCGCTGCGCGCGCTACGGAGTTGAAGTCGTCGTGGTCGTCGACGCTGACCCGATCTCGGTTGCGAGTGCCTTCGCCAGCGCGGGGGCAAAGGGTCTTTGGCTTCGCTGTAGCCACTGGCAACCACGGACGCCACGCTTACCAGCTGCGCCTGTGGTGGATCGTCCTTCAAGAATTCGGTGAATTCAGCGACGGCTGCGGTTGGATTCTTATCCTGATTGAGAAGGATCAAGCCGAGAAAGAGATGCCCGGCGTAGTAGGACGGGGCAAGCTGGATCGCTTTGTTCTCGGCCCGGCGCCCCGCCTGCATCAATGTGGCTGACTTTGCCTTGGTACCGTAATTCCACTCGAGCCAACCAGACGCGGCCAGAGCATTGGGATCCTCCGGATCTTCGGAGAGCACCTTGTCGTAGAGCTCGAGCGCCTCGACCCCTTCGTTGTTGTTGTTAAAGACTTCGGCTTCTTCGAGTTGTTGTTCGATCAATTCGACCTTGGACTCCGTGATGCTGCCCGAGACGGGTTGCCCCGGAAGGCTCGGGCTCACCGCATGATCCACCAAGATCACCAGTCCCGTGATGATCAGAAGGCATGCCACCACGACGCCGATCCGGCGCCGCGTGCCGAAGCGACGTCGGGAAGGCGCAGCCAATTGAACCTCGGTATCGCTCTCGAGCGGTTTGGCACCCGATTCGTTCGACACTGCCGGACCCAGTGCGGCAAGTTCGGCTTCGACTTCAGTCAGCCGTTTCTGGTCGCGCAGCAGAAGGACGTTGTAGTCGTCTTCCGAGAGATCGCCCGCCACGAGCTCACGTTCGGCGTCATCGATCGAACGGAGCAGAAACTCACGCTGATCGTTCAATGACCAGCGTTCTTGCTCGATATCGGCTCGACCATCCTCTCCGACAAGTTCGGCGTCAGGCGTCACGTCACATCCACCGTGGTTTGTGCTTCTCGGACGGCGGTGAACTGCCGTGACCGTCGCCAGAAGAGGACGCCGATCACACCCAAGGCGCCCACCCCCAACACGATCGGCACGATCCAGATGAGGGGAAACCCGGCGGCGTCGGGCGGCTCTAAAAGAATAATCTGTCCATATTGAGCAACGAGCGCATTTTCAATCTGGGCGGTGGTGCGCCCCTGCGCCACCTGCCGCTCGATCTCGTGGCGCACCGCCAACGCGGTTGTTTCCTCGGACTGGGCCACTGAGACGTCAATGCACGAGGGACAGCGGACGACCGACTCGATAGCTGCTGCGCGCTGAGCGCCCGTCTGCGGCTTCCCTGAGAATGCGCCACTTCCGATCACCAGCGCCACGACAAGAACGACCAACGGAACCGCAATCCGCAACCAGAGGGGTCGGTGAACCGAGGACTCAGTCATTGGACTCTCGTGTCGAGTGACGAGCCAGTTTGTGCGCTTGCTCCAACATCTTCTGTAGGTTCGCCTCGGTGGCGGGCCCGGTCTCCGGTTCCACGGTGATGCGCCCCGACGGATCGATGAGGAACGTAGTGGGCGGGGCGGTCACGCCATAGTTCTGGGCGATTGTCCCCCCGGGATCGTTCAACGCCGGCCACGCCGCGCCTTGGGTCTTCAAGAAACTCTCGGCGGATGACACCTCGTCGTGAAAGACCACACTGACCACGTCGGCGTGATCCTTGGGAGCATTCTGATAGAAGAACGTGATGAGGTCGGGTGCCTCCTGCTGGCAGGGCCCGCACCAACTGGCGAAGAAGTTGACGAAGACATAGTGGCCGCGCAGCGCGCGCAGCGACACGCGGCGTGCCATTCGCGTGCTGGATGTTGGCGCCCGAGAACAGGGGGGCCATGTGCCCTACCAGCGGGCTCTCCACCTGCGTCGCCTCCTGCGGCGTACGGGTGGCGAGGACCACACCGACGATGGCCAGGGCGAGGAGGACGATGCCCGCCACCCAGCGGGTCGTGTGGCGCCGCCTGCCACGCGTGCTCACGTGGAGGGGGCGCCGTTTCGACCGGCACTGGGTCTTCTGCAGGCGAGACACCGTGCACGGCCGGCTCGAGGAGAGGCACAGGGCGGTGCGCTCCGTTCCTCGTCTCGTGGTCCGACTCGGGCGTCGGTTCCGGTCACCATGTCCGAGGGCGCCGAGACCGGATCAGTAGCCCGACGCCGAGATCCTGGAACGAGGGCCAGCAATCCGCCCAATCCCACCAGCAGGCCGCCGGCCCACAGCCAGGCCAGCAGGGGCTCGATGACCACGCCGATGGCCACCGACCCGGCGGGCAGATTGGGAATGGGTGAGTTACCCGATGTCTTCCCCAATCCGCCGACCTCGTCGAAGGTGAGGTACACATCGCCGAACGCGCCCGAGTCGATGGCCGGCGTTCCGACGGTGGCCAGCGCCCCCCCGAAATTGGTGGTGGCCGGCGTGAATACAGCTCCGTCCACCTTGACGAGGGCCTCGTCCGACTGCTTGGACGGGACGTGCTAACGTGTGCGCAGGCCGACGAACTCGAACTGGTGGCCGCCGTAGGTCACCACCGTCCCGCGCTGCAGCGCCAACTCGGTCTGATGGCGATAGGTGGTGGCGGCGATGATCCCCACGGCCATGACGATGACCCCGAGGTGCACCACCATGCCCCCGTTTGTCCGGCCGATGAGCCCGCGCCACCATCCCACGTGTCGCACACGCGTGGCACGGACCGAGAGCACCAGCGCCCGTCCGGCGGTGGCGGCAGCGAACGCCCCCAGGCCGAACCCGATCAGCGGGGAGAAGCCGCGCAGGCCGAAGGCGACGCAGAGACCACGGTGAGGACACCGATCCAGGCCGGAATGGCAAGGCGTTGCCACAACATCGGTGCGTTGATCTTGCGCCAACTCAGGGCGGGTGCCACTGCCATGAGGAAGAGGAGCGCCAAGCCGACGGGAACAGCGACGGTATTGAAGAAGGGTGCGCCCACGTTTACCTGTTGCTGCGTCACCGCCTCGTAGAGAATCGGGTACAGCGTCCCCAACAGGACGACAAAGGCGAAACCGACGAAGAGCAGGTTGTTCAGCAGAAAGGCTCCCTCGCGACCCAGCGGCGCGTCGATCCCGCCCGGGCGAACGCAGGCGATCACCACGCCAGGCGATGAGCCCGAAACCGACGACGACCACGGCGAAGAAGAAGCCGATGAGGAGAGGACCGATCGAGGACTCCGAGAAGGCGTGCACCGACTGGATCACGCCCGAGCGGGTGAGGAACGTCCCGAGAATGGTGAGGGCGAAAGTGGCCACCGACAGCGAGAGATTCCACACCCGCATCAGCCCACGTCGTTCCTGCACCAGCACCGAGTGCAGGTAGGCCGTCCCGCACAACCATGGCAGCAACGCAGCGTTCTCCACCGGATCCCAGCCCCAGAAGCCGCCCCAGCCGAGGACCTGGTAGGACCACCACGCTCCGAGCACGATGCCGACGGAAAGGAAGGTGAACGACACCAATGTCCAGCGGCGGCACTCGATCTGCCATCGATCGCCTATGCGCCCAGTGGCCAGCATGCCGATGGCGAAGGCAAACGGCACCGTGAACCCGACGAATCCGATGTAGAGGAGCGGCGGGTGGATGGCTACCAACGGGTTGTCCTGAAGAAGCGAGTTGGGCCCCAACCCTGCCAGCACGTTGTGCGTCGTGACGAACGGATTGGCAGGTCCGATCATCATGCCGAAGAAGAACGCCGTGACGACGAAGAGCACCAGCGTGGCCCACCGGATGACCGGGTCCGAGGCAACAGCGCGATAGCGCCAGACGAAGATGGCGCAGAAGACCGTAAGGACGAAACCCCACAAGAGGATCGAACCGGCCAGGGCGGACCACAGACCGGTGATCGAATAGAGCAAGCGGAGTGACGGTGCTGTTGTTCTCCGCCACGAAGACAATGCTGAAGTCGTGCGTGACGAGGGCGCGCTCCATGGCGAGGATGGCCAGCACCGCGCCGATCAGCATGAGTGGAACGAATAACCGCCCTTCAAAAAACGCCGTCGAGCCTGTAGAGACGCGGACGAACGACGTCGACGGCACGGAAGATGTGGGTGAAGACGAGACGACAGAGGCCCGCTGGCGCACGAGGCCGACCGCGATCGCCACGGCTCCGACCACGCTGGCCCCGAACGCGAGCCAGACGCCGACCGATCCGAGCGCTGCGTTCAACATAAGGAGCGGGCGGCCGGGTCTTCGCTTCACCCGGTTCGGATGGGCGGCGCAGTAGTTCTCCGAGTGCTTCACCAGAATCTGGTGCGACACGAAATCGTGCGACACGTCCGAGGTGAAGTGGCCGACCACGACGACGGCGATATTGGCCTGGAAGAGCTGCGGTGGGCTCCCGGTGTTCGTGACCGCAACGGTGTGGGAGCCCTGGGCGATATCGAAATTGGTTCCCACGGCGGTGGCGTGAATCGATCCTGCAACGACATCCCCTTCGAGGTTGAAGGTCGCGCGTGCCCAATGTGGAGCGGTGGGCGAAGGCTTGATTGACCGTGTCGAAGAAGTTGAGCGCGCTGCCGAGTCCCTCGACCAGAAGGAAGATGAAGGCGGCGAGCAGCACGGCGAACACAAGCCAGAGCCGCTTACTGGTGCGGCGCCTGCGCCGGGGCTGGGGCAACGCCGGGCCGCCATCGCCGCGGCGGACCGGGCCTAAGGCAGCGGAGACCGATGAAGTAGGCGGTTTTCTCGGGTCGTTGATGGTGCTCGTCACGACCGATCGCCAGGGACGTCGGGCTCTTGCGAGTCCTGGGCCACCTTCAGCGCGCGCTCCCATCGGCGGCGGCGAAGCCCGAGGCTGACGCCGTAGATGAAGATGGCGCTCAGGGCGATCGTGTAACCGGCATCGACGTAACTCACGGCGCACCTCCCTCGGGGTGGTGATGAGGCACCGAGCCGGCTCCAATCAGCTCGGTTCCCTCGCTCCATCGTTCGGCGAGGGACACTTCCATCTCCTGGTAGCCAACCGTGTCCTGCAAAACCTCGATCCGATACCGCACACCGAGGAGCCACACGAAGAGCAATGAGAACGCGATGAAACCGAGAAGGAAGGTCCAGGCCATGGAGCCATGAACGTGCAGATGGAAGCCGGGGTCGAGGACGGTCCCCGTCTGGTGCAAGGTCTGCCACCAATCGACCGAGAAATGGACGATCGGCACATCGACGGCGACGAGGAGCGCGGCCACGGCGCAACGCCGGGCGCGAATGGCCGGGTCAGCCGGCACACGGCGCAGGGCCAGATAGCCCAACTCGAGCAACAGGAGTAGGGCGGTCGAGGTCAGCCGGGCATCCCAGGCCCACCAAACTCCCCAAGCCGGCCGTCCCCAGATGGATCCGGTGATACAGGTCAGGGCCGAAAACACCGCGCCCACCTCAACGCTGGCGGCGGCCAGCCTGTCCCAGAAGAACGAACGGGTGCGGGGCCACAGGTACAACAGGCTGCCCTGCCAGTGCGACCCCGCCCGCCCAGTACAGGGCCACGGTAGCGATCGGTGGGTGGATGTAGAGGAGTCGGGCCAGGTTTCCCTGCACCTGATCAGGTGGGGTGATCCATAGCCCGAGCCAGACGGTGAAGCCCATGGAGAGATGCCGAGAATCCCCACGACGGTGAGCCAGCGCGGGCGGGAGACTGTGGCGATGGCGTTCATGCAGCCTCCTGGAGCGGACCGTAAAGGACGATTCCAATGACGAGGTAGATCACCGAGAACGGGATGAGGATGCGCAACCACTCGGTTCCCGAGCTCGCATTGCCGTCCAGAGCAGCCTGCCATGCCTTCGAGCCGGCCAGCAAAACCGGGGCCAGGACCGGTAGAACCAGGAGCGGCAGCAGGGTGTCGCGAACCCGCAATCCGGCCGAGAGGGCGCCGTAGAGCACGCCGGCGCAGGCCAATCCGACCGTGGCCAGCAGCGGATGTGACGAGGGCGAGCCAGACGACGTGCACCCGGACATTGAAGAGGAACGTCACCCCGGCCCATAGGACGATCTGGAGCACCAGGAGTTGCAGGCCGACGGCGGCGGCCTTGCCGAGAAAGATCCCGGCCGGGTCGATCCCCGAAAGCCGTAGCCCGTCGCGGGTCCCTTCACCCGACTCGATCGCCACGCTGCGCTGAATCGTCAGCACGGTTGAGAACAGCACGGCGATCCAGAAGATGCCCGGGGCGGCGTGCCGCAGGGAGGCCGAGTCGGGCCCGATGGCGAAGGCGACGAGAATGAGGACCAGGACGGCGAAGGGGACCACCTGCCACAGGCCGACCCGCGAGCGCGCTTCGATGCGCAGGTCCTTGCCCGCCACCAAGAGCGCGTCACGCCACATGCCACGACCCCATCGTGGCCTCTGGCGGGAGGCAATTCCACCGCGGGCAGCGCGGCTCAGCTGGGCACCGCCGCCCTCCGCCTTCGGTCGACGTGATCGCGGCCCCCGCTCATCACGACCACCCGGTCCGAGAGCGGTACGGCGAGCTCGGGCTCGTGGGATGAGAGCAGGACCGCCGCACCATCGGCGACGGCTTCGCTGATCAGCTCAGCCAAGAAGGTCGCGAGCGGGGGCGTCGAGGCCGGCGTGGGGCTCATCGAGAAGCCACAGGGCCGGGCGGCGTGCGACCAACGCAGCCAGGGCCACCCGTCGTCGCTGCCCGGCCGAGAGCCGCCCGGCCGGGGTGGTGCGCAGGCGGCCGACCAGGCCTAGGCGATCCAACGCCGCATCGCCGGTTGCGACCGGCAGGCCGAGCGACACGCACAGCGAAGCGGACGTTCTCTGCCGCACTGAGCTCGTCGTAGAGCGGGGCGGCGTGGCCCAGCAGGCCGACGTGACGCCGCACGGCCGTGTGGTCGGTCGCCAGGTCTACCCCGAGTACCCAGGCCTCGCCCGAGGTGACAGGGAGGAGGCCGGCGCAGGCCCGGAGCAGGCTCGTCTTGCCCGCACCGTTGGCGCCGAGGACCAAGACGACCTCCCCGGTCTCGACAGAGAGATCGACCCCGGCAAGGGCGGGGAAGCGGCCGGCGAGTGCGACGGCAGCGCGGAATTGGACGACGGGGGCCATGGCCTTCGCCACCATGGTAGGGGGGGAGGGCGCGGGGGTTCCAAGCGAGGTGCCGGGAAGGCCAGCCTCCAGCAGCGCCGGGCCCTCCCGCAGCGCCGGGCCCTCCCGCAGCGCCGGGGCCGCCCGCAGGAACCTGGCCCCGCGACCGGATCTCGTGCCACCTCACGCCATGTTCCGCGTCGGTCCCACTTCCACCGTCGGGAGCTAGCCGCCAGAGGACCGCTCGGACACGACGAGCACAAGCGACCCGTCGAACGTGGGATTGGTTCGCAGATGCCCGAAACGGCGGTCCCAGGTGCCGTCGGCGAGGTCACGCCGCAGGTGGTCCGTAAAACGCCGATGCACGGCCTCCTCGACGAAACTCCACGCCCCCGAGGGCTCTACCGCGGTGACTCGGCGGTCGGTCGGTTCGTACGACCCCGCCCCCGGCCCCCCCGTTGAGGACCGTGCGGGCCGGTCCAAGGGCCTCGGTGATCCGGCGGGCGATGCGAGCATCCGGCCGCCGCTACGCAGCGCCCTGCCTCCGAGGTGCGTACGTTGCCTGATGCGGACCTAGCTCGTGCTGAGGCGCCTCAGCCCGATGTGGTCAAGCAGGCTCGAGAACTGTGTCGAGATCCACCCGAGGTGGTCAGTGACCAACAAGATCCCGAAGATGACAAGGATTACCCCGCCGACCACTTCGACGATCCACAGGCCACGTCGGGCGCGGGCGATGACCGAGGTCAGCCGGCCGAATGCCAGGCCGGCGGCGACGAACGGCACGGCCAGGCCGAGCGAATAGGCGAAAAGAAGGAGGACGCCGCCGGCGAGCGAGCCGTTGTGCTCCGCCAATCCGAGCACCACAGCCAGGACGGGACCGATGCATGGCGTCCAGGCAAATGCGAAGGCCATGCCCATGATCGGCGCGGCCCACGTCCCCAGCGTCGACGGTCGCACATCGAAGCGCCGCTCGCCGATGACCCGCGACAGCACGCCCAGTGGTCCGGCGCCGAGCCTGGCCCAGAACCCGGAGGGGACGGTCCCCAGAAGGAGAACCAATCCGAGCACGATCACAACGAACCCACTCACGTGGGTGAGCGTCTCCTTGTGTGAGGCCAGGAGATGGCCGATGCCCGAAGCTGCCGCTCCCAGGGCTACGAAGACCAGCGTGAAGCCGGCAATGAACAGGCCGATGCCCCGCAGCATTGGTCGCATCGTGACCACGCCCGTCGTCGTCCCGCCGCCCGCCACCGAAGCCCGGGCGGCCGTGAGCTCGGCCGCCGAGAGACCTGACACCATGGAGACGTAACCGGGGACCAGCGGCAGGACGCAAGGTGACAAAAAGCTCAGGATCCCCGCGCCGAACGCGACGAGGACACCGAGAGGATCGGCTGCGATCGTACCCACAAGAGAATCCACCGAGGATCCCCCGACTACCTGAGGTAGTTGCGGACCAGGTCCATGTCGGCGTTGACCATCATGGTCACCAGTCCGGGGAAATCCACCTCGCGCTGCCAACCCAGGACCCGGTGAGCCTTCGCCGGATCACCGACCAGAAGGTCGACCTCGGCCGGCCGTAGGTACTTCTCGTCGATCACGACATGACGTTCCCAATCGAGATCGGCCGCTGAGAAGGCGAGACGGCAGAGCTCGCGCACCTCGTGGGTCTCTCCCGTCGACACCACGTAATCGTCGGGGCTGTCCTGCTGCAACATCATCCACATGGCCCGGACGTAGTCGGCCGCGAAGCCCCAGTCGCGTTGCGCATCGAGATTGCCGAGCGACAATTTGTCATCGAGTCCATGGGCGATACGAGCCACCCCGTTGGTGATCTTGCGGGTCACGAACTCCAGCCCTCGTCGGGGCGACTCGTGATTGAAGAGGATCCCCGACGACGCGTGCAGGTTGTAGCTCTCCCGGTAGTTGACGGTGATCCAGTGGCCGTAGACCTTGGCCACGCCGTACGGACTACGTGGGTACAGAGGTGTGGACTCGCGCTGGGGCACTTCTTGCACCTTGCCGAACATCTCCGAGGAGCTGGCTTGGTAGAAGCGGATGTCGGGGTCGACCAGCCGAATGGCGTCGAGCATGCGCGTGACGCCGAGCGCGGTGGTCTCGCCGGTCAGCACCGGCTGGCTGAAACTGGTCTGGACGAACGACTGCGCGGCCAGGTTGTAGACCTCGCTCGGACGGTGGTCGCGCAGGATGTTGATCAGCGAGACCTCGTCGAGGAGGTCGCCCGGCCACCAGCTCGAGCCGGTCCTGAATGTGGGCGATCCGCTCGAAGTTGAGGGTGCTCGACCGGCGGACCATGCCGATGACCTCATAGCCCTGCTCCAGGAGGAATTCGGCCAGATACGAGCCATCCTGCCCGGTCACTCCAGTGATCAGTGCCCGCTTTGCCATTTGAGGGCAACGCTAGCCGACCCGCAACAGGACGCGACCGACGCGCGGGGACCTACAGTTCGGCGCCGTGCCGACCGCCGCCATCCTTTCGTTCCGGTTGGGCGGAAGCGACGGCGTCTCGATCGAAGCGGCCAAATGGGCCGATGCGCTGCGCCAACTGGGCTGGGACATTCTCACCGTTGCCGGCGCGGGCCCGGTGGACGTCCTGCTCGAAGGCTTGGCCATCGACGCCCCGTCTCCGCCGACTGCCCGGGAGCTCGCAGATGCGCTTGGCTCCGGCCGATCTGGTCGTCATCGAGAATCTCTGCTCGCTACCCCTCAACCCTCCTGCCGCTGCGGTCGCCGCCGCAGTCTGCGCCGGGCGACCGGCCCTGCTGCACCACCACGACCTACCCTGGCAGCGACCGCATCTCGCCCACATGCCGCCCCCGCCCGACGACCGACGTCTGGGCGCACGTGACCATCAACGCGCTCAGCCGACGCGAATTGGCTGTCCACGGCATCACCGCCACGACGATCTACAACTCTTTCGACCTGCATCCAGCCACAGCCAACCGCACACAGGCACGCGAGCGCTCTTGGCGTGGACGTCGAAACCCGACTCCTCCTCCAACCCACGAGGGCCCTTTTGCGCAAGAACATCGCGGGCGGGCTCCAGCTGGCCGCTGCGGTGGGCGGGACGTACTGGCTTCTCGGTCCGGCCGAAGACGGCTACGGCCCCGAGCTCGACCGCTTGGTGGCCAACGCGCCGTGTCCCGTTGTTCTTGGGGGCAGCCACGGCGACGGAAGCGAGAGCGGCAGCGAGAGCGAGAGCGGCCACGGTGGGGAGGCGAGGCTGACCATCGCTCAGGCGTACGCCGCCTGCGACGTGGTGTTGCTGCCCTCGACCTGGGAGGGATTCGGCAACCCAGCGCTCGAATCCGCCACGCATCGGCGGCCCCTCGCCATCGGGCCCTATCCCGTGGCCCGTGAGCTGGCCGCCTTCGGCTTTCATCTGGTTCGACATCGCCGCCCCAGGCCTCCTCGACGAATGGCTGACCGACCCCGACGAGGCGCTGCTCGCGCACAACCACCAGGTGGCGGCGACCTACTTCAATGTGGCCGATCTCCCGGCGCGGCTGGCCAAGGTGCTCGCCACGCTCCCCTTGCCTTCGTAGTGAGCGTGAGGGGCGGAGGCAGTGGACGGCTTGGTGTGGCGCGTCTTCCCGCCGTGGGCATCCTGGCACCGGGGGGGCATCCTGGCACCGGGGGCCATACCAGTAGCCTGGGGAGGCGATGGCAACGAACCTGCAGGTAGCGGCGCGACGCCTCACTGCACCGCAACGTCGCCAACAACTGGTGGACGTCGCGCTTGAGCTCTTCGCCCAACGTGGGTACCGGTCCACCACCATGGACGACATCGCCGAGGCGGCAGGGGTCACAAAACCTCTCGTCTACCAGCACTTTTCATCCAAGCGGGCTCTCTACTTGGAACTGGTCAACTCCATCGCCCAAGAACTACTGCTGGCGGTCCGCAGTGCGGTGGGGCAGGCCGAAGGGCCACGCCAACAAGTCGAAATGGGGTTCGCGGCCTATTTCCGCCTTGTCGTCAGCCGCGAAGCCGAGTTCCGGCTGCTCTACGGGCGGGACCACGCCGATGACGAAGAGCTCGGACGTGCCCTGCGGACAGTGGAAGATGCCATTGCAGAGGCGATCGAACCTCTCATGAATGCCGGCCTGGACGATGACCACCGTCGCCTTCTGGCTTATGCCGTCGTTGGAATGGCCGAAGGAGCGAGCCGGCGTTTCATGGAGCAACGGACTGGAGATGGGCGATCAGTCGAGGAAGAAGCGAATCGGCTCGCTCGACGCGTCGCCAATCTGGCGTGGGCCGGATTGCGCTCGGTTCACGCCGACTGACCTGCGATAACGCTGACCTGGGCCGCCAGCCCACCAGCCGTGGGGGGGAATGGGATCCGCTCGGGACACGCCTTATAGGGTCTTATACCTACTTATAAGAGCGTGACGAGCTTTTGGCACAGGATCCACAGCTCAGCCACGCAGGCGGCGTACGTCGCCTCCTCCCCACCGGCGGGGTCGATCACATCCTCATGGTCGGAGAGGCTCCGTAGCGGCCAACTCCAGACCGGCCACACGTTCGCCCAGCGATGGTGGGGCGGGGGGCAAATCCGCACAGAGTCGCCGCAGGGTGGCGGTTCGATCCGCGGCCTCGGGGAATTGCCGCCGCACGAAGCGTACGTGGTCAGCCTCCATGACCACCACGAGGTCGGCCCGGAGCAGATCGCCTTCGTAGACCTGACGACTGCGATGACTCTTAAAAGGTGCCTCGGCTAGCTCAGGCACCATCAGCAGGGCCGTCCTGGTACGTGGGCCCATTGGCTGCCCTTCGATGGTGTGCGTGCCCGCCGTGACGACGTGGAGCACCTCCTCCGGTCGATCCGCCTTGAGATAGTCGAGCATGAACCCCGCCATGACGGAGCGAGCAGCGTTTCCGGTGCACAAGACGAGGAGCTCGCTCACCGGATCACTCCGGATGATGGATCGGTCCGATCGGGATCGAAAGGAAGGTGGACGCAGGAACGGGAGTTCACCTCCGTGCTCGCTGAATTGCCACTCCGACCTCGGCCTCTGTCATGTACTCGCCTCGGGACCAGCCGGCAAAAGTCTGGGCCGAGAGATCGGACACTTGTTTTGGAATAACGATACCGCTCGGGGGTTTGTTGCCATAGGACAAGTGTCGAGGCTGGCAAGCTCAGGCGGGTCTCAGACCGTATGCCCGCGACCGGCCTCGGGGGCCAGCCGGAGAAATCCCAGCTCGGCTAGCCAAGCTCAGCTAGTTGATATGGATGCCTGAGATGGCCCGGCTGATGACCAGGCGCTGGATCTCCGACGTGCCCTCGAAGATCGTGTAGATCTTCGAATCGCGGTGCCATTGCTCGACCGGATAGTCCCGGACGTAGCCGTAGCCGCCCAGGATCTGGATGGCTTGCTCGGTGACCCACACGGCGTTCTCACCTGCGTAGAGCTTCGACATCGAGCCTTCACCGTTTTCGAACTTTTGGCCCGTGCCCGCCATCCAGGCGGCACGGTGGACCAGCAAGCGGGCGGCGTCGGTCCGCATCTTCATGTCGGCCAGCTTGAAGGCAATGGACTGGTTCTCGATGATGGCCCGGCCGAACTGCTTCCGCTCCTTGGCGTAGTCGAGGGCGAACTCGTAGGCGGCCCGGGCGATGCCCACGGCCTGGGCTCCCACAATGGGACGGGAGGCCTCGAAAGTGGCCATGGCGGCCTGCGTGGAGGTCCGCTTGCCTTCTCTGGCCCGGGCCAGGCGGGCGTCCAGTTTTTCTTTGCCACCGAGGAGGAGGCGGCCCGGGATGCGGCAGTCATCGAGCACGACCTCGGCCGTGTGCGAGGCCCGGATGCCCATCTTCTTAAATTTCTGACCCTGCGAGATCCCGGGTGTCCCCTCAGGCACGACGAAGCTGGCCTGCCCACGGCTGCCCAACGCAGGATCGACGGAAAGGACGAGCACGTGGGTGTTGGCAATGCCCCCGTTGGTGATCCAGGTCTTGGTGCCGTTGAGAACCCACTCGTCCTTGGCCTCGTCGTAGACGGCACGCGACTTGAGCGAGGACACGTCGGAACCGGCATCGGGCTCTGACACGCCGAATGCGGCCAACTTCACGTCGTCGGGAGTGCCGAAGCACTGTGGGATCCATTCCGTGATCTGCTCGGGCGTGCCGTTGGAGAAGATGCCCGCCACGGCCAGCGTCGAACCAAAGATCGCGAGGGCGATTCCGGCGTCGCCCCAGCTCATCTCCTCACTGACCAGGCACATCAGGAGGCCGGTGGGGTCAGAAAAGCACTGACCTATGAAATCGGCGGAGTAGAGGCCGTTTCTGGCTGCTTCTTGGATGATGGGCCATGGTGTCTCTTCGCGCTCGTCCCACTCGGGTCCGGCCGGTCGGATGACGTTCTCAGCGAATTCGTGAACCCACTTCTGGATTTGCTGCTGGTCCTCGTTCAGTTCGAGGGAGAAGTCAGACATCGAAAGCCCTCCTCGGGTCTTCGTCAACGTTGCTCACTAGTTACTCAATGGTAACCTGATCACGACATCGGGGTCTACACATGCCGCCCAGTCGCAGAAAGATGCCCTCTGAGCGGCGAGTCGGCGGCGGCGGCCGGGTGTGGAGCGGCCACGGGCTGGGCGTCAGCGGCGGATGGCGGTCCCGGAGGGTGTGTCCTCGACCGTCCATCCCATCGCGGTCAGCTCATCGCGCAGCGCATCGGCCCGGGTGAAGTCCTTGGCCCCACGTGCGGCATCGCGCTCGGACACCAAGCGGGCGGCATCGTCGTCGATCTCTCCCGTATCGCCCCGGAGCGAGAGACCCAGGGCAGCGGCCAACACCGCGGCCGAGCGGGCCAGATACCGCCCCCGATCCTCGTCACCGGCATCGGCGCTGGTGTGGGCGGCCGTGACCAGATCGAAGATGGCGGCGAGGGCTCCGGGCGTGTCGAGGTCGTCGTCCATGCTGGTGCGAAATTGCGCCAAGGCGGCCGGATCCACGTCGGTGGCAGGGACAATGCCGTCGACCACGTATCCCGACTCGGTCTCAGCCAGCAGTTCACCTACCGAAAAACGCCGGGCCAACGTGTCCAGACGAGCGAGCGCATTTTCGGCATCGGCCACGGTGACCGCGGTCACTTCGATCGGCGACCGGTAATGAGCTCGCAGTACGAGCAGGCGGTACGCCCGCGCATCACTGCGAGCCAGCAGGTCCGTCAGGGAGGTGAAATTCCCGAGTGACTTGGACATCTTCGTGCCGTCGACCTCCACCCACCCGTTGTGCACCCAGTGCTGGGCGAAAGGTCGACCCTCGGCCACTGCCTGGGCCCGCTCGTTCTCGTGGTGGGGAAAGGCCAAATCCCGCCCGCCCCCGTGAAGATCAAACCCGTCGCCGAGTATGTCGAGTGACATGACGACACATTCGGTGTGCCAACCGGGGCGTCCCAGACCCCAAGGAGACTCCCAAGCCGGTTCGCCGGGTTTCGCCTTCTTCCACAACGCGAAGTCGAGCGGCGAGCGCTTCTCTTCGACCGCCTCCACCCTCGCCCCGGCCTGGAGACTCTCGAGCGGCTGACGCGCCAAGAGTCCGTACCCCGGCACCTGAGCAACGTTCAGGTAGACACCATCGGAAATTTCGTAGGCCACGCCACGCTCGACCAGATCGGACACCAGTGACACCATCCGGTCGATATACGCCGTGGCGTGCGGCGTGTCATTGGGACGCAGGACGCCAAGCAGGTCCATGGCCTCCCACCACCGGGCCTCGTACTCTTCGGCGACCTCGGTCTCGGTCCGGCCCTCGGCCCGCGCCCGGGCGATTATTTTGTCGTCGACGTCGGTGATGTTGGAGACGTAGCGCACCGCCAGGCCGTTGAAGAGTTGATACCGACGCAGCACGTCGAAGGTCAGGGTGAAGCGGCCATGGCCGATGTGAGGCAGGTTGTCGACGGTCGGCCCACAGACATACATCGAAACTTCGCCCGGGGTCCGCAGCTCAAAAGGGCGGACAGTGCCAGTTGCGGTGTCGTGGAGGCGCAGCATCCGGGTACGGTAACCCGATCATGTCGACCGACGCGACAACCGCGCCCCAGGTTCCGGACAAGCCCACTCTCGACGGGGTGGAGGCACGATGGGCCGCGGTGTGGGACGACGAGGGGACCTACCGCTTTAACCCCGCAGTCCACGCGCGAACAGGTCTTCTCCATCGACACGCCACCGCCCACGGTCTCGGGCTCCTTGCACATGGGCTCAGTCTTCGGGTACGTCCAGACCGACGCCCTGGCCCGCTACCGGCGCATGAGCGGGTGGGAGATGTTCTACCCGATGGGTTGGGATGACAACGGGCTTCCCACCGAGCGTCGTGTCCAGACCTATTTCGGCGTCCGCTGCGACCCGTCATTGCCCTACGACGCCGAGTTCACCCCGCCGCCAGAGCCGGGGAAAGAGGACATCCCGGTCAGCCGTCCCAATTTCATCGCCCTTTGCAACCAGCTCACAGTGCAAGACGAGAAAGTGTTCGAAGACCTCTGGCGCAGACTCGGCCTCTCGGTCGACTGGAGCAGGGGCTACGCCACCATCGACGAACGAAGCCGCCGCGCCAGCCAGCGCATGTTCTTGCGCAACCTGGCCCGTGGTGAGGCCTACTCGGCTGAGGCACCCACCCTGTGGGACATCGATTACCAGACGGCGGTGGCGCAGGCTGAAATGGAGGACAAGGAGCGAGACGGGGCCTACCACCGGTTGCGCTTCGACGACATTGAGATCGACACCACGCGACCCGAGCTGCTTGCCGCGTGCGTGGCCCTGGTGGCGCACCCTGACGACGAGCGGTTCGCGGCCCGTTTCGGCACCACGGTGCGCACTCCTCTCTTCGGGGTCGAGGTGCCCGTGGTGGCCCACCCGCTGGCCGAACCGGACAAGGGGTCCGGCATAGCCATGATCTGTACGTTCGGCGACGTGACCGACGTTGTTTGGTGGCGCGAGCTGCAGCTTCCGACCCGCTCCATCATCACGCGCTCGGGGCGCATCGTGGAGACCCCTCCTCCCGGGGTGCCCGACGGCCCCGCCTGGCGGGCAATCGCCGGCGGCACCATAAAAGCGGCCCAGCGCGCCATGGTGGATCTACTACGCGCCTCAGGCGATCTCATCGGCGAGCCCCGGAGCATCAAGCACCAGGTCAAGTTCTACGAGCGGGGCGAACGGCCGCTCGAGATTGTCACCAGCCGCCAGTGGTACATCCGCAACGGTGGGCGCGACGAAGGCCTCCGCCAGGCCCTTCTGGCCCGGGGCAAGGAGCTGCAGTGGCATCCCCCCTACATGGAGGTGCGCTACGAAAACTGGGTCAATGGGCTCAATAGCGACTGGCTCGTCAGCCGGCAGCGCTACTTCGGCGTCCCGGTCCCCGTCTGGTATCCGACGAACGCTGATGGCGAGCCGGACCATGCCCGGCCGATCGTGCCCGATGAGCTGAGCCTGCCGATCGATCCGACCACCGACGTGCCTCCCGGGTACGAGGCGTCACAGCGCGGCATCCCGGGAGGCTTCGTCGGCGATCCCGACGTCATGGATACGTGGGCCACTTCGTCACTGACGCCGCAGATTGCGTGCGGCTGGGAAGACGACCCAGAGCTCTTCGCCTCCACCTTCCCGATGGATCTGCGCCCGCAAGGTCCCGAGATCATCCGTACGTGGCTCTTCTCCACCACCCTGCGCTCGCACCTGGAGCACGACGTCCTGCCCTGGCGCCACGCCGCCCTCAACGGGTGGGTACTCGACCCCGATCACAAGAAGATGTCCAAATCCAAGGGCAACGTCGTGACCCCGATGCCCCTGGTCGAGGAATTTGGGTCCGATGCGGTGCGCTACTGGGCCTGCAACGGGCGCCCTGGCACCGACACCGCTGTTGACAAGGGCGTCATGAAGATCGGCCGTCGCCTGGCCATCAAGATCCTGAATGCATCGAGGTTCGCGCTCGGCCGTCTCGGTGACGGCCCGGCGCCAGGGCTGTCCGCAGTGACCGCTCCCCTCGACCACGCCCTGTTGGTGCAACTCGCCGACGTCGTGCTCAGGGCCACGACGGCCTTCGAGGAGTTCGACTACGCGCGGGCTCAGGAAATGACCGAGACCTTCTTCTGGTCGTTCTGTGATGACTATGTAGAGCTGGTCAAGACCCGCGCCTACGGAGAGGGGGACCCAGATGGAGTCGGTGCAGCGGGTGCGGCCTCCGCCCGCGCCACGCTGGCCTTGGCGCTCTCGGTCCAACTCCGCCTCTTTGCTCCCTTCCTCCCCTTCGTGACCGAGGAGGTCTGGCACTGGTGGCAGCCCAGCTCGGTCCACCGCGCTCCATGGCCGACGCCGGGTGAATTCGGCGAGCACACCGGCGGAAATGGCGGGGGTACGGAGAGCACCGTGCTCACCGTGGCCGCAGACGTTCTCGGTGCCATTCGACGTGCCAAGACGACAGAGAAGCGATCCATGCGGGCGAAGGTCGCCCGGCTCATCGTGTCCGGGCCACCGTCAACCTTGGCTGCGGTAGAAGCAGCACGAGGGGATCTGGCCGATGCGGGGGGGGTCGAAGCACTGGAGCTGGTGGAAGCCGACGCCTTCTCAGTGCTGATCGAGCTCGCCCCAGAGGCCTGACGGGGGCAGCTCTTCGGCCACCCTGACCCGAGCCGCCTCGAGAAAAGCGACCGCACCTGCGGTCGTAGCCTGGCACCGCAGGGAGGCCAGGACGTCGAAGGCATGCTGGGCCAGGGGAAGTTCCGCGTACGCCACCGGGCAAGCTGATACGGCCCGCAGGGAGGCCACGAACCGACGGGCCATGGCGACAGGAACCAACGTGTCGTTTTGACCATGGAGCACGAAAAATGGCGGGGAGCCCCGGTGCACGCGGTAGGTAGGCGACGCGGAGCGGAAGATCTCGGCATGCCGTGCTGCGGTCGTCTTCATGACCTGGCGCTCGAGGAGTCGGCCCATCGCCAATCCGTAGCGGGTCACCTCTTCATCGGTGCCCGTTAGATCCATCACTCCATAAAAGGGGATGCAGGCGTCCACCGACGTGTCCGCGCTTTCGAAGCCGGGCTGAAAAGCGGGGTCGCCGGGCGTCAGCGCCAGTAGGGCACAGAGATGGCCGCCTGCCGAACCACCGCTCACGGCGATGAACGAAGGATCGCCGCCGTACTGGGAGATGTGGGTGCGGACCCACGCCACAGCCCTTTTGGCATCGACGATGTGGTCGGGCCAGGTGGCCTGGGGACTCAGCCGGTAGTTGATGGCCACACACACCCAACCCCGCGCCACGAGCTCGAACATCAGGGGCTTGCCTTGTTCGCGCTTGTCTCCTATGACCCAGGCTCCGCCGTGGATGTAGACCATGACCGGAGCCCCCGCAGGTGGGGCCAGCCTGGAGTGGTAGATGTCGAGCCGATGGGGTCGTTGCCCGTCCCCCCAATAGTCAATGTGCTTGACTGACTGCACAGCGCGCCCCTTCAGCGGGATGGCCCGGGTGATCCTCCAGAAGCGGCCCCAGGTCGGAGGGTCCGTCGTGACGGCCACCGGAAAATTATGGCGACGAACCTCCCCCAGTGCGCCCGCGACGACCCTCGACGCCCTCCGCCCTGAGACGATCAGACCGGCCAGACCGGCCGAGCTCACCAGCGCAAGAGCGAGCCCGACGCGACCCGCCCACCCGCTGAATGCACCAAAGAGGCCGAAGACCACGGTGGCACCCACTTGCCAGACGATGTTTTGGAGCGCCAGTTCACCGACGAGCCAGCCGATGACGAAAATAGGAGTGCTCCAGGGCTCATGCCGAAGCGGGCGGTAGGTCAAAAGGACGCCGAATGCTCCGAGGCCCGTCACGGCGAGATAGACGAAGGGCACGCCCCATCATCGCTCGACCGGTGGGGCGCAAGGCTCGGAAACCACGGAGGCGGCCGGCGGCCGGCGGTGAGAAGATGCCGACGTATGGGGCGGGGCGATCGAGCCGATGTGACAAAGGCGAGTCGGTGACACCGGAGCGGTTGTCCGGCCTCGACGCCAGCTTCCTCTACCTCGAGACGCCCACCCTCCATATGCACGTGGCGATCGTGGCGGTCTTCGATCCGACCACCGTGCCCGACGGCTATTCCTTTCGCCGGATCCGGCAGCGGATCACTGAGCGGATACCTCTCCTCCCCGTATTTCAGCGCCGCCTGGTCGAAGTCCCGTTCCGCCTGGGGCACCCGGTGTGGGTGGACGACTCCGAATTCGACATCGACAATCATTTGCGCAGAGCGGCCCTTCCCTCACCTGGCGGCATGCGCGAGCTCGCGGACTTTGCGGCGGATGTCACCAGCAGGCAGCTGCACCGCGATCGACCCCTCTGGGAAATGTGGGTTGTGGAAGGACTCGAAGACGGCAAGGTTGCCCTCGTGGCGAAAATGCACCATTGCACCATCGACGGCGTGTCCGGCGCAGAGCTCCTCGGCGCACTCTTCGATCTTGAGCCAGCCCCGCCGGACCATGAGCACCAGGGTGTGCGCCAGCTCGACCTCCGCGTCCCATCCAACTTTGAGCTCGTGTCGCACGCGTTGGTGGCCAACCTCGTCCGACCGATCGACCTGGGCCGTACGGCATGGGCGGCGACGCAATCCATCGCCGGCATGCGCAAGGTGCGCAAAGGTGGTGAGGGGAAGACCGCACTCCCCCTTACCGCGCCGCGCACGTCGCTCAACGCCTCGGTGCACGCGCGCCGGCGTGTTGCCTTCGCCGCCGTCAACCTGGCTGACGTAAAGAAGATCAAGAACGCCATGGGCACCAGCGTCAACGACGTGATCCTGGCGATCAGTACGGCGGCGCTGCGGACCTATCTTTTGGCCGGCGATGAGCTCCCCGGAGTGCCACTGGTGGCCGTCGTTCCCGTATCCGTGACTCCCGATGTGGCCGAGCTCAAAGGCTCCAACAAGATTTCGGCAATGTTCGTCAAGCTGCCGTGTGAACTCGACGATCCACTCGAGCGTCTGCGGGCCCTTCACGAGGGGATGAAGGGGGCGAAGGATGAGCACAAGGCCTTGGGGGCCGACACCCTGCAGAACTGGGCGGAGCATGCCTCGCCCAGTGTCTTTGCGGCGGCCGCTCGCCTCTACACGCGGATGAAACTGGCCAATCGGCACCGTCCGCTGGCCAACTTGATCATCTCCAACGTGCCCGGACCGGATCTGCCGCTCTACATGGGCGGGTGCGAGATGCTGGGGATGTTCCCCCTGGGGCCCGTGATGGACGGAATGGGGCTTAACATCACCATCATGAGTTATCGCGACGTCCTCTACTGGGGCCTGGCTTCCGATGCCCGCGCCGTCCCGAGGCTCTGGGACATTGCGGCAGCGATCCCGGCCGCGCTCAGCGAGCTGATGCAGGCCGCCGGGCTCGACGAGGATGCCTTCGATCTTCCCCTGCATCTGGGACCCGGTATGCCTCCCTCAGCCCATTGGATCCGCACCCCGGAGCCACCCTCGGCCGAGATGAACAACGCGGCCTTCGCATGACCGTCCGTGAGCTGGGCCACATCGTGCTGTACGTCCGCGACGTGAAACGGTCGGCCGACTTTTATCGGGACGTCCTCGGGTGGCGCCAGATCATGCCCGAACCGGGCTTAGATCCGGTCGGGGCGGCCGCCTTCTCGTCGGGCCGCACCCATCACGAGCTCCTCCTGATCGAAGTCGGGGCCGATGCCACACCGATTCCCGAGGGACGGCGCGTGGGGATGTACCACTTCGGGCTCAAGGTCGGAGAAAGCGATGACGACCTCCGCGCCGTGCTGGCCGTCCTCGAGCGGATGGGGACCACCATTGTGGGTGCGTCCGATCACACGGTCACCCACAGCCTCTACATCAACGATCCCGACGGAAATGAGATCGAGCTCTACGTGGACGTTCCCGGCGTCGATTGGAAGGCCGACCCCTCCCTCTTCGCGGCGCCGATCCGCCCTCTTCGTCTTTAGGTCCGCCCCCCGATCTATGCGCACGGCATGAGGACGCTCCACCCGCAGGACGCGGGCGCGCTGGAATCCGCTGTTACCGCGCTGCGTGCGGGCGAGGTGATCGTGGTCCCCACCGACACCGTCTACGGGATTGCCGCGCTCCCCGATGCCGCAGAGGCCGTTCAGCGGATTTATGTAGCCAAGGACAGACCCGAGGGCCTACACCTCCCTGTGCTGGCGGCCTCACTCGACGACGTGCTCGCGCTCGGTGTCGAGTTCACTGCGGCGGCCTCCGTCTTGGCGGCGCGGTGGTGGCCCGGGCCCTTGACCCTTGCCTTCGGATTTGCACCTGACGCGGCCCGACCGCTTTGGTTGGCGGGACGCGACGAGGTTGCCGTGCGCATACCGAACAACGACTTCCTGCTCGCCTTGATGCGCAGGACGGGCGTAATGGTGGTCACCAGCGCCAACCGACACGGGGAGATAACTCCGGCTTCGGCCGAGGAAGCCGGACGGCAACTGTCCCCTCATGTGAACCTCGTCGTCGACGCCGGGACGCTCGACTCCTCGCCTTCGACGCTGGTCAACGTCAGTTCGGTCGTGGCGAAGGTGGAACGGGAAGGTGCGATCGGGCACCATGAGGTGGCGACCGCTCTGGCTGATTGCGCATGACACGGCTCCTGCTTGCCATTGAGACGTCGTGCGACGAGACGGCGGCGGCAGTCATCAGCGAGGACTACGAGGTGCGGTCGTCCGTGGTGGCGAGCCAGATCGATCTCCACGCGGAGTTTGGTGGTGTGGTGCCCGAACTGGCCAGTCGGGCCCATGTGGAGCTGATCACGCCGATCGTCAACCAGGCCCTGACTGAGGCGGGCGTTTCCGGCACGGAACTCAGTGCGGTCGCGGTCACCTCGGGACCGGGCCTCGTCGGAGCGCTCTTGGTCGGGATGGCCACCGCCAAGTCCCTTGCCCTGGGTTGGGGGATTCCCATTGTCAGCGTGAACCATCTCGAGGGTCACCTGGCCAGCGTCTTCCTGGCCAACCGTGACGTCCCCTTCCCCCAAACCGCGCTCCTGGTCTCCGGCGGTCACTGCATGCTCACCCGTGCCACCGCGCTGGGCGAGTATCAGCTACTGGGGGAGACGGTGGACGATTCCATCGGCGAGGCCTACGACAAGATTGCGCGGTACCTGGGTTTGGGATACCCGGGGGGGCCTGTCCTTGATCGCCTAGCCGGCAGCGGGAACGATGTCCTCCACTTTCCGCGCCCTATGATCCAGGACGGATACGAGTTCTCCTTTTCGGGCCTCAAGACAGCGGTGGTCAACTACGTGCGCAAGGAGCCCGCCTTCGTCATGGCCGACGTCGCCGCCTCATTCGTCGCCGCCTGCATGGATGTCCTGTGCGCCAAGATCCGGCGTGCTTTGGAGGAATACAACGACCCGGCCCTGGCCATCGTGGGTGGAGTTGCCGCCAGTCCGATTCTGCGGGAGCGGGCCAAGGCCCTTGCCGACGGGTTCGGCTGCCAGTTGTTGATTCCGCCGCAGTCCCTGGCCACGGACAATGCAGCGATGATCGGTATCGCGGGATGGCAGAAGTTTTCCCAAAACGGCGCGGACGATCTGCGGTTCGGTCCGCAGCCGGATCTGCGACTGACGTTCAGCGCTCGCGCCGCCTCCGCCGGCGCCGGCCGCTCCGCTCGTCGTTAGGTCGGCCGGGGGCGGATCCTCCTCGATTGTGCTCGGCGGCCGAAATCCATCGACGACAAGTCCAGGAGGAATCCGACGGCGACGATGAACCACCCCAGACCGTGCACACCGAACCTGGGACGGTAGACGAGGGCGTAGAAGAGTGTGGTGTAGGGCACGAGGAAGAATCCGAGGACGCCCTCCCAGCCCGAACTGAAAGCAATCGTGAGGCGGCTGGTGAACACATAGAGCAGCGCCAGGACGAAACGAGGCGATATCCAGGCGAAGAGGGCGAGCAGGCAGCCCATCAGTAGAGCCCTACGTCGTTGCTGACCGGAGTGACGCCGTGGCGGCCCACGATCGCCAAAGGCTTGAGCAGGTTGAACCCACCCTGAATCCCCATTCCCGCGGCGATCTCCTCGATCGGCCGCAGCGTCGCCCATCGTGCGATCTCTAGGGCTGGGGGAAGCGCCATCTCACCAATCCTGGGACGGCTGGAAGCCGATTCGTACCTCGGTGGGCCCGCGCATGCTGCATCATGCCTCGCCGGTCACGCCCCCGACAGAGCAGAAATGCCGGGTAGGTGCCCCGCATCCGTTTCGGATCTGCGATCAAAGGGCAAGTACCACCCGGTGCGCACAATGGGGCGGGATACTTGACGATAGACGTGTCGCGCCATGAACGACCTTTTTGCCGCGTGGCCCTGGCCTGCATGCTGACCTTCGGGGTTACTTCGATGGTTGTTCTCGCTGCTCAGCCCCTTTCAGCGGGGGCCAGTCCCCACGCAATCTCCTTCGGTTCTCCCACGTGGCAGACCGGCCTCCTGCCCGACGGATCGAATCCCATCGCCCTCTCCTCACCCAATGTGGCCAACCTGCCCGGAGGCCCGGCGGTCGTCGTCGGAGACGAATCCGGTTTGGTCTACAGCTTCAACCTGGCAACGGGTGCTCCCGTCTGGACGTACAACGCCGGCGCGCCGGTGAATTCGAGCCCGTCGGTGGCAACCACCACGCCCGGAAGCGCCCTCGACTCGGTCTTTGTGGGCTCGGGCGATGCCGCCATCCCCACCGCAGGTGGATACCAAGCCATCAGCCCGAGTGGAGGTGACGAGTGGTTCGTCCAGGAGGCCAATCCCACCACCGACCCAACCTCGCACAATGGCGTGCAAGCTTCGCTGGCCGTAGGCGACTTGCAAGGCGGACTCGACGTGACGGCGGGCTCGTTGGGGCAGGAACAGGACGCCCTCAACGCCGGCAACGGAGCGATGCTGACGGGATTTCCCTGGTTCGAGGCCGACAGCAACTTCTCGACACCGGCCTTGGCTGACCTCTACAGCAACGGCAGCACCGAGATCGTCGAAGGGGGTGACTCGACTGCGGGCCTGGCGTTTGGCCAGACCTATGCCAATGGTGGCCATCTGAGAATCCTCAGCCCCACCGGCGGGCTCGACTGCGAGTACAACACCAACGAGACGGTCCAATCGTCCCCGGCAGTGGGCGAATTCTTCGGTAGCTCCTCGACCGTCGGAATCGTTTTCGGGACTGGCACCACCTACCACCAATCCGACACCGACAAGTTGATCGCCGTCGACAGTCACTGCAACCTCATCTGGTCTGCCACGCTCAACGGGAATACGAAGAGCAGCCCAGCGCTTGCCGATGTCCTCGGCAATGGGCAGCTACAAGTGGTGGAGGGAACCGACAATGGCACGACGGGCTCGGTCTACGCTCTCAACGGCGCTAACGGTGCAGTCCTGTGGCAAACCCCGATGAATCGTGTGATCGGCTCCGTCGTCACGGCCGACCTCGGCGAGGGCTATCAGGACGTCTTGGCCCCGACGACCAATGGAGTCGTGGTGCTCGACGGCAAGACGGGCGCGGTCATCACGACGTTGCAGCCAAACACCGGGTTTCAGAACTCACCCCTCGTCACAGAAGATCCGAACGGGACCATCGGCATCACGCTGGCGGGCTACCAGGGTGGCGGCAGCATCGTCTATCACTACGAGATCGCGCGATCGAACGGATCATTGGTCGACGAGGCCGGGGCGTGGCCGCAGTTCCATCACGACCCAGCGTTGACCGGTGACGCCGGTACGGCACAGAACCTCGAGGTCCCCTGTACGGCGCCGGCCGGCCCACCTCAGGGCTACTACTTGACCGCGTCGGACGGGGGAGTCTTCACCTTCGGCAATGTCCCCTTCTGCGGCTCGACCGGTGCCATCGGTCTCAACAAACCCGTCGTCGGCATGGCGGCCACGCCCGATGCCGGCGGCTATTGGCTGGTGGCGTCCGACGGTGGGATCTTCAGTTTCGGCGACGCCACGTTCTACGGCTCGACCGGAGACCTCCATCTGAACCAACCCATCGTGGGCATGGCCGCAACTCCCGACGGCAAGGGCTACTGGCTCGTGGCCGCTGACGGCGGGATCTTCACCTTCGGCGACGCCGGGTACTTCGGTTCGACCGGGAACCTCCATCTGAACCAACCGATCGTGGGCATGGCCGCCACTCCCGACGGCAAGGGCTACTGGCTCGTGGCCGCTGACGGCGGGATCTTCACCTTCGGCGACGCCGGGTACTTCGGTTCGACCGGGAACCATCCATCTGAACCGGCCCATCGTCGGCATGGCAGCGACACACGACGGAGCCGGCTACTGGCTGGTGGCCTCCGACGGGGGGATCTTCACCTTCGGAGACGCCAAGTTCTACGGCTCGACCGGGAACCTCCATCTGAACCAACCGGTGGTCGGGATGCAAGCGACCACCACCGGTGGCGGCTACCGGTTCGTGGCAGCCGACGGCGGCATCTTCAACTTCGGCGACGCAAAAGTGGACGGATCTTTGGGCGGACAGTCTCTCAACAGGCCCATCGTCGCGATGGCCGGCTTCTGACGACAGAGAATCTCTGACCACAGAGAAATCAGCGCCTCGTCCATGGTTGAGGGAGATGGGCCGGGAAGGAGCAGCGCGCAAGACTCCCATCCACCCGATCTGGCGTTTATCCCGCCCATGGCTGCACGAAACGAGCCACGGTGCCATACTTGGGAAAAATGGGGTATGAGAGGAGCTTCGCTTATGGACCCCATAGAAAGCGACACAATCGGTCATGACCCGCTTTCCGAACTGACCGCCAACTTCTCAGAAACAGCCCGCATTCTGTTCTCGGCGGGCAGCGTCAACAGCACACTGGCGCAGATCGTCGCGGTGGCCGTGCACACCATCGAGGGTTGTGACTTCGCCGGCCTGTTCCTTGTGCAGGGCGAAGCGATCGTCACCCCCGTGCAAACCGATCCGATCGTCGAGATCATCGACGCGCTGCAACACGAATACGGAGAGGGACCGTGTCTCGACGCCATCGCTCGAGCGCGTCATGGTCTACGGCGACGACCTGAATATCGATACCCGCTGGCCGAAGTTTCGGTCCCGCCGCGGCGCAGAGAGGGATGCGCAGCGCATTGGCGCTCCCGCTGACGGCCAAGGTCCCGCGCTGGGCGCCGTCAATCTCTACGCCGCCTACCCCTCGGCCTTCGGCGTGGTCGACAGGGCCAAAGGCGTGATTCTGGCGTCGTTGGCCAGTGCAGCCCTGGCGGCGGCCCACGTCTTCGAAGACGAAGAGCGACGAATCGACAACCTCCACTCCGCGTTGAGCAGTCGCGAGGTCATCGGGCAAGCGCAGGGAATACTGATGGAGCGAGAGCGAATTGCGGCGGATCAGGCTTTCGATGTTCTGCGGCGCGCATCGCAGTTCCTCAACGTAAAGCTCAGAGAAGTGGCGCAGACGCTGGTCGACACCGGGGAACGGCCCGAGACCGGACCGCGGGATCGCCGGAAGGGCGACAAGCCGGGAGGGCGAACCTGATTCGGCTAACTCGCTGCTCGCGGCAGGACCCGGTTCCGAGAAATGTCTCTATGGCGCGCGCGATTCCCCCAGCGATCACCGCCTGACCGTGGGTGGTGTCGGCGATAGAGCCCTCGAACGGATCGGTCAGGTACAACGGTTCGATGACGGCACCCGGCATCTCACTGGGCGTGGAGAAATAACCGGCCTGGGCGGGGCCGATAAGCAGAAGATGGTCATAGGCGGCCGCTTCGCCGGCCAGGCCCCCCGCGGAGGGGTCGCCAACGTAAGAGCCCAGCGACGTATCGGGAAGGACCCCGTCATTGGGGATGCCCCAGCCTTGCGCATTCATGTCGGTCCAGGACGTCATGCTGCACCAAGGTGGCAAGCTTCAGGTTCGCCGCGGCGAAGGGTCGCGCCGCGTCGTAGGCGGTCAGACTTCCCGCGTTCTGAGGCGAAGACCCCGCGTCAAAGTAGATTCCGACCAATGCGCTCGCGTGGGCGTCGTTCGCACAGACATCACGCGCCACCACGTCATCGTGGGATCCCTGAAGGGTAAGGACCCCGCCCGACGCCATCCCGGGGCCGAGACGCACGACCGTCGTTTGCTTCGTACGCGAGACGACCACGCGAAATCCCTCGGCTCGGAGCAGTGTCATCGCGTCGAGCTCCACGGGGAGTGTCAGATGTGCTTCGTTGATGGTCTTCCCGGACTGCGTCGTACCGACGCCTCCAGGGTCGATTCCCCCGTGACCGGCATCGAGAAACACCGTCTTGTGGCGATCGCCCTTGGTCGGAGCGAAGGCCATGCAGGCCCCCGGAGCGAAGGCCGCTGTATCGAGCGGCTCACCGACTGAGGAGGAACTTCTCGAGGAGGAGGCGGAGGCGCCACCCCCGCCGCCACAACCGAAGGCCACGATCACCATGGTGAAGACGGCCACCGCCGGGCCTGACCAGCGACGAGTCGACGATGTGCCATTGCGGGCGTGTGTCCTTTCGGGCACGGGTGCGAGCAGGCTCGGGACGTCGTTGGGGGGCAGCAACGGCGTCAACGAGCACGGTCGCTCGGGCAGCGGAACCGCCAAGGGGATGAGATCACCCGCCGATGGTAGCGAGACGTTGCCGGCGAACCGGTTCGCCCCGGCTCGACTGCCAGGGGCTTCGAGAGCGCAGCGATAAGCAACGGCAAAGGGGCGTACGCTGCAATGGCAGAAGATTGGAACGGCCGGTCGTACCGGCCCTGGGGAGGTCAGATGAGTGCGTACGGGTTGCAACGAGGTTCGGTTGAGATCGAGACCGCCGGTCCCATCACCTTCGGGCCAGAAGGGATCCTCTTCCTGGCCGACAACAGTGCAGCGAGAGTAGTTGCCGTTGACGTCGCTGATCCGGGAACAGCGGTCGGGCCTGAGCCCTTCGACGTGGAGAACGTGGATACCGCGGTGGCGTCCTTCCTCGGCTGTGACGCCTCCGACCTCGTCATCCGCGACATGGCGGTGCATCCCACTTCGCACAATGTGTACTTGTCGGTGCAGCGTGGTCGGGGCAATAGCGGGCAGGCCGTGCTCGTGCGGATCGGGTCCTTGGACGGTTCCGTCTCCGATGTCGCGCTCGATGATGTCCATTTTTCCGAAATGACGATCGCCGACGCCCCCGGCGAAGATGACGAGCGGCTGGACACGACGCTCCCTCTGGCCCCCGAGGGCGAGGAGGTCCAGTTCGGTGAACGGACCATCCGCATTCTGCGCCGGCCGATACGGACCTCGACGATAACGGACTTGGCGTACATCGACGGGGTTCTCTTCGTTGCCGGTCTCTCGAACGAAGAGTTCGCCTCGAAGCTCCGACGTTTTGCCTTCCCCTTTGGCGATGCCGGAGAAGACAACAGCCTCGAGATCTTTCATGTCTCACATGGCAAATGGGAGACCGCAGCGCCGATCCGGACGTTCGTCCCCTATGAGAGCCACCGGAGCATAGTGGCCGGGTACACCTGTACGCCGATTGTGCACTTTCCCTTGGAGGGCACGACCCCGGGGTCCAAGACTGTTGGCCGCACCGTGGCCGAACTCGGCGCGGCCAACCAACCCCTGGACATGATCACGTTCTTGGACCAAGGGGAGGAACACCTCCTTGTGGCGAACAGCGCGCACGGCCTCATAAAGATCAGCCGTCGCGACATCGATGCCCAGGATGCTCTCACCGAACCCAAAGAGCCCCTCGGGGTGCGGCGCGAAACCTCCGAGTACCAGGGAGTCGTTCGTTTGGCCAACTTGGCCGATGACGTCATACTCGCGCTCCAGGTCGACGGCGAGGCCCACTACCACCTCCGCTCATTGAAGACCTCCTCGCTTTAGCCTGCACCTTGCTCACCGCATCGTGGTCGCAGTGCGGCGACGAGGAATGCATTCGCATCAGTGGCGTGACGCCTGGCGTAATTGTGCAAGTACGCCCGCAGGTACGCAATGCGGTCGGCCGCTTTCCACCGATGGCAGGCCGGTCGTTGCTCGATGGCGGTGACGTCTGCTTCATTCCCCGTTACGCCTTCATGCCGGGCACGCCCTACGCAGTATCGATCGACAATGAGACAAGCGCCGTCCTCCTCCGACCAGAGCGACCCCTCACGGCGACGACCGAGGTTCTTTCGATCCATCCCACTGCAGCGGAAGTGCCGCGCAACCTCTTGCGCCTCTACGTGGAGTTCTCGGGGCAGATGAGTGAGGGGTGCGCTGCCGAACATCTGCAGCTGGTTGACGAGGCGGGCCAGACGCTGGACGGTGCTTTGTTGGCAACGGACTATGAGCTATGGGACGGCGAGCATCGTCGACTGACTGTGCTGTTAGATCCGGCACGGATCAAACGGGGCCTGATGGCCCAGCGCCAGTCGGGCTACCCGCTCCAGACCGGCCAGTCGTTCCGACTCGTCGTTGGCGCAGGGTTCCACGACGCCGGCGGTGCCCCACTTCGCTCTGGAGCGCACCGGCGTTACGACGTCGGCGCAGACGAGCGACGAAGGATTGAGCCAGGCGCCTGGACCCTCCGCTCTCCCTCGCGGCACAGCGTGGAGCCCCTGGAGGTCACGTTCGACCGCCCACTCGATCATGCCCTGCTCAGACGTTGCCTCAGCGTGGTTGGTCCCACCGGTCGACGCATCGACGGAATGGCAGAGGTGGGTCCCGCAGAACGATCGTGGCGGATGGTGCCCTCGGAGCCTTGGAGCGTCGGACCACACGAACTCGTGGTGAATGAGATTTTGGAGGATGTGGCGGGCAACTCGGTGACAAGGGTGTTTGATCGCGACCGAACGGGTCCCGCCGATGCCGTCCGAGAACCTAGGCCGTGCGTGATCAGGTACTTTCCACGATGACCGAGCCGCTTACTCGCCAGTCACCGAATTATTCCCGTACGCTGGACGTATGAATGTGCACCCGGCGGACGTCACTCCACCTAATTACCCGAACGCGATCGGTTGACGGTGAGCGAACGTGGCTGTGTCGTCATCGGATGGGGTACCGCACTTCCCCCCAAGGTGGTCACAAACGTTGATCTGATGTCGATACTGGATACGAGCGACGAATGGATCGTCGAGCGTTCGGGCGTGCGCACGCGCCACACGGCCACCGGGCCCTTCGTGGCATCCTCTTCTGAGGAACACCCGCCTGGGGGACTAGGCACCACTGCCGGCCTGGCCATAGAGGCTGGGCGCCAAGCCCTCACTTCCTCCGAGACGCGACCCGAAGAGATCGATTTCCTCCTGCTCTGCACGACCACTCCGGACCAGGTGATGCCGGGCACCTCCTCGGCCGTGGCGGGCGCCCTCGGAATCACAGGAGGAGCGGTCGATCTCAATGCGGCCTGCGCCGGCTTCACCTACGGCTTGATCACGGCCGCCGGCATACTGGCGACCGGCGCCCGCAAAGTACTGCTTATCGGGGCTGAGACCATGACCCGGACCCTCAACTGGGAAGATCGCACCAACGCCTTTCTCTTCGGGGATGGCGCAGGTGCACTAGTCCTCGAAGCGGTGAGTGGCCCGGGCTCACTCCTCGGTTGGGATGCCGGTGTTGACGGCTCCTTGGTCAACCTCCTCTACGTCGACCATGGCGAGGGAATGATCATGCGGGGCCAAGAGGTCTTCCGCAAGGCCGTAAGAGCCGCCGTCGATTCGGCCCACGCCGCATTAGAGCTGGCCAAGGTTGAGCCAGCCGACGTGGCCCTCTTCGTGCCGCATCAAGCCAATCAACGAATAATGGAGGCGATCGCGGATCGGCTCGGAATCGCCCACGAACGGATTGCCTCGGTTATTGAGGCAACGGGCAACACGAGTTCGGCCTCCATTCCGTTGGCGCTCGTCGACGCCATTGAGCACGGACGCGTGCACCCTGGCGATGCTGTCCTCTTTATCGGCTTTGGTGCGGGAATGACCTGGTCCTCAGTCGTGTGGCGCTGGCAGACATAAAGGACTTCCCGTCTCGCAGAGAAGAACTTCCCGTCTCGCGGAGACCTACTTCAGTTAGATGTACCCGTGCGTCCTAGATGTACGTGTCTTCTCGACGTACGACATTGCCACGTCCATCGTCAACCACAGTGCGATGACGACGGCTTCCGCCGAACACAAAGGCCGCCAGCGACAAGAAGGCGCCAACTCCGCCAACAATCATGAGGATCACTCCGACTGTCCGTACGTTGAAGCCGTGCTGGTACTGGCTGGCCGTCACGGCAAAGTCCAAAATTGCGCCGACGGCAAATACGACGAGGCTAGCGACTAGTCCACCGATCATTTCAGTCTCTCCTTTGAAGAGCGTTGCGATGGCCTTACCCGAAAGACACACCAATAAACGCTGGGACTGGCGCGGAGCCTGCGAACCGAGGACCTATCGCGGATGACCTGGCTCGAAGTTGGTGGCATCCGACAAGGTAAACCGACCCGTATGTGTGCCAGAACCGCCATCGACGACAGCGATCAGGAAGGCCTCATGATCACCACCATCCATACGATCTATGACCTGACCCTCCACCCAGGCCGCGCATTCGGACAGGATCGGCACGCCGGTGGACCCTTGCGTCCATGGGACGCGTGCAAACTTGTCGATCACGTCGCCGGTCTGCTCGCCAAAGAGCGAGGCCGTCTCCGTTTGGTCCGAGCCCAGGAGATGAAGGCCCAGGCCCGTTGACCTCTCGGCAATCCCGAAGGTGTGATTAATCTTTGAAATACAGACCATGAATTGGACGGGATCGATGCTGGCCTGCGTCACGAAGCCAGCCAGGCATCCACTTGGTTCGCCCTTTGTTCCCGCCGTCACGACGTAGAGCGGGTACTCCGTTGCCTGCACCAGTGGTTTAGACGCGGCCGTCTGGTTCTTCGCCATGCTGAAGCCATCTACCCTTCGCGGGGAGCAGCGAAACCAGGAGAGCAGCCACCGATGCGCGCCGCACCCACCGGAGGTTGTCCATCGTCGAGGAACGAGAGGGCGGGTTGAACAAACGAGCAAATTCGGATAACGATCCGCGGCTGCATCCTCCAACGAAGAGCGGGCGACCGAGAAGCGGGTGTCAGGCATATCCTCATGCAATGGATTCCCCCGGTCCCACTGCGTTCGTGTTGGGCGGCGGTGGCGTACTCGGGGCGGCGGAAGTGGGAATGCTACGCGCTCTGCTCGAGCGCAAGATCATGCCGGATCTGATCGTGGGGTCGAGCGTCGGCGCTCTCAACGGAGCCGTCATTGCCGCCGACCCTTCCCTCGAGACAGTCGACCGATTGGTCAATGTCTGGACGGGGCTGTCCGATCGCGGGGTGTTCGGGGGATCCGTGTTCGGCCAGCTCGGAACTCTCGCACGTCATGGGACACACTTGCATAGCAACGACGGTCTACGGCAACTGATCGAAGCCGACCTCGATTCGCTCGAGTTCAGCGATCTGACGGTCCGATTCCAGTGTGTTGCGGCCTCCATCGAGCGGGCCACAGCGAGGTGGTTCTCCTCGGGCTCGGTGACCCCGGCGGTGCTCGCCTCGTGCGCCGTTCCTGGTCTCCTCCCGGCAGTGGAAATCGACGGGCAGCACTACTTCGATGGCGGCCTCGTGCGCTCCGTCCCCATCGGGCGAGCTGCCGAATTAGGCGCGACCAGAATCTTTGTGCTGCACGTCGGTCGCCTCGAGAAGCCGCTGAAGCCTCCGACCCGCCCATGGCAAGTTGCCATGGTGGCGTTCGAAATCGCCCGACGGCACCAGTTCGGGGAAGAACTCGCTGCATTGTCGGATGAGATCGAAGTCCACATACTGCCGAGCGGTTCCGCTGGGCCCGCACACTCCATGCGCTATCGATCCACTTCGGGAGTCCGGGGACGCATTGAGGCGGCGCACGAGGCGACGGCCAATTACCTAGCCGCGAAATTCTCCCAGTAGCGCATCAGGCGCCATGCCCGCATTCCTCTCGCGCCGAATTCGCCGCCTCCTCCTGCCCGTTGACTTTGTTGCCCTCATCGTCGTGGCGATCCTCTTCGCTCTGGTGACAGTCGTCAGCGCCATCGCCGCCCCGCTGACGCCACGGCGGCGAATCCTCCGTCTCTCGACCTTCGCCTTGAGTTACTCCCTTGTCGAGCTAGCCGCACTGATCGCAGCCGGCTTCGTCTGGTTGCTTCACGCTCTCCCCGCCCGATTTAAGAAGGAGGAACGACGGGAGTGGACTGTCGCCAATCAGACGCTTCTCGCCTGGGCGCTCGGAATGGTCCTGCGGGCTGGGCACCGATGCCTCGGCTTCCAGGTCGCCGTGGTCGGCTCGTCTGATGCGACGGCTCTCTCAGTGACCGATCCCGTACTTGTTCTCGCCCGTCATGGTGGCCCAGGGGACTCCTTTGCCCTGGTCCATCTTCTCTTGACCCGCTATGGCCGCAGCGTGCGCATCGTCCTCAAGGACATTCTTCAGCTGGACCCACTCGTTGACGTCTTGTTGAATCGTCTCGGCTGTTGCTTCCTCGCATCACCATCAGGCGATGGGTCAGAGGTGTGCGCCCAGGTGGCGGCAATGGCGACCGAACTCTCTCAGAGCGAGGCGCTCCTTCTCTTTCCCGAGGGCGCGAACTGGACACCACCCCGACGCCTACGTGCCATCGATCGGTTGCGCCGCGATCACAAAGCGGAGTCTGCCCGTGCCGCCGACCTGATGATCAACGTCCTGCCACCACGCCCGGGCGGAGTCCTCGCCTGCCTCGATGCCCGACCTGACCTTCCAGTGGTGATCGTTGCCCACGCGGGTCTGGACAGAATTGTCTCGGCAGGCCAGGCGTGGAGCGAGATTCCGATCACGACGCCAATGACGGTGAGGGCATGGCCGACGGCTGAAGTTCCGCCAGGCGAAGACGCTCGGCTGGCCTGGCTCACCTTGGAATGGGCCGTGGTCGACGAGTGGGTTGACGCCTTTCATGCGGGGGCGCTGGGCCAGAGCGATTGAGCACCGGCATCGTGGTTAGAAGGAGGGCTCGGGTGCGAGCCACCGAGGTGCCTTTGGGTTGGTTGGCTCCTTTTTCGGGTACGTGAGAACGGTCATGACCGGCGCGGCGACATCACAAACACCACGGCGGTGAATCCACTCGAAAAGGTGTTGCGGCGAATCGACGTGGCCCAACAACGATTCGCTCCCGCCGCCGTGGCCTTCGGCGTCACAAAGAAATTCGGCGACGACAACGCGGGAATCCTCGTCTCCAACCTGGCCTTCTCCGCCTTCCTGTGCATCTTTCCCCTCTTGCTCCTTCTCGTAACGATGCTCAACATCGTGCTGGTTCACGACCCTGGGGCACGCAGTTCCCTCCTTCATTCGACCCTTCATGAGTTTCCAGTCATCGGCAACCAACTGGGCAGTCAGATCCACGGCCTCCAGCGCAGCTCGGTAATCGGGCTGGTCGTCGGCGTGCTCGGTCTTCTCTGGGGATCGACTGGCTTGGCCCAATCGGGACTCTTCTCTATGTCCCAGGTCTGGAATTTGGCCGGACCTGACAGGCCCAACTTCGTCGGGCGCCTCGGCCGGAGTTTCGCCTTTCTCGCCGTGCTCGGGTCAGGAATCGTGGTGACAACGGGTTTGGCCGGCTTTGGCACGTTCGGCCGCCACAACATCGCTCTTGGAGTTTTGAGCGAGGTGTCGGCTCTCATCGTGAACATCGCAACATATTTCGGCGCATTCCGTGTCCTCACCCCTAAAATCGTGCAGAGCCGGCAACTCGTGGCTGGCGCCATTGTCGGAGGCATCGGCTGGACAATCCTCCAGGCGGTCGGTGGCTATGTGATCGGCCACGACCTCAAGAACGACAGCACGACCTACGGGACCTTCGGCGTCGTCCTCGGACTCGTGGCATGGGTCTACCTGGGCTCGCAGATAACGATGTACGCAGCCGAATTGAATACGGTTCTGGCCCGACATCTTTGGCCCCGAGGACTGGTGCAGCCCCCCCTCACCGAAGCTGACCAGAAGTCCCTGGCGCTCCAGGCGACTCAGAGCCAGCGACGGCCCGAGCAGGAGGTATCGGTCGGTTTCACCACTCCGGCTATGACCCAGAAGCAATGGCTCTCCTCCCGTGACGACCAAGAGGCGAACGATCTCCCGCACGCCACATCGACGACTTCCACCCCGGCGTCATTGCGACCGGCGAAGACGGGGGGACGCGTGGTCGACGTCGTCGTGGGCGAGATCCCTGACACCGAAGATCTGAGCCACATGCTGTGGACCACAAGGTGTGACGAACATGGCTTACTTGGGACCTTCGAAGACCGGGATTTGGCCAAGTCGCTTCAGGAGCAGCATCTCGTCGAGATGCATGATCCAAAGCAATCGAAATAACCGGTTTACGCCTGAGTCACGGGGTAGGTCGATGAGGAGCCAATCGGTGGAATCGCTCGTCGTCGCGGACGGATCCGGAACGGTTGCGCTCGGCAACGATCGCTCCACGGCGCTGAACCTCGAGGAGGCATTTCGCCATTACCAGCCGATCGGCGCGTGGGGTAATGGAAATGACGTCTTGAAAGCGAGCGGAATCCCGTTGGAGGCTGTCGGGGTCGCGTCCAGTAACAGCGCCAGCCGCGCCTTCGCAAAGAACCTTCTCGAGCGCTGGCCTGGCACCGGAACTGGAACCGTACTGCCCTGCAGCCTGAAATAGACGTTTGAATCCTTCCGGGAAGGGTAGACATATTCCATGATCCTGGTGCTCGCACTCCTCATCGTCCTGCTCTTCTTCGGCGTTGGATTCGCCATCCATTTCTTGTGGATCGTGGCCGTCATCTTCTTCGTGTTGTGGCTCGTCGGTGCCGCCCTCGGCCGGGGAGAAAGTTCCGGACGCCACCGTTTCTATCGCTGGTAAGGCGACGCTGTTTGGATTTGTCAGCCCTCTAGCAAGGGTCTTTGAGGGTGGTTGCTCGATCAGTGCTCCGAGAGCTGACGAGCTAGCCAAGCATCCACATCGCGGCCGTAGCGGCGAGCGACGTCGGTGCCGGCAAAGAGCATCCCGCCATGAGGAAGCCCGGGATACACGTGGAGCTCGGTCGGGACCGAAGCCTGGCTGAGGCGGAGCGCGTATTCGATGTCCTCATCCCGAAAACCGTCGGCCCCTCCGACGCACACGTACGCAGCCGGAAGTCCGCTCAGGTCAGGACATCGGGCCGGCGCTGCGTAATAAGGAAGATCAGCAGCACCGTAGAGATCCCCGAGATAAGCCTGCCAGCCGAAGTGATTGGACTCGCGGTTCCAGATGAGGAGGGCGTCCAGCTGACTGGAGTAGGTGCGTTGGCGATCGTCAATCATCGGACACTCAAGCAACTGGAATTTCAGAGCGATGTCTCCACGGTCACGAACGAGCAGGGCGAGCGCAGCCGCCAGGCCACCACCGGCGCTCACACCCGCAATACCTATCCGGTTTCGATCCACCTGTAGTTCGTCGGCGTGCTCGAGTGTCCAGCACAGGCCGGTAGAACAATCCTCTAGCGCTCCTGGGTACGGGCACTCCGGCGCGAGCCGGTACTCAACCGAAATGCAGACACACGCAAACATCTGGCACCAACGATCGAGGCGCATGGCATCCATATCGAAGTTGCCCATGACGTATCCGCCGCCGTGGATGGAGTACACACACGCCAGCAAACCGTCGACACCCTTGGGGCGATGCACCCTGATCACGACGTCAGGATCTGTCGACACCTGGTAGTCGGTTCGCTCGACCGCGTCAGAAGGCGGGGTCGATGGGGGACGGGGCTGGGCGCGCAGGCTGGCAATGATTTCGGGGGTGAATGTGGGAAGCGGCAGCGAGTCTGCCAATACCGCGATCTCCGGATCCAGCAACTCGAAGCCGTTCATACCCTTCTCCTTCGTTCGCAAATGACCCCGGAGGGTACTGTGGTTCCTCGTCGACGTGAGGCTATGGGAGCCACAGGCTCCGTTGACGTCGGTGTCTGCAGGTGTCATAGTGCACAGATTGCAGCACCAGAAGCAGGGGGGGTTCTCGAATGCGCAGATCCATGTTCGGCGTCTTTGCGGCAGTGGGCTTGGTCAGCCTCATGTCCTCGATGCTCGTGGTGGGCCAGGCCTCCGCCGCCTCGGTGCCCGGTATCACGGCGAAGACAATCACCATTGGGCTCATCTCCTCGTTTACGGGCGGCGCCGCTTCGGAGGATGACGGCATCGTCCAGGCTGCGACGGCGCGGGTGGACCTGCAGAACGCCAAAGGTGGAGTCGACGGTCGCAAACTCAAGATCATCTATGAGGATGATGCGACGAGTCCGGCCACCAACGCCACTGCCGCCTCGGCGCTCCTCTCCAAGGGCGTGTTCGGGGTGATCGAGGACTCGGCGGTCGCGTTCGGAGGTTACAAGATCTTCCAGAAGGCCGGAGTCCCGGTGACCGGCGGGGCCTACGACGGCTCTGAGTGGTACGAGCAACCCAACACCAACATGTTCAGCATTAGTGGTTCGTCGGATCCCAAGGATCCTCAGTACACGACATTCGCCAAATTCGCCAAAGCCCAGGGCGGCACGAAGTGCGGAGCGCTCAGCTACCAGATCTCGCCCTCTTCTACCGCCGCCGCCACCGGCTTCTTGCTGGCCTGCCAGCGTGCGGGACTGAGAACCCGACGTGGTCTCCGAGAGGCGCGAGCGAGATGCGGGTGATGAGCGCGCGCCGGCCAAGCGAGGCGGAGTGGCGGGACATGCTGTTCGCGTGGCGCGTCTGCCGCCACGTGCGCTCCAACGCGATCGTGCTGCGCGCGCGGGCGGCGCGACGATCGGCATCGGCGCCGGCCAGATGAGCCGCGTCGACGCGGTGCGGATCGCGGTGGAGAAGGCGGCGGCCGCCCAGCCCGATCCTCTGGCGGGCGCGGCGCTCGCCTCCGATGCCTTCTTCCCGTTCGCCGACGGCCCGCAACTCGCGTCGACGCCGGCGTCGGCGCGATCATCCAGCCGGGCGGCTCGGTGCGCGACGAGGAGGTCGTCGCCGCGGTGGACGCGGCTGGAGTGGCGATGGTCGCGACGGGCGTTCGACACTTCCGCCACTGAGGTTGGCGGCGCCGGCGGCGTCCGCTCGTGTGCGGAGCAATTGCTCCGCGTCCTTGCCGGAGCTTGCCATCAACCGAGAGTTGACGATATATCGTGCTACTATCGTGATGTTCCAACGATAGGAAGTAGATATGTTTCCAGGTATTCAACCAGGCGGGACCACGGCGACACGGACGGCCGCAGGGCCGCCATGGCGGCCACCGCTGCGCGGAGCTTCGGGCCCCGGCGGCCGGGGCATTCGGGCGGATACCCCGTTCGGCGGCTTCGCGGCCCCGCGGCGGAGGCGGCCGCGTGGCGGGGCCGGGGCCGCAAGGCGCGCCGCGGCGACATCCGCACCGCGGCGCTGCTGCTGCTCGCCGAGGAGCCGCGTAACGGCTACCAGATCATGCAGGAGGTGGAGGAGCGCAGCGAGGGCGCCTGGCGCCCCAGCCCCGGCTCGGTCTACCCGGCGCTGCAGCAGCTCGAGGACGAGGGTCTGATCCGCTCCGAGGAGGCCGACGGGCGCAAGCTGTTCGCGCTCACCGACGCCGGCCGCGCGCACGTGCAGGAGCGCGATCCCGAGCAGTCCGGCGCCGTGGGAGGAGATGAGCGGCGACATCGGCCCCCGAGGCGCGAGCTCGGCCGGATCATGCGCGAGGTCGCCTTCGCCTTCGCGCAGCTCATGCGCCGGCACCGAGGCGCAGCTGGCCAGGCCCGCAAGGTGCTCGAGCAACGCGCGTCGCGAGCTGTACCGCATCCTCGCCGACGGGCGACCCGACGGCGGCCGAAAGCAGCTGAGGCGCGCTACGGTGTCCGGCTCACGCGGGCCGAGCGCCATGGATGAGCCGACACTCGACCGATGAGCCGCTCCAACGACGCCTCGCCGCCGCAGTCTGGAGCCCCCGCGCCCCCGCGGTCTCGGTCAAAGGCCTCGCCAAGCGCTACGGCGAGATCGAAGCCGTGCGCGGGATCGACTTCGAGGTTGCGCGCGCGGCGAGATGTTCGGCTTCCTCGGGCCCAACGGCGCGGGCAAGTCGACCACGATCAACATGCTCTGCACGCTGGTCAAGCCCACCGGCGGCTCCGCGCTGGTGGCCGGCCACGACATCGTCTCCGAACGCGACGCCGTGCGCCGCAACATCGGGCTCGTCTTCCAGGACACCACGCTCGACGGCTACCTCACGGCCGAGGAGAACCTCCGCCTGCACGCCGAGCTCTACGGCGTGCCCCGCGAGACCGTCGCGCCGCGGATGCAGCAGGTGATGGAGATGGTCGGGCTGTGGGAGCGCCGCGGGCAGCCTCGTCGGCACCTTCTCCGGCGGCATGAAGCGCCGCCTGGAGATCGCGCGCGGCCTGCTGCACTCGCCCCGCGTGCTGTTCCTCGACGAGCCCACCGTCGGCCTCGACCCGCAGACGCGCAGCTCGATCTGGAGCTACATCACGCGAGCTCAAGCAGCGCGAGGACATCACGATCTTCCTCACGACCCACTACATGGACGAGGCCGAGTACTGCGACCGCATCGCGATCATGGACCAGGGCACGATCATCGTGCTGGACACCCCCGAGGCGCTGAAGGCCAGCGTCGGCAAGGACCGCGTGCAGATCCAGACCGCCGACGACCAGGCCGCGATCGCCGCGCTGCGCGAGCGCTTCGGGATCGACGCCGCGATGGCCGAGGGCGCCGTGACCTTCGGCGTCCCCGGCGGCGAGCAGTTCGTGCCCCGGCTGTTCGCCGAGCTCGGACAGCCGATCAGCTCGGTCTCCGTCTCCCGCCCCTCGCTCGACGACGTGTTCATGTCCTACACGGGCACCACGATCCGCGACGCCGAGGCCACCTCCACCGACCACATGCGCAACGTCGCGCGCATGATGGCCGCTGATGGCCACGCACCGCACCCGCCACCGCCCAGCGAGAGCGCCGACCGCCGCGCGCCCCAGCGCCGCCGCCACGAGGTCGCCGGCGTGCGCGTCCCCACGCGCAGCCTGCGCGGCGAGCTGCGCGCGATCAGGGTCGTGTGGCGGCGCGAGCTGATCCGCTTCTCGCGCGACCGCCTGCGGATCGTCACCTCGCTCGTGCAGCCGTTCCTGTTCCTGTTCGTGCTCGGCACCGGCCTCTCCTCGCTCGTCTCGGCGGGCACGCACGGGGTCAACTTCAAAACCTTCATCTACCCCGGCGTGCTGTGCATGGCGGTGATGTTCACCGCGATGTTCTCCGCCGCCTCGATCGTGTGGGACCGCGAGTTCGGCTTCCTGCGCGAGATGATGGTCGCGCCCGTGCGGCGCACCTCGATCGTGCTCGGCAAGTGCTTCGGCGGCGCCACCGTCGCGGCCTTCCAGGGCGTGATCGTGATCGCGATCGCCGGCGCTCGTCGAAGTCCCCTACTCGCTCGCGCTGATCGCCGAGCTGTTCGCGCTGACGCTGCTGCTCGCGTTCGCGATCACCGCCTTCGGCATGATGGCCGCCGCCCGCATCACGCAGATGCAGTCCTTCATGGCGCTGATGCAGATGGCGATCATGCCGATGTTCTTCATCTCCGGCGCGATGTTCTCCGTGGCCAGCCTGCCGCAGTGGCTGGCGATCCTCAACCGCATCGACCCGCTCACCTATGCCGTCGATCCGATGCGCCGCGCGATCTTCGCCCACCTCAACATCCCCGCAGCCGCCCGCCACGCGCTCGCCCCCGGGGTCACCTGGTTCGGCTGGCGTGTGCCGACGGCCG